>NZ_JBIRAY010000009.1:0-421696 GCF_044326405.1 Actinomadura sp. 1N219 | reverse complement strand
TCGGTCACCGGCAACAACGGTTCAATCGCCGCCCAGGCGGCTTCGGTCAACTCACCACGACGGACCACACACACCATCAAACAAAACACCGCCGCTGTGCGGCGGTGTTTTGTCAGACACGGCCTAGGCCCCACCCCCACCGGGCCATGCCCCACCCGTGCCGGGCTAGGTCTCGCCCGCGTCGGGCTTGGCCTCACCCGCGCCGTGCTAGGCCTACCCGCGCGTCGGACCAGGGCCACCCGCGGCCAGGCCCGCCCGCGCCGGGGGCGGATTCCAGGGGTCAGGGTCTTCCTGCGGCTAGGCGATGATTACGCGGATGCCGGCTTCGGTGAAGGCGGTCATGTCCGCGTCGCCGATGGTCCCGTCCGTCACCAGGACGTCGATCTCGTCGGTGGCGCAGATCCGGGCGAAGGCGCGGCGCCCGATCTTGGAGCCGTCCGCCACCACGACCACCCGGTCGGCACGCTCGGCCATCCGCCGGTTCACGTCGGCCTCGCCCTCGTTGTGGCAGGTCGCGCCGTGCGGCGTCGCCACCCCGTTCACCCCGAGGATCGCCACGTCCAGCGTCACCCGATCGAAGATGCCGGTGGCGAGCGGGCCCGTCAGCTCGTACGACTGCGGGCGCGGCACCCCGCCGGTCAGGACGATCTTCACATGGGGCCGGACGGCCAGCTCGTTGGCGATGTTGAGCGCGTTCGTCACGATCGTCAGCGACGGCGAGGAGCCATCGCCGTGCAGGTCGGCGCGGGTGGCGAGGACCCGCGCGACCTCGGACGTCGTCGTCCCGCCGTTCAGCCCGATGATCGAGCCCGGCCTGACCAGCTCGGCGGTCGCCGCCGCGATCCGCTGCTTCTCGGACGCGTGCCGCGCCGCCTTGTAGCGCAGCGGCAGGTCGTAGCTGACGCTCTGCGCGACGGCGCCGCCGCGGGTGCGCGTCAGCATCTGCTGCTGCGCGAGCTGGTCGAAGTCGCGGCGGATCGTCGCGGCCGAGACGTCCATTCGCCGGGACGCGTCCTCGACGGTCAGCCGCCCGGCGTCCGCGAGAAGTTCGAGCAGTGCGTTCCAGCGCTCGTGCCGACTCACACCGGTCCCCCTTCCAGCGGACGGACCTGCGGGAGCATCTGCATCAGGGGATTCTAGCCCCGAGCATCTCCGGATTTACCTGCACATTCCCGCCATGCACCCGCCATCAACGATCACACCCGAGCCCGGTTCCCGCGAACACCGCGAACACCGGGAGCGCCGCCTGCGAGGGTCGGTCGGCTCTGCGAGATCATGGACGTTCCACACCCCGTCCGCCTGCCCGACCCTCACCCGAAAAGCGCCGCCCCGGCCAAGCGCCCTCACGCCCGGGAAGCCCCCAAAGGGAGATCGATGACCGTCCTGACCGACGCCCGGATCGTCCTGCCGGACGGCGTCCACCGCGGCGACCTGCACATCTCGGACGGCAAGATCGTGGAAACGGCATCGGCCCCGGGCGAGGAGGTGATCGATCTCGGCGGACGCCACATCGTCCCCGGATTCGTGGACATGCACGTCCACGGCGGGGCGGGCGCGTCCTACCAGCTCGGACGGCCCGACGAGGTACGCAGCGCCGCCGGATACCACCTGGCGCACGGGACGACGACCACGATCGCGAGCCTCGTCACCGGCGCCCCGGACGACCTCGCCTCCGCCGTCGCAAGCCTCGCGGACCTCGCCGCCGACGGCGTGATCGCCGGCGTCCACCTGGAGGGCCCCTACCTTGCCCGCGACCGTTGCGGCGCCCACAACCCGTCCCTCCTGCGCGCGCCCGACCTCGCCGAGTTCCACCGCCTCGTCCGGCTCGGGCGCGGTCATGTCCGCATGATCACCCTGGCGCCGGAACTGCCGGGCGCGCTCGACCTCGTCCGGGAGGCCGCGGACACCGGTGTGATCGCCGCCGTCGGCCACACCGACGCCCCCGGCGCGACGGCCCGGGCCGCGTTCGACGCGGGAGCGCGCGTGGCGACGCACCTGTTCAACGCGATGCGGCCGCTGCACCACCGCGAGGGCGGCCCGGTCGCCGCCGCGGTGAACGACCCCCGCGTCACCGTCGAGCTGATCAACGACGGCGTCCATGTCGAGGCGGCCGTCGTGCGCCTGGCGTTCGCGGCCGCCGGACCGTCGCGCGTCGCCCTGATCACCGACGCGATGGCGGCGGCCGGGATGGGCGACGGCGACTACAGCCTCGGCGGGATGGACGTCGAGGTCCGCGACGGCCGCGCCATCCTCGCTGGCGGGACGTCCATCGCGGGCAGCACCATCACCATGGAGGACGCGTTCCGCCGGGCGGTTCGAGACGTCGGCGTGCCCATCCACCAGGCGGCCGAAGCCGCGTCGCTCACCCCGGCGCGCGCGCTCGGCATCTCCTCACGTGTCGGATCCCTCGAAACAGGCAAGGACGCAGACCTGGCGGTCCTGGACGAAGACCTCCGCATCGCCTGGGTCATGAAACGCGGCATCCGCGTGTGACGAACGGAGCACGAACGTCCCGCGTGCCCGATTTCTCGGTGACAATTGATGGCGTCCAGACGTCCGACCAGGGAATCATGGAAGCGTGGAACGTTTGCGGGGATGGCCGGTCACCCTGACGGAGGGGGCCGTCGGGCTGCGCCCGCTCCGGCACCGCGACTCCGCCGTCTGGCGAGAGCTGCGCGTGCGCAACGCCGACTGGCTCCGCCCCTGGGAGCCCACCAATCCGGAGACGCCGCTTTTCCGCAGCGGTCTCGGACCGTACCTCAGCATGGTCCACACCATGCGCCGCGAAGCCCGCCAGGGCCTCGCCCTTCCCTGGGTCGTCACCCACGAGGACGAATTCGCCGGGCAGCTCACCATCGGCGCCATCGTCTGGGGCTCGGCCCGCTCCGCCCAGATCGGCTACTGGGTCGACCGGCAGGTCGCCGGACGCGGCGTCATTCCCACCGCCGTCGCCCTCGCCGTCGACCACTGTTTCTTCACCGTCGGCCTCCACCGCCTGGAAGCCAATATCCGTCCCGAGAACACCGCGAGCCGCCGCGTCGTCGAAAAACTCGGATTCCGGGAAGAGGGAATTCGCCGCCGCCATCTGCACATCGACGGAGCGTGGCGCGACCACATCTGCTATGCCCTGACCGTCGAGGACGTTCCCGGCGGACTGCGCGCACGCTGGCTCGCCGAGCGCAAACAGGCATTTCCCCGGCACACTTGAGTCCGCCGTGACTTTCTCTCCGTAAGAATCCTGCGGCCGACAAGGCCGGGCAAACGGAGAGTAACGGCGAGATCGATCTCGCGACACACCGCCCCTTATGCTCGTCAACCTCTGACAGCCCCTCGTACCGTGCGGGGCGTGACCCTGCTCCCATTGCACGTTCGCGCGCCGAAAGTCGGCCCGCCGGTCGAGCGTGCCCTGGGACGGTGGGGCCGATGAGCAGCGCGGTCCTGTATCTCGCCATTGTCGCCGTCTGGGGCATCGTCCTCGTGCCGATGTGGCTGCGCCGCGACACCGAGACGACCGGCATCACCCGGCTCCTCCACAAGCGCTCCGACGAGACCCCCGTCGAGGACGAGTCGCAGGAAGAGGAGCCCGAGGAGGTCCCGGAGCCGCGTCCCCGCCGCCGGACGACCCGCGCCACCGTGATCGCCCGGCGCCGCCGCCGCACCACGGGGCTCACGGCCCTCGTCCTCACCGCCGCGGCCGTCGTCGCGTCCGGCCTCGCCCCCTGGTGGATCACCATGCCCCCGGCCGTCCTCATGGCCGGCCACCTGGCCCTCCTCCGCGTAGCCGTGGGCATGGACACCGCCCGCCGCCGCGCCGCCGCCGCGGATGCCCGCGCCAAGGCCCTGGAAGCCCGCCGCGCCGCCGAGTCCGCCGAGCCCACGGAGATCGCGGAGATCATCGAACTCCTCACCCCCGAGGAGGTCTTCGACCAGTACGCCGACGACCGCCGCGCCGTCGGCGAATGACCCGTGCGCGCGTCCGCCCCGGATAACCCGTGCGCGACCAGCCCCCGAAGTTTGCTAACCTTACGGAGTCCTCGGGGCTGTAGCGCAGTCCGGTAGCGCACCTCGTTCGCATCGAGGGGGTCAGGGGTTCAAATCCCCTCAGCTCCACCGAGAAATCCCAGGTCAAGGCCCTGATCGGAACATACTCCGGCCAGGGCCTCGATCGTTTGTCATCACGTTGTCGTCGGGATTCCCCGGCACCAGATGACACGCCCCGAAACGAAGACCTATCCCTCGTGCCGCCGCGCCACGGCCGAACGCACGCCAAACCGATCGGACACTGACCGGCGTCTGCTGAGCAAGCGCCACTGCGCGGTCAGGTCTCGATTTCCTAGGCTGACAGCGCGGGTTCGGTCCCGCCATCTGCGGATACGTGGACATCCTCGCGGCGGGCGAACCAAAGGGCGTCGACGTCCGCGCCGTTCTCCCTCATCCCCGCCATCAGATTCTCGATGAGCATGGCGAGGGCGAGCGGCATCGCCACCTTCGGGTTGCTCGAACTAGTCATCCCGCGTCCAGTGGACGGTTCTCAATGTTTCGGGCAGCTGACGGGCTCGGTGAGCCTAGGCCAGCGCCCCGCCGATCGAGTCGGCTCCCCGTAGCGCCGGTGCCTGGCGGGACGGGCCAGGCCGTTGAACAACACCGGGCCGGACAGAGTGCGCTGTCGCCTCTGAGGCTCGGCATCACCACGGGGTGCGTCCGCCGCTCGGTCTTGTGCCGGTGTTTCTCGGGACCGTCCGGGGGTGGGAGGTGTCCGGTCAGCGGGCGAAGCGGTTGATGAGGATGGTCAGGCGGTTGTCGTGGTCGTCGCGGGGCAGGCGGCCGCTGCGCATCAGGGTAATCAGCCCGTGCAGGCCGCTCCAGAACGTCTCGGTCAGCGTCGGGAGATCATCGTCGCCCGCGAGCGGCCGCAGGGCCTCCACCAGCTCGCCGAAAGCTTGCTTCAGGGGCGGTGGAGCCTGCGGGGTGGCGAACGGCAGGTCGCTGGCGTGGGTGAACATCGCGTCGTACAGCGCGGGCCTGCGCTCGGCGAACGCCGCGTACGCCGCGCCGACTGCGGCCAGGGCCTCCTGCGGTCCCGGTGCCGCGGTCCGGGCCGCGTGCAGTTCGGCGGCCAGATCGGCGCAGCCCTCGACGGCGACGGCGGCCATGATGGCGCTCTTGCCCTTGAAGTGGCTGTAGAGGACCGGCTGGCTGTACTCGATCTCGGCGGCCAGCCGGCGGGTGGTCACCGCGTCCCATCCCTCGGATTCGGCCAGCTCCCGGGCCGCCGTGACGATCAACTGCTCCCGCTCTGCCCGCTCGCGCTCCCGGCGCGCCTGGATCGACATGCTCCCGATTCTAGCAGTGATAGATACTCTGCCAACGATCTGCTAGTGTCGTTCTCGTTCCTAGCACTGCTAACCCATGGAGATCCCCATGCTCAGCCCGATCGCCTACACACTCGCCAGCATCCTGGTCGCCATGGTCGCCTTCATCGGCCTGCGGTTCCTGACGGCCCCCCGCCCCGCCGCCGCCGGCTACGGCGTCCCCGCCAAACAAGACGGCGACGACGCCTACCTGACCATCAAGGGCCTACGCGACCTCACCTTCGGCGTCCTCGGCGCGGCCCTGCTCGCCTTCTCCAGCCCGCAAGCCGCCGCCTTGTACATGCTCGTCGTCGCCATCGCCCCGCTGGGCGACACCCTCATCGTCCTGCGACACGGCGGCACCAAGGCCGTGGCGTTCGGCATCCACTTCGCCACCGCCATCGCCGTGCTCATCAGCGCCGCCCTGCTGTTCGCCATCTGAAACCCTCGACAACCCCAACCCACTCGCTCGCCAAGGAGTCAGCGCCATGTCCCAGCTCACGCCGGACTTCGACCAGGCCGTCATCGTCCGCGCCGCCGAGGCCGAAGTCATCGGCCAAGCCCCCACCACCATCCGGCTGCTGGCCGACAGCAGCTCCACTGGCGGCACGCTGTCGACCCAGCGCGTCACCCTCGCCGACGGCGCCGACGGCGCCAAACCGCACCGCCACGACAACTCCGCCGAGCTGTTCTACATGCTGGACGGCACCGCCCAGCTCCTGTCAGGCGACCAGGTCGTCACCGCCGAGCGCGGCGACCTCGTGATCGTGCCGCCCGGCGCGCCGCACGCCTTCGCCGCCGCGCCGGGCGACGACGCCGACATCCTCATCGTCATCACCCCCGGCGTCGAACGCTTCGAGTACTTCCGCCACCTGGAGCGCATCGCCTACGGAAAAGTGCCGCCCGAAAGCCTCTTGGACGTCCAGGAGCTCTACGACACCTACTTCCTCTCCAGCGCCGCATGGGAAACGGTCAGATCCTGAACACCTCACCGCGGAGCAAGCCCAAGCGTGACCAATGCGCGCGCCATGAGCTCGGGATCAACCGCAGGCCCGGGCGCCGAAAGGACCGGCACTCGCCGGAGGAACGGACGCAGGAGGTCGACCCGACCGGGCGCGGGCGCATCTATGCATCTCTATGCACCGAGCAGCCCCGATGACGGACTGTCTCGGAGCGGTTCTCGTCGGAGGACGAGCGGGTCTTGATCGCCGAGGTGCTCCAGGCCGGCAGCTCGCTCTGCACGATCGCAGAGGAACTCGGCCGTGCCCCGTCCACCGTCCGCCGTCAGCCGCGAGGTTCGCCGCAACCGCGACCCGCGCACCGGCACGTAACGGTCCTTCCCGCCCAGCGGCGCGCGGCAGTGCGGCGGGTGCTCCAAGCGGCGCAGGATCCGACGCGACCCGGAGCTGAAAGAGTTCGTCCAGGACCAGATCAGCCAGGCCCTGCGCAGCGCCTTCCCCTACGAGCCGGCCGGGCTCAGGGGCGAGGAGGAAGTCGGCGGGATGCCCTTGCGGATCATGAAGTCGCGTGCCGGTCACAGGACTCCCGGGACCGGCTGTACCAGGTGAGCAGCTTCAGGATCTGGCGGGCGGCGGTGGGATCCGTGCGGGCGGCTTTGAACCATGCCTCGACCGCCTGCCGGGCCTTTCTCAACGATCCCCGTCGTAGACGGGCTGGTGTGGCTGGACGATCAGCAGCGGGCCGAGGGTGCCTCCGCACGTCGCTTTCCGGCTCGTGCGCTCAGATGCTCGCCCTTGAGATACACCGCTCGGACAGATACCTCGACTGCAATAACGGCGTCGGAATGCAGACCGTACGCAGTGTCGAAGTTTCCCGCTTTAGGTGCCGTCAGCAAAGCTGGGCTGATACCGTCCGTGATCAGTCGAGCGCGGTGAGTAGACGATCGTCGTCTCGCTTTCGTTCGGCATGACCATGTCTGACAACCAAGAAAGGTCAACCCCCCGATGCGACTCGTGAAGGCCACGGTAGTGGCACTTGGCACCGTCGGAGTCCTGGCGATGGCCGGGCCCGCGATGGCCTCGGACGTCTTGCCCGGCACTCCTCTGGTCTACGCCCCGGTGACCGGCACCGTCGAGAAGGGCGCCGTGGACACGGACGCCCCGGTGACCGGCACCGTCGAGAAGGGCGCGGTGGACGCGGATGCCCCGGTGACCGGGACCATCGAAAAGGGCGCGGTGGACACGGACGTTCCGGTCGTCGCCCCGATCTCGGTGAACTCCCCGATCGCCCCGATCGGATCCCCGGACGCCGGTATCGGGAACGGTTGAGCCGCTCCTAGGTCACGACGCGGCGGGCCTCGGAGCCGCCTTGCCTCCGGGTCCCGCCGCACGTGCCGAAAATGACGATGAGTCCTGGGCCCACCTTCCAGTGAATCGTGGTCCCACGTCGGTGAATTGGATTCGTGTTCGTACAAGATTTGACCCCGGCCTTGAGGTCGTCAGCTTCCTGATTGCCGGGCAGGCTCGGTCACGGGTGTGCTGCGAAGACGTGGGCGACGGCTCCGCCGCTGAAGGCGGTGGTCCTGATCGGCCCTAGGGTGAGCGGTGCGGGGAAGATCCGCTCGCCCGCGCCCAGGATGACGGGGTGGACGAGAAGGTGGTACTCGTCGATCAAGCCGGTCGCGACCAGCGATCGGGCGAATCGGACCCCGCCGTGGGCGAGCAGGTATCCGTCGGAGTGCTCTTTCTTGAGCCGCGTGATGGCTTCGGCCAGGTCTCCGGTGACGATCGTCGTCTCGCCCCAGTCGGCGGAGGTGAGCGAGTCGGAGAACACGACCTTGGGGATCTCGTTCATCGGCTTGGCGAACGGCGCGGAGCTGCTGGGGTAGTAGGCGGCCATCGCCGCGTACGAGGTGGCGCCCATGAGGTGCGCGCCGGCCTTGCTCAAGGTCTCGACTAGCCAGCTCATGGCGTCATCGGAGCCTCCCGCGGCGATCCAGTCGCCGCTCCCGTCCACCGGTGCCGCGTAGCCGTCCAGTGAGACCGACATTTTCAGAACCAGTGAGGCCATTGCTGCTTCCCTCCAGGGATGGGTAACTCGAGCCGATCGATCAGCTCGTGCTCCGTGCGTGATCGCTCACACTCAGACCGCCGGTTTGCTCAAAACTCATCGCGCTTCGCCAGGCGTAAAGGAGCCGGAACGGCCAGGGCCGGTCCACACCCGTCACCATTCGGCGAAGCCGCCGTCTTTGTGGCGCCAGGTCGGGTTGCGCCAGGCGTGGTCCGTGCGGGCGGCGCGGCGGACGGCGGTCTCGTCGATGCGGACGCCCAGGCCGGGGGCGGACGGCGGCGCGGCGTGGCCCTCGGTGAACTGGAAGACCGCCGGGTCGAGGACGTAGTCGAGCAGGTCGGCGCCGGTGTTGTAGTGGATGCCGATGGAGTGTTCCTGGATCAGGAAGTTCGGGGTGGCGAACGCGACCTGCAGGCTGGCCGCGAGGGCGAGCGGGCCTAGCGGGCAGTGCGGGGCCAGGTGGGCTCCCCACACTTCGGCGAGTGCGGCGATCCGGCGGGTCTCCGAGATTCCGCCGGCGTGCGAGACGTCCGGCTGGACGACCGCGACGCCCGCTTCGAGCGCGGGCCGGAAGTCCCAGCGCGAGTAGAGCCGCTCGCCGGTGGCGATGGGGACGCTGCTGGCGGTGACGACGTCGCGGAGGAGGTGCGGGCTGTCGGGCAGCACCGGTTCCTCGGCGAAGAGGGGGTGCAGGTCGTCCAGCAGGGGGAGGAGGCGGCGGGAGTCCGCCGGGGTGAGGCGGCCGTGGAAGTCGATCGCGACGTCGCGGTCCGGGCCGAGCGCCTCGCGGGCGGCGGCCACCCGGTCGACCACAGCGGTCATGGCGGCACGGCCGGCGAGCGGCGGCATCCTTCCGGACGCGTTCATCTTGACGGCCGTGAACCCCTGCTCCATGCGGGCCGCGATGCCGTCCGCGAGGGCCGCGGGCTCGTCGCCGCCGACCCAGGCGTACATGCGGACGCGGTCGCGCACAGGGCCGCAGAGCAGCGCGTACACCGGCACGCCGCGGGCTTTGCCTGCGATGTCCCACAGCGCCTGGTCCAGCCCCGCGAGCGCGCTGGACAGCACCGGCCCGCCCCGGTAGAAGCCGCCCTTGGCGAGGACCTGCCAGTGGTCCTCGATGCGCAGCGGGTCGCGTCCGATCAGCTGTTCGGCCAGGACGGCCACCGCGGCGCGGACCACCTCGGCGCGGCCCTCCACCACCGGTTCGCCCCAGCCGACCAGGCCGTCGTCGGTCTCGATCCGGCAGAACAGCCAGCGCGGCGGGACCGGGAACGTCTCCACCCTGGCGATCTTCATGCGGAGTCCTTCGCGGCGGTCCAGCCGCCGTCCACGAGCAGGCTCGCCCCGGTGATGTAGGAGCTTTCGGGCGAGGCGAGGAAGGCCACCGCGGCGGCCACCTCGTCGGGGCGGCCGAAGCGGCCGGCCGCGGTGCCCGCGACGCTGCGGCGCCGGGCCTCGTCGTCGATGCCGTCCCAGGCGGGGGTCAGGATCGGTCCTGGGAGGACGGTGTTGACGCGCACGCGTGGCCCGTACTCCACTGCCAGCTGGCGGCCCAGTGAACATAGGCCGCCCTTGGCCGCGGCGTAGGCGGGGCGTCCCGGCAGTCCCACTGTGGCGTGCACAGATGACGTGAGGACGACCGCGCCGTCGTTAGCGGCCAGCAGCTCGACGCATGACTTGACTCCGAGGTAGGCGGCCTTGAGGTTGATGGCGAGCTGCCTGTCCCAGTCGTCCTCGGCGAGTTCGTGTGCCGGTGCGTGGATGCTCATCCCGGCGTTGGAGCACAGGACGTCCAGGCGGCCGATCTCGTCGCGGGCCAGGCCCGCCACGAGTGCCCAGGTGTCGGTCTTCGAGACGTCGCCCAGGACCGGGTGGACGGCGGCGCGGGCTGCTGTGATGTCGCGAAGCGGGTCCGCGGCGACGTCGACGGCGATCACGGTGGCGCCCTCGGCCACGAAGCGGTCGACGATCGCAGCGCCGATGCCCGACGCGGCGCCCGTCACCACGGCGCACTTGCCGTCGAACAGTTTCATGCCGGATACCTGACGACTAGGACGCCCCTGGCGTCGAGTTCATACGGCGGGACGACGTCCGTGCCGTCGCGTGGATCGACGCCGCCGGGAGGCAGCGGCACGGTCACCGGCTCGTCGTTGTGGTTGAGCACGGTCGCGAAGCGGACGCCGGTCTCGGTGTGGCGGACGACGGCTTCGACGCCTTCGGGGAGGTTCGGGAGGTCTGGCGTGGCCTCCGCCTCCCGGCATATCCGGCCGAGTGCGGAGGCCATCGCGGCAGGGGCGGGTCGGGTGGCGAGGTAGTAGGCGGTGCCGCTGCCGAAGTGGTTGCGGGCGGCGGCGGGGCGTCCCGCCAGAACGCCGGAGGCGAACGTGGCCAGCGGGGACGCCGCGTCCAGCCGGACCTCCTCCGACCACAGCGAACCGCGCGCCGCGCCGCCGTCGAACCAGCCGGGCTCGGCCTCCTCGACGTCGACGTGCTCGCCGTTCGCCAGCGGCCAGAACTCCGCGACCCGCAGGCCGAGGACGTCGGCCAGCGGTCCGGGGACGCCGCCGGGGTGGACGCGGTCGCGGTCGTCGACCACGCCGGAGAAGAACGACACCAGCAGACGGCCGCCGCCGCCGACGAAGCCCGCCAGGTTCGCCGCGTCCGGCTCGGTGATCATGTACAGGTTGGGGACGACGACCAGCCGGTACCCCGACAGATCCGCGGACGGCCGGACGACGTCGCACGTCACACCGGCGGCGAACAGCGGCGCGTAGTGCGCGAGGCTCGCCTCCCGCTGCCGCAGCAGCGTGGACGGGTGGCTTTCCTGCTCCAGCCCCCACCAGCTCGGCCAGTCCAGCACCAGCGCGACCTGCGCGCGGACTCTGGCACCGGCGATCTCCGGGATGCCGGCCAGCTCCCGTCCGAGCTCGCGGACCTCCTGGAACGTGCGGGTCCCGGTGCCCGCGTGCGGCACCATCGCCGAGTGGTACTTCTCCGCGCCGCCGCGGGACGCCCGCCACTGGAAGAACATCACCGCGTCGGCGCCGCGCCCGACCGCCTGCCACGACCACAGCCGCATCTGGCCCGGCGCCTTCGGCCGGTTGACGCGCCGCCAGTTCACCGCCGTGGGCGCCTGTTCGAGGAGCAGCCACGGCGCGCCGTCCTTCAGCGACCGCATCAGGTCGAAGGCGAACGCGGCGGCGACATGGGCGCCGGGGTCGGCGGGGTCCGGATAGGAGTCGTAGGAGACCACGTCTTGGTGCGGCGCCCATGCGTGCAGGTCGAGCGTGTCTCGTAGAGGGAAGAAGTTCGTCGTTACCGGGACGTCTGGTGTGACGCGCCGCAGCACCTCCTTTTCAGCCAGGAAGCATTGCAGAAGCGCATCGGACGAGAAACGGCGGAAGTCGATCCGGTGGGCGGGGTTGGGGAAGGTCGGGGCCTGGCGGGGCGGGTTGATCTCGTCCCATGCGGCGTACCGCTGCGACCAGAACGTCGTCGACCACGCCTCGTTCAGGGCGTCCATCGTCCCGTAGCGGCGGCGCAGCCAGTCGCGGAACGCCACCGCGTCGACCTCCCCGTACGAGTCGGACACGTGGCAGCCGTACTCGTTGCCGACGTGCCACGCGGCGAGCGCGGGATGGCCGCCGTACCGGGTCGCCAGCCGCTCGACCAGGCGGGTCGCGTAGTCGCGGTATACCTGGCTGGACGGGGTGAAGTGCTGCCGCGCCCCAGGCCACAGGACGCTCCCGTCCGGCCTGACCGGCAGCGTCTCCGGATGCAGCCGCGCGAGCCACGGGGGAGGGGAGGCGGTCATGGTGGCCAGGCAAACGGCGACGCCGCCGTCCGCCAGCAGGTCCATCACCCGGTCCAGCCAGCCCCAGTCGAACGTCTCCGGTTCCGGCTGCACACTCGCCCAGGAGAAGATGCCGAGCGACACCAGGTTCACGCCCGCCTCCGCCATGAGCCGGACGTCCTCGGCCCAGACGTCCTCGGGCCACTGCTCGGGGTTGTAGTCGCCGCCGTAGCCGATGCTCCCGCCGAGCCGTGCGCGCAGGGCCGCGGCAAGTCCTTCACCCCGGACGTTCAAGCCTTGACGCTCCCTTCCGTGAGTCCAGTCCGCCAGAACCGCTGGAGGACGACGATCGCGATGGCCAGCGGCACCACCGACACCAGCGCGCCGCCGATCGCGAGCTGGTACAGGACCGGCTGCCGGTCGACGATCGACTGCCACGACAGCAGGCCGAGCGGGATCGGGTACAGGTCCGGGTCGGACAGCATCACCAGCGGCAGGAAGAAGTTGTTCCAGATGCCGATGAGCTGAAACAGGAAGACCGTGACCAGCGCGGGCGACATGACGCGCAGCACGATCGTGAAGAAGATGCGCAGCTCGCCGGCGCCGTCCACCCGCGCGGCTTCAAGCAGCTCGTCCGGGACGGCCGCCTCGGAGTAGATCCGGCACAGGTACACCCCGAACGGGCTGACCACGCTGGGCAGCAGCACCGACCAGTACGTGTTGGCGAGCCCGATCCGGCTGAACATGAGGTACAGCGGCAGCGCGAGCACCGTGGTGGGCACCAGCACGCCGCCGAGCACGACCTTGAACGCCGCCTCCCGGCCGCGGAAGTCGAACTTCGCCATCGCGTGCCCGGCGCCGGCCGCGAGCAGCGTGGCGGCGGACGCGCCGACGCCCGAGTACAGCACCGTGTTGCCGAGCCACCGCAGGTAGATGCCGTCGTCGTAGCTGAGCAGGTCCATCAGGTTCCGCCACGGCCGCGGCTCGGCGAACCAGAGCGGTGAGCTGCCGAGAAGCCCGTCGCTGCTCTTCGTGGACGCCACGACCAGCCAGTAGATCGGCACCAGGAAGTAGCCGGCCGCGACGGCGAGGACCGCCACGACGAGAACCCGCGCGCCCCTCACCGGCCACCGCCTCCGGGACGGCCCGCCCGGCCCACCAGGCGCAGAAAGCCGAACGAGAGGACGAACGCCGCGAGCGCGAGCAGCACCGCCTCCGCCGCAGCGAGGCCGTAGTCGTTGTACGTGAACGCCTGGTTGTAGGCGGACACGTTGGGCGTGTAGTCGTTCGTGACGGCGGGCGCCGCGCGTTCCAGCACCAGCGGCTCGGCGAACAGCTGCACCGTCCCGATGATGGTGAAGACCGTGGCCAGCACGGCGGCCGGACGGATCAGCGGCAGCTTCAGGTGCCAGACGAGCTGCCACGCGTTCGCCCCGTCCACCCGGGCGGCGTCGTACAGGTCCCGCGGCGCCGCCTGCAGCTGCGCGACGATGATCAGCATGTTGTAGCCGGCGAACTCCCAGAGCACGATGTTCGCGATCGCCCACAGCACCGAGTCGCCGGCGAGCGGCTCGGCGGTGACGCCGACCCGCTGCAGCACCTCCAGGATCGGGCTCAGCTCCGGCAGGTACAGGTAGCTCCACAGGATCGACGCGATCACGCCGGGGATCCCGAACGGCAGGAAGTAGACCGTCCGGAAGAACCGCGGCCACACCGCCGCCGCCGAGTCGAGCAGCAGCGCCAGGACGACCGCCGCGAAGATCATCAAGGGGACCGTGACGAGGCCGAAGAGCAGGATGCGCAGCAGGCTCTCGGTGAAACCCGTCTGCGTCAGCGCGTCGGAGTAGTTGCTCAGCCCCGCGAACGTCGTCTCGCTGCCGCCGAGCCCGAGCGGCCCGGAGCGGCGCACGCCGGTGAAGCTCTGCCACACCGCGTATCCGATCGGCACGATGAAGAACGCGAGGAACACCACCGCGAACGGCCCGAAGAACAGCAGCGGGGCGTGCCGCCGTCCCGGTGCGCCGCGAGCTGGGGGACGGGTCATGGGCGCCTCCTCGATCGCTGCTCAGTCATCGACGGTGAGGCCCTTGCGGCGCATGTCGAGCACCGTGCTCCGCTGCGTCGCCCGGACGGCCCCGACGAAATCGCCGCGGCCGCCGACGGCGCCGGTGAACCCGATGTTCAGCGAGTCGAGCATCGCCGCGGTGGTCGGGACCCACCGCCATCCGGTGTCGACGTGCCGGTCGGCCTCGGCGAACACGTCGTTGTAGCGCTGGCCGCCGAAGAACGGGTCGGCGCGGTCCAGCGCGGATCCCCGCGCGATCCCCGCGGCCGCGGGCCAGCCGTACCCGCCCTCGATGAGGTGATCGACGCTGCGCCGGTCGGTGTTCAGCCACAGCGCGAACCGGAGCGCCTCGCGCGGATGCCGCGTGCCGCGCAGCACCGCGGTCGAGGACCCGCCCCAGTTCGCGGACGCCCTGCCGGCGGTGCTCCACTGCGGCATCGGCGCCACCCGCCATTTCCCGGCGGTGTTCGGCGCGTTGCCCTTGAGCAGCGCGTCCCCCCACTGCGGGCCCAGCCAGGCGACGATCTTCCCGTCGCGGACGGCCTTGTACCACTCGGTGTGGACGTCGGGCATGGTGAAGATCAGCCCGTCCCGGCGGAGCCTGTCCCAGTACGCCGCGACCCGGAGGGTCGGGCCGTCGTCGATGCCCACCGACCATCGCCCGTCGGCGCCGAACCAGCGCGCCCCCGCCTGCCAGGCCAGCGCGACGAACCACTGCGAGTTGGCCGGGGGGAACGTTCCGATCCGGGCGGACGGGTCATTGCCGCGAATCCGCCGGGCGGCCTGCTCGTAGGCGTCCCAGGTGGCGGGCGGTTCGATGCCCCATTTCTGGAACAGGTCGGCGCGATAGTAGAGCGCCATCGGACCGGACGCCTGCGGAATGGCGTACACGCCGTCGTTGAACACGCCCTGCCGCCATTGCCACGGCACGAACTCGGCGGCATGCTGCTTGGCGCCGTACCGTCCCAGCTCGACCAGCCCTTGTTCGAGCAGGAACGCGGGGATCTCCCAGTATTCGACCTGCGCCAAATCCGGTGCCGCGCCCGCCTTGACGGCGGAGAACATCTTCGCGTAGCCGCCGTCCACGCCCGCCGTGATGCTCTCCAGCTCGACCTGGACGTCCGGGTTCCGGGAATTCCACAGGTCGATCGATTTCTCGATGCCCGGGACCCACGTCCAGAAGGTGAGCCGCACTTGATCCGGCCGGCCGCCGCCTCCGCCGCAGCCGGTCATCGCGGCCAGAACCACCAGAACGACCAGCATGCCGATCAGGGACCGGAGCCCGAGTGCTCGCCTCACCTTGATCACTTCCCTGCGGACGCGTCGGGGGTGGCAGTGATCAAACTTTCCCGCACTATGGTTCCCGGTTCATGCGCAGTTAAAAACGACCGTTTTCCCGGGAACTCTCCAACACTTTCACTTCGGACCTCGTCCGCGACCCGGGCAGCAAGATCATCAAAGTGGGCGGGTGTCATGGGTGATCTTTGCCGGTGGCGGGCGGAGCGCTGACCTTTGTGCGGGTACGCCGGACTCGCGATGGGGCGACGCTCTGGGAGGCTTGTGTGGGGACGTTCGGATTGTCAATGAGGGGGCTGGTCGCCGGCGGGACGGCTCTGCTGCTCGTCGGCGGGGGCGGTGCCGTGGCCGTGGCAGAGCCGCCGCCTGGTGTGCGTGAGCGGCAGGCCCCGGCTCAGCGGCGGACGATCGCGGACTGCAAGAACGTCGACGTCGATCCGGCTCGGCTTCCCGACGGACCTGAAGTCTCGCTGAGGCTGGACGGCAAGAGCCTGACCGTCGAGAAGGCGTTCAAAGTTCTCACGGCTCCGCGGCTGCGGGTGAGCCTCGCCCCCGAAGCCGCCGAGACGATGCGTGGATATCGGCGCGACGCGGTGGGGCTGGTCACGCGGCAGAGTCCGCCGCCGCCGCGCGTTTATGGGTGGAATCAGGCGCTCGGGCCGTTGAAGGACAAGCCCATCAGTCCCGAGGAGTCCAAAGAGTTTCAGAATCGGGTGCTGGCGTCGCATGGAGTGGCGACCGAACCCGTCCTTCCGGGGCGGATCGCACGGCTGGCGCTGGTGATCCGCGCGAACCAGATGGCGCGCGGGCATATGGGCGTCCGGCCGGAGCTGCCCGGCAAGTTCCTCGAACTGGTCAACAAGGGGGTCACCCCGGTGATGCCGCAGGTCGGGTCGCTGGGGTCGGGCGATCTGCAGCCGATGGCGGTGGCCGGGCAGGTGGTCACGGGAACCGGGGGATGCGCCAGCTGGACGCGGCCCGGGCAGCCCACGCGGGTCGCCGGGGCAGCCGACATTCTCCGGGACGCCGGCATCGCTCCGGCGGAACTGGAAATGGGTGAGGCGCTGCCGATCATGAGCGGCAGCACGGTCGTCGCCGCGTCCGCCCTGGAGGCGCTGCACCGGGGTGAAGCGCAGGCCGACCTCGCCGAAGGCGGGTTCGCCCTGTTCATGGAAGCGTTGCGGGCCGAGGCCGGGTCATTGGACACCCGGACGCACGACGAACGGCAGATTCCCGAGCAGAAGGAAGTCGTCGCCCGCCTGCGAGGACTGGTGGACGGCAGCGAATTCATGACCGATCGCACGCGCCGGCGCTTCAATCCCCAGGACACGCACCGTGTCCAGGACGCGGTCTCGGTGCGCGCGGCGCCGCACATTCTGGCGTCCCTGCGGCAGAACCTGAACCATGCCGAGAAGGTCCTCACTCCGGAGATGAACGCGTCCACGTCCAATCCCCTGATCTTCCGGAAGGACGACGGGCAGGTGGAGTTCGTCATGGGCGGCAACTGGGACGGGGCTGTCCTCGGCCATTCGCTGGACGCGCTGAACGCTGGGCTCGTCGATGCCGGAGTGCTCTCACAGGAGTTGTCGGCGCGGCTTCTCTCCAGCAGGTGGAGTTACGGGCTGCCCGCCAATCTGGCCGGGGGCAAGGTGGGATTGAACTCGGGCATGGTCCAGCTTCAGACCGTCGCGACGGCGCTGATTCCAGAAATGCAGGTGCGGGCTTTTCCTTCTGGGACGCTTTCGCGGCCTGCGAAGGACGGGCAGGAAGACCACAACACGATGGCGATGGCGTCGGCACGCAACCTGCGCGCCAACCAGACTCGCCTCGACACTGTGCTGGCCGTGCAGTACATCATGAGCGCGCAGGGCGTTGACCTGGTCGTCCGCGGAATCGACGATGATGCGGCGGATCCACGCCTCGGGGCGGGAACGCAGCGCATTCACGACGTCATACGTACTGCGATCGCCGAACTCCAGGACGACAGGAACCTCACTCCGGATCTGGAGAAGATGGTCCGAATGGTGAATGGACAGAGCGGCGGCGCTCTCCTCCAGGCCGTCCGAGGGCCGTCCGCGCCGTCCTAGCCGTTCGAGCCGTCCTAGCCGTTCGAGCCGTCCGAGCACGGCAGCCGCGGGCGGTCAGCCGAGGTTCAGGTCGCCTTTGATGTCGCGGGCCTGGATGACCCTCTGGGCCTGTCCGTTGAAGATGTTGACGACCCCGTCGCCGGACACGGACGCCATCGTCTGCGCCTGGTTCCAGAGGGTCTCCGCGTCGGCGCGGAAGTCGGGGTCCTCGTCGAAGAGGCGCAGCACGGCGCCCTGGAGGACCTCGGGCTCGGCGGCCGCGCGGGCGAGCGCCGCCTCGTCGGACGGGCGGCCGCGGAACCGCTCGCGGACCCGGCGGGAGATCTCGGCGACGGCCGCGCGCACCGGTTCGCCCGCCACCTCGACGGCCTTGCCCGCCATCGCGGTGGCAATGGCCACGGTCATCGGATCTGTCATTCGTTCAGTTCATCACGTTCCGGCCGTTTACGCCCACGCCTTGTGCACGCTGGGTCGAAGGGGGCGGAAGTGTTTCAGGATTCAGGACGGAATGGAGCGGTCCCAGATAATATGGTCCAATATTCCGCTCGGGCCGTATATGCGGCAATGATTCGTTACATGATCAACTGTTTCGCTTGCCGAGCAGGGGTCTTCGGGTTATGTTGACCCGGATTCTGAGCGTCCTTGCCCCCGGTGGAGCTGATTCCTTGCCTGAACGCGATGCAGAGGAACGGCGGGTTGAAAAACCGTCATTGCGTAATGAGGTCGCCGCCGACGTGTCCGGTTCGGTGGTTCAGGCGGGCACCGTCCACGGTGGGATACATCTGCACGCGAACACCGGGTATCCGGCCGTGCCCGCGCAGTTGCCCGCCTCGCGCCCCTACTTCACCGACCGTTCGCGGGAACTGGAAATGCTCGGGCGGCTCGGCGACGCCGCCCGCGAGCAGGCGGCCGTCATCGTGATCAGCGGGGTCGGGGGCGTCGGGAAGACGTCGCTGGCGCTGGCGTGGCTGCACCGCGTCGTCGCGGGATTCGCCGACGGGCAGCTCTTCGCCGACCTTCGTGGCTTCTCCGGCGGGGCGCCGGTGACTCCGGGCGAGTCGCTCGGACGGTTCCTGCGCGCGCTCGGGGTGGCGCCGGAGGCGGTGCCCGCCGACCTCGACGAGCAGGCGGCCCTCTTCCGCACGCTGACGGCCGGACGCAGGCTGATCATCATGCTGGACAACGCCGCCTCCGCGGCGCAGGTCCGTCCGCTGCTGCCGGGGCACGGGCCCTCGGTGGTGGCGGTGACGTCCCGGCGGAGGCTGCCGGGGCTGGCGGTCGACGGCGCGTCCTTCCTGCCGCTGGACCCGCTGGACGAGACCGGAGCCGTCCAGCTGCTCGACCGGATGCTCGGCAGCGGGCGGACGGCGGCCGAACCGCAGGCCGTCCGCTCCCTGACGGCCCTGTGCGGACGGCTGCCGCTGGCGCTGTGCACGTCCGCGGCGCGGCTGGCGACGCGGGGGCACTGGCGCATCGAGCGGCTCGTCGGCGAGCTGGCCGACGAGCGGCGGCGCCTGGCCGTTCTCGGTGAGGAGGATCTGTCCGTGCAGGCCGTCTTCGACGTCACGTACCGTGATCTGCCGCCGTCCGCGGCGCGGCTGTACCGGCTGATGAGCGTCCATCCGAACGGGTGGTTCGGGCTCGCGGCGGCGACGGCGGCCGCCGGGACGGGCGCGGCCGACGCCGAGCGGGACCTCGACGTCCTGGTGGACGTGAACCTGGTCGACGCCGACCGGGACGGCAGATTCCGCTTCCACGACCTGGCGCATCTGCACGCCCGCTCGGTCGCCGCCCGGCCGGAGCACGAAACGGAAAGGGCGGAGGCGTTCCACCGGGTTGTGGACCACTATCTGGGAATGGCGGTGGCCGCCGACCGCGCCATCATCCCCGGCCGCTGGCATCTGGGCCGCAAATACGATGAGCCCCCCGCCGTCTCCTTTTCCGGCACGCCGGAGGCCATCGCCTGGGTCGAAGGCGAACTGCCCCTTCTCCGCGATCTGGTCTCCGATGCCCACGGGCGCGGACTGCACCACGAAACGTGGGAGATGTGCGAAGCGCTGTGGGGCGTCCTGACATTCCGCAAGCACTATGCGATCTGGATCGAGACCCATGAGATGGGCCTGGCGTCGGCGTCCGCGCTCGGCGATCCCGTCGCGCGGGCCCGGATGCTGGAGGCGCTCGCGTTCGCGCGATTGAACCTTGGCGAATTCCGCGAGGCGGAGCGGCTCGCCCGGGACGCGCTCGCCCTCGAACGCGGCGCGGGGCACGGCGACGGCGTGGTGACGGCACTGGAATGCCTCGGCGTCGCGCAGCTGGCCCAGGGCGACGTGCCCGACGCGACGGAGACCTTCACCCGCGCCCTGGAAGCCTGCCGCGACGTGCCCGGGGACGCCGCCCGGCATGTGGCGGTGATGAGCCGCCGCTTGGGGGAGGCGCTCGTCCGCGACGGCCGGCCCGGGGAAGGGGCCCGGCGCCTGCGCGAGGCGCTGGCCTTCTTCACCGGCCGCGGCGACGACTACCACCGCGCCCGGACGCTCAGGACGCTGTCGGACGCGCTCGCCGCCGACGGCCGGGACGCCGAGGCGGGCGCGGCCCTCGACGAGGCGGAGGAGGCCGGGACCCGCGTCGGCGCGCGGCATTCCCTGGCGGACATCCATGTCGCGCGGGCGCGCCTCGCGGCGCGTCGCGACGACCCCGCCGCCGAGCGCGGCCACCTCGAGCGGGCGGCCGCGGTCCTCGACGAACTCGGTTCCTACCAGGCGCGGGAGATCAGGGAACGGTTGTCGGAACTCGGCGGACCGTGATCCGCATGGACATGAGCGCCGCCGCACGCCGCCCGGAGACACGCCACGCGTGGACGAACGACGCGACCCAGACGGCGTCGTCCAGGGACGCCACGAGGGTGGTCCCCGGCTCGTCCTTCACCGTGATGGCGCAGCGTCCGTCCGGCTCTAGCGCGCAGGCCACCAGACCGTAGAAGCCTGTAGGGGGCCGCGAGGCGCTGTCGTAGAGCAGTACGTCGGCGATTGATGCCCACGCAGTGGCGTCCCCATCCGCCAGGTGCACTGCCAAGTGCTCGTCGAGCATCGGGCAGGAGGGGGAAGGGTCGTCCGTGACGTGTACGCGGGTCAGCACCAAGCTCAGCGCGTCGCGCGGCCCGTCCAGCGCGTCGTGCGGCCCGTCCGCCGTCACGTGAACGTCGCCGCCGTCCGATCCTGGTGATCGCACAAGGCGGGCCCGCACGAGACGGACGCTTTCGTGGTGTGCGCTCATGACAGACCGCTCGGCTCGCGGTGTGCCGGGATCAGCTCCGGCAGCGGGACGGGCTCGGTGGGCGGCGGTTCCGCCGGCTCGTCGAGGCCCATCAGCGAGTACATCTCGCGCCGCAGCAGTACGGCCGCCCGTCCCGGCTCCGAGGTCAGCCGGTCGCACAGCGGCGCCGCCGGGTACGGGTTCGCGATGGCGTCCTCGACCTGCGGGAGGAGGGGGCGGTGCGGCGCGAGGTGCGGGGCGCGCCGGCCCAGCAGGTCGCTCACCGACCCCGGCAGCACCTCGTGGGCGGGGAACGCGCCGAGCAGCACGGGAACACCGGCCGCCGCCGCGTAGGACGTCACCGACCCGCAGTCGCCGATCACCAGGTCCGCCGCCGCCAGCGCGGCGCGCCAGCCCTCGTGGAACGGCAGCAGCCCGACACCGAGCCGCAGGCAGTCGTCGAACCAGGCCCTGACCTGGCGATACCCGTGGAAACCCCAGGTCACCGGGTGCACGGCCAGCACGATGCGGTAGTGCTCGGACGGCAGATCCAGCGCGAGCTGCCGGACCAGCTCGCGGTTCCGTCCGAGCAGCGCCCGCGCCCCCCAGGTGGACGAGACGACGATCAGTCGCCGTCCGTCCGCGACCTCGAGCGCCTCACGATGCCGCTCCCGGAACGCGACGCTGGCCAGCAGCCGGTCCAGGGTGGGATCGCCCGTTATGCGCACCACGGGAAGCGCCTCCGGGCAGATCCGCGCCAGCACGTCCCGGTGGTCGCGGTGGGCGAACGCGAGGACGGACGGGATGACCCGTCCACCCGCGACGATCCCCTCGCGACGCAGACCCGCGATCGGCAATTCCGCCGCGGGCCCGGCGCCGTCCCAGCGGCGCGCGAGCGTGGCCGGGCCCGCGCCGTGCTGGAGTATCAGGACCGGCGCGTGGATCCTGTCCAATGCGCCGTCTCCCGCCGCGACCGCCAGGTCGAACGACGTCTGCGCCGCCTGCGCGAACGGGATGACCACCGCGCCGGACGCGGCGAGATGGCGGGCCGTCCCCGCCGCCCGCGGCGACGTCGGCGCCACCGTGTACACCGTTTGGATCCGCCGGTCGCGTTCGACCAGCGGTGCGACGTCGGCGAGCCTGGTCGCCGCCGTCAGATGGTGGACGACCATCAGGACCTTGTGCAGCTCCTGAAGAGTCGCCCCTACTCCGCTGTCCAGGCCGAACGGCCCTATGGACCATCCGTCGACAGACATCGCGTCCCCCTTGCCCCGATTGATTCGGCGACCTGGATGACCGCCTCGAAGCAACGATGGGCGTGCGACGTTTACAGGACTGTTGCAGGGAACTGGACGGCCCGATTGCATCCCAGGTGGGAGCGGGATTGGTGAGCACCAATGAAAGACCGGGGTGAAACTCTCACGAGATCCCCCCGGTCTTTTGTCACCAAATGAATATTGGAAGCATGGTGCTCCGATCTATGTGAAGGCTTTTCGGCATGTGCGTGCGCCGCACGTGTCCGAAGCCGTAACTGCTCAACGCCCGAGGTCCCTGGGAGCTGGGCGGTATGGCCAGCATAGACCCTTCGGTGGGACGCGAGGGGTAAATGATGTTATCGAAGTCTTGTCGGAGACGTCCGATTGGCCGCTTCGGAACCGTCCATTTCCGTCAAAACGGGCAAGGGGGATGGAGAATCAGTTTTTCGGGCAGTGGTCCGGTGAGGTGCTTATCGAACATATGTTCCCGGATGTGTTGTGTGCATTTATACCAAAAGCACTCATTTGCGCCCCAGTTGGGTGGTAGTTGGCTATCTCGTGTGAGACCTTCCGTAACGGGGTCATACGGAGGGAAAGATGGAGGAGGTCGCGCTCCTCGGTCCGGTCGAGTTGAGCGTGCACGGTCGGCGGCTGGACGCCGGTTCGCCGAAGGAAAGCTGCGTGCTGGCGGTCCTGTCCGTGGAATGCGGTCGGACCGTCTCCCCGGACACCCTGGCCGCCAAGGTCTGGGGGCCCGACCCGCCGGCGCGGGCGCGCGCGACGCTGACGAGCTATCTGTCCCGGCTGCGCCGCCGACTCCGGGACGCCGACGCGGACAACGCGCCGTTAGGGCACGGTCCGGGCGGCTACGTCCTGACCCTCGACCCCGAGGCGGTCGACCTCCACCGGTTCCGGCGGTTGCGCCGCCAGGCGCGCGCCATCGCCGACAGCGGGGACGACGAGCACGCCCGCGCGCTGCTCATCGAGGCGGAGGCGCTCTGGCGCGGCGAGCCGCTCGCCGGGCTCCCCGGCGAATGGGCACGCGACCTGCGCACGAGCCTGCGCGAGGAACTCCACGCCGCCAAGCTGGAGCGGATCGAGGCGGAGCTGCGGCTCGGGCTCCATGACGTCGTCGTCGGCGACCTGTCCCGGCTGACGGCCGCGAACCCCTTCGACGAGCGGGCCGCGGCGCTGCTCATGACCGCGCTCTACCGGTGCGACCGGCACGCGGACGCGCTCGCCGTCTACCGGCGCGTCCACCGGCTGCTCGCGGACGAGACGGGCACGGAACCGGGGGAGCGGCTCAGCACCCTCCACGAGCGGATACTCCGGCGCGACCTCGACCTGGCCGCGACTCCGCGATACCGCCGCGCCGCCGCCGCTGCCGCCGCGCCGTCCGGCCAGGCGGGTGCCGACGCCGGTCCGCAGGCGTCCGAGCCGTTCCCAGACGAGCTGATGCCGCCCGGCCCCGACGACTTCATCGGACGGGACGCGGAACTCGGTGCCCTCACCCATCCGGGGGCCGGGACCGAGGTCGGCGACGCTCCCGCGCGGATCTCGGTCATCACCGGCCTGGCGGGCGTCGGGAAGAGCGCGCTCGCCATGCGCGCGGCGCGCATGCTCGCGCACCGGTATCCGGACGCCCAGCTCTACCTGCACCTGCGCGGGCACGATCCGGAGCGGCCGCCGATGTCGCCGCACGCCGCGCTCGCCGAGCTGCTCCGGCAGGTCGGCGTCCCGTCCAAGCGGATTCCGGCCGATCTCGAAGGGCGGGTCGTGCTGTGGCGGCGGGAGCTGGGCGGGCGGCGCGCGATCGTCGTCCTGGACGACGCCACCGGCGTGGACCAGGTCCGCGCGATCGTCGCCGCCGGAACGGCCCGGTTCCTGATCACCAGCAGGCGGCGGCTGGCCGGGCTCCCCGGCGCGAACTACCTGCCGCTCGGCGTTCTCGGCATGGACGAGGCACGCGCGCTGGTCCGCGGCATCGCGGGCGACCGCCTCGACGCGGAGCAGGTCGACCACATCGTCCACCGGTGCGGCCGGTTGCCGGTGGCGCTGCGGGTGGCCGCCGGACGCGCCGCGACGAGCCCCGAGGACGGCCACCTCGACGGTCCGGCGCTCCCCGAAGAGGACGAGGGCCTGGCCGAGGCGGCGTTCGAGCTCTCCTACCGCGCGCTCACCGACGACCAGCGGACGGTCTTCCGGCGGCTGGGCCTGAGCCCGTGCCCGGAGACCGGATCGCGGGCGGCCGCCATCCTGAGCGGAGGCCCGGCGGACGTCGCGGACGACGCCGTCGCGACCCTGATCGATCACCACCTCGTGAACGAGCACCGGCCGGGACGCCTGCGCATGCACGACCTCGTCCGCGCCTTCGCCCATTCCCGAGCGCTCGCCGAGGACTCGAACGGGGACCGGAGGCGGGCCATCGGACGCCTGCTGAACCACTACCTCGGATGCGTCCATCGCGCGGACCGCGTCTTGCACCCGCACCGGCGCAGGCTTCCCATTCCGGACGGGACCGCGGCCGACACGGCCCCGCCCGGCATCGGCGAGGCACAGAAATGGATGAACGAGGAATGGCGCAACGGTCTCGCCCTGGCGCACCACGCTATGGCTCACGAAAGGAAGCAGGACGGTGTGCTTCTGGTGCACCTCTTCTCCCGCTACCTGGAGGTGCACGGGCACCATGATTGCGCCGGCGAAGCCCAAGAAGTAGCCCTCCGGGCGGCACGCGAACTAGGCGACGCGGCGTTCACCGCGCAGACGCTCCACGAATTGAGCGTCACCAGCGCGCGCACCGGACGTTTCGCTGAGGCGCTCGAAGCGGCGGAACAGGCGCTCGCCCTGAACCGGTCCGCGGACGACCGGCCGGCCACCGCCGAGGTGCTCGACCGGATGGGCATCTACCTGCTGGCGACCGGCCGCTACCGTGAGGCGCTCGCGCATTGCCAGGAATCCCAGGGAATCTACCGTTGGCTCGGCGACCGGCACGGCGAGGCGGAGGCGCTCGACCACGCGGGAATGGCTCTGTGGTATCTCGGCCGCTACGAAGAAGCCATGGTCCATATGCGGAGTTCGCTGGACGGGTACCGGCGCACCGGGGACGAGCGCGGGGAGGCGGCGGCGCTGAACAACCTCGGCGAGGTGCAGCGGCAGCGCGGCTACCATCGCGACGCCGTCCAGCATTACCTGGAGGCGGCCCGCGTTTTCGGCCGGATCGACGAGGGCCGCAACAACGCCATTCTCAAGAGCAACATCGGGAACGTCCATCTGTACAAGGGCGAATATCAGCAGGCGCTGCGCTGCCATCGCGAGGCGATCGCCGTATTCCGTGCGACGGGGGAGCGGCGGAACATCGCGGACACGCTCAACAGTCTCGGTGTGACGTATCTGCTGATGGACCGTCCGACGGAGGCGCTCGTCCACCATCAGGACGCGGAACGGCTGGCGCGAGAAGTGGGGGACCCGCATCAGCGCGTGCGGGCGTTGCAGGGCGCCGGGGACGCGCACCGCGCCTCCGGACGGTGCACCGCCGCACTCGACCACTACCAGCAGGCGCTTTCCCTGGCCCACGACATCAGCGACCTGTACGGGGAGGGAAAGGCGCACGAGGGGATCGCCGGCGCGATCCTGCAGCTCCGCGGCGCCGACGCCGCCCGGATCCACTGGCGGCAGGCCCTCGACCTGTTCGAGATGCTCGACGTTCCGGAGGCCCGGTCGATCGCGATCCGGCTGCAGATGGTGGACGGCGTCGCGTCCTGACCCGAGCGGACCCGGTCGATGCGAACGGGGGGATATTGGGTCGATTGTGGCGTTTCGCTCTTCGAGTGCAGAAGATCTCGCGTGATTTGTGCCGCCCGATGAATTTCCGTCGTGCGGATGGTCCACAGAACAGAGGCCATCACCACGATTGGAGCGCGGATGCACGAGCAGGCGAATGCGCCGCGGCCCGTCCCCCTGGACGGCGGGCTGATGGAGCGCGCGATCGGCTTCGCGCTGACCTCCGTCCAGGCGGTCACGCCGGGCATGATGTCCCGCCGCACGCCGTGCGCGTCGTGGGACCTGGAGATGCTGCTGCTCCACCTCCGCGACTCCCTCGCGGCGCTGCACGACGGCATCCGCCTCGGACGCGTCGCGATGCTGCCGGAGCCGCCCGAACCGGACGACGATCCGGTGTCGGCGGTGCGGGTGCGCGCCGTCCGGCTGCTGCGCGCGTCCTGCTCGCCGGAGCGGGTCGAGATCGGTGACCGCCACCTGGGCGGCGACCTGATGGCCGCGATCGGGGCGATGGAGGTGGCCGTCCACGGCTGGGACATCGCGCAGGCGTCGGGCCGGGCGTCGCCCATCCCGGCGGCGCTGGCGGACGAGCTGCTGAGAATCTGCCCGCTGGTGGTGCCCGAGTCTCCGCGCCGCCCGCTGTTCGCCGACCCCGTCGAGCCCGCCCCGGACGCCCCCGCCGGCGACCGCCTGATCGCCTTCCTCGGCCGCCGCCCCCTCCTTGAGCCCCGCCCCTGAGCCCCGCCCCTGAGCCCCGCCCCGGCCGGTCAGCCCATGGCAGAGAGGTGATCCGCCGAGGAACGGCGGCGGTTCTCGGGGTTCAGGGCGCGGGTTCCGGAGCCGTGGTCGATGCCCGCGACGTCGGTTCCCGGCGGGACGACCTCGTCGATCGCGTCCAGGACGGCGGTGTCGAGCCTGACGTCGGCGGCGGCGAGCAGGTCGTCCAGCTGCTCCATCGTCTTCGGGCCGATGATGGTCGACGTGACGGCGGGATGCTCGGCGACGAAGCCCAGCGCGAGATGCGTCAGCGAGAGCCCGGCGTTCTCGGCGATCTTCGCGAGGCGTTCGACGGCGTCGTAGCGGGCGGGGGAGTTCGGGTCCACGTCCACGGCGCGCCGCTCCCACGCCGGATGCGACGTCCCGGAGAACCGGGATCCGGCCGGGGCCTGCTCGCCGCGCCGGTACTTGCCGGTCAGCCAGCCTCCGGCCAGCGGGCTCCACGGGATGACGCCCATCCCGTGCCGCCGCGCCGCGGGCAGCATGAACTCCTCGACCGACCGCGCGAAGATCGAGTACTGCGGCTGCTCGCAGACGAACCGCGCCGTGCCCCGCCGCTGCGCCGCCCACTGCGCCTCGACGATCTGGTCGGCGGAGTAGCACGACGAGCCGAGGTACAGGACCTTGCCCTGGCGGACGAGATCGGTGAGCGCGTCGAGCGTCTCCTCCAAATCAGTGTCCCAGTCGCGCCGGTGCATCTGGTAAAGGTCGATGTGGTCGGTGCCGAGGCGGCGGAGGCTGTCCTCGACGGCCTGGACGATCCACCGCCGCGACCCGCCGCGCCTGTTGCGGTCCTCGCCTGACGGGAAGAAGAACTTCGTCGCGAGGACGACCTCGTCCCGCCGATCCTTGATCGCGCGTCCGACGAACCGCTCGCTCTCCCCGGCGGAGTACATGTCGGCGGTGTCGATGAAGTTGATCCCGGCGTCCAGCGCGCGGTGGACCATGCGCTCGCACTCGTCGTAGTCGGGGTTGCCGACGTCGCCGAACATCATCGCGCCGAGGCACTGGGTGCTGACCTCGACGCCGGTCCGGCCGAGCTTGCGGTACTGCATGCGGATGACTCCCTCGGAAGGCGATCGCGCCCGAACGGCGATCGCGCTCGAACGTACGAGCTGGAGTGCGCTCAAGGTCAAGCAACGCGTCCGCGAAGTTTCGGCAGGGGTCCGGAATGGCACCGGAAAATCTCCCCAATCCCCGCGGCCCGGGATTGCGGCTCGGGTTTCGTGCCTGTTCCGCCGGGCAGTCCACCGAGGTGCTGATCATGAACGGGCCGCCCGAGCTCGGCCTGGAGGTGCTCGGCGTCAAGGCCGGGACGGCCGCGGCGGCGCCGGCGCTGAGCCTGCGCGTCGGGCTCCGCCGGATGGACGGCGGTCCCGTGCAGTGCGTGCTGCTCACCACGACCGTGACCATCGCGCCCGCCGGCCTGTCGTGGGCGCGCGTCGGCGCCACGGTCCCGACGTTCCGCGGCGGGACGGAGCTGACGCTCACGCTGCCGTGCCGGAACGGCGTGCGGGCGGCGGCCGAGCGGCACCTGCACGCGCTGGGCGACGGCGGCGTCCCGCTCGACCTGGCCTTCGACGGGACGGTCTTCTACCCCGGCGAGGACGGCACGCCCCGCAACGGCCAGACGCCCCGCACCGGCCAGGCCCCCTGGCGCCACGAGACAACGGCGCTGCTACCCGTCGAAACGTGGCGAGACCTCATGGCCGTCCCCGGCCTCCGCAGGACCGAGATCCCCCACAGGCACGAGCCGCCCTCCAGGCACGAGCCGCCCTCGAAGCGTGAGCCGTCCGCCGGGCGCGAGCCGTCCTCGAAGCGTGAGCCGTCCCTCGGGCGCGAGGCGTCCCCCAGTCACGAGCAGCCCCTTAGCCGCGAGGCGTCCTCCGGGCATGAGGTGCTTCGCGAGGGGGAGCCGACCGCATGAACGTGGCCGGACGGGATCGTCCGGCCGCCTGCAAGGGGAACGAGCACACACGCATCGACAGGGGAGGGGAGTGAGAAATGAGAAAGGGATTCCGCATCGGCCCGGGTGTGATCCGCCTGATGATCGCGCTGTTCGCGCTCGCCGTGATCGCCGTGATCGTCAAGGAGCTGCCGACGCCGCGCCGCCCGCGCTCGCCGCGCCGCGCGCGCCGTATGCGTCGCGCGGGGAAGTCCAGGTGACGGGGCTTCGCGCATGACGACGGTCGACAGGCAGCTGATCGGCTATCTGAAGGACGCGCACGCGCTGCAGCAGCACGTGCAGGCCGCCCTCAGCGAGATGCTGACCACGGCGGCGAACGAGCCGGAGATGTGTCGGCCGCTCGGCCGCTACGCCGAGCGGTCCCGGGCGCACACGCGGGCGATCGAGGCCCGGCTGAAGGCGCACGGGTCCGCGCCGTCCATCGTGCGGGACGCGGGGATGCTGTTCGCGGCGGTGGTCGAGGGCGGGCTCGGCCGCAGCCGCCGCGACCCCGCGGGCAAGCACATGCGGGACGCCTACGTCGCCGCCCACCTGCAGATCGCGGCGGGGGAGATGCTGCGGCGCGTCGCGCAGCGCGCCGGGGACCGGGAGACGGCGGAGATCGCGACGGCGATGTGCGACGACGCGTACGCGATGTCGCGGGAGCTGTCCGACCGGTGGGACCTGGCCGTCGACATGTCGCTCAGGCAGCACGGCGTCAAGGACATCCCGCCACCCCCGGACACCTGATGTAACGGCTACTTGGGACGGCAGGTGTGGGCGTCCAGCCGCGCCTTGGCCTCCCGGTACTGCCGCTCCGCGAACCCCTTGCGCAGGTGTGAGCCCCAGCGGTACGGCTCCTCGTGCCCGCACTTCTCGCAGACGAGCTCCTCGAACTCCGCGGGACGGGACTCGACGAGCGTCACGGAGTGCTTGGCGACGATCGGCATTCCGGCGCCGTGCCCCCTGATGCCCATCTCGTCCGAGGCGATCCCGCCGACGTAGTAGCCGGTGGCCGACCCGATGATCGCGGCCGGGATCAGGACCGCCAGTGCGGCGCCGCCGATGACGAAACAGCCGGCCACGGCGGCGATGAGGACGGCGAGCCCCGTCCAGGCGATGGCGCGCCAGCGGGCCTGGCGGCGCCGGGTGGCCGCGACGCCGTGCACGGTGAACTCCAGGCTCTTGCCGCACTCCTTGCACTTGACCTGCCACGTCTTCGCGGGCTGCCCGTCGTCGGGGCGGACGATCACGTGCTCCTCGCCCTTGTAGTCCCACGACGCGGTGCTGGGACCGGTCGGCTTGCCGACGAAGTTCGTCCGGTGCGCGAAGACGATCTTCTGGTCTCGGTCGATGGCGAGCGGCATGCGCGGACCCCTCTCCGGGCGTCCGGCCGGGCGATTCCCGGCAAGGACGACTGAATCCTCCGGATCCACCGTGAAGATCGTCAAGAGGTTCCCGGGCCCCGGGAGGGACCAGGTGCGGCCATCGGGGGCCGCGAAGGGCCTCCTCTATGGCGGACAGTTTGTCGGCCACGTGGAGGAGGGCGCCAACGGACGGATCCCCGGCATTGCCCGACAGTGTTTTGGAACGTTGGTAAGCGGCCTTGATCTCCGTCCAGCGTCCGGCTTGCATGCCACCGGCCGCGCCGCCGAGGACGTCGGTTCCCAGCCCGCCGAGCAGGACGAGCGTCCAGTACCCGGCGACGACGAGGAGAGAGAAGGTGAAAAGGGCGGTCGGGAAACCGAGCGCCACGTCGACGAATTCGCCCATTTGATTGCACGCTTCCGCATCGAGCCGTCATTGACCGCGCGCCGGGACGTCCGAAAACGCCGTCGCCGGGCGGGAAGGTGGTGCGAAGAAAGACCCTGGTAAGGGGTGGAGTGGTTGCGCGGCTCAGCTATCTGGGAACGCGTTCGCCCAGGCCGCGACGGTCAGGCCGCACGGGGGGCCGAGGGCGGGGCGCCGTGGTGGACGCGGCGCAACAAAAAAGTGCCGGGGAGTCATGAAACTCCTTCTGGTCGGAGACATATCCTGTCCCGCCGACCAGACTTCCCGGCACACCGATCGTTACTCTAGCTTACTTCTCGCGATAAGGGAAGTCCTTTCCTGGATCGTATGGCGTTGCGCGAGGAATGGCCGGAAGCCGAACCTGCCATTCGCGTCGCCCGAACGGCGGAACGCCGAGGCGGTGGGGCTGCCCCCACCAGGAGCCGCGGGCCAGCCGTAATGATCTCCGCGCCCGGAGCCGATGGGATCGAAACCCATGACCCACCCACGCACCGCGATGGCCGCCACCGCGATCGCCACAGCCGGCCTCGTCGTCCTGACGGGCACCGCCGCAGCCTCGCCACCCCAACCGTCCGAGGGCCCGCGACCCCGACCGTCCGAGGGCTCGCCACCCCGACCGTCCGCGGCCTCGCCGTCCCAACCGTCCTCGCGCAGGTCCTCGCCCCCGCCCTCGCCGTCCCAAGGGTCCACACTCTCGTCCCCGGTCCCGTCCCCAGGTCTGGCAGGTCACCTCGGGCAGCGCCTTGAGTGGGGTGCGTGTCCGGCCGGCGCCACCGAACTGATCAAGGCGGGGGCGGAGTGTGCGCAGGTCACGGCACCGCTCGACTACGGGGCTCCCGGCGGTCCGTCCATCAGGCTCGCGATCTCGCGGATCAAGGCCAAGGACCGCGCGCACCGCCGCGGCGTCCTGCTGGCCAACCCCGGCGGGCCCGGCGGCCCGGGGCTGGACTACGCGGCGCACATCAGAACCGCGATGAAGGACGCCGCGGACCGGTACGACCTGATCGGCTTCGACCCCCGGTTCGTCGGACGCAGCACCCCGATCTACTGCGGCATCTCCCCGAAGGCGCAGCCGACGCACTCACGGCGCGAGGCGTTCGAGGCGTCGGTGCGGAACGCGCGCGACACTGCGCGGCGCTGCCACGAGCATGGGAACAACGCCGCGCTGCTGCCCCACGCGTCCAGCCGCAACGTCGCCCGCGACATGGACCTGATCCGCGCTGTCCTGGGCGAGCGCAGGCTGTCCTACTACGGCATCTCCTACGGCGCCGACCTGGGTGCCGTATACGCCCAGCTGTTCCCCCGGCACGCCGACCGCATCGTGATCGACAGCGTGACCGACCCGGCGATGACGCAGTACGAGAACTTCCAGGCCGCCGGCGCGGCCCAGGAGCAGGGCCTGGACGAATGGGCCGCCTGGACGGCCCGCCGCGCCGGCGACTACCGCCTCGGACGCACTCCCCGCCAGGTCAGGGCGACCGTCGAGAGCCTGTCCGCCCGCGTGGACGAGGGTCCGCTCCGCATCGGCGAGTACACGCTGGACGCGAGCGCGCTCGGCCTCATCCTGCGCCAGCTCGTCGGCACGGAGGAGTACGACGACGTGCTGGCCAGGGCCGTCCGCAACCTGGTCGACGCCGCCGCCGGCCGTCCGGTAGAGCCGATCCCCGAGCTCCGCGTGTGGCTGGACGTGTTCAACACCCCGAGCCCCGACCTCGACAACCAGTTCAACAGCGGCAACGCGATCTTCTGCGGCGACGGCGGCTGGCCCGCCGGGGGCTGGCCGTCCGACCCCGAGCGGTACTGGCGGGACATCGAGCGCGCACGCTGCACCCAGCCGGTCTTCGCGGCGACGGCCAACGCCATCTTCCCGTGCCCGTTCTGGAAGACCGAGCCGCGCGAACCCGGCGTGGACGTCCGCAACCGGGTCCCGTTGCTGCTCCTTCAGGCAAAGCGCGACAACAACGTCCCGTATGCCGGAGCCGTCGCCATGCACCGCAGGCTCAAGGGCTCCCGCCTGGTCTCCGCCGACCTCCGCTCGCACGGCGTCTACGGACGCGCCGCCGACGGACTGACGCCCGTCCCGTGCGCGGACCGCGTCGTCAACGCCTACCTGCGCACCGGCGCCCTGCCCGCCACCGACATCGACTGCCCCCACCCGGAGGCAACGCGCTGAACGGACGCGCTGAACAGGCGCCCCGCGAAGGGGCGGCGCAGCGGGCCATCGCACGAACGGATCGGTTCCGGAAGGAACTTTCAGGCTGCGTTGAGATGGCTTTGGGCTTCGGCTCAGGGGGCGCGGGTACCTTCGCGGCCCATGAATCCGCAGACCAGCCGCCCGATCTTCGTGCTCGGCTGCCCCCGTTCCGGGACGACGCTGCTCCAGCAGATGCTGCACTCGCACCGGCGCATCGCGTTCCCGTCCGAGACGAGGTTCGTGCACACCTCGTACGAGGCCCGGCACCGGTTCGGCGATCTGGAGCGCGAGCGGAACCGGCGGGCGCTGGCCGAGTGGATCACCCGCGGCGGGGACACGAAGTTCAGGGTCCTGGAGCTGGACGCCGAGGACGTGATCGAGGAGATCGTGCACGGGCCCCCGACGCTCGGGTCCGCGCTCGCGATCGTGTTCCGCGCCTACGCGCGGCGGCACGGCAAGGCGCGCTGGGGAGACAAGCGCCCGAGCTACTTCCGCCGGGTGCCGATGCTCCGGCGGATGTTCCCGGACGCGCAGTTCGTCCATCTCGTCCGGGACGGCCGGGACGCGGTGAGCTCGCTGATGCGGATGCCGTGGTTCGAGGGCGACATCTACGCGGCGGCGCTGACCTGGCGGGAGGCGGTCGACACGGGGATGCGGCTCGCCCCGCGCCTGGGGAGCGGAACGTTCTACGAACTCCGGTACGAGGACCTCGTGACCGATCCGGAGCCCGCGCTGGTGAGGCTGTGCGCCTTCCTGGGCGAGGAGTACGACGCCGAGATGACCATGGCGTACCGGCACGCCCGGCGGACGGTGCCGTCCGCGCGGAAGTGGCATCTGCGCACGCACGAGGAGCCCAACACCCGCAACGTCGGGGCGTGGCGGGACCGGCTGAGGGGCTCGGAGGCGGACCTGGTCGAGCACGTCCTCGCGTCCCGCCTGCTCGACCACGGCTACACGCTCTCCGGGGCGGCGCGTCCCGGGGCCGCGGAGCTCGCGAGGTTCCACCGGGTCGCGGCGCACCGCTGGCGGTCGCGGCACGCGCACGCGGTGCTGGACCGGTTCGCGCAGGCCCGCGAGCCGAACCCGGTCGTCTCCCGGGTGCGGGGCCCGGTGCGGGTGGCCGACCGGCAGGACGAGAGCTGACCCCGCCGCAAGGTCTCCCTTCCCTCTGAGCAAGGCGCGGCTCGCCCGACCGTGTTGGACGGCGAGTGCAGTTGTCCGAAATTCTCATGGAACGTGCCGTATGCCCGCGTGCGGGCGGGTGCGGCGGCTGCCGGTTCGCCGCGGGTCCGCTGGGGAACGGCGCAGGTCGCGTGCCGTGATGCGGCGCGGGAGAAGGAACGGATCGGTGGGACGCGGGGGACGGCGGTTTCCGATCATGGTTCCGGATGGGTCCCTTAACGGAACGGGTTACCCAGTGGTAACAATGCGCCGTTTTTACCATGCCACTGACATAATTTACGGAACGGAGACATGGTTGTGTCCGATCGTTCACATCTGGATCTGAGACACATCATCCATTTCCCTGTATCTTGCGTGTTGCTCGTCTTCCGATAGCAATCGCTAATGCTACGAAGATCCTCTGACATAAGGAGGAGTGCGGTGACCAGATCGGAAACAATTTCCCACGACGAGCTTCAATCGTGGCTTCTTGACAGGATCGCCTTCTACCTCGACAAGCCCGCTGAAAACATCGATCCGACGGTGGAACTCGCGCGCTATGGCGTCGACTCGGTGTACGCCATCAGCATCATCAGCGACATCGAGGACCACCTGCAGGTCGAGGTCGACGTGGCCGAGGCCAGGCGCCGGGAGACGGTGACCGCCCTCACCGACTACCTGCTCGAACTCGTCGCGTGATGGGCGGCGGTGCGCCGGGCGGCGGCGCGTGATGGGCGGCGGCGTCCGCGAGGCCGGCGTCCCCGAGGTCGGCGTTCGCGAGGCTCGCGCCCCCGAGGGCAGTGCCCTCGTGACCGGCGCGGTCGTGCCCGCCATGGTGGTGCTCGGCGACAGCGTGGCCGAGGGCCAGGACGATCCCGACCCCGCCGGCGGGTGGCTCGGCTGGGCCGGGCGGCTTGCCCGTCACCTGGGCATTCCCCGCGAGGAGATGCTCAACGCGTCCGACCCGGGCGCGACGGTCGAGGACGTGGTCCGCGACCAGCTTCCCGCCGTCCGGGAGCTGCGGCCGGGCCTGGTCGTGCTCGGCTGCGGCATGAACGACGCGCTCCGCGGGTTCGAGCGCCCGGACGCCGCCGCCCGGCTGGACGAGCTGTTCGGCTGGGCCGCCGGCATCGGCGCGGTCGCCCTCGCGATCCCGGTGCCGCGCCCGCCGCTGCTCGATCTCGCCCCGATGTCGCAGTTCCGCAAGAAGCGCACCGTCCAGCGGATTCACGACTTCAACGAGGAGCTCGGCCGCGCCGCGCGCGAGTTCGGAATGTCTTTTCCCGCGCGCGAATCGGTGGCGAAAGTCGCTGACCCCGCGATGTGGAGCGCCGATGGAATCCACCTCAACCCGAGAGGGCACGCTTATGTCGCGGAGGTGATCGCGGACATCGCACGGAGCCTGCTCGGCGAGCGGGCGATCTGAGCCTCGGGGGCCAATTTTCGAAGTCTGGGATAGAGATGAAGAATCCATTCACCTTCTTGAACGGACGCCGGCGACCCCGCGTCCCCCAGTCGATGATGCTCATCCCGCTCGCGCCGGTCCTGGCCGTCCAGGCATGGCGGACGGTGCGCCGCACGCCGCGACTGGACCCCGCGACGGGCGACGAGCACGGCTTCGTCCCCGGGGCCGATCCGGGAGCCGGCCCGGCGTTCCGGGTCGTGGTGATCGGCGAGTCCACGGCCGCCGGGGTGGGCGCGTCGCAGCACGCGGAGGCGCTGCCGGGCTTCCTCGCGGAGGCGCTGATGGAGCGTCTGCGGCGGAGCGTGGCCTGGTCGGTCACCGGCGAGAACGGCGCCACGGCCCGCCGGGTCGCGACCGGCCTCGTCCCGGCGGCGGCCGGCCCGCCCGTCCTCGGCCCCGCCCTGGACCTCGTCGTCGTCACCGTGGGGATCAACGACCTGATCCGGCGGCGGCCGATGCGCAGGTGGACGGCCGACCTGGCCGACCTCGTCGCCGTCCTGCGCGGCAGGTACGCGGACGCGACCCTGGTCGTCGCGGGGATGCCGCCCGTGCACCGGTTCCCGGCCATCCCGCAGCCGCTGCGCCTCGTCCTCGGCGCGCGCGCCCGGACCATGGACCGGATCATGCGGGACGTGGCCGTGGCGGGCGGCGCGGTCCACGCCCCGATGGACGAGTCGATGGCGCGCGACCGCCGGCTGTTCGCGTCCGACGGCTTCCACCCGTCCCCCGCGGGCTACCGAGCCTGGGCCGAGGACCTCGCCCGCGCCGCCGCCCCGACCCCCCACCCGTTCGCCACCCTCCCGCCCGGCTCCCCGCCCGGCTCCCCGCCCGGCTCCCCGTCCACCCCGCCGCCCAGCTCCCCGCCCGGCTCCTCACCCAGCTCTTCGTCCGGGCAGCCGCTTTCCGATCCCGCGTCGGATTCCGTGCCCGGTTCTGCGGACAGCGCGCCCCCCGCCGACACCGTCCCGCCCCAGACGACGAACTGACCCGTCCGACGGCGGGTGAAGGGAGCAGCTCAGGTGACGGCCCGCGGAACGTTCCGGAAGGCGGTGGAGGCCAAAGACCTCGCCGCGATCACCAGTGCGCTCGACCCTGGCATCGAGTTCCACAGCCCGGTGATGGTGCGGCCCTACCTGGGACGCGAGTCGGTCGCCACGCTGCTCGGCGTCCTGCTGGAGGTCTTCGAGGACTTCCGGTACACCGACGAGCTGGTGAGCCCCGCCCCGGCCGGCGGCCTCGCCGCGGGCGGCGGCCCCCCGGCGGTGGCGCTGATCTTCACGGCCCGGGTGGCGGGGAAGGCCGTCCAGGGGCTCGACCTGCTCAGGTTCGGCGACACCGGCCTGGTCACCGGACTGACCGTCATGGTCCGCCCCCTGCCCGCGGCGATGACGCTCGCCCGGGTGGTCGGACGGCGGATGGAGGCGGCGGAGGGATCGGGGGACCCGTCCGACCCTGTTCAGCACTAGAGCCCGGCCCACCTCTAGAGAGTTGAAGGAAGAGATGGACAGCAAGATCCCCGCGAACCCCGTTCCCCCCGCGACCCCCGTTGATCTGGCGAGTGCCGTCCCGGCGCCGCGCCCCCCGCTCCGGCCTCATCCCGGACGCGCCGAGCCGCCGCCCCCCGGACCCGACCCTCTTGAGCCCGGCCTGTCGCCCGCGCATCGCATCGCCGCCGACCTGGACGGCCGGCTCGGCGACCCGATGGACGACGCCGCCGGGCCCTTCTCCTACAAGGCGATCGTGGAGGCGGAGGAGCGCGACGAGCTTCCGCCGGGCGCGGTCGACACCGTCCGGGCCTGGGGTTTCCCGAAGTATCTGGTGCCGAGCGGCCTCGGCGGGCGGCTGACGACGCTGGAGGAGCTGTTCTTCGTCACGCGCGGCATCTCGCGCCGCAGCGTGACCGTCGCGGTGATGTACGGGTCGGGGCTGCTGGCGGTGAACCCGGTGTGGCTGTGGGGGGACGACCGGCAGCGCCGCACGGTCGCGGACGGCGTCCTGAACGGCGACCTGGCCTGCTTCGGCGTCTCGGAGGCCGATCACGGCAGCGATGTGATGGCGTCGGAGTCGGAGGCCGAGCCCGAGGGCGACGACCTCGTCCTGACCGGGACGAAATGGCCGGTCGGCAACGCCACCCGCGGACGTTTCGTGACCACCTACGCCAAGACCGGCGCGCGTGACTTCTCCCTCATCCTGGTCGACAAGAACGAGCTCGACCCGGACACGTGGTCGACGCTGCCGCCGGTGCGGACGGTCGGGCTCCGCGGCCACGACCTGAGCGGCGTCGCGTTCTCGGGGGCGCGCGTCCCGGCCGACCGGGTGATCGGGCGGCGCGGGTCCGGGCTCGTCCAGACGCTGAAGACGCTGCAGATCACCCGGACGGCGATCGCCGCGCTGTCGGTCGGGACGATGGACGCGGTGGTGCGCATCGGGATGGAGTACTCGCGGCGCCGCACCCTCTACGGCTCGGACATCTACCAGATCCCCGTCATCCGCGACCATCTGGTCAAAGCGCATCTGGACCTGCTGATCGCCGAGTGCGTCGCGATCCCGGTGGCGCGCTGCCTGACGGTCGCGCCCGGACGGCTGAGCCTGTGGTCGTCCATCGTGAAGTACTTCGTCCCGGTTCTGGGCGAGGAGGTCGTGGCCAGCATTGGGACGGTCCTCGCCGCGCGCGGCTACCTGCGCGAGGGCGTGGCGCACGGCGTGTTCCAGAAGCTGCAGCGCGACCACGCGATCGCGAGCATCTTCGAGGGCACCACGCACGTGAACCTCGCCAACGTCGCAGGTCAGCTCCCATTCCTGATCGACCAGCCGGATGGGACGGGCGGCCCGGGTGATTCCGACGCCGACGAACTGCTCGCCGACCTGTTCTCCTGGACGCGGACGCCCCCCGCCTGGACCCCGGACGGCCGCCTGCTCCAGCTCACCAACGAGGGCCGCGACGAGATCGGCCAGCGCTTCGACGTGATGTCGGAGGAGCTGCTGACCGCGGCCAACGCCCATGCCGCGCCCGGCGTCGCCGCGGAACTGAAGGAATTGATGTCGGGCATCGGCGGCATGCGCGCCAAGGTGGAGCAGGGCATCAGGGCGAGCGACGGCGACACGTCGTCGGTGGCTGCGTTGGCGCGTGCCAAGCGGTACTGCGAACTGCACGCGATGTTCTCCTGCGTCCTCACCTGGCTGCACAACCGTCACCAGTTCGGCGGGCCGTTCGCCGACGGGCAGTGGCTGGTGCTGTGCCTGCAACGCCTGCTCCAGCGCGCGCAGCCCGACACCCTGCTGTCGGAGGAATTCCTCCCGTCGCTGGAGGACGCGATGTTCCGCAACTTCGACGAAGGCCGCTGGTTCTCACTGCTGTCCCTGGCCGACGCGGAGCTGACCGGTGCAGAGCTGACCGACGCAAAGGACGAGTGACCGTCGATGCAGAAGCATCAGGACTTCGTGTCGCTCGTCCGGGAGAACGTCCACGCTCACGGCGACGACCGGTCGTTCACCTTCATCAGCGAAGAACGGCTCGGGAAATACAAGGAGAACGTGCTCGGATTCGCGGAACTCGACCGCGAGGCCCGCGCGCTGGCCTGCCGCTTACAGGCCCGCGGCTTGCAGGACAGGGCCGTCCTGCTGCTGTATCCCGAGGGGCTGGAGTTCCTTACGGCGTTCCTGGGCTGCCTGTACGCGCGCGCCATCGCCGTCCCCGCGCCGCTGCCCGACCTGGACGCCGGACGGTTCGGACGCACCCGCCGGATCATCGAGGACGCCGACATAGCGCTCATCCTCACCGACACCGCCCACCGCGCCACCGTCGAGAACTGGCTGGCCGGCGCCGACCTGGAACGACGCGTCCACGCCCTCGACACCCAGAGCGCCGACGCCGAGTCCGACGCCGACCCCGCCGACCCCGCCTTCTGGACGCCGCCGGAATTCCGCCCGGACACGGTCGCCTTCCTCCAGTACACGTCCGGCTCGACCAGCGAACCCAAAGGCGTGATGGTCACCCACGGGAACCTGCTGTGCAACGGCGAGGAGATCAAGCGCCGCATCGAGGGGACGTCCGACACCGTCGGGGTCGGCTGGGTGCCGCACTACCACGACATGGGCCTGGTCGGTCAGGTCCTGCAGCCGCTCTACCTCGGCTGCCGGTACGTGTTCACCTCGCCGATCACGTTCGTCAAACGTCCCGTGCTGTGGCTGGAGCTGATCACCCGGTACCGCGGCACGATCACCGTCGCGCCGAACTTCGGGTACGAGCTGGCGCTGCGCCGCGTCACCGACCGCCAGCTGGACGGCCTGGACCTGTCGTCCCTCCGCGTCGTCAAGAACGGCGCCGAACCCGTCCGGGCCGCGACGCTGGAGAGGATGACCGAGCGTTTCGCGCCGGTCGGGTTCCGGCCCGGCATGTGGATGCCCTGCTACGGAATGGCCGAGACGACGCTGCTCGTCACCGCCGCGCCCCTCGGCACCGGCCCGGTCGTCCGCGACTTCGACGCCGACGCCCTCACCCTCGACAAGGCCGTCCCGGCCCCGGAAGGCACGGGTGCGCGGCGGCTGGTGAGCTGCGGCCGTCCCGTCACGCTGGACGTCGGCGTCGTCGATCCCGAGACCCGCGCCCGGCTGCCGGAGGGGCAGGTGGGGGAGATCTGGGTCCGCGGCGGAAGCGTCGCCCAGGGATATTGGGAGAACCCGGCCGCGAGCCGCGAGACCTTCGCCGCGCACACGTCCGAGGGGGAGGGCCCCTACCTCCGGACGGGCGATCTCGGGTTCCGCGCCGACGGCGAACTGTTCGTCACCGGACGGATCAAGGACCTCATCATCGTCAACGGACGCAACGTCCACGCCCACGACATCGAGGAGGCCGCCGGCGCGGCCCACCCGGCGGCGCTCACCGGCGCGGCGTTCACCCTCGGCGAGGGCGGAGACCAGGAACACGTGGTGATCGTCCAGGAGATCAGCACCAGGGTCGCCGCCGGGACGCCGCTGGACGAGCTGGCGTCCCTCATCAGGACCGAGGTCGCCCGCGCGTTCGAGCTGCCCGCGCTGAGCGTCGTCCTGGCCGGACGGGGCACGGTCCGCCGGACGACCAGCGGAAAGACGCAGCGCCGCCAGACCCGGGACGCGTTCCTGAACGGAGAAATCACCGGGCTCGCCGGCGACCTGGAACTTCTCAACGGACCGGAAAGTCGCCCTAACCAATCCTAGTCAAAAGCATGACTATTCATGTCGTTGTCTGCTACCGTCGGGTTCACCCTGAGTCAAGGCGGGGAGAGAAGGCCGATGGCGCTACGTCACGCGGTGCTGGCGGCGCTGCTCGACGGCGAGTACAGCGGCTACCAGCTGGCCAAGATCTTCGATTTGTCGGTCTCCAACTTCTGGCACGCCGTACCGCAGCAGCTCTACTCCGAGCTGTCGAGGTTGGAGACGGAAGGTCTGATCAGCGGGCGGCAGGTCATCCAGCACGACCGTCCCAACAAGCGCGTGTACACCGTCACGCAGGCCGGCCTCGACGAGCTCGAACGGTTCGCCGCCACCCCCGCCAAGCCCGGAATCATCCGCGAGAACCTGCTCGCCATGGTCCAGGCCGTCGACCACATCTCCGCGTCCGCCGTCATCGCGCAGCTCGAAGACCGGGCGGTGGCGTCCGCCGCCAAGATCGAGGTCTTCGAGCACACCATGAAGCACCTGCGCGGCGACCTGGACGAGGAGACGTTCCTGCGGACCGGCTCCCCGGTCGGCCCGTATCTGACCTGCATGCGCGGCCTGCGCTTCGAGCAGGAGAACTACGAGTGGTTCACCAGCACCGCCCGGCTGCTGCGCACCCGGGCGGGCACCCATGCCGAGGAAGGCGAACCGTCATGACCGCCCACCCGGTCGAGACCGCTCAGACCAAGACAGTGCACAGCGTCAAGACAGCGCACGTCGTCAAGACAGCGCACGTCGTCAAGCCGGTGCACGTCGTCAAGGTCGTGCCCGCGGTCGAGACCGAGTGCACGGCGCGTCGCCGGCCCCGCGTCCTCGACCCTCGTGCCGCCGCACGCCCGAACGGCGGCGGCACACGCACCAACCCCCTAGCCCCTCCCAGCCCCGCGTCCCGGCCGGGCTGGATCCGGGCGACACGCCTTAGTCAAGGAGGCGTTCAGCATGTCGGGCGAACACCACACCATCGAACTCCCTAACACCCTGACCACCCCACCCAACGGCACAGCCCCACCGAACGACACGGCCACGTCCAGCGGCACGGCTACCCCCAACGGCGCAGCCCCGTCCAACGACACGGCTGTCCCCAACGGCACGGGCCCGTCCAACGGCGCGGCTGCGGCCAATGGCGCGAGCCATCCGCCCAGGCCGCCGATGCTGGACGATCCCGCCGAACCGGCCGCCCCGATCCTGCTGGGCGAGCTGGCGCTGCCCGCCGAGCATGAATCGGTGCCCCAGGCCCGGCGCTTCAGCCGATCCGTCACCACGGGCTCCGAGATCGGGCACGTCGGCGACGACGCGGAGGTCCTGGTCTCCGAGCTCGTCACCAACGCCGTCCGGCATGCCGCCGTCCCCGGCTCGGCGCTGTCGCTGCGGCTGCTGCGCGCCGGAACCCGGCTCCGCATCGAGGTCCACGACCAGAGCGCCGGCGTGCCGCGGACGCGGTTCGCCGACGGTGGCGGCGTCGACCTCATGGAGGAGACGGGACGGGGTTGGTTCCTCGTCGCGATCATGGCCGAGCGGCACGGCACCGATCACACGCCGTCCGGCAAGGCCGTCTGGTGCGAGGTCCGCGCCTGGCCGCGGGACGCGCGTCCCGGCCGCTGAGCCCCGCTTTTCCTCGCAACCCCGCGCAGCGATGGGAAGCACATGTCGGTTGAGAAGCACCAGTCCGTTGACTACTACCGCTCGGACGGGAGACGCGCCACCTCCGACGAGGCCCAGCGGCTTCTGCTGGACGTACGGGGACGCCTGCTGGCACAGGACGTCATCCGCGTCGGCGGCGTCGTGGTGGTCGTGTCGACCTGGTTCACCGTGATCGACCTCGGATCCGCGGCGAACGGGCGGCCGCTGCTGTGGCAGACGATCGTGTCCGATCTGTCGATGCACGCCGACGTCGGCCGGTACTCCACGCGCGAGAAGGCCGTGCACGGGCACGCCCGTGCCGTCGCGAAGATCACCGGCCGCCTGCGCGGCCTGGTCGCGCGCGCGGCCCTGGACGAGGCGCGGCCCTGACCCCATCCGCGACGAGGTCGGCGAGCCCGACGAGAGCGAAGAGCCAAGCCAGAAACCGAAAGAGCGGGCCACGGTTCGAGGCCCGTTCCCCCGCTTGAGGTTGTGATCTGATGGTTGGCGAAGGCCGGCCGGCGGACCCCTACGCGGCCGCCTCGAACAATGAGCCCCCGTACAGCGAGTCTCCCTACAGCGAGCCTTCGCACGCTGAGCCCCCATACGGCGAGTCTCCGCACCATGCGTCCGCCCGCGAGCACAGGCGAAAGCGGCCGATCCGCCTGCGGATCACGGCCCTGCTGCTGGTCCCGCTGGTCTCGCTCATCGCCCTGTGGGCGTTCGCCGCGAACATCACGGTCGGCGACGCGTCCGACAAGTTCGACTTCTCGACCACATACGAGAAGATGGGCCTTCCCGGCATCCACCTGGTGAACCAGCTCCAGGCCGAGCGGTCCCTCAGCGTCGTCGCGCTCAGCACCCGCGACGCGAAGGACAGGCAGAAGCTCGGCGCGCAGCGGGTGCGGGCCGGCGCCGTGGAGGCGTCCTTCCGCAAGACCGCGATGTCGGCCGAGGCGCGCGACGCGGCCGAACCCGAGACGAAGCGGCGCCTGGCCGTCGCGATCAAGGCGCTGGACACGCTGCCGACGCTGCGCGCCCAGGTCGACGCCGGAAGCGCCGAACCGCTCGACGTCATCAACGCCTACAGCACCGTCCTGGACGAGGTCATCAAGGTCTTCAACGGGCTGGTCACGGTCAACGACGTCGCCATCCTGACGCAGGGCCGCGCGCTGATCAGCCTCGGCAACGCCCGCGCCTACATGCTCCGCGAGGACTCGCTCGTCACCGCCGCGATGGCGCGCAACGGGCAGCTCACGCCCGCCGAGCACACCGCGTTCATCCAGTGGGCGGCCGAGGGGCGACGCGAGTTCGACGCCGGGCTCGCCGACCTGAACGCCGAGATCCGCGGGCCGCTGGAGCAGCTCGCCGCGTCCGACGGCTTCCAGCGGTACCGCGCCGCCGAGGCCGCGATCGTCGGCGCGCGCGGCGACCGGCTGCCCGCCGCGGCGTCCGACTGGCAGGCGACCACCCAGCTGCTGTCCCAGGCGTGGGCGCAGAAGGTCACGCAGGCGAGCCTGGCGCTGAACGAGATGGCCAAGCCGATCGGGGACCGGATCATCATCCGGCTCGTCCTCGCGGCCGGGTTCGGCCTGCTCGCCGTGGTCGTCTCGGTCGTGCTGTCGCTGCTGGCGGCGCGCAGCCTGTCCCGCGAGCTGCGCGGGCTGCAGCGCGCCGCGCTGCACCTCGCCGAGGACCGGCTGCCCGCCGTGGTGGCCCGGCTGCGCCGCGGCGAGGAGGTCGACGTCGACGCCGAGGTGCCGCCGCTCGTCATCGGCAAGACCAAGGAGGTCGCCCGCGTCGGCGACGCGTTCACGCGGGTGCAGCGCACCGCCATCGACACCGCCGTCCGCGAGTCGTACCTGCGGCAGGGCATCAGCCGCGTGTTCCTCAACGTCGCGTGGCGCAACCAGTCGCTGCTGCACCGCCAGCTCCGCATGCTGGACGAGATGGAGCGCGGCGCGTCCGACCCGAAGGCACTCGAGGACCTGTTCCGCCTCGACCATCTCACCACCCGCATGCGCCGGCACGCGGAAGGCCTGGTCATCCTGTCCGGGACGGCCCCGGGCCGCGGCTGGAGCAGGCCCGTGCACGTCGAGGACGTGCTGCGCGCCGCCGTCTCCGAGGTCGAGGACTACACGCGCGTCGAGGTCGTCGTGATGTCCGGGCAGGCCGCGGTGATCGGCGAGGCCGTCGCCGACATCATCCACCTGCTCGCCGAGCTGATCGAGAACGCCACGGTGTTCTCGCCCGCGCCGACCGAGGTGCTCGTCCGCGGCGAGATGGGCGCCAACGGGTTCGCCGTGGACGTCATCGACCGCGGCATCGGCCTCGACCAGTCCGAACTCGACGCGCTGAACCTGCGCCTGTCGCGGCCGCCCGAGTTCGACCTCGCCGTCACCGACCGGCTCGGCCTGTTCGTCGTCGCCCGCCTCGCCGGACGGCACGGCATCCGGGTCGCGCTGCAGCCGTCGCTGTACGGGGGAGTCAGCGCGGTCGTGCTGATCCCGCGCGAGCTCATCGTGGACGCCGGCCAGCCCGAGGACGAGGACGGCTCCGGCCACGTCCCCGTAGCCCGCTCGGCGTCCGCCCGCGCGGAGAACGGGGCGTCCGTGCGGAACGGCTCGATGAAGTCCTGGCCCGTGCCGGAGGGGCCCGCGTCCACGGCGATGCTCAACGCGCCGACCTACGACACCGCCGCCCCCGTCAGCGCCCCTAACGACGACACCGCGCCGCCCGATGCGTCGGCCTCCCTCGCGGATCCGCCGGCGTACGACGCGGCGGCGGGGTTCAACGCGCCGCCGTCCACCGAGGACCGGCCGTCGTACGAGCGGTACGAGACCCCGCCGTCGTACGAGACCCCGCCGTCGCCGTCGTACGAACCAGCACCAGCACCGCATGAACCAGCAGCGCACGAACCACCGGCGCACGAAACCCCTCCATACGGGACGCCCCTGTACGACGCGACGCGCCCGTTCCAGGCCGCGGGCCCCCACATCCCGCCCTACGGCCACGACCCTTACGGCGGCGGGGCGGGCGCCTTCGAGTCACCCCCGTCCTTCGGCGAGGCGCAGGCACAAGCGCAAGCCCAGATGCGGGCGGGAAACGGCGGACGGACGCCGCTGCCGCGCCGGGTGCGCGGCGGCAACCTCGCTCCGCAGCTGCGCGACACCGCCCCGCAAGCCGGAGTCTTCGCCGCGGGACCCGGCTCCGCGGACGCGCCCCCCGAGGACGCGGTCGCCTCATGGGAGGCGCGTTCGGCGGAGGCGTCCCGCGACCTGTTCGCCTCGCTGCAGGCCGGATGGCTGCGCGGCAGGGACGACGACGAGGACCCGATGGACGACACGGAAGGACGATCATGAGCCGCCAGGGAGTCGCGACCGAGCTGAACTTCCTCCTGGACGATCTGGTCGACCGGGTCCCGCAGGTCCGCAAGGTCGTCGTCCTGTCGCGGGACGGGCTCGTCATGGGCATGTCCCGGGGCGTCGGCCGCGAGGACGCCGAGTACCTGGCGGCGCTCGCGGCCGGATTCCAGAGCCTTGCGACCGGGGCGCGGGCTCAGCTCGACTCCGGCGAGATCCGGCAGACCCTCGTGGAGATGGACGACGGGCTGTTCTTCGTCGTCCCCGCCGGGGCCAACAGCTGCCTGGCCCTGCTCAGCGAGGTCGGCGCGAACGCGGGCCTCGTCGCCTACGAGATGACGATGCTGGTCAAGCGCGTCGGCAGGCAGCTGTCCACGAGCGTCAGGCAAAACGGCCCAGGCCCCTCACCAGGCCCGCCACCAGGTCAGTCGCCAGGACCAGGTCAGTCGCCAGGACCAGGTCAGTCGCCAGGTCCGGGTCAGTCGCCGGGGCCGGGGCCAGGGCCGGGCGGGCCAGGGACCAGGTGACGTGCGATGGACCCCGGCGACGACGCGGCCGGCGCCCCCGATCACGGGGGCCCGGGCAGGGAACGGTGGCTGGACGCCGCCGCCGGACCCATCGTCCGTCCCTACGCGGTGACCCGCGGCCGCACGCGGGCGAACGGCGAGCCGCTGGACATCGTGGCGATCCTCGTCGCGACCGGCCGGCGGCCCGCCGATCCCGGCCGGCTGTCCCGCCACCAGCGGCGGCTGCTGGCGCTGTGCCGCCGCCCGCACGCGCTCGCCGACCTGGCCTCGGACCTCGACCTGCCGCTCGGCGTGATCAGGGTCCTGGTCGGCGATCTGCTCGACTCGGGACTCGTGGACGTCCAGCGGTGGTCCGCGCCCCTCGGCGACCCGCTCACCGGCCTGCCCGAGACGCGCCTGCCGCACGTGGGCGCACCGCACGCGAGCGCACAGGCGGGCGGCCCGCACGCGGGCGCGCCGCACACTGATCCGAACCTGCTCAGGAGGGTGCTCGATGAACTCCGCGCGCTCTGACCCCCCGACCCAGCCGGACGCTCAGCACGCGCCGGAGTCTCCGGATACGCCCGCCGGCGGACTCGCCGACGCGCCCGCTGACGGGCTCGCCGATCATGACGAACGGCTGGACGGCCCGCGCGTCGCGCTGAAGATCCTCGTCGCCGGCGGGTTCGGCGTCGGGAAGACGACGCTGGTCGGTGCGGTCAGCGAGATCCGGCCGCTGCGCACCGAGGAGGCGCTGACCGACGTCGGCGTCGGCGTGGACGACCTCGACGGCGTCGCCACCAAGACGACCACGACCGTGGCGATGGACTTCGGCCGCATCACCCTGCGCGACGGCGTCGCCATCTACCTGTTCGGGACGCCGGGCCAGGAGCGGTTCTGGTTCATGTGGAACGAGCTGTCGCGCGGAGCGCTCGGCGCTGTCGTCCTGGCGGACACGCGGCGGCTGATGGCGAGCTTCGCGTCCATCGACTACTTCGAGCAGAAGGGCACCCCGTTCGTCGTCGCCGTCAACTGCTTCGACGACGCCGAACGCTACGACCCGCCCGAGATCCGGATGGCGCTGGACATCGACCCGCACGTACCCGTCCTGCTGTGCGACGCGCGCCACACGGTGTCGGCGAAGCAGGTGCTGGTGTCGCTGGTCGAGCACGCCCTACGCCTCGCCGGCGGCTCCAGCCGCCGCCTCTGACCGCCCCCCGGCGGCCGGTCACTCCTCCTCGGGCTGGGGTGGGCGCATGATGATCTCGTCCACCCCTACGTCGTGGCCGTCCGCGCATCTGACCTGTGCCGTCACGGGCTCGCCGCAGCCGGCGTGCGTCAGCATGACCTGGCGGCCCTCCTCGCCGGGCAGGTAGGTCTCGCCCCATTCCATGAGCCCGACGAGGGTCGGCGCGAGGTCCTGGCCCATTTTCGTCAGGTGGTACTCGTAGCGCGTCCGCTGGCCGGGCTCCTGGTAGGGCTCCCGGCTGAGCAGGCCGGCGTCGACGAGGTGGCGCAGGCGTGCGGTCACGGCCGATTCGGTCATCTCCAGATTGCGGACGAAGTCGCCGAACCGGTTGGTCCCGAAGTAGGCCTCGCTGAGGACGAGCACCGCCGACGGCGGGCCCAGCGCGGCCAGCGTCCTCGCGACCGGGCAGTTCTGCATCGACCAGCTGTCACGGTCGGCGAAGTGCCCCTCAAGTGCGATTGTCACCCGTCCACTATAAACCTGCTGACTTCGCTTGACCAAAGTCAGGCCGCTCGCTAGCCTCCCTGACTATGGTGGAACAAAGTCAGGTGCGCTCCCGGCCGGTGCTCGCGGTGCTCTCCGTCGCCTCCTTCATGGCGGGCCTCGACCTGTTCATCGTCAACGTCGCGTTCAACGACATCGGACGCGACTTCCCCGGCCAGTCGATGGCCGACCTGTCCTGGGTGCTCAACGGGTACGCGATCGTGTTCGCCGCGCTGCTCGTCCCGCTCGGACGCCTCGCCGACCGCTACGGCCGCAAGCCCGGCCTCATCGCCGGGCTCCTCGTCTTCACGCTCGCCTCCCAGGCGTGCGCCGTCGCGCCGTCGCTGTGGTGGCTCGTCGGGTTCCGCGTCCTCCAGGCCGCCGGCGCCGCCGCGCTCATCCCCACCAGCCTCGGGCTCCTGCTGTCGGCCTATCCGGCCGCCCGCCGCGCCGGCGCGGTGCGGATCTGGTCCGCGTCCGCCGCGCTCGCCGCCGCGGCCGGCCCCGCGGTCGGCGGCGTCCTGGTGGACGTCTCCTGGCGCTGGGTCTTCGAGGTCAACATCCCGATCGGGATCGCGGTGACGCTGCTCGCGCTCCGCTTCGTCCCCGACTCCCGCGACGGCGCCGCCGCCCGCGTCCCCGACCTGCCGGGCACCGCCGTCCTCACCCTCGCCATCGCGCTCCTCGCCCTCGGCCTCGTGAAGATCAACGACTGGCCGGGCGAGCGGACCACGGTCGTCATCGCCGCCGCGCTCCTCGGCCTCGCCTGGTTCTGGCTCCGCTCCCTGCGCCACCCCGCGCCGGTGATCGAGCCGTCCCTCCTCGCCGTCCGGACGTTCTCCTGGTCGAACGCGACGATCCTGCTGTTCACCGTCGCGTTCGCCGCCAACCTCCTGCTCGGCGTCCTCTGGATGCAGCAGATCTGGCACTACTCGCCCATCCGGACCGGGCTCGCCGTCGCGCCCGGCCCGCTGATGGTCCCGATCATGGCCCTCGTCGCCGGCAGGCTCGCCGCTGCGCGCGTCCCCGCCGGTCTGATCACCGCCGTCGGGTGCATGCTCTGCGCGTTCGGCGTGGTCATGATCGCGATGAGCCTCGGCCCGGCGCCGGCCTACGCCACCGAGCTGCTGCCGGGCTGGCTCATCGGCGGGACGGGCGTCGGCCTCGCGCTCCCCACCATCCTGTCCGCGGCCGCCGTCGACCTGCCGTCCCACCGCTACGCCACCGGCAGCGCCGTCGTGAACATGAGCCGCCAGATCGGCAGCGTCCTCGGCGTCAGCCTCGCCGTCGCCGTCCTCGGCACCCCGCACGGCTACGCCGACGCGCACAACGGATACGTGAACGCCTGGCTGACGGTCGCCGGGTTCATGGCGGTCGCCGCGATCGCCGCACTTGGCATGAACCCGCGCCGCACCAGGCCGTCCTCGCCCACCGTCCCCGAGACAGAAACGGAAGTGGTCGCCGGCACCTCCTAGCCCCCCACAACCTAAGCCCCCCACAGCGCACGCCTACACGCAAACACACGCAACACGCAAAGCCCGGGGCACCGGACGAAGCCTTGACCCGGACCTCACGGCCCGGTTCGTCCGACCGCCCCGCACCACAACGGGCACCTCATCCGGAGGAGGTGCCTGTTGTGGTAGCTCTGACGCTGACCGATGCGGTCATGGCGATTATGGTTACGCCGTGAGGAATTCCGTGAAATGGTCTGCCGTCCGAATTCTGGCCGCGGGCGTCCTGGCGGGCGGGCTGCTGTCGGCGTGCGGGCAGAGCGACGACGCGTCGCTCCTCGACAAGGAGACGCTGGTGGTCGGGGTGCGGGCGGACCTGCCGGGTCTCGGCCTCCGGCGGCCGGACGGGCAGTTCGAGGGCTTCGACATCGACGTGGCGCGGTACGTGGCGGACCGGCTCGGGAAGAAGGTCCGGTTCGTCCAGGCGCTGGCGTCCGAGCGGATCACGATCCTGACGTCGGGCCGCGCCGACCTGGTCCTCGCGACGCTGTCGGTCACACCGGAGCGCAAGACGGAGATCGCGTACGCGGGGCCGTACTACATGTCGAACCAGGACGTGCTCGTCCGCTCCGACGAGCGCGGCGTCAAAGGCGTGCGGGATCTGAAGGGACGGAGATTCTGCGCGGTCGAGGGAGCCGACCCGACGAAACGGCTCCTGGCCATCAACGGGATGACGGCGCAGATCGTCCCGGCCAAGGACTACGACACCTGCATGGCCATGATCAAGGAACGCCGGGTGGACGCCATCACCACCAACGACGTGATCCTGGCCGGGCTCATCCGGCGCGAGGGCGGCGGCTTCCGGCTGGTGAACGCGCGCATCAGCGAGCAGAACACCGGGATCGGAATCCAGAAGGGCGACCCCGACGGATGCGAGGCCCTCAACCGCGCCATCACCCGGATGTACCAGGACGGGACGGCCGCCAAGCTGATGCACAAATGGTTCGACGGCAGCGGCATGGACCTGTCGATCATCGAAATCCCCCAGTTCGAGGGCTGCGTCTGACCCGGCCGTCTGATCCGTCTGATCCGTCTGTCTGATCTGTGCTGCCTGAGCTGAGTCGTCTCCGGACTCAGGTGGCGCGGTCGAGGATGAGGTGGAGTTCGTCGGCGCGGTGACCGGTGATCGCGCCTTCCCGCGTCCGGACGGCGATTCTCTGGTGGAGGAAGCTGACGTCCGCGCGCCGGTGTTCGAGCGGCGACCAAGGACGCTCCAGCATGCGCTCGATCGCGGCGGTGAGGTCGAGCCCGGCGTCGCCGCGGACGTCGCCCGCCTCGACGCCCTGACTCACGGAGAGCCGGAGCCTGACGAGCGCGTCGTGAATGCGCGTCTCGGAAGACTCCGGAGGAGACGCCGCCTGGAGGGGGAGCAGGCGGCCGGGCGGGGCGTCGCCGTCGAGCGTGTCGCCGATCCCGAGGACGAGCGCGGACGCGGCGGCGATCGTGGCGGCGACACTCGCGAGCGCCAGCCAGGGCATCCGGAACCCGCCGGCCCCGTGAACGGAGTGAACCCTGTGACTCCCGCGGAGCGGCTGCGGGTGCTCGCGTCGCCATTCGTGCTGCGCGGCCGTCATGTCTGGATCGTCGCGAGGACGCGGTTGAGTTCGGCGGCGACGTCCCGGGACAGGCCGCGCTCCCGCTGCCGGGTGACGATCTCGTCCTGCAGCAGGGCGATCCGCCGGTTCACGGCGCGCCGCTTCACCTCGCGGTCGCGGTCGGAGGCCAGGGCCTTCTCCAGGTTCGTGATCCGGTCGTTGAGGTGAACGGCGACGTCGGATCGGATCTCGCCGGAGGTGTAGCCGCGGCTCACAATGGGGCGCAGCCGTCCGAGCGCGTCGGTCACCTCGCGCGCCCCGGGTTCGCGCGGCGGCGTCCGGGAGGACTTCGCCGGGGGCTGCGGCGGGACGATGACGGGGCTGCGCGGCGCCGAAACGAGGATCGCGACGGCGGCGGTGACGGGAATGGCGACCACGAGCGCGACCGCCGCCAGACGGGCGCCCGCCGCGTGCCGACGGGGCGGGGGCGGCAGGCGGAGCGCTTTCGTCCGGTGGTCGTGGAACGGCTGCGTCGCCTGGACGGGGTCGTTCGCCAGGCCCTTCCTCGGCGCGAACACCGCATTCGTTGGCGCGAACACCGCATTCGTCGGGCCGTCGTCGTCCCGGCTTAGGAGAGCGGCGATCTCCGTCGAGGACGGCCCGTCCACGGCGGTCGCGTCGAGGCAGCGCGCGGCGATGAAGGCCGGTTCCCCGGACGTCCCGGACGGGAGGCAGGTGGAGATGATGACGCCGAGGGCGCGCACGTCGCCTGCCTGGCTTTGAGCGTCGGTGGGCAGCGCGAGCACGGCGGCCCTCCTGCGGCCGGACGCGTTGCGGTGAGGGCCGGACGCGTTGCGGGCGCTGCGCACGATCCCGCCGATCCCGGTATCGACGACCTTGACGTCGCCGCAGACGAGCATGACCTTGCCCGGATTCAGATCGCCGTGCGCCACTCCGGCCCGGTGCGCGGCGTCCAGCGCGGCGGCGATCTGCGCGCAGACGCCGAGTGTCTCCGACACGCTGAGCGGGCCTTGGCGGAGCCTTTCTGCGAGCGTCTCGCCGTCCAGGAACTCGGTCACGACGTAGGAGACGAGGCGTCCGGACGCATCGCGGGCCTGGTCGCTGTCGTAGACCGTTTCCAGCGCGGGATGCGAGAGACCGGCGGCCCGGTTGACGGCCTCCTGGAACGCGCGGCGCAGATCGGTGCGCGCGGGCGCCAGCAGTTTCACGGCGACGGGGCGTCCGAGCAGCTCGTCCCAGGCCCGCCAGACCTCCAGCGCCCCGCGAGCGCGAGGGGCTCTGTCAGCACGAGGGGCTCTGTCAGCACGAGGGGCTCTGTCAGCACGAGCGGCTCTGTCAGCACGAGTGGCTCTGTCAGCGCGAGCGGCCCTGCCGGCAGGCGAGCCGAGATGCTCCACGAGGCGGTAACGCTCCGCCAGCCGCAAGCCCGATTCCACTCGAACCAACCCTTGTCACGCTTCCAGGCCGGGCGCGTTCCCCGGCGTACCAGCTGGTACGGGCCGTCCGGCGGACGGGTTCGACCGGGCGGCGAGAACAGCGGGTGGTGATGTTGAGATTCCAGGGGGTAACTGCGAAGATTTGGGGCTCATGGCCCCCAAACGGGCAGGGGTGACGATGACCGAAATTTCTATAGTCGTGCCTATTGCTCTCCTGGCCTTGGCGGCGCTTCCGGGGCTGCATTTCGATCAGATCCGCGGTGCCGGGGAGAGGGGACGGACCGCAAACCCACGCCCGCAGTTCGCCCGCGTTGTCATCGCGGGGACGTTGATCACCACCGGTACGCTGATGGTCCTCGGCCTGCTCGGGCGGGATTCGCAACTGAGCCTGCGCCGCCTTCTCGACGAGAACGCCCCGCCGCTGAACTCCCCGCTGGTCGCGGCCTGGTCCGTCGCCTGCTTTCTCGGTTTCTCGCTGACATTGTCCGCATTTGCGGCAGTTGTCCTGACGCGGCTGGAGAACCGTCCCGGCCCCTTCCCCGCCCTGCCTCGCATGTCGACCGCCCGCGCGGACTATTCGGACCGCGAGATCGAACTCGAGATCACGCTGAACAGCGGCCAGACCTATCGCGGAATGCTGGGCGAGGAATGCGCCGCCGCCGGGCACGGCCACGGGGTCCGCTTCATCGTCCTGTACGGGCCGATCTTCCAACTCGACGGCCACGGGAAACCGCTGCCGCTGGACGCCCTGCACTGGGACCAGATGATCGTCCCGACCCGCGCGGTCACGAGCGTCCTGCTGCGTCCCATCGACGAGCAGCCCGCCGCGCCGCCGTCCGTCACGTTCAGGGGCGTCGCGTCACGCCATTCCGCGCCCCGCACGAACCTGACCGACCAGCTCAAGACCCTGATCGAGCGCTGCTACGAGGGCCGCCTGGCACCCCGCGCCCTGGCCAAGGTCCTCGCTGTGCAGATCGTCCTCATCGCGCTGGTCGGCGCCCTGTCCAGCGCCTTCTCCTAGCCTCGCGCTAGACGACCGCCGGGGAGGGCTCGGAGCGCCAAGCGGTCAGCAGTTCGCGAAGGCGCTCCTCGTAGCGGACGATGTTCGCGGTCTTGACGTCCTCATAGCCGCGAATCATGTCGGGCAACTCCGCAATCCGCACGGCCAGCTCAAACTTCGCCTGCCCAACACCGTCCAGCCCGGCACCGCCGTCCAGCCCGGCACCGCTCTCCAGCCCGGCACCGTTCATCCCAGCACCGTTCATCCCGGCGCGGTCCAGCCCGGCGCGGTCCAGCCCGGGGTCGTCCAGATCGGTGTCGTCCAGACCGGCGACCAGCTCGTTGACGACGGCGACGTAGACGGTGATGAGGCGGCGTTCGGCGCGGCGCTGCGCCGTCATCCCGAACGGGTCGAAGGGGGTGCCGCGCAGCCGCCGCATCGCGCGCAGCGCGTGGAACGCGGGACCGGCCGTCCGGCCGAGCGCGATCTTCTTGTCCAGCCCGACGGCGCGGAGCAGCGGCGGGTGCAGCATGTACCGGACGGACGCGCCCGCCCCGAACTGCTCCTCCACCCGGCGGCCCAGCTCGGGGTCGAGATGCAGGCGGGCCACCTCGTACTCGTCCTTGTAGGCCATCAGCTTGTACAGGTTGCGCGCGACGGCGACCGCGAGCCGCCCCCCGCCGGCACCGGCCGCGCGCTCTGCCGCGGCGACGCGCATGACGGCGTCCAGGTACCGCTTGGCAAGCGCGAGGTTCTGGTACGCCGCGAGGTCGGGCACGCGCACCCGCAGCACACGGGCCAGCTCACCCTCCGCGCCAGACGCGTCGACCAGGCTCATCGCGGCAGGCGCCGTCCCGTCCAGCGGACGCGGCGCCGAAGCCGAGCCCGCAGCCGAGTCCGAGGCCGCAGCCGAAGCCGAAAGCGAAGAAGACGGCTCGGAAGCCGCTGCCGCCCAGCCTGGTTCGAGGACGAGGCGGCGCCCCGCGCGGAACGCCTGGACGTTCGCCTCCACCTGGACGCCGTTCAGCGCGAGCGCCTCCTCGATCGCGTCCGCCGACAGCGGCAGCAGCCCCGACTGGTACGCGGCGCCGACCACGACGAAGTTGGCCGTGGTCGTGCTGCCGAACCAGCGTTCGGCGAGGCCGAGGGCGTCGAGCGCGATGAGGCGGTCCGCGTCCGTCCGGCCGGCGATCTGCTTCACGAGGGACGCGTTCGGCGGCAGCGACGCCGCCGTGTCCGTGATCATCCGTCCCGTGGGGACCTCGCTGGTCGACACGACCGCGGCGGTGCGGGCGGGCGCGCAGCGGCGCAGGTTCGTCTCGGACGTTCCGGCCAGCGAGTCGAACACGAGGTAGGCGTCCGCGCCGCCCGCGCCGACCATTCCCGGACGGTCCCGGTGCACGTCGCCGATCCGCAGGTGCGACACGACCGCTCCCGCCTTCTGGCTCAGCCCGGTCTGGTCGAGCGCGCGGGCGTGCCGTCCGTCGAGGAGCGCCGCCATGGCCAGGACCTGGTTGACGGTCACGACACCGGTCCCGCCGATGCCGACGAGCAGGACGTCCGCCGACAGGGGCCGGACGCCCGGCTCGGCCAGCACCCCGATCTCCGGCAGCACGCCCAACTCCGGCACAGAGCCGCTTTCCGCCAGCGCACCGTTCTCCTGCAGCGCGCCGCGTTTCGGTAGTGCCGCGTGTGCTTTTTGCTTGCCCGGGACGACCGTGACGAACGAGGGGCAGTCGCCGTCCAGGCATGAGTAGTCCTTGTTGCAGGACGTCTGGTTGATCTGCGTCTTGCGTCCGAACTCCGTCTCGACCGGCTCCACGCTCAGGCAGTTCGACTTCACGCCGCAGTCGCCGCAGCCCTCGCACACCGCCTCGTTGATCAGCACGCGGGTCGGCGGATCCGGGACGAGCCCGCGCTTGCGCTTGCGCCGCGTCTCCGCCGCGCACGCCTGGTCGTACAACAGCACGGTCACGCCGGGCACCTCGCGCAGCTCCCGCTGGACGGCGTCGAGGTCGTCGCGGTGCCGGACCCGGACGCCGGGCGCCCAGTCCGTGCCGCGCGGGTAGCGGGACGGGTCGTCCGCCACCACGACGATCTTCGCGACGCCCTCGGCATGCAGCATCCGGGTGATCGCCGCCGGGTCGGAGCCGCCGTCGGCGTCCTGCCCGCCCGTCATCGCCACGGCCGCGTTGTAGAGGATCTTGAACGTGATGTTCGTGCCGGCGGCGACGGCCTGCCGGACCGCGAGGCTCCCCGAGTGGAAGAACGTCCCGTCCCCGAGGTTCTGGAACATGTGCCCGGTGTCGCTGAACGGCGCGGCCCCGACCCACATCGCGCCCTCGCCGCCCATCTGCGTCGTGCCGATGCTGCGGTCGGTGAACACGGTCATGACATGGCAGCCGATGCCGCTCGCCGCGACCGACCCGTCCGGGACGACCGTGGACCGGTTGTGCGGGCACCCCGAACAGAAGAACGGCGTGCGCGCGGGCGCGAGCAGATTCAGCGTCGGCTTGCGGGGACGCAGCACGGGATCGCGCAGATCGACATGCTCCTCTCCCACACGATCGGTGAGGAACCGGGCCAGCGCCTTGGTGATCCTGTCCGCGTCGAGGCCCCCGTCCGGCGGGACGAGCCCGGCGCCGTCCGGCCCCTTCTTCCCGTACACGGCCGGACGCTCCGCCGCGTCGTACAGGACGTCCCTCATCTGGGTCTCGACGAACGCCCGCTTCTCCTCCACCACGACGATCTCGCGGAGCCCCCGCGCGAACTCCCGGACCCGTCCGGCGTCCAGCGGATAGACCATCGCGAGCCGCAGAAGCCGGACGCCTCGCCTGGCCAGCGCCGCGTCGTCCAACCCGAGGCGGTCGAGCGCTTCGCGCAGCTCCAGGTAGGTCCGTCCGGCGGCGACCAGCCCGAGGGTCGCGTCACCGCCGCCGCCCTCGACCCGGTCTAGGCCGTTGGCCGCGACATACGCCGTCGCGGCCCGCAACCGCCCCTCCAGGACCTCCGCCTCCAGCGACGTCGTGTCCTTCAGATCGACGCCCGGCCTGCGGGTCGGCTTCCACGGACGTCCGCGCCACGCGAACTCGGGGAGGACCGGGTCGGGCACCTGCTCCGCGTCCACGGTCTCGTGCGAGTCGGCGACGTCGGTCACGACCTTGAAGCCCGTCCAGGCGCCGCTGAACCGCGACATCTCGAACCCGTGCCGTCCCAGGCGCAGCAGGTCGCCCACCGACGCGGGCACGAGCACCGGCATGAACGCCTCCGCGAGCGCCCCCTCCGTCGCGGACGGCAGCGTCGACGACTTGGCGGACGGGTCGTCGCCCACCACCGCCAGCACCCCGCCGCGCTCGGACGTGCCGAGCCAGTTCGCGTGCTTGAACGCGTCCAGCGACCGGTCGACGCCCGGTGCCTTCCCGTACCAGAGCCCGAAGACGCCCTGGTACCGCGGCCCCGGCAGATGATCGACAAGCTGCGACCCGTAGACCGCCGTCGCGGCCAGCTCCTCGTTCACCCCCGGCACGAACCGGATGTCGTGGTCCTCCAGCAGGCGCGCGTCCCGCATCAACTGCTGGTCGAGCCCGCCCAGCGGCGACCCCCGGTACCCGGACACGAACCCGGCGGTCGTCCAGCCACGCCGCGCGTCCGCGCGCCGCTGGTCGAGCAGCAGCCGGACGAGCGCGTGGACGCCGCCGATCGCGATCCGCCCCCGCTCCTGCTCAAGCCGGGCGCGGATCGGAGAAGGCGTAGCGGTGGTGCTCATGCCTGCATTGAGCCGCCCCGCTGAGCGGTATGCAAGATGAGAGCGGGACAATTAACCAGATTGCTCAAATATGGACCGATACAACCGCCGGAGCTGAGCATTGTGGCCCGACCCACCCTCCTCGACCTGCAGATACTCCGCCGCCTGGTCGAGCAGCCGCGCATCGGCGTCACCGAACTGGCCGCCAAGCTGGGCATCGCCCGCAACACCGCCCACGCCCGCGTCGAGCGGCTCGAACGCGACGGCGTCATCGGGCACCGCGGCCGCGAGGTCGACCTCGGCGCCATCGGCTTCGAGCTGACCGCGTTCGTCACCCTCGAAGTCGCGCAGGGCCGCCTCCGCGAGGCCGCCGTCGCGCTGGCCGCGATCCCGCGCGTCCTGGAGGTCCTCGGCATCACCGGCCAGGGCGACCTGCTGGTCCGCGCGGTCGCCCCGAACGGCAAGCAGCTCCACGAGGTGATCGACGCGATCCTCGCCTGCCCCGGCGTCCGCCGCAGCATCACCTCGATCGTCCTCACCCACCAGGTCCCCTTCCGCGTGGGCCCCCTCCTGGAGGACGAGGAGAAACGCGCCCGCGAACCCCGAAAACCACCCCGCTAAGCCTGAAGACCAGCCCGCTAACCCCGAAACCAGCCCGCTAACCCCGAAACCAGCCCGCTAAGCCCGACGACCCGCCCGCTAAGCCCGGAGACCACCCCGCTAGACCGCTCGATAGCCTCACTACGAGACGGAAAGGACGCCGCATGCCGATCGAAAGCGACCACCGCGATTCCGATTCGCCGTACATCGCGCGCGTCTGGCGCGGACGGACGAGCGGGCAGGAGAACATGACCTCCGTCGCGACGTCGAACTGGGAGATCGTCTTCTGGGAGTTCGAGGGCGCCGTCCACGCCGCCCTCCGGGGCCCCGAGACGACCGCGTCGACCGCGGCGATCAGCGGTGATTCGGAGGCGTTCGGGATCACGTTCGCGCACGGCACGTCGATGCCGCACCTGCCGATCGCCCGGCTCGTCGACGCCGAGGTGGAGAGCCCGTACGCCGACGGGCGCACCTTCGTCCTGCGGGGCGAGGAATGGGAGATCCCCGGCTTCGAGAGCGCGGAGGACTTCGTCCACAAGCTCGTGCGCGCGGGCGTCCTCACGCGCGACCCGCTCGTGGACGAGGTCGTGTGGGGCGGCATCGCCAAGGTCGGCGCCCGTTCCGTGCAGCGGCGCGTCGTCACCGCGACGGGCCTGACCCAGGGCGCGATCCGGCAGATCGACCGTGCCCGGCACGCCGCGGTGCTCCTCGGCGAGGGCGCGCCGTCCCTGGACGTCGTCCACAGGCTCGGCTACTACGACCAGCCGCACCTGGCGAGGTCCCTCCAGCGGTTCATCGGCCGGACGGCAACACGGCTGCAGCGGCGCGACGGCGACGAGCCCCTGTCGCTCCTGTACAAGATCGAGGGCGACGAGCGTTTCTAGGGTGGGTGCCGCCGCGTCGATCACAGCGCGGCACCGACCACGAGAAAGGTGTCACCCGATGTCCCAGGGCACCGTCACCTCGCCCGACGGCACCGCCATCGCCTACACCACGTGGGGCGGCGGCGAACCGATCGTCATCATCGACGGCGCGACCGCCCACCGCGCCACGACCCCCGAGAACGCCCAGACCGCGGAGCTGCTCGCCGGCGGTTTCCAGGTGATCAACTATGACCGCCGCGGACGCGGCGAGAGCGGCGACACCGCCCCCTACGCCGTCGAGCGCGAGATCGAGGACCTCGCCGCGATCATCGAGCAGGCGGGCGGCGGCCGTCCGGCGACGGTGTACGGCTGGTCGTCCGGGGCGCTCCTCGCCCTCCACGCGGCGCAGGCCGGCGCCCCCATCGCGCGCCTGGCCCTGTGGGAGCCGCCGGTCGTCGTCGACGACGTCCGCCCTCCGCTTCCCGCCGACTACGTCGAGCGGCTCGACGCCGCCGTCGCCGAAGGCCGCCCCGGGGACGCTGTGGCCCTGTTCATGACCGCCGCTGCCGGAGTGCCCGAAGAGGCCGTCGCCGAAATGCGCGAGAGCGACTTCTGGCCGGGACTCGAAGCGATCGCGCCGACGATTGCCTACGACGGACGGATCGTCGGAGACACCATGTCCGGCAAGCCGCTCCGCACCGCCCTATGGGACAAGGTCAACGTGCCCGTACTCGTCCTCTACGGCGACAGCACCTGGCCCGCCCTCGCCGCCGGTGCGAGAGCGGTCGCCGACCACCTGCCGACCGCCACGCTGAAAGCGATCCCGGGCGAGAACCACAGCACGACCGCGGACGTCCTCGCGCCCGCGCTGAGCGAATTCACCAGGGGAGCCTGACATGGGAAAGATCGTCGTGACCGAGTTCATCTCTATGGACGGCGTCGTGGAGGCGCCCGGCGGCGAAGACTTCAAGTATCCGAACTGGAGCTTCGAGTTCGACCGCGGCGAGGACGGCGAGCAGTTCAAGACCGACGAGGCGCTCGCGTCCGCGGCACTGCTGCTGGGCCGCGCCACCTACGACGGCTTCGCGTCCGCATGGCCGCAGTACGAAGGCGAGCTTGCCGACAAATACAACGGCATGCCGAAATACGTCGTCTCCACCACGCTAACTGACCCAGAATGGCAGAACACAACTGTCCTTTCCGGCGACCTCGCCGAGGAGGTCAACCGCCTGAAACAAGACGTCGACGGCGAGATCTCCGTGGCCGGCAGCATCCGTCTCGTCCAGGGCCTGCTCGCGCACGACCTCGTCGACGAGATCCGCCTCATGTGGTTCCCCGTGATCCTCGGCCACGGCCGCAAACTCTGGACGGACACCCCCGACAAGAGCACATGGGCCCTGACCGAATCGAAGACGTACGGCGACGGCATCCTGGTCACCACCCACCAACGCACCCGCTGATTGGCAGTGACGCTGAGCCGGCTCCGGGTGCCGTGATCGGCGAGCCCACTCCAATTGAACTTCAGGACTGCGGGCCGAGCTGATTGTGCATGGGCGTCCGATACAGCACCTCGATGTACATGATCCGACCATTGAGGACGTCCAGATTCAGCATGCCTTCCGGGGGCAGCAACGACACGCACCGATGGCCCTCGCCATACGGCTGTCCCTCCGGATGGACCGCAGCGTAAATGCTTTGGCAGTAGTCATCGCCGCAGTCGCACATCGCCACCAGCCGCACATCCCGCACAAGCAGAGCCAACTCATCTTCACCCTCACCCTCCAAGAGAGTGATCAGCTCAGCAACGAGGTCGGGAAAGGCATCACGAACAAGCGGCCGATCCAGCTCCATACCAGGAAGAATAACCGGAGCCACCCGCCACGAACGACCAGCCAAGGCACGCACAAAACCCATCCCCAGACCAGGGCCTATAGCTGTCCGCAGACCAAGGCCTACAGGTGTCCGCAGACCATGGCCTGCGGCTGTCCGCGGATGACGGCCTACGGGTGTCCGCAGACCATGGCCTGCGGCTGTCCGTTGATGACGGCCTACGGGTGTCCGCAGACCGACCTGCGGCTGGGTACCAGGCCGCCTACGCCGCCGTCCGTGTGGGCCGGGGCGCTCTCGGCGGGTCCGGCTCGCCGGTGTTCTGCTGCGAGAACTTGCGAGGCCGGGGTGGTGGACGGCCGATGACGGAAACGGGCCGCCGGTCGGGTGGGGGGCGAAGCCGGTAGGTGTAGCGCCCGTTCAAGGGATCTCGATTGATCTGGATCTGGTCGGGGTGGCTGTGTTTGAAGCGGTTGTGCCAGCTGCAGGTGAGGGTGAGCTGGTCGATGTCGGTCGGGCTCTTGCCTACGGCCCAGCCGTATGCCTTTCCGAACCACCGGCCTCGCGGGTGCGCCCTGGAGGTCGGTAGCGTCCGAACCGATGCCCGCCGATCGCGCGACATGCCAGGAGCCGAGACGGCGGGCTTCGGCGTGCCCATTTGTAGCTGGTTTCCTTGCGCCCTGGGGCGTTGGCGCGTCAGACTCATCGCCGCCGCGTGGTGGTTTGTATCAAAGGGCTCGTGACCTGCGCGGGCGCGTATGGTTCGAGAATGGGGTGGTGAGCATGAACGATCTCGATGCGCTGTCGGCTCTGTGGGAACTGCAGTGGCCAACCCCAGCAGGTGACGTTCAGATGCGGTCTGTGTGTAAAGACCGGTGGGTTCGCTTTCACAGTCTCCCGGAGTCCAAGCGATACCCCGAGGACGAGGCCGAGTACGCAATGGTGCTCGAGCGGCATCACACCCTGTTGAACGAGCTGGGGCCGAATGACAACGAGCTTTATGTGGTCACTCACGAGTGGAACGGGGACCTCGAACCGGTCGTTCGCATGAGCCAGCTCCAAGAAGTCGATCCGGACGCCCGGCGCTGGGGCAGTCACGTCCACGACGATGAGTTCCCCGATGACGTTCTCTATGAGCACCGATACATCAGCCGTCGTCCGCGCAGTCGAGAGGCCCTGGATCCCCTGCTCCGGCTGGTGGCCGACGACGTTATCGCGGGAGTCGGCCTGGCCCCACTCGACCTTCGCTGGCTCTACCATCCCTACGACGGCGGCGGAGATGTGTTCGCGCCCAACAGTGCCATCAGAGACGCCCTCAAAGCCGCGCATCCCGACTGGCTCTCCGCCCATCCCGCCGGCCTGTAACAGCTCCTGCGCCGCTCCGATCAGAAGGCTCGGAACAGGCTGAGCAGGTCCCAAGCTCGTCGGCTGTCTGCTTTGAAGCCGATGAGGTCGCCTCGATCGTCGGGGGCCGGCTTGCCCAAGAGCATGTTGTGACATTCAAAGCAGAATGCGATCTCGAAGAGAACTTGATCAGTGCTGCGGGCTCGGATGCCGAAGCCGGGTCGGAAGCACCGCATGGCGCCGCCGCTCGGCAACGCGGCGATCTGGCCAAGGATCTCGGCGGCTTCCCGATCGTCCCAGGACCCGATGATCGTTCCGGGGACGCCCGTCCAGCGGTGCCACGCCCACCATTTCGGCGGTGGACGCCCTCTCAAGGTTTATCGTGATCGAACACATAACTTCGAGAATATTGACCGATATGTGGCCTTTCGGATTTCTGCTTCGTGGTCGGGGGTGGAGGCGGCACGTGGGGCGGGTAGGCCGAGCCTGCCCGGCACCCACCTGTATGAGGGGTCGTAGAGGCTCCGAAGTCGAGGGTGGGAAGCGAGTTCCACTGCGAAGCGATGCCGGTAGTTATGGGCCATTTTTGTTGAGTCTGCCCTCACAGTTTCGGCGTTGGGCGATGTTCATGGGCCATGATGCATTGTCGATGCTTGAGTGGCTGCGGAACCTGGGAGTGTGGACGCGGGCGCGGCGGGGTGCTTCGTCGAGTCCAACCGCCATGGCTGAGAACGCCGGCGCGGGCAAGGTTGTGGTGAAGCGGGGCCGGTTCGTCGAGTTCACTGGCGCGCCCCCTGACCCGTCAATCGCGACCTGGAACCCAAGGCCTGTGCGTGGGCGGCGCGGTCGTCGTCCGGCCAAGGCCCGCCTGGTTCCCTTGGGTTGACGCATGCCGATATGGGAATATGATTGCGGGCATGGCACGAGCAGCGACGACGTCGGACGTCTTCAACGCGATCGCTGAGCCGCAGCGCCGCCAGATCCTGGTGCTGCTGCGGGCGGGGGAGCGGCCGGTGACGGAGTTGGCCCGGGAACTGGGGATGACCCAGCCGGGGGCGTCCAAACACCTGCGTGTGCTCCGGGAGGTCGGGCTGGTGCGGGACCGCAAGGCGGGTAAGCAGCGCCTGTACGGCCTTGATGCCCGCGGGCTGCGGCCGGTCCACGAGTGGACCGGCGGGTTCGAGCGGTTCTGGAACGAGAGCTTCGACCGGCTGGACGCCTACGTGCAGGACCTCAAGCAGGCAGGGCAGGAGGAATAGCTGATGAGTGCGACGGGACGAGGGGCGTCGGCGCAGTCGGTGACGGCCGACCGCGAGATCGTCATCACCCGGGTCATCGACGCCCCACCAGAGCTGGTGTTCGAGGCGTTCACCGAGGTCCGGCACCTGTCGCGGTGGTGGGGGCCGGAGGGGTTCACCACCACCACGCGGTCGTTCGAGTTCCGCGTCGGCGGGGTGTGGGACTTCGTGATGCACGGACCAGACGGCACGGACTACACCGAGTGGATCTCCTGGACCGAGATCGTCCCGGCGGAGCGGATCGCGCTGCTGCACGGTGAGTCCCGCGGCGACCCGAACGCCTTCGAGTCGGTCCTGACGTTCGCGTCCGACGGCGCGGCGACCCGGATCGAGATGCGCACGGTGTTCCCCACCAAGCAATTGCGCGACGAGGCGGTCGAGAAGTACCACGCGATCGAGGGCGGTCGGCAGACCCTGAGCAACCTGGCCGCCTACGTCACCAAGGGAGTGGAGGACTGATGGCCGGAAAAGTGTTCTTCAGCGTGTCGATGTCGCTGGACGGGTTCATCGCACCCGAGTCCAGCGCGGAGTTGATGGGACGGCAGTGGATGGAACTGCAGCGGTGGGTCTTTCCGCAGCGGTTCTTCCGGGAGAACCTGAAGCTCGGCGAGGGCGGCGAGGAGGGGCGCGACAACGACATCGTGCGGGAGACGTTCGAGCGCACTGGCGCGAGCGTGATGGGCAAGCGCATGTTCGACGCCGGCGAGCAGATGTGGCCGGAGGAGGCGCCGTTCCACACGCCGGTCTTCGTCGTGACGCACGAGAAGCGCGACCCCTGGGAGCGGCCGGGTGGAACCATCTTCCATTTCGTCAACGACGGTATCGAGTCCGCGCTCGATCGGGCCCGCGAGGCCGCCGAAGACCGTGACGTCCGCATCGCGGGCGGCGGCGAGACGATCCTGGAGTATGTGAACGCCGGCCTGATCGACGAGTTCTCGATCGCGCTGTCGCCCGTGCTGTTCGGCTCCGGAATCCGCCTGTTCGAGGGCGTGGACGCGGGCCGCGTCGCCCTGGAGCCGATCCACGCGGAACCCTCCCCGAGGGTGACGCACCTGACCTATGCCGTCCGCGAGCGATAGGCGCACCGCGGACGACACACGGCGGACGACACGGGCCGTCCAGGGTTTGGTCAGGCGTTCTTGAGGGTTTGGGCGAGGTGCTGGAGGGTCTGGGGGGTGAGGAGGAGTTTGGGACCGTCGGGGTTTTTGCTGTCGCGAATGGCGATGGTGTCGTGGATGCGTGCGATTTCGATGCACTGCCCGCCGTTAGAAGTGCTGCGGGTCGCTTTGCGCCAGGTAGCGGTGTTCAGGTCCATTTTGCTGGCCTCTTCTTGAGGGATTAGCTGGCTAGGGCCTGAGAGCTGGGTGGGACGCCCTCTCTGGTGAATGAGGGCGTCCCGGGTGTTACTTAGGCGTTTTTGATGGCTTGAGTGAGGTGGTGGAGGGTTTGGGGGGTGAGGAGGAGTTTGGGGCCGTCGGGATTTTTGCTGTCGCGGATGGCGATGGTGTTGTCGACGCGTGCGATTTCGATGCACTCGCCGCCGTTGGAGGTGCTGCGGGTTGCCTTGCGCCAGGTAGCGCCGGTCAGGTCGACCATTTTTCTTTCACCGTCCTCACTATGAGGTCCTTGGACATGCTCACCGGTAGCGCCAACGAGCGTAGTTCCTTCAACGTCCGTGACAACGTCGCCAGGTCTTCCGGCTCGCTCATGGTGAGCCCACGGGCGCCGGACTCGACATAGGCGATCTGGGTCCGGTCCGCCATTGTCGCGATCGTAATGCTTCCCGCGTTCCCACCGTGCTCGGCGCTGGCCGGGACGATCTGGATCGTGGCCAGCTCCAGGGGGATCGTGGCCAAGTGTTCGAGCTGCTCGCGCATCACCTCGGTGCTTCCGGCGGGACGGGTCAGGACGCCCTCGTCCAGGAGGAGCGAGAAGCTGGGCGGGTTCTTCTTGGTGAAGATCTCCTGCCGCCTCATGCGCGCCTCGACCGCATCGGTGTTGCCTCGGAGCAGGGCGGCGGCGTAGGCGGGGGTCTGGAACAGGCCGTGGACGACCGAGAGGCTGTAGGACTCGATCTCGTCGGCCTCAGGCTCCACGAGGTGCCAGTCGAACCAGATCGGGAAGGCGGCGTCCTTGACCAGGTCGTCGTACAGCTCCACGAGCTCGTTGTCGGCCTCCAGTTCGCGGTCCATCGTGATCGCGAACTCGCGGGTGCAGCGCGTGCGGCCGTTCTCCACCGCCCCGATGTACTGAGGCGTGACGCCCTGCCCGTTGTTCGCGCGGCGCGCGAGGCTCTCCTGCGTCCAGTTCTTCGCCTCACGGAACCGGTGGAGCCGCCGTCCGAACGCGAGCAGGGTGGGCGAGACCGTTCCCCGCTTCCTTTGCGGAGCCATGAATCCATCCTCTCTCAAGTACGGCCCAACTGACTAACAACCGACTGATCTGCATTGGGGCGACTTGCCGACTGTCGCCTGCGATTTGTCACATAGCGTAGCCCGATGATGGCTCAATGAGGTCGACATACTCGAAACTCGTTGAGAAAGGGCGGGCCGACCATGATCGATATGGGTACGGCGATGGATGCGATCTCAATCCGATCTTCCGCGCGCGCGCCGGGAGTTGCCCGGAAGTGGCTCGGAGGTGTTTTCCAAGCGTGGAGCCTGGGGGACGACTACGTCGGGCGTACGGTGGTCACCGAATTGGTGACTAACGTCTATAAGCACACCGACTCGGAACTCGTTTCCGTACGTCTTCTCTTGGAGAACCGTCATCTGGTGGTGGAAGTGGAGGACGCGTCCGGCAAGGTGCCGGTTGTGCGGGGCGAGGACGACACGGCGGAGTCGGGGCGGGGGCTGCTCATGATGTCGCTGCTCGTCCAGGACTGGGGCGTCCGGGCGCTGGGCAACGGCGGGAAGGTGACGTGGGCGCGGCTCGGCGTGTGAACGTGGGGCGCTTGCCGGGTGTGGTGTGGTGGTGGCGTGTCCGGCATGGGCACGCCACTGCGGAATTGCAGCTGGACCTGCTTGCGTCTGCGATGCGTGAGCGTGGCTGGTCGCATCTAAAGGTCTATGTGGAGTCGCCTCCAACGCTGCGGGTCTTTTGCCAGGACGCTGAGGACGTTGCGTTGAGCGTCAGGGCGAAAAGGGTCCGTGGGCAGTGGGTCTACCAGGTGTGGCGCTCTGTCCAGTACCCGTGTTACGCGGTCGGACGGGTGGCGAACGTTCTCGATGACGTGTTGCGGGATCGAATGGCGCGTGACCCGGTCGGTGGGGTGCGGCGGTGATGGTGGTTTATCGGACGGTTGCGAGGGTCTGTCTGACACCGGACGCTATTTCCAGGTCTTCGCGGGCCGTTACTACGAGGGTGCGGACGGAGGCGTTCATCGACGTGATGTCGGCATCCTCGGCGGTGGCGGTATTGCGATCCGGGTCGACGGAGACGCCCAGGTAGGCGAGGTCCTCGGCTAGGCGCATTCGGACGGACGGGTCGTGCTCGCCGACGCCGCCGGTGAACACGAGCGCGTCCAGGCCGCCGAGAGAGGCGGTCATGGCGGCGGTGCAGGCGCGGAGGCGGTGGTGGTAGGCGTCCAGGGCGGCCAGGGCGTTCACGTCGCGTTGCTCGGCGAGTTCGCGGATGCGGCGCATGTCGCCGGTGCCGGTGAGGCCGCGCAGGCCGGAGTCGCGTTCCAGGGCGGAGTTGACGTCCTCGGGGGAGACGCCGTGTTTGATCAGCCACAGCGGGATGCCCGGGTCGATACTGCCCGCGCGGGACGCCATGATCAGGCCCTCCAGGGGTGTGAAGCCCATGGTGGTGTCGACTGAGCGGCCTTCGGCGACGGCGCATAGGGAAGCGCCGGAGCCTAGGTGGCAGACGACCATGCGGGGTGGGAGGGCGCCGAGCAATTCGCGTGTGCGCCGGGTGGCGTAGGAGAACGACAGGCCGTGGAAGCCGTAGCGGCGCAGGTTGAAGCGGGTGCGCCAATCGGCGGGGAGCGCGTAGGTGGCGGCGGCGTCCGGGAGTGTGGCGTGGAACGCGGTGTCGAAGCAGGCTACGGCCGGGACGCCGGGCAGGGCGGTGGTGATCTCAGAGAGGGCGTGCAGGGACGCGGGCTGGTGGAGAGGGGCCAGGTCAGCGAGGTCTTGCAGGTGCTTGGTGACCGTGGCGTCGATGAGCGTTGGTTCTGTGTAGCCGGTGCCGCCGTGGACGAAGCGCACTCCGATCGCGTCCGGTTCGGCGGGCATCGCGGCGACGATCCCGGCGATCTCGTGGCCGGGGGCCGAGTCTTCGGCCAGGAGCGTGTCGTCCGGGCCGAGCAGGCTTATTTTGAGGCTGCTCGAACCCGGGTTGACGGTGAGGACGCGCATCAGTACGGCCACGTCCAGTCGCGGATCTCCGGTGCGTCCTCCCCGTGCTCGCGTGTGTAGGCGCGGAGGGCGAGGCGCCGGTCGGCCATGCGCTGGCGGATGTGGGCGACGCGTCCGCCGAGGGACGGGACGCGGTCGATGACGTCCATGACTAGGTGGAAGCGGTCCAGGTCGTTCAGCATGACCATGTCGAACGGCGTGGTGGTCGTGCCCTCCTCCTTGTAGCCGCGGACGTGCAGGTTGGGGTGTCCGGTGCGGCGGTAGGTGAGCCGATGGATGAGGTACGGGTATCCGTGGAAGGCGAAGATGACGGGCTTGTCGGTGGTGAACAGCGCGTCGAAGTCGCGGTCGGGGAGGCCGTGCGGGTGCTCGCTCGGCGGTTGGAGCCGCATGAGGTCCACGACGTTCACGACCCTTACGCGCAGCTCGGGGAAGAGCCGGCGGAGCTGGTCGACGGCGGCGAGCGTTTCGAGCGTCGGGACGTCTCCGGCGCAGGCGAGCACGACGTCCGGGTCGCCGCCGCCGCCGTCGCCGTCGCCGCCGTCGCCGTGCTGGTCGGCGGGGTCGGTGGGGCGGGGTGGGCTCGACGCCCATTCCCAGATGCCGATGCCGCGGGTGCTGTGGGCTACGGCCGCGTCCATCGGCAGCCAGTTCAGCGCGGGCTGCTTCCCGGCCACGATCACGTTGACGTAGTCGCGGGACCGCAGGCAATGGTCGCCGACCGACAGCAGCGTGTTCGCGTCCGGCGGCAGATACACCCGGACGATCTCCGGCTTCTTGTTCATGACGACGTCGAGGAAGCCGGGGTCCTGGTGGGTGAAGCCGTTGTGGTCCTGGCGCCACACGTGGGACGAGAGCAGGTAGTTGAGGGAGGCGATCGGGCGGCGCCAGGGGAGGTGCCGGGTGACCTTCAGCCACTTCGCGTGCTGGTTGAACATCGCGTCGACGATGTGGACGAACGCCTCGTAGCTGTTGAACAGGCCGTGCCGTCCGGTGAGGAGGTAGCCCTCCAGCCAGCCCTGGCAGAGATGCTCGCTCAGCACCTCCATCACCTGCCCGGACGGGCCCTGATGCTCGTCGGTCGGGAGGCGTTCGCCCTGGAAGACGCGGTCGGTCGCGTCGAACACGTCCGCGAGCCGGTTGGAGGCGGTCTCGTCCGCGCCCATGATGCGGAAGTTGGACGGGTTGGCCTTCACGACGTCGCGCAGGAACGTCCCGAGCGTGCGGGTCGGCTCGGACGACGTCGTGCCGGGCTTGCCGACCGGGACCGCGTAGTCGCGGAAATCGGGCAGGATCAGCGGCTTCAGGAGGAGCCCGCCGTTCGCATGCGGGTTGGCGCTCATCCGCCGGTCGCCGTCGGGGGCGAGGGCTCGCAAGGCGGCGACGGGGCTTCCTTCGCCGTCGAACAGTTTGCCGGGACGATACGAGCGCAGCCATTCCTCCAATTGGGCGAGATGCTCGGGATTGTCGCGCACGCCGGGGAGCGGCACCTGGTGGGAGCGCCACGTGTTCTCTACCGGCTTGCCGTCCACTTCTTTCGGGCCCGTCCAGCCCTTGGGCGACCGCAGGACGATGACCGGCCAGCGCCGCCGTTCGGAGACGCGTCCCTCGCGGGCGTTCCGCTGGATGTCGGCGATCTCGTCCAGGGCCTGGTCGAGCGCGACGGCCATTTTCCGGTGCATGGACGCGGGCTCGTCCCCGCTCACGAGGAATGGCTGATATCCGTAGCCGTCGAGGAGCTGGACGAGTTCCTCTTCGGGAATCCGCGCCAGCACGGCCGGGTTCGCGATTTTGTAGCCGTTGAGGTGCAGGATCGGCAGGACGGCGCCGTCCTTCACCGGGTCCAGGAACTTGTCGGAATGCCAGCTCGCCGCCAGCGGACCGGTCTCCGCCTCGCCGTCGCCCACGATGCACGCCACGACGAGGCCCGGATTGTCGAACGCCGCCCCGTACGCGTGCGCGAGCGAATAGCCGAGTTCGCCGCCTTCATGGATCGACCCCGGCGTCTCCGGGGCCACATGGCTGGGAATGCCGCCGGGGAACGAGAATTGCCGGAACAGCTTGCGCATGCCTGCCTCGTCCAGCGAGATGTCCGGGTAAACCTCGCTGTAGGTGCCCTCCAGCCAGGCGTTCGCCACGGCCGCCGGGCCGCCGTGCCCCGGCCCCATGATGTAGATCATGTCGAGGTCACGGGCCTTGATCGCCCGGTTGAGGTGCGCGTAGCAGAAGTTCAGGCCGGGCGATGTGCCCCAGTGGCCGAGCAGCCGCGGCTTGATGTGCTCCGGCCGCAGCGGCTCGCGGAGCAGCGGATTGTCCAGCAGATAGATCTGCCCGACGGACAGGTAGTTGGCCGCGCTCCAGTACGCGTCGATTTGCCGGACGTCGTCGTCGGTAAGCCCGGCGGAATGGCCCGCGGAGGAGTGCGTCGAAGAGGAGTGCGTCGCGGGGAAATGCGCCGCGGAGTGGGTCGTGCTGGACGGAGTCGTGCCGGGCTGGGTCATGGGTCCGTCCCTTCGGTGCCGCCTCGCAGGATCGCCGTGGACCTCGAAAGGATCACGTCCCCGCGATGGGGCGCCTCAACCGTCACCCGACGATGCGCGGCAACCGGCAACCGGCAACCGGCGAACGCTGCGGTTGACAGAGCCACGGCGGCGGCGGGTGTGTGCGTTCTTGCCGTGCCGCCGTGGCTTTGTCCCCCCACCTGTCGACGTCCCCGGCTACAAGGGGCGGTGACCGCGTCCGGGACGCGGCGCGGCCACCGCCCCGCCCCCCAGCGAACCGGCGGAAGCATCTGACCAGGTGCGTTGCAGCCTGCCGTGTACTCGCGCGTAAGTTCCGGGGTTTGACAGCGCTGTCGACGGACGGTCGAGGTTCTGCGACGAGAGGTTCACGCTCAGCGATGAACGAGCCACGCAGTGCGATACGCGGCACGGGGCTCGTCCTCGGGCGGTCTGTCATGGTACGCAGATCGGAGCGCCGTCTGGACGAGACGGTACTGATGGGAGGCGGTATGGGCGGGTTCTTCACCGGACGGACGCTTGCGGACCTCGCGCGCGACCTGCGTTCCGGCGACGCGTCGGCGACGGGGCTGCTGGCGCACGCGTTCGCGTCGATCGGCACGGAGTCGATCGGCACGGAGGCGAACGCGGAGCTCAACGCGTTCGTGACCCTCGACCGCGAGGGCGCCGAGGCGGCCGCCAAGTGGGCGGACGAGGAGTTCGCGTCCGGCATCGACCGGGGGCCGCTGCACGGCGTCCCGGTCGCGGTGAAGGACATCATCGACGTCGCGGGCCTGCCGACCGGCATGGGATCGGCGCACTTCACCGGGCATGTCGCGGAGGCGGACGCGGCCTGCGTGACGATGCTGCGGGACGCCGGCGCCGTGATCGTCGGCAAGACCGGCACGCACGAGTTCGCGTACGGCGGCAGCGGCGACGTGTCGGTGAACGGCCCGGTCCGCAACCCGCACGACCGGGAGCGGATGTCGGGCGGCTCCAGCAGCGGCAGCGCGGTCGCCGTCGCCGCCGGGATGGTCCCGCTCGCGCTCGGCACGGACACGGGCGGGTCGGTGCGGATCCCCGCGGCGTTCTGCGGGATCGCCGGGTTCAAGCCGCCGTTCGGCGCCATCCCGACCGACGGCGTGTTCCCGCTGTCGCCGTCGTTCGACCATGTGGGCGTCCTCGCCGGGTCCGCGGACGACTGCCGGATCGCCTACCACGCGCTGACGGGCCCGGCGGAGGCCGTCCCGTCGCCCGTCGACGACAGCGCCCCGCACGGCCGCGTCGCCTGGATCGAGCCGCAGGCCGCCGACCCCGAGGTGGTGCGGACGGTCCGGGCGCTGTTCCCGGACGCCCCGGCAGAGCCGCTCGACCTGTTCGAGCTGCGGCGGATCTTCAGGGCGATCCAGGACTGCGAGGCGTACGAGATCCACGCCGAGCGCGTCGCGGCGGCGCCCGAGCTGTACCAGCCGCCGACGCTGGAACGCCTGGAACAGGCCGCGCGGACGCCGGGCTGGCGGTACCTCCGGGCGTTCCGCGAACGGGACGAGTTCGCCCGGCAGGTGGCGGGCCTCCTGGACCGCTACGACCTGCTGGCCCTGCCGACCATGATGATGACCGCCCCGAAGATCGGCGAGACGGAGGGGCCGTTCGGCCGGCACGCACCGGCGCTGGTCGCCCTCACCTGCGCGTGGAACGTGCTGGGCCTGCCCGCGCTGAGCGTCCCGGCCGGGACGGTCGGCGGCCTGCCGGTCGGGGCGCAACTCGTCACACGTCGCGGCGCCGAAAGCCTCCTGTTCGACACGGCGGCACGACTGCCGTCCCTCAAGGGCTGACCTTCACGGGCTGACGGTGTCCACCAGGACCTCGGTGATGAGCGCGGGCGGCACGTCGACGCGGGACGCGACGCGGACGACCTGGCGCGCCGCCTCCGCCGGGCGGACGGCGATGACCTTGGACGCCGCGCGGATCGCGGCGAGGCGGTCCTCCGGCGTGGCGAGCGTCCCGCCCGCCCGTTCGACGGCGGCGTCGACGACGGTGTCGATCAGCGGCGTCCGGGTGCGGAGGGCGTGCAGGACGGCCGCGCGGCCCTCGGCCTGGAGGAGGCCCGCGGGGTCGAGGTCGTCCGGCAGGCCCGCGGTCTCGACCGGGCCGCCGACTCCGGCGAGCCGCTCCCATGCCCGGACGGTTCCAGAGCGTCCGGCCGGGTCGCCGTCCAGCGCGACGAGGACGCCCGCCGTCGCCAGATCGGCGACCTCCGCGAGCGCGTCCAGTTGCGCGGCGGTGAGAGCGAGGCCGCAGGTCGCGACGGCCGCGTACTCGGCGGGGCCCGCCATCGTGACGGCGATCGCGTCCAGCGGCCCCTCGACGAGGACGGGACGCGCCCCGGCGGCGAGCCGGTCGCGAGCCTCGTGCAGGCCGTAGAGCAGCTCGCCCTTGTGGAAGAGCGGCGTGTCGGGGCCGTTGAGGTATTTGGGTCCGGGGCCGCCGTCGCGGCGGCGGCCGATGAAGCCCGCGATCGCGCCGTCCGGCGTCCGGATCGCGAACATGGCGCGGTCCCGGAAGGTGTCGCGGAGCCGTCCCGCGCCGCCGCCGGGACGTGCCAGCCCGGCGGCGGCGATGTCCTCGTCGCCGTGGCCGAGCGTCCGCAGGTGTTCGGTGAGCGCGTGCGGGCCCGCGGGTGCGCATCCGATCTGCCAGCGACGTTGGACGCCTGGCGGGAATCCGCGTCCGGCCAGGTAGCCGGGCACCCAGCTCGCCGCGAGCCGGGCACGGAAGAAGCGCTGGGCGTCCGCCATGACGCCGGTCTGGGACGCGCCCGACACGCGTCCGTGCAGGCGCCGGGCCGTCCGGAGGATGCGGTCGCCCAATCCCGGGCCCGCCCAGAACGCCCGCGCCGGGAAGGCGGGCATGGGCGGGTCCAGCCCGAGCCAGGCCGCGACCAGGAACGCGACGGAGTCGGCCTCGATCCGCCGCACGCCTCGCTCAGGGGCCTTCGCCGTGATGGCCGCGAGGTGGCGTCCGGCGTCGGGCGGGGGCGGCACGGATCGGTCGGGGAGTCCGGATCGGTCCGGGAGGGGGAGGCCGTCCGTCTGCGAGACGTCGAAGACGGCGCGCGGCGCGCCCGTCCGGCCGAGGACGCGGATGCCCGTCTCGCCCTTCTTGACCTGGCGGCCCGCCCAACGCCACTCCTCATAAGCGCGGACGTCCGTGGCCCCGCGCCACTGCGCGCCGATCAGCAGGATGGCGGTGTAGCCGTGGCGGCGGCCGTGCAGGACGGCGCGTTCTAGCCACCATGACCAGGGCCGGGTTCCGTCCCGCAGGCGGGCCGTCTCCTGGTCGGCGATGCCGCGCAGGAGACGCCGGTCGTCCGGGCGCATGGAGGCCTCCTCGCCGTCTAGCGGGCGGGGAAGCCATCTACGTCATACCCGCCCGCCTACAGATACAGGCCGAAGAATTCCTCGGGATGATCCAGGAGCGGGGGCAGATCGTCGGCCGTGAGGGTGATCAGTTCCTTCTTCGTGGGCGTTCGGCCCGCTTTCTTGCCGGTGCCATCGTTCTTCTTCTTGGCGGCGGCGAAGGCGGCGGTCGCGACGCGGTCGGCCTGGTTGGCGACGGCGACGTCCAGCATGTTCCGCATGAGGCGGCCGTTGCCGAACGACGGGCCGCGGGGCGCGCGGCGCAGCATCGCGAGCAGGACGTCGTCGGTGCCGGGCGCGAGCTTGAAGCCGTCCGCGGCGGCGAGCTGCCCGAACACGGTGATCAGCTCGTCGTCGGTGTAGTCGGGGAAGTGGATCTGCTTGGGGAAGCGCGAGTCCAGGCCCGGGTTGGCGGCGAGGAACTCCGCCATCTCCTGCTGGTAGCCGGCGACGATCACGATGAGGTCGTCGCGGTGGTCCTCCATGAGCTTGACCAGCTCGGCGATCGCCTCGTGCCCGTAGTCGCCCTTCAGCGGGGACTGCGTCAGCGTGTACGCCTCGTCGATGAACAGGACGCCGCCGAGCGCGCGCTCCACCAGCCGGCGGGTGCGCGGCGCGGTCTGCCCGATGTACTCGCCGACGAGGTGCGCGCGGGACGCCTCGATCAGATGCCCGGACGACAGCACCCCGAGCCGCTTGTAGATGCGGCCGAGCAGCCGCGCCACCATCGTCTTGCCGGTCCCGGGGTTGCCGGTGAACACCATGTGCCGGGTCGGCGGGGTGATCTGCAGCCCGGACTCGCTGCGCAGCCGCGCCGCGTGCGTCCCGGCGACGATGAGCGCGATCTCGTGCTTGACGGTGTCGAGGCCGGTGAGGGAGTGCAGCTCGGCGAGCGGGTTCCCGGCGGCGAGCGAGGTGTCCAGCGTCTCTGGGATGTCCTGCTTGCGGACGACCGGCTTCGCGTCCCGGCTCTCGTCCTCCGGCGCCGTGCCGTCGGCGGCCTGCGCTGCGTCCTTGGCAGCTTGCGCTGCCTCCTTGGTGGCCTGCGCTGTGTCTTTGGTGGCTTGCGCTGTGTCTTTGGCGAGCTGTGCTGTGTTCTTGGCGGGCTGCGCTGTGTCCTTGGCGGCTCGGGCGCGGACGGCGGCGACGACCTGGTCGGCGAGATGGGGGGCGAGGCGGGCGTTGCGGAGCGTCTGCATCGGCGGCGTCGCGGCCAGCAGCGCGCCCGCCGCGTCCACGGCCTGCCGGGTGCCGCGGGCGCCGCGGGCCTCCAGCGCGCGGCGGAACAGCTCGGCGTGGCCCTCCGCCGTGAACGGGCGCGTCCGGGCGATGCGGAACCGCTGCGGCAGGACGGGGTTGATCTCGCGGATCCGGTCCTCGCCGCCCGCGTCGCACAGCGCCACCAGGTGCAGATCCGGGTGGACGGCCAGCAGCCGGTGCAGTTCGGACGCGATCGCCTCGCCGTTGCCGGGATCGGTGACGATGCCGTCCAGGCCCTCGATGATGAGCAGCCGGTCGCCGGCGCAGTCGCGGGCGTCGGCGTGCAGCTTGGCGACGGCGTCCGACAGCCGCTGCCCGGTGAACAGGTTGTCGGTGACCCAGTGCGGGTCGCGGCCGAACGCGAGGGCCTTCGCCAGCTCCTGCGCGGCGTCGCGCTTGCCGGTGGCGTCGGGCCCGGCGAGCAGCAGCCGGACGGGCTCGTCGCCGCGGGTCAGCTCCTCCAGCGCCTGCACCACCTCGGGCTGCCCGACCAGCGACGTCGCGATCTCCGGACGTCCGCGCGTGCGCGGCCCGGCGGGCCGGGGGGCCTTCGCCGGGACGCTCTTCAACGTCTCGGTGAGCGGGTTCACGACGCGGCGGCGCGGCGCGTACAGGCGCCGCAGGTCGGTCTGGAACTGCCCGACCGGGATCCACTCGGCCTTCGGGAACCACGGGTCGCCCGGCAGCCCCTGCACGACGGCGACGAACCGCATCGCCATGTCGAGCCAGCCGCGGCAGGCGTCGGCGGCCCCGGCGACCAGCGCCCGGACGAGCCACGCCCGCGTCCGCTCCTGCCACGCGCCCGGCTTGAACCCGCGCCGCTCGCCGGGGAACCGCTGCTGCAGATCGCCGTAGCGGTCCTCGCCCAGCGCCACGGCAAGCTCAGCCGGGACGTGCTCCATGCTGCCCTGCAGCAGCAACTGGATCAGGTGGACCTCGACGCTCTCCTCGCGCGGCGCCACCTCCGTCAGATGCTCGTAGGACGCGAGCAGCCCCCCGCACACCCACTCCAGGTAGCCGACAGGTCCGAGCAGCTCGGGCACAGCGGTGACGATGTCGTCGCCCGCGTGCGCGTGCCAGTGCTCGCGCAGCTCCATCTTCGGCAGGTTGACGTCGCATTCGGGCGGGTCGTCGTACATCCGCAGCAGCGCCTTGCGGCGTTCCTCCAGCGGCTGGACGCCCTCCAGGACGGACAGGCAGTCGCGCGCCAGCTCGATCGCCAACTCCCGGTCCGGCGCCTCGATCAGCCAGTCGACCGGCGGCCGCCACCGTCCGCCGGGCGCGTCCCAGCGGGTCATGCGGGTGCTGAGCGGCCCGGGGTTGACGAGGTGCTTGTACAGCAGCCGCTCGGGGAGCTGCGACCACGAGCCCGCCTTGATCGCGCCGCCGCCGGGCAGGAACGCCAGGATGCCGAAGATCTCCGCGGTGACCAGCGACGCGGGCAGCGTCAGCAGCTTGTGCTCGTCGGTGGTCAGGTCCGCGGCCCGCGGGTCGGCCGCGAGCCCGTCGATCCGGTCCGAGATCTCCTCGAAGAGCCCGTCGGGGACGCGCCACGGGCCGTGCGAGTAGACGTCGAGCACCGGCTCGTCGGTGAGCAATGGCTCCAGATGCTCCGGCAGCCGCAAAGAAGTCTCCCCAAGAACGATCAAAGCAGGGGTACAGCCTACGTTTCCCGAGGGAGTGCCGGGTTAGCGGTCCGTCCGATCAGAGGTATTGGGGCTGTCACGTTCGGTCGCCCGGGCGAGGGCGCTCCGATCAGGGGCGGCGGAGGTGCTCGACGGCGATGCGTGCGGCGGCGCCGATGGCGGCGTCCGCCTGCGGCAGGACGGCTACGGGCAGCGGCGATCGCGTGAACACCGCGACCGCGTACCGCCCGCCGTCGGGGTACTCGACGACGCCGACCTCGTTGCGCAGCGTCGGCAGCGTCCCGGTCTTGCCGCTGACGACCACGTCGTCGTAGGGGAACCCGGACGACAGCCGGTGCGGCCACACCTGGAGCCCGAACAGCCTTCGCATCGCCGCGCAGCCTGCGGGCGGGGCGGCCTCGTCCCGCCAGATCATCGACAGCAGGCGGGTCATGTCGCGGGGGGTGCTGCGGCTCGTCCGGGCTGGATCGAGGGCGCGGAGGCGGGGGCGCACGCCGGGCTCGTCCAGTTTGGCCCACACGTCGGCGACGCTGCCCGCCCCGGCGTCCGCGAGGAGGGTCTCGTGCAGCTCGCGTCCGCTGGCCTCGACGACGGTGTCGCGCAGCCCGAGCGCCGCGGACGTCGCGTTGACCGCGTCCCGGCCGACCCGCTCCAGCACGACGTCGGCGGCTGCGTTGTCGCTGACCGTGATCATCAGGAAGGTGAGGTCGCGGAGCGACATGCGCGCCTCGTCCAGCATCCCCGACACCCCGGTGGGCCCGGTGGTGCGGCCCTCCGCGGGCAGCGTGACCTGCTCGGACGGGTCGATCAGCCCCTCTCCGGCCTGCCGGTGGAACGTGACGAGCAGCGGCACCTTGAACACCGACGCGAGCACGACGGGTGCGTCAGCGCGGACGGCGACCTCCCGTCCGGTGTCCATGTCGACGGTGTGCAGGAACCCTGTGACGCCCGCGGAGCGGAACTCAGCCTCGACACGCTCCGCCACGTCCGCACGGACGTTCTCGGCGCCTGGACCCCGGCTCGTCTCGCCCATGCCCGGTGCCGCGCTCATGCCAGGAAGCCGGACGACGGGCGCGGGACGACCCGGCGGGCGGGGACGCCGTCCGGCGGCGTCATCCCGGCCTCGCTGCGCAGCACGGCGGTCGCGACGGCGGTGAAGTCGGCGATCGCGCGGGCGTGCTCGGGGTCGCGGGCCCGGCGCCACACGCAGGACGTCCGCCAGGAGAGGGGCTCGCCCACCAGGGGACGCCACGTCACCCCGGCGGAGTCGTCGGTGCGGGGGACGAGCGCCATCGCCCTCCCCGCCAGGACGAGGCCCAGCGCGAACTGCGGATGCCGCGCCTCGTGGACGGCGGCGGGCGCGTACCCGTGCCGCCGGCAGGCCGCCAGCAGGTCGTCGTGGGCGCCGGGCGCGTCGTCCCGCGGCGGCATGACCAGGTCGAATCCGCGAAGGTCGGCCAGGTGCACTTCGGCGGGCGGGTAGGTTTCGGTGGGCCCGCCGTGGGGGTTGGTGAGCGCGAGCGAGGATGCGGTGGGGAGCAGGACGCCGAGGGGCTGGGCGAGCATCGGGCCGAGGTCCAGGTCGCGGGTGTCGCAGGGGTGCCGGACGACGCCGGCGTCCAGCGCGCCGTCGGCGAGTGCGCGGACCTGCTCGGCCGTGCCCGTCTCGCGCAGGTCGAGCCGCAGGTCGGGGCGGCGGTCGCGGAAGGCGGCGATGAGCGCGGCGACGATCGTCCCGCCGAGGTCGCTCGGCACGCCCGCGCGGACCGTGCCGGCCTCGCCGCGCCTGGCCCGCTCGGCGACGGAGTGGATGCGCTCCACGCGGGCGAGGATGTCACGGGCCTCGTCCAGCAGGAGCCTGCCGGGCGCGGTGAGCTCCACCCGGCGACTCGACCGGTCGAACAGCCGGACGCCGAGCTCCCGCTCCAGCCGCTGGATCCGCTGGCTGAGCGGCGGCTGGGCCATGCCGAGCCGTTCCGCCGCGTGGCCGAAGTGCAGCTCCTCCGCGACGATGACGAAGCACCGCAGGTGGCCGACGAGGTTCACGACCAGGGATCATATCAATTCAGATATATGTGTGACATAGATATCAATCTTGGACATTTCGGCCTCGGCCTGGTGTTCTGGTGGCTTCGGCCAGGGGGAGGAGACTGATGATGCGCCGATCCGGGAGGGTCACGCCGCGGGTGTGGATCGTCGCGGCGATCGCGACGGCGGTCGTGGTCGCGGGGGCGGGGACGGTGTGGTTCCTGACCCGGGGAGACGACCCGAGGGACACCGCCGAGCGCTACCTCGCGGCCTGGACGAAGCGTGACCACGCGGCGATGAGGGCGCTGACGGACGGTCCGCCCGCCGACTTCGAGCAGCGCCTCACCAGGATGTACGACGACCTCGGGCTCACCGCCCAGCGGTTCACCGTCGCGTCCGTGGGCAGCGCGGACGGCGGGAAGGCGGGCGCGTCCTACGGCGCCGAGCTGCTCCTCGCCGGCACCCGGACGTGGACGTACGAGGCGCCGCTGCCGCTCGTCGAGCGGGACGGCGAATGGCGCGTCCGGTGGTCGCCGCAGCTCCTGTACCCGGAGCTCAAGGAGGGGCAGCGGCTGAACGCCGGCCGCGCCTGGCCGGAGCGCGCGGCGGTCCTGGCCGCGGACGGCAGCACGCTGAGCGACTCGCCGTCCGGCTCCGCGCGGCAGCTCGCCGGACCGGTGGGCCCCGCGTCCGCCGAGGCGGCGAAGAAGCTCCGCGCCCCCTACCGCAAGGACGACCCGGTCGGCCAGGACGGCCTCCAGAAGCAGTACGAGCGGCGCCTCGCCGGGACGCCGGGGCTCGCCGTGCAGATCGTCGGCGCGGACGGCACCCCGGTCAAGACGCTGAAGCGGTTCGACAGCTCGCCCGGCGAGCCGCTGAAGACGACCATCGACCCGAAGGCGCAGGCCGCCGCAGGCAAGGCGCTGAGCGCGGCGAAGAAGCCCGCCGCGATGGTCGCGCTGCGCCCGTCCACCGGGGAGATCCTCGCCGTGGCGAACAAGCCCGGCGGCTACAACCGGGCGCTGATGGGCCAGTACCCGCCCGGATCGACGTTCAAGGTCGTCACCGCCGCCGCGCTCGTCGCGGGCGGCGTCGGCGCGAGCACGAAGGTCGCCTGCCCCGCCACCACCACGATCGGCGGCCGCTCGTTCCACAACTACAAGCACGAGGACTTCGGGACGGTCCCGTTCCGCGAGGCGTTCGCGCACTCGTGCAACACCACGTTCGCGCGCCTCGCCGTGGACAAACTGGGCGAGAAGCGGCTCACGCAGGTCGCGTCCCAGTTCGGGTTCAACGCGCCGATCATCGCGGGGGTCCCGGCCGTCCGCGCCGCGTTCCCCGCGAACAAGGACGACACCGCGTTCGCCGCCGCGTCCTTCGGGCAGGGCAAGGTGCTGACCAGCCCGCTCAACATGGCCGCCGTCGCCGCAGCGGCGGCCGACGGCACCTGGCGGTCGCCGCGCCTCGTCAGCGCCGCCGACACCGTGCACGCCGCGGACGCGGGCGGCCGCAAGCCCGAGCCGCCGAAGAAGCTCGAACCCGCCGTCAAGAAGGCGCTGCAGACGATCATGCCCGCCGTCGTCAGCGAGGGGACGGCGGCGGGCGTCGCGTTCCCGTCCGGGACGGCGGGCAAGACCGGGACCGCCGAGTTCGGCGAGGGCGAGAACCCGCCGACCCACGGCTGGTTCATCGGCTACCGGAAGGACGTCGCCTTCGCCGTCATCGTGGAGGGCGGGGGCACGGGCGCCGAGGCGGCCGCCCCCATCGCGGCGAACTTCCTCAAGGGGCTCTGACCCGGCCTCAAGGGGCTCTGACCCGGTCGCAAGGGGCTCTGCCCCGGCGCTGCGCTCAGCGCAGGGCCTGCGTGAGGACGCGGGCCGTCTCCGCGATGGCCCGCTCGTCGGCTTCGGCGTCCGCGTCCGGCCTGGTCGTCAGGATCGCGATGACCAGCGGGGCGCGGGACGGCGGCCAGACGATCGCGATGTCGTTGGCGCTGCCGTAGGTGCCGCCGGTGCCGGTCTTGTCGCCCGCCGTCCAGCCCTCGGGCAGGCCGGCGCGGATGCGCTCGCCGCCGGTCACGGTGGCCTTCAGCCAGCCGATGAGCCGGTCGCGGTCGGCGGGCGCGAGGGCGTCGCCGGCCGTGAGGGCGCGCAGGCTGCCCGCCCAGGCGCGCGGCGAGGTCGTGTCGCGCTTCTCGCCCGGCTTCCAGTCGTTGAGGCCGGGCTCCCAGCGGTCGCCGCGGCTGACCGTGTCGCCGAGCGAACGGAGAAACGCGGTGAGGCCGGACGGTCCGCCGACCTGTTTCAGCATCAGATTCCCGGCGGTGTTGTCGCTTTGCGTGATCGTCGCGTGGCACAGGTCGGCGACGGTCATGCCGGTGCCGACGTGCTTCTCGGTGACGGGGGAGAAGGCCGCCAGGTCACTCTTCTTGTACCGGATGACGCGGTCCATCAGCCCCGGGTCGGAATTGCGCGCCTTCCGCAGGACCGCTCCGCAGACGATCGCCTTGAACGTGGACGCGAACGGGAACGTCTCGTCCGCGCGGTGCCCGACGAAACGGCCGGTGGCAGTGTCGACGGCATAGGCGCCGATTCGCACGTCGCGGGTCTCCTCAAGCCTGCGGAGCTTCGCCGTGACATCGCTCTGCGACGGCGCGGGCGCCGCGGAAACCACAGGGCTCTGCGGGCTCTGCGGCGACGCGCTGCTCTTCGATGCCGGGGTGGCCTCGGAGTCGCAACCGGCGATCGCGGCGAAGGCCGAAAGGGCGAGGACGGCGGCGCCGAGCGGCTTTCGGAACCGGGGAGCGGGGGCCTTCATGGAGGAGAGCACTCTAAGAGGATGACGGGGGTGTCGTGGAGCCGCGGACTATCAGCTGCCCCGGCAGGACGCGGGGCGCGGGACGGCGACCGGCGAGGAGGTCGAGCAGCGCCGTCATGCCCTGCGCGCCCAGCTCCTCCGCGGGCAGCCGGACGGTCGTCAGCTCCGGCTCCAGCGCGGTGGCGAGCAGGACGTCGTCGAACCCGGTGACCGACAGGTCGCCGGGGATGTCCAGCCCGCGCGCCCGCGCCGCCTTGTAGGCGCCGGCGGCGATCAGGTCGTCGTCGCAGATGAGGGCGGTGGGCGGATCGGCACGGTCCAGCAGCCGCGCGGCGGCGTCCTTGGCCGAGCCGACGTCGATGGCGCACGTCGCGCGGAGCAGGGCCGAGCCGGGCACCCGCCCGAGGGCGCCGGCGAGGGCGTCGGCGCGGGCGCGGAACGTCCACTGGTCGACGCCGGCGGCCACGTGCCCGACGCGGCGGTGGCCGAGCGCGGTGAGGTGGGCGACGATGTCCCGCATCCCGTCCGCGACGCCGAAGTCGACCGTGGGGAGGCGGTGCCCTGAGGGTCCCGCCGGGCCGCTGTCGAGCATCACGGCGGGCGTCTGCCGGAACTCGCCGAGCGCCTCGACGGCCAGCGAGGACGCGAGGACGCCGTCGATCGCCTCGTCCGGCACGGCGAACGGGCTGTCGGCCCCCTGCCCGGCCCCGCGCTCCGGATCCGCCGTGTCGTCCGGCCAGGTGGAGACCACGACGCCGAACCCGTGCCGGGACGCGACCCGCGCCGCGCCGGTGTAGACGGGGCCGAAGAACGGCGCGGTCAGGGTCGGGACCATCAGCAGGACGGTCCGGGTCGTGCCGAGCCGCAGGTTCCGGGCCGCCTGGTTCGGCCGGTAGCCGAGGCGCGCGGCGGCGCTGCGGACGCTGCGGGCGGTGGCGGGGGACACCCGGCCCGTCCACTTGCCGCCCAGCACGAGCGAGACCGTGGACTGCGAGACTCCGGCCTCCTGAGCCACGTCCTTGCTGGTGGGACGGCTGACTGCCGGCACCTGCGCCTCCCCTGGCCGATCATGGACGAATTCAGACTAGCGCCGCACGCCCCGGAGGTGGTACGTATGACCCCGGCGGGTAATACGTATGACGGGGTGAAATACGGGGGCATGATGCGGGGTTATGTCGTCTTCCTGCGACGGCCGTACGCGGGGAGGCTGCTCGGCGCGACCCTCCTCGGCCGGCTGCCCAACGGGATGGGGATGCTCGCCGTCGTGCTGCACGTCCGGGCCGACGGCGGCGGCTACCCCCTCGCCGGGACGCTCGCCGCGATCCTCGGCCTGGCGACCGCCGCCGGGCAGCCCGCCCTCGGCCGCGCCATGGACCGGTTCGGGCAGCCCCGCGTCCTGATCCCGGCCGCGCTGGCGTCCGCCGCGGGCTTCGGGCTCCTCGCCGCCGTCGGAGCCGGCCCGCTGCCCGCGGCCGTCCTCGCGGTGGTCGCCGCCGGGTTCGCCACGCCGCCGCTGGAGGCCGGGCTGCGCGCCCTCTGGCAGGACGTCCTGGACGGCCCCGACCAGGTCGACACCGCCTACGCGCTCGACGCCGCGTCCCAGGAGCTCCTCTTCACCCTCGGGCCGCTGCTCGTCGTCGCCGCGGCCGTCGTGAACACCGAGACCGCGCTGCTGCTGACCGGCGCGCTCGGCATCGCCGGGACGCTGATCGTCGCGCTGTCCGGGCCGTCGCGCCGCTGGACGGGCGAACCGCGCGCCGCCGACTGGGCCGGGCCGCTGCGATCGCCCGGCCTGCGGGTGCTGCTGCTGTCCCTGGCCTGCGCCGGGATCGCGCTCGGCGTGTACGCGGTCGCCGTCGTCGCCTACGCCGAACGGCAGGACAGCGACGTCGCGTCCGGGCTGCTGCTGGCGTGCATGGCGGGCGGCGCGCTCGCGGGCGGGATCGTCTACGGCGCCAGGCGGTGGACGGGCGCGCCGCACCGGCGGCTGCCGTGGCTGCTGGCCGCGCTCGCCGCCGGGTACGTCCCGCTCGTCCTCGCGCCGGGGCCGGCGGCCATGTCGGTGCTCGCGTTCGCGTCCGGCGTCTTCCTCGCGCCCGTGCTCGCGTGCAGCTTCACGCTCGTCGACCGGCTCGCGCCGAGCGGGACCGTCACCGAGGCGTTCGCGTGGGTCGTCGCGGCGGTCGGCGCGGGCAGCTCGGCCGGCTCGTTCGCCGCCGGCCTCGGGCAGGACCTCGCGGGCGTGCCCGGCGCGTTCGCCGGGGCCGGGGCGGGCGGCGTCCTCGCCCTGGTCTTCTGCCTGGCCGGCGGCAGGACGCTGCGTCCGCACCCCGCCCCGGCCGTCGCCGCCAAGGCCAACGCCTGACCCCGCGTCCGGCCGACCGCCGACCGCCGACCGGCCGACCGGCGACCGCCGACCGGCCGACCGGCCGACCGGGCGGCCGCTGATCGGGCCCGTCAGACCCAGGAGCCGAACCAGATCCGCTCGTGCCAGTCGTCGTACGGGATCGTCTGGGCCGACAGGATCGGGTGGAAGTAGGCGAAGTTCGCCAGCACCACCAGCAGGAACGCGCCCGCGGCGGCCGCGCCGACCAGCCGCCGCATCCCCGCGCCCGGCGGGGGCGGCCCCGGATCCACGGCCGTGTGCGCGCCGCCCGGCTCGTAGCCGGGAAGGGCGGACGCGTCCTCGGACGCGTCGTCGTAGTGCTCGCCGGGACGGGCGGCGTGCGCCCCCGCGTACGAGGCGGGCGCGGGCCCCATCAGATACCCCAGCACCAGGACGACCGCCAGCACCATGAACGGGATCAGCGGCGTCGCGTAGAACAGGAACATCGTCCGCTCGGCGAACGCGGACGGGAACCAGGTCAGCCAGCCCGCGAGGAAGCCGAGCAGGATCGCCCCGGCCCGCCAGTCCCGCAGCATGACCCAGATGATCGCGACGGCGATCAGCGCCGCCAGCGCGCCCCACCACAGCGCGGGCGTGCCGATCCCGAGGATCTCGCGGGAGCAGCGCGTCGCCTCGCCGCAGGCGTTCTTCGGCTCGGTGTAGAAGAACGCGACCGGACGCCGCAGGACGGGCCAGTCCCACGGCCACGACTGGTACGGATGCTTGTCGTCCAGCCCGGTGTGGAAGTCGAGGATCTGCTTGTGGTGGCGCCACAGGTCGGGCATCGCCTCGAACGGCCGCCACAGCACATGGCTGGACGCCTCGCCCCGTCCCCAGGCGCCCGGCCTGAAGATCCAGCCCCACCACGTCGCCAGGTAGGTCAGCAGCCCGACCACGACGAGCTGCACGAACGCCGGGACGGCCTCCAGCGCCAACGTCCCGGTGAACGGCGCCCGGACCCCGGCCGCGCGGCGGGCGCCGTAGTCCCACAGGACGACCATCAGCCCGAACGCGGCGACGTAGAAGACGCCCGTCCACTTGGTGGCGCAGGCCAGGCCGAGGCAGACGCCCGCGCCCCACCGCCAGCCGTGCACGAGGAACGGCCCGTAGAGGGACGTGTCCCCCCGTTCGAGCTTCTCGGCGAGGACGCGGCGGGAGCGGTCGCGGTCGTTCACCAGGCACGCGAACCCGGCGAGGACCCAGAACATCACGAAGATGTCGAGCAGCGCGGCGCGGCTGGTCACGAACGCGAGGCCGTCAACGGCGAGCAGCAGCCCGGCGGCGCAGCCGAGCATCGTCGACCCCGTCATCCGGCGCGCGACCCGGCACAGGATCAGGACCGACAGCGTCCCGGCGAGGGCCGGGATGAACCGCCATCCGAACGGCGTCGCGCCGAACATCCACTCGCCCACCGCGATCATCCACTTGCCGAACGGCGGATGCGCGACGAACGAGGGGCCGTCCGTCCAGATGTTCGCGTCCTGATCGGCGATCAGCAGCTTGTCGGCGTCCTTGACGGTGTTGTGCTCCCAGCCGAACTCCAGCAGGGCCAGCGCGTCCTTGGCGTAGTACGTCTCGTCGAACACCACCGACTTCGGCGTCCCCAGCCCGTCGAACCGCAGGTAGCCGGCGAACAGCGTCACCAGGAGCGGCCCCAGCCAGGACAGCAGCGGGCTGCCGGGGATCGCGGGCGCGAGCCACTCCCGGAGCGGGGGCGGCCTCCGCCGTGACCCGGTGGCCGGCGCGTGCACGAGATCCGTCGTCGCCATCCAGTTATCGTACGGGCGGCCGGGACCCGCCGGTTTCGGGCGGAGAACGCCGTGCGCGGCGCAGGTGGAAGACTGGGGCGCGTGATGGGGACTCTGGTGCTCGCGGCGGCGCCGATCGGGCGGCCGGAGGACGCGTCGGCGCGGCTGCGGGCGGCGCTGGCGGACGCGCCGGTGATCGCGGCCGAGGACACGCGGCGGCTGCGGCGGCTCGCGGGCGACCTCGGCGTGCCGCTCACCGCGCGGATCGTGTCGTACCACGACCAGAACGAGAAGGCGCGGGCGGAAGGGCTGCTGGCCGAGCTGCTCGCCGGACGGGACGTCCTCGTGATCACCGACGCGGGCATGCCCGGCGTCTCCGATCCCGGATACCGGCTCGTCCGCGCGGCCGTCGCCGAAGGCGTGCCGGTGTCGGTGCTGCCCGGTCCGTCCGCCGTCACGACCGCGCTGGTGGCGTCCGGCCTGCCCACCGACCGGTTCTGCTTCGAGGGGTTCCCGCCGCGCAAGCCGGGCGAGCGGGCCCGGCGGCTGGACGCGCTCGCGGGCGAGCCCCGCACGATGGTGTTCTTCGAGTCCCCGCGCCGGCTCCCGGTGACCCTCACCGCGATGGCGGACGCGTTCGGCGCGGACCGTCCGGCCGCCGTCTGCCGGGAGCTGACCAAGACCTACGAGGAGATCCGCCGGGGGAGCCTCGGCGAGCTGGCCGCGTGGGCGGAGGGCGGAGTGCTCGGCGAGATCACGCTGGTGGTCGGCGGGGCGCCCGAGCCGGAAGGGCTGTCCGACCCGGCGGAGCTGGCCGCCGCCGTCGCCGCGCGCGAGGACGCCGGGACGCCCCGCAAGCAGGCCATCGCGGAGGTCGCCAAGGAGAACGGCGCCCCGAAGCGGCTGGTCTACGACGCCGTCGTCCGCGCCAGGAAGTAGCGGTCACCGGAATCCGGGGCGCACTATGGAGTTGGTGGCGTCGCCACGGATGCGGAGGTGAGAGCCGTGCGGGACGCATGGTCGAGCCACGAAATCTGGGTCTTCGAGTGCCTGAACTGCGCGACGACCTGGGACGAGGAGCTGGATGCCCGCCATTACGGCGACGGGCACGGGAACGAGGCCGTTGTCTACGAGCGCGGCGGCCAGCCCTGCACGACGCCCTGGGTGGACCGTTCCTGCCCGAACTGCCAGAGCCAGAACGTCAAGGCGCTGTCCGCGATGAAGGGCAGGCACGGCGAGCTGCCGGAGGCGCGCAGCGGCAGCGACGTGGCGATGGTGTACCACCTTCGCCGCATGCACGCCTGGTGAAGCGGGCCCTTGAGGGCCCGAGGGCCCCGAGAGCTAGGCGCTCGGGGTCTTGGGGGTGTCGGCGTCCTGGGGCGTTGCCTCGTCCTTGCCGCGCCGGGCTTTCGGAAGGGCGCGGAGGGTGCGCGTCCAGCCGGCGGCCGTCGCGCGGGCCTCTGGCCTGAACGCGGCCCCGGCCGCGAGTGCCGCGAGGGGGATGGCGGGGAGCACGTACCGGTAGTCGAACTCCGCGGTGGCGGCGGGCGCCAGCAGGAGGCCGGTCGCGAGCGTCCACGGCAGGAGCGCCTCGCCGCCGAACCGCCGCCACAGCGGGACGAGCCCCGCCAGCCCGATGAGCAGGATGGCGCCGATCATCGTCCCGCGCAGGTAGAAGACGTCCTGGTAGCCGCGGGCGACCCCGGCGAACGGCTCGACGACCTGGGTGCGGGCGTCGCCGCGCTCGTAGGCCCTGGCCTCCGCGGACGCGATCCCTCCGCCGGGCATGTGCCATTCGGGTAGCGGCCTGCTCTTCTTCCCGAACTCGTACTGCGAGTACGTCGCCTCGTCCGGGAACACCGTCCGCTCCCAGCGGAACACCTTGAAGAAGTCGTGCGCGACGACCTTCAGGTAGTCGAACGGCTGTGCGATGATCGCGCGCTTGGCGAAATCGTTGCTGAGCGCGTTGTTCTCCGGGCTGAACCGCGTGCCGGTGTAGCGGTTGAGCGGCGACTGCGCGTTCCAGATGCCGTCCTGCGAGTTCGGCAGCCGGTTCGCGGGCTCGGTGCACAGCGGGTACTCGCTGACCGGCAGGTCCTTCATCTGGTGGCAGTCGGCGAACTTGTAGACCCGCGCGTACAGGAAGATCCCGTTGCTCTCGGTGATCGCGAACTTGTCGCTGTCGGCCTTGTACCAGCCCATGTACGCCAGCACCGGCAGCATGCAGGCCGCGAGCGTGGCCGCCATGATCTTCCAGCCGCTGCGCCGGATCAGCATGTACACCAGGACGCCGAGCAGCACCGGCATGCCGACCGACCGGGTCAGCCACGCCAGCCCGACGATCAGCCCGACCGCCGCGGCGATCTTCCAGGACGGCCGGTCCCGCCACAGCAGCAGCGTGACCGCGCTCATCACCAGGAACGTGAACATCGTGTCCGACAGGACGAGGTGCTCGAGCTGGAGCTGGTAGGCGTCCAGCAGCACGGGCGCGGCGGCGAGCGCGGCGCCCCAGCCGGGCAGCCGGAACCGCCGCCGCAGCAGCGCGTAGATCATCACGCCCATCGCCAGGCCCATGAGGTGCTGGACGGCGGAGACGAGTACGAAGCTGTGGAACGGCTTGAGGACGAGCAGCAGGAAGGCGTACCCGTCCGGCCGCAGCGGATGCGGGTAGGGGTCGGTCGCGACGTGCAGGTAGTCGAAGCTGTCGTTGAAGAACATCACCGGCTGGTAGCCGAGCATCGCCACGACGCGGAGCAGCGCCGCTGTGGCAATGATCACACTGAACGCGGGGTGCCGCCTGGCGAGCTCCCACAGGCCGCGGCCGCGCCGCCTGCCCTGGGAGTCGGCGGCCTCGTCCTCCGGCGTCCCGGACGCCTGATCACCCGATTCGGGGCCCGCCGCCGATTCGGAGCCCGGCTCGTCCTGGAGGGTCCCGTCCCTCTGGTCCTCGTCCGGGACCGGGACGGTCGTCGTCCCGCCGGGCGTGTCGGCCGCGGTGGACGCTCCGGGCCGCCCGTCCGCGTCCTCGGCGGCTCCGTCCGCCCCGTCCGCCGTGGCCAGGGCCGTCCCGCCCGTGCCGCCCGGCGCCGCGTCCACCTGCCCCGTGCCGGCCGCGGCGCCCCGCGGCGATTCGCCCGCCACTGCCGCACCTCCCCTTCGGTGTCCGGCCCCCTGTCCGGCGGCACTGCGTTGGTTGAGGGCACTGCGCTGTTGGTCGAGGGCACTGCGCTGTCCGGCGTGCGTCACAGCCGACCCACCCCTTCCGGGCCGCTGTGCCCGTATGCTTGACGTCCTAGCCTGCCGCCCGCGAACGTGGCGGCGATGTTTTTTGGGTTGCGATAGGGCAACACGATACGGGTGCTCTTGACGAGAGCGGCCATCAATACCCGTCTCCGGCAGGCATCATGAACCACTGGATTCATGAACGATGACGGGCCGCCGCGCAGAACAACTGAGATTAGTGGATCGTCCCGCCGGCGGTCATCAGGGGAAACGCCATCAGGGAAAACGTCACCAGGGGTAACGAAGGAGATCGCGTGGAACTCTCCGTAGTGATGCCGTGTCTGAACGAGGCCGAGACGGTCGAGACCTGCGTCCGCAAGACGATCGGGTTCTTCGAGGACAACGGCATCGACGGCGAGGTCGTCATCGCCGACAACGGCAGCACCGACGGCAGCCAGCAGCTCGCCAGGGACGCGGGGGCGCGTGTCGTGCCGGTCATCGACAAGGGGTACGGCAACGCCCTCATGGGCGGGATCCGCGCCGCGCGCGGCCGGTACGTCGCGATGGGCGACGCCGACGACTCCTACGACTTCACCACCCTCGGCCCGTTCCTGGACGAGCTGCGCGGCGGCGCCGACCTCGTCATGGGCAACCGGTTCAAGGGCGGCATCGCGGAGGGCGCCATGCCGCCGCTGCACCGCTACCTCGGCAACCCGGTGCTCAGCTTCGTCGGACGGCTGTTCTTCCGCAGCAAGATCGGCGACTTCCACTGCGGGCTGCGGGCCTTCGACAAGGAAGCGATCATGCGGCTCGGCCTGCAGACCGGCGGCATGGAGTTCGCCAGCGAGATGGTCGTCAAGGCGACCCTGCAGGGCTACGACATCCGCGAGGTCCCGACGACGCTGTCGCCGGACGGCCGCACCCGCGCCCCGCACCTGAACACCTGGCGCGACGGTTGGCGTCATCTCCGCTTCCTCATGCTCTACAGCCCGCGCTGGCTGTTCCTCATCCCCGGTCTCGTCTTCATGACACTCGGGCTGCTCGCCGGGATCGCGCTGTCGACCGGTCCGGTCACGGTCGGGGAGATCGCGTTCGACGTCGACACGCTGGTCGGCGCCGGGGCGGCACTGGTGATCGGCTTCCAGGCGGTGCTGTTCGCGCTGCTCACGAAGGTCTACGCGATGCAGGAGGGATTCCTGCCGCACGACAAGCGGGTCCAGAAGATCATCGACTGGTGGAGCCTGGAGCGCGGGCTGCTGCTCGGCGGGCTGCTCGCGGTCGCCGGTCTCGGCGGCCTCGTCGCGTCGCTGCTGCACTGGCGGGTCAACAGCTTCGGCGAGCTGGACCCGCGCGAGTCGCTGCGCATCGTCGTCCCCGCCGCCACCGCGCTCGTGATGAGCCTCCAGGCCATCTTCGCCTCGCTGTTCGTCAGCATCCTCGGCATCCGCCGCCGCCAGCACCCGCCGATCGTGGACGCGGCCGAGGAGGCCGCCGGAGTCGTGGACGCCGCCGCCCGCCAGGTCGCGAAGGACGACGAGTCCGCGAAGGTCCCCGCCGGGAAGAGCACCGCCGGAAAGAGCACTGCCGGTAAGGCGGGCGCTACGAGGGCGGCCGGAGGCGACGAAGGCGACCAGAGCGACGAGGACGGCGCGTCCGGCCGGTAACTCGCCTATCCGTGCCGATCCGTGTCATTCCGGTCGTGAAGCCGTCACGCGATGATTGTCAACATCTGAAAAACACGCGGGACAGAACGTCGCGAAAGCCGAGAACTCGCTGAGCGTTCCCGGGCCTTGACCGGTGCCCGGACAGTGTTGTGACAGGCTTGACCGTCGATGGATCACCGTTCTCTGACAGCCCGGCGCCCGGGGGGCCGTACGTCGATGAGCACGCCAACGCCGGCGGGCGCCGAGACCGCGCCGCCGGCCCCGACCGCGGCCCCGTCGGCGGCCCGGCCGGCTGTCAGCGCACGCCCGCCGGTCGCGCCGCCGGACCGGCGCCCGGCCCCGTCCCGGCCGAGCCGCCGCCGCTGGGCCTGGTTGTTCGTGCTGGGCTGGGCCGCGCAGGTCGCCGTCCGGCTCGTGCTGGCGTCCGGGCAGACGGTGCCCGTCGCCACCCCGGACGAGTCGGGCTACCTGTTCGCCGCCCGCGTCCTGACCGGCGGCGCCGACGCGGACATGTCGTACGGGACCGTCTACCGCGGCGGCTACCCGCTGCTGCTGACGCCCGCGTTCTGGTTCGGCGACGACCCGGTGAGCGTCTACCGCGGCGCCCTGGTGATCAACGCGCTGATCAGCGCCGCCATGCTCCCGCTGGGCTACCTGCTGCTGCGCCGCCTCCGGGTGCGCAGGCGCTGGTCGTACGTCTTCGGGCACGTGACGGCGGTGCTGCCGTCCGTGCTGTTCTACTCCGAGTTCGCGCTGACGGACGCGATCCTGCCGGTGATGCTGGTCGGCTGGCTGCTACTCGTCCACGCGTGGCTGAACGCGCCGCCGCCTGCGGGTCCGCGCTCGTCCGCGCGGCTGAACCTTGCCGGGGCGGGCGCGTCGCTGATCGTCGCCTACGCCTATGCCTGCCACACGCGCGGCGCGGTCCTGCTGGCCGCGCATGTCGCGCTGCTCGCGGCGGCGCTGGTGTTCCGGTGGCGGTCCTGGCGCGCGGCGGGCCTCGCCGCGCTCGCGGCCGCCGCCGGGACGGGCGCCGGGATGCTACTGAACCGGTCGCTGCTGCCGCACATGTACCCGCAGGGAGACAACGACCTGGGCGGCAACGTCGTCCGGCGGCTCACGTCCGAGGACGGCTGGGGCTGGATGCTGTCGCTCGGCACCGGACAGGTCTGGTACCAGGCCGCCGCGACCGGCGGGATGGCGGCGATCGGCCTCGTGGCGGTCGCGTTCGTCGCCGTCCGTCCCGCTGGAACACCGCTGGGCGCGCCTGGACGGACGCGGGCGCTCGCGCTCGCCGTCATCGCGATCGTGGCGGGCATCGCGTTCGCCACCTCGGCGGCGCTCCCGGTCGAATACCGCATCGGCAACTACGTCTACGGCCGCTACCTCGCGTCCATCACGCCGGTGCTGTTCGCCGTCGGGGTCGCGGTCCTGCTGCGTGCGTCGCCGCGGACGCTGCTGTGGGCGTCGGCCTCGGCGGCCACCCTGACGGTCGTCGCCGCGTGCGTCGTCCAGTGGTACGCGGGCGATCTGCTCACCCTGTACAAGCACACGCCCTACGACTTCCCGGAGACGTCGTTCCTGACGTGGGACTGGGAGTCGTTCCAACTGTGGCACGCCACGGCGGCCGCGCTCGTGCTGCTGGGCGCGTCCGTGGCCGTCGTCCGGCTGCGGCGCAGCGGGCCGCTGCTGCTCGCGGGCGTGCTCGCCGTCGTCGCGGTCGGGATGTCCGTGACGGCGACCGACCGGATCGCCCGGCCGCTCGTCCGCGACGAGACCGCGCACACCGACATCAGGCAGAAGATCGACCTGCATCGGCAGCGGTCGATCGCCGTCGACTGGAACGTCCCGTGGACGATCCGGCTGTCGCACTACTACTGGGCCTGGTGGAGCGACGGCAGCGTCTTCGACGCCCGCTGGACGCCCCCGCCGCGGAACGTGGACATGGTCGTCCTGGCGTGGCCGAAGGACAAGCCGGCCGCCGAGTCCTGGCCGAAGGGCGCCCCGCCCGGCTGGCGGATCATCGACAGCCGCCGCACCGTCCAGGGCGACTGGGTCGCCTGGGCGCGCTAGCTCTCAGCCGGTCGGGGCGGCGGGTTCCAGAGCTGGAGGATGCCGTCGGACGAGCGCCACATGAGGCGCCAGCCCTTCGCCGGGTCCGGCCGCCAGCCGCCCGCGATCTGCGACTCCATGCCGCGCCACCGCGTGTACAGCATCGGGCCCTCGGTCGCGTTCCGCGGGATCTGCGGCATGTAGTGCGGGAAGTCGCGGATCTCGCCGCGCCAGACCGGGTCGCCCCACACGTCGCGCGTATAGAACGTCAGGGTCTGCGCGAGGCGCCGGTCGGCGCAGATCAGCGTGATGTCGCGGTGCCCGGCGAGGTAGCCGCGCAGCTCGCCCCACGCCTTGTCGCGCGGCAGGTCGGGGACGGCCCGGACGGCGACGACCCCGTACACCCCGCTGAGCGCCACCAGCAGCACCGGGATGATCCGGGTGCGCAACTGCTTCTGGGGGACGAGGTCGGACGGCAGCATGCGGAGCATCAGGATCAGCGAGCCGAAGCCGCCCGCGAGCAGCGGGGGCAGCACCGCGAACCAGTACCGCTGCAGCCAGGCCCGCAGCGAGATGTCGTTCGGGTCGAGGACGCCGGAGAACAGCGTCAGCGGGACGGCGAGGCTGCAGAACCACACGAGGATCAGCGCGAGCCGCCGGTCGTGGGTGACGGACCAGCCGAGGGTCGTGAGCACCAGCGCGGCGGTGAAGATCATGCCGAGCTCGTTCCAGTCGTGCATGGCGCGCAGGAACGAGCGGGCGGCGAGCTCGCGCGTCACGTAGTCGCGGGACTGGCCGCCGTGCTCCGCGGCGGAGATCAGCCCGGCCAGCGGGCTGCCCCACACGATCTGGTTGTGGACGAGGCTGACCGCCAGGATCAGCAGCATCGGCGCGCCGACCGTGACGTTCCGGCGCCACGGGATCCGCAGCAGCGCCAGGTAGACGGGGATCGGGAGGAACAGGAAGGCCAGGAACTCCCGGACGAGGAACGCCGAGCCCATGCACACCCCGGCGAGGATCAGCATGCGGGTCTGGGCGCGTCCCGTCCTGCGGCTCGCGACGACGAGGCCCGCCATCCCGATCGCGAACAGCCCGGCGCCGGGCATGTCCGGCAGCACCGCCCCGGTCGACCAGGTGATCTCGTGGCCGAACGGGTTCGTCATCGTGAAGAACGGGTGGATCAGCAGGACGGCGGCGGACGCCACGCCCGCCACGTCCCCGAACAGCGACCTGACGACCAGGTACGTCCCGACGAAGAACGCGCAGCCGCCGAGCGCCGCGACGACGAAGAAGCCGGCCTGGCCGTCCCCGAGGACCTCCTGGACGAGCCGCGCGGGCAGCACCAGGCCGATCCGGGTGACCTGGTGCGGGACCTCGTCGAACGGCCACACCGTCAGCGGGACGTCGGGCCAGTCGCGGGCGGCGAGCCACACGTAGTACGGGTCGAAGTACAGCGGCGGCGTCATGATCACCCACTGCACGAGCACCGTGGCCGCCGCCACCAGCAGGGACAGCCACACGACCCGCCGCGTCCGCCGGACCCGCGCGGCCGTTCCCGCGGCCAGGCGTGCCAGCGGGCCTCCCCGCGGCCCGTCCGGCTCGTCCGGCCGGTCCGGTCCGTCCGGCTCGGTTCCGGTCGCCGCCTCGCCGACGGCCGGCTCGTCGGACGTGGTCTGGGCCATGCCTGGCTCCGCCTCCGCTGATCAGTGCTGCCGATGCCCGGGCCCGCTGACACCCGGGTGAATGCCCCTGAGACGACGGACCAGGATACTCGCGTGCCGCGCCGTCCGTGACGCGACTACCCTTGATTCCATGTCCTCGTCAAGCCGTCATATCTTGACCGCGCCCGCCTGGCCGTACGCCAACGGGCCCCGTCACATCGGGCACGTCTCCGGTTTCGCGCTGCCCGCCGACATGTTCAGCCGCTACCAGCGGATGGCGGGTAACACGGTACTCATGGTCAGCGGCACCGACGAGCACGGCACGCCGATCCAGGTCCAAGCCGACAAGGAGGGCGTGTCCGCCCGGGAGCTCGCCGACCGGTACAACGGCGTGATCGCGCAGGATCTGCACGGCCTCGGCATGACCTACGACCTGTTCACCCGGACGACGACGCTGAACCACTACGCCGTCGTCCAGGAGATCTTCAAGGGCCTGTACGACAACGGCTACATCTTCCCGCAGAAGACGATGGGCGCGATCTCGCCGTCCACCGGGCGGACGCTCCCCGACCGCTACATCGAGGGCACCTGCCCGATCTGCGGGTACGACGGCGCGCGCGGCGACCAGTGCGACAACTGCGGCAACCAGCTCGACCCCGTCGACCTGATCAACCCGGTGTCGCGGATCAACGGCGAGAAGCCGAAGTTCGTCGAGACCGAGCACTTCATGCTCGACCTGCCCGCGTTCACCGAGGTCCTCGGCCGGTACCTGCGCGGCAAGCAGAACGGCGCGCTGGCGTGGCGGCCGAACGTGCTGAAGTTCGCGCTGAACCTGCTGGACGACATGCAGCCGCGCGCGATCAGCCGCGACCTCGACTGGGGCGTCCCGATCCCGCTGGACGGCTGGCGCGACAACCCGGCGAAGAAGCTGTACGTGTGGTTCGACGCGGTCGTCGGATACTTCTCCGCGTCCGTGGAGTGGGCGCGGCGGTCCGGCGACCCGGAGGCGTGGCGCGCCTGGTGGCAGGACCCGGACGCCCTGTCCTACTACTTCATGGGCAAGGACAACATCGTCTTCCACGCCGAGATCTGGCCGGCGATGCTCCTCGGCTACAGCGGCAAGGGCGACAAGGGCGGCACGCCCGGGTCCCTCGGCGGGCTGAACGTGCCGACGGAGGTCGTGTCGTCGGAGTTCCTGACGATGGAGGGCAAGAAGTTCTCCTCGTCCCGCCAGGTCGTCATCTACGTGCAGGACTTCCTCGCCCGCTACGACGTGGACGCGCTGCGCTACTACGTCGCGGTCGCCGGGCCCGAGAACCAGGACACCGACTTCACGTGGGCGGAGTTCGTCCGCCGCAACAACGACGAGCTGGTCGCCGCGTGGGGCAACCTCGTCAACCGGTCGGTGAACATGGCGGCGAAGAACTTCGGCGCGGTCCCGGAGGCGGGCGACCTCACCGACGCCGACCGGGCGCTGATGGAGCGCAGCCGGAACGCGTTCGCGGCCGTGGGCGCGGAGCTCGAACGGTCCCGGTTCAAGAACTCGATCACCGAGGCGCTGGACGTCGTCCGCGACGCCAACAAGTACCTGTCCGACCAGGCGCCGTGGAAGCTGAAGGACGACCCGGCCCGCGTCAAGTCGATCCTGCACACCGCGCTGCAGGTCGTCGACGACGCGAAGACGCTGCTGACGCCGTTCCTGCCGCGCTCGTCGCAGAAGGTCTACGAGATGCTCGGCGGGCAGGGCGTGTGGAGCGGCATGCCCGAACTGCAGACCGTGTCTGAGGACGGCGGCCCCGACTACACCATCCTGACCGGCGACTACGCGACCGAGGCGCGCTGGGAGTCCATGCCGATCAAGCCGGGCGTCCCGCTGACGAAGCCGGTCCCGCTGTTCACGAAGCTCGACACGTCCGTGGTGGACGAGGAGCTCGCCAGGCTGGAGAACCGTTGAGCCGGGACGGGGACGGGCAGAGCTCACGCTCGTTCGCGCCGCTCCCCGAGCGCCTCCCGGTGGACGTGTTCGACAGCCACTGCCATCTCGACATCGTCGACACCCCGGTGCAGGAGCAGCTGCGGTCGGCGAAGGCGGCGGGCGTCACCCGGATCGTCACGATCGGCTGCGACCTGCCGTCGTCGCGGTTCGCCGTGGACGCCGCCCGCGAGTTCGACGACGTCTACGCGGCGGTCGCGATCCACCCGAACGAGACGACCGGGATCTCCGACGCCGTCCTGGAGGACGTGGCGCGGCTGGCCGCGCACTGGAAGGTCCGCGCGATCGGCGAGACGGGCCTGGACTACTACCGCGACTGGGCGCCGAAGGACGACCAGCACCGCGCCTTCCGCGGCCACATCGAGATCGCCAAGCGGACCGGGAAGGCGCTCGTCGTCCATGACCGCGAGGCGCACGACGACGTCCTGCGCGTCCTGGACGAGGAGGGCGCGCCCGGCACGGTCGTCTTCCACTGCTATTCCGGCGACGCCCGGATGGCCGAGATCTGCGCCGAGCGCGGCTATCTGATGAGCTTCGCCGGGAACGTCACGTTCAAGAACGCCGAGCCGCTGCGGGAGGCGCTGAAGGCGGCGCCGCTCGACCTGGTGCTCGTGGAGACCGACGCGCCGTTCCTGACGCCGATCCCGCACCGGGGGAAGCCGAACGCCTCGTACCTGATCCCGCACACCGTCCGCGCGATGGCGGAGTACAAGGGCGTGGACGTGGCGGACCTGTGCACGGCCATCGCCGCCAACGGCGAACGCGCCTTCGGCCCCTGGTAAGGCCCGGGGCAGCTGGTAGGGCCTGGGGCAGCCGGTAAGGCCCGGGGCAGCGGCCCGCGCCTCCGGGGGCCGGCGGGACGCATGTGAGTGATGTGGTGGCGGAGACGCGGCGGGCGGCTCTACTCTCTGGCCTCTGAGCGGGCGCCCCTGAGCCCGACCCCCTTGGAGGTACCCGTGCGTCGCCACCCCCTGCGTCGTCCTGCCGTCCATGTGCTGCTGGCCGCGGCGTTGTCGGTGTCGGCGGCGGGGTGCGGCGGCGATGGATCGGCCGGTCCCAAGGCCGCCGCGGACGCGCCGCGCGCCGACGCGCCCGCGCCGCACAAGGTCGTCATCGTCGTGGACGGCAAGCGGACCGAGACGATGACGACGGGCACGACCGTCCGGCAGGTCCTCCAGGAGGCCGGGGTCGCGCTGGGCCAGTACGACCTGGTCAAGCCGACCATCGACCAGCCCGCCGGGGACGTCGTGAAGGTCCTGCGGCTGCTGTCGGCGCCGAAGACCCTGGCCGTGAAGGTGCCCGCGAAGACGATCCGCAAGAAGAGCGCCTCGGTGCCGCCGTGGGGCGAGAAGGTGCTGCGCGAGGGCCGCCCCGGCATCAAGATCGTGACGTGGGCGTACGTCCGGCGGCCGGTCGGGAAGGGCGGGAGGCTCAAGCCCGTCAAGAAGGTCATCACGCAGCGGATCAAGCGGAAGCCCGTCGCGCGGGTCGTCGCGGTCGGCCCCGAGTCGGCGGGCACCGGCTCGGCGGCCAGGCTGAACTGGCGCGGTCTCGCGAACTGCGAGTCGAACAACAACCCGAAGGCCGTGAACCCGGCCGGTTACTACGGGCTGTACCAGTTCTCCTTGGCCTCGTGGGCGTCGGTCGGCGGGAAGGGCAAGCCGTCGGACGCCAGCGCGGCCGAGCAGACCTACCGCGCGCAGCTCCTCTACAAGAGGGTGAACGGCCGCTGGCAGGGCCAGTGGCCCAACTGCGGGAAATTCCTGTTCGGCTGAGCTGGAACAATCGGGGGCGTGGGGGAGACAAAGGCGGGGCTGCTGGGTCCGGCGGACGTGCGCGAGCTGGCGGAACGGCTCGGCGTCAGGCCGACGAAGACGCTCGGGCAGAACTTCGTCATCGACGCGAACACCGTCCGGCGGATCGTCCGGACGGCCGGGGTGCGCCCCGGCGACGTCGTGATCGAGGTCGGGCCGGGGCTCGGCTCGCTGACGCTCGCCCTGCTCCCGGAGGCGGGGCGCGTCGTCGCCGTCGAGGTGGACCGCGGGCTGGCCGCGGCGCTGCCCGGCACGGTCGAGGCGCGGGCGCCTGATCTCGCCGGACGGCTGGAGGTCGTCCACGCCGATGCGATGAAGATCACACAGGTGCCGGGGCCGGAGCCGACGGCGCTCGTCGCGAACCTCCCGTACAACGTGGCGGTGCCGGTCGTCCTGCACCTGCTGGCCGTCCTGCCGTCGCTGCGGACCGCGCTCGTGATGGTGCAGGCCGAGGTCGCCGACCGGATGGTCGCCGCGCCCGGCGGGAAGATCTACGGCGTCCCGTCGGTGAAGCTCGCCTGGTACGGGCACGCGCGCCGGGCCGGGGCGGTCGGCCGCGCGGTGTTCTGGCCCGCGCCGAACGTCGACTCGGGCCTCGTCGCGTTCACCCGCCGCGAGCCGCCGCAGACCGCCGCGACCCGCGAGGAGGTGTTCGCCGTGGTGGACGCCGCGTTCGCGCAGCGCCGCAAGACGCTGCGCGCCGCGCTGGCGAGCTGGGCCGGGTCCGCGGCGGCCGCCGAGGAGGCCCTGCGCGCCGCGGGCGTGGACCCCCGGGCGAGGGGGGAAGCTCTGGACGTGGCCGCCTTCGCCCGGATTGCCGAGTATGGTCCTTCACGCCGGGGAGATCAGCTCCCGACCCCCTAGGGCGTGTTTTCTCAGCGGGGGCATGTTTTCAGCAGAGCGTGTTTTTTTCGGGGTGCGGAGTGCTGCGGGGAGCCTGGGGACGGACGGCTCCACGGGGGACACTGGACAGGACGAGCCGGAGGTCGATGTGAAGGGGCGTTCGCGGACGGCGCGGGCGAGGTTGCCGATCCTGGGGACGGCCCTGCTCGCCACCGCGGCGATGGTCGCGACAGTGGCGGCGGGCTGTGGCGGCGGCGCGGGGGCCGCGCCGAAGATCACGACGACGGCGCGGGCGGGCGTGGCCCCGGTGCCGCCGAAGGAGGGGGCGTACTTCGGGGCCTGGGTGCCGCCGGAGGGCGAGGGCAGGCCGTCCGCGTCCAAGTCGGGATCGCCTTCGGGGTCGCCTTCGGCTTCACCGTCGGAGTCGCCGTCGGGCACTCCGTCGGGGTCCGCGTCGGCGTCGCCGTCCGCGAAGCCCACCGGCAAGGACGCGGACAAGCCGGGCATGGCCCCGGTGGTCGGCTTCGAGCAGGAGCTCGGACGGCAGCTCGACATCGTCCAGACCTACCGGAGCTGGACGTCGGAGTTCCCGGCCGAGCTGGAGGAGTCGGTCACCGCGGGCAACCGGTACCTGCTGCTGACCTGGGGCGGCGCCGACACGAAGAAGATCGTCCAGGGCGAGTACGACGAGCTCGTCCAGCGCCGGGCCCGCGCGGTCAAGGCCCTCGGCAAGCCGGTCTTCCTGCGCTGGTCGCGGGACATGGACAAGGCGTCCAACAAGAAGCGGGTCCACTCGCCGCAGGACTTCACCGCGGCCTGGAAGCACCTGCGGGCGATCTTCAAGCAGGAGCGGGTCGACAACGTCGCGTGGGTGTGGTGCCCGAGCGCCCGCGGCTTCGGCGGCGGCGACGCCCCCGCGTACTACCCCGGCGACGATCAGGTCGACTGGATCTGCGCCGACGCGCAGCCCGGCGCGGACTACGAGTACCGGGACCTGTCGGAGGCCGTGAAGATGTTCCTGCAGTGGGCGCGGGACCGCGAGAAGCCCATCATGATCGCCGAGTTCGGCGTCCCGAAGTCCTACGGCGAGCGGCGCGCCGAATGGCTCAGGGAGGCGTCCAAGACGCTCCAGGACCCGCAGGTCAAGGCCGTCGTCTACTTCAACTCCGACGAGCAGGCGGCGAACGCCCGCGACAAGCGCCGCGCCTACTCGGTGACCGGCGACAAGCACACCGTCTCGGCGCTCCGCGAACTCGCCACGACCCCCTACTTCAACCCCCGCAACCTGCCTGTGACCAGCGGAGACTGACCCGGGACCCGTCATGCCCGGGATTGGCCGTAGGGTTTCGGACGTGACCGCAGTGAGCGTACGCGTCCCCGCCAAGGTCAACCTGCAGCTCGGCGTGGGGCCGATCCGCGACGACGGCTACCACGACCTCGTCAACGTGTTCCACGCCGTCTCCCTCTTCGACGAGGTGACGGCCGCGGACGCGCCCCGCCTGGAGGTGCGCGTCCAGGCCGCCCCGTACTCGCGGGTGGACGTCGGCGGCGTCCCGGTCGACGACGGCAACCTCGCGGCGAAGGCGGCCAGGCTCGTCGCGGCGCGGCTCGGCGTCGAGCCCCGCGTCGCGATCCGGATCCGCAAGGCCATCCCGGTGGCGGGCGGCATGGCGGGCGGCAGCGCCGACGCCGCCGCCGCGCTGGTCGCCTGCGCCCGGCTCTGGGACGACCGCGACAGCCCCGCCCTCACCCGCGACGACCTGGTGGAACTCGGCGCCGAGCTGGGCAGCGACGTGCCGTTCGCCGTCCTCGGCGGGACCGCGGTCGGCGTCGGACGCGGCGAGCGGCTCACCCCCGCGCTGACCCGCGGGACCTTCCACTGGGTGTTCGCGACCGCCGACGGCGGGCTGTCCACGCCCGCCGTCTACGCCGAGTGCGACCGGATCCGCGCGGCCGAGGGGGAGGCGGCGGCGCGGCCGGTGGTCTCCGAGGCGCTGATGACCGCGCTCGCGACCGGCGACGCCAAGGGGCTGGGCGCGGCGCTGACCAACGATCTCCAGGCGGCGGCGCTGTCGCTGCGGCCGTCGCTCGGACGCGTCCTCGACGCGGGCCGCGATCTCGGCGCCGCCGGGGCGCTCGTGTCCGGTTCCGGCCCGACATGCGCCTTCCTCGCCGAGACCGAGGAGGACGCCGGCGACCTCGCGGAGGCGCTGGACGGGACGGGCGTCGCCCAGCAGATCCTGCGCGCCCAGGGACCCGTCCCGGGCGCGACAGTGGTGTGACGACTGGTAACGGCTGGTGACGGCCGGTATGGCGACCGGTGTGACGGCCGGTGTGACGACACCGATACCCTGGGGCTTCACGATAAGAAGCTTTCCTAATAAAAAAGGGTAGATGCGCTTGTCACACAAGCGAACTTCTTGCGCAAGGCAGGCGTCTTGTACCCGTGACACCGATGCACTCAAGCGCTGATCCTGCCGGCGAGGTGGAGCGATGACGTACCTTTCCGGGCTGCTGGCCATCATGGCGATCGCGATGATGGCGACCCTCGTCCTGCTGGCCGTGCGCCGCGACCGGGACCTCCGCCGCAACGCGCCCGGCTCCGTCGTCGCGGGACGGGCGCGGGCCGCTAGCCTTGAGGCGCAGGCCGAGGTCGGCCCGACCCCACCCGCCATGCGCTGACCTCGTCCGGCTCGCCGCTCTCAGTCCAGGCGGCGCTCCCCGACCGCCGAGGACCGCAATGTCTACCATTGGAGCGATGGAAATCCTCCTCCTGCTCCTGATCGTCGTGTTCGGGCTCGTGGGCGTGGTCGTGGTGATCATCGTCGCCGCGACCGCCAGCCGGAAGAAAGGCCAGAACCCCGGCGTCCCGCCCGGATACGGTCCGCCCGGCTACGGCCCCCCGCCTCCACCCGGCCCTGGTCCCGGCTCTGGCCCTGGGTATGGCCCTGGCCCGCAAGGGCCGCAGGGTCCGCCGCCGCCCGGCGTATGACGGGGCGGGTCTGACGGGGGCTCCGGGGCCAATAGGCTTGATGGCGTCGTGAATCTGATCAACCTTGAGAACGTCGCCAAGGCCTACGGGCCCGAGCCGCTGCTCGACGCCGTGTCCCTCGGGCTGGACGAGGGCGACCGCGTCGGCGTCGTCGGCCGCAACGGCGGCGGCAAGAGCACCCTCGTGTCCGTCCTCGCGCGGGAGACCGAGCCCGACACCGGGCGCGTCACGCACTCGCGCGGGCTGCGGCTCGGCCATCTGGCCCAGCGGGACGACTTCGCCGAAGCGGCGACCATCCGGTCCGTTGTGCTGGGCGACCGCGCCGAGCACGAGTGGGCGGGGGACGTGCGCGTCCGCGACGTCCTCGACGGCCTGCTCGCCGACCTGATCGCCAACGCGGGCCTGGACGCGCCGCTGGCGGCCATGTCCGGCGGCGAGCGCCGCCGTGTCGCGCTGGCGCGGCTGCTCGTCCCCGAGTCCGACCTGCTGCTGCTGGACGAGCCCACCAACCACCTCGACATCGAGGCCATCGCCTGGCTGGCCCGGCACCTGAGGGGCCGCAAGTCCGCGGTCCTCGTCGTCACCCACGACCGCTGGTTCCTCGACGAGGTCACCGACCGGACGTGGGAGGTCGTCGACGGGAACGTCGAACGCTACGAGGGCGGCTACTCCGCCTACGTCCTCGCGAAGGCCGAACGCGCCAGGATCGCCGCCGCGACCGAGGCGAAGCGGCAGAACCTGCTGCGCAAGGAGCTGGCGTGGCTGCGGCGCGGCCCGCAGGCGCGCACGTCCAAGCCGAAGTTCCGGGTGGACGCCGCGCAGGCGCTGATCGCCGACGAGCCGCCGCTGCGCGACTCGGTGGAGCTGACCCGGTTCGCGACCGCGCGGCTCGGCAAGACCGTCTACGACGCGGAGGACGTGACCGTCCGGGTCGGGCGGGACGACGGCGCTCGCACGATCTTCGAGCGGATGACGTGGCGGCTCGGGCCGGGCGACCGCGTCGGGCTGGTCGGCGTCAACGGCAGCGGCAAGAGCACCCTGCTGCGCCTGCTGGACGGCTCGGTGTCGCCGGTGTCCGGGACGGTGGTGCAGGGCAAGACCGTCCAGCTCGCGCATCTGACGCAGAACCTCGAAGACCTGGAGCCGTCGCGGCGCGTCCTGGAGTCGGTGGAGGAGATCCGCCGCCGCATCACCGTCGGCAAGCGGGACTGGACCGCGAGCCAGCTCCTCGAACGCCTCGGCTTCCACCGCGAACGTCAGTGGACGCCCGTCGGCGACCTCTCCGGCGGTGAACGGCGCCGCCTGCACCTTCTCCGCCTCCTGATGGGCGAGCCCAACGTCCTCCTCCTGGACGAGCCCACCAACGACCTCGACATCGAGACGCTCACCGAGGTCGAAGACCTCCTGGACGGCTGGCCCGGAACGCTGGTCGTCGTCAGCCACGACCGGTACTTCCTGGAGCGCGTCACCGACCACGTCGTGGCGCTCCTCGGCGACGGACGCGTGTCGATGCTGCCCGGCGGCGTCGACGAGTACCTCGATCGCCGCGCCGCCGGGACGGCCCCGAAGCCCGGACGCGCCGAGAACGCGGCCGTCCCAGTGGCGAAGACCGCTCCGGCGGCCAAGACCGCGGCCAAGACCGCGCCGGCGTCTGCGGCGAAGCCGAAGGGCGGGCAGGACTGGAAGGCCCGCAAGGAGCTGGACCGGCTCGAACGCCGCCTGGAGAAGCTCGCCGGGCAGGAGGCCGACCTGCACGAGCAGCTCGCGGCCCACGCCACCGACTACGCCAAACTCCAGGAACTCGACGGACGCCTGAAGGAGATCCAGGCCGAGGCCGCCACCGTCGAGGAGGAATGGCTGATGCTCGCCGAGGACCTCGGCTGACCCTCCGGGGTTACTCGTCGAACGGGATGAGCAGGATGCGGAGCAGGTCCGCGAGGGCGTCGTGCTGGGCGGGGCTCAGGCCTTCGAGGATCGCCTCCTCCCGTTCGAGGAGATCGGCGAAGGCGGCGTCCACCCGGGTCATGCCCGCGCCGGTGAGCCGGACCTGGACGCCGCGCTTGTCCTGCGGGTCGGGGTGCCGCTCCACGAGCCCGGCCGCCGCGAGCCGGTCGATGCGGTTCGTCATCGTGCCGGACGTGACCAGCGTGGCGTGCAGCAGCCGTCCCGGGCTGAGCTGGTAGGGGCTGCCCGCGCGGCGCAGCGCGGTGAGGACGTCGAACTCCCACGACTCCAGGTCGTGGTCGGCGAACACGCCGCGCCGGGCGCGGTCGAGGTGCCGGGCCAGCCGGGACACGCGGCTGAGGACCTGCAGCGGCCGGACGTCCAGGTCCGGACGCTCGGTGCGCCACGCGGCGACGAGCCTGTCCACCTCATCTTGCATGCCGTCACCCTACCTGTATCTTGATATCGAGAGAGGTGTCCGGCGGCGGGGGGTCCACCGGTCGGTGGACACGAAGTTCAGCCGGACGGGCCTCATGCGCAAAGGATGCCCGCAGCGAGCATTCTCAGCATGACGAACCCCTCATTGATCATGGCCCGGTGGAGTGCCGGGCATCCCTGGCGGGCGATCGCCGGATGGTTCCTGTTCGTGGTGATGTGCCTCGGCATCGGGATCGCCGTCGGCGGGCACGCCGCCACCTCCGAGGACTTCCGGATCGGCGAGGCCGGCCGGGCCGAGGCGATGGCCGCCGAGGGCGGCCTGCAGCAGAAGCCCGTCGAGCACATCCTGATCACCGCGAAGCCCGGCACGGCCGCCGGGCTCGACGCGCCCGCCGCCGACGCCGCCGCCCGCGACGCCGCGTCCCGCATGAAGCGGCTCCCCGAGGTCGAGTCGGTGTCGGCGCCGATCCGGTCGGATGGCGGGACCGCCGTCCGCGTCGAGGTCACCCTGCGAGGCCCCGAACTGGACGGGAAGAAGCACGTCGAGCCGCTTCTCGCGCAGACGGCCGAGGTGCAGGCCGCGCATCCCGGCGTCCGGGTGGAGGAGACCGGCGGTCCGTCCATCAGCAAGGGCATCGAGAAGCTCCGCGGCGAGGACCTGGCGCGCACCGAGGTCATCGCGCTGCCCATCACGCTGATCACGCTGCTGGTGGTGTTCGGGTCGGTGTCGCTGGCCGTCGTGCCGATCGTGCTGGCGCTGACGTCGATCGCGGCGGCGGTCGGCCTGTCGATGCTGGCCTCGCACGTCTTCCCGGACGCCGGCGTCAGCGCCAGCATGATCCTGCTGATCGGGATGGCCGTCGGCGTCGACTACACCCTCTTCTACCTCAAGCGGGAACGGGAGGAACGTGCCAGGTCCGGCGGCCGGCTCTCCCCGCGGGCCGTGGTGGAGCTGGCGGCGGCGACGTCCGGACGCGCCGTCGTGCTGTCCGGGCTCGCGGTCGCCGTCTCCAGCGCCACCCTCTACATCGCCGACGACGTCATCTTCTCGTCCATCGCGACGGGCGCGATCGTCGTCACGCTCGTCGCCGTCGTCAGCTCGCTGACCGTCCTGCCCGCGCTGCTGGCCAAGCTCGGCCAGTGGTCGGAGCGCCGCGCCGCCCGCCGAGCCCGCCGCGGCAAGCCCGCCAGGACACTGAGGTCGAAGGACGGCGGGCGGATCACCACCGCGATGCTCCGTCCTGTTGAGCGCCGCCCCGCCGTGACGCTGATCGTGGGCGTTCTCGTGATGCTCGCCCTGTCCGCGCCGCTGCTGAACCTCAACCTCACCGACATGGGACGCGAGTCCCACCCGCGCGACATCCCGGCCATGCAGACCTACGACCGGCTGAACGCGGCGTTCCCCGAGCTGAAGTCGATGCACCAGGTCGTCGTCCGCGCCGACCCGGGCCGCGCGGACGAGGTCACCGCCGCGCTCCGCGACCTCGCCGCCCGCACCGGGGACGACGCGCGCTTCACCGGCACGACCGAACTGCGGACCTCGCCGGACGGCCGGATCAGCCTCCTCGAACTCGCCGTCCCGCACTACGGCAGCACGGACGAGGCGCAGTCGTCCCTGACGACGCTCCGCGACGAGTACGTGCCCGCCACCGTCGGGAAACTCGGGAAACTCGGGGAATCCGGCACACCCGGGGACGCCGGCGTCGAGACGGCCGTGACCGGCGACGTCGCCCGCTACGCCGACTACCCCGCCCATCAGGAGCGCAAGCTGCCCATGATCATCGGGTCGCTGCTGCTGGTGACGTTCGCGATGACGGTGTGGGCGTTCCGCTCGGTCGCGCTCGGCCTGGTCGGCGTGGTGCTGAACCTGCTGTCCGCGGGCGCGGCGCTCGGCGTGCTCACCCTCGTCTTCCAGGGGACGTGGGCGGAGGGCGCGCTCGACTTCACCTCCACCGGGTCGATCGGCTCCCGGGTGCCGTTGTTCCTGTTCGTGATCCTGTTCGGCCTCTCGATGGACTACCAGGTCTTCGTGATCAGCCGGATCAGGGAGGCCGTCCTGGCGGGCGCGTCCACCCGGGACGCGGTGCTCGGCGGGATCCGGAACTCGGCGGGCGTCGTCACCAGCGCCGCGTTCGTGATGGTCACCGTGTTCGCCAGCTTCGTGGCCCTGCACATCATGGAGATGAAGCAGATGGGGTTCGCGCTGGCGGTCGCCGTCCTGCTGGACGCCGTCGTCATCCGGATCGTGATCCTGCCGTCGCTCATGCTGCTGCTCGGCGAGCGGAGCTGGTGGCCGTCCCGGCCGTCCAGGCCGTCCGGCCGGACGGATGACCCCGTGGTCACCGGGCCGCCGCTGGAAAACGTAGGCTGACCGCATGGCGCAACGGGCACTACGCCGGTGGTACGCCGCCTTCTGGCTGACCCTCGGACTGGTCCCGCAGGCCATGGGCGTGTGGGACCAGCCGGACGACACGAAGTCCACCACGCTGGCGCTGCTGGCCGTGCTCGCGCTCGCCTATCCGATCACGGGGAACTTCCCCGGTGACCCCACTGTCCGCCGGCATGCGTTCCTCGGCGTGCTCATCATCGGGATCGGCGGCGTCTCCTACCTGATGGACGGCGCCGCCTCCCTGCTGATCGTGTCGCTCCCGCACTTCTGGATCTTCGCGGGGAGCCCGCGGCGCGCGGTCGTCCTCAGCGGCGCCGCCGCCGCGGCCACGGTCGCCGGGAACGCCGTCCAGCAGGGACGGGACGGCGAGATCCTCACCGGCAACACGATCGCCACCCTCATCGGCTACGCGGCCGGGGTGCTGTTCGGGCTGTGGATGCACCGGGTCGTCGGGCAGCGCGACGAACGCGCCCGCCTCCTCGCCGCCGACCTGGAGAACACGCAGCGGCAGCTCGCCGAGGCGCAGCGCCGCCAGGGCGCCGCCGACGAACGGGAACGGCTCGCCCGCGAGATCCACGACACGCTCGCGCAGGGCTTCGCGTCCATCGTCGTCCTGGCGGAGGCGGCCCGGAACGGGCTCGACGCCGACCCGGGCCGGAGCGCCCAGCAGCTCCTCTCGATCGAGCAGACCGCGCGCGAGAACCTCGCCGAGGCCCGCGTCCTGGTCGCGTCGGGCGCCGGTGGCCCCCTCGCGCAGGACGGCCTTGCGCAGGACGGCCTCGCGCAGGGCGGTGCGGCGCCCGCCTCGATCGCCGCCGCGCTGCGCCGCACCCTCGACCGGTTCGCCGAGGACACCGGGCTCGCCGTCACCGCCGACCTGCCCGAGGTCGACTGCGACCGGACGGCCCGGATCGCGCTCCTGCGCTGCACGCAGGAGTCCCTGGCCAACGTCCGCAAGCACGCCGCCGCGACCACGGTCGGCGTCGTCCTGGAACGGCGCCCGCACGGCATCGAACTGGAGATCACCGACGACGGCCGCGGCTTCGTCGTCGCCGCTGCCGCCGGAGACACCGCCGGCGGGTCCCGCGGGTTCGGCCTGGAGGGCATGCGCCGCCGCCTCGCCGAGCTCGGCGGCGAGCTGACCGTCACCAGCTCGCCCGGCGACGGCACCCGCGTCTTCGCCCTGGTCCCCCCGCATCCCGGTGAGGCATGACATGACCGACGGCAGGCTCCGGATCATCGTGGTGGACGACCACACCGTCATGCGCGCGGGTGTCGTCGCGCTGCTGGCCTCCGAACCCACCCTCGACATCGTCGGCGAGGCCGGCGACGGGCGCGAGGCCGTCGAGCTGGTCGGGCGGCTCCGTCCCGACGTGGCGCTCCTCGACCTGCGCATGCCCGTGATGGACGGCGTCGCCGCCACCGAGCGGATCGTCGGGAGCGGCGCCGCGACCCGCGTCCTGGTCCTCACCACCTACGACACCGACGCCGACATCGAGCACGCGATCGAGGCCGGCGCCATCGGCTACCTCCTCAAGGACACGACCCGCGACCAGCTCGTCGACGCGATCCACGCCGCGGCCCGCGGCGAGACCGTCCTCGCGCCCCGCGTCGCGGAGAAGCTCGTCGCCCGGATGCGGCGGCCCGCGCCGGTGACGCTGACGGCGCGGGAGATCGACGTCCTCGACGCCGTCGCGGACGGGCTGTCCAACGCCGACATCGGCCGCCGCCTCGTCATCGCCGAGGCGACCGTCAAGACGCACCTGCTGCGCATCTTCGCCAAGCTCGACGTCAGCGACCGCACCCACGCCGTCGTCGTCGCCCTCGACCGCGGCCTCATCAGCCGGCCGAATCCCTGATCGCCGACACGATCAGCTCCGCCGCCGCGGGGCCCTGCCGGACGCCCTCCTGGTAAGCGGGCGTCCAGCGCGCGATGTCGCCGACGTCGTCGCCGAACGCCTCGCGCGCCCGCTCGTCGGGGACGATCCGCACGTCGGCCCCCGACCCGTCCGACATCTGGGGGAGCGGCTCGATCAGGACGACCGGGCCCGCTCCCGCCGCGAGATGCGCGTTGGACCCGCCGCCGAACGCGCCGTCCATGTAGCGGCGGCCCCCGATGGTCACCGGCTCGGCGAACCCGGGCGCGGCGCTGCTCGCCGCGACGGCCGCCGTCAGCGGGACGCCGCCGTCGCTGCCGTCCCACACGACCGGCTCGCCCGACCCGACGTCCACCGCGGTGACGAGCAGCCGCCGCCCGCCGGGCCACTCGTCGGTCCCGACGAGGTACGCCATTCCGGCCCGGTGGCGTTCCTCCGGCAGCGCCCCGGCCTCCAGCGCGAGCCGTCCGATCCGGCGCCTGACCTCGCCCGGGTCCAGGTCCGGGGCGCCCGTCAGCTCGAACGCCCGGATCATCGCGGCGGCGTCCGGCGGCGGCCTGTCCCGGCCCTGGAGGGGCAGCTCGGCCACCGCGGCGAGATCGCGTCCCGTCGTGATCATCGCGCCGGCGATCGCGCCCGCGGACGTCCCGACGATCAGCGTCGCGGCGGCCGGATCCACGCCCGACCGGCGCAGCCCGGCGGCGAGGCCCGCCAGCCATGCCGGCCCGCCCGGCCCGAGCACCAGCGCCCACCCGCCCGATCCTCCGCGCTTCGTCATGGCGGCGAGCCTAAAGCGCCACGCCGGGACCGCACCCGCCGGACGGCCGCGGCACGCTGTATCTTGATATCGAGACAAGTGTCGAGCCAGGCAGGGCGGATTATGGACGGTGGCCTGTGAACACGGTGTGGGATCCCGCGCAGTACGAGGCTTTCGGCGGCGAACGCGCCAGGCCCTTCCGTGAACTCGTCGGACGCCTCGACGGCCCCGGCCCCGATCCCGCCCGCGTCGTCGATCTCGGCTGCGGGACGGGGGAGCTGACCGCGACCCTCGCCGCCCGATGGCCGGACGCCGTCATCGACGCCCTGGACAGCTCGGCCGAGATGATCGCCGAGGCCCGGCGGCGCGAGATCCCGGGACGGCTGACCTTCCGCGTCGGGGACGTCGCGGCCTGGCGCCCCGATGGTCCCGTCGACCTCATCGTGAGCAACGCCGTCCTGCAGTGGGTCCCGGAGCACTTCGACCTGCTGCCCCAGTGGATGGACGCGCTCACGCCGGGCGGACGGCTCGCCTTCCAGGTCCCCGGCAACTTCGGCGAGCCCAGCCACGTCCTGCTGCGCGAGCTGGGCCGCTCCGACCGGTGGCGCGGCAAGCTCGGCGCGCTCCAGCGGGACGCGCCCGTCCTCGACGCGGCCGGCTACCTCGACCTGCTGATCCGCCACGGATGCGCGGTCGACGCCTGGGAGACGACCTACATCCAGGTCCTGCACGGGGACGACCCCGTCCTCGAATGGGTCAAGGGCAGTGCGCTGCGACCCGTCCTGTCCGCCCTGGACCCCGGCGAGACGGAGGAGTTCCTCGACGCCTACCGGGAGAGGCTGCGGCAGGCGTACCCGTCCGCGCCCTACGGCACCGTGTTCCCGTTCCGGCGGATCTTCGTGATCGCCACCCGGCCGGATTCTTGACCTCAAGATACCGGCTGAGGCATCCTATGTCTTGATGTCGAGAGATGCCGTGCGCGGCCCCGGCATCCAAGGACGGGGTGCCGCCCGGTCCGGCCGAGGGGGCGACTCGTTCCCCTGCGGTGTGCCTCCTCGGACGGATGGGCGGCGTCCGGCGTATCCCGGCCTCGCGACCCGAGGCCGGCGACCCCTGGCCGGCGGCCGCCCGGACGAACTCCGGCCGGCCGCCGGTGTCACAAAGCGGCCGGTGTCACAAAGCGGCCGGTGTCACAAAGCGGCCGGTGTCACAAAGGCGCCGGTGTCACAAAGGCGCCGGTGTCACAAGGCGGCCGGGTCCGCACCGAGGAGCCGCAGATGATCAACGGTGTCCACCACGTCCTCCTCGCCGCACCGCCCGGCAGCGAAGATGCGCTCCGCGCCTTCTACGGCGGCGTCCTCGGCCTGGCGGAGATCGCCAAGCCGCCCGAGCTTGCCAAGCGGGGCGGGGCCTGGTTCCGGGGCGGCGGCGTCGAACTGCATCTCGGCATCGAGCGCGACTTCCGTCCCGCCCGCAAGGCCCACCCGGCACTCCTCGTCCGGGACCTGGACGAACTCGCCGCACGCCTCCGCGCCGCGGGCCACGACGTCACGCCGGACGGGCTGTTCCCCGGCCACCGGCGCTTCTACGCCGACGACCCCGTCGGCAACCGCCTCGAATTCCTGCAGCCGACACCCTGACGCCCCACGCCGCTGACGCGCCACCAGCGCCACAGTGCTCGCGTTATGCGGACGGGTCGGCGATCTCCGAGTCGCGGCGGCCCCTGCGCTGCGCCTTCTCGGCCTTGGCCGCGGCCTTCTCTTCCCTGGCGGCGGCCTTCTCCTCGGCCTTCTCCGCCTTCGCGGCCGCCTTCTCCGCGCGCTTCTCCAGCCGCTCAAGCTCCTTGCGGCGGCGGCGCGGATCGAGCGACGGCCTCGGCTCGAGGCCCGAGAGACCGTTCCACGCGAGGTTCACCACGTGCGCCGCCACGTCCTCGCGGCGCGGCTTGCGGACGTCCAGCCACCACTGGCCCGTCAGCGCCACCATCCCGACCAGGCTCTGCGCGTACAGCGACGCGAACTTGACGTCGTAGCCGTGCCGGTCGAACTCCTGCGCGAGGATGTACTCCACCTCGCCGGCGATCTCGCTCAGCAGGCTCGCGTAGCTGCCGGTGCCGGTGCCGCCGTGCGAGTCGCGGACGAGGATCCGGAAGCCGTCCGGGTTCTCCTCGATGTACTCCAGCAGCGCCAGCGCCGCCCTCTCCAGCTTGCTCCGGTAGTGGACGGCCGAGTTCAGCGCCTCCGTGACGAGCCGCAGCAGCCGCTCGAACTCCCGGTCGACGACGACCGCGTACAGGCCCTCCTTGCCGCCGAAGTGCTCGTACACCACGGGCTTCGACACGCCCGCCGCCGAGGCGATCTCCTCCACCGACGTGCCGTCCAGCCCACGCGCCGCGAACAGCGTCCGCCCGATGTTGAGGAGCTGCTCGCGACGTTCCTTGCCGGTCATCCGCTTTCTGCGGGTCCTGGGAGCGGGTTCTGTCACAGGATCAATTGTGGCGCTCACACCGCCTGCTTGGTGCGTTTCGCGGCCAGCCTGTCATCGTTCGGCCACCGGACGTCATAGGCCCAGCCCGCCTTCTCGAACAGCCAGATGATCCGCGCGCTGATGTCGATCTGCCCCCTCAGCACCCCGTGCCGCGCGCACGTCGGGTCCGAATGGTGCAGGTTGTGCCACGACTCGCCCAGCGAGGGGATGGCGAGCCACCACACGTTGCGGGACTTGTCGCGGACCTCGAAGTCCTCCTTGCCGAACGTGTGGCAGATGGAGTTGATCGACCAGGTGACATGGTGGACGAGCGTGATCCGGACGAACCCCGCCCAGAACAGCGCCGTCAGGAACCCGGCCCACGACATCGAGACCATGCCGCCGATCAGCGCCGGGAGCAGGAACGACACCGCCACCAGCCCGGGGAACGCGAGATGGATGCGCCTGATGTCCGGGTCGTTGAGCAGGTCCTTGGCGAACCGGCGCTTGGACGTCCGGTCGCCGCCGAACAGCCACCCGTAGTGCGCCCACGCCAGCCCCTTCGTCAGCGCCTTCCAGTCGCTGCCGAAGCGCCACGGCGAGTGCGGGTCCATCTCCTTGTCGGAGTGCTTGTGGTGGCGCCGGTGGTCGGCGACCCACATGATCACGGGACCTTCGATCGCCAGGCTCCCGGCGATCGCCAGGAAGACCTTCAGCGGGCGTTTGGCCCGGAACGAGCCGTGCGTGAAGTGCCGGTGGTACCCGACCGTGACGCCGCCCGCGGACAGCACGTAGAACACCGCCATGAGGACGATGTCCGTCCAGCCGAGGAAGCTGCCCCAGGCCAGCGGGATCGCCGCGAACAGGGCCAGGAACGGAACGCCGGTGAACACCGCGACCAGCACTCGTTCGGCGTTCCCCTGGGGGACGGGCTCTGTCTCCGGGAGCTTCTGCGGGCGAGGCGGATCCACGGCCGGCGCTGTCGTCATTGCGTCACCACTCCCTGCGGCTTCGGGCGGTCTTGCCTACGGCGGGCCTCGGGGCCTTACCTACGCCAACGTAACCTACGGAACCGTAGGTTGGAACCTGGTCAACGGTAAATTAAGGGGGAAACTGCCCCAACAGGCAACAAAACACTCTTCTGCCTCTGTCGTCCGACTCCGCCCCTGTGTCCCGGACGCACGGAAGAATGGCGATATGCCCCTCACCCTGGACGAACGCGCGACGCTCGCCGAAGGTTCGCTCACCGGCCTCTCGGTCGGCGACGCGTTCGGAGACCAGTTCTTCCTCCTCGCGAACCGGGACGTCTCCGCGGAGACCGGCGTGCCGCCCGCCCCCTGGCCCTGGTCCGACGACACGGAGATGGCATGCTCCGTCCTGGACGTCCTACACCAAACCGGGCAAATCGATCAGGATGCGCTGGCGGCGGCGTTCGCCGCCCGGATGGACGTCGGCCGCGGGTACGGCGCCGGCGCGTACGAGCTGCTCACCGAGGTCCAGGGCGGCGAGTCCTGGCGGGCGGCGTCCCGGCGGCTCTTCGGCGGGCGGGGCTCCTACGGCAACGGGGCCGCGATGCGCGTCGCACCGCTCGGCGCCTTCTTCAGCGACGATCCGGCGCGCGCCGCGGAGCAGGCCGTGCTGTCCGCGGAGGTGACCCACGCCCACCCGGAAGGGATCGCCGGTGCGGTGGCAGTGGGCGCCGCGGCGGCCTACGTCGCGTCCCGGCGTGGACGGCCCGTCCCGCCCCAGGCGGTCATCGAGGCGGCCCTGGAGTGGACGACGATGGGGGAGTACGTGCGGCGAGGGCTGCGCCGTTCGCTTCGGCTGCTCGGAAAGACCCCTCTGGAAGCGGCCCGCGAACTGGGGAACGGCAGCCGGGTCTCTGCGCAGGACACCGTCCCGTACGCGCTGTGGGCCGCCGCCACCCGGCTGACCGACTTCGAGGCGGCCGTCCGCGCCTGCGCGATGGTCGGCGGCGACATGGACACCACGGCCGCGATGGCCGGCGGAATCGTGGCCGCGCACCTCGGGCCCGAGGCCGTCCCCGCCTCTTGGCTGGCCGCCCGCGAGCCCCTTCCGGCCTGGCTCGCCTGACGGCCGGTCGAGCGTGTCCGCCCGCCGCGCGGGGGCCGCCGGTAATCGATGTGGGCGCCGACTCCGCGACCGGTATCGTTGGTCCCGGCAAGTGATCTCCAGCGGGGAAATGTCCCGTTTGATCCGGCGTGGTGTAATTGGCAGCACCTGGGTTTTTGGTACCCATAGTTCAGGTTCGAGTCCTGGCGCCGGAGCTGTTGAGAATGTCCGGGACATGCCACCGGTGCGGCCGCGGGTGGGCGGCGGGGTGACAGGTGGGGAGCGGGCGGTATCCTGCCCGTGTCGGGTGCGTCCGGCCTGGTGGACAGGGATGTCGCGGGGTGGACGCGCTCGCGACCGATCCCGTCCGCGATGCCGAGGAGCCTCCTTGTGAGTGCTGCGAGCCGCCCGGCCGCCGTCATCGTTCTCGCCGCGGGCGAGGGCACCAGGATGAAGTCCCGTACCTCGAAGGTGCTGCACGAGCTGTGCGGGCGAAGCATGCTCGGCCATGTGCTGGCCGCCGCCCGCGAGCTGGAGCCCGAGCGGCTCGTCGTGGTCGTCGGGCACCGGCGCGAGCAGGTCGTCGAGCACCTCGCCGAGGCCGCGCCGGACGCCGAGCCGGCCGTCCAGGACCAGCGGAACGGGACGGGCCACGCCGTCCGGATGGCGCTGGAGCAGACCGGCGCGCTCGACGGGACCGTGGTCGTCCTGAACGGCGACGTCCCGCTGCTGCGGGGCGAGACCCTCACGGCGCTCGTCCGGACGCATGAGGACGAGGGCAACGCGGCGACCGTCCTGACGGCCGAGATGCCCGACGCGACCGGCTACGGCCGGATGATCCGGGCCGCGGACGGCAGCGTCGCGTCGATCGTCGAGCACAAGGACGCGACCGGCGAGCAGCGCGCCATCAACGAGATCAACGTCGGCATGTACGCCTTCGACGGCGCCCTGCTGGCGGACGCCCTCAAGCGCGTCACGACCGACAACGCCAAGGGCGAGGAGTACCTCACCGACGTGGTCGCGATCGTGCGCGGCGACGGCCACCGCGCGGGCGCGCACCTGGCCGCCGACTGGGTCGAGACGCAGGGCGTGAACGACAAGGTCCAGCTCGCGCAGGCGCGCAGGCAGCTGAACGACCGGATCCTCGAAGCGCACATGCGGGCCGGCGTCACGATCGTCGACCCCGCGACGACCTGGATCGACGTGCACGTGACCGCCGAGCGGGACGCGGAGGTCCACCCGGGCACGCAGCTGCACGGCCAGACGCACCTGGGCGAGGGCGCCAGCGTCGGGCCCGGCTGCACGCTCACGGACACGCGCGTCGGCGACGGCGCGTCCGTGATCAACGCGGTGTGCGTCGAGGCGGAGATCGGCCCGGAGGCGACGGTCGGGCCGTACGCCTACCTGCGGCCGGGGACGCGGCTGGCCCGCAAGGGCAAGATCGGCACCTTCGTCGAGACGAAGAACGCCGACATCGGCGAGGGCACGAAGGTGCCGCACCTGACCTACGTCGGCGACGCGGAGATCGGCGAGCACTCCAACATCGGCGCGAGCTCGGTGTTCGTGAACTACGACGGCGTGCGCAAGCACCGCAGCGTCATCGGGTCCCATGTGAAGACGGGCAGCGACAACATGTTCGTCGCGCCGGTGACGGTGGGCGACGGCGCCTACACGGCCGCCGGCTCGGTGATCGTCCACGACGTCCCGCCGGGCGCGATGGCGGTCGCGCGGGCGCGGCAGCGCAACGTCGAGGGCTGGGTCGAGCGGAAGCGCGCGGGAACGCCCGCCGCCGACGCCGCCCGCCGGGCCCGGAAGGCGCAAGCAGCGGACGAGGCGCAAGAGGCGGACGAGGCCCGAGAGGCCCATGAGGAGGACGCGCCGTAACCCCGGCGCGTCCGGCGAAGACTGCCCCGCCCCATGGCGGGGAGGCGGAGGACAGCGGCGTTCTCCGCGAACAACTAGGCAACCCGTGCCCCGGACTCTTGTGGTGCGCGGGGAGTGGGGACAACAACCCACGTGAAGGCATATTCCATTGAGGGGGAGTTGTCAGAGGTGAGTGGGATCAAAGCGAGCGGCCAGAAGAAGCTGATGCTCTTCACCGGCCGAGCCCACCCGGACCTGGCCAAGGAAGTAGCCGACAACCTCCACGTCGACCTCACGCCGACGTCCGCGTACGACTTCGCGAACGGCGAGACGTTCGTGCGGTTCCTGGAGTCCGTCCGCGGCTCCGACGCCTTCGTGATCCAGAGCCACACCGCGCCCATCAACCAGTGGATCATGGAGCAGCTGATCATGGTGGACGCGCTGAAGCGCGCGTCGGCCAAGCGGATCACCGTGGTGGCGCCGTTCTTCGGGTACGCGCGGCAGGACAAGAAGCACCGCGGCCGTGAGCCGATCTCGGCCCGGCTGATGGCGGACCTGTTCAAGACCGCCGGGGCCGACCGGCTGATCACGGTCGACCTGCACACGGCGCAGATCCAGGGCTTCTTCAACGGCCCGGTCGACCACCTGTTCGCGCTCGACCTGCTGGCCCACCATTTCGAGAGCCGTCTTGACACCTCGCAGGTGACGGTGGTGGCGCCGGACGCGGGCCGGGTGCGGGTGACCGAGCGCTGGTCGGACCGGCTGGGCGGCGTCCCGATGGCGATCATCCACAAGAAGCGCGACCCGGACGTGGCGAACGAAGTGAAGGTGTTCGACGTCGTCGGCGAGGTCGAGGGCCGCACCTGCGTCGTGGTGGACGACATGATCGACACCGGCGGGACGATCGTGAAGGCCGCCGACGCCCTGTTCGACCACGGCGCCAGCCGGGTCGTGGTCGCCGCCACGCACGGCGTCCTGTCGGGCCCGGCGGTCGACCGTTTGAAGAACTCGCGCGTCTCTGAAGTCGTGTTGACGAACACCCTGCCGATCCCGGAGGAGAAGCAGTTCGACAAGCTGACCGTCCTGCCCATCGCCCCACTGATCGCCCGCGCGATCAACGAGGTCTTCTCCGACGGCTCCGTCACGAGCTTGTTCGGCGGCCATAGCTGACGACGACCTCGACCATCACCGCAACCACGCAACGATCTGACCAGTTGCGATCGCGTCCGAAGGCAGGTTTCGAGCTTGCGAGAAACCTGATCGCGCAGCGAGCCGCCAGGCGAGCCGGAGCGATGCAGCGATCGCGCGCAGTGCTCGACGATGGAGGGCGCCCAGCGCCCGAAGGAGGAGAGCACTGCAATGAACACGCTAGACTTGGCCAACCCGCGCTTGCCTCAGGTCGTTCAGTGCGTGCCGGTTAGGTTCCGCGCTCCCTGGGTAACGCAAAGAGTCTTTGATTCGCCCGCCCCCGGTAGGCGTGCGAGGATCGCTACTGTCCGTAGCGGACGTCCGATGGCGGACGGCCGTGGATCGCAACAATGAGGAGTTTTCGCCGTGTCCGAGGTACGCATCGCCGCCGAGCCGCGCACCGAGTTCGGTAAGGGTGCCGCGCGGCGCACCCGCCGGGCCGGCAGGGTGCCCGCCGTGCTCTACGGTCACGGCACCGACCCGCAGCACATCTCGCTGCCGGGCCACGACCTGATGCTGGCGCTCAAGACCCCGAACGTGCTGCTGACGATCGAGGGCGTCGGCGACGGCGCCGAGCTGGCGCTGCCGAAGGACGTGCAGCGCGACCCGGTCAAGGGGTTCCTGGAGCACGTCGACCTGCTGCTGGTCAAGCGCGGCGAGAAGGTCGTCGTCGACCTGCCCGTCGTCCTGACCGGCGACGTGATCCCGGGCGGCCAGATCGCGCAGACCGTGGTGGAGATCTCCGTCGAGACGGAGGCCACGCACATCCCCGAGTCCGTCGAGCTGGACATCAGCGGCCTGGAGATCGACAGCCAGGTGCTGGCCAAGGACCTGAAGCTGCCGTCCGGCACCACGCTGGTCGCCGACGACGACATCCTGATCGTCCAGATCCGCGACGCGAGCGTGTCCACCGAGCCGGAGGTCGAGGCCGAGGCCGAGGCCGCCGAGGGCGAGGGCGAGGGCGGCGCCGCCGAGGGCGAGTCCGCCTCCGAGTGACGTCCGCCTCCGTTTGACGGAGGCGGCTAGGCGCGCCGGGTGGCCGGCCGCTTTTCAAAGCTGCATTTCACGGCCCCCGCGGGTGTGCGCACCGGCGGGGGCCGTGCTCGTTGTCGGGTGGGCTCCCGCTGTCCCAGCGGGCTCGTGGTGGAGGAGTTCGGGTGAGCGCGGATCTCTGGCTGGTGGCCGGCCTGGGCAATCCCGGGCCGTCGTACGCGAAGAACAGGCACAACGCCGGGTTCATGGTGCTGGACGTCCTGGCCGCGCGGGCCGGTGGGCGGTTCAAGTCGCACCGGGCGCGGGCGGACGTGCTGGAGGGACGGCTGGCGGGCGCGCGGGCGGTGCTGGCGAAGCCGCGGTCGTTCATGAACGAGTCGGGCGGCCCGGTGAAGGGGCTGTGCGACTTCTACAAGGCGCCGGCGGAGCGGCTGATCGTCGTCCATGACGAGCTGGACATCCCGTTCGGCGCGGTGCGGCTCAAGCTGGGCGGCGGTGACAACGGCCACAACGGGCTGCGGTCGGTCACGCGGTCGCTCGGGACGCGCGAGTACCTGCGGGTGCGGTTCGGGGTGGGCAGGCCGCCCGGGCGGATGGACGCGGCGGCGTTCGTTCTGAAGGACTTCTCGGCGGCCGAGCGCAAGGACCTCGACCTCGACGTGGACCGGGCGGCGGACGCGGTGGAGGCGCTGATCGCCGACGGTCTGGGCGCGGCGCAGAACGTCTTCCACGCGGGCTGAGCCGGCGGTCCGGGGGCTCAATCGGCCTGACCGGATCCGGCCACAGAGCGGGACCGCAAGATCACCATACGGGACGACCCCATGCTCCGGGGCGGGTTTCGCCGCACGTCCGGCAGGGTTTGCCGGTGTTGCCGCAGTGATGTACGCGTTTGTCCGCTGACCACGGTAAAGCGGACGTAGGATGCTGCTCGAATGTGGTTCATGATGCTTGTGAACCTCACGCGACGTTCAGCCGTCTTCGGTGTGAATCGCGCTGACGGGGCGCGCGTTACAGGGGATTGGTGAGTGGTTTATGGCCGTCGTTGACAAGGTGCAGGCCGAGTCATCGATCAGCCATGAGCAGCGGCGAGCGACCTTCCAGAGCTGGAGCGGAGTGTACCGGCGTGTCGCCGGATATCTCGATTTCCTCAGCATGCTCCTGGCCGGTGTGATCGCTTTCGTGCTCCGGTTCCCCGGAGTGCCGACCGACCCCACGGTGCCGTATGTGGCGCTAACGGTGGCGCTGCCCATGGTGTGGGTGCCGACGCTGATGATGTGCCGGGCCTACCAGCCGAGGTACATCGGCGTCGGCTACGAGGAGTTCCACCGCGTGCTGCGGGCCGGGTTCATCCTCACGGCCGCGCTGGCGATCATCGCGTACGCCACCAAGACGGAGGTGGCCCGCGGCTACGTGGTGATGGCGATGCCGCTCGGCACGATCCTCAACGTGTTCGCGCGGTACCGGCTCCGCAAGTGGCTGCACCGCAAGCGCTGGAACGGCGAGTGCATGCGCCGCGTGGTCGCGGTGGGGCACCGCACGTCCGTCGCCGACCTGATCCGGGTGCTGCAGCAGAAGCGCTACCACGGGATGGACATCGCGGCCGTGTGCCTGCCGCCCGCGCTGGCCGCGGGCGACGACGCGGTGAGCGAGGTCGAGGGCGTGCCGGTGCTGGGCGACTTCAGCCAGGCCGCCGCGGTCGCCGACCGGATCGGCGCCGACTCGGTGGCGGTGCTGGCCTGCCCGGAGATGGACGGGACGGCGCTGCGACGGCTGGCCTGGCAGATCGAGCGCGACGACGTCGAGCTGGTGGTCGCGCCCGCGCTGATGGACGTGACCGGCCCCCGCATCTCGATCAGGCCGGTGGCGGGGCTGCCGCTGCTGCACGTGGAGCACCCCGAGCTGGACGGCGGCCGGAAGATCCTCAAGGGCGCGTTCGACCGGACGGCGGCGCTGGGCGGGCTGGTCCTGATGAGCCCGCTGCTGCTGGCCGTCGCGCTCCTGATCAAGGTGACCAGCGCGGGCCCGGTGATGTTCCGGCAGGTCCGGGTGGGCCGCGGCGGCCGCGAGTTCACCGTGCTGAAGTTCCGCACGATGGTGCGGGACGCCGAGGCCCGCAAGATCGAGCTGATGCAGCACAACGAGAACGACGGCGTGCTCTTCAAGATCCGCGCCGACCCGCGGGTGACCCGGATGGGACGCTGGCTGCGCCGGTACTCGCTGGACGAGCTGCCCCAGCTGTTCAACGTCCTGCGCGGCGACATGTCGCTGGTCGGGCCGCGTCCGCCGCTGCCGGAGGAGGTCGCCCAGTACGGCGGCGACGTGTACCGGCGGCTGGTGGTCAAGCCGGGGCTGACGGGCCTGTGGCAGGTGAGCGGCCGCTCCGACCTGACCTGGGAGGAGTCGGTCCGGCTCGACCTGCGGTACGTCGACAACTGGACGCTCGCCCTCGACCTGCAGATCATGTGGAAGACCTGGTCCGCGGTCTTCCGCGGCTCCGGCGCGTACTGAACTACTGAGCGCCCATTTCGGCATCGTCCACCCTGCCGCGGGGCGGCATTCTGGACGCATGAGAAAGTTGACCGAGCAACTCGGCCGAGTCGGGAATGTGATCGAGGGATGACGGTGGAAGCGGCGGCGGACGACCACGCGCTGGCGGCGGAACTGGCCGCCGAGGCGGGACGGCTGCTGCTGGACGTCCGGGACGAGCAGGGCTTCGCCGACGCGCGGGCCCTGAAGGACACGGGCGACCTGCGGGCGCACGAGTACCTCATGGCGGCGCTGGCGGAGCGCTGTCCCGGCGACGCCGTCCTGTCCGAGGAGGGCCGCTCGGCCGTCGCGGGGAAGCGGGCGGGCGGCGACGACCGCGCCCCGACCCGCAACACGTCCGACGCGGAGCGGCGCACGGCCGACCGGGTGTGGATCGTCGACCCGCTGGACGGCACCCGCGAGTTCTCCGAGGAGGGCCGCCGCGACTGGGCCGTCCACGTGGCGCTGTGGCGGCGCGACCCGGCCGGCGGCGGCCGGCTCGTGGCGGGGGCGGTGGCGCTCCCGGCGCAGGGCCTGACCCTCCGGACGGACGCGACCGGCGGCGCCTCCCTCGTCCGGATCGACCCCGGCGAGCCCGACCCGGTGACCGCCGGGAGGGACGCGTCCCGCAGGGGGCAGCCGCGCGAGGTCCCGCTGCACGTCCCGGCGCCGGACGCGGGCAAGCTCCGCATCGCCGTCAGCCGCACCCGCCCGCCCGAATTCGTCCGGGTCCTGGCGGAAAGCCTTGATCTAGATGTCGAGCTGGTGCCGATCGGGTCGGCGGGGGCGAAGATCTCCGCGGTCCTGCTCGGCGAGGTCGACGCGTACGTGCACGCGGGCGGCCAGTACGAGTGGGACTCGGCGGCGCCGGCGGCGGTGGCGCTCGCCGCGGGGGCCCACGCGTCCCGGGTGGACGGGGCGCCGCTGGAGTACAACCGGGAGGACCCCCGGCTGCCGGATATCCTGGTGTGCCACCCCGTGTCGGCGCCGACGCTGCTGACCGGCATCCGGGACGTGTCCGGCGCCCTGCCCGACTGATCCGCACGCCGGGCCCGTCCTGCGGAACCGCCTTGCGGAACCGTCCTGCGGGACCGTCCCGACAGGCCGCCGGCCTGGCGGGATTGATCAGCGGCGGGCCGGTGTTCGACCCGGTGTGGCCGTCCGTCCCGTCGGCCACCGGTGCATCTGCCACAACAGCGTGAAAAGAGCCCTACACCATGCAGCGTTGCGACTATCTGCTGTCACAGTTGGACGTCCTTGAGGCCGAGTCGATCCACATCTTCCGGGAGGTGGCGGCCGAGTTCGAGCGGCCGGTGCTGCTGTTCTCGGGCGGCAAGGACAGCATCGTGATGCTGCGGCTGGCGCAGAAGGCGTTCTGGCCTGCGCCGATCCCGTTCCCGGTGATGCACGTCGACACCGGGCACAACTTCCCCGAGGTGATCGAGTTCCGCGACCGCAGGGTCGCCGATCTTGGCATCCGGCTGGTGGTGGCGTCCGTGCAGGCGTCGATCGACAGCGGCCGGGTGGTGGAGGAGAAGGGGCGCCGCGCGTCCCGGAACCGGCTGCAGACGACGTCGCTGCTGGACGCCATCGAGGAGAACCGGTTCGACGCGGCTTTCGGCGGGGCGCGCCGGGACGAGGAGAAGGCCCGGGCGAAGGAGCGGGTGGTGTCGTTCCGGGACGAGTTCGGGCAGTGGGATCCGAAGAACCAGCGTCCTGAGCTGTGGAACCTGTTCAACACCAAGATCGTCCAGGGTGAGCATGTGCGGGTGTTCCCGCTGTCGAACTGGACGGAGCTGGACATCTGGGACTATGTCCGCCGGGAGGAGTTGGAGCTCCCGCCGATCTACTTCGCGCACAACCGCCGCGTGTTCGAGCGGGACGGCCTGTTGCTGGACGCGGAGACCGGGTTCGCCAACCGCGGCGACGACGAGCCCGAGTTCGAGGCGACCGTCCGGTACCGGACGGTCGGCGACGCGTCCTGCACCGGCGCGGTGAAGTCGTCCGCCGCGACGCTGGACGAGGTGATCGAGGAGATCGCGGCCACGCGGATCACCGAGCGCGGCCAGACCCGCGCCGACGACCGCACCAGCGAGGCCGCCATGGAGGACCGCAAGAAGGAGGGCTACTTCTAATGGCCGGTATCGAGCCCGCGCAGCGGTCTTCCACGGGAAAGAGCATGGATCTCCTGCGGTTCGCCACCGCCGGCAGCGTCGACGACGGCAAGTCCACGCTGATCGGCCGGCTGCTTTTCGACTCCAAGTCGATCTTCGAGGACCAGCTGGAGTCGGTGGAGAAGACCAGCGCCGACCGCGGCGAGGAGTACACGAACCTGGCGCTGCTGACCGACGGCCTGCGCGCCGAGCGGGAGCAGGGCATCACGATCGACGTGGCGTACCGCTACTTCGCGACGCCGCGCCGCAAGTTCATCATCGCCGACACCCCGGGCCATATTCAGTACACGCGGAACATGGTGACGGGCGCGTCGACCGCCGACCTGGCGATCATCCTGGTGGACGCCCGCAAGGGCATCCTGGAGCAGTCGCGGCGGCACGCGTTCCTGACCACGCTGCTGCAGGTCCCGCACCTCGTCGTGGCGATCAACAAGATGGACCTGGTCGACTACGACCAGGGCGTCTACGAGCGGATCGTGGACGAGTTCACCGCGTTCGCCTCCAAGCTGGAGGTGACGGACATGACGTTCATCCCGATCTCGGCGCTGCACGGCGACAACGTCGTCCAGCGGAGCGTGAACACGCCGTGGTACGAGGGGTCGTCGCTGCTGCACCACCTGGAGCACGTGCACATCGCGTCCGACCGGAACCTGATCGACGTGCGGTTCCCGGTGCAGTACGTGATCCGGCCGCACGCGTCCACCGACCCGGAGCTGCACGACTACCGCGGCTACGCGGGGCAGGTCGCGGGCGGCGTGCTCAAGCCCGGCGACGAGGTGGTGCACCTGCCGTCCGGGCTGACCACGACGATCACGCACATCGACGGGCCGCGCGGGCCGGTCGAGGAGGCGTACGCGCCGATGTCGGTCACGCTGCGCCTCGCCGACGACATCGACATCTCCCGCGGCGACATGATCGCCCGTCCGCACAACCGGCCGGAGGTCGCGCAGGACATCGACGCGATGGTCTGCTGGATGACCCCCGACCGCACCCTCGGCCCGCGCACCAAGCTGATCATCAAGCACACGACGCGCACGGCGCGGGCGCTGGTGAAGGACCTGCACTACCGCCTGGACGTCAACACGCTGCACCGCGACGACCAGGCCGCGGCCCTGGAGCTGAACGAGATCGGCCGCGTCTCCCTCCGCGTCACGCAGCCGCTGTTCGTCGACGACTACGGCCGCAACCGCCTCACCGGCGGCTTCATCCTCATCGACGAGGCCACCAACAACACCGTCGGCGCCGGCATGATCACCGGCGCCCGGTAGTGGCGCGCGCGGACGAGGGCGCGGAGCCGGTCCGGGTCCTGTTCATCGGCGGGCTCGGGCGCAGCGGCTCGACGTTGCTGGAGCGGATCCTGGGCGAGCTGGACGGCGCGTTCGCGATGGGCGAGGTCGTCCACCTGTGGCAGCGCGGCGTCGTGGACGGCGAGCGCTGCGGCTGCGGCGAGCCGTTCCACGACTGCGGGCTGTGGCGGAAGGCGGGGGAGAGGGCGTTCGGCGGCTGGCCGTCGTTCGACGTCACCGGCTTCCTGGACGTGAAGGCGTCGGCGGACCGCACCCGGTACATCCCGTCCCTCGCCCGCGCCCGCCTGGCCGACGACCTGCGCGGACGCGTCGAGAAGCACAACGCCGTCTACGCCCGGCTGTACGGCGCCGTCCGCGAGGTGAGCGGCGCCAGGGTGCTGATCGACTCCAGCAAGTCGGCGTCGCTGGCGCACTGCCTGCGGTGGAGCCCGGAGATCGACCTGCGGATCGTCCACGTCGTCCGGGACCCGCGCGCCGTGGCCCACTCGTGGGCGAAGACGGTGCGGCGGCCGGAGGCGGTCGGCGAGACGGCGGAGGGCGAGTTCATGGCGCGCTGGTCGCCGGGGAAGACCGCGCTGCACTGGGACGCCCAGAACTTCGGGTTCGACCTGCTGGCCCGTGCCGGTGTCCCGACGCTGCGCGTCCGCTACGAGGACTTCGCCGCCGCGCCCGCCGACACCGTCCGCGGCATCGCCGGATTCGCCGGGCTTGAGGACGCCGAACCGCCGTTCACCGACCCGGCGGCGGTGGAGCTGAGCGCCAACCACCAGGTCGCGGGCAACCCGATGCGGTTCCGCACCGGACGGGTCGAGCTGCGGGCGGACGAGGCGTGGCGCGAGGCGACGCGTCCCGCGCACCGCGCGCTGGTCACGGCCGTGACGATGCCGATGCTCGGCCGCTACGGCTACCGCCGCCGCCCCGGCGGCTGATTGCACCGCCCCGGCGGCTGCCCCGCCGGGCCGCCCGCGCTTGTGTCTGAGTTGTCCGGATGTGGCCTGGGATGCCCTGGAGGTCGCGGTACGGCTAGGTTTCTCGCTGTGCGACGTCCACCCGAGGGTTCCAGCCGTTCCCGGCGGAGGCGCCGCCGTGCCGCGCTGGCCGTGACAGCGGCGAGCGTCATGGCCGCGTCCGGCGCCGCCTACGTGCTCCACGACGGGCGCGGCGTGGCCGACGCCCGCCCCGCCGCCGACGCCCAGGCGCCGTCCCCGTCGGTCGGGACGCCCACGTCCCGGCCCGCGCCGAAGGCCGCCCCGGACGGCGGCACCGATGCCGCCGCCCGGGAGTCCTACTCGCCGCGGCCACGCCCGACGGGCGCCGGCGACTGCGTCCTCGGCGCGAACCTCGTGCCGCGCTGCGGCGTCCTGTGGGGCGACAGCCCCGGCATCGACCCGCTGCACGTGCTGGAGGCCAAGCTCGGCCGCCGGTTCGACCTGGTGCACTTCTGGCACGGCGTCGACCAGACCACGGTGCCGAGCCGCGAGGCCAAGCGGCTGGCCGCGCAGGGGCGCATCCTGCACGTCAACATCGCGTCCCGTGCCTTCGCCGGCTCCGGGTCGGCCCGGTGGAGCGACGTCGCCGCCGGACGCTGGGACGCCGCGCTCACCAAGCAGGCCCGCGGCGTCGCCGCCTTCGGCGAGCCGATCTTCCTGACGTTCGACCACGAGCCCGACACCAAAGAGAAGGCGCGCACGCGCGGCACCCCGGCCGACTTCGCGCGCGCCTGGCGCCGCGTCCACGACATCTACGAGCGCAACGGCGCGACCAACGCCGTCTGGGCGTGGGTCCTCACCGGCTACTCCGGCAACTTCCCGCGCGCGGCGGGCTTCTACCCGGGCAACCGGTACGTCGACTGGATCGGCTGGGAGAACTACCTCGGCACGCTCTGCGACGGCCGCGTCTGGGAGAACCGCCGGTTCCGGACGTTCGAGCAGACCTTCAAGCCGTTCTACGACTGGCTCAAGAAGGACGGCGTGAAGGCGGGCATCGACCCGCGCAAGCCGTACATGCTGAACGGCATGGCGTCCGTGCGGTTCGCCGACCCGGCGCTTTCGGTCCGCTGGTACCAGCAGCTCCCGGCGGCGCTGGCGCGGTACCCGCAGATCAAGGCCGTCCAGCTCTGGCAGCCGCCCAAGGGCATGGTGTGCCCGTACCGGCTGCTGGACAGGCCCGCCGAGGTCGCGGCCCTCGCGAAGGCGGGCCGCGCCCCGTACACCACCAAGTTCAGCCTTACCGGCTGACCCGCGTCAGACTCCCCGCCCCCGGCCGGTCCTAGACGCCGCGTCCGCGACCGGTCCTAGACGCCGCGTCCGCGGCGGTGCAGGAAGCGGACGATGCGGTCGGCGCCGACCAGGCGGCAGGCGATCGCGACGGCCAGGTAGGCGCGCGGCTCCCGCCAGTTCGCCCGGACGGTCCGGCGCACCCAGCGCAGCGCGGCACGGCGGCGGCCCGACGCCGCCTCCGCGAACGCGATCTGCCCGGCGATCCGCCCGTACCCGGCGGGCATCAGGCGGAACTCGGGAAAGCGCTCCAGCAGCCAGGCCAGGGCCTCGGCGATGACCTGCCACCGCTGCGCGAAATACGACCGCTTGTGCCACAGCACCTCGACGTGCACGTCCTGGACGTTGACGATCGGCGCGTCCCGCGCGGCGCGCAGCAGGAACTCGTAGTCCTCGCCGTGGCTGCCGGGGACCTCCTCGCTGACCAGGCCGATCCGCTCGATCAGCACGTCCCTGCGGAGCAGGAACGTCGAGGGGTGCAGCTCGGTGAGGCGGGAACGCAGCAGGTCGGTGAACGTGACCTCGCCGCGGTCGAGCGTCCGGTCGACCTTCGTCTCGTCGTACAGCACGCGGATGCCGCAGCACGCCAGGCCCGCGCCCGGCGCGTCCCGCAGCGCCGCGACCTGCGCGGTCAGCTTGCCGGGCAGCCACCGGTCGTCGTCGTCGCAGAACGCGACGAGCTCGCTCGCGGCGGCGAGGATGCCGGAGTTCCGCGCCCCGGCGAGGCCGGGCGCCCGGGCGTTGGACATGACCGACACCCGCCGGCCCGGCTTGTCGAGGACGAGCGTGCCGTCGATCTCGCTCTGGTCGTGGACGACGAGGACGTGGACGTCGCCGGGATAGTCCTGGGCGAGGATCGAGTCGAGCGCGACGCGCAGCAGCTCCGGCCGGTCGCGGGTCGCGACGATGACGGTCACGCCCGGGAACTCCTCCGGCTCGCGGTCGTCCCCGGGTCGTTCCGGCTCGGCGACGGCCTCGCCGGACGTTTCGGCGGGCGTTTTGGCGCGCACGTTCATCAGGGTGTCGATCAGCGAGCCGGTCCGCTGGACGGCCGCCGCCTGGACGGCCCCGGAGTCGCCCTCGGCCAGCAGGAACGCGTCCGGGTCGTCGAGGAGCCGGTCGAGCTGCGTGCGCAGGTCCTTCTCGGTGGCGCAGGCGGCGACGAGGCCCTTCTCCTCGATCCGCCGCAGGAAGTCGATCTGGTGGCCGTCCACGATCTCGTCCAGGGACGGGTCGCGCGGCACGATGACCGGCAGGCGGCCGAGGCGGCGCGCCTCCCCGATCGTGGACGCGCCCGCGTGCGTCACCACCGCCGACGCCCGCCCCATCAGGTCCAGCAGCTCGACATGGTCGAGGAAGTCGCGGGCCTCGGCGTGCTCGGGCGCGCGGGACGCGCCGTGCTGGACGACGCAGCGGACCCGGCCGCGTCCCAGCTCGTCGAACCAGCGGTCCACCCACTCGATCAGCCGGTCGAAGCGGTGGTGGTCGGTGCCGACGGTCACGAGCACCAGCGGAAGATCGTTCACAGCAGGTTCCCCACGACGACGGAGTTCGGGTAGAAGCGGCGCTGCTCGTCCCACTGGACGAGGAAGAGCGACGCGAAGGGGCGGCACAGCCGTCCGGTGAGGGTCGGGGAGTCGATGCGGTCGTACACCTCGATGTACACCGACGGGATCCGCATCAGCTTGGCCAGGACGAAGAACGGGAGCGCGACCCCGGCGCCCGTGGAGACGACGACGTCCGGCCGCGACTTGCGGAGCAGCCGCCAGGCGAGCCGGGTGTTGCGGAGCAGGTTGGGGATGTTGCGGGTGGTGGGCTGGTACGCCCAGGACACCTGCTCGCCGTCCAGCAGCGACTCCGCGTGCCGGGACTCGAACGTCACCCAGGAGCGCTCATGCGGACGCCACCAGGGTTCGAGGGCCAGCAGCTGCGTCAGATGGCCGCCCGCGGACCCGATCAGCAGGACCTGTCTTCCAGTCGGTGGCATGGGACTCCTTCACGGGCATGGGGTGGGGGTCAAGCGTGAGTCGGTCTAGAAGGGGCGGCGCGTCGGCGGATGCGGCGGATCTCGTCTAGGCGCAGGACGTCGCGGCGCAGCAGGCAGCCCGCGCCGTAGAGGCAGGCGCCGGCGAACGTGGCGATGAGGAGGGGCAGGAGACCGTCCAGCAGGAGCCGCGTGGTCAGCGGCAGGACGCCGAAGCCGAACCCGGCGAGCGCCGCGGCGGTGAGCGTCCCGCGCCCGAACGGATGCAGCCGCAGCACGTGCGCGATCTGCGCCAGCGGGATGACGTTCTTGACGAACAGCGCGATCGCCCAGCCGGCCGCCGCGCCGGTGATCCCGAGCCACGGGATCAGCAGCAGGTCGGCCACGATGTTGACGGTCATCGCGGTGACGATGTTCGCGAGGTTCCAGGTCGTCTTGCCCGCCATGATCAGCACGGTGTCGACCTGGCCGCAGATCGTCGCGAACAGCATGGTCAGCGACAGGATCAGCACCACGTCGGCGCCCTCCTCGTACCCGCCGCCGAAGAGCTGCAGCGAGTAGGGCGCGAACGTGGCGAACACCAGGTAGACCGGCCAGGTGAGCAGGACGAGCCAGCACGTCGCCGTCTGGTAGAGCGACCGTGCCCCGGCCATGTCGCCGCGCGACAGGACCGCGCTGAGCTGCGGCTGCACCGCCTGCCCGAGGGCCTGGTTGCCGATCTGCCCCACCACGACGTAGCGGGTGGCCGCCGTGTACACGGCGGCCTGCACGGGGCCGAGCATGGCCGCGACCAGGACGATGTCGAACCGCTGCAGCACGATCTGCGCCACCGACGCGATGGCGCGCGGCGCCGTGTACCGCCAGAACTCGCCCGCCGTCCCGCCGTGCGCGGCCTCTTCGCTCGGCTTTTCCGACGCCTCCGCCGCGGGTTCGAGGGGCTGGACGGGGCGGCGCATCAGGCGCCGCAGCAGCAGGACGGCGATCACCGCGGTCACGATGTAGGGGCCCGCCCAGGCCGCGCCCAGCAGCGACGTCGCGCCGAACAGCGCGAGACCCGCCAGCAGCGACAGCTGCAGACCCTGCCGGGCGATGTTCTCGACCAGTGCCGTCGGGCGCATGGAGCGGTACCCGCGCGTGGCCGCGAGCGCCGCGTCGGACACGACCGCAGCCGGCAGGAACAGCGCGAGGGCGCGCAGGTAGCGGGCGCCGTCGTCGGCGGGGCCGTCCACCGCGGCCTCCGCGATCCACGGCGCGGCCGCGTACAGCACGGCGGCGATGACGATCGCCGCGACGACCGTCGGACCGAACGCCGCGCGGACGTAGGCCGCGACGCGGTGCCCGAGGCCGAGCGCTCGCGTCCGCGCGATGAAGTAGACGAGCCCGACGTCCGTGCCGAGCCGTGCGAGCGCCAGGCCCATCAGGAAGACGGTGGTGGCGGCGAAGAAGACGCCCGCCTCCTCCTTGCTGAACCCGCGCGTCAGCACCACCACGGACAGGAACTGGGCGACGGCGGCGAACCCGGCGCCCATGAAGTTCAGGACCCCGCCGCGCGCCAGCGCCCGCAGGTCGGCCGTCCCGCGTGTGGGGGTCGTGGTCGTTTCAGATGCCGTGTCCATACGTGCAGGTGTCATCGCCAGGACGGCGGTTTCCCGAGCCAGCCGGCGAGGCGCTCGTCCTCGGGGAGGAAATAGTCCGACAGTTCCCGGCGCACCGCGTCCGAGAGCTTCGACGCGCGGGGCGCCGCGTTGTGCCGCTCGAACGCCGGGTACTGCCCGCCGGGCAGGCCGAGGAACGTCAGCACGCCGTCGTAGACGCTCTCGGGGCTCGTCGCCAGATCCTGGTTGTCGATGACGTGGATGCGCTCCCGTCCGACGAGGCCCTCCAGCCGTTCGAGCTGCTCGGCGTACCGCCCGCGGGCCCGGTAGGCGTGATGCTGGACGGCGAAGCTCAGATACGACGGATCGGCGACCATTTTGGCGATCTCGCCGTCCAGCCGTTCCTCCTCCAGTTCCAGCGCCCGCTCGAACGGCTCGGACTCGAACCCGCGCCGCACCTCCTGGGCGTGCGCCGAAAAGGCACGCTCCACCGGGTCCCGGACCATCACGATCAATTTCACGCCCGGCAGATCCCGCGCGATCCTTTCCGGGGCGAGCGGATGGAACATGTAGAAAGGGCTGGCCTCGAAAGTCTGCGGCCGCACTCCGACGCGGCGCTCCACCAGACGGGCGGTCGCCTTCAGCGGGAAATGCGCGCGGTACCAAGGAAAACCGCGCTCGTAGGCCATGTCGAAGTAGTGCACGCCCTTGTCCATCCGGTCCCGCAGGACGGCCGGATGCGCGCGCAGGTAGCGGAACAGCGACGTGGTGCCGCCCCGCTGCGCCCCGACGATGAGGAAGTCGGGGACCATCCGCGCCTCGTGGGTGAGGCGCCCCACGGCCCGCACGCTCCTGCGGACCGTCTGCTTGGCGGATCCCGTCAGCGCCTGGGAACCGGTCACGGCCGCCTCCTTCCGTCAGGGTTGAAATAGGACGACTGGGCGAGCTCGCGGAACGCGCGCATCGATTCCGGATAGCCGCGCAGCGAGTAGTACATGGTCGTCTTCTTGTTGTGCCTGTGGTTCTTGTCGTAGTAGGCGAGCGCCTTCACCTGCGGCTGCCGCCGGATGTAGTCGCCGAACGAGCGCAGCCATTCGGCGCGCGCGCCGCCCTGCTCCTCGGCGCCGTACTCGCCGATGACGACGGGTTTGTCGTGGTTCTTCGCCCATGTCAGGAACGAGCCGAAGATCTGCTCGGGCGTGCGCAGCGCCGGGTAGGCGTAGCCGTCGGCGCAGATCCAGTCGACCTGGCCGTCCCCCGGGTAGTAGGCGGGGGCGCGGCCGGCGTCGAAGCCCTCGACCGTGGGGCACCACACCCAGCCGACGTTGGACGCGCCCTCGTCGTGGAAGATCCCCCGGATGCGCCGCCACGCGGCGATGTACTGCTTCGGGGAGCCGATCTCCTTCTGCAGGTTCGGCCGGTCCATCTCGCCGCGCCACGCCAGCAGGACGGGCCTGCCGAGCTGCTTCACGGCGCGGGCGCGCTCGCGGATCAGGCCGTCCTCGCGTCCCTCGACGATCGACTCGGTGGCGGTGCCGCCCCAGCCGATCATCATCACCCGGCCCTCCGCGGCGAACTTCTGGTCGACGTCCCGCGGGAACGGCTTGTCCCACGGGTAGTAGCTGCGGACGAGGTCCAGCGGCCCGCCGATCCGCCGGTCGAAGTCGGTGACCGCGTCGATCTGGCCCTGCTGGGTGTGGTCGCCGCCCTTCGGGTCGACGTACGCGCCGAACCAGGCGCCTTTCCCGGGCGGACGCGGCCCGCCCGCCGGATAGGAGTCGAGCTCCCGCACGGTGGCCGGGTCGTCCTCGCGGGCGGCCCAGGCCAGCCCCCCGACGGCCGCCAGCACGACGGCCGCCGCGCCCGCGACGACTCCCAGCGCCCGCGGGCGCTGGGACGTCCCGCGGCGCTTCGGCACGTTCCCGTCCGGGCTCCCGCCGGGCCTGCCAGGCCCTACGGGTCCGGCGGGTCCGGCGAGTCCGCCCGGTCCGGCAGGTCCGCCCCCTTGCGGGGAATTGGTCGGCTCCTTCAAGTTCTAACGCCCCCCGATCCTCTTTCAGCAGTCGTTCAGGTCATCACGCCCGGCCCGGCCGCGCCGGTCGCCGCCCGCCGCGGCGCGCTCTCCGCGTACGCGTGCGCCGGCTCCGCCCCCGCGGCGCCCGGCCCGGCCGGGTCGCGGGCGGGGTCGTCGTCGCCGATGACGGCGCGGGTCGCGAGGTTCAGCGCGATCAGTAGGAAGACGCCGAAGACGAGGCCCGCGATCACATCGCTCACCCAGTGGACGGCCAGATAGGTGCGAGAATATGCCTCGATCCAGGCGAGCAGGGCCAGGATCGTCCAGCCGATCGCCCGGCCCCGGGGTCCCGCGCGCGCGCTGAGGAAGAAGAAGACCGCCACGATCCCGTACACGGCGACGACCCGCACATTCCCGCCCGAGGGATAGGTGCCGCCCGAATTCGGCGGCGCCGGCCGGTCCATCAGGTAGGTCAGGCCGAGGACGAGGTAGTGCGAGGCGAACAGCATGACGCCCATCGCCGCCACCGGCAGCCAGCGGTGCCGCCGCCACACCAGCGCCAGCATCAGCGCGGCCCCGACGCACGTCCCGCGGACGAGCCACGACGTGCTCACATCGGTGATCACATTGTTGACGGACTTCCAGGCCCCGATCTGGTTGTCCACCATGCCCTGGTAGACCCAGTCGTCGAAGGGCTGGGACGCCACCGCCACCGGGCCCAGCGCGGCGGAGATCCCCCAGCCGACCGCGAGCGTCCCGGCGGCCACGACGGCGAACCGCAACGGCGCGCTCAGCCGGCCCAGCGGCCCGCCGCGCAGCATCGCGACGACCCCGCCGCGTTCCCCGCCGCGGGCGTTCGCCCCGGGGGCGGTTTCCAGGCGTCCGGCGCGGCGGAAGGCCGCGCCGCCCGCGAGTGCGATCAGCAGAAGGCCCAAAGGCAGCAAGAGAGCAATGAAGACGGACATGGCACCTTGAGAGTGTTAGGGCCGGAGGCCGGGACGCCGCAGCGTAAGTGAGGGGTCTGCGCAATTATGCCGTAGCACGGCGCATGGGCCGTCCGGCCAATCCGGCTGTGGAAGAACGGCCAGGAGTAGACGCCCCGGCCGGGAGGGCGGTTTACCGCATCCAGGCAGGAATCACTTTAAGTGACCGACTTTTACTTAACGTACATAACAATTTGCGTAGCACCGGATGACCTCTGGAAACTCGTGAGACGGGGGAAGCGCTAGCGGTAACGTTCTCGCGCAACGGTGGTGCGCGGGGGCCGTCCCCTCATTAGGTCCCGCGCCTCGGTGGGCCCCCGGATGGGGCAATTCCAGGAGTGACCGTAGATGGTTCGAACGTGTAGAGCGCTGGCCGCGGTTGTCCTTGTCATGACGGGGGTTTTCGCCCTCGGGGGACAGGCATCCGCGGAACGGCTGACCCAGGACCGGCTGGTGAGCGCCGACCCGGTGAACTGGTCCCCCAATATCCTCGACGGCACCGTCTACGCGATCGAGCAGATCGGTGACAAGATCATCGTGGGCGGCACCTTCACGCAGGTGAAGGAGGTGGGCAACAGCACGGCCTTCGCCCGTGCCAACATCCTCGCCTTCAACGCGACGACCGGGAAGATCGACACCGCGTTCGTGCCGAAGCTCGACCGCGCGGTGTACGACCTTCAGGCGGCGCCGGACGGCAAGTCCGTCTACGCCGCGGGCACCTTCAACAACGTGAACGGCGTCGCGCAGAAGGGCGTCGCGCTGCTGAACGTCGCCAACGGGTCGACGGTCACCTCGTTCAAGCCGTCGCTCGTCGACGGCATGGTGCGCACGATCGGCCTGTCCAAGGGCCGGCTGTTCATCGGCGGCTCGTTCGCCAAGGTCGCGAACCAGCCGCACGCCGCGCTGGCCGCGCTGGACGCCACGACCGGCAAGGTCACCGACTTCCTCAACGTCGGTGTCGGCGGCCTCCACAACGGCGGGACCACCAAGGTCTGGCAGTTCTCCATCACCCCGGACGGCAGCAAGATGGCGGTCATCGGGAACTTCACGCAGATGGAGGGCCAGACCCGCGACCAGTTCGCGATGCTGGACCTCACCGGCGACAAGGCCGCGGTGGCGAACTACTACACCAAGGCTTTCGAGGCCCGCTGCACCCGCTCGGTCGAGACCTACGTGCGGGACGTCGAGTTCTCGCCCGACGGCGAGTACTTCGTCATCGTCTCGACGGGCGCCTACTACGCCAACACCCTCTGCGACACCGCCAGCCGGTGGAAGACCGACCAGAGCGGCACCGACCTCAAGCCCACCTGGGTCAACCACACCGGCGGCGACACGCTGAGCGCCGTCGCGATCACCGGCGTGGCCGTCTACGTCGGCGGCCACAACCGCTGGCTGAACAACCCGTTCTGCGCCGACCGCGCCTGCCAGGGCGCCGTCGACCGGCCCGGCATCGCCGCGCTCAACCCCGTCAACGGCGTCCCCTACGCCTGGAACCCGGGGCGCGACCGCGGGCACGCGGTGGAGGACATTCTCCCCACCCCCGACGGCCTGTGGTTCGGCGCCGACACCGACCAGGTCGGCGGCGAGTACCACGCCAAGATCGCCAAGTTCCCGCTCGCGGGCGGCAAGGAGATCCCGAAGAACAACACCGGCAAGCTTCCCGGTGACGTCTTCATGGCCGGCGGCGTCCAGCCCGTCAACCCGGACAACAACGTCGACAAGCGCCACTTCGACGGCACCACGGCCGGGGCGGCGGCGTCCGTCCCGAACGGCGGCACCCCCTGGTCCGCGGCGCGCGGCGCGTTCATGATCAACGGGCAGCTGTACTACGGCGCGTCCAACGGCACCTTCAACCGCCGCAGCTTCGACGGGACGACCTACGGCGCCGCCGAGGCGATCACCACCGCCGACCAGCTCGCGAACATGTCGACCTGGCACGGCGAGGTGGACGACATCACCGGCATGTTCTTCCAGAACGGCCGCGTCTACTACACGCGATCGGGCTTCGGCGCGACCGGGAAGCTGTTCTACCGCTACTTCGAGCCGGAGAGCGGCATCGTCGGCGGCGAGGTGTACACCGCGTCCACCGGCATCACCGGGCTGAGCTGGACCGACGTCCAGGGCATGTTCGTCGCCGGAGGCAAGCTGTACTGGGCGAGCCAGGCGAACGGCGCGCTCAAGAGCGTCGACTTCGAGAACGGCGCGCCCGTCGCGGGCACGATCAAGACCGTCGACTCGACCGGGGACTGGCGTTCCCGCGCCATGTTCCTGCTCGCCGGCACGGCCAACAAGGAGCCGGTGGCGGCGTTCACCACCGCCTGCGAGGCGCGCGAATGCGCCTTCCAGGGCGCCACCTCCGCCGACGCCGACGGCCAGATCACCGGCTACGCGTGGGACTTCGGCGACGGCGAGACCGGCACCGGCGTCGCGCCGCAGCACACCTACGCGGAGAGCGGCACCTACACGGTCAAGCTGACGGTGACGGACAACGACGGCGACACCGGCACGGTGAGCAAGAGCGTCCAGGTCGTCGACAAGGCCATCGCCTACCGCGGCGGCGCCGGCAACAACGGCAACACCAACGCGCCGGCGCTGACGGTGCCCGCCGCCGTCGCACCCGGCGACGGCATGGTGCTGATCATGACCAAGAACAGCAGCACGGTCACGGTCACCGCCCCGCCGCCCGGCTGGACGAAGGTCGACGAGGTCACCGCGGGCAGCATGACCAGCACCGTGTACAAGCGGGTCGCCGTCGCCGGCGACGCCGGTTCCGCGGTCAAGGTCGGCCTCAGCGGCTACGCCAAGGCCGACATCCGGCTGCTGACCTACCGCGGGACCGCCGCCGACCCGGTCGCGGCCGCGGCCAGCGGCGTCGGGCTCACGACCGCCACGGCGCACGTGACGCCGAAGGCGGACGTCGCCGCCGCGGGCAGCGTGGTCATCTCCTACTGGTCCGACAAGGGGACGACGACGTCCTGGACGGCGCCGCCGGCGATCACGACGCGCGGCACCGAGGGCGGCGGCAGCTCGTCGAGCATCAGCATCCTGGTCGGCGACTCGGGCGGGTCCGTCCCGCTCGGCGCCTACGGCGGGCTCAGCGCGACCGCGAACGTGGCCGCCAACAAGGCCGCCATGTGGACGATCGTGCTGCGGCCGCAGCCGTGATGCCACCGTCCGGCCCGGCTCTCGTGAGCCGGGCCGGACGGGCCAGCTGAGAGAACGGCTGAGGGGCGGGCCAGATGATGGCCCGCCCCTCAGCCGTTCAGCTGTCCGCCGTGCTGCTCAGCTCACGCGGTCCGACCAGGACGTGAGCACCGGCAGGAGCCAGGCGCCGAGACGTCCCAGCTTCGCGCCGGCCTCGTCCTGCCGGTCGGTCAGGTAGCGGGTGCCGAGTTCGGCGAAGTACAGCAGGGCCGCGAGCGTCGCCTCGTCCGGCGTGAGCCCGAGCGGCGCCAGCGTCTTCGGCGCCCCGGCCATGCCCTCGTCGGCGGCCTGCCGGGGATCGACGCCGCCTTCGGTGATGGCGTCCTGCGTCACGTAGTGCACGGCGTCGAAACCGACCGGGACGCCCGTCCCGAAGCGTTCCCAGTCCCACACGAGCATCTGGTCGGGCAGCGCGGCCATGTTCCAGGCCGTCCAGTCGCCGTGCCAGGCGCCGAACGACAGCACGCGGTCGCCCGCGCGTTCCGCGACACGGTCCAGCGCCGCCGTGATCTCCCGTCCCGCGTCGCTGTCGAGCGCCGCGGCGCGGGACCGGAGCGAGTCCCAGTACGGGGCCGCGGTGAGCGCCAGCCGCTCGACGCCGTCGACCTCGGCGACCTCCGCGACCGCCGCCGTCATGCGGTCATGGCTGAGCGCCGAGTGCCGCGACCACACCGGCAGCGGGTCCAGGACGAGGATCTCCAGCCCGTTCCACTGGCCGGTGTGCGCGATCGACGGGACCCGCACCGTGGGCATCGGATGCTTCGCGAGCTTCTCCAGCGCCGTCCGCTCGGCCCTGACCAGCTCGCGGGTCAGCTCGTTGACGCCGATCTTCGCGTAGCCGATCGTCCGCCCGGCGCGGTCGAGGACCTGCGCCACCGGCTTGCGGTTCGCGCGGTCGGGGCCGATGTGCAGGCCGATCATCACCTCGGCGCCGAGGACGCGTCCGAGATACCCCTCGATGTCCGGTGCGTCGGCGATCGCCTCGTCCGCGGGCGTGGACGCGGGCGCGCCGGTGTCGTAGACGCGGACGCGGTCGCGCAGCAGCGGGCCGCCCACACCGCTCCGCAGGCCGATCGCCAGCGCGTGCGACAGCAGGCCGGCCTTGCGGGAACGGTCCTTGTTGAACCCGAGCACCGCCGCCGCGCCCGGACGCCCCGGCGCGGGCAGCATCAGCCGCGGCTCCCGCGCGTGCGGCACGAGCAGGTACTCGCGGACGGGCCGTCCCGCACCGGCGGGCGGACCGCCGGACCCGGTCGTGACGTGCCGCGGCGGCGGCCACAGCAGCGCCGCGATCTCCGCCACGTAGCGGGCGCGGCCCGACACCGCGGACGCGGTGCCGTCGGAGGTTCCCACCTGTCGATCACCCGATCTCTCGTTGGCGGCGCGCCTGGTCGCTGCGCCACAGCAGGGCAAGGCTGACGAAGGTCAGCGACAGCGGCGACCCCGCGGACGTGTAGGCGGTGCTGAACCAGAACGACAGCAGCACGACGAGGGAGCCGCCGATGCCGTACGCGGTTCGGTCGTGCCGGTAGCGCCACAGCGAATGGATGAAGAAGCCGAAGAACAGCGCCGTCCCGACGAAACCGTTGGAGATCAGGAGGAGCCAGAGCTGCCCGGTGCTGCCGACCGTGGAGTTGCCGCACTGCTCGCAGTTCGCCGTGCGGCCGATGGCGATGGACGAGGGGCTGCCGCGCAGGGCGCGTCCCGACCCGTAGCCGAGGACGGGCGAGCTCGCCGCCGCCTCCACCGACCGCAGCGCGAGCGTGGACCGGATGTTGTCGCTGTGTCCGTTCTCGGCGCGCGCCTTGACCATGGTGCTCAGCGGGGACAGCGCGAACACCAGCATCCCGACGATCAGGCCGAGCGCCAGCACCCCGAGCACGAACAGGCGCCCCTGCAGCATCAGCCGGACGGCGACGTACAGGACCGCGATGACGATCCCGAGCCACATCGCCCGGTTGAGCGAGTAGACGGTCGGGATCGCGGCGACGACGGCGAGCAGCGCCACCCCCCACTTCGCGCCCCGGGAGCCGGTGGCCCACCAGCCGACGAACACCCACACCATGAGGACGACGAGGTTGTTGCCCCAGATGTTCGTGTACTCGAACGGCGCCTTGGGACGCGCGTTGGACGTCTCGCCGAGCACGTCCTGCACTTGGGCGAGGCCCGGATGGACCATGTCCTCGACCCATTTGCTGGACGTCATCGACTTGGGCAGCAGCATCTCCACCGGGGAGGCGAAGCTCACGTCCGGGAACAGGATGCCCGCGACGCCGCCGATCACCGTCACGATCCCGAGGAGGCCAAGCAGCCGCGCGAGCCTCCGCAGCGGCATCCGCTCCTCGGTGAGGTTCCCGATGTAGAGGAACATGACCGTCGCGGCGGTGTACAGGACGATGCGCTGGGCGAAGCCGAGGAAGCCGCCGGAGTTCGGCATGGTGCCGGGCGCGACGAGGCCGAGCGAGGCGGCCCCGGCGACGGCCCAGACGAGGAACAGCACCCAGATCCCGAAGCCGGGCGGGACCTGGATCCGCCGCTTGCGCATCAGCAGCCACGCCATGGGGGCCGCGCCGAGGGCCCAGATGATCGACGTCATGCCGAGCGCCCACCACACCGGGTAGATCGCGAACAGCGCGTACAGCGGCCAGGCGGGAAGCGGCCGCCCCGGCTTCCCAGCGGCCGGTTCGGGCACCGAACTCAGAGGCCGCGCGGACGTCCGCCCTTCCCGCGGCAGATCGACGATCATGGCAAAGCAGCCGAAGCGAGTACGGCCGAGGCGTGAACGGCCGAGGCGTGAACGGCCGGGGCGTGAACGGCCGGGGCGTGAACGGCCGGGGCGTGAACGGCCGGGGCGTGAACGGCCGGGGCGTGAACGGCCGGGGCGTGAACGGCCGAGGTGAGATCGGCCGGGGCGAGGGCGGCCGGGGTGAGGGCGGTCGGGGTGAGGGCGGCGGAAGTGCGGGCGGCCGGGTGAGGCGCGGCTGCGAGTGACGCGGCTGCGAGTGACGCGGCTGTGGGTGACGCGGCTGTGAGTGGCGCGGCTGCGGGGGGCGCGGCCGGGGGAGGGGCGGCTGCGGGGGGTGCGGCGAGGCCGGTGCTGGGCGGGTGCATGGCCTGGCCTGCTAGCGCCGCCACGTCGTGTCGGGGAGCGTCTTCCCGTTGGGCGAGGCCGTCGGGTCGAGCGCCTCGAGGATGCCCTTGGTCTTCTCCCCGCCGAGCTCGTCGGGGAGCCGGTCGTCCTGGGGCTGGGCGTGCTTCCCGCCGGACGGCTTCTCACCGGCGGGCGTCTCGCGGGTGAGCTTGTCGGCCGCGGGCTTCTCCGCGACGCGCTTGTCGGCCGGCGGCTTGTCGAACACGTCGGCGGGCTTGAACCTGAGCGTGTCGCTGTTCTCGAAGCGCTTACGCTCGTCCTCGCCGTCCGTCCGCTCGCGGGCGGGACGCGCCTCGCGGGCGTCGCGTCCGCCGGGCGCCCGGCGGCGGGAGTGGCGGGTCTCGGCGGACGACCGCGGCGACGCCGCCGCGCCGCGCGGCTCGGGCGGGCCGGGCTCGATCGCCGGCGCGGACGCGGCGGAGCGGCGCATCGCGGCGGGCGTGGGACGCTTCGGGGGCGGCTGCGGCGTCGCCTTCGGCTCGCCCTGCACGGGCACGCCGACGGCGCCGAGCACCGCGGTGCCCATCCGTTCCAGCTGGCGAAGCCCGAGCGCCACGTCGTCATGCCTGGTCAGCGGGATCTCCACCACGACCAGCGCGGCGTCCGCCGCGTCGGCGAGGGCTTGGGCGTCCGCGCTGACGGTGGTGGACGCGGTCTCGATGATGACGTAGCCGACCGTCCGCCGGAGCCGTTCGATGAGCCGGTCCATGTTGCGCCGCTGCAGCAGCTCGGACGCCATGTCGACGTCGACGCCCGAGGTGATGACGCGGAGGTTCGGGACGCGCGGCGAGACGCGGGCGACCTTGGCGAGGTCCTCCTGCTCCAGCAGGACCTCGGCCAGGCCGGGCCCCGGCGGCACGCCGAGCAGGTCGGCGGACGCGCTGGAGTCGAGGTTCGCGCACACCAGCATCACCTTGGACTCGGTCCGCACGAACGCGGCGGCGAGGTTGGCGGCGACGACGCCGGGACCGACGCCGGACGCCGCGCCGGTCACGAGGATGACGTGGTTGCCGTGGCCGAGGGTGGCGGTGACCAGGTGCGCGAGCTGGTTGAAGCTCTGCCCGATCCGGCTGCGGCCGAGCTGGAGGTCGAGCGAGACCTCGCGGCGGCCGAACGGCGTCGTCATCAGCACCGGCAGCCCGGTGGTCCGCTCGATGTCCTGCGGGTGGCGGATGTGCTTGTCGGCCCGGTCGCGCAGCACCGCGATCAGCAGCCCGATGAGCAGCCCGGCCATCAGCCCGGCGGGCAGGTACAGCCGCGGGTTCGGGTTGGACGGCGTGTCCGGCAGCGACGCCCCGGTGATGACCGTGCCCGGCGTGATGTTGCTGGCCTTGATGTTGGTCGTGGCCAGCCGCTCGTTCAGCGCCTGGATCTCACCGGTGATGATCCGCTGCTGGTTCTGCGCGCTGGCCCGCGCGGCGCTGCCCTTGGTGGTCAGCCGCAGCGCGGCGACGACTTCCTGCAGCCGCGTGGTCAGCTTGTCGAGCCGCTCGGTGGCGTTCTTGATGTCGGCTTGGAGCTTGCCGCGCGCGGTGGCCGTCCGGTTGTCCAGGTACGCCTGCGCGAAGGCCTTGGCGCCGTCGCGGGCGGCGGTGGCCGAGGGGCCGTCGTAGGCGACGGTGAGGATGGTGGAGTTGGGCGGCACCGTCACGGTGACCCGGTCGGACAGCGCCCGCGGGTTCTCCGTCGACTTCAGCAGCTGCCCGGCCCGTACCGCGACCTCCGTCGACTTGACGATCTGCGCCTCGGTGTCGAGGTTGGCTCCACCGCCGCGGTCGTTGGACGGGGCGTCCTCGGCGCCGGTCTGCGTCACCTGGATCGACGCCTGGGAGGAGTAGGTCTTCGGCGACACGAACACGAGGGCGAAAGCCGCGGCCAGCCCGGCGGCCGCGGCGAGGGCGACAAGCCGCCAGCGCCGGCGCAGGATCGCCGGATAGTCGGTGATCTCTATCGAGTCCGGCCGGGATGACGGATCCATGTTCCGGAGTCTCCCTCGATCGTCGGTCGGCGGGCGTCGGTCGGCGGGCCGAGCGGACGTATGCCATTGAGCCGAACGAGAGTGTCGGCCGAAGTTACATTACCTTGACTCGTCCGGTGCCATGAATTGAACGAAGGCCGCTGGGGGACCCTGTTTCGCCGAGAAACCCGCCAGGTAAACGATCACCCTTTCTCGGGCGTCGTGGCGTCCTTCACGGGGCCGTTCCCGCCCTGCGGGGTGGACTGCGGTGGGGTGGACTGTGGCGCACCGTTCGCCTTGGCGCCGTTCGGCGCGGGCGCGGCGCCGGCGGCGTTCGAGTCGGCGGGCTTTCCGGCGGCGGGCTGGGCGTTGCCGGGCTGCGCGTTGCCGGCGGGCTGGGCGTTGGCGGGGTTGGGGCCGGAGGGTGTGCCGGGCTTTCCGGTGTGCTTGCCGGGCTTGGCGGCGTCGCCTCCTGCGGTCTGCTTGCGGCGGCGCATCAGCAGCACCCCGGCCGCGGCGGCCGCGGCGACCACGCAGATGCCGGCCACGATCAGCACCGTGCCCATCGAGCCGGAATCGTCCTTCTTGACGGGCGGGATGTAGCGGCCTCCGTTCGCGGCCGGGCCGGGGGCCGAGGTCTCCTGCGGGGCGGTGCCCGCGGCGCGGATCAGGTTCCCCATCACCTTGAGCTGGTTCTTCCCGCCCTGGCTACGCGCCTGCTCTATCAGCCGGGCGGCGGTAGCCGGGCTCAGGGACGTCGAGTGGACCCGCAGGCTGGTGCCGGTGAGCAGCACGTACGTGCCGGACCGTCCCACCTCTTGGGCGACCTGCTTCAGCAGTCCGTCCTGGGACGCGGCGTCCGGGAGGTCCTTGCTCTTCGGCAGCACCATGACGTAGACGGGCAGCTTCTTGTCGCCCATCGCCTTGCGGAGGTAGTCCAGCGTGGTGTCGGTGTCCCACTTCCCCGTACCGGTGGCCACGTAGAGCGCGTCGTACGACATGAGCGCGTCGGCGAGTTGGGCCGGGTTCACGTCGGCCCGCGCGGCGGGCAGCCCGGGGGCGGCGAACAGCGCCACGCAGGCGGCCAGGACGGCGAGCGTCAGGCGGCGGACTCGCCCGACTTGGACGCGCCGGAGGGAGTGCGGCATCACGGATGGCGGTCCTTCATGCTCAGGGCGGGGTGCTCAGGACGAACGGCAGGGGACCACCGTACTGGTGCGTGCCGGGCTTCTGGTCGGGTTTCGGGCTATTTCCGGTGCTCAGCGGACGAGTTCGTCCGGCGGCGCCGTCACCGGGTCGGCCGCGGCGCGGAGGTCGCGGGCGGTGCGGTGGCGGAGGACGAGCCAGACGGCGGCGGAGACGGCGATGAGGGCGGTCATCGTCCACGCCATCGGGACGGCGCCCAGGCCGAACATCTTCAGGGAGGACGCGACCAGGACGATCGTCAGGATGCGGCGGATGATCCCGCTGGGAGCGCGCGAGGAGATCCGCGAGCCGAGATAGACGCCGGGGACGGAGCCGACGAGCAGCGCGGCCGTGACCTCCATGCGGAAGTCGCCGAACAGCAGGTGGCCGATTGCGGCCGCGAAGACCAGCGGGACGGCCTGGAGCAGGTCGGTGCCGACGAGCTGGTTGGCCTTCAGCGCGGGGTAGAGGGCCAGCAGCGCGACGATGATGAGCGAGCCTGAGCCGACCGAGGTGATGCCGACGACGAGCCCGCCGATCGCGCCGACCACCACGGTCGGCACCGGACGCACCGTGACCTTCGGCGCCTTCCCGCGGCCCTTCTCGTCGGAGTTCTCTTTGGCGTTGGGGGTGGTGCTCGCGCGGCGGGACAGGTAGCCGCGGAAGACCAGGCCCGCGGCGGCGATCATGAGCGCGACGCCCATGGCCTTGCTGATGATGTCCTCGACCTCGCCGCCGTGGCCGAGCGCACGCGCGAGCAGGACGCCGGAGAACGCGGCCGGCACCGAGCCCGCGCACAGCCAGCCGACCAGCCGCATGTCGATGGTGCCCTGGCGGTAGTGCACCGCGCTGCCGACGGGCTTCATCACCGCGGCGGCCACCAGGTCGCTGGACACTGCGGCGAGCGGGCTGACCCCGAAGAACGTCACGAGCATCGGCGTCATCAGTGCGCCGCCGCCCATGCCGGTCAGCCCGACGATGATGGCGACGAGGAACGAGCCCAGCGCCATCGTCCAATCGAAGTCCATCGGCATGACCTACCTGGTTTGTCGGGAAACTCGTCCATCAGGGTAAAGGAGGTCATCCAGACCTGCTAACCCTGGTATCCCCCTGCCGAACCCCTCGGTTCGGGATTTGTAGCGTTTCCGTACCCAGGTCTATGCGGAGCGTACCCAGCCGCCGTCCACCAGCAGATCGAGGACCTTGGCGACCGCCTCGTCCGGCGTCATCCGGGACGTGTCGAGCGTGAGGTCGGCGTCGTCCGGGTCCTCGTAGGGGTCGGAGATGCCGGTGAACTCGGGGATCACGCCCGCGCGGGCCTTGGCGTACAGGCCCTTGCGGTCGCGCCGCTCGCACTCCTCCAGCGGCGTCGCGACGTGCACGAGGATGAAGTCGCCGACGGCCGACACCATCCGCCGGACCTCCGCGCGGGTCGCCGCGTACGGCGCGATCGGCGCGCAGATCGCGGTGCCGCCGTGCCGCGTGATCTCGGCGGCGACGAACCCGATGCGCCGGATGTTGAGGTCGCGGTCGGCGCGCGAGAACGTCAGCCCGGACGACAGCATCCGCCGCACGACGTCGCCGTCCAGCAGCGTGACCGTCCGGCCGCCGCGCTCGATCAGCGCGTCGGCGAGCCCGCGCGCGACCGTCGACTTCCCCGAGCCCGACAGGCCGGTGAAGAACACCGTGATGCCGCGCGACAGCTTCGGCGGCCGCGCCAGCGCCAGCTCGGCGGCGACGGCGGGCGGGGTGAACCAGTCGGGGACGGGCTCGCCCGCGTCCAGCAGCTCGTTCAGCCGCTCCTGGGTCAGCTCCGCCTGGACGTGGTCGGGTTCGATGCGCGCGACCGGCCGCCAGACCTCGACGTCGGCGTCGTAGGCCCACGGCTCCGGCACGACCACCGGGATCGCGGTGTCGTCCACCTCGCGCTCGAACAGCAGGTGCGTGGCGCCGTAGGCGGCGGCGACGTGCGCGTGCAGGAGAACGTCCCGCTCCTCCTGGACGCCCGCGTCCGCGCCGCCTCCGCGCGCCGGAAGCGGGACCGGGATGATCTGCGCGCCGTCCGGCAGCTCCTTGCGGACGCCGAGCAGGGCCCGGACGAGCGACTCGTCGTGCTCGCCGCCCAGCAGCGGCAGGACGAGGACGGACTTGGCGCCGAGCTGCTCGGCGACCTGCCGCAGCTGGCCGAGCTGCTTGCGGTGCAGCGGTTCGCGGACGGCCACCGCGAGCTTGTTCACGGGGGGAGCGGAGGGTCGCCCCTCCTCGGGAGACGCTGCGAGAACGTTCCCTTCGGCGGCAGCCAGCTCGTCGGGACGGCGGCGCAGGCCGTGGAACGGTCCGTGGGCTGGGGCGCGGAGGGCCTCCAGCGGCCCGGCGAGCCGCCAGTCGCGGCTGGACGGGTCCTGCCAGGCCTCCTCGACCCGCAGGACGGCGACCGGCACGCCCTCCGGATCCTGCAGGACGATCCGCTCCTGGTCGGTCAGCTCCTTCGGGACGGACAGCGTGACCGGGACCGGCCACGGGGTCCCGTCGGCCAGCCGCCCGCCGGCGATCACCATGGCGGTGTCGTAGGAGCCGAGGAACCCGGTCAGCGGCCGGTACACGCCGGCGAGGACCAGCTCCAGGTCGGCGAGCTCCACCGGGCCCGGGGTCCAGGCGGGCAGGTCGCGCAGCGTGTCGGGCAGGCCGGGCTCGGCGGTCACCGCGATCTCCGATCTTGCGTCGCCGCCGCCGCTCAGGGCGCGGCGCCGGCTGAACCGTGTGAATGGAGTTTCCGCAGGAAAAAGTACTGCGCCGGGCCGGACGCACGCACCATCGCCCCGCCTGTGGACGGGGGTCAGATAACCCTGGCGAAACGGTTCTCGGGTTTGCGGATCACGAGCGTGACCTCGCTGTGGTCCGCGGGCAGCCGGCCCCTGGTGATCACCGAGACCAGCCGGCACAGCAGCTCGGCGAGGCCGGTTCCGGCCCCGAGGGCCTTGATCGCCTGCCGGGACGTGTACTCCTCGGCCACGACGAGGCCGCGCATGACGCAGTACCACTGCATGCCCGACCGCGACGCGACCCGGTCGTAGACCGCCGGGGGCGGGATCGTCCGGAACACCGGCCGCCGGTTCTCCGCCGTGCTGACGGTCTCGGTTTCCCTGCCCGGCTCGGACGCGCCGGAGGCGGGCGCGCCTGAGCCGGGCGCGTCCGGGACGCGGGCGTGCGCGCCGCGCGGGCCTCGCCCAGGGCGCGTGAGCTTGCGCCGCCGGCGATTGCCGACGTGCATCCACGCCGGGAGCGTCCGGTCGAGGAAGCCGTACGCGGTGTTGCGGTCGCGCAGGCGGACCAGCAGCAGCCCGCCGGGCTTCAGCGCGGCGACGAACCGGTCGAGGACCAGCTCGGCGTGCGGGACCCGCTCGATCAGGTACGAGGCGTGGACGATGTCGAAGGCGCGCGGCGGCAGCGGCACGGTCCGCAGGTCGCCGAGATGCCAGGCGTCCAGGTCGGTCCGGTCGCACGTGTGGGCGCGCAGCTCAGGGGAGTCGGCGTCGACGCCCGTGACGTGGTGCTCGCGGCCGCCGAGGTCCAAGCCCGTACCCCAGCCGCAGCCCGCTTCCAGGATGTGGATCCGCTGCAGGGGCTTCTCTAGGGCGTACTGACGAGCGCGTTGCGAGAAGAGATCGCCGTCGCTGACCGGCGGCGTACGCAGATCGGTCACGGTATCGCAGCGTAATCGCTCGACTGCGTTCCGTCCGCTATTTGCCTATTCTTGGTAATGGCCGTGTCGCGCTGCGTTGCGATGCTCGTCCCGGGCTCGTCCCGTCCGTGAGCTGCGGCGGAGTCCGGACGAGAGTCCGCCGCGGCGCGTACCCTGGAACCCGGCACCGGGGATCCGCGCGGATTTCCGGGTTTTCGGGCTGCCCTGCTTCCGGCGACGAAACGGCGATGATGACGCTTTCTGGACTTGTTGATCTCGCGTGCACCGATCCCGGGTTGGAGCGCGCTCTCACGACGGCGCAGACGGATCAGGAGATCGTCGCGCCGCCGGCCCTGTGGCCGATCCTGGCGGCGGCGCTGAGCCGCCGCGTCGGCGGCTCCCATGACGGCGTCGTCCTCGCGGTGACCGCCACGGGACGCGAGGCCGAAGACCTGACGGCGGCGCTGTCGAGCCTGCTCGACCCGGGCCGCGTCGCGCACTTCCCGGCGTGGGAGACGCTGCCGCACGAGAAGCTGTCGCCGCGTTCCGACACGGTCGGGCAGCGCATCGCCGTGCTGCGCCGCCTCGTCCACCCGGGCGCGGGCGGCCCGCCCACCGAGGAGGGGGCGGCCAGTGCGGGCAAGGGCGGGGCGCTGGACGTCGTCGTCACGCCGATCCGCGCCGTGCTCCAGCCGATCGTGTCCGGGCTCGCCGACCTTGAGCCCGTCCGGCTGGTCTCCGGCGAGGACGCCGACATGGACGACGCCGTCCGCAGCCTCGTGGAGGCCGGCTACCACCGCGTCGACCTGGTAGAGAAGCGCGGTGAGATCGCGGTGCGCGGCGGCATCCTGGACGTGTTCCCGCCGACCGAGGAGCACCCGCTCCGGGTGGAGTTCTGGGGCGACACCGTCGAGGAGATCCGCTACTTCAAGGCCGCCGACCAGCGTTCGCTCGAAGTCGCCCAGGACGGGCTGTGGGCGCCGCCGTGCCGCGAGCTGCCGCTGACGCAGCGGGTCCGCGAGCGCGCGAGGGCGCTCGCCGCGGAGCATCCGGCGCTGGAGGAGATCCTCGGCCGGATCGCGGACGGCGACACCGTCGAGGGCATGGAGGCGTTCTCGCCCGTCCTCGCCGAGCGGATGGAGCTGCTCACCGACCTGCTGCCGGACGGCTCGGCGCTGCTGGTGTGCGAGCCGGAGCGGATCCGCACCCGGTCGGAGGAGCTCGTCCGGACGAGCCAGGAGTTCCTGGAGGCGAGCTGGGTCAACGCCGCGGCCGGGGGAGAGGCGCCGATCGACCTCGGCGCCGCCGCGTTCCGGTCGCTGGAGGAGGTCCGCGCGCACAGCAGGGAGCTGGGCCTGCCCCGCTGGAGCGTGACAGCGCTCAACCCCGAGGGCGATGCGCTCAATCTCGGGGTCCAGCCGGCGGAGGCGTACCGGGGCGACACGATGCGGGTCGTCGGCGACCTCAAGGGCTGGATCGACGGCGGCTGGCGCGTGGTGATGGTCACCGCCGGGCACGGTCCGGCGGAGCGGCTCGTCCAGCTCGTCGGGGAGGAGGGCGTCGGCGCGCGGCTCGACGATCTCGCCGGGCCGCCCGGGCCGTCGGTCGTCATCGTCACGACGGGCCTGCTGGAGAACGGCTTCACCTGGGAGTCGATCAAGCTCGCGGTGCTGACGGAGACCGACCTGTCGGGGCAGAAGTCGTCCACCAAGGACGCGCGGCGGATGCCGTCGCGGCGGCGCGGCGGCATCGACCCGCTGCAGCTCAAGGCCGGCGACTACGTGGTGCACGAGCAGCACGGCGTCGGACGGTACGTCGAGATGGTCAGCCGGACGGTGCAGGGCGCCACCCGCGAGTACCTGATCCTGGAGTACGCCAAGAGCGACCGGCTGTTCGTCCCGACCGACCAGCTCGAGGAGCTGACCCGCTACGTCGGCGGCGAGGCCCCGAGCCTGCACCGGCTCGGCGGCGCCGACTGGCAGAAGGCCAAGTCCCGCGCCCGCAAGGCCGTCAAGCAGATCGCCGGGGAGCTGATCCGGCTGTACTCGGCGCGGATGGCGAGCCCAGGCCACCCCTTCGGCCCCGACACCCCGTGGCAGCGGGAGCTGGAGGACGCGTTCCCGTACGTGGAGACGCCCGACCAGCTCGCCGCCATCGACGAGGTCAAGCTCGACATGGAGAAGCCCCTCCCGATGGACCGGCTGATCTGCGGCGACGTCGGCTACGGCAAGACGGAGATCGCGGTGCGGGCGGCGTTCAAGGCCGTCCAGGACGGCAAGCAGGTCGCGGTGCTCGTCCCGACGACGCTGCTGGTGCAGCAGCACATGTCGACGTTCAGCGAGCGGTTCGCGGCGTTCCCCGTCGTGGTGAAGCCGATCAGCCGGTTCCAGTCCGACAAGGAGATCGACGAGACGCTGCGCGGCATGGCGGACGGCACCGTCGACGTCATCGTCGGCACGCACCGGATCCTGTCGTCGCAGACCCGGTTCAAGAACCTCGGCCTGGTCGTCATCGACGAGGAGCAGCGGTTCGGCGTCGAGCACAAGGAGGAGCTGAAGCGCCTCCGGACGCAGGTGGACGTCCTCGCGATGTCCGCGACCCCGATCCCGCGGACGCTGGAGATGGGCCTGACCGGCATCCGGGAGATGTCGACGATCCTGACCCCGCCGGAGGAGCGGCACCCCGTCCTGACGTTCGTCGGCCCGTACGAGGAGAAGCAGATCGCCGCGGCGATCCGGCGCGAGCTGCTGCGCGAGGGCCAGGTGTTCTTCGTGCACAACCGGGTCCGGTCGATCAACAAGGTGGCGGCGAACCTGGCGAAGCTCGTCCCGGAGGCGCGGATCGGCATCGCGCACGGCCAGATGAACGAGCACGAGCTAGAGAAGGTCATGGTCGACTTCTGGGAGAAGAACTACGACGTCCTGGTCGCGACCACGATCGTCGAGTCCGGCCTGGACGTGCCGAACGCCAACACCCTCATCGTCGACCGCGCCGACATGTACGGCCTGTCGCAGCTCCACCAGCTCCGCGGACGCGTCGGACGCGGCCGGGAGCGCGCCTACTCCTACTTCCTCTACCAGCCGGAGCAGCCGCTCACCGAGACGGCCCACGAGCGCCTCGCGACGCTCGCGCAGCACACCGAGATCGGCGCCGGCATGTACGTCGCGATGAAGGACCTGGAGATCCGCGGCGCGGGCAACATCCTCGGCGCCGAGCAGTCCGGGCACGTCGCGGGCGTCGGGTTCGACCTGTACGTCCGGATGGTCGGGGAGGCGGTCCGGGATCTGAAGGAGGGCGGCCGCGCGCCGGAGGCGGTCGAGACGAGGGTCGAGCTGCCCGTCGACGCGCACCTGCCGCACGAGTACGTCCCGGGGGAGCGGCTCCGGCTGGACGCCTACCGCCGCATCGCCGCGATCACGTCCGAGGACGAGATCGGCGCCGTGCACGACGAGCTGAAGGACCGGTTCGGGCCGCTGCCCGTCCCGGTGCTGAACCTCCTCGAAGTGGCGCGGTTCCGGACGAAGGCGCGCCGTGCCGGGCTCGCGGACGTCACCGTCCAGGGCAACTTCATCAAGTTCACCCCGGCGCGCCTGCCCGACTCCAAGCAGGTCAGGCTGCAGCGGCTCTACCCGAAGAGCATCCTCAAGCCCTCGACGGACACCCTGCTCGTCCCGGCGCCGAAGACCGCCCCGATCGGCGGCCGTCCGCTGCGCGACCAGGACCTGCTGCGGTGGGCGACGGACCTGGTCCAGGCCCTGTTCCTGGAGGCGCCCGCCGCGTCCGGCAGCCGGTAGTCTGGCGCGACTCTGCTGATCCACATCCCCGTCGGGTCCACACCCCCATCGGGCGACGACGACGAGACGAGGTTTCCGTGCCTGGCAATTCCGTGAAGGTCGCGGCGGCGGCCGGCGCCGCCGTCATCGCGGCGGGCGCGCTGACCGGCTGCGGCGGCTCGCCGAAGGTCGGCACCGCCGCGCTCGTCGGCGACGACCGCATCACCGTCACCACGCTGAGCCAGACCGTTCGCGACTGGCGGGAGCAGTTCCGGGCGGACCCGCGCGCCAACGAGTTGCGCGCCGACCCGGGCAACCCGGCGCCGCAGCTCGCCGGCGACTCCGAGTCCGACCTGCGCGGCGCGCTGACCCTGATGATCAACTTCCGGGTCGCGGACGAGGTGGCCGAGCGGGCGGGCGTGACGGTCACCGGGGCCCAGGTGGACGGCGCCGTCGTCTCGCTGAACAAGCAGGGCGGGGCCGGGTCGATCACCCTCGCCAGCGGGCTTCCCCGCGCCCACTCCCGCGACCTCGCCCGGCTGCTCGCCACCCAGCTCGCGGTGATGCAGCGGTACGGCGCCGACCTGAACGACGAGCTGAACCCGGCGACGCAGCTGGCCGGGCAGAAGTGGAACGAGCTGTTCCGCGGCACGGCGGACGGCATGGACATCGAGGTCAACCCGCGCTACGGCAGCTACGACCCGGGCCAGTTCGAGGTCGGGCCCGTCCGGTTCCGCCTGTCCAGCCCCGATTCGGGTACCCGGAACGCATGAGCCTCACGCTGCTCGCGACCACGCACCGCGTGGCGCCGGGCCTGCTGACCTGGCGCGCGTGGGACGCGCTCCGGTCGGCGTCCGCCGTCAGGGCGCGGGCGGGGCATCCGCTGCTGCCGTCCCTCGGCGACGCCGGGATCGTCCCGGAACTGGTGGACGAGCCGGACGCGGCCCTGCTGGTCGCGGACGCCCGTCGAGCCGGCGTCCTCTGGATCGCGGCACCCGAGGGCGATGAGGCGCTGATGCGCGAGATCGGCCACCTCATAGTGGACGACGCCGTGAACGACCCGCTGGACGTGGAGGTGCTGCACGGGTCGTACGACCTGCCAGGCGCGCGGCTCCTCGACCTCGTCACCGTGATGGACACGCTGCGCCGCGAATGCCCGTGGGACCGCAAGCAGACCCACGCGACCCTCGTCCCGTACCTGCTGGAGGAGGCGTACGAGGTCCTCGACACCGTCGAGGCGGGCGACTACGGGGCGCTGCGCGAGGAGCTCGGCGACGTGCTGATGCAGGTGGCGTTCCACTCGGTCGTCGCCGCCGAGCGCGGCGACGACACCGCGTTCACCATCGACGACGTGGCCGGCGCGATCGTCGACAAGCTCGTCCGGCGCCACCCGCACGTGTTCGGGGACGTGACCGTCTCCGGCGCGGACGAGGTCAACGCCAACTGGGAGCAGATCAAGGCGGCGGAGCGGGCGGAGAAGAGCGGCGAGGACGCGTCCGCGCTCGACGGCGTGCCGATGGGGCAGCCCGCGCTGTCGCTGGCCGCGCAGCTCCAGCGCCGCGCCGCGCGGATCGGCGCCCCGTCCGGCCTCGCCGACGACCTCCCCGGCGGTGTCCCCGGCGATCTCGCAGGCGCCGTTCCGGGCGCTGTTCCGGTCGAGGCCGGGGAGGGCGGGGAGACCGCGAACGACGTGGGCGTAAGGCTTTTCGCGCTCGTCCGGGAGGCGGCGGACCGGGGCCTGGACGCCGAGGCGGAGTTGCGGGCGGTATCGCGGGTATTCCGCGATCGTGTCCGAGCGTGGGAACGGGAAATCCGGTCCGACTGATTCGCGAGGTTTCTACCCGAATATCGCGGATGGGGTAGTCCGGCCGGGACGTCGCGTCTACTCTGAGCGCGTGTCGGCTGGGGCTGATGGTGACTCCGGGGACCCCGAAGAAGCACAGGGCGTCCCCGCGGGCGCAGGCGTGCCCATGGCAGGCGTGCCCATGGACGGGGGCGCCCGACGACCGCGCCGCCGGTCCCGCCGCGTGTTCACCGCGTCCACCACCCGCGCCCAGAAGGCCCGCGCGCTGCGCAACCTGTTCACGCTCGGCGGCCTCGCGGGCGGCCTCGTCGCGCTGATGCTGCTCCCCACCACCTGCGCCGCCGGAATCGGGGCCCGCGACGCCGCGGACTGGTTCTTAAAGGAGCCGGAGGGGCTCACGACGTCCGGCGTCCCGCAGCGGTCCACGATCCTCGACGCGAACGGCCGCACCCTCGCCACGTTCTTCTACCAGAACCGCGTGGACGTCCCGATGGAGAAGATCGCGCCCGTCCTCCGGATCGCGGTGCTCGCCATCGAGGACAGCCGCTTCTACAGCCACGGCGCCATCGACGCGCAGGGCACGCTGCGGGCGCTCGCGAGCAACCTCGGCCACGGCCAGGTGACGCAGGGCGGCTCCGGCATCACCCAGCAGTACGTCAAGAACCTGCTGGTCACCCAGGCCGACTCGGACGCGGAGCGGGCGGCGGCGCAGGAGGTGTCCGCGGCGCGCAAGATCCGCGAGCTGCGGTACGCGGTCGCGCTGGAGAAGCGGTTCACCAAGGACGAGATCCTGCGCCGCTACCTCAACATCGCCTACTACGGCGACGGCGCGTACGGCATCGAGGCGGCGTCCCGGCACTACTTCTCCAAGCACGCGTCCGAGCTGGGCCTCGCCGAGGCGGCGCTGCTCGCGGGCGTCATCCGCTACCCCTACGCCTACGACCCGACGCAGCATCCGACGGAGGCCAGGGAGCGGCGCAACGTCGTCCTCAACCGGATGGCCGAGCTCGGCTGGATCGAGCGCGCCACGGCGGAGGCCACCGCGCGGCTCCCGATCAGGCTGGACGTGGACGAGGTCAAGAGCGGCTGCGTGTCCAGCAAGGCGCCGTTCTTCTGCGACTACGTCCAGCGGGAGATCCTCACCAACCCGGTGTTCGGCGAGACGGCCGAGGCGCGCGAGAAGCTGCTCAAGCGCGGCGGCCTCACGATCCGCACCACGATGGACCGGCGGGCGCAGAAGGCCGCGCAGCGCGCCGTGGACGGCCACGTCCCGCCGCGGAACTCCGCGGGCAAGGCGGCGGCGGAGGCGATGGTCGAGCCGGGCACCGGCGAGATCAAGGCGATGGTCGTCGACCGCGACCTCGGCCCCGACAAGGAGCGCGGCAAGACCTGGATCAACTTCGCCGCCGACGCCAGCCACGGCTCCAGCATCGGCATGCAGGCCGGGTCGACGTTCAAGGCGTTCACGCTGGCCGCCGCGCTGGACGAGGGCATGCCGTTCGGCGCCCGGCTGATGGCGCCGCGCAGGTACACGCCCGTCGGGTACCGCGACTGCGAGGGGCGGCGCGTCGGCGACGCGTCCAAGACGCTGGGCAACGCCGCCGACGGCGAGGGCGGCAAGAAGTTCAGCCTCGTCACCGGCACCCAGCATTCCGTCAACACCTACTTCCTCGCGCTGCAGAAGGAGGTCGGCCTCTGCGACACCGTCAAGATGGCCGAGCGGCTCGGGATGCGGCAGGCGAACGGGAAGCCGCTGGAGGAGTTCGCGTCGTTCACGCTCGGGTTCAACCCCGTCTCGCCGCTGCGGCTCGCGGCGGCGTACGCGGCGTTCGGCGCGCGCGGCGAGTACTGCACGCCGATCGCGATCAGGGCGATCACGGACGCGTCCGGGCGCAAGCTGAAGGTGCCGCCGCGCGACTGCGAGCAGGTCATGGACGAGGGCGTCGCGGACGCCGTCAGCCACGTGCTGAGCGGTGTGCTCTCCAAGGGCACGGCCCGCGGAATGGGCCTCGGCCGCGACGCCGCGGGCAAGACCGGCACCGTCGACAACTTCTCGGCCGCCTGGTTCGCCGGGTACACGCCGGACCTCGCAGCGGCGGTGTGGGTCGGCGACCCGCGCGGCGGCTACCGGTACCCGATGGAAAGCCTCTGCATGGACGGCCGCTGCTACGGCTCCGTGTTCGGCGCGACGATTCCCGCGCCGATCTGGAAGGAGAGCATGCTCGGGGCGCTGTCGGACACGTCGCCGACCTCGTTCGTCCGGCCGCCGTCCCACTTCTTCAGCAAGGGGACGGGCGAGGAGAAGGTCAAGCTGCCCGACGTCCGCGGCATGAAGCCGGACGAGGCGGTCAAGAAGCTCCGCGAGGCCGGGTTCGAGACCCGCATCGCCAAGCCGGTCGAGTCCCGGGAGTACAAGAAGGGCACCGTCGCCGAGATGGACCCGCGCCACGGCTCCGCCGAACCGGGCGAGACCGTCACGCTGCGCGTCAGCAAGGGCCCCGGACCCGGCGACGACGGCGGCGGCGGCGATCCGCCGATCCCGCCGATCACCCCGCCGCCGACCTTCCCCGCCCTCCCCGGCGACCGCTCCCAGCTCGCGCCGCCATGATCTGACAGCGCTCTGACCTGCGGATTTGTGTGATCGTCCGGCGTCCGGGTAGATCACCGGTGGGGTGTTCACCGGGATTGAACGCCGCGAAACCTAAGCTGTGCGTATCCGTTCGGGGGGACGATCGTCATGCGAGCCATCGCCGTGTCCGAGTACGGCGCCACACCGGCGCTGATGAACCTGCCGCGCCCGGAGCCGGGCCCCGGGGAGATCCTCGTGAAGATGATCGCGGCCGGGCTGAACCCGTTCGACTGGAAGCTCGCCGACGGCATGGTGAAGGACTCCGTCGACGCGTCGTTCCCGCTGATCCTCGGCGTGGACGGCGCGGGCGTGGTGGAGGAGGTCGGCGAGGGCGTGACCGGGCTGCGCGAGGGCGAGCAGGTGTACGGGACGTTCGCCGCGATCGAGCGCGGCCTCGGCGCGTTCGCCGAGTACGCCCTCGTCCGGGAGGACGGGCCGATCGCCGTGATGCCGGAGGGGATGATCTACACGCAGGCCGCGGCGGTGCCGACCGCGAGCGCCGCCGCGCTCGGCATGGTGGACGAGGCGCGGGTCGACGCCGGGCAGACCGTCCTCGTCGTGGGGGCGACCGGCGGCGTCGGGCAGGGCGTGGTGCAGCTCGCGTCCCTCGCCGGCGCCAAGGTGATCGCGACGGCCCGCGACGACATGGCCGGGACGATGCGCCGCCTCGGCGCGGACGAGACCGTCGACCACTCCAGGGACGACGATGCCGACGGTCTCAACGCGCAGGTGCTGGCCGTCCATAAGGACGGGATCGACGCCGTCCTCGACATGGTCAGCGACACCCCCGCCACCGAGGACATCGCGCAGCTGCTCCGCCCCGGCGGGACCTACGTCAGCTCCATCTGGTCGGTGAACCCCGACGCCATGGAGGCCAAGGGCCTGCGCGGCGCCAACCTGGACGGCGGCCTCACGTCCGACACGCTCGACCGGCTCTCCGACCTCATCGACGCGAGCGACCTGCGCGTCCGCGTCGAGCGCGAGGTGCCGCTGGAGGACGCCCCGGACGCGCTGGCCGCCAACCGGGCGGGCGGCGCGCGCGGCAAGACCGTGATCCGCATCTGACCCGCCGCGTGGGTGAACCGTCCCGCCACGGGCAGGGAGGTACACATGAACCAGAGCAGCATGGGTCGGGGCGGGGAGCGGCCAGGCGAGGACGACCGGCACGCCCGGCTCCGCGACCTCGACGCGTCCCTCGAACGGCTGCGCGCCGACCTCACCCCGCCGCCCGCCGACGCCGGAGACAACGTCGACTCCGGCCAGTACCTCGCCGCCCGGGAGGAGCTGGAGGGGCAGATCGAGCTGCTGGAGTACGAACGCGAACGCCTCCGCTCCGAGCTCGGACTCTCCTGACCCGCCCGGCACGGCCCGCCTGACCCGGCGCGGCATGGCGCGCCTGAGCCGCCCGGCGCGGCGTGCCTGACCTGCCCGGCGCGGCGGGTCAGCGGGGGAGGCGCAGGACGAACCGGGCGCCGGGGACGCCGTCCACGCGGTCGGTGAGGACCAGCGAGCCGTCGTGCGCCTCGGCGATGTCGCGGGAGATCGCGAGGCCGATGCCCGTCCCGCCGGCGTCGCGGTGCCGGCCCTCCGCCAGCCGCGCGAACCGCTCGAACACCCGCTCCCGGTCCTTCGGCGCGACGCCCGTGCCGTCGTCGATCACCTCGACCACCGCGGTGGACGGCTGCTCCACCCGGATGATGACCGTCACCTCGGACGCCGCGTGCCGGTCGGCGTTGTCGATGAGGTTCGTCAGCAGCCGGGACAGCTCGCTGCGGCCGCCGTTCACCGTCACCGCCCCCTCCGCCAGGACGGTCACCTGGCTGCGGAACGGGCGGCGCAGCACCTCCTGATCGGCCAGCTCGGTCAGGTCGACGGGCTCGCGCGGGAAGTTCCTGTCGGCCTCCAGGCGGGACAGCGCCTGGAGGTCGTCCACCACCGCCGCCACCCGGTCGGTGTTGATCAGGATGGCCTGGAGCGTGTCGCGCACGTCGGCGTCGTCCGGGCCCGACAGGGCCAGCTCCAGCTCCATCCGCAGCGCGGCGAGCGGGCTGCGCAGCTCGTGGGACACGTCGATGACGAACGCGCGCTGCCGCGCCACCGCCCGCTCCAGCCGGTCGAGCGTCGCGTTGATGCTCACGGCGAGCATCCCCACCTCGTCCCGGCGGGCCGGCACCGGCACGCGGCGCTCCAGGTCCGTCGCGGTGATCTCGTCCAGCTCCCGGCGGATGTCCTCCACCGGGCGCAGCGTGCCGCCCACCGAGCGCCACGTCCCGTAGGCGACGATGCCGGTGCCGAGCAGGATGCCGATCAGCAGCAGCAGTGCGAGCCTCGGCTGCGGCACGAGCCCCGGCTCGGGCGTGAGCGAGTAGACGTACTTGGCGTTCGCCCCCGTCCCCACGCGGTACTGGACGACGAGGAAGCACGGCCCGCCGGGCGCGTCGATGTTGCAGGCGCGGCCGTCGCGGCGGTCGTCCGAGGGCGGGGGCGGTGGGAGCCGCACCGGCTCCCGGCCGCGCATCCGCGGGGACGTCGCGATCACCCGGCCCTGCGCGTCCGTGACCACCAGCAGCTCGCGGCCGGTGACGTCGATCTCGCGCGCCAGGGCCCTGGAGTTGATCGCGGACGCCACGCGGCGGCCGTCCTGCGAGAGGTCCCGGACCGAGTCGTCGAACGTCTGCTTCCGGCTGCCCGACAGCACCAGCCCCGCCATCGCCGTGGTCAGGACGAAGGCGACCAGCGTCGAGGTCATCGTCACCCGCAGCCGGATCTTGGGGTGGCGCAGCACGGCGCGCCAGATCCAGCCGCTCAGCCCCCCGCCGGTCTCGCCGCGCTCGGAAGACCCGCGGCGAAGGCGTCCGGGCCGGAGCCGTCCGGGCCGGAGCCACTCGGGCCGGAGGCGCCCGAGCCGGAGCCACTCGGGCCGCAAGCGCCTGTGCCGTACGCGCGTGGGCCGGAAGCGCCGGTGCCGGACACGTATGACGACCTCCCGGGGACGCTCCTGCCAGTACCAGATCTTTCTTGCCGGAACAGGGCAAACACGACCGTGGTGGACGGGTAAAAGATCGTTCAGCCGGGATGTGCCGTGAATGCTCCACGATCGCCCGGTTTGTACGGCGTCGGGGGGAGGACGGCGAGCCCGTTCGGCGGCGCGGGGGCCGCGCGGCTAGGCTCGGTGGCTGCACTCAGACACTCGCCATCATCATCAGGGGGTTCCCCGTGTCGTCGATCGAGGCCGTACTCGCCCGGGAGATTCTGGACTCCCGCGGCAATCCGACCGTCGAGGTCGAGGTGCTGCTCGCGGATGGGACCGAGGCGCACGCGGCCGTGCCGAGCGGGGCCTCCACCGGCCAGTTCGAGGCCGTCGAGCTGCGGGACGGGGGCGAGCGCTACGGCGGCAAGGGCGTCCGCAACGCCGTCCGGGCCGTCAACGAGACCATCGACGAGAAGCTCGTCGGCTACCCCGCGTCCGACCAGCGGCTGATCGACCAGCTCCTGGTTGACCTGGACGGCACCCCGGCCAAGTCGGCGCTCGGCGCCAACGCGATCCTCGGCGTCAGCCTGGCCGTCGCCAAGGCCGCCGCAGACTCCGCCGGGCTGCCGCTGTTCCGCTACGTCGGCGGGCCGAACGCGCACCTGCTGCCCGTCCCGATGATGAACATCCTGAACGGCGGCGCGCACGCCGACACCAACGTCGACGTCCAGGAGTTCATGATCGCGCCGATCGGCGCGGCCACCTTCGCCGAGGCGCTGCGCTGGGGCGCCGAGACCTACCACGCGCTGAAGTCGGTGCTGAAGGCCAAGGGCCTCGCCACCGGCCTCGGCGACGAGGGCGGCTTCGCGCCCGACCTGCCGAGCAACCGCCAGGCGCTCGACCTGATCATGGAGGCGATCGGCAAGGCGGGCTTCACCGCCGGACGCGACATCGCGCTCGCGCTGGACGTCGCCGCCACCGAGTTCCACGCCGACGGGCAGTACACGTTCGAGGGCGCCAAGCGGTCCGCCGACGACATGGCCGCCTACTACGGCGAGCTGATCAGCGAGTACCCGCTGGTCTCCATCGAGGACCCGCTCGACGAGGAGGACTGGCCCGGCTGGGAGGGCCTCACCGCCGCCGTCGGCGACCGCGTCCAGATCGTCGGCGACGACCTGTTCGTCACCAACCCGGAGCGGCTCGCCCGCGGCATCAAGGCCCGCGCCGCGAACTCGCTGCTGGTCAAGGTGAACCAGATCGGCACGCTCAGCGAGACCCTCGACGCCGTCTCGCTCGCGCAGACCAGCGGCTACCGCTGCATGATGAGCCACCGGTCCGGCGAGACGGAGGACACCACGATCGCCGACCTGGCCGTCGCCACGAACTGCGGGCAGATCAAGACCGGCGCGCCCGCCCGCAGCGACCGCGTCGCCAAGTACAACCAGCTGCTGCGCATCGAGGAGCTGCTCGACGACGCCGCCCGCTACGCCGGCGCCGCGGCGTTCCCGCGCTTTGACGCCCGGGGCTGACATGACGCGGCCTGACTGAGGCTGAGGCGCGCGGGGGCGGGCCGGACGCCCTCCGGGGACCGGAACCTCGTTCCGGTCCCCGATCCGCCGGGTTTCGGACGGACGAGCCCGACCGCATACCGGAGACACGCGAGTCGAAGACGACCACGCAGGGGACACGATGGCTGACGACAAGGCCGCCCCCAAAGGCGGGCACGACGGCGACGACCTCGGCCACGAGGCCGGGCACGCAGGCGGCGCGCGCCGCGGAAACCCGGCCCTGACCAGCCGCGCCGCCATCCTGGCGGTGGTGGTGTGCGCGATCGCGCTGAGCCTGGCCTACCCCGTCCGCGAGTACATCGCGCAGCGCAAGGAGATCGCCGAGCTCCAGCGCAAGGAGGCGGTGGCCCGGCGGCAAGTGGAGATCCTTGCCCAACGCAAGCAACAACTGGGCGAGAAGTCGTACATTGAGCGAGAGGCGACGCGAAGGCTCCATTACTGCCGCCCTGACGTAAAGTGCTACATCGTCCTGGACGGCAGCGGGGGCGACGGACGGCAGGCCCGCAAGGGCGGACCGGCGAGCCGGCCGCCCTGGTACGAGACGCTGTGGCGGTCGGTCGAGTCCGCCGACAGGCCGCGCTGACCCGTCCACCCGGGCCGGCGGGACCCGAACGGCCGCGCCCCGGCAGGAGAGGCCGGGCACGGACCGGGAGCGGCGTCGGCGCCGCGAGGCACCGCCAAGAGGGCCTCGGCCGGCGCCGGACGGGGCGGGGCGGCGACGGACGGGCGTCGGAAGGCGCCGGTCGGAGAGGCCGCGTTGCCCGGAGGGGCAGCGCTGGCTTGAAGGCGGCGCTGGTTTGAAGGCAGTACTGGGTTAAGGCAGTGCTGGTTTGAAGGCAGTACCGGCCGGAGGAGCGGCAGTGCTGTTCGGAGGGGTGTCGTAGGCCGAGGGGGCCGTGTTGGTCGGAGGGGCGCGGTGGGAGCGCGCTGTCGAGGCGGATCGGGGAAGTCCGCCGGTGGGGACGTACATGATCGAAGCACGTGACACGGCCGCGGTGGCGGCCCAGCTGGGACGGGAGCCGCGCGGCGTCCGCCGGGTGGCGAGCCGCTGCCCGTGCGGCCTGCCCGCCGTGATCGAGACGGCGCCGCGGCTGCCGGACGGGACGCCGTTCCCGACGCTGTTCTACCTGACCTGCCCGAAGGCCGCGTCCGCGATCGGGACGCTGGAGGGCGGCGGGGTCATGCGGGACATGCAGGAAAGGCTCGCGGCCGACCCGTCGCTGAGGGCCGAGTACAGGGCCGCGCACGAGGACTACCTGCGGCGGCGCGGCGACGCGGCCCGCGAGGACGGCATCGAGCCGCTGCCCGAGGGCACGCAGAGCGCCGGCGGCATGCCGGAGCGCGTCAAATGCCTGCACGCCCTCATCGCCCACGAGCTCGCCGTGCCCGGCATCAGCCCGTTCGGCCGGGAAGGGCTCGACGCGCTGCCCGAGTGGTGGCGCTCCGGACCCTGCGTCGACGTGGACGCCGACGCGGATGACGTGGACAGGGCCGACGCCGACGCGGACTCGGGGGTGGGACGGTGACGCGCGTCGCGACCGTCGACTGCGGGACGAACTCCGTCCGCCTCCTGATCGCCGACATCGCCCCCGGCGAGGGCGGCGGGACGCTGACGGACGTCGAACGCCGCATGGAGATCGTCCGCCTGGGGGAGGGCGTCGACGAGACCGGACGGCTGTCGCCCGCCGCTCTGGAACGTACCTTTGCCGCCATGCGCGGCTACGCCGACCTGATCGACCACCACGGGGCGCGGGCCGGGCACGGTCCGATCAAGACGCGGGTGGTGGCGACCAGCGCGACCCGCGACGCCGACAACCAGGCCGACTTCGTCAGCGGCGTCGTCGACATCTTCGGCGTCGTGCCCGAGGTGATCACCGGGGACGAGGAGGCCGAGCTGTCGTTCACGGGCGCGACCCGGGAGCTGGCCGCGCTGCGTCCGGCGCGGCCCTACCTGGTGGTGGACATCGGCGGCGGGTCGACGGAGTTCGTCGTCGGCAGCTCCTCCGCGGACGCCGCCCGCTCCATCGACATCGGCTGCGTGCGGATGACCGAGCGGCACCTGAAGGACGGCGACCCGCCGTCCCCGCAGCAGATCTCCGGCGCCGCCGCCGACATCGACGCGGCCCTCGCCGCCGTCCGCCAGACGGTGCCGGTGCACGAGGCGCGCACGCTCGTCGGGCTCGCCGGGTCCGTCACCACGGTCGCCGGGATCGCGCTCGGGCTGCCGGCGTACGACCCGTCCCGCATCCACCTGTCCCGGATCACGGCCACGCAGGTCCACGAGGTGACGCGGCGGCTGCTGCACGCCACCCGCGCCGAGCGCGCCGAGTTCGGCGTCATGCATCCCGGCCGCGTGGACGTGATCGGCGCGGGCGCGCTGATCCTCGACCGGATCATGCGGGAGTACGGGTTCGGCGCCGTCGTGGTCAGCGAGCACGACATCCTGGACGGTCTCGCCTGGTCCCTCGTCTGAGCCTTCCCGCGGGCCGGGGGCTCAGCGTTTCAGCTGGGACAGCAAGGCCGGGATGAGCACCGCGTTCGGGTTCTGCTGCGGGATGTAGAGGATCGGCGCGGAGCTGTTGGCCTGCTGGATCCACACCCGCCCGCCGTCCACCGTCGCCCCGGAGATCGCCGTCCAGCTCAGCGAGACGCGGTTGCCGCGGACGCCGCCGGGATGCACGGTCAGGCCCTGGGCCACGTCGACCGACTCGCCCGACCTGACGCGTCCCGCCAACTCGCCCACCAGCCGCTGCTCGGCGTGCTCCTGGCACAGCTGGATCAGCCGCCCCCACACGCGCTCCGGCTCGCCCTCGGTCACCGGCGCGTCCGGGTGGGCCGGGCTCGCTCCCGAGTTCGCGTGCATCGCGTCCTGCTCGATGACCACCTCGACGCGCGGCCCGCCGCGGAACGGGTACCGGCCCGCCTGGAAGACCCACTGCGTGCCCGCGGCTTGGCCGTATCCGGCCGGACGCTCCGCCGCCCAGTACGCCACCCATTCCACATGTGGCCACTGGAGCGAGGCGTTGCCGTACGCCACGAACCGGTCGTCGGCGTAAAGGTGCAGGCCGCGCACGTTCATGTCCAGCGGCTGGACGGCCGGACGGGCCTCCCAGGTCGGCTGCTGGAAGTGCGGGGCCGCGTAGTGCGTCCCGTGCGTCCCGTACTCGGCCCCGTATTGGGCCCCGTACTGGGACTCCTCGTATTCGTCCCGTGGCCGTTGCTCCTGCGCGGGGAGACGCAGCCGTGGAGGACGGGACGGCTCCGGATTGAGGCGTTCCGTCCAGTTCTCGCCGTCCCACCAGCGCAGGCTGCCGGTGCCGTAGGGGTCTGGATACCAGCCCGGTTGCGACACTGCCTGCCTCCGCTTCGCCCATGGCGTGCCGGACTCCCGCCTCCCCGACCGGCGAACGCATCGTACCGAGATGAACGGCCTGTGCAGAGAGATGGGCGGAACCCGGCCACCGCCTGTGGCGTGCGACGATCGATGGTATGCCGACCGCCAACGCTCCGTTCGTGCCGCCCGGCACCGGATGGCCCGAGGACCCCGCGACCGCCGAAACGCCTGTGGCGCAAGGGGTCGGGGACGTCATCGAGCTGGCCGCCAAGGCCCCCGACCTGGACGAACTGTGCGCCAGGCAGTCGGTGTGCAGGGCCTGCGACCGGCTCGTGGAATGGCGCGAAAAAATTGCCGTCCAGCGGCGGCGGGCGTTCGCGGACGAGGAGTACTGGGGGCGTCCCATCGCCGGATGGGGCGAGCCGGAGCCGCGGATCCTGATCGTCGGGCTCGCTCCGGCGGCGCACGGCGGCAACCGCACCGGGCGGATCTTCACCGGTGACCGGTCGGGCGACTGGCTGTTCGCGTCGCTGCACCGGGCCGGGCTCGCCGCGCTGCCGACGAGCGTCCACGCGGGCGACGGGCAGCGGCTGATCGGCGCGCGGATGGCGGCGACGGTCCGCTGCGCGCCGCCCGACAACAAGCCGACGCCGCTGGAGCGCACGACGTGCCTGCCGTGGCTGTCCCGCGAGGTCGAGCAGGTCGCGGCGAGCGTCCGCTGCATCGTGTGCCTCGGCGGGTTCGCGTGGCAGGGCGTGTGGCCCGCGCTCAGGCAGGCCGGGTACGGGCTGCCGCGTCCGCGGCCGAAGTTCGGGCACGGGGCGGAGATCGAGTTGGCGCCGCCGCCTTCGGCGGGGGCGCGCGGGCCCGTCCTGATGCTGGGGTGCTACCACCCGAGCCAGCAGAACACCTTCACGGGGCGCGTCACCGAGGAGATGCTGGACGACGTCTTCGCGCGCGCCCGCGACTACCGCTGACCGGGGTGGAAGGCGGGGCGCGGGGCAGGGCCTTGGCCAAGCGGCCGGAGCGGTCAGGGCCGACCCTGTCCCGGCCTGACGTCCTGCGGCCGCTTGGCGCCCCCGTCCGGCCCTGACCCGCGTTTTCTCCGCCGGTCCCGTAGGCGGGACCGGTCTCCTTCTGCTACGTCCCCTGAGATGCGGATTCGGACGGCTTGGTTCGGACGACTTGCGAACTTGTCGAATCCGGCCGCGCGGGGCGGTCGTACTTGATGTCGCGGCATCTGGTGAACAGGCCCGTATGCGGGTATCGCTCCCGACATGCCTTCCGATCGCAATCCTGGAACCGCGACGCACATCGTGATCGTCGGCGGCGGGTACGTCGGCATGTACACGGCGCTGCGCCTGCAGAAGAGGCTGCGCGGCGAGCTGCGCCGCGGCGAGGTGGTCGTCACCGTCATCGACCCCCAGTCCTACATGACCTACCAGCCGTTCCTCCCGGAGGCCGCGGCCGGGAACGTGGAGCCGCGGCATGTCGTGGCGCCGCTGCGGCGGGTGCTGAGGCGCTGCCGGATCCTGAACGGGTTCGTGACGCGGATCGACCACGCGTCCAAGCGGCTCACGATCCGGCCCGCGGGCGCGCAGACCGCGGGCGTGCCCGAGCGGGACGTCCACTACGACCTGCTCGTGGTCGCCCTCGGATCGATCTCGCGGACGCTGCCCATCCCCGGCCTCGCCGACTGCGGGATCGGGTTCAAGACCGTCGAGGAGGCGATCTTCCTGCGCAACCACGTCCTGCACCAGCTCGACATCACCGCGGCCAACGCGGACGACGAGCAGGTCAGGAGGCGGGCGCTGACGTTCGTGTTCGTCGGGGCCGGGTTCGCGGGCGTCGAGGCGATGGCGGAGCTGGAGGACATGGCGCGGGACGCCTGCAAGTCCTACCCGACCATCGAGACGGGCGAGATGCGCTGGCTGATGGTCGAGGCGACCGACCGGATCCTGCCCGAGGTGGGGCCGGAGATGGGGCGCTGGGCGGCGGAGGCGCTGCGCCGCCGCGGCATCGAGATCAAGATGGAGACGCTGCTGAAGTCGGCGGAGGGGCGGCACATCGTGCTGAGCGACGGCGAGGAGTTCGACGCCGGGACGCTCGTGTGGACCGCCGGGGTGAAGCCGCACCCCGTCGTCAAGGACAGCGACCTTCCCATCGACGACAAGGGGCGCGTCAAGGCGACCGCCGAGCTGACCGTCGAGGGGGTGGAGGGCGTCTACGCGGCGGGTGACAACGCGGCCGTCCCCGACCTCACCGGCACCGGCGACTTCACCGCGCCCAATGCGCAGCACGCGGTCAGGCAGGCCAAACGCCTGGGTGACAACATCGTGGCGGATCTGCGCGGAAAGCCCAGAAAGGCGTACGTGCACGCTTACGTCGGCTCGGTCGCGACCCTTGGCCTGCACAAAGGCGTGGCGAACGTGTACGGATTGCGGCTGCGCGGGCTCCCAGCCTGGTTCATGCACCGCACATACCATTTGTCGCGGATGCCGACTGTGAATCGTAAATTCCGGATCACCATGGACTGGACGCTCGCGGCGTTCTTCCGGCGCGAGATCGTCTCCCTCGGCGAACTGGAATGGCCCCGTCAGGAGTTCGAGCTCGCGGCCGGACGCCAGCACGACACATGACCCGTCCTGCCCGGTCATCATGGTTTGACGGTCATCCGGTCTGACATCGTCCTCGCGAGGAGGCGCGCCCTGCCATGCACGACGGAGACGCCATCTGGAGCGACGTGCCCGCGGAACTGGAGGCGGCGTCCGCCGCCGAGGAGGCCGGCGGGACGGGCCCCGCGACGAAGGGGGTGGCGCTCCGGCTGGCGCCGCTGCTCACCAAGATCCTTCTGGGGGAGGGCCGGGACAGCCAGGAGGGGCGGGGCGGTCGGGAGGGTCGGGAGGCGGCGGACGCGCTGCCGATACGTGTGCTCGGCTGGGACGGCAGCTCCGTCGGGCCGTCCGGTGCGCCGACGTTCGTGATCAAGCATCGGCGGGCGCTGCGGCGGCTGCTGTGGAAGCCCGGCGAGATGGGGCTCGTCCGTGCCTACGTGGCCGGTGAGCTGGACATCGAGGGGGACGTCTTCGCCGCGCTCGACGCCGTCCGGCGAGTGATGCGCAACGGCGACGAGCCGATCCGGCTGAGCAGCGACGACAAGCGCGACATCGTCCGCACCGCCGTGACGCTGGGCGCCGTCGGCCCCGAGCCGAAGCCGCCCCCGGAGGAACTCGCCACCGGACGGCGCGGCTCCGACGCCGATGCCGACGCGGACGGTGAGCCGATGAAGGAGCCCGCCGCGTTCTTCGCGCGGCTCTTCGGCGAAGGGCTCGCGCACGTCACCGGGGACTGGAACGGCCTAGACACAGACCTCGACGGCGGTCTGGACGCCGACCTTGAGGACGGTCTGGACGCCGCCCAGTTCGTCGCGCACGTGGGCCTCGCCGAGAGCCTCGGGCTGTTCCACGGGGCCCGGCTCCTCGACGTGAGCTGCGGCTGGGGCGCGTTCGCCCGGCATGCCGCCGTCCATCACGGCGCCCGGGTCGTCGCGCTCGCCCGCACCCCTGAGCAGGCCGCCCATGTGCGCGCCACGGCCGCGGACGACGACGTCGAGGTCCGCGGGTTCGACCTGGCCGAGGCCGGTGACGGGCCCTATGACGCGATCGTCGGGCTGGCGGGGGTGGCGTCCATCGAGCGTCCGGCGTCGCGGTTGCAGGAGCTTCTCGCGCCCGGTGGACGGCTCGTCCTGCAGCAGCCCGTCCGTCGTGCCGGGGCGCAGCATCAGGCCCGGCGGACGTTCATCACCAGCTACATGTTCCCGGACGACGCCGGCCTGCGTCCGCTCGGCGAGGTCCTCGACGATCTCGAAGAGGCCGGGTTCGAGGTGCGCAACGTGGCGGCGCTCCGCGAGGACCACGCGCGCACGCTGCGCGCCTGGGCCGCGGGCCTGCGGCGCCATTGGGCCGAATGCGAGGAGCTGGCCGGACCCGGCCGTGCGCGCGTCTGGCTCCTCTATCTCGCCGCATCGGCCCTGGCCTGCGAGAGCGGCCAGATCGGCAGGCATGAAATCCGCGCGATTCGACGTGATCACAACGTCCGCGCCGCCGCGAGCGTGGCGGAAGGACGCACCGTGATGACCCGCTGACTCGATATGATTGCGCCGCCCCTGTAGCCCAATGGCAGAGGCGGGCTCCCTAAAAGAGCCAACGTGTCGGTTCGAGTCCGACCAGGGGCACACAACGGCCGGCCGGCGCTCTGCCGAGGGCGCCGGTCCGCTCGATCGGGCGCTTTCCCGCGTGACGGTTTTGAGGAAGGCCAGAACCCGGCAATTCAGAAATGTCTTCACATTTAGCTGCGCGCAATTGTGAGTTGTTGTGGATGTGCTATGCGGTGCCGGTACTACTATTGAAGTTTCCTGTACTACGGGTGTAGTGTCGAGGCGTGTCGGATCGACGTGAGCGGTTGCTCGATGCCGCGATCTCCGTGCTCGGTGAGCGGGGGATGCGCGGGCTCACGCATCGCGCCGTCGACGCCGCGGCCGAACTGCCGGCCGGGTCCGCGTCCAATCACTTCCGGACCCGGGACGCGCTGCTCGACGCGGTGGTGGAGCGGTTCGCCGCCCGGGAGCGGGCCGGATGGGACGAGGTCGCCGCGCACGTGTCCCCGACCACGCCACGGGAACTGGCCCAGGCGCTGACCGTCTTCGCACACGACGCGACCGGCCCGCGCCGGACACTGACCCTGGCCCGGTACGCGATCCTCGTCGAGGCGGGCATTCAGCCGTCGTTGCGGGCGCGCCTGGCTGAGACCGGCGCCCGAGTCAACGCCTGGTTCACCAACTGGCTGCGCATCGCGGGCTCGGCCGATCCGGAGCGTGACGCGCCGATCATCATGAACCACTGGACGGGAGTCGTCCTGCACCAGCTGGCCAACCCGGACCCGGCGTTCGACCCGTCCGCGCAGATCTCCGCGCTCGTCACGTCGGTCGTCGGTCCGCGCTCAGTGGAGGCATCGGTATGAACGTCGAGCGACCCTCTCTTCCCGTCACGTCGGTCGTGATGGACGCCGATCAGGTCTGGAAGGTGATCGACACGCAGCGGCACGGCCTGGCCGACCTGCTTGAGAACCTGTCGGACGAGCAGTGGCGGCAGCCGTCGCTGTGCGCCGGCTGGACGGTGCGGGACGTCGCCGCGCACCTGACGCTGCAGCAGATCGGCCTCGGCGCCGCGATCGCGATGATGGCGCGGTGGCGCGGCAGCCTCGACCGGACCATCCAGGATGCGGCCTGCCGGCGTGCCGCCGCGTTGACGGACGAGCAGATCATCGCTCAGATCCGGGGCATGGTGGGGTCGCGGCGGCACAATATCGGGGTCACCTACCTGGAGACGCTCACCGACATCCTCGTCCACGGGCAGGACATCGCGATCCCTCTGGGGCTTCGCCATGACGTGCCGTCGCATGCCGCGGCCGTCGCCGCCGGCCGGGTGCTGTCGATGCGCTGGCCTCGGCCGCTTCCCTCGGTGCGAAAGGTGGCCGGGTTCCGGCTCGTCGCCACCGATATGCCCTGGTCGGTGGGGCGCGGGCCCGAGGTTCGGGCGACCATGGCCGCGCTTCTGCTGGTTTGTGCTGGGCGCGCGGCCGCTCTGTCCGAGGTGTCCGGGCCTGGCGCCGAGGAACTCGCCGCGCGTCTTAAACCTTGAGGACGCGTCTTAACGCTTGAGGACGCGGCTGGCGCTTGGGGACGCGGCTCAACGTCTGAGGAGGCGGGGGTGGTCTTCGCAAGCGCAATGATCAGCCCCGCGCCTGGGCGTGGGGCTGATCAAATGTGGGATCTCTGCGCCAGAGTCGTGGCGCTACGCGGCGGCACGACGACGGGGGCATCCGTTGGCGGGATCCCACCAAGTCTGTATGAAGTTCTTACGGAAGCCTTGCTCTTCGCTCGGCGCTAGATGCGCACGATGCGCTCGGCGTCAGGCTCAGTAGTGCCTCGCACGGCGGGTGCGCTCGTGCTCGCGCACCAGGGCCGCGGCGTAGCCGTGAGAGAGGTTGTGCTCTTCGGCCAGCCACGAGCTGCGTTCCTCGCAGCGGGTGAACGACGGGCCGTTCTCGATGGCGGTGAACCACTCGGGGATGTCACGTCCTGTGACTTGCGGAATGCGGGCTATCAGCTTGCTGTGCGTCTCCGGCGAGTGGTTCAGTGACAATTGGCACCTCCAGGTCGCGGGGCTCTTCCTGCTGACTCTGCAACAGGAGTCCGGATGTGACAACCCCCTAACGGGGACCTATCTATTACGTTACGTAGATCGTCAATAACGGGGATGTTCTCCGGAAAACCCGCAGGTCCGAGGGGTGGGCGGGTGGAGTGAGCGGACGGCCCGCCGTGGCGGTGGTGAGATGTTCTGCGGCGGGCCGCCGGGCGTCCAGGGCGTTACGAGTCGGGCGACCAGGGCGCTACGAGAGGCGCTCCACGACCATCGCCATGCCCTGGCCGCCGCCGACGCACATCGTCTCCAGCCCGAACTGCTTGTCGTGGAACTTCAGGCTGTTGAGCAGCGTGGAGGTGATGCGGGCGCCCGTCATGCCGAACGGGTGGCCCACCGCGATCGCGCCGCCGTTCACGTTCAGCTTGTCGATGTCGATGTTCAGGTCGGCCGCCGACGGGAGCACCTGGGCGGCGAACGCCTCGTTGATCTCGACCAGGTCGATGTCGTCGATCGTCATGCCCGCCTTGGCGAGAGCTTTGCGTGACGCGCCCACCGGGCCGAGGCCCATGATCTCGGGGGACAGGCCCGTGACGCCGGTCGAGACGATCCTGGCCAGCGGCGTGATGCCGAGTTCCGCGGCCTTCGTGTCGCTCATGACCACCACCGCGGCGGCGCCGTCGTTCAGCGGGCAGCAGTTGCCGGCGGTGACCGTCCCGTCCGGGCGGAACACCGGCTGGAGCTGCGAGACCTTCTCGTAGGTGGTGCCCGGCCTGGGGCCGTCGTCCTTGGCGAGGACGGTGCCGTCCGGGAGCGTCACCGGGGTGATGTCCTTCTCCCAGAAGCCGTTGGCGAGCGCCTTCTCGGCGAGGTTCTGCGAGCGGACGCCGAACTCGTCCTGCGCCTGCCGCGACACTCCGCGCATGCCCGCCACGTTCTCGGCGGTCTGGCCCATCGCGATGTAGATGTCCGGAAGGCCGCCGTCCTCGCGCGGGTCGTGCCACACCGGCGAGCCGCCCTCGCCCGCCTTGGCCGTGCGGGCCTGAGCGTCCGCGAACTGCGGGTTCTGCGTGTCGGGGAGGCCGTCGCTGCTGCCCTTGGCGAACCGGCTGACGGTCTCGACGCCCGCCGACACGATGACGTCCGCCTCGCCCGTCTTGATCGCGTGGAACGCCATCCGAGTGGTCTGGAGGGAGGACGAGCAGTACCGGGTGATGGTCGCGCCGGGCACGTCGTCCCAGCCCAGCAGGACGGACACGACGCGGGCCATGTTGTAGCCCTGCTCGCCGCCGGGCAGGCCGCAGCCGAGCAGGAGGTCGTCGATCTGGCCCGGGTCCAGCTGCGGGACCTTGGCCATCGCGGCTGTGATCATCTGAGCGGTGAGGTCGTCGGGCCGCATGTCCTTGAGCGACCCCTTGAATGCGCGGCCGATCGGCGAGCGCGCGGTTGCGACGATGACTGCCTCGGGCATGTGCGGGTCTCCTGTCTCAGCGGCTCTCAGCGGCCGATCTTGCTCACGGCCACACCGGCTGGCCTCACGGCTCCGCCCCCAACGTGCCGTATGACCGCGTCCTCGGACGTTGCCGGTCGGTCGTTCTGACGGCCTTGTCACGTGACGTCGGTGTTACTCGTCGGTCACCAGCAATCTAGCTGCTGGGGTGGGGATGGTTGTAGGGCGGGTCCCGTTTGCGCTGACAGCGAGTCTAATAGTGGGGGCGGAGTGCTCCGTTTTGGTGGGATTGGGAGGCGCTCGGCTTGTGGTTCCCGGCCCGGTTATGACAACCGTCCCATGTGGGCGGGACGGCGAACGCCAGAGCCTGAACGCGGCCCCACCGGGCGGCCGCCGCAAGCGCGGGCGGCGGCCGTGTGACGGGGTCGAATGACCGGCCGGGGCTCGTCAATGGTGACCGGACGGGCCCCGGTCCTCGTTCTTCTGTTCTTCTCCTTTATTTCATGGTTCGGATTCGGGGGTGGGGGCGGCGCTGCGTACGGGGCCGCCCCTCCAAAGTCAAGGGCGCCTTCGGCGTCGCTTCGCGATGGGACTCCGTCCCACCCTTGACTTCGGAGCCTCTGCGGCCCCTGGTGCAGCTTTCATCGGGCAGGCTCCGCCTGCCCCCGCCCGACGCGCCACCCCCACCCTCCAGTTCAGTAATAAAACTGACCCGTTCCAATGGGCAGAGCCCTTTGGAATTGGGTTCTGGCCGGTCTTGGCTCCGCCTATCTTGCTGGCTACAGAAGTCAGTCCTTTTGTGCGGACGGATGCCGGATTCTTTCGATAGAATTTAGATATGAGTTCGGTTTCGCTTGATCTTCGTTCGGCGTCCACCGGGGAATTGGTGGACGCTGTAGCGGTGATCGCTCGCGAACTCGCCGGACGTGACGCGCCCGACTCCGCCGCCGCCTGCATGGAACTCGCCGAAACGCTCGCTAGCGCCTCCGATCAGCAGGAGAGCGCCCTGGCCGGTTTGATCGGACGGGTGGACGCCTCCGGCGAGATGCGCCGCTGGGGGCTGCCGTCCACCCAGGCGTGGCTCCGGTCACGGCTGGGGATGCGTGAGACCCGGGCCCGGGAGCGGGTCACCCTGGCCCGGCAGCGACACCGGCTTCCACAGGTCGCCACAATGCTCGCTGGCGGGAAGTTGTCCTACGGGTACGCCTCTACCGTCGCCGACGCTGTCGCCCGGCTGGACGATGAGGATTGCGCGGCCGCCGAGAAGGTGCTGCTCGACCTTGTCGACCAGGGGTTTTCTGCCGGGAAGGTCGCCTCGTTCGGGCGGCGGATCCGGGATGTCGTCGCTGAGCGGGACGGGGTCGAGGAGCCCGATGGGGAGTCGCGGCGCGGGTACGAGCGGTCCTGGATCAACTCCACCCGCTCGCTGGACGGCGGCCGCTACGTCAAGGGCTGGCTCAACGCCGAGGACGCCGCCGTCTGGGACGGGACACTCGGACCACTCGCCAAACCAGCGGGCACTGATGATCGTCGCGACCTGCCGGAACGGACGGCCGCAGCGCTCGTCAGCGTGCTGGCGGGTGGGCATGGGGCCACCAAGGTCACCCTTGTCATCGACCTGGACACCCTCACCGGCGACACCAAGCCTGGTCGGCTGACCGACGGGTCTCGGATTCCGGCCGCGCAGGCTCGGCGAATCGCGTTGAATGCGGGAGTCTCACCATTGATCCTGGGGCGGGGAAGCATTCCGCTCTATCTCGGTCGGCGTGTTCGGTTCGCCACGGCTGCGCAACGGCAGGTACTCGAAACTCTGTATCCGACTTGTGTGGTGCAAGGCTGCGAGGTCCCCGGAAGTTTGTGCGAGGTCGACCACGTGCGGGGGTGGGTTCTCGGGTCGCCCACCGACATCGACCAGCTCGCTCTGTGCTGTGGGTGGCATAACCGTTTCAAGCATGCGAATGCTGATCAGATTCAGATCAGTCATGGCAGCACCGGACGCCATGTTTATCGTGTCCTTCCGCCGCCGGATCAGCGTACGGTCGATATTCATGGGCCGCCGGATGAGATCGGGTGGGCCGCCGCCTGATGGAGTGTCAGGCCAGGTCTGGGGCTACTTGCTGGGGGCCGCTGGTGGGCTGGTCGTCGGCGGGTGCGGTGCGGCGGCGTAGGAGGGTGGCCCAGCGAGGGCGGTCGCGGCCTGGGGCGGGGGCGCCGCTGACCTCGGTGCCCGAGACCTCGGCGGCCTCGGCGGCGGCCAGGTACACCGGGAGGACGCCCGCGCCCGGCTGGTCGGCGAGGTCGGGCTCCAGGCCCAGCGCGGACGCGATCGAGGGCAGGACGGCGGCGGCCGCGGCCGCGTAGCCACGGGCGGACGGGTGGTAGCGGTCCTCGCTGAACATCGACAGCGGGTCGGCGGCGAACTCGCGTCCCAGCAGGTCGCCTAGGGAGATGGAGCGGGCGCCGCGTTCCACCGCCGCGATGGTCTGGGCGGCGGCGAGCTGGCGGCTGGCGCGGCGGGCGATCCATTTCAGCGGTGGCATCAGCGGCTTGACGGAGCCGAGGTCGGGGCAGGTGCCGACGACGACGTGGCTGCCCGCGGCGCGGAGGCGTTCGACGGCGTCCGCGAGGTGGCGGACGGAGTCGGCGGGCGGGATGCGTCCGGTCACGTCGTTGGCGCCGATCATGATGACGGCGATGTCGGGACGGGTCTGCAGGGCGCGGTCGACCTGGCCGCGGAGGGACGGCGAGCGGGCGCCGGAGCGGGCGACGTTCGTCAGCCGGACGGGGCGGTCCGCGATCGCGGAGAGGCCGGTGGCCAGGAGCGCCGCCGGGGTCTCCTCCGAGGTGTGGACGCCCAGGCCCGCGGCGGTCGAGTCGCCGATCATGACGAGGGACAGCGGGGTGGTGCCGAGCGCGCCGCCGTAAAGGCCGTCCGCCGCGGGCGGGTCGCCGTTCGGTGTCGCCTCGATCATCCTGCGGGCGAGTTTCGCCTCGACCACGACGAGGCCGAAGGTGATGCCGCCCAGCGCCGTGATGCCGCCGCCCCCGTACGCCGCGGCCGCCGCGATGCGGCGTGCCGTGAATGCCCTCAACATGTGTCGTTGACCCTCCGTGATCAAGTTTCTACCCGCGGGCGGCCGCGTTGATGCCTGCGGTGCCCGGCTCGGCTACCGTCGGAAAGGGGGCCCGTCCGGGCCCGCGTCCCGGGCGTCCGGCGTGAGCAGGGACGCCGCCATTGATTCGCCACACTGAACGACAAGGATGTCGCGGTGCACGTACACGATTCGCTCGTCGAGCTGATGGGCAACACCCCGCTCGTCCGGCTGCGCAAGGTGACCGACAGCGGGGGGACCGGCCGGCGCGGGGCCCAGGTGCTCGCCAAGGTGGAGTACTTCAATCCCGGCGGGTCGGTGAAGGACCGGATCGCGGTCCGCATGATCGATGCGGCGGAGCGGTCGGGGGAGCTGCGGCCGGGCGGGACGATCGTGGAGCCGACGTCCGGGAACACTGGGGTGGGGCTCGCGATCGTGGCGCAGTACCGGGGGTACCGGTGCGTCTTCGTCTGCCCGGACAAGGTCGCCAGGGACAAGATCGACGTGCTGCGGGCGTACGGGGCGGAGGTCGTGGTGTGTCCTACGGCTGTTTCGCCCGAGCATCCCGACTCGTACTACTCCGTTTCTGATCGGCTGGCGGCGGAGATTCCGGGGGCGTGGAAGCCGAACCAGTACACGAATCCGCAGAACCCGGTGTCGCACTACGAGACGACGGGGCCGGAGATCTGGGAGCAGACGGAGGGGCGCGTCACGCACTTCGTGGCGGGGATCGGCACCGGCGGGACGATCAGCGGCGCCGGGAAGTACCTGAAGGAGGTCTCCGAGGGGCGGGTCAAGGTCATCGGCGCCGATCCTGAAGGGTCGGTGTACTCCGGGGGGAGCGGGCGTCCCTATCTCACCGAGGGTGTGGGGGAGGACATCTGGCCGGAGACGTACGACCGGGGCATCTGCGACGACGTCATCGCCGTGTCCGACAAGGACTCGTTCAACATGACGCGGCGGCTGGCCCGCGAGGAGGCGCTGCTCGTCGGCGGGTCCTGCGGGATGGCGGTCGTCGCGGCGCTGCGCGTCGCGGAGCGGGCCGGGCCGGACGACGTGGTCGTGGTGCTGCTGCCGGACGGCGGCCGCGGATACCTGACCAAGATCTTCAGCGATGAGTGGATGGCCGATTACGGATTCCTCATCCCGGCTACCGAGGAGGCGCGGGTCGGCGAGGTGCTCAACCGCAAGGGGCGGACGCTGCCGGAGTTCGTGCACGTCCACCCGCACGAGAGCGTGCAGACCGCCATCGCGATCATGCGGGAGTACGAGGTGTCGCAGCTTCCGGTGATGAAGGAGGAGCCGCCGGTCATGGCGGCGGAGGTCGTCGGGTCGGTGGTGGAGAGCGACCTGCTGGACATCCTCGTCCGGGAGCGGGCGAAGCTGACCGAGCCGGTGGAGCTGCACATGTCGGAGCCGCTGCCGACGCTCGGGTCAGGGGAGCCGGTGAGCAAGGCCGTCGGGGTGCTGGAGAAGTCCGGGGCCGCGGTGGTGCTGGTGGACGGGAAGCCGAAGGGGCTCGTCACGCGGCAGGATCTCATCGCGTTTCTGGCCGGGTCCGGCGGGTGATCCGGGCGCAGGCATAGAGAAGCGGGGGGGGGGGGGGGGGGGGGGGGGGGGGGGGGGGGTGGGGGGGGGGGGGGGGGGGGGGGGGCGGGGGGGGGGGGGGGGGTGGGCGGCGTTTCGGGCCGGACCCCGCAACCCGACGTCTGTGGGCGCGGCTACCGCCGCCCGGACGGGAGGTAGTCCTCCCGCGTGTCGGCCGGCTTGACCGGCTTCTTCGGCTCGTCGGCGTGTCCCGGCCACCAGGCCTTGTGGCCCAGCAGGGCGGTGAGGCCCGGCACCAGGAACATCGCCATCACGAATGCCGACAGCGCGATGCCCAGCGCGATGGAGAAGCCCATCTGCTGCAGCATCGACACCTTGGCCAGCAGCATGACGGAGAACGTCCCGGCCAGGATCAGCCCGGCCGCGGCGACCGTCGGGCCGCCGTGCTCGACCGCCAGCGCGGCGGCCTTGCGCGGCTCGTGGCCCTCCTTGGCCTCCTCGCGGAGCCGCGCGGTCATCAGGATGTTGTAGTCGGTCCCGATGGCCAGCACGAACAGGTACAGCATGATCGGCAGGTGGAAGATCTCCCCGGGTTGGCCCATCAGGCCCTGGAAGACGTACACCGCGGATCCGAGCGTCGCGGCGAAGCCGAGCAGCACCGCCGGGACGAGGTACAGCGGGGCGACCACCGAGCGGAGCAGCGCCAGGAGGATCAGCGCGATCAGCGCGCCGGCGATCGGCAGGATCACCGACAGGTCGCGGTTGACCACCCTGTTGATGTCGCTGTAGATCGCGGTCTCACCGCCGACGAACACCTCGGTGCCCTTGGGCGCGATGTCGTGGACGCCCGGTCCGAGATCGTTCTTGACCAGGTTGATGGCCTTGTTGTCGACCGGGTTGCCGTTGAGCACCAGGTTGACCTGGGCGACCTTCGGGTCCTTGCTCATGGTGACGGGCTGCACGCCGCCGACGCCCGGCAGCGACTTCGCCTGCTGCCCGAACGCGTCCAGCTCGGACTTGGCCAGCGGCTGGCCGTCGGTGGAGCGGATCATGACCTCGACCGGTGTGTTCTGGCCGGCGGGGAAGCCCTTCTGCAGGTCCTTCACGGCCTGCGCGGACTCGGTGTCCTGCGGGAAGCTGGACTGGAAGTCGTAGTCGGACTTGAACCCGAGCGCACCGGACGCCAGCGCGATCAGCAGGCCCGCGGAGACGAGGGCGACCATGGCCGGGCGCTTGCCGACCATCCGGCCGATCCGCGCCGCCGTGGTGGCCTTCGGCTGCCTCTTCCAGGACTTCGACGGCCAGAACACCGCGGGGCCGACCAGCGACAGGATCGCCGGGAACAGCGTCAGCGAGGTGACGCCCATCACCAGGACGCCGATGGCGAGCGACGGGCCCCACGCGGCGAAGATCCCGAAGGAGGCCAGCATCAGCACCAGGAACGTGGCCGCGATCGCGGCCGCCGCGGAGGTGATGACCTCGCCGACCCGCTCCACCGCCGAGATCAGCGCGGTCTTGCGGTCCTCGCCGGCGCGCAGCCGCTCCCGGTAGCGGAACAGCAGGAACAGGTAGTAGTCGGCGCCGACGCCGAACAGCACGATCGTCAGGATGATCTGGAGGCTGTCGTCGCCGGAGAAGTCCAGCACCTTGGACGCGGCCCCGATCAGCCCCATCGACACCTGCTCGGTGGCGATGATCACGATGATCGGCAGGATGGCCGCCAGCGGCGCCCGGAAGATCAGCAGGATCAGGCCGATGATCAGCCCGAAGGTGGCGAAGGTGATCAGCACGAAGGAGTCGGTGAAGGAGTCCTCGTTGTCGACCCAGGCGGCGGGCTCACCGCCGACCTTGGCCTCCAGCCCGCTCCCCAGCTCCTTGGGCAGCTGGGTGCGGATGTCCTTGATCGCCTGACTCTGCTGCTTGGCCGATTCACCCCCGGTCGTCATCTCCACCGGGACGCTGATCAGCTGGATGGTCTTGTTCGGCGCGACCGCCTGGGGGCCGGTCTCGAAGCCCTTCACGGTCGGGTACTTCTTGGCCGTGAGGTTCTGCGCCGCCGCGGCGATCTTGGTGCTGTCCGCGGGGGTGATCTTCCCGCCGTCGGAACGTTGCACCACGACCAGGGCGGACGCGTCCGCCTGCTCCGGGAACGCCTTCTCGGCAATCTCGGCGGCCTGGACGGACTCGTACTTGGAGGGCAGGAACTCGCCTTGGTCCGACTCGGTGGCGAGCTTGGGGGACAAGGCGATGATGAGGACCGCGGCCACCAGCCAGCCGCCGATCGTCCACCATGGATGTCTCACGACGAAGCGCGCGAGCCCAGCGAACATGGGATTTCCTTAGTTTCAGGGTGATGGGATTCAGGTTGAGTAGGTACCCGTAAAACGGTAGAGAACCGGACGGGGAATGTAGTCAACCCCCGAGCCGAAATACCGGCTGATACTTGCGGGGGAGCGCCTCATCCTCTAGGAGGGGAGGCGGATGGATAGCCTCGTACCCATGGACAACGAGGTTCACCAGGGTACCCGCGTTCCGGGAACCGGCGACGGTCGGCGGGGGAACGGCGGACGGCGGCGCGGCTTCGACACCGTGGCCATCCACGCCGGTCAGGAGCCCGACCCGACGACGGGCGCGGTCGTCCCGCCGATCTACCAGGTCTCGACCTACAAGCAGGACGGCATCGGCGGGCTGCGCGGCGGCTACGAGTACTCGCGGTCGGCGAACCCGACGCGTACCGCGCTGGAGGTATGCCTCGCCGAGGCCGAGGCCGGCGTGCGGGGGCTGGCGTTCGCGTCGGGACTCGCCGCCGAGGACGCGCTGCTGCGCGCGGTCTGCCGTCCCGGTGATCACGTGGCGATCCCCAACGACGCCTACGGCGGGACCTACCGGCTGTTCGCCAAGGTGGCCGAGCCGTGGGGCGTCGCGTTCGATCCGGTGGCGCTGGGGGACGTGGACGCCGTGCGGGCGGCGATGCGGCCGGAGACGAAGATCGTCTGGGTGGAGACGCCGACCAATCCGCTGCTCGGCATCGCCGACATCGCCGCGCTGGCGGAGGTCGCGCACGACGCGGGCGCGCTGCTGGTCGTCGACAACACGTTCGCCTCGCCGTACCTCCAGCGGCCGCTGGACCTCGGCGCGGACGTGGTCGTCCACTCGACCACCAAGTACATCGGCGGGCACTCCGACGTCGTCGGCGGCGCGCTGATCGCTTCGGACGCGGAGCTCGGGGAGCGGCTCGCGTTCCACCAGAACGCGATGGGCGCCGTCGCGGGCCCGTTCGACGCGTGGCTGACGCTGCGCGGGATCAAGACGCTGGGCGTGCGGATGGACCGGCACTGCGCGAACGCCGAGAGGGTCGTGGAGATGCTCGTCCGGCACCCGTCCGTCCGGGGGGTGCTCTACCCGGGGCTGCCCGATCACCCGGGGCACGACGTCGCGGCCAAGCAGATGAGGGCGTTCGGCGGCATGGTCTCGTTCCGGATGGAGTCGGAGGAGGCCGCCGTGCGCGTGTGCGAGCGGACGGGGCTGTTCACGCTCGGCGAGTCGCTCGGCGGCGTCGAGTCGCTGATCGAGCATCCGGGCCGGATGACGCACGCGTCGGCCGCCGGGTCGCCGCTGGAGGTGCCGGGCGATCTGGTGCGGCTCTCGGTCGGGATCGAGGACGCGGACGACCTGCTCGACGATCTCGAACGGGCGCTGGCCTGACCGTCCGCCGGGGGCACCTGACCGCCCGCCGGGGGCAAACGAGTTGATCTTCCCCCTGGCGCGTGATCAAACATCTATAATCAGCGCGCCAGGTTGGTGAAGAAAGGGCCCGGGGTGCGCAAATCACTGGTCTGTGGGGCGGCGTTCGCCGCAGCGTGTGTCTCGGCCGTCGCCGTTCCCGTGGGTGCCCACGCGACCGCGCCGACGCCGCCGGCGCCGTCCGTTCCGGCGGTGGCGCCGTCCGGGGAGCCGGTCACGCCGGGTACCGGGACGCCGTCGACGTCGTCCACGTCCGCGCCCCAGGGCGGCACGGCGGGCGGATCGTCAGGCGGGCCGCCCGGCGGGCAGGGCGCGCCGGACGGGGAGCCCGACGGCACCGTCACCGCGCAGGCGGTCATGGTCACGCCGGAGCTGCCGAAGTTCCGCACCTACGCCTACGGCAAGGCCCCCTTGCAGCGGTTGGACGCGTACTGGCGGGACGCCGGGCCGCGGGCCACGCCCCGTCCGGCTGTGCTGATCCTGCACGGCGGCTACTGGATGAGCGGTGACAAGGGCGGCGGCTGGAAGTACTTCGCGCGGCGGCTGACGGAGCAGGGCTTCGTCGTCCTGTCGGCGAACTACCGGCTCGCGCCGAAGGCGCAGTGGCCGGCGCAGCGGGACGACTCGCTGTCCGCGCTGGCGTTCGTCCAGAAGCACGCCCGGCTGTGGAACGCCGACCCGCGCCGCGTCGCCGTGCTCGGCTCGTCGGCCGGGGGGCACCTCGCGACGCAGCTCGGCGCGTTCGGGACGGGCAGCCGCCAGGTCCGCGGCGTGGTCGCGCTGTCGCCGCCGAACGACCCGTTCCTGGCGTTCCAGGACGGCGCCGACCCCGCCGCCACCCTCCAGCAGATCAAGCTGCGGCGCGCCGTGACCGCCCTCGTCGACTGCGTGCCCGGCACCGTCTCCGGCGTCACCGGCATCGCCGCGGACTGCCTGAAGCTGCTGGACGACGCCAGCACCGTCACGCACGCCTCCGCCGGGGACGCGCCGATGCTGCTGATCCACGGCAGCGGCGACTTCGTCCCGGTCACGCAGAGCACGGTGCTGGCGAGCGCGCTGCGGGCGGCGGGCGTCCAGGCGACCGTGAAGACCGTCCAGGGCGACCTGCACGCGTCGCAGATCCTGGAGGACGAGCGGACCTTCCCGATGATCGTGAGCTGGCTCAAGAGCCATCTGAAGCCGCTCGGCCAGTAGCCGTCCGGGACGGGTTCAGCCGGCTCAGCCGTTCCAGACCATCAGGACGAGGATCACCAGCCAGATCAGGGAGACGACGCCGGAGAGCGCGGCGATCCGGCCGCGCTCCACCTGCGCGACGTCGCCTTCCGCCGCGGGCTTGGGCTGCTCCTTCGAGTCCTCGGCCTTCGCTTCCTCGGCCTTGGCATCGGCTTCCTTGCCGTCCGCGTCCGCGGACTCCGCGGCCGCGGGACGGGACGGGGCCGTCCGGGGCTCGGCGGTCGCGGCCTCCAGGAGGCGCACCGCCTTCCGCTGGTCGCGGTCGACGATCAGCAGCAGCACCAGCGCGACGACGAACAGCGTCATCGACACCGACAGCCAGACCTCCGAGAGGTCGCCCTCGGCGAGCGCCAGCCCGAACAGGAAGATGCCCAGCGTGCCGATGCCGTAGATCTGCGTGGTCCGGTGCAGGTAGCGCACGACGGTCACGTTGCGCTTGCGGATGTAGCGGGGCGTGGACATGGTCGCGGCGGTCAGCGGCCCCAGCGTGAAGATCGCGAAACCGATGTGCAGGAACAGCAGCAGGCGGTCGGAAGTCGACATGACGCCGACACTAAGGCTTCACGGGGCCTAGCGGCGGCCGCGGCGCACCCGGAGGTAGTCGCTGACGACGTATTCGCCGAGCCGGTCGGCGTCGGGCGCGAACACGCGGCCGCCGTTGCGGCGCGCGACCTCCTCCACGAACGACACGAGGCGGCGGTCCTCGGCGAGCATGAAGAAGTTCATGCAGGCGCCGCGCCGGGTCATCTTGTCGACCTCGGCGAGCGTGAGGACGAGCGTGTCGGTGGACGGCGGGTAGTCGAACAGCGAGCGTCCGTCCGGGCGCAGGTGCGCGGTGGGCTCGCCGTCGGTGACGACGAGGACGATCGGCTCGAAGTCGGGATGGCGGTCCAGATGCCGTCCGGCGATCATCAGCGCGTGGTGCAGGTTGGTGCCCTGCACCATGTCCCAGTCGAGGCCCGCCATCTCCGTCGGGTGCAGCACCCGCGCGTAGTTGGAGAACCCGATGATCTGGATCGCGTCCTGCGGGAACTTGCTGGTCACGAGGGTGTGCAGCGCGAGGGTGGTCTGCTTGGCGACCGCCCAGGTGCCGCGCAGCACCATCGAGTACGACAGGTCGACGAGGAGGCAGACGGCCGCGCCGGTGCGCCGCTCCGTCTCCTGCACCTCGAAGTCGTCCACGCTCAGCTTCACCGCGCCGGGACGGACGAGGTGGGGACGGTTCGAGCCGTTGCCGTGGACCTTCGTCAGGTCGGGGACGCTCGGCTCGACCACCTTCGCGGTCGCGGGACGGGTCACCAGGCCGGTGTCGGCGTCCCCCGTGGGCGTGTCCATTGCGCTGCGGCGGATGGCGTTGCTGACCGTCCGGACCACGTCGAGGGGCTGCTCGTCGCCGAACCGCCATTCGCGGCTGGAGCCGGTCAGCTCGCCCGCCTGGCCCGCGTCCTGCTGGTCGTGGTCGCCCTGCCGGCCGGACGTCAGCTGCGAGAACACGCGGCGCAGCGCGGTCTCGCCGAGCCGCCGCACCGCCTTCGGCGTCAGCTCCAGCTTGCCGCGCTTGCGCTGCAGGTAGCCCTGCCGCTCCAGCTCGGCCTCGATGCGGCGCAGCTCGGCGAGGTCGTCCACGGCCTGGCGGCCGAGGGCGCGGCGGACGGCGTCCTCGTCGATGTCGTCCAGGCGCGCGCCCGGGTACTCCTGCCCGAGCGCCGCCTCCAGCTCGCTGAGGTCGGCGAGCTCGGCCAGCGCGGTCGTGGCGTCGCCCATGCCGAGCGGGTCGTCGCCGGTCATCTGCTCGGGCTGGCCCCAGCCGAGGTCGGGACGGCGGGCCCGCAGCGCGTCCCCGAGGCGGGTCATCTCCATCGCGAGGCCCGCGTCCTGCATGGCCTGCTCCATCAGCCCGCCGAGCTCCGCGCGCTGCTCGGGGCTGAGCGAGGCGAGCAGCCGGTCCATGGCGGCGGCGCGGCGGGCGAGGGAGTCGACGAGCTCTTCGAGGTTCTGCGGGCCGTCGGGGAACATGTCCCCGTACTCGTCCATGAACCGGTCGAAGTCGTCCTGGGTGTGCTCGCCGCGGGCGTCGCGCTCCAGCATCGCGTTCAGCGCGGCCATCATGTCCTTGACGCGTTCCAGGGCGGCCGGGTCGGGGTTGGCGAGGGCCTGTTTCATGCCCTGGAACTGGGCGTCGAGGACCTCGCGGCGGAGCAGGTCCTTCAGCTGCTCGAACGTCTGCCGGGCGGCGTCGGAGCGCCAGTCGTAGTCCGACAGCCGCCGGATCGCCTGGGACGTGTCGGACGGCAGCGTGTCCAGCTCCGCCTCGCGCAGCCGCGCGTCGTCGCTCGGGTCGGGGAACAACTCGGCGCGTTCCTGCCCGATCGCGGTGTCGAGGAGCGCGCGGGCCTGCTCCAGCGTCCCGTCGAGCCTGCCCCGGTCGCGCAGCGCGCGCCGCCGCTCCCGCACCTGGCGGAGCATGTCGTCCAGCCCCCGGCGGCCCTGCGCGCCCGGCAGTCCGCGCCGCAGCAGGTCCCGCAGCGCGTCGTCGGGGCGGGTGCCGTCGAGCACCGAGTCGCCCATCGCGTCGAGGGCGTCGCGGACGTCGTAGGGCGGGGCGAGGGGGTCGGGCCCGTCCTCGTACGCCCCGTAGCGGTAGCGGCTCATCGAATCCCCTTGCGCGTGGAGACCTCAGGTGCGGTAGGTGGCGGTCCCGTCCGCTCGGCCGCCGGCGACGTCCTTCGACAGGCGCCGGGTGAGGAACAGCCCCTCCAGCGCGAACTCGAGCGCGGCCGCGGCCTGGCCGGGGGACTCCCCGCTCATGCCGAGCCGTTCCATCATCTTGGCGAGGCCGGGGACCTGCCCGATGCGGCGCAGCAGCTCCGTCGCCGCGATCAGCTCGCCCGACTCGACGGACTCGCCGGCGTCGAACTTGTCGAGCAGCCCGTTCAGGTCGGCGGGGCCGAGCGTCCGGCGGTAGGTCTCGGCGACGGCCCGGCGCAGCAGGTGCTCCAGCACCTCCTGCTCGCGGCCCTCCTCGCTGACCTCGAACTCGACCTTGCCCATCAGCGACGGGACGATCGCGGTCAGGTCGCAGACCCGCGCGACGGCGTGGTCCTCGCCGGTGAGGGCCGCGCGGCGGACGGCGCCCGCCGCGACGGTCTCCGCGCCGGCGAGCGCGAACCTGGCCGACACGCCGGAGCGGGCGTCCACCGACGTCGACTCGCGGACGAGGCGGGTGAACCGGCCGATGATCTCGACGAGATGGTCGGGCACCTCCGCGGGCAGCCCGGCCAGGTCGGCGAACTCGGACTCCTGGCGGATCAGCGCCAGCTCGGCGTCCAGTTCGAGGGGGTAGTGGGTGCGGATCTCGGCGCCGAAGCGGTCCTTCAGCGGAGTGATGATGCGGCCGCGGTTGGTGTAGTCCTCCGGGTTGGCGGACGCGACGAGCAGCACGTCCAGCGGCAGCCGCAGCGCGTAGCCGCGGACCTGCACGTCGCGCTCCTCCAGGACGTTCAGCAGCGACACCTGGATCCGCTCGGCCAGGTCGGGCAGCTCGTTGATGGAGAAGACGCCGCGGTTGGTGCGCGGCACGAGCCCGAAGTGGACGGTCTCCGGGTCGCCGAGCGTCCGGCCCTCCGCGACCTTGATCGGGTCGACGTCGCCGATGAGGTCGCCGACGCTGGTGTCGGGCGTGGCGAGCTTCTCGCCGTAGCGGTCGTCGCGGTGCTTCCACTCGACGGGCAGGCCGTCGCCGAGTTCGGCGGCGAGGCGGCGGCAGCGCACGCACACCGGTTCGTAGGGGTGGTCGTTGATCTCGCAGCCGGCCACGACCGGGGTCCACTCGTCCAGCAGCCCGGCGAGGGTACGGATCAGCCGCGTCTTGCCCTGCCCGCGCTCGCCCAGCAGCACCAGGTCGTGCCCGGCGAGCAGGGCCCGCTCCAGGTGCGGGAGGACGGTGTCGTCGAACCCCAGGATGCCGGGGAACCGCGGCTCGCCGGATCTCATCCGGGCGAGCAGGTTCCGGCGGATCTCGGCCTTCACGGTCAGCTGGACGTGGCCGCTGCCGCGCAGCTCGCCCAGAGTCGATTCGCGGCGCGGCGCCTCTCGGGGCGTCGAACCGCGCGGTGTGGAAGATGGCACGCGATCGACACTACGTCGCGGGTGCGCGGACTCGCACCCCGTGCCTGATGATTCGTCCGGTATGTCGGTGGCGCCCCTGTCCTTGCGCGTGCTTGTTCGGGTTTGGGTGGATACCCGGCTGGAGGGAAAGACTCGGGGGAAGGCTGTTGTGAGGAAAACTGGACCCTGTGACAACCGGCGAACGCAGTGAGGGAGGCGGCGCCGATGGCGCGATTCGGTGATGGCCTGGCCCTCGGACCCGACCTGTCCAAGGCGGCGGTGTCCGCGGTGGAGCAGGCGCTGGCGCCGCTGAGCGCGGCGCCCGACCTGGTGTGCGTCTTCATGTCCGGGGACGATCCAGGCGCGATCGAGGAGGCGGCGCTCGCGGCGGCGCAGGCGGCCGGGCCCGCGGTCGTGCTGGGCTGCAGCGCGTCCGGGGTGATCGGCGCCGGGCGCGGCGTGGAGGACACCGGCGCGGTCAGCGCCTGGGCGGGGGTGCTGCCCGGCGCGCGGCTCGACCCGTTCCGGCTGGAGACGCTGAAGGCCGACGACCGGCTCGTCGTGGTCGGCATGCCCGAAGGGCAGCCCGACGACGTCGTCGGGATGCTGCTGACCGACCCGTACAGCTTCCCGGTGGACGCGTTCGTCGAGCGCTCCGAGGACGCGCTGCCCGGCCTGCCGCTGGTCGGCGGGCTCGCCGAGGGCGCCGTCCGCGGCGACGCGCGGCTGTTCGTCGGCGGTGAGGTGTACGCGGACGGCGCGGTCGGCGTCGTCATCGGCGGGCCCGTCGCCGCCGCCACCGTCGTCAGCCAGGGCGCCCGCCCGATCGGCCCCGACATGGTGGTGACGCGGGCGGAGGAGAACGTCCTGTACGAGCTGGCCGGCGTGCCCGCGCTGGAGAAGCTGGAGCAGATCGTCCTGGAGCTGCCAGAGGACGAGCAGGAGCTCGCCGGGCGCGGGCTGCTGATCGGCGTCGCGATGGACGAGTACGCCGACCAGCACGAGCACGGCGACTTCCTCGTCCGCGGCGTCGTGGGCGCCGACACCGACAGCGGCGCGATCGCGATCGGCGACGTGGTGGACATCGGGCGCACCGTCCGGTTCCAGGTCCGCGACGCCGGGGCCGCCGAGGAGGACCTGTCGGCGCTGCTCGACCGGTTCGACATGGCCCCGGTGGAGGGCGCGCTGCTGTTCGCGTGCAACGGGCGCGGCCAGGCCATGTTCGCCGACTCCGACCATGACGTCCGCGTCCTCGACCACGCGTTCGGGCCCGCCGGGCTGGGCGGCTTCTTCGCCGCCGGGGAGATCGGCCCGGTCGCCGGACGCAACCACGTGCACGGGTTCACCGCGTCCATCCTGGCGTTCGGGCGTGCGGGAGAGCCTGCGTGAGCGACACTCCGCCGTCCGGCCCTTCCGTCTTGGCCGTGGACCCTGTTCTTGCGGTGGACATAGGCGGGACGAAGCTGGCCGCCGCGCTCGTCGAGCCGGGCGGGCGCGTCGCCGTCTACGACCGCGTCGCCACCCCGAACCCGCCCGTGCCCGATCCGCACGCGCCGGACGGCGGGGGCCTGGACGCCGAAGGGCTGTGGCGGACGCTGGACGCGCTGCTCGGCAAGATCGTCACCGACGCCGGGAACCCGCAGCTCGCGGGCGTCGGCGTGGGCTGCGGCGGGCCGATGACCTGGCCCGCCGCCGAGGTGTCCCCGCTCAACATCCCGGCCTGGCGGGGCTTCCCGCTGCGCGCGAGGCTCCGCGCCCGGTATCCGGGGCTGCCCGTCCGCATCCACAACGACGCCATCTGCGTCGCGGTCGGCGAGCACTGGCGCGGCGCGGGACGCGGGCACGACAACGTCCTCGGCATGGTCGTGTCCACCGGCGTCGGCGGCGGGCTCATCCTCGGCGGACGCCTCATCAACGGCGCCAGCGGCAACGCCGGGCACATCGGGCACGTCGTCGTCGACCCCGGCGGACCGCCCTGCGCGTGCGGCGGCCGAGGCTGCCTGGAGGCCGTCGCGCGCGGACCCGGGCTGGTCGCGTGGGCGCGCGAGCAGGGCTGGCGGCAGGGGAACCCCGGCCGGCTGGACAGCACCACGGCCGGCGCCGAGCTGGCCGCCGACGCGCGCCGCGGGCATCCGGTCGCGTCCGCGGCGATGCGGCGGGCCGGACGCGCCATCGGCATCGCGATCGCGTCCGCGACGCACCTCTGCGACCTGGACGTCGCGGCGATCGGCGGCGGCCTGTCCCAGGCGGGGTCGCTGCTGTTCGACCCGCTGGAGGAGGCGTTCCGCACGCACGCCAGGATGGAGTTCGCGCGCCGCGTCCGGATCGTGCCCGCGGCGCTCGGCCAGACCGCCGGTCTCGTCGGCGCCGCCGCGCTGGTCTTCGCCCAAGATCGTTATTGGACCGGTCGCGGCGCGGGATGAGCGATGATCGGGGGATGAGCACAGTCACTGTGGACGATGTGCGCGCCGCCCGGGAACTGCTCCGCGGGGTGGCCGTCCCCACCCCGATGATCCCGTCCCGGGCGCTGTCCGAGCTGCTCGGCGGGCCCGTCCTGCTGAAGTGCGAGAACCTGCAGCGCACCGGGTCGTTCAAGATCCGCGGGGCGTATGTGCGGATCGCCGGGCTGAGCGAGCGGGAGCGCGCCCGCGGCGTCGTCGCGGCCAGCGCCGGGAACCACGCGCAGGGCGTCGCGCTCGCCGCGTCCATGCTCGGCTGCAGGGCCACCGTCTTCATGCCGGTCGGCGCGCCGCTCCCCAAGATCGCCGCGACCCGCGGCTACGGCGCCGAGATCGTGTTCCCGGGCCCGACCGTGGACGACTGCCTCGTCGCCGCGCAGAAGCACGCGGACGAGTGCGGCGCCGTCTTCATCCACCCGTTCGACCATCCGGACGTCGTCACCGGGCAGGCCACCATCGGCCTGGAGGTGATGGACCAGTGCCCGGACGCCCGGACGATCGTGACGCCGGTCGGCGGCGGCGGGATGCTCGCCGGCGTCGCGGCGGCGGCCAGGGGCCTGGCCGAGGAGTCCGGCGGCGACCAGAAGCTCAAGATCATCGGGGCGCAGGCGAAGCGGGCGGCCGCGTTCCCGCCGTCGCTCGCCGCCGGGCGGCCGACGCAGATCGAGATCGAGCCGACGATGGCGGACGGCATCGCCGTCGGGCGCCCCGGCGACCTGACCTACGCCATGTTCACCGACCTGGTCGACGCGGTCGTCACCGTCACCGAGGAGTCCATCTCGCAGGCGCTGCTGCTGTGCCTCGAACGCGCCAAACAGGTCGTCGAGCCCGCGGGCGCGGCCGGTGTCGCGGCGCTGCTGGAGCACTCGTACGCGGTCGAGCCGCCCGTGGTGGTGGTGCTGTCGGGCGGCAACATCGACCCGCTGCTGCTGTCGAAGGTGCTGCGGCACGGCCTCGCCGGCGCGGGCCGCTACCTGGTCGTCCGCTGCCGGCTGAAGGACCGTCCGGGCGCGCTGGTGACGCTGCTGAGCGAGCTGGCCGAGCTGGGCGTGAACGTCCTGGACGTGATGCACGAGCGGGTCGCCGCCCGGCTGCACGTCGAGGAGGCCGAGGTCCTCATGCATCTGGAGACGCGCGGCGCCGACCATTCCGAGGACGTCATCGCGCGCCTCCGCGAGAGGGGCTACACCCTCACGCTGAGCTGACCGATCATGGGTCTGGCTCAGCGCGAGGGTGCGTCAGTCGACTGCCGCAGCGCCGGTTACAGCGTGGTGCCGGTTACAGCGCCGCGCCGGTTACAGCGACGGCTTGCCTTCGGAGTAGAGCCACGTCTTGGCCCAGGCGTCCAGGTTCTTGTACGACAGCTGCGCCGCGAAGCGGACGAAGTCCTCCGTCGAGGCGTTGCCGTGCAGGTGCGCGGCCGGCCACGCCTTGAGCAGCTCGGTGAACGACTCGTCGCCGATCGTCTTGCGCAGCACGTGGAGGGCCATCGCGCCGCGGTCGTAGACGAGCCCGTCGAAGATGTGGTCGCGGCCCGGGTCGGCGACCCTGCCCTTCCACAGGCCGTCGCTCGCCGGGGTCGCGTAGACGCCGTCGAAGCTCTCCTGGACGGGCGTGCCCTCGAACTTCTCCGAGTACAGCCATTCGGAGTACGTCGCGAAGCCCTCGTTCATCCAGATGTCCGCCCACTTCGCGGGCGACACCGCGTCCCCGAACCACTGGTGGCCGAGCTCATGGGCGAGCAGCGTGCCGCGCGGGATGGTGCCCGGCCTGCGGCCCAGGTCGTACACGGGACGGCCCTGCGTCTCCAGCGCGTAGCCGACACCGGCCTTCACCGCGATCCCGCCCGTCGAGGTGAACGGGTAGCTGCCGTACATGCCCGCCTGGAAGTCCGTGACCTCGGCGGTCTGGTCGTGGAACTTCTGCGCGTCGTCCGGCTTGATGGCCAGGGCCTGGTCGGTGGCCGTCAGGTTCGGGACGCCCGCCGCCGACTGCCCGGTGAGGACGTCGTACTTGCCGATCGCGAGCATCGACAGCTCGCTGGCCATCGGGCGCGGCATGTCCCAGCGCGTGGTCGTCCAGCCGTCCTCCGTCGTCTTCTCGCGCAGGTCGCCGTTGGCGAGCGCGGTGAGGTTCTCGGGCGTGGACAGGACGTAGGTGTACGTCGCCTTGTCGGTCGGGTGGTCGTTCACGGGGAAGACCGTCGCGGCGCCGAACGGCTGGTTGAGCATCACCGCGCCGTCGGGCGTCGGGATCCAGCCGGACGTGCCGAGCGTCGCGTCGTTGATCGTCTGCGGGACGCCGGAGTAGGCGACCGTCACCGTGAAGTTCCGGTCCTTCTGCAGCCCCTTCCGCGGGGTGATCACGAGTTCCTGCGCGCCCGTCCGCGTGTAGGACGCGTCGTTCCCGTTGACCTGCACCGACGAGATCGTGAGCGGGCCGAGGAAGTCCAGGTCGAACCGGGACAGGTCCTGCGTCGTCCGGGCCTTGATCCGGGTGACGGCCTTGATCCCCTTCGTGCCCGGGTCGTACCGCAGGTCGATCTTGTAGTGGGCGACGTCGTAGCCGCCGTTGCCCATGTCGGGGAAGTAGGGGTCGCCCGCGCCCGGCGCGCCGGGCGTGAACTGCGGCTTGTCCTGGTCCGCGACGGCCGGCGCCGCCGACACCGCGAGGGCCGCGCTGACGCCCAGCGTCACGGCGGCCAGCGCTCTGGGGGTTCTGCTCATCGACCTCGTCCTCGGTCATCCTCGCCCGGCGGCCCCCTGTCAGGCGCCAGGACCGTGATCAAGACTTTCCTGTGAACGACGCCCCGTGCAAGCGCGATTTGGTCTCAAATCCATGGGTACGGGGCGGAATCTGTGGCCGGAACCGGCAACCGATCACCACTTGTGCGGTGCGGTTCGCGTGCCGGCTCCCGGGCCGGATCCCGTGTGGCGGCCCTGCGGCGGGCGACGTGGGCTGTGGACAAGGTGCGGCCGCCCGCCGCTCCGCCGGGGCGCCCGGGGCCACGGCCGGTCGCCGCGGATGGTCCGGTCACCAGCCCGATGGTGACGCCGGACGCCGGACGGGCGCGCGGCGACGGGCCGGGCTTTCCCGACCCGTTGCCGCGCATTCACCGCCGCATGTGCGAGGACGACGACGCCTAAGTGGAGGGGCGGCGCCTACTTGGAGGGGCGGCCTTCCTCGTACAGCCAGTCGTTGAAGAACGAGTCGAGCTTCTTCCCCGAGACCCGGTTCGCCGTGGCGATGAACTGCGGCGTCGTCCCGCTGGAGTGGCGGCGCTCCTTCGTCCACGCCTGGAGGATCTTGTAGAACGCGGCCTCGCCGACCCTGTCGCGGAGCGCCACCAGCGTCATCCCGCCCCGGTCGTACACCGAGCGGCCGAACATCTGCTTGCGGCCGGGGTCGCCGGGCGGGACGTCCCACAGCTCCCGCGCCATCGGGCTCCGGTAGCGCTCGTCGAACTGCTCCTGGACGGTCTTCCCGCCCGACCTCTCCTCCCACAGCCATTCGGCATAGGTGGCGAAGCCCTCGTTCAGCCAGATGTCCTGCCATTTGGTGACGCTGACGCTGTCGCCGAACCACTGGTGCGCCAGCTCGTGCGCGACGATCGTCGGCTGCAGGCCGAACGACCCGTACACCGGGCGGGTCTGCGTCTCCAGCGCGAAACCGACGTCCGCGTTGTCGATCAGCCCGCCGGTCGAGGAGAACGGGTACGGGCCGAACAGCTTCGTCCACTCGTCGGTGATCTGGGTGTTCAGCCGGTGGAAGCCGTCCAGGTTCGCGCCGGTGCTCGGGTCCACCGCGGTGATCACCGAGACGCCGTCGGCCGTCTTGCCCGTCCGGACGCCGAACCGCCCCACGTCGATCGTCGCCAGGTACGTCGCCATCGGCGCCTTGACGTGCCACTTCGACGTCGTCGCGGCGCCCGTCGCGCCGTGCTGGCGCGGCGCCGCGTGCCGCACGATCGGGCTGATGTCCGGGCCGGGCGAGGACGGGGGTTCTTCGGTGGGCGGGCCGCTCGGCAGGCCGGGCGGCCCGCCGGGCAGGCTCGGCGGCCCGCCGGGCACGGGGTCGCCGCCGGAGCCGGTCGGCGGCGTCTCAGGCTCGCCGTTGGCGATCGCGGTGAGGCCCGGCGGCACCGTCAGCTCGAAGTCGAACGTGGCCTTGTCGCTCGGATGGTCGTTGCTCGGGAACCAGGTGTGCGCGCCGCTCGGCTGGCACGCCACGAACACGCCGTCCGGCGTGCGGATCCAGCCGTAGGTGCCGAGCACCGGGTCCGACACCGGCTCCGGCGTCCCCGAGTACGCGACGACCGCGGTGAACTTCGCGCCCTTCTCCAGCGGCTTCGCCGGCGTGACCTCCAGCTCGCTGCCGCCGCGCTGCTGCCGCGCCGGGGCGCCGTCCACCGTGATCGACGACACCTCCAGGCCGGTCAGGTCGAGGTTGAACCGGGCGAGCCGCTCGGTCGCGACCGCGGTGATCGTCGCCGTGCCGTCCAGCTGCGCCGGGCCGTTCGGCGTGATCTTCAGCTTCAGCGCGTAGTGCTGGACGTCGTAGCCGCCGTTGCCGTCGCCCGGCACGTACCGGTCGCCCGCCGTCGTCGGCCCCACCGGACCGGTCGCGGCCGGCCCAGGCGGCGGACCGGAACCCTCCCTCTCGCCGTCGTCGAAGGGGGAGAGCTGGCAGGACGCGGTCAGCGACCCCGCGACGGCGAGAGCGGCCAGCCCCGCGCCGCCGCGGAACAGCCGCCCGTCACGGGACCGTCGCGCGTTCCGGGACGCGGCTCGCGCGCCGCCGCGGCGAGGGCTGGGGGAGTTTCCGGCCATATGCACGTTGCCCAGCCTGCCCGTGCCGGACCCTAACCGGCAACTCGGTCATCCGGCCTGCCGTGCCCATAGGGGTTCAGCGGTGGGCATAGGGGTTGGGGAGGTGGGGCGCGGCCTTCACGACGACGGTGCGCGCCACCTTGCAGTGCAGGGCCTGCTTGCGCCGATCCCAGAGGATCCACAGGACGTCGATCAGCCCGATGCACCCGCAGGCGCCGCCCAGCACGCTGTAGAACGCCGACCGTCCCGCCGCCTGGCCGGTGGTGATCGCCTGCCCGTCGTGCTCCCGGACGACGCGGATCCGCAGCAGCATCTTGCCGAGCGTCTGCCCCCACTTGGCGTGCATCAGCCAGTAGTAGAGGAACCCGAGGACGACGCCGATCGCGTTCGTCGCCGCCTGGCCGCCGCTGTAGAACGAGTCGCCGGGGTCCGGGTCGAACACGCGGTCCCAGTCCATGAACGGGATCGAGATCAGGCTCGACACGATCCCGACGAGGATGAGGTCGACGATGGCGGCGCCCAGCCGCGCCCAGCGGCTCGCCAGCCCCTCGGACGGATCGGCATAGCCGCCCATGGCGCCGCCGTAGGCGGGCGCGGCCCCGTACCCCTGCTGGCCATAGGGCTGTTGCTGCCCGTACGGCTGCTGCTGGCCGTAGGGCTCCTGGCCATAAGGCTGCTGCCCGTACGGCTCTTGCCCGTACGGAGGTTGCTGGCCGTAGGGCTGCTGCTGGCCTCCGTACGGTTGTTGCTGTTCGTAGGGAGGCTGGCCTCCGGGCGGTTGTTGTCCGTACGGCGGTTGCTCGCCGCCCTGGGACTGCTGTCCGTAGGGCGGGCCGCCGTACGGACCTGGGCGTTCGGGTTGCTGCTGCCCGTGCTGCCGGTCGTCCGGCTCTCCCCCGGACGCGGGGTCGTTCGGCGGTTGCGTCATGCCGTCAGGGTGGCCGTGCCGCCGCCGTCCAAACATCGCCGCGTCCGGGGTCAGCGCAATGTTTGCCCACGGATGATCAGTAAATGATCAAAGGACCGTCCGGGCGGCGGCGCTCACTTGCGGGCGTACGGGTTCGGCATCCACGGCGCCGCCTTCACCACCACCGTCTTCGCCACCTTGTCGTGGAGGGCCTGCCGGCGCTCGTCCCAGAGGATCCACGCGGTGTCGAGCAGGCCGACGAGCCCGAGGATGCCCGCCGCGGGGCTGAGGAGGTTGAGCGTCGCCGTCGTGAGCGTGATGGCGTACACGAACGCCTGCCTGCCGACGGCCTGCCCCCAGCTCACCGCCGAGTAGTCGGACGCCTTCACCAGCCGGATGCCGACCGCCTTCTTGCCCAGCGTCTGGCCCCATTTCGCGTGCATGATCGTGTAGTACGCGAAGCCCACCAGGAACACGATGACGTAGCCGACCAGCAGCCTCGGGACGTTGTAGACGTCCAGCGGGTCGGCGATCGGCTCGCCGGACTCGATGGACTCCTCCATCTTGTCCCAGCGGATGGAGACCAGGACGGCGGGTATCGCCAGGACGCTGAGGAGCAGGCCGTCCAGGATTCCCGCGCCGAGCCGCGCGCCGCGTCCCGCCAGCATGTCCTGCGGCCCGCCGCCGTACCCGGGATGCGGCTGCCCGGGAGGGCCGTAGCCGGGTTGGGGCTGGCCGTACCCGGGCTGCTGCGGGTAGGCGGGCAGGGGCTGACCGGCCGGCGGGGCTTGACCGGCCTGCGGGGCCTGACCGGCCTGCGGCGGGGGAGGCGCCTGGCCGGGCTGGGCGCCGTACGTGCCCTGGTACGGCGGAGGACGCTCGGGCGTGCCCTCGGGAGGAGTCTCCGGGGCCGCGGGGGAAGAGGCGGCGGCGGTCGGGGTGTCCGCTCCGGGGGCGTCGGTTTCTGGCGCGTCGTCGACCTGCGGTTCAGGGGGCTCCCTGTCGCCGCCCGCGGGCCGGGGGTTCTCAGGCGGTTCGCTCATGGCCCACAGTGTGCCGGTAAACACGGTGCACCGGTAAGCAGTGACTTCTGACGGGCTACCGGCCCTGGACGCGGGCGCGTCCAGGGCCGGTCACCCCCCGAGCGGTGGATGGTCTCAGAGGTTCCCGCGGAGCTCCTGCTCCCGCTCGATCGCCTCGAACAGCGCCTTGAAGTTGCCCTTGCCGAAGCCGAGCGAGCCGTGCCGCTCGATCAGCTCGAAGAACACCGTCGGCCGGTCCTGGACGGGCTTGGTGAAGATCTGCAGCAGGTAGCCGTCCTCGTCCCGGTCGACCAGGATCCGGCGCTTCTGCAGCTCCTCGATCGGGACCCGCACGTCGCCGATGCGCTCGCGCAGCTCGGGGTCCTCGTAGTAGGAGTCGGGGCTCTGCAGGAACTCGACGCCCGCGGCCCGCATCTGGTCGAGGGTCGCGACGATGTCGTTGGTGGCGAGCGCGATGTGCTGCACGCCGGGCCCGCCGTAGAACTCCAGGTACTCGTCGATCTGCGACTTGCGCTTGCTCTCCGCCGGCTCGTTCAGCGGGAACTTCACCTTGCGGGTGCCGTCCGCGACGACCTTGGACATCAGCGCCGAGTACTCGGTCGCGATGTCGTCGCCGACGAACTCCGCCATGTCGGTGAAGCCCATGACCCGGTGGTAGTACTCGGCCCACTCGTCCATGCGCTCGACGTTGCCGACGCAATGGTCGATCGCCTGGAAGAACCTCTTCTCCGGCGGCGCGACGATCGGGTCGGCGGACACGAACCCCGGCAGATACGGGCCGGAGTAGTTGGACCGGTCGACCAGCGAGTGCCGCGTCTCCCCGTACGTGGCGATCGCGGCGATCGTCACCTTGCCGTGGTCGTCCTCCAGGACGTGCGGCTCCTCCAGGCCCGTGGCGCCCTTCGCGACCGCGTGCCGGTAGGCGGCGTGGACGTCGGGGACCTCGATCGCGAGGTCGACCACGCCGTCGCCGTGCGCGGCGATGTGCCGGCCGATCTCCGTGCCCGCCTTGACCGGGCCGCGGAACACGAACCGGGCGCTGCCGGACTCCAGCACGTGCACGGCCTCGTCGGGGCTGCCGTTCTCCGGGCCGCGGTAGGCGACCCTGCGCATGCCGAACGCGGTCGAGTAGTAGTGCGCCGCCTGCTTGGCGTTGCCGACGGCGAAGACGACGGCGTCCATGCCCTTGACCGGAAACTCATCCATACCACCCAATCTCGACATGCGCCTACAAGCTGCGCAAGGGTGGATTGAATCGCTGGTCAATCTGTACAGTCGGGTGCGGTGCCCGCCGGGCGGTCTGTACATCCTGACCATGAGCGGGAGCGAGCTGGGAGGGGCGCGTGGCGATCGACGAGCTGGACGGACGCCTGATCGAGCTGTTCACCACCCAGCCCCGGATCGGCGTGCTGGAGGCGTCCAGGCGGCTCAAGGTGGCGCGCGGGACCGTCCAGGCGCGGCTCGACCGGCTCGCCCGGGACGGCGTCATCGCGGGCTACGGCCCGGAGATCGACGCGGCGGCGCTCGGCTACGGCGTCACGGCCTTCGTGACGCTGCAACTCAGGCAGAGCCTGGGGCAGGGGCACAGCGGGCACGATCCGGTGGGGGCGCGGCTCGCGCAGGTGCCCGAGGTGATCGAGGCGCACACGATCACGGGCCCCGGCGACATGCTGTGCCGGGTCGTGGCGCGCAGCAACACCGACCTGCAGCGCGTCATCGACGTCATCGTGGACGTGGCGGGCGTGGAACGCGCGTCCTCGGTGATCTCGCTGGCCACGCAGGTGCCGTACCGGACGCTCCCGCTGGTCCGGGCGGCGTCCACCCAGCGGGACGCGCCCGCGCAACGCCCGGTGCGCGCCGCGGGACCGTCCGGCCGGGGCGCCGGCTCAGTGTGAGACGCCGGGTTCAGTGTGAGACGCCGGGTTCGGTGTGAGACGCCGGTTCGGTGTGGGACGTGGTGAGGCCGGGCGACTCCAGTGGAGATCGCCCGGCCTCGGCCGTCACCTATCGCGTGGGAGCTCGTGAAGGCGCGCGGGGGTCAGCCGGCGCCGTAGGGGGTCGCGTCGATGATCTCGACGGTCATGCCGCGGCCGTTCGGCAGGGTGTAGGTGGCCTTGTCGCCGACCTTCTTGCCGTTGATGGCCGCGCCGAGCGGCGACTTGGGGGAGTACACGTCGATGGGGGCGCCGACCTCCTCGCGGGACGCGAGCAGGAACGTGACCTCCTCGTCGTCGCCCTCGAAGGAGACCGTGACGGTCATGCCGGGGCCGACGACGCCCTCGGTGCGGGGGGCCTCGCCGACGCGGGCGTTCTCCAGGATGCCCTGGAGCTGGAGGATCCGGCCCTCGATCTTGCCCTGTTCCTCCTTGGCCGCGTGGTAGCCGCCGTTCTCGCGCAGGTCGCCTTCCTCCCGCGCCGCCTCGATCTTCTGCGCGATCTCGATGCGGCCCGGGCCTGACAGGTGGTCCAGCTCTGCCTTGAGCCGGTCGTACGCCTCCTGGGTCAGCCAGGTGACGTTGTCAGCGCGGGTCTCGGTCACGGGTACTCCTCATCCACATGTTGCGATCTCGCCCGCCCGCCGTGGAGCGGGTGTCACATCGACATGAAGTGCGGCCAGGTGAAACCTCTAGCCTATCCGGTGTGTTCGAGTAAAGGTTCCCTGAACACGACGTCTGCAATCCGCCAGTTGTGTTTCGTCCTTCACCGGGCGTAAGGGTCCAGTTGGGGGCGCGCTCATCCGGGGCTGCCCGCCCGCCGGGCTCGTCAGACGGCGTGGCAGTCGTGGATCCTCGCCCCGGTGGCCCGGCGGGGGGTCTGGAGCGTCGCCGTCCCGTCCACGCTGGACTTTCCGGCGGGCACGGTTATTTCCTGCGCGCCGAGCACCGTGAAGTTCTCGTCGAAGGCGTCGACGGTGCACCGGACCACGTCGCCCTTCCCCTTCGCCACCGAATAGTTGATCTCGACGCCGGTGTCGGCGATGTCATAGGTGACGGTCTGCGCGACGATGCCCGGGGTCTGGCCCGCGTAGGCGGCGATGATCCCGAAGCCGCCCGCGGCCAGCGCCGTCACGACGCCGATCACGACCAGCCCGGCACGTCCGCGCAGGGTTCCGGCGGGGCCCCGCCCGGAGTCGTCGGACGCCGCTGGTTTCGACAGGCTCGTCGTCATGGCGGGGAATCTCCGTGCGGTGGGCGGACGTTGTCAGGGACAATTCTCGTCTGTCATCGCGCGTGCCTCGAACCGGGGTCCGCTCATCACGGTCCGAACAGGAGATCCCTACGTGTCCGAGGTCATCGATACGGCGGTCAACGACGACGCGCCGGCCGTCGGCGGCGAGCGGCTGCGCCTCATGGCGGTGCACGCCCACCCCGACGACGAGTCCAGCAAGGGCGCGGCCACGATGGCGAAGTACGTCGCCGAGGGCGTCGAGGTCCTGGTCGTCACCTGCACGGGCGGCGAGCGCGGCGACATCCTGAACCCGGCGATGGACCGTCCCGAGGTCAAGGCCGACATCGGCAAGGTCCGCGAGGCGGAGATGGCGCGGGCCAGGGAGATCCTCGGCGTCCGGCAGAGCTGGCTCGGCTTCGTCGACTCCGGCTTCCCCGAGGGCGACCCGCCGCCCCCGCTGCCGGACGGCTGCTTCGCGCTGGAGCCGCTGGAGTCCGCGTCCGAGCCGCTGGTGCGCGCCGTCCGCGACTTCCGTCCGCACGTGATCCTGACCTACGACGAGAAGGGCGGCTACCCGCATCCCGACCACGTGAAGTGCCACGAGGTGTCGGTGGAGGCGTTCGAGGCGGCGGGCGACCCGGAGCGCTACCCGGGAGCGGGCGAGCCGTGGCAGCCGCTGAAGCTCTACTACCACATGACGTTCAGCAAGGAGCGGATCCTCGCCCTGCACACCGCCATGGAGGACGCCGGCCTGGAGTCGCCGTACGCCGAATGGCTGGAGGGCTTCGAGGAGAAGAAGGAGAAGCGCGCCGACTGGGACGTGACGACGCGCGTCCCCTGCGCCGACCACTTCGAGACCAGGGACCGCGCCCTGCTCGCCCACGCCACCCAGATCGACCCCAACGGTTTCTGGTTCGTCGTCCCGCTGGACGTCCAGCGCGAGGCATGGCCCACCGAGGACTACCATTTGGCCAGGTCCCTGGTCGACACCGAACTGCCGGAGGACGACCTGTTCGCCGGCGTCCGGGAGAGGGTGTGTCTGTAGTGCCCGTGCTCGCCGACGTCCCGCTGAACGACGACACCGTCAGCCCCGGCGTCCTGGGCTTCGCCGTCTTCATCGGCCTGCTCGTCGCGACGGTGTTCCTCCTCCGCTCGATGAACAAGCAGATGAAGAAGATCCAGGCGCCGCGGGAAGCGGATCTGAAGCAGCGGGAGTGGGAGCGCGCCGAAGCCGAGAAGGCCGCCGCCGGGAAGCCCGCGGAGCAGCCCGCCGGAAAAGCCGCGACCGCCGCGAGCACCGGCGACGCCGCTAAGATCGAGAAGCCCGGGACGGCGCCGTCGGACGACGACGAAGCCTGACGCCCGCCCCGGCTGAAACGGCGCGCCTGGCAACAGCAGACGCCTGACTTCAAGCGGGAGCGCTCATGGCGGACGCGGCGCATCGTCCAGAGGGCTTCACGGCGCCCGGAGCGGGGGCGCGTCCGCACAGGGTGACCGCGCTGCTGCGCGAGCGCGGCGAGCAGGGCGCGCGGGTCACGTTCTTCGAGCTCTTCTTCGACCTCGTCTTCGTCTTCGCGATCACCCAGCTGTCCCATCTGCTGCTCGACCACCTCACGGTGCGCGGCGCCGCAGAGACGCTGCTGCTCCTGCTGGCGGTCTGGTGGGCGTGGATGTACACGTGCTGGACGACGAACTGGTTCAGCCCCGACCATCCGGCCGTCCGGCTGATGCTGGTCGCGGTGATGGTCGCCGGGCTGTTCATGGCGGCGATGCTGCCGGGCGCGTTCGGCGACAAGGCGATGTGGTTCGCCGCCGCCTACGTCGCGATCCAGGTCGGCCGCACCCTGATCGTCGTGGTCTGGACCTGGGGGCACGAGCTGGGCCCCAACTTCCAGCGGGTCCTGTTCTGGCAGGCGGTCCCCGGCGCGCTGTGGATCGGCGGCGCCCTCGTCGACGGCCATGACGCCCGCGCCGGGCTGTGGCTGCTGGCCGTCGCGCTGGAGTACCTCGCGCCGTGGCACGGCTACGCGACACCGCTGCTCGGCCGGTCCAGCACCGCCGAGTGGACGATCGACGGCGCCCATATGGCCGAGCGCTGCCAGCTGTTCCTCATCATCGCGCTCGGCGAGACGGTGCTGGTCACCGGCGCGACGTTCGGCGACCACACGCCGACCGCGGCGGTCACGACCGGGCTCGTGTCGGCGTTCGTCGGCACCGTCGCGCTCTGGTGGATCTACTTCGACCACACCGCGGACGCCGCCGCCGAGCGGATCGCGTCGTCCGCCGATCCGGGACGGCTCGGACGGTCCGCCTACACCTTCGTCCACATCGTCATGGTGGCGGGCATCGTCGTCGGCGCGGTCGCGGACGAGAAGGTCCTGGCGCATCCGGGCGGCCACATCAGCACCGCGTTCACCATTGTCGCGCTCGGCGGCCCGGCCCTGTTCGTCGCCGGGCACGCGCTGTTCAAGCGGGCCGTCTTCGGCGGGTTCACGCGCGCCAGGGCGACCGCGCTCCTCGCCCTCGCCGCGCTGGCGGTGCCCGCCCTCGCGCTCGACTCGCTGACGCCGCTGGCCCTGCACATCTGCGCCGCGGTCGTGGTGGTGGCGCTGGCGCTGTGGGACGTCCGCGCGTACCGGCTGCAGCTCCGCGAGCGGCCCCCGCTGCCGGGGCCGCTGAAGGCCGGCTGACGGCCGGTTGGATCCGGGCGCGTCCGGGGAGGACCCTCGACGTGCGCGCGAACTTCGAGGACGCCTACCGGGGTCTCGGCCCGGCGGCGGCCCGGCTGTTCAGGCTGCTGGGCCTGCATCCCGGCGACGACGTCGGGCTCGCGGCGGCCGCGGCGCTGGCGGACGTCCCCGAAGCCGACGCCCGCGAGCTGCTGGAGACGCTCGCGCAGCGCGGGCTCGCCGCCGCGTCCGGCGAGGGCCGGTTCAGCCTGCCGGGGCCGCTGCGCGGCTTCGCCCGCGAGCTGGCGGAACGCGAGGAGACCGCGGCCGGACGGGACGCCGCGCTCCGCCGCGTCCTCGACCACTACCTCGCCGCCACGGCCACGGGCGGGCGGGACGCGGCGTCCGGCGAAGGAGAGCTGGAGGCCGAGGGGCTGGCGCTGCTGGAACGGGAGCGCTGGGCGGAGGCCGTCGAGACGCTGCAGGACGGCCTGCGCAGCGCCGAGGACGACGGCGACCCGCACACCATCCTGACGGCCCGCCACAACCTCGCCCGCGCCCTGACCATGGCGGACGACCTCGACCGCGCCATCGACCTGCTCGGCCCCCTCCCGGACGAGTTCGCCGCCCTCCCCGAGCCGGACGACTACAGCCGGGCCCGCGCGCTGGCGAGCCTCGGCGAGGCGTACCTGCGCGCTCGCCGTCCCGTCGCGGCGACCAACTTCTTCGGGCAGGCCCTGGAGATCATGCGGAAGCAGGACGACGCCGTCGACCAGGAGGCGGTCATGTTCGTCCACATCGCCGACGCGGCCCGCCAGCGTGGCGACCACGCCGCCGAGGGCGCCGCCCTCGATCGCGCCGTCGAACTGTACGAGTCGATCCGGAGCCCGAAGGCCGCGCCGCTCGCCACCCGCCGCGCGTCCGTGGAGTGACCTGCGGTTACAGCTTGCCGTGGTCCCAGCTGACGACGCGGTCGGGTTCCATGACGACGAGGACGCGCTTGGCGATCGCCTGCTCGATGCCCTCGGCGACGACCGGGTCGATCGCCTCGCCGATCTCGGGCACGGGAAGGCCCGCCATGCGGGAGCCGACCACCATGCCGACCTTCGAGCGCGGCTCCGGGTCCTCGATGACGACGCCGCGGCCGTAGAGGGCGACGCCGCGCAGCTCGCCGTACTCCACGCCGTCCTCGACCAGGCACGTCATGGTCGGGTCGCGGCGCAGGTTCAGCACCTTCTGCGACGCCCGGTACGTGGTGAACGCGATCTTGCCGTCGAGCAGCGCGTAGAACATCGTGACGAGGTGCGGCGCGCCGTCCCTGCCGACCGTGGCGACCTGGACCTTGAAGTTGGCGGCGAGATAGGACGCCGCCTCGTCCGGCGTCATCCGGATCTTCTCGCGCTTCCCAGCGGCCACGGAGCACCCCATCTCGGTCGATGACGCGCACAGCATAACCAAGCGCTTGCCCGGGATCGCAGGCGGCACCATGGGGGGATGTCGGTGCGCGATCTGATCGTCCTGGGCACGGCCAGCGCGGTGCCCACCAAGGCCCGCAACCACAACGGGTACCTGCTGCGCTGGGACGGCCACGGCCTGCTGTTCGACCCGGGCGAGGGCACGCAGCGGCAGATGACGCGCGCCGGGGTCTCCGCGCACGACGTGACCTGGATCTGCGTGACCCACTTCCACGGCGACCACTGCCTCGGCGTCCCGGGCATCGTCCAGCGCATCGCGCGCGACGGCGTCGAGCACCCGGTGGACGCGGCGTTCCCGGCGAGCGGCGCGCGGTACTGGGAGCGGCTGCGGCACGCGGCCGCCTTCCGCGACACCGACGTCATCCGCGAGCACCCGGTCTCGGGCGAGGGGATGGAACTCAAGACCGGCGACGCTCCGTTCAGGCTGGTCGCGCGGCGCCTGTCCCATCCGGTGGAGGCGTACGGGTACCGGCTGGAGGAGCCGGACGGCGTGACGATGCTGCCCGGCGAACTCGCCGCGAGGGGAGTGCGCGGCCCGCTGGTCCGGCGGCTCCAGGAGGACGGCCGCGTCACCGCACCGGACGGCCGGACGGTCACGCTCGACGAGTGCAGCGCCCGCCGTCCAGGGCAGAAGGTCGCGTTCGTCATGGACACCCGGCTCTGCGACGGCGTCCGGGAGCTGGCCGACGGGGTCGACCTGCTCGTCATCGAGTCCACGTTCCTCCACCAGGACGCGGCCCTGGCCGCCGAGTACGGCCACCTCACGGCGGCGCAGGCGGCCAAGGCGGCGGCGGACGCGGGCGTCCGGCACCTCGTCCTGACGCATTTCTCCGAGCGGTACCGCGCCGAGGACCAGCACCGGTTCCTGGACGAGGCGTCCGCCCAGTTCAGCGGCGACATCAGCCTCGTCCACGACCTGGACCGGATCCCGATGCCCCGCCGCGCACCGGCGAGGCGAAGCGAACAGGCCCGCCTAACCGAAGCTGATCGTGGGCAGGAGTCCGGGCATGGCTGACGAAGTCGATGTCGTGGTGATCGGTCTCGGACCCGGCGGCGAGGACGTGGCGGGGAGGCTCGCCGAGGCGGGACTGTCGGTGGTCGCGGTGGAGTCGCGGCTGGTCGGCGGCGAATGCCCGTACTACGCCTGCGTGCCCACCAAGATGATGGTGCGCGCCGCCGGGCTCCTCGCGGACGGCGGCCGCGTCCCGGGGATGGCGGGCGACGCGGACGTCCGTCCCGACTGGGCGCCGGTCGCGGCCCGGATCCGCGACGAGGCCACCGACGCGTGGGACGACAAGGCCGCCGCCGACCGCCTCACCGGCAAGGGCGCCGCGCTCGTCCGGGGTGAGGGCCGCATCACCGGCCCCCACGAGGTGACGGTGGACGGCCGGGTGTTCCGCGCGCGCCGCGGGATCGTCCTCAACACCGGCACCTCGCCCACGGCCCCGCCCATCGACGGTCTCGCCGACACCCCGTACTGGACGAACCGCGAGGTCGTCCAGGCGACCGAGGTCCCCGAGTCGCTCATCGTGCTCGGCGGCGGCGTCGTGGGCGCCGAGATGGCGCAGGTCTTCTCCCGCTTCGACAGCCGCGTCACGGTCGTCGAGGCCGCCGACCGCCTCCTTCTCAACGAGGAGCCGGAGTCGAGTGCCCTGATCCGCGACGTCTTCGAGCGCGAGGGCATCGGTGTCCGCACCGGCGTGAACGTCACCGCCGTCACGCACGAGGACGGCGAATTCACCATGCACCTCGGGGACGAGGCCCTCAACGCCGACCGGCTCCTCGTCGCGACCGGCCGCCGTCCCAACCTCAAGGGTCTCGGCCTGGAGAACGTCGGCCTGGACGAGAACGCGCGCAGCATCCCCGTGGACGGTCACCTCCGCGCCGCCGACGGCGTATGGGCGATCGGCGACATCACGGGCATGGGCGCGTTCACGCACGTGTCCATGTACCAGGCGGCGATCGCCGTCCGCGACATCCTCGGCGAGGAAGGCACGCCCGCCGCCTACCGGGCCGTTCCCCGCGTCACGTTCACCGATCCCGAGATCGCCTCCGTCGGCCTCACCGAGGCGCAGGCGCGCGACCAGAACCTTCCCGTCCGCACCGGCACGTCGCAGATCCCGGCGTCGACGCGGGGCTGGATCCACAAGGTCGGCAACGACGGCTTCGTCAAGCTCGTCGAGAACATCGAATGGGGGACCCTGGTCGGCGCCACGGCCGCGGGCCCGTCCGGAGGCGAGATCCTGGGCTTCCTGTCCGTGGCCGTCCACACCGAGACCCCCACGGCCGTCCTCCGCGAGATGATCTACGCCTACCCCACCTTCCACCGCGCCATCGAACCCGCACTCGCCGCCCTGGCGCGCCGGTCGGGGTGAGGGCGTGAGGGCGCGTCCGTATCGGGCAGGATCGGTGGCATGAACCGGCTCAAGGACGCGACAAGCCCGTACCTGCTGCAGCACGCGGGCAACCCGGTCGACTGGTGGGAGTGGGGCGACGAGGCGTTCGCCGAAGCGCGGCGGCGCGACGTCCCCGTCCTCCTCTCCGTCGGATACGCGGCCTGCCATTGGTGCCATGTGATGGCGCACGAGTCGTTCGAGGACGGCGAGACGGCGCGGATCATGAACGAGCTGTTCGTGAACATCAAGGTGGACCGGGAGGAGCGCCCGGACATCGACGCCGTCTACATGGAGGCGACCCAGGCCATGACGGGCCAGGGCGGATGGCCGATGACGGTGTTCATGACCCCGGAAGGGCATCCGTTCTACTGCGGGACGTATTTCCCGCGTGCGCAGTTCAGGGCGTTGCTGCAGGCCGTCCACAAGGCGTGGACGGAGCAGCGCGACGAGGTGGTGGGCCAGGGGCTGCAGGTCGTCGACGCGCTCACCTCGCGCGGATCGGGCCTCGCGGGCACGGAGGCGCCGGGCGAGGAGATGCTCGCGCACGCGGTGAAGGTGCTGGCCGCGTCGTACGACACGGCGCGCGGCGGGTTCGGCGGCGCGCCGAAGTTCCCGCCGTCGATGGCGCTGGAGTTCCTGCTGCGGCATCACGCGCGGACGGGCGACGACGAGGCCCTCACCATGGCCGCGCACACCCTGGAGGCGATGGCGCGGGGCGGGATGTACGACCAGCTCGGCGGCGGGTTCGCCCGCTACTCGGTGGACGAGCGCTGGGTCGTCCCGCACTTCGAGAAGATGCTCTACGACAACGCGCTGCTGGCGCGTGTCTACGCGCACTGGTGGCGACTCACCGGGACGCCCTTCGCGCGGCGGATCGCCCTGGAGACGTGCGACTGGATGCTCCGCGACCTGCGGACGGACGAAGGCGGCCTGGCCTCCGCACTGGACGCCGACAGTGAAGGCGTCGAAGGCAAGTACTACGTCTGGACGCCCGCGCAACTGCGCGAGGTCCTCGGGGACGAAGACGGCGCGTTCGCGGAGAGCCTGTTCGAGGTGACAGGGACGTTCGAGCACGGAACGTCGGTTCTGCAGCTCCTCAACGACCCGGACGACGCCGAACGGTACGAGCGCGTCCGGACGGCATTGCTGGCGGCGCGCGCGCACAGGATTCCGCCCGCGCGGGACGACAAGGTCGTGGCGGCCTGGAACGGGCTCGCGATCGCCGCACTGGCCGAGTGCGGGGCGCTGTTCGACCGTCCGGATCTCGTCCGGGAGGCCGAGGAGGTGGCGCGGCTGCTGGTCGATGTGCATCTGCGTGACGGACGCCTGGCGCGGACGTCGCGGGCCGGGGTGGCGGGCGCGAACGCCGGCGTCCTGGAGGACTACGCGGACGTCGCCGAGGGGCTGCTCGCTCTGCACGGCGTCACGGGAGACCCGCGGCACGTGCGGCTGGCGGGAGAGCTGCTGAACACCGTCCTGGAACGGTTCGGGGACGGGTCCGGCGGGTTCTACGACACCGCCGACGACGCGGAGCGGCTCTTCCGGCGTCCGCAGGACCCGACCGACAACGCGGTCCCATCGGGGCAGTTCGCCGCGGCGGGCGCGCTGCTGTCGTTCGCCGCGCTCACCGCGTCGGACTGGCACCGGCAGTCAGCGGAGGCGGCGCTCGCCCCGGCGGGCACGCTCGCCGACAAGCACGCGCGGTTCGCCGGCTGGGGCCTGGCCGTGGCGGAGGCGCGGGCGTCGGGCCCGGCGGAGATCGCGGTGATCGGCGACCCGGACGACGACCGCACCCGCGCGCTGCACCGGACCGCGCTGATGGCGGTCGCGCCGGGCGCGGTGGTGAGCGTGGGCCCGCCGGACGCGGAGGGCGTCCCGCTGCTGGAGGGACGCGGGCTGGTCGACGGCGTCCCGTCGGCATACGTGTGCCGCGGGTTCGTCTGCCGGCGGCCGGTGACGTCCCCGGCCGAGCTGACGCGAGAATTGCTCGGACAAACGGGCTGACAAGGGACATTGGACGATAGGTCCATTTTGTGGCAGCGTGACCTTGATCTCGTATCCGCTTGGTGTTACCACTGGGTAGCAGGACTGAGGCTGACCCAACGGGACCGTCCGGACGAGGGTGGCCGCCGGCCCGCCGGGTATCTGGACGGTGGCCGGGCGGCTGCGCCATAGTCGGTTCCGGAGCACGTGCGACCGTCAGACCGGGCGACCTTCCGAGGAGTGTGGCAGTGGGAAAGCCGAACCGCCGGGCCCTTCCGACGATCATCGGCGTTTCAGTGCTGACGACACTCGGCGCCAACGTCGCCGTCCTGGTGGCGCGCGGCGACGACGCTCCCGCGCCGGGCCGCGGCGGCGAGCAGCGCGCCCAGTTCGTGGCCGCCTCCGACAGCACCCGGCTCTCGCCCGCGGCCGTCGCGCCCCAGGGCGGGCGGCTCACCCCGCACGTCCTCGTCGCCGCGCCGTCCACCCTCCCGGCCGACCTCGTCGCGAAGGTGCGCCGCGCCAAGAGCGTGAAGGGCGTCGAGGTCGTGGACGCCGTGCAGGGCATGGTCGCGGGCAAGCGGGTCGGCCTGATGGGCGTCGACCCGTCCACGTTCCGCAACTACACGCCGAAGCCCACCGCCAGGTCGGACGCGCTGTGGCGCAACGTCGCGGCCGGCGACGTCGCGATCTCCTTCACGATGGGCAACGACGGCGGCGTGCAGCTCGGCAGCCAGGTCCCCGTCGGCGGCCGGCGGGCCCAGTCGCCGCTGCGCGTGGGCGCGTACGCGACGATGGGCATCGGCGACGTCGACGCGGTCGTCTCGCGCACCACCGCGCAGGCGCTCGGCATGCCCACCGGCAACGCGATGCTGATCAGCGTCCCGAAGACCGAGCCGAAGACGTTCATCAAGAAGCTCCGCAAGGTGCTGCCGAAGAACACCAAGGCCGTCGAGGTCAACCCGGAGATCGACTACCCGGCGGCCGGGGACGTGCCCACCGCCAACGGCCAGGTCATGACGGCCCGGCAGGTCCGGACCGTGATCAAGGCCGCCTACACCCGGCTCGGCTGGCCGTACGTGTGGGGCGGCGAGTCCGAGCAGGAGGGCGGCTACGACTGCTCGGGCCTCATGCAGTACGCCTTCGCCAAGGCCGGCATCAGGCTCCCGCGCGTCGCCGCCGACCAGGCGCGCGTCGGCTGGGTCGTCCCGTACAGCAAGGCCGAGCCAGGCGACATGCTCATCTGGGCCAACGACCCGACCGCGCCCGGCTACATCTCCCACATCGCGCTCTACCTCGGGAAGGGCAAGATGCTGGCCGCCCCGAGGCGCGGCACTGTGGTCCAGGTGCAGGACGTCTACACCCGCAACATGCGCGGCGCCGTCCGGGTGAGCCCCAAGACCGCCAACGGCCTGGCCCGCTGAGCGGCGCTCGCCGCCGGAGCGGGCAGCCGCGGCCGCGCCGCGAGCGACGCCGCGCCGAACACCCCGGGTGAGAGTGACTTCCAGAAGGTCGTGGATCTCATGGCGGCCAGGGCTGGCGTCTGCCGCCAACGGGTTGTAATTTTGATTACATGAGTACGAATGAAGCGGCGGAGCAGCTCCGCGGCTGGTTCTCCGGACGGCTCCCCGACGACTGGTTCGAGGCGCCGCCGGAGGTCGTCCTCGACCGCGAGGAGGTCAGCGTCGTCGGCCGCCTCGCCGAACCGCCCGCCGCCGAGGCGGCGGAGTCGTCCGAGGCGGAGCGGGCCGGCGCGATCGCCGGGCACGTCCAGCGGTTCCGCGAGGAGACCCGCGACCGGCGCATCGCCATCGCCCGCGAGGCCGAACGGCGCTTCGGCCACAAGGTCTCCTGGGGCGTCGAGTGCGGCGGCGAGCGGGAGATGTTCACCACCCTGTCGGTGCCCGTCATGACCCGGCTCCGGCAGCCAGAACGCCGCGTCCTGGACACCCTCGTCGAGGCCGGCGTCGCCCGCAGCCGCAGCGACGCGCTCGCCTGGTGCGTGCGGCTCGTCGGCAAGAACACCGACGAATGGCTGTCCGAGCTGCGCACCGCGCTGCAGCACGTCGAACGCGCCCGCGCCGCCGGCCCCCAGGCCTGACCCGGCTTCATACCGGAACTTAATGATCACTGGGTGTGATCATGGTGCCGGCCTGCTCTACTGTGCCTTCAGGCGGGCGTCCGCGCGGGCGCGGGCGGCGAGGAGGGGGTGGTCGGGTGGTGCACGGGCTGCGCTGCCTGGACGGCTCCGACCTCGCCGTGGTGCCCGTCGCCTCGCTCGACCGCGGCGGCAACCCGTTCGAGGTCACGCTGGAGCTGTGGCGCGACGGCGACTCGTTCGGCGCGGTGGGGGAGCGGTGCGGGTACTTCCTGGCCGATCTCGCCGTCCGGGTGGCCGAGGCCAGGGCCGACGGGTCCCCGCAGGCCGTCCGCTGGCCCGACCCCGACGACCGGTTCCCGGAGCCGCCCGTCGGCGGAGCTGCCCGCGAACCCGAGCTGTTCGCGTTCCGCTACCGCGACCGCGGCGACGTGGTGAGCACCGGCGAGCTGCGCTGCGCCCTGCGGACGTCCTCGATGTGGGTCGGACGGCAGCAGTCCGCGGCCGGACGGTGGCGGGTCGCGCGGCGGGCCGTCATCGAGGCGTGGGGCGCGAGCGGGCGCGGCGTCCGCGCCGTCCTCACCTCCGCCGACCTCGCCCGCTTCCTCGCCGATCTTCTCGTGGAGGCCGAAAGATCCCTTCCGGGGGGTGCGGGGGGTCGTCCCCCCACGGGAGAACGGGCCGGAGCAGGCCAAATGGTAAGTCCGGAGCGTCCCGCGCATTAGCCTGACATGACGGGAACGGTGAGATAAGTAGCGCCGTCGGGCCATAATTGAGCGTTCTCCCGCCAGGGACGGCCGCTCGAAGGGAAGCCCACATGGGGGTTCGGCGTACGGGAAAGCCGCGCACCGGCATGCGGAAGGCCGGTGGACGGCTGACCTCCGCCATCCGCCACAGCGGCCCGTACGCGAGCGTCCGCGACGTCGTCTACCGGATGTACGAGCACCGGGTCGAGGCGTCGCTCCCGAAGGACGTCACGCCGCGCCACGTCGGCGTGATCCTGGACGGGAACCGCCGCTGGGCCAGGTCGATGGGCCTCGCCGACGTCAACTCCGGCCACCAGCGCGGCGCCCAGAAGATCTCCGAGCTGCTGCAGTGGAGCGCGGAGGCCGGGGTGGAGCACGTCACGCTGTGGCTGCTGTCCACCGACAACCTGAACCGCCCGGCCGCCGAGCTGGACCCGCTGCTGGAGATCATCGAGAACACCGTCCGGAAGCTCGCCTCCGACGGCTGGCACGTCAAGCCCGTCGGCGCCCTCGACCTGCTGCCCGATAAGACCGCCCGTGTCCTGAAAGACGCGGGTGAGACCACATCGGACGCACCCGGCCTGATTGTGAACGTCGCGGTTGGGTATGGGGGTAGACGTGAGATCGCTGATGCGGTGCGCTCACTGCTCATCGAGCAGGCGAGCCGGGGCACCAGCATCGAGGAACTCGCCGAGATCCTCGACGTGGAACACATCGCGGAGCATCTCTACACGCGCGGTCAGCCGGATCCGGACCTGGTCATCCGCACCTCGGGGGAGCAGCGTCTCTCCGGCTTCATGCTCTGGCAGAGCGCCCACTCGGAGTTCCACTTCTGCGAGGTCCACTGGCCGGACTTCCGCAAGGTCGACTTCCTCCGGGCCATGCGCTCGTACGCCGCGCGGCACCGGCGCTACGGTACCTGACGGCCGACCTCCGGCCCCCACCGCCCGCGCGGCGGACCACGGCGCCACTTGTAGGTTCCCCATCATCAGGGAGATCGAGTGGCCACAACCTCCGCGCGCCGTCCCGGCCTGTCCGGGAACACCTCCGGGGCGTCCGTCCCGGGTGTTTCCGGGGGGTGTGGGGGGTCGTCCCCCCACACGGAACGGGACCGGCGCACGTACGTCCTCGACACCAGCGTCCTGCTCGCCGACCCGGGGGCGCTGACCCGGTTCGCCGAGCACGAGGTCGTACTCCCCATCGTCGTGATCTCCGAGCTCGAGGCCAAGCGCCATCACCCCGAGCTCGGGTACTTCGCCCGGCAGGCCCTGCGCATGCTGGACGACCTGCGCCTGCGGCACGGCCGGCTGGACGAGCCGGTGTCCGTGGACGGCCCGCTCGGCGACCAGGGCGGAACGGTCCGGGTGGAGCTGAACCACGCCGACCCGAGCGTCCTGCCGGACGGGTTCCGGCTCGGCGACAACGACACCCGCATCCTGTCGGTCGCGGCGTGGCTGGCGCGCGAGGGGCGCGACGTCGTCCTGGTCTCCAAGGACCTGCCGATGCGGGTGAAGGCGTCCGCGGTCGGCCTCGCCGCCGAGGAGTACCGGGCGGAGCTGGCCGTCGTGGAGTCCGGCTGGACGGGCATGCGGGAGCTGGAGGTGCCCGCCGGGGTCGTCGAGGAGCTGTACGAGTCGGGCTCCGCGGACGTGGAGGAGGCGCGGGACCTGCCGTGCCACACGGGGCTGCGGCTGCTGTCGGAGCGCGGCTCGGCCCTCGGCCGGACGCAGCCGGACAAGTCGGTGCGGCTGGTGCGCGGAGACCGGGAGGTGTTCGGGCTGCGCGGCCGGTCCGCGGAGCAGCGGATCGCGCTGGACCTGCTGATGGACGAGGACGTCGGCATCGTCTCGCTCGGCGGCCGGGCCGGCACCGGCAAGTCGGCCCTCGCCCTGTGCGCGGGCCTGGAGGCGGTGATGGAGCGCCGCCGGCACCGCAAGGTCGTGGTGTTCCGCCCCCTGTACGCGGTCGGCGGCCAGGAGCTCGGCTACCTGCCCGGCTCGGAGAACGAGAAGATGTCGCCGTGGGCGCAGGCCGTCTACGACACCCTGTCGGCGGTGACGACGCCGGACGTCATCGACGAGGTCGTGGACCGTGACATGTTGGAGGTCCTGCCGCTCACCCACATCCGGGGCCGGTCGCTGCACGACGCGTTCGTGATCGTGGACGAGGCGCAGTCGCTGGAGCGCGGCGTCCTGCTGACCGTGTTGTCGCGGATCGGCGCGGGGTCGCGGGTCGTCCTGACGCACGACGTGGCGCAGCGCGACAACCTGCGGGTCGGGCGGCACGACGGCGTCGCGGCGGTGGTGGAGAAGCTCAAGGGGCATCCGCTGTTCGCGCATGTGACGCTGACGCGGTCGGAGCGGTCGCCGATCGCCGCTCTGGTCACCGACCTTCTCGGCGATGTCGGTGGCTGAGGCGCCGGCCTGAGCCGCGTGTGACAGTGGAACCCCGGCGGTGCCGCGCGAGCGGCCCGCCGGGGTTCGCGTTTCAGGACGTCCGGGATTCCGTCTACGGAACGTGATCAGCAAACCCCGGACCGTGGATTTGTGATGAAGGTCACAGGTTGGTGCCCGGGGCCCGAGATCCCCTGGTCCCGTGGCGGTTTCGGCGGTTCGCCCGGCGAGTTGACAATCGTCCCAGCCGCAGCTTTCGTCTCGTTTCGGTTGCGAAGCCTCCCTCGGCCTCGGGCATTGTGTCTCCCCGTAAGCACCCCCGAGCGGTGCCGAGCCGGAGCGCGTCCCCTCACGCGCGGCGGGCACGGCGCCGGTCCGGGCCCGGGCCGCCGAGACCTCCAGGCGGCCGGACGGGCCAGGGGTGAAGCAGCTCGGGCGCGTGTCCATGCGCGTGCGACCGTCGGAAGGACCGCCTTGTACGGAGACCATCCAGGGTCCCCTAGGCGAGACGAACGACAGAACTTCGACCCCCAAGGGCCGTGGACGGGCGCGGCTCACCCTCCGGGCCGGCCGATCCCGGCACCGGAGCCCCCGTCCCCCCAGATCCCGGTCCAGGCCACCGGCGCGTTCGCGACGCCGCCCGCGCCCCCCGGGCCGCCTGTGCAGGACGACCCGTTCGCGCAAGCCGACCCGTTCGCGCCGCCCGCGCAGGGCGATCCGTTCGGGCAGGGCGATTCGTTCGGGCAGGGCGATCCGTTCGCGCAGGCCGGGCCGCCGTCCGCGCCGCACGAGGACGACGTGAAGGTCGCGGGAAGCGCCCCCACCCAGGTCGGCGGCGCTCCCGCCGGTGACACGCTCGGCTTCCAGGCCCTTCCGGGCGAGCCGCTCCGCACCGGCCCGTCCGCGGACGGGCCCCGCGACGAGATCGTGTCCGGGCACCGGGCGCCGCGCCCCTCCGCCGGGCGAGGAGGCTCCGGCGGGCGAGGAGGCTCCGGCGGGCGCAACGGCATGCGGATCATCGCCGTCGCCGCCGGCGCCGCGGTGGCGATCGGCGGCGGAGCCGTCGCCGCGTTCGCGCTGACCGGCGGTTCCGGCGGCGACGAGGCGACCGTCAAGCCGACCAAGCAGCTCGCCGACGCCGCGCCGAAGGTCGACCCGAAGGTCCTGGAGGAGCAGCGGCGCAAGCTGGCCCTCGACCGCGCCTCCCGCGCGGCGCGCCAGGACCAGGGCGAGACCCCGTCCCTGCACCCGAAGGGGAAGCCGGTCCCGACCAAGAAGCCGGACGAGGACGGCGGCGGCACCGGCCCGATCGGCGACCCGGTCCCGGCGGGCGAGGCGCAGGAGATCGCCAAGAAGCTGATGCCGAAGTACGGGTTCACCGGCGACGGCCAGTTCGGCTGCCTGGTGAAGCTGTGGAACAAGGAAAGCCACTGGAACGTGCACGCGGACAACCCCTCGTCCGAGGCGTACGGCATTCCGCAGGCGAATCCGGGTTCCAAGATGTCCAGCGCCGGGCCCGACTGGCAGAACAACGCCACCACGCAGATCAAGTGGGGCCTCGGCTACATCAAGGGCCGCTACAACACCCCGTGCGGCGCGTGGTCGCACTCCCAGTCCGTCGGCTGGTACTGACGCGTACTGACCCGTTCGAGCGCGTCCCAGGCAGTCAGGAGGACTTCTGGGACGCGTTCGTCATTCCGAGCACGTCCAGCGCGGCGTCCAGCTGCTCGACGGTCAGTTTTCCGTCGTCCACGTAGCCGCGTTCCAGGACCACCTCGCGGATGGTCCTGCGTTCTCTGAGCGCCTGCTTGGCGACCTTCGCCGCCTCCTCGTAGCCGATGTAGCGGTTGAGCGGCGTCACGATCGACGGCGACGACTCGGCGTACTCGCGCATCCGGTCCACGTCGGCCTCGACGCCGTCCACGCAGCGGTCGGCGAGCAGCCGCGACGCGTTCGCCAGCAGGGTGATCGACTCCAGCACGTTGCGGGCCAGCATCGGCAGCATCACGTTCAGCTCGAAGCTGCCGGACGCGCCGCCGAACGCGACCGCCGCGTCGTTCCCGATGACCTGCGCGGCGACCTGCGCGACCGCCTCCGGGATCACCGGGTTCACCTTCCCCGGCATGATCGACGAGCCGGGCTGCAGGTCGGGCAGCCGGATCTCGGCGAGCCCGGCGCGCGGGCCCGAGCCCATCCAGCGCAGATCGTTGGCGATCTTGGTGAGGCTGACCGCGACGGTGCGGAGCGCGCCGCTCGCCTCGACCAGGCCGTCCCGCGCGCCCTGCGCCTCGAAGTGGTCGCGGGCCTCCGTCAGCGGCAGTCCCGTGGCCCGCGCGATCTCGGCGATGACGCTGGCGCCGAAGCCGTCCGGGGTGTTGATGCCGGTGCCGACCGCGGTCCCGCCCAGCGGCAGCTCGGCCAGCCGCGGCAGGACAGCCTCCAGACGCTCCACGCCGTGCCCGACCTGCGCCGCGTAACCACCGAACTCCTGGCCGAGCGTCACGGGCGTCGCGTCCATCAGGTGGGTGCGGCCCGACTTGACCACGGTCCGGAACTCGTCCGCCTTCCGCGCGAGGGCGGCCTCCAGATGGCGCAGCGCGGGGACCAGGTCGGTCACGACGGCGCCGGTGGCCGCGATGTGGATGGACGAGGGGAACACGTCGTTCGACGACTGAGAGGCGTTCACATGGTCGTTCGGATGGACGGGCCGCCCGAGCCGCTCCTCCGCCAGCGTCGCCACGACCTCGTTGGCGTTCATGTTCGAGGACGTCCCGGACCCGGTCTGGAACACGTCGATCGGGAACTGGTCGTCCCACCGGCCGTCGGCGACCTCGCGGGCGGCGGCGGCGATCGCGCGGGCGACGTCGTCGTCCAGCACCCCGAGCTCGGCGTTCACCGTCGCCGCGGCGGCCTTGATCTGGCCGAGCGCGGCGATGTGCGACGCCTCCAGCGGCCGTCCCGAGATCGGGAAGTTCTCCACCGCGCGCTGCGTCTGCGCCCGCCACTTCGCCGCCGCCGGCACGCGGACCTCGCCCATCGAGTCGTGCTCGACGCGGAACTCCTGCTCGCCCATCCGGGCCTCCCCTTCGCGTCCGTGGCCGCCACTCATGGCAGCCGGGCCGGTGGCTCCCGCATTCCCCGGGGTGAGACGCGTCACTCCTTGGTGAGCGAGTAGTTCTTCCGCTCGCCGGGGGAGCCGAGGGGCTTGCGCAGGCCGTTCACCCAGACGTCGCAGGCGGACGCGTCGTAGACGACCGCGTTGAGGCGCGGCTGGTCGTACTGGCGGGCCTCGCCCTCCCGCAGGGTCTCGTCGCTGAGCACGGCGCCGCCCGGGACCGACACGAAGACCTTGCAGACGGCGTTGCGGGCGCGGACGACCAGCGTGCTGGTCTCGACGCCGGGCGGGACGCCCTGCGCGCCGCCCGCCGGGCTGGACGCCGCTCCGGTCGGGGACGCCCCCGGGCTCTCCCGCATCATCCCGACGATGAGCGCGGTGGCGCCGATCCCGCAGGACGCGACGGTCGCGCCGACGAGCCCGATCACGACCATCAGCCGGTAGCGGGGCGTGTGGCCGCGACGTCCCGACCGGGGGCCGGCGACGGCGCGGTCGAGCCGGTCGACCGCGCGGGCGTGGCTGAGCCTGCGGGTCGGGTTCTTCTCCAGCAGCCCGACGATCACCGGGGTGAGCCCGCCCGCGTTCTGCGGGGCGGGGGTGGACTCGTTGGCGAGCGCGCTCAGCGTCGCCATCACGTTCTCGCGCTCGAACGGCGGACGGCCCTCCAGCGCGGCGTACAGCGTCGCGCCGAGCGACCACAGGTCGGAGCGGGGCGTCGCCTTCTCGCCGGCGGCCACCTCGGGCGCCACGTACGCGGGCGAGCCCATGAAGTGGCCCGTCTTCGTCAGGCTGGCCGACCCGGACGAGAACGCCAGGCCGAAGTCGGTGAGGACGACGCGGTCGCCGTCCAGCAGGACGTTGCTGGGCTTGAGGTCGCGGTGGACGATCCCGGCCTTGTGCGCGGCGTTGAGGGCGTCCAGGAGGGCACGGCCGATGTGCGCGACCCGCTCGGGCGGCAGCGGGCCCGACCGCTCGATGAGCTGTTCGAGGCTGGGCGCCTCGATCATCTCCATCACGATCCAGGGACGCCCCTGCTCGATGACGACGTCGTACACCTCGACGATGGAGTGCGTGCGCAGCTGAGCGGGCGCGCGCGCCTCCCGGAGGGTGCGGCGGTAGAAGACCACCCGGTCGTCCTCGGTGAGGTCCTCGGGGAGCCGGAGCTCCTTGATCGCCACGGCGCGATCGAGGAGTTCGTCATGCCCTCTCCACACGGTGCCGTTGGCGCCCTGACCTATTTCCGCGACCAACCGGTAGCGCGCCGCGAGAACGAGGCGCTCTGACCGTGACATGGCGGAAAAGATACCGGAGTGGCCAGGCGGTCATCGGGGAGACCTCTGGACCAACCTAGTTTTCGGCCAACAATGTGACCTACTGGCAAGAATCCCCAAGAATCCGGCAGGCAGGCGCTGTCGTTCGTCAGCGTCTGCCTATGCTCAGGACCGGACCCGTGGTATCGGCGAAGAAGTCCTCGCCCTTGTCGTCCACGACGATGAACGCCGGGAAGTCCTCGACCTCGATCTTCCAGACGGCCTCCATGCCGAGTTCCGGGTACTCCAGGACGTCCACCTTCTTGATGCAGTCCTGGGCGAGGCGGGCGGCGGGGCCGCCGATCGAGCCGAGGTAGAAGCCGCCGTGCTCCTTGCAGGCGTCGGTGACCTGCTTGGACCGGTTGCCCTTCGCCAGCATGACGAGCGAGCCGCTGGCGGCCTGGAACTGCTCGACGTAGGAGTCCATGCGCCCGGCCGTGGTGGGGCCGAACGAGCCGGACGCGTAGCCCTCCGGCGTCTTCGCCGGGCCCGCGTAGTAGACGGCGTGGTCGCGCAGGTACTGCGGCATGGGCTCGCCCGCGTCCAGCCGCTCCTTGATCTTGGCGTGCGCGATGTCGCGCGCCACGACCAGCGGGCCGGTCAGCGACAGCCGCGTCTTCACCGGGTACCTGGTCAGCTCGGCCCGGATCTCCGCCATCGGACGGTTCAGATCGATCTGGACGACCTCGTCATCGCGGCCGCCTCCATTCCCACCGCCCACCCCGATGTGCTCGTCCGTCGTCTCGGGCAGGTACTGGGCCGGGTCGGTCTCCAGCCGCTCCAGGAACACGCCCTCCGCGGTGATCTTCGCGAGGGCCTGCCGGTCGGCGCTGCACGACACCGCGATCGCCACCGGGCAGGACGCCCCGTGCCGCGGCAGCCGGACCACGCGGACGTCGTGGCAGAAGTACTTGCCGCCGAACTGCGCGCCGATGCCGAGCTTCTGCGTGAGCTCGAACACCTGCAGCTCAAGCTCCAGGTCGCGGAAGCCGTTGCCGAGCGGGGAGCCCTCGCTGGGCAGGGTGTCGAGATAGTGGGCGGACGCGTACTTGGCGGTCTTCAGCGCGTACTCGGCGGACGTCCCGCCGACCACGATCGCCAGGTGGTACGGCGGGCACGCGGCCGTGCCGAGCGAGCGGATCTTCTCCTCCAGGAAGGACATCATCCGCTTCGGGTTCAGGACGGCCTTCGTCTCCTGGTAGAGGAACGACTTGTTCGCGCTGCCGCCGCCCTTGGCCATGAACAGGAACTTGTACGCCTCGCCGGGGGACGCGTACAGCTCGATCTGCGCGGGCAGGTTGCTGCCGGTGTTCTTCTCGTCCCACATCGTCACCGGCGCCATCTGCGAGTAGCGCAGGTTCAGCTTCGTGTACGCGTCGTACACGCCGCGCGAGATGTGCTCCTCGTCGTTCCCGTCCGTCAGGACGTGCTGGCCGCGCTTGCCCATCACGATCGCGGTCCCGGTGTCCTGGCACATGGGCAGGACGCCCCCGGACGAGATGCCCGCGTTCTTCAGCAGGTCCAGCGCGACGAACCGGTCGTTGGGGGACGCCTCGGGGTCGTCCAGGATCCGGCGGAGCTGCGCCAGGTGCGCGGGACGCAGCAGGTGCGAGATGTCGCGCATCGCCGTCTCGGTGAGCAGCCGCAGAGCCTCCGGCTCGACCTGGAGGAACGTCCGTCCGTTGGCCTCAAAAGTGGAGACCCCGTCGGAGGTCAGGAGACGGTAATCGGTCTCGTCCGGGCCGAGCGGCAGCAGGTCGGTGAAGGAGAACTCAGACATCTCAGGCAGATCCTCGCGCGATTCCGATGGGGGCGGTGTCTACGGAATCACAGGTTACGACCTCGGAAAGCGCCGGTTCGCGGGGGGCGACGCGGGCGCGCAGGCCGAGGACGACGCCCGCGGCGACCAGGGCGGCGCCCGTCAGGTCGGCGGTGCCCGGACGGTCGATGCCGAGCGCCACCGTGGTGAGCACCGCGCTGACCGGGATCAGGCCCGCGAACAGCCCGGCCCGGTCGGCGCCGAGCCGTCCGATGGCGCTGTACCAGAGCAGGAACGCGATCGTGGTGACGACCACGGACAGGTAGGTGAAGCCCGCCAGCTCGCCGGCCGTGGGGGTGCGGAGCACCGCCGTCCCGTCCACGGCGAGGCCGACGGCCAGCAGCATCGGCGCGGCCAGCGCGGCGGAGTACGCCGAGACCCGCAGCGGGCCGAGCCGGGGCAGCAGCGGGACGGCCAGCAGCGAGAAGCACACCTCTCCGGCGAGCGCGCCGAGCGACAGCAGCAGCCCGCGCAGGCTGCCGCCGCCCAGCCCGTTGGCGAGCGCGGCCCCGGCGGCGACCACGCACGCCGCCAGCACGAGCGCCGGGGCGGGACGGCGTCCCTCCAGCAGCGGGCCGATCAGCGCCAGGACGATCGGCACCGTCGCGATCACCGTGCCGATCGTGGCGGGGCTCGTGTCCTGGGTGGCCGCGACGATGCAGACGTTGAACGCGACCAGGCCCGTCCCGGCCAGCGCCGCCAGCAGCAGCCAGTCCCGCGGGGTCGGGCGCCGCGAGGGGCCGCCGGCGAACCGGACCACGGCCAGCAGGATCAGCGCGGCGACCGTGTACCGCGCCGCCTGGCCGCCGAACACCGGATAGTCGGCGATCGTCGCGGACACGGCGGTGAGCGTCCCGACGAGGAACATCGCCGATCCGGCCCCCGCCATGCCCCGGCTGTGAGAAGTGTTCATGGATGGAACGTTAGAATCTCGCTTGGTCCGGGTGACAGAGCCAATCTCCGGGCCGAAATATGGACCATTGTGCGGTCCGTGACGTTCGCACTCCCTCTTGACGCTGAGAGTCATGTGACCGACCTTCATCTCCCGCTCGACCGGTCCGCAGGCCGGCTCGCCGCGCAGATCGCCGCAGGTTTCCGCACCGCCGTGCGCACGGGCCGGCTCACCGCCGGGACGAGGCTGCCGTCGAGCCGCGACCTGGCGCGCGACCTGGACGTCTCCCGCGGCGTCGTCGTCGCCGCCTACGAGCAGCTGACCGCCGAGGGCTTCCTGGTCGCGCGGCGCGGCGACGGCACCCGCATCGCGCCGCTGGCCCGTCCCGACGAGGCGTCCCCGGCCTCGTCGAACGGCGTGCCAGGACCGTCCCGGGAGCCCCGGCCCGACCCCGCGCCCCCGCCCGCCTACGACCTGTGGCCCGGCAAGCCGGACCTGTCGGCGTTCCCGCGCGAGCGCTGGATCTCGGCGGCCCGCGCCGCGCTGCGCACGCTGCCGCACGACGCGCTCACCTACCCCGATCCGGGCGGCGTCCCGGCGCTGCGCGCCGAGCTGGCCGGCTACCTCGGCCGGGTCCGCGCCGCGCACGCCGACCCCCGCCGCGTCGTGATCATGAACGGGGTGGCGCAGGGGCTGTCCGCGCTGCTTCGGCTGCTGCGCGCGAGCGGGCACACGCTGCTCGCCGTCGAGGACCCGACCAGCGACCGGCAGCTCCCGATGCTGGACGCGTCCGGCCTGCGGGTCATCCGCGTCCCCGTCGACGCCGACGGGCTGGACGTCGCCGCGCTCGCCCGCACCGGGGCGCGGGCCGTCCTCGTCACGCCCGCGCACCAGTACCCGACCGGCGTCGTGCTGTCCCCGTCCCGGCGCGCCGACCTGATCGCCTGGGCACGGGACGTCGACGGCCTGATCCTGGAGGACGACTACGACGCCGAGTTCCGCTACGACCGCGAGCCCGTCGGCTGCCTCCAGGGCGTCGACCCCGACCGCGTCGTCCTGCTCGGGTCGGTGAGCAAGTCCCTCGCGCCCGCGCTCCGCCTCGGCTGGGCCGTCGCGTCCCCGGCCCTCGCCAAGCGGCTGCGGGACCACCGCGGCACGACCGACCTCGGCGCGCCCGTCCTGGAGCAGTACGCCCTCGCCGAGCTGATCAGGAGCGGCGGGTACGACCGGCACCTGCGCACGATGCGGCGGCGGTACCGGGCCCGGCGGGACGCGCTGGCCGGGGCGCTGAACTCCCGGATGCCCGGCGCCGTGGTTCGCGGCGTCTCGGCGGGCATCCACCTCTACGTGGAACTTCCCCGGGGGAGCGACGAGGACGCGGTCGTGGCCCGCGCCGCGCGGTCCGGCGTGTCCGTCGCGGGCGCCCGTCCCATGTGGTCGCCGGGACGCGCGGGCCACGCCACGCCCGCCCTCGTCCTCGGGTACGCGAGCCTCGCCGAGCCCCGCCTGGTCAAAGCCGCCCAACTGCTGGGCCGAGCGGTTACGGGCGGTGCCGAGGGGTAGGACAAGCATCCCCGAGGTAGGAGTTGTTCATGAGTCTCGAAGAGGCCGCGCGGCAGCTGAAGATGGCGGGCCACGACGCGCAGGTGGCCTTCGACTGTGTCGGCCTGGGCGACCTCGACAGGGCGCAGGAGCACGCCGTGACCCTCCGGGCCGCCGCCGACGCCGCCGAGGTGGCCCTGAGCCGCGCCCTCCAGGACCTGACCCCGGAGCAGGCCCTGGCCGAAGGCGAACGCGCCGTCACCGCGCTCGAAGACGCCTGACCGTTCGTCGTCCAAGCCCCTGTCCCGCGTGGACGGGGGCTTGAACTTTGCGGGGCTTGAACTTTGCGGACGCGGCCGCCGCGCGCGTCAGGCGACGGGCCGTTCCATGGCAGGGGAGTCCGGCCGGGCGCCCTTGACCGGGACGGGATCGAACCCCTTGGCGGTGGCGAACACGACCAGGATGAGCGCCGTGGGGATGATGAACGCCAGGCGCAGGCCGTGGTCGTCGCTGAGCGGTGCGATGGCGCCGACGACGGCCGCCCCCAGGACGAACCCGACGTAGTTGAAGATGTTCACGCGGGCGACGGCCACGCCGAGACCGGTCGGGTCGACCCGTCCGGCGGCGGAGAACGACACCGGGGCGATCACCGCGAGGCCGAGCCCGGCGACCGCGAACGCGGCGATGGCGACGGCCGCGTTCGGCGCCGCGACCACGCCGGCCATGCCGACGATGCCGACGGCGCCGCCGAGCCGCACGACCCGCACGGGCCCGGAGCGGCGGACGGCGAGGTCCGCGACGGCACGGCTGATCACCATGGCGATCTGGTACGCGACGTAGCCGAGCGGCGCGATCCAGTCGCTGCCGGACAGCTCGTCGTCCAGGTACTTCGCGCCGTAGCTGGAGATCGCGGAGTCGGCGAGGTAGGCGACGGCCATCGCGGCGCCGACGATGAGGATCGGCCGCCACGGGACGCTCCGTCCGGCGGCCTTCAGCTCCTCGGCGGTCGGCCCGTCGCCCTCCTCCGCGCGGGCGTAGAGCCGGTGCCCGGTGGCGAGGGACGCGGCGATCCCGATGGCGGCGGCGATCGCGAAGCCCGTGAACAGCGAAAGGTCGATCTTGTTGGCGAGGGACGCCCATAGCCCGCCGAGGATCCCGGCGACGCTCCACACCGCGTAGAAGCCGGTGATCAGGCTGACGCCGTAGCGGCGCTCGACCGCGATGGCCTGCGCGTTCATCGAGGCGTCCACCGCGCCGACGAACAGGCCGAACGCGGCGACCGCGGCGTAGAGCGCGAGGTCGTTGTCGCCGGTGAGGCCGATCAGGGCGATCGTGACGGCGACGGCGGGCTGGGAGACGCGCAGCACCGGTCCGCTGCCGAGCCGCTGGAACAGGGCGCCGGACGCGACGCTCCCCACCCCCGCGATCAGCGGCACCATCAGCAGCACCAGCGACAGCGTGGCGTCGCTGAGATGGTGGGCCTTCTGCATCTGCGGGACCTGCGTCACGAGGGACGCGAAGCAGAGCCCCTGGACGGCGAACGCGGCATACGCGGAGAACCGCGCACGGCGGTCACGCGCGGTGATGCCGCGCACGGCGCTGCCCTGATCCATGCGGCCCTGCCTCTCCGCACGCAATGTGAAGAAGATTCGCGTCAGCGTACCTCGCGAGCGCGGGCTGGAGGACGGTCAGTCGATGAGGCGCTTGCGCATCCCGCGGACGGCGATCAGCCACATCAGCGCCGCGAACACCATCAGGGCCGCCAGATGCCCCAGGTCGGCCAGCGGGTCCAGGCCGAAGACCGCGTCCCGGACCAGCTCGACGCAGTGGTAGAGCGGGTTGAGGTACGACACGTTCTGCGCCCAGCCCGGCAGCGAGTCGATCGGGAAGAACGTCCCGGCGATCAGGAACAGCGGCGTCACCACACCGGTGATCACGTAGTCGAACGAGTTGATCGACGGGACCACCGAGGACGTCCACATCCCGAACAGGCCGAAGCCGAGCGCGGTGAAGAACGTCACGAACGGCACCAGCAGCATCCCGAACGCGGGATCGAGGCCGAAGAACATCCCCACGACGATCGGCGTGCACGAGTACACCGACGACTTCGCCGCGATCCACAGGGCCTCGGCCGTCACCAGCTCGTGGACGTCCACCGGCGCGGCGAGCATCCCGTCGTAGGTGTGCTGGAACACGCGCCTGATGTAGCCGTTGAACATCCCCGGGAACACGGACGTGAACAGCGCGGCCGTGCCGACCACGCCCGTCGCGACGAAGTCCAGGTACCGGTAGTTCCCGATCACCGCGACCATCGAGCCGAACCCGTAGCCGAAGGCGAGCAGGAAGAACGTCGGCTCCACCATCGAGGCGAACGACTGCGACTTCCAGTACCGCTTGTACAGGGCCAGCTCGTGCCGCCAGATGCCCCGCACCGGCGCGAACTCGAACCGCCGCAACCGCGGCGCCCGCTCTACGCGGGCCTCCACACTCACTCCACACGCTCCCCGGTCAGGATCACGAACACGTCCTCAAGGCTGGCGGCGCGGCGGACGCCGTCCGGGCCCAGCTCGTCCTCCAGGGACGGCGCGATCGTCTCCGCCTTCAGCACCGACACCGAAGGGCCGGTGCGGCGCGTGGGCAGCCCGGCCGCCTTCGCCAGCCGCTCCACCTCCGTCAGCCGGTCGGGCGGCCCGTAGTGCTCGACGACCCGGTCGCCCGCGTACTCGGCCACCAGGTCCGACGGGGAGCCGCGGGCGATGACGCGGCCGTGCGACATCAGCGCGCACTCGTCCGCCAGCCGCTCGGCCTCCTCGATGTAGTGCGTCGACATCAGCACGGTCGTGCCCCCGGCGCGCAGCCCGTCGATCAGCCCCCACAGCTCCGCGCGCACCTGCGGGTCGAGGCCGACGGTCGGCTCGTCCAGCAGGACGAGCGCGGGCCGGTGCACCAGCCCGCGGGCGATCAGCAGCCGCCGCCGCATGCCGCCGGACAGGTCGTCCACCTTGGTGAGCTGCCGTTCGGTCAGGTGCGCGAGCGCCAGCGCGTCGTCCACCGCCTGCTTGCGCGCCCGCCGCGGCACCCGGTACAGGTGCGCGAACACCTCCAGGTTCTCGCGGGCGGTCAGCTCCTCATCGAGGTTGTCCTGCTGCGGGACGACGCCCATCGCGGCCCGCGCGCGCTTGGACTCCCGCGGGACGCTGAAGCCCAGCACGCGGATGCTGCCCTCGGTGGCGATCGCCTGCGCGGTCAGCATCTTCATGGTGGTCGACTTGCCGGCGCCGTTCGGGCCCAGCAGTCCCATGCAGATGCCCGCGGGGACCTCCAGGTCGAGCCCGTCCACGGCGGTGAAGTCGCCGAAGCGCTTCACCACGCCGCGAAGGCTGATCGCCGCCGTGGCGGAGCTCTCCCGGGCAGCCGCGAGCTGCGCACGTTGCACGGTCATGCCTCTCACACTAGGGAAATAATCGGACATAACCCCACTGGTTTTCCGTGGGGCGGATCGGCTGCCTGCGGCTAACCTCATGGTGTGGACGTCCCCCAGCGAGATGCCCGGCCGCGCCCCGCCGACGCGAAGGCTACGCGCGTCCGCGACCTGCGCGCGTCCGACGCCGACCGGGAACGCGTCGCCGCCGTCCTCGGCGAGGCCTTCGCCGACGGCCGGCTCACCGCCGACGAGCACGCCGACCGCACCGCCCGCGCCTACGCCGCCCGCACGCTGGGCGAGCTCACCGGGCTCACCGTCGACCTCAGCCCCGAGGAGGCCCAGCCGATCCTCGTGGACGACCGTCCCGTCACGGTCTTCTTCGGCCGCACCCGCCGGGACGGGCGCTGGGTCGTCCCCGTGAAGCTCCCGCTGCTCGCCCTGTTCGGGACGGTCGAGCTGGACCTGCGCGAGGCCGTCCTGCAGCGCCGCCACATCGTGGTCGACTCGATGGTCCTCGGCGGCCGGATCCGGCTGCTCGTCCCCGACGGCGTCCGCGTGGACGTCACCGGGCGCACCATCCTCAGCACCCGCGACCTCCGCGCCCGTCCCGTCGCCGACGGCCCCACCATCGAGGTCGGCGGCACGATGATCTTCGGCTCCGTGCGCGTCCGGGCGCCGCGGCGCACCCTGCGCGCACGCGTCCGCGACCGCTTCACCCGCGGCTAGCCGCCCTACACCGCCGTGTCGAAGTTGATGGCGCTATAGGCGCGGAGCTTGCCGAGCTGGTGCTCGCTGTCGATCGTCCGGATCGTCCCGCTGCGGGAGCGCATGACCAGCGAATGCGTCACGGCCGTGCCCTTGCTGTACCGGACGCCGTCGACGAGTTCCCCGTCCGTGATGCCGGTCGCGGCGAAGAACACGTCGTCCGACGTCACCAGGTCGTCGGTCGTCAGCAGCTTGCCCGGCTCGTGCCCGGCGTCCGCCGCCCGCTGCCGCTCCTCGTCGTCCTGCGGCCACAGCCGCCCCTGGATCACGCCGCCCAGCGCCTTGATCGCGCATGCCGCGATGATGCCCTCCGGGGTGCCGCCGATGCCGAGCAGCACGTCGACGCCCGTCCCCGGACGGCACGCCATGATCGCGCCGGCCACGTCGCCGTCCAGGATGAACTTGATCCGCGCCCCGGCCTCGCGGACCTCCTTGACGATGCCCTCGTGCCGCGGACGGTCCAGGATGCAGACGGTCACGTCCTGCGGCGACGAGCCCTTCGCGCGGGCGACCGCGCGGATGTTGTCGGCGATCGGACGCTCGATGTCGACGGCGTCCGCCGCCTCCGGGCCCGTCACGAGCTTCTCCATGTAGAACACGGCGGACGGGTCGAACATCGACCCGCGCGGCGCCACCGACAGCACCGCGATCGCGTTGTTCATGCCGAGCGCGGTGAGCCGCGTCCCGTCCACGGGGTCGACCGCGACGTCGCACTCGGCGCCGGAGCCGTCCCCGACCTCCTCGCCGTTGAACAGCATCGGCGCGTTGTCCTTCTCGCCCTCGCCGATCACCACGACGCCCTGCATGGACACGGTGTTGATCAGCTGGCGCATGGCGTTCACGGCGGCCCCGTCGGCGCCGTTCTTGTCGCCGCGGCCAACCCAGCGGGCGGCGGCCATCGCGGCGGCCTCGGTCACCCGGACCAGCTCCATCGCCAGGTTGCGGTCCGGGGCCTCGGGCTCGGTCGTGAGCGGAGAGGAAACGGCGGTCTCATCGGACATGGCGGCCCAGCCCTTCGGTCGGTGTCACCCGGATTCTCCGTGGACCGGACGTCCAGCCACAAATTGGACCAGACCAGCCGGGGTCACGAGTCATACCGGCACACGTACCGGCACGACGGCGCGTCCGGCGCGGCGCCTCCGGCGCGGTGCCGGATTCCGCGGTCGCACTGGCAAGGGATCGTTTCCCCTTGGGAGAGGGCGTAATCTCAGGCGACATGAGCAGCCACATCGACGTCCCGTCCGGCGAGGTGACCCCGAACGGCGAGACGGGGACCGCCGGCGCCCCCGCGCGCACGTCCGACCGCGGGGCCGCGACCCGCGGCGCCCTGCTGGCCGCCGCGCGTGACGTCTTCTGCGAGTCGGGCTTCGCCCAGGCCGCGGTGACCGACATCGTCGCCAAAGCGGGCGCGAGCGTCGGCAGCCTGTACCACCACTTCAGCGGCAAGGCCGACCTGTACCTGACGCTGTTCGAGGAGTTCCAGGTCGGGCAGCAGGAACGCACCCGCAAGGCGATCAACGCCGTCCGCGAGGCGGGCGAGACCGACCCGATGCGCCAGTTCCTCGCCGGCGCCCGCGCCTACCTCGACGGCTGCCTGGCGGAGCGCGACGTCTCCCGGCTGTTCATCTCCGGCGACGGCCCGCCCGGCTTCGACCGCGTCATGCGGCAGCGGCTCGGCAAGTGGGCGCGCCGCAGCGCCGCGCTGTTCCACACCGGCGACGGGGGCGTGGACGAGGCCCTGGTCGTGGTGCTGACCGGCGCGATGGCGGGCGCGGTGTCGGAGATCTCCCTCATGGACGACGAGGACGCCGCCCGCAGGCTCGCCGACGAGATCATGGCCATCGTCGGCACCATCACCAACCCCGGTACGGGGCAGCGCTGACCGTGCGGGATCCTGGAGGGGTGACCGAAGAGGACGTATCCGAAAGCCGCGCCGGAAGCGCCGCCGGAAGCGCCGCCGAGAGCCCCTCCGGAAGCCCCGCCGAGAAGGCTCCGGACGGGCGGCCCGTGATCGAGGTGAGCCCGGCCGTCCACAAGCGGCTGACGACGGGGCTCGGCGGCTTCACGATGGCGATGGCCGCGTGCCTGCTGGTCGTCCTGGCGATCTACGCCATCACGCCCCGCAGCAACGAGGAGCTCCTGCCGACCGTCGACTACGGGGCGCAGCTGTGGGCGATGCGCAACGATGCGCCGTTCACCGCGCACTCGCCGGAAGGGCTCCCGGCGGCGTGGCTTCCGACCAGCTCCCGGCTGCACGGCATGGGCTCCGACGGCGAGAAGCCCGTCGCCTGGCATCTCGGGTTCGTGACGCCCAGCGACGAGTACGCGGCGCTGGAGCAGAGCAACGAGAAGGCGTCCGAGTACGTCCCGCGCATGACCAACAGCAGCAAGGTCGTCGGGACGCAGCAGATCAACGGCGTCGCCTGGACGAAGTACCACCGCAAGGACAAGAAGGCGAACTCCCTCGCCCGCACCCTCCCCGACGGCGTGAGCCTCGTCGTGACCGGCACGGCCTCCTACGAGGAGCTGACGATCCTGGCCGCGTCGCTCAAGCCGCAGAGCAAGAAGGACGCGGGCCTGACCCCCTCGGCGACCCCCACGACCGGCCCCTGACCCTCAGAAGGGCGCGTTGCGGGGCATGGCGGGATCCTCAGAAGGGCGCGGCGGCTTCGCCGTTCTCGGGCCTGTCCAGCGCGGCCGCCAGCCGGGCCCGCGCGCCCTCCAGCCACTCCTCGCAGATCGCGGCGAGCCTCTCGCCCCGCTCCCACAGGGCCAGCGACTCCTCCAGCGTCAGCCCGCCGGCCTCCAGCCGCTTGACGACGTCCGCCAGCTCGTCGCGCGCCTGCTCGTACGACGGCTTCTCAGCCGTCCCCTTCTCGTCCGCCATCTGCCCCACCCTAGGACTCTTCCCTCACGAATCCGCACGCTCCGAAACGGTCACGCCGAGACGGCCCTCGGCCAGCCGGACCTGAAGCCGCTCGCCGTCCTTGACCGCCGACGACTCCCGCACCACCGCCCCGTCCTCCCGCTGGACGATCGCGTACCCGCGCTCCAGCGTCGCGGCTGGGGAGAGGGCCAGCAGCCGGGCGCGGGTGTGCGACAGCTCGTCCCCGGCCCGGTCCAGCGCGCCGGACAGGCACCGCCGCGACCGGTCGCGCAACGCCATGACCTGCTCGGACTGCCGTTCGATCTCCCGCACCGGATCGGCCAGCGCGGGCCGCGACCTGATCGCCCGCAGCCACGCCACCTCCCGCTCCACGCCGCCGGCCAGGCAGCGCCGCCCCCGGTCGCGGAGCTGCCGGACGAGCTGCAGCTGCTCCCGCACGTCCGGGACGGCCTTCTTCGCCGCGTCCGTCGGGGTCGAGGCGCGCACGTCCGCGACCAGGTCGAGGATCGGGGCGTCCTGCTCGTGCCCGATCGCGCTGACCACGGGCGTGCGGGCCGCGGAGACCGCGCGGACGAGCGCCTCGTCCGAGAACGGCAGCAGGTCCTCCATCGCGCCGCCGCCCCGCGCGATGATGATCACCTCGATGCCGGGATCGGCGTCCAGCGCGCGCAGCGCCTCCATGACCTCGCCGACCGCGTACGGGCCCTGCACCGCGGTGTTCTCCACCCGGAACGCCACCGCCGGCCACCGCCGCCGCGCGTTCTGCAGGACGTCGTGCTCGGCGTCGGAGTCGCGCCCGCAGATCAGCCCGATCTTGCCGGGCAGGAACGGGAGCGGGCGCTTGCGCTCCGGCCGGAACAGGCCCTCGGCGGCCAGCACCCGCTTGAGCCGCTCCAGCCGGGCGAGCAGCTCGCCGACGCCGACCGGCCGGACCTCCAGGACGCTGAGCGAGAACGTCCCGCGGTTGATCCAGAAGTCGGGCTTGGCGTGGACGACGACGCGCGCCCCGTCCGTCACCGCCGGCCCCGCCGCCTCGAACACGGCGCGCGGCCCGACGACCCGCACCGACATGTTCGCCACGGGATCGCGGAGCGTCATGTAGACCGTCCCGCCGCGGGCGTTGAGGTCGGTGATCTGGCCCTCGACCCAGATCCGGCCGAGCTTGCCGATCCAGCCGCTCACCGCCTGCAGGACCGTCCGCACCGGGACGGGAGACTCGGCCGTGGTCTCCATAGCCATGCCGGAAGCCTACGGTGAACCCCACCCGCCCCGGGCGGCCGACTGCGGCTCAGCCGGTGCTCAGCCGGTGCTCAGCCGGTGGCTCAGCTGGTGCCGTTGAGCTTGGCTATGCGGCGTTCGTACATGCCTATGACGTCCTCGCGGGCGGCGTGCTTGCGCTCGTACTCGCGCAGCAGCTTCACCTGGTCGACGGACAGGCCGCGCAAGCGCGCGCGGAGCTGAGGCAGCGTGGCGTTGTCGTAGTCGGGGACCGGCAGGTCCGCCGCGATGCGCTCGGCCTCGGCCGGCGCGGCGGGCTTGGTCTCCGGCTTCGGCTCGAACGCCGCCTCGTCCCCGCCCTCGGGCTTCTTGGCGGGCTTCGCCGGTTTCCCGGACGTGTCGGGCTTCGCCGCCTTGGCGGGTTTGGTGGGCTTGACGGGTTTGACCGGCTCGGCGGGCTTGGCGGGTGTGGCGGCCTTCGGGCTCGGCGCTGGCTTGGCCTGCGGCGCGGGCTCCGGCTTCGGCTCGTCCGGCTCCGGTTTCGGCGCGGGCTCGGCGACCGGCCCCGCCTTCTCCGCCGCCTTGTGGTGCCTGCCCAGCGCGCCCGGCCGCGCGGGCTTCGGCGGCGCTCCCGGACGGGCGTGCTTCGGCGTGTGCCCCGTCCCGGCGCCCGGCTTGCCGATCGAGATCTCCTCACCGGCCGTGGCGGCGGCGCCGTTCCCGGCGGCGTTCCCCGCGGCGGCGGGCTTCGGGCGGGCCGGAGGCTCGGCCACGCGGGTGCGGCGGACGGGCTCGTCCGCGGGCTCCCCGCCGCCCGCCGGCTCCTCGCCGCGGACGCGCTCCGCCACGCGTCCGACGACCTTCCCGGCCGTGGTCTGGACGTCGTCGCGCAGCCGTCCGAGCACCGGCTTCACGCCGCCGCCCTCGGTGATCTCCTTGTAGTCCCTGGTCACCCGGTCGCCGAGGAGGAGCGCCCGGCCGACGCCGAACATGGCCAGCCGGACGGCGTGCAGCGGAAGGTCGCGGACCTGTTCGCCCACCGTGTCCTGCACCTGCTGTCTGAGGCGGCGCGGCGATCTCGTCATCGTCTTTCCTCTTCCCTGCCGACGTGAACACCGATTCCCTGCGGACGTGAACACCGAATCGGGTCGTACGGCACTGGCTTGTCGAATGTCACTCTGCCCCATGGGTGCGATCGTGGTCACCCCGGGTTAATGGATTTCTGTCCAAAAGCGGCGTGCGGTGGATCACATCGCGGGCTTCACCAGGGCTTCGTCCCGCCGCCCGGGGGCGTTCACCCGCCCGGCGGGCCCCGTCCGCCGCTGTACTGGCCCCAGGCCGTCACTCGTACGATAGACGCATGACCGCGAACACGAAGCGCCGTGTCCTGCTCGCCAAGCCGCGTGGTTACTGCGCGGGCGTCGACCGCGCGGTGGAGACGGTCGAGATCGCGCTGGAGAAGTACGGGGCCCCGATCTACGTCCGGAAGCAGATCGTCCACAACGTCCACGTCGTCAAGACGCTGGAGGAACGCGGTGCGATCTTCGTGGACGAGACCGAGGAGGTCCCCGAGGGCTCCATCGTGGTGTTCTCCGCGCACGGCGTCGCGCCCGCCGTGCACGAGGAGGCCAGGGGCCTGAGCCTGCGCACCATCGACGCGACGTGCCCGCTGGTCACCAAGGTCCACAAGGAGGCCGTGCGGTTCGCCGCCCAGGACTACGACATCCTGCTGATCGGGCACGAGGGCCACGAGGAGGTCATCGGGACCACCGGCGAGGCGCCCGACCACGTCCACCTCGTGGACGGCCCGGGCGACGTCGCCAACGTCACCGTCCGCGACCCGGAGAAGGTCGCGTGGCTGTCGCAGACGACCCTGTCGGTGGACGAGACCGTCGCCACCGTCGAGAAGCTGCGCGAGCGGTTCCCGAACCTGATGGACCCGCCGTCCGACGACATCTGCTACGCCACGCAGAACCGGCAGGTCGCGGTGAAGGAGATGGCGGCGCAGTCCCAGCTCGTCATCGTGGTCGGCTCGGTGAACTCGTCCAACTCCGTCCGGCTGGTCGAGGTCGCCAAGGAGCACGGCGCCGACGACGCCCACCTCGTCGACTACGCCGAGCACATCGACCCGGCCTGGCTGGACGGCGTCGCCACGGTCGGCGTCACCAGCGGCGCGTCCGTCCCGGACGAGCTGGTCCAGGAGGTCCTGGCCTGGCTGTACGAGCGCGGCTTCGGTGAGGCGGAGGAGATCGAGTCCGTGGAGGAGCACATGCGGTTCTCGCTCCCGAAGGAACTCCGCCAGGACCTCCGCAAGGCCCTCCCCATCACACCCGTCTGAGTTCGGGTCTGATCCCCTAGCCCACGTCAGCCCAGGTCAGGCCGGTCAGTCCGCGTCAGTCCACGTCGCCGTGGTGCAGGCGGCGGCGTTCCTGGGTCGTGGTGGGGGACTCGTCCCACCGCACGGGGTTCTCGTTCTCCTCCTTCTCGAAGAGCCGGACCCCGGCGAGCTTGTCCCGCAGCTCCCTGATGTTCGTCCTGAGCCCGCGGGCCAGGCAGATGACCACCACCAGCACCGTCCCGAAGAACAGCCACGGCGCGGTGGACGCGAGCGCGGTGACGACGCCGACGGTCACGGCGCGCAACAGCGACCCGTCGCCGAGCGCGGTGGCGAGGACGACCGTGAACGTGGCGGCGAAGAACACCAGCGGCGGGCTGACGACCAGCGTGAGCAGATCGGCGGGACGCGTGGCGAACGCGGCGAGGGCGCAGCCGGCCGCGAAGCCGCCGCCGGCGAGCAGCGGCACGCCGAACCAGCGCGACAGCAGCCCGCACACCACCCCGGCGGCGAACATGACGACGATGCCGCCGCGTCCGGTGAGGCTGATCGGGCCGCCGGACGAGGCCGCCGGGCGCGCCCGTGCGGGTGAGTCGCCGCGCTCACGTCCCACTGGACCCTCCAGGGCCGGCGAGGCGCCGCCCGGCGCGTCGCGTACCGTCGATGACCTCATCGCCACCCCTCCCCGGTGGGACGACCTCCCGTACCCCCCGGTTCGCTTCGCTCATGGGTGTTTCGCCGATCAGTCTGCTCGGGGATGGCCCGTCCGCCGAAACCTATCGGTTCCGCGGCCGATCCAGGCTGAGACCATTCCTCATCGGGCATCTGGTCGTCCTTGACCGCCGCGTCCTCCATGGCGTCGAACGGCTCGTCGTGCATGGCGTTGAACGGTTCGTCGTGCATGGTGTCGAACGGTTCGTCGTGTGCGGTGAGTTCCGCGGCGGAGAGGGTGCGCGGGCTCTCCTCGACGGGACGGGCTCCGTCCAGCTCGTCCTCGACCACGCCCAGCTCGTTCAGCTTGCGCGCACTGACCAGCACGCGCGTTTCCAGCGTTCCGATCGTCCGGTTGTAGGACTTGATGGCGCCGGTCAGCGCGCGTCCCAGTTCGTCTACGTGCTGGCCCATCGTTCCCAGGCGCTCGTACAGTTCCTTGCCGAGATCGAAGACCGCGCGGGCATTCTTGGAGAGAGCGGCCTGCTGCCATGCGTAGGACGCCGTCCGCAGCATGGTGATGAGGGTCGTGGGCGTGGCGATGTGCACGCGCCGCCGCATCGCGTACTCCAGCAGGCTGGGATCGCGGTCGAGCGCGGGCGCCAGGAACGCCTCGCCCGGAATGAACAGGACGACGAACTCCGGCGCCGGGCTGAACGCCTGCCAGTACGACTTAGCAGACAGACGGTCGACATGGTCGCGCAGATGCCGGGCGTGCGCGTCCAGCCGTACCGCGTCACCGCTTTCGGCGGCCTGGAGGTACGCCGCCAGGGAGACCTTGGAATCGACCACGATGCTCTTGCCGCCGACCAGGCGCACCACCATGTCGGGACGTACCGTCCCGTCGACGGTCACGGCAGTGGCCTGCTCGTCGAAATCGCAGTGGGGCGTCATCCCGGCTAGCTCCACGACGCGGCGGAGCTGGAGCTCGCCCCACCGTCCGCGCGCCTCGGGCCGCTGCAGCGCCCGGACGAGCGACTGCGTCTCGCGGCGCAGCTGGTCGGAGCTCTGCCGGACGAAGTCGACCTGCTTGGCCAGCATCGCGTGCGACTCGCGGCGGCCCGTCTCGACCTCGCGGAGCTGCTCCTCCACCTTCGCGAGGGTCTCCTTCAGCGGCGCGACCAGGTGCTCGACGGCCTGCTGCCGCCGCTGCAGCTCGCCGGCCGCCTCGACGCCCGCCGCCTTGAGCCGCGCGTCCGCCAGCTCAAGGAACCGCTGGTTGCTCGCGTCCAGCGCCTTCGCGGACAGGTTCTCGAAGTGCTCGGCCATCCGCTCCTCGGCGTAGGCGAGCTTCTCCTCGGCCGCCCGCGCCCGCGCGATCAGCGCGCCCTGCCGGCTCGTCGCGAGCGCGTACCCCACGACGACGCCGAACACGGCGCCGACGAGGAGACCGGCGAACAGCGCGACGTCCATCAGCTCATCGTGACAGCGCGCCCGCGAACGACGACCGCGACGCGCCGTGACGCCCACCGTCCCCGGACATTTGGCCCAACATTCACCAACCCGCGGGCCCCCGGATCATCTGGGCAGCCCAAGCGGTCGGCGGACGTCCGTAAACTTGACCGCCGTGAGCCTCTCCATCGGAATCGCCGGGCTGCCCAACGTCGGCAAGTCCACCCTGTTCAACGCGCTGACCAAGAACGACGCGCTGGCCGCCAACTACCCGTTCGCGACCATCGAGCCGAACGTCGGCGTGGTCGGCGTGCCCGATCCGCGGCTGGCCGTGCTGGCGGAGATCTTCGGCTCGCAGAAGATCATCCCGGCGACGATGGAGTTCGTGGACATCGCCGGCATCGTCAAGGGCGCGTCCGAGGGGCAGGGGCTCGGCAACAAGTTCCTCGCCAACATCCGCGAGACCGACGCGATCTGCCAGGTCATCCGCGCCTTCGAGGACCCGGACGTCACGCATGTGGACGGCGACGTCGCCCCGTCCCGCGACATCGAGACGATCAACACCGAGCTGATCCTGGCCGACCTCCAGACGATCGAGAAGGCCCTGCCGCGCCTCGACAAGGAGGCCCGTACCAAGAAGGACAAGGAGAAGCTCGCGGTCGTCGACGCCGTCAACGCCGCGCAGAAACTCCTGGACGACGGCGTCACGCTGTTCGCGGGCGCCGCGGCCGCCGGGATCGACCTGACGCTGCTGCGCGACCTGCACCTGCTCACCGCCAAGCCGTTCCTCTACGTCTTCAACCTCGACGAGGGCGAGCTGACCGACGAGGCCCTGCGCGCGCGCCTGCGCTCCCTGGTCGCCCCCGCCGAGGCGATCTTCCTGGACGCCAAGATCGAGGCCGAGCTGATCGAGCTGCCGGACGACGAGGCGCTCGAACTGCTGCAGGGCATGGGGCAGGAGGAGTCGGGGCTGTCGCAGCTCGTCCGGATCGGGTTCGCCACCCTCGGCCTGCAGACGTACCTGACGGCGGGCCCCAAGGAGTCGCGGGCCTGGACGATCCGCAAGGGCGCCACCGCGCCGGAGGCTGCCGGGGTCATCCACACCGACTTCCAGCGCGGCTTCATCAAGGCCGAGATCGTCTCGTACGACGACCTCACCGCCGCCGGGTCCATGGCCGCCGCGCGCACCGCGGGCAAGGTCCGCATGGAGGGCAAGGACTACGTCATGCAGGACGGCGACGTCGTGGAGTTCCGCTTCAACGTGTGACCGCGGCCCACGGCGCGTATCTGAACAGGGCCGTGACCTGTGTGATTTTGACAACAGCGGTGCCTTGCGACTGCCTCTGGGGCCGATGGGGCGTGTGTGGCCTGAGCGTCGCGTGAGCTGGGCGTTTTGATGGTAGACGTCCCGAAACGGACACTTTGCCGGGTTCTTTGGGAACGAATTGCGGTCGGGGACGTCACCAGGTAACCAAGCAACTCCCGACTCGCGGCGCTTGTCCGGATCCTGGACCTGCGCGCCGTTCGGAGCCTTGGATAGGGGATCGTCACCGTTTGGCAATCTTCCCCGTTCCTGCTGAGGTGGATTGCATTATCCACAACCGCGTGCCGGGGCTGTGCTTCACTGCGATGCGCTGGAACAATTGACGCTCGTGGTTACGCTGGGCCCGGGGTGGGTTCAGAAAGGCCACCGGGCAACACGACCAGGCACAAGGACCGCGCCGACCGGGGGCGAGGCGCGAGCGGAGGCAGGATGGCTCGCAGGTCGGCCGTGGGACGCGGCCGTGACACCGCCGTCGTCGACGAGACGGCGCCGCCCGGCCGGGCGCTCGCGTCGTCCGCCGACCCGTGGGGCCTGCCCGCCGGCGACCCGGCCGACCGCAGGCGCGGCGGCCGCGGAGGCGGCGGCGACGGCCCGCGCGGCGGCCGCTGGGGCGGATCCGGCGGACGCTGGTGGGTGTGGGCCGGACGCGCCGTGCTCTGGGCCGTCATCCTCGTCATCCTCGTCAACGGCGTCCGCGCGCCGTTCGAGCGCCTCACCGCCGAGGACGACCCGGCCGCCCCGGTCACCGGGCCGAAGCCCGCGAGGGGCACCGGGTTCCCCAGCAGTGCGGCGGGCGCGTTCGCCCTCCAGTTCGCCAACGTCTATCTCAACTACGACCAGAAGACGGCCCCCGCCCGCGAGGCGCAATTGCGGACGTTCCTGCCCGACGGCGCCGACGCCCAATTCGGCTGGAACGGCGCCGGCAAGATGCAGGTCCAGTCCGTCCAGGTCGCCGGAGTGGACGCCCGCGACGCCAACAACGCGACCGTCACCCTGCTCGCCCGCACCGCCGACCAGTGGCTCCGCCTCGCCGTTCCCGTCTACGCCGACAGGAACGGCTCCCTGGTCGTGTCCGCACGCCCCGCCCTCCTTCCCCCGCCGACCAAGGCCAAGCTTCCCCAGGGCGGCGTCCAAGACCGCGACACCGCGCTCGAAAGCGAACTCCAGCCGTTCCTCGGAACGTTCTTCCAGGAGTACGCGACCGGCAACCAGGCGGCCCTGTCCCGCTTCTCCTCCGACGGGACGACCATCGCCGGCCTCGCCAACACCGTCCGCTTCATGCAGGTCAAGGAGGTCGTGGCGCCGAAGGGGGCCGCGGGCGAGCGCACCGTCACCGCGACGGTCGTGTGGCAGCTCGCCCAGGGCGGCGGCGGTGAGCTGGACCAGACCTACCGGCTCACCATGGTCAAGAAGGGCACGACCTGGCTCGTGCGCGATATCCGCGGCACCACGGAACCGAGCGCATCATGAGAGGCCGCGCTTTGACGAATGCACCCCCCAGCCGACCCGCCAACCGAGGAAGGTAGTCAGTCGATGCTGCACCACATCATGGCGTCGATTCCCCACGAAATCCTGGCGGCGCCGAACGACGAACTCAAAACCGACGATCTCGCCGATTGGCTGCGGCAGATATTCGGTCCGCTCTTCCTGGTGATCGTCTCCATTGTGGCGATCTTCTTCCTGTTCACGCGCGAGATCACGCGTTTCGTCCAATTCATCGTGCTGGCGATCGGAATCGGGGTGGTCTTCTACGTGCCCAACATCATCGAGACCACGGCCAGGGCGATAGCCAGGGCCCTCGGCGTGGACGTCTCCTGACTCCGGACGGAGGATCGGCAGGCGGACCCGTGCTCGCGCAGTTAGGGGAGTAGGGGCGTGGATCTACCCACGTACACGAACATCTGGCGCATCGAGAAACGGCTGTACAAGCTGTACGACCTGCGGCTGCCCATGCCGCTGCCGCTCGTCCAGATCGGCGTGTTCCTCGGTGTGTTCGTGCCCTGGATCGTCATGCTCAGATTCGCGGGCATCCCCTTCGAGTCGCCCTGGCACGTGCTGTACATTGTCCCGCCGGGCGTCCTGACCTGGCTGGCCACCCGTCCCGTGATCGAGGGCAAGCGCCTCACCGAACTGCTGATCTCGCAGAGCCGCTACCTCGCCGAGCCCCGCACCTGGTGCCGCCTCACCCCGATCCGCGAACCCCGCGAGGTCGTCATCGTGGCCCGCGTCTGGCGCCGCGCCGAGGCCCCCGCCCCCGTCGCCGCCCCGGAACGCGCCGCGATCAAGTCCCGCCGCAAGCGCAAGCAGGCCGCCGCGCAGCCCGCCACCGCTCACCCGGCGGCCGTCCCCGTCCTGCTGCCACGCCCGTCCGCAGCCCCGGCGCCACCGTCCCTGGCCGACTACGCCGCCCAACACCCCACCCCGCCCACCCCAGCCGCCCAACCGCCCACCACACCCGCGCCTGCGTCCGCCGCTCCTGCGGCGCCCGCCGCGCCTGCGCCTGCCGCATCCGTCGCGCCCGCGCCCCCCAAGCCCTGGCGCCGGACGACCCGCGACATCTCCCACGAGGACGACGTCCAGGCCGTCCCCGCCGACCTCGAACACCCCCCGGCGACCCCCCAGGTGGACCTCCCGCCGCCCGCCCCGCCCCCCCGGACCGGCCAGCGCGCCTTCGCCGCCGGCGTCCGCCGCCCCCGAGCCCCCACCCACGTCTGGCCGGTCGCCGCCCCGCCGACCACCCGTCCCGACATCCCCCAGCAGACCCCGCAGGCCGACACCCGTCCGACCCCGGAAGCGGTGACGAACGCCACCCCCGCCCCGCCCGCCGAGCAGGCGCGCCAGGCCGGTGAGGAGGGCGACATCCGGGTCGCTGGAGGCGCGGCCGCCGGGTCCGGCGAGCCGCCTCGCGAGCAGGTCTGGTCGGAGGGGGAGATGCGCCGCGACGTCCGGCAGGAGCCGCCCGCGGCCGCCGAGCCCGCGCGGCAGGACCTCACCAAGCGCGACGCCCCGGACGAAGGCCAGAGGCTGCGCCAAAGGTCCAACGGAGAGATCGGCGACAAGAAGGTCGCCGGCCGGCGGACGCCCCCGCCACGCCAGGAACCGGCCGCCCCACCCGCAGCCGCTCAAAGCCCGGCCGCTCCCCCTGCGCCCTCTCAAGGTCGAACTGGGCCTTGGACGCCGCAGCAGGGCCCGCAACAGCAGGGCCCGCCGCCGCCCGTGACGCGGCCGGACGTTCCGGTGGTGCCCGGGGCGTTCGGGTCGCGGCCGGAGGAGCCGCCCGCGAACGGGGCGCGCCCGGCCGAGGAGGTCCCGGCCCCGCGGATGGAGGCGCCGAGGCCCTGGTCGAAGGGGCTGTCCAAGCCGCTGCGCGCGGTTCCGGAGCCCGCGCCGGAGCCGGAGCCGGAGGCGCCGCCGGTCGAGCCGCACCGGCCAGGCCCGGTGGAGGAGCAGCAGGCCCCGCCGCGCGAGGTCCGGTCGCAGCCGGCGTCGCCCGTCCGGCCGAGGCCGCTGCCGCCGCCCCCGGCGCCGCCGCCGTCCGGTCCCGCGATCACGCCGCCCGATCCCGAGCACGAGGTCACCGGCGGCGGGCTGCGGCGGCTGTTCCACGCCGTCGGCGGGGGGCACGGCGACGTCGACGCCGAGTACCAGCAGCGCCTCCAGCAGCCCTTCCGCGGGACGCGGCACGTCGTCGTGCTCGGCTGCACCGGCGGCGCCGGGCAGACGGTGACGGCGCTGATGCTGGGCCACACGTTCGCGCAGCACAACGGGGAGCCGATCGTCGCCGTCGACGTCAACCCCGGGCCGGGCGCGCTGGCGCGGCGGACGCGCAGCGACACCAACGAGACGCTGACCGGCCTGATCACGCGCGCCGACCAGGTCGGCTCCCTCACGGCGATGCGCCGCTACACCTCGCAGGCGAAGTCGGGCCTGGACGTCATCGCGGCAGGCAAGAACCCGCTGCAAGCGCTGGACGACCGTGACTACGCCCTGGCGATCCGCACCATCGACCGGTTCTACTCGGTGACGCTGCTGGACGCCGCCGCGGCCGTCGTCGCGCGCGTCCTGCCGTACGCCGACCAGCTCGTGCTCGTCGCCCCGGCCAGCGCCGACGCGCCGCGCGCGGTCGCGATGACGTTCGAGTGGCTGGACGGCCACGGCTACGAAGAGCTGCGTTCCCGCGCCGTGACCGTCATCAACGGGGTGAGCCGCCGCAGCATGGACGACGTCGAGCAGGCCGAGTCGATGGCGCGGGGGCGTTGCCGGGCGCTGGTGCGCATTCCGTGGGATGATCACCTGAGCATGGACCGCGCGCCCCGCAACGAGCTGAAGTCGTTGCGCTCGCCGACGCGGCGTGCCTATCTTGCCCTCGCCGGCGTGGTCGCCGGCGGTTTCACCGTGATGCCCGAGCGTTACCAGGAGTTCGAGCACGAGCAGGAGGCCACCCGATGAGCGCCCCTCGCGGGCATCGAGCGGAGACCTACACCGACCGGGCGGAGACTTACATCAGCCGGGCAGAGACCGGCATCAGCCGGGCGGAGACCTCCATCAGCTGGGCCGAAACCCATATGGGCAAGGGCTTCCTTGCGGGCGCGCCTGACGTTGATGACCATCCGGAAGGCGAACACTTCCCCGCGCGGCCCTTCGCGACCGTCCGCGCCTCGGGACAATGGACCGGGATGGGGAGGACGGCATGAGCAAGTCGAGCCGGCTGGCCGTGCGGTACTTCGACGACAGGGTGCTGCTCACCGACAACGCCGCCTGGGCGTACTTCCGCCTGCCCACGGTGTCGTACGAGTTCACCACGGGGGAGGAGCGCGAGGCGCTCGCCACCAACATCACCATCGCGCTCGCGGGCATCCGGATGCAGGACGCCGAGGTGCACCTGCGGATCGCGCACCGGACGTACCCGGCGGCCGACTGGGCGCTCGCGCTGGACCGGACGTCCGACGACGGCCCCGGGTGGCGGGAGTACCTGGAGGAGACGTACGCGCACGTGTGGGCCAAGGACTTCTGGACCAAGGAGGTCTACCTCGGGGTCCGGCTCGGGCCGCGCGGGATGGGCGCGCACCTGTCCGGCGGCGTGCTGTCGCAGCTCCTCGGGTTCTACAAGCGCAGCGAGAAGGTCCTCGGCGTCCACGACGACGCGATCGACAAGAAGGAGATCGGGCGCTGGAACGACCAGGCCGAACGCGTCGGCCGCGCGCTCGGCGGGTCGGCGCTCTACGCGCGGCACGCCACGTCCACCGAGGTGGCGTGGCTGTTCCAGCACGCCGTGACGGGGTCGCTGGCCGATCCGCCGCCGTCCGCCGTCCCCCGCAGGACGTGGGGCAAGGGCGAGATCGAGTCGCTCGTCGAGGGCGCCATCCACAACGGGCGCTCGTATCTGCGGATCGAGCAGCCGAACTTCACGGGCACCGGTGCGGGCGCGACGGCCGCGTCCTACGTGGCGTACCTGTCGTTCGCGCGCTTCCCCGACCTGATGCCGTTCCCGGACGGCGAGCCGTGGTTCCACTACGCCGACGCGCTCCCGTTCCCCGTGGAGATCAGCGCGCGGATGAAGCTGATCCCGCCGGCGAAGGCGTCCAAGGACGTCTCGCGCAAACTCGCGCACGCCCGCGACATGGACCAGCACATCCGGGAGGCGGGCGCGGAGGCGCCGATCGCGCTCGCGGAGCAGATCGACGCGGCGCGGATGCTGGAGCACGGCATCACCAAGGAGCGGCTCCCGTTCGTGTACGGGTGGCACCGGCTGATCGTGTCCGCGCCGACGGAGGAGCTGCTGGCCCAGCGGGTGGACGCCGTCGTCGAGCACTACCGCGACATCGGCATCGACGTCGTCAACTCGACCGGCGACCAGTTCTCGCTGCTCCTGGAGTCGCTGCCCGGCGACCAGATCAGGCTGAACGCGTACGCGCAGCGCCAGCCGCTGCGGACGATCGCGGGCGGCATGCCGGTCGCGACCGTCGACCTCGGCGACCGGACGGACGAGCACGACGAGGGCTGGATCGGCCCGTACGTCGGGGAGACGCTCGGCCGGGCCCGGTCGATCGTGCATTTCGACCCGCTCGTCGCGGCGGCGCGGAACCGTCCGACCGCGGTGGCGATCACCGGCGAGCCGGGCGGCGGTAAGACGACCCTGGCGCTGCTGCTGATCTACCAGATGGCGCTGCGCGGCGTCACGATCGCGGCGATCGACCCGAAGGGCGACGCCGAGTCGCTGGTGGAGCTGCTGAAGGCGCGGGGCAGGAAGGCGCGGATCCTGCCGCTCGGGTCGGCGGCGCCCGGCCTGCTCGACCCGTTCTCGTTCGGCGACGACCTCGCCACCATGAAGACGATGGCGACGGAGACGCTGCGGCTGCTGCTGCCGCGGATGTCGGAGGAGCGCGAGTCCGCGATGATCCAGGCGGTCGGCGCGGTCGCCAACGCGGAGCGTCCGTCGCTCGGACGCGTCGTCGACTACCTCGAAGGCGCGGACGACCCGGCGTCCAAGAACCTCGGCGCGGTGCTGCGGTCGATGTCGGAGATGCGGCTCGCGCGGCTGTGCTTCGACCCGTCCGGCGGCGACCGCATCGACACCGCCGGATGGACGACCGTGTTCACGCTCGGCGGCCTCACCCTGCCGGACGTCGCGATCTCGCGGGAGGACTACTCCTACGAGCAGCGCCTCTCGGTGGCGCTGATGTATCTGGTGTCGCAGTTCGCGCGGCGGCTCATGCACGGCCTCGACCGGCGGATGCCGAAGGCCATCTTCCTGGACGAGGCGTGGGCGATCACGTCCACGCCGGAGGGCGCGAAGTTGGTGCCGGAAGTGTCGCGTATGGGACGGTCGCGCAACACCGCGCTGATCCTGGTCTCCCAGAACGCCGGCGACCTGCTGAACGAGCAGGTCACGAACTGCCTGTCGTCGGTGTTCTGCTTCCGTTCCACGGAGCGGGTCGAGGTCGGCAACGTCATGGCGCTGCTCGGGGTGGAGGCGTCCGACGAGCACAAGGCCGTGCTGCGCAACCTCGGCAACGGCGAATGCGTCTTCCGCGACCTCGACGGCCGGGCGGGACGCATCGGCGTCGACCTGATCTCCGAGGAACTGCAGCGTTGGCTGGACACCAACCCGACCCGGTCCCGTCCGGGCTCGTCCGAACTCACCGCCGCGGGGGCCGAGGTCGAGGAGGTCAGTCGATGAGGGGTCCCCGCGACGGGACGGCGCGCCTGCAGCGCTCGCCCGGCGAAGGGCTCGACCGCGCCGTCCTGAAGCGGCGGGGCCGCCCGCCGCGGCGGCGGCGCAGGCATCCGCGCGCCCGCCGCTCGGTGCTGCTGCTGGTCGTCATGGCGCTGTTCATGATCGGCCCGCTGTCGCCCGCGATGGCGTCGATCCCGAAGCCGCCGACCCCGAACGACGCGTGCAGCCCGGCGGAGAGTCCGGCTCCGGAGCAGTACGGGTCGGGGACGGACGGCATGATCAAGCCGCCGGACTATCCGAGCGAGAAGCTCCAGCAGACCCCGGTCGAGAACCTGACCTACTACGACCGGTACGGCACCGCGGGGCAGTACTGGTACGCGGTCGACATGGGCTGCTCGGACGCGATGGCGCTGATGGGCAACGGCCTCGCCAACACCGTGTTCACGTTCGTCCGGGCGATCGACCGGGCCACGATCAGCGTCTACCAGGCGGCCGCGTCGGAGTCGCTGCTCGACTGGCTCAAGGACACCGTCGACGGCGTCATCACCGACATGGGCCAGACGTTCAACGCGCGCTACTGGTCGTGGGTGGTCATCCTCGGGGCGATGTGGCTGGCCTGGTGGGGGCTCGTCCGCAAACGGGCCAGCAAGGTCACCGAGGGCGTGATCTGGATGGTCGTCGCGATGGTGGCGCTGGTCTGGCTGATCGCGCGGCCGTCCGACTTCACCACGCTCGGGACGACGACGTCGGAGGCGACGAGCGCGGCGTTCAACGCGGCGTTGCCGCAGAGCGACACCAAGGGCGGAGTGTGCGTTCCGGCGCCGGGCGGCAAACCGGATCCGTCGGCGTCGGCGAACCTGGACGAGACGACCCGCAACGCGAACCGGCTGTGGGTGGCGCTGGTCTGCAAACCGTGGCTGCAGGGCGTGTTCGGCACCACCGACCCCAACGCCAAGATCGTCAAGGACAACGCCGACAAGCTGCTGTGGTCGCAGGCGGTCGACCTGCCGGAGACGTACGGCGACGACAACTCCGCCGATCTCGGGAAGAAGGCCGACGCCTACAAGGACGTCGCCAAGAACATCGAGGAGAAACATCCCGGCACGTATCCGCTTTTCCAGGGCAAGAACTGGGAGAACCGGCTGGGGGTCGCGTTCGGCGGGCTGCTCGCGGCGATCGTCGCGGGCGTGCTCATCATGGTCATCGCCATCGCGCTGATCGTGGTGAAGATCGCGTTCCTGCTGCTGCTGGTGGCGGGGCCGATCTTCCTCGGGATCGGGATACATCCGGGCATCGGACGCGTCATCGCCATCCGCTGGCTGGAACTGCTGCTGTCCATGCTGCTCAAACAGGCGGCTCTGATCGGCGTGCTGTCGCTGCTGCTGTGGGCGTACGGGCTGATCCTCGGCGAGACGCTGCCGTGGGGCCTGCAGATCCTGCTCATCGCGCTGGTGACGTTCGCGGCGTTCGTGTACCGCAGGCCGTTCCAGCACCTGTTCTCCGCGGTCGGCTACGGGGCCGTGGGGTCGCGGGAGAAGAGCGAGGCGATGCTCGACCGGTCCGTCTCCGAGACGCGCCGGAGCACGATCGCGGCCGTCGCCCCGTTCGGCGGCGCCGGGCTCGCGCGCTGGGCCAAGCGGGAGGCGGCGTCCGAGGGCGCCGCGGCCACGGCGCAGCGCGACACGGCGCCCGGCACCGCGATCGCGGCCGACCGGCGCGGCGCCGGCGCGGCCGAGGGGCAGTCGCCTGAGGACGCGCCGGTGCTGGCGGCCCGGCCGCGCGGCGGCGGTACCGGCACCGCGGCGCGCCAGGGACGGTCCCAGCGCGGCGCTCCGCCCCTTAACCTGCCGTCCCGCGCCGCAGCGGGCGACCGTCGCACTGAAGGCGGCGGCGGTTCCGGCGGTCCCGTCGAAGGTGTCGTGGTCGGCGGGGGCAAGTCGTCCCCCGATGCCGGCTCGGGCGCGGGGACCAAGCGCCCGCCCTCCTGGACGGGACGCGGCAGTTCCGGCGGCGGCGTCAGCGGAGGCGGCAATGGCGGCTCATCTGGCGGCGGCCGAAGCAGCGGCGGTTCGGGCGGCGGTGGCTCCGGCGGCGGCTCCGGAGGTTCCGGCGGCTCTGGCGGCGGTTCCGGTGGGAACGGCTGGGGCGGAGGCGGCTGGTTCGGCGGAGGCGGCGGCGGTCGTTCGCCCGGCGCGGCCCAGCGCGGCCGTGGCCGCGGCGGCTCCGGCAACGGCGGCGGCGGTGGCGGAGGCGGCGGTTCCCGCGGTTCTGGCGGCGGCTCCGGCGGCTCCGGTGGCTCCGGTGGTGGATCCGGGTCGAACGTCCCCCGGCCGCGCGGCGGCACGGGGAGCGCGCCGTCGAGGTCCCAGCCGGGAGAGCGGCGGACGCCTCCGCCGCTGTGGGGCAGGGGCGCCTCGCAGCAGGGCCCGTCGCTCCCGTTCTGGCTGCGTCCCGTCGACCGCCCGTCCGGTGAGGCGGAACGGGACGACTGATGAACCTGAACGACCGGCAGCGCCGGTTCCTGTTCGGGGGCCTCGTCGTGCTGCTCGCCGCCATCGGCCTGTACCTGACGTTCGCCGCGCCCGACGACGACCAGGACCGTCGGCAGGCGCGTCCGAGCAACTCGCCCACCGCCGGCCCGACCGGCCCGGCGTCACCGCCCCCCGGCATCCAGAACCCCGTGAACCCGAACGACTTCGACATCTACCGGCTGCTGCCGTTCAGCCGCGCGGAGTTCGCCACCGCGGCGGACCTGGCGCAGCGCTTCGTCGCCGCCTACGGGACGTACCGTTTCGACGAGCCGCCCGAGACCTACGCCACGCGGCTGTCCGGCTTCGTCACCGACGACCTGAGAGCGCAGCTGGCGCGGGACGCCGCCACGCCCGGCCTGCTGGAGGAGCGGCGCCGGAACCAGGTCGTCGCGCAGGGCTCGGCGAGCCTCGACCAGGTCCGCACCATCGAGAACAACTCGATCATCTTCGTGGTGACGGGCACGCAGCGGGTCAGCGAGGGCGACGCCGAGAGCAGTGACCGCAAGCGGTACGCGGTGACCGTGGCGCGCGACGGCGGCTCGCTGAAGATCTACTCCTTCCAGCCGGCGGACGTGGGCCAGGCGGGTGACACGGGATGAACCGCCGCGTGCTGATCGCCGCGGCGCTCGGCGCCGCCGCGGTGATGTTCTCCGGGCTGATCGTCGTCCCCGTGCTGCTCGGCGCGAGCCGGTTCATGTTCGGCGGCGGCGTCGCGGGCGGCAACTGCGTGAGCGTGTCGGGCGCCGAGGCGCAGCCTGCCGCGGCGACCGACGCGAAGGCCATCCCAGCGAACTACCTGCAGCTTTACAAGAGCGCGGGGGAGAAGTCCGGCATCCCGTGGAACGTCCTCGCCGGGATCGGCAAGGTCGAGACCAGCCACGGGACGTCCAACCTGCCCGGCGTCAAGAGCGGGGAGAACTACGCGGGCGCGGGCGGGCCGATGCAGTTCCTGAAGCCGACGTGGGACGCGTTCGCGGTCGACGGCAACAAGGACGGCAAGAAGGACCGGTACGACCCGGTGGACGCGATCCCGTCCGCCGCCGCGTACCTCAAGCACAACGGCGCCCCGCGCCGCATGCGGACCGCGATCTTCCAGTACAACCACTCGTGGGATTACGTGAACCTCGTCCTGGACTGGGCGAAGCGCTATGTGGGCGGCGACTTCAAGGTCGTCCAGGCGAACGGGATCGAGTGCGAGGACAACGACCTCCCGGCGAGCGCGTCCGGGCTCGTCCAGCGGATCATCACGTTCGCGATGGCGCAGCGCGGCAAGCCGTACGTGTTCGGCGCCAACGGGCCCGACGCGTGGGACTGCTCCAGCCTCATCCAGGCCGCGTACCGGACGGTCGGCCTGGGCATCCCGCGCACCACCTTCGAGCAGTGGCCCTACGGCGTGAAGATCGCGAAGGGCAAGGAGCAGCCCGGCGACCTGGTGTTCTTCGACTCCGGTCCGGGGACGTCGGCGAACAATCCCGGGCATGTCGGGATGGTGATCGGCAAGGGCAAGATGATCGTGGCGAGCTGCTCGACGTGCGTCCCCGCGATCGGCGTGAAGCCCTACAAGCGCTCCGACTGGGTGGGGACGACCCGTCCGCTCGCGCGCCCCGACCTGAAGAAGAAGGTCAACGAACTGGCGGCCGAGTAGCCTCCGCGACGGGCGTCAGCGGAAGCGGCGCTTGCCGATGACCAGCAGGATCTCGCGGAGCGCGTCGGCGGCGTCCCGGACGTCCCGCGGCGGCACGCCCGCCATGACCTCCTCGTGCGCGACGCCCGACGCCTCCAGGGCGCGCTCGGTGACCTGCAGCCCCTCCCCGGTGAGCTGGACGAAGCGGCTGCGGGCGTCTCCGGTGTTGGCCTCCCGCTCGATGTACCCGGCGCGCTGCAGCCGCTGCAGGACGTTGCTCGTCCCGCCCGAGGTGAGGAACGCCGACCGGGTGAGCTCGCTCGGCCGCAGCCGGTACGGCTCCCCCTCGCGACGCAGGACGGTCAGCACCTCGAACTCGGCGTAGGTGAGGCCGAGTTCGGCGAGTTCGGCGCGCACGGCCTGCTGGACGAGCATCGCGATCCGCCCGGCCCGCTTGCTGACCTCCAGCATCGCGATGAGCGGTTCGGACAGGCCGTCCCGCCGCCACGCGTCCGCCACGGCGTCGATGTCGTCCCGCGGCCCGCTGTCGTCTACCCGCACGCCCCGAGAATACGCGTCCGTCCACCCGGACCCGCCTTCGCCGGGGCCCGACGCGGGACGCCCGCCGTCGATAAATACGGAGGGGAACCGGAGGGCGGCGTGGCATGCTGATCGCGTGGAGCCCGAGATAACCATCCGAGTCGCCGACGAGCTGCTGATGTTCCTGCCGGCCGCGCGGCGGGGGCCGGTGAGCCGCGTGCCGTCCGACGGGACGTCCACGCTGGGGCATCTCGTGGAGTCGCTCGGCGTCCCGCTGCCCGAAGCAGGCCCGATGACCGTCGGCGGCGAGCCCGTCGGCCCCTCGACCCGTCCGGACGCGGGCGCGGAGGTGCGCGTGGCGGCCGTGCCGCGCCCGCAGCCCGTCCCGCTGGAGCCGGGGCAGGTCGCGCCGCGCTTCGTCCTCGACGTGCACCTCGGCACGCTCGCCCGCCGGATGCGCCTCCTCGGCCTCGACACCGCCTACCGCAACGACATGGACGACCCGGCGCTGGTCGTCCAGGCGAACGAGGAGCGCCGCGTCCTGCTCACCCAGGACCGCGGGCTGCTCCGCCGCCGCGCGCTGTGGTTCGGCGCGTACGTCCGCGGCTCGCGCCCGGACGACCAGCTCCGCGACGTGCTGGACCGCTTCGCGCCCGTCCTGCGGCCGTGGACGCGCTGCACCGCCTGCAACGGCGAACTCGTCCCGGTCGACAAGCAGGAGATCGAACGCGACCTGGAGGCGGGCACCCGCCGCAGCTACGACGTCTACGGCCGCTGCGCCGACTGCGGCCAGGTCTACTGGCGCGGCGCGCACGGCGGCCACCTGGAGAAGATCGTCCACGAGGCGACGCGGCAGGTCGAGGCGGCCGGCGCCGCGAAGTGACAGGGGAGAGGGGCTGGTCGGCATCGTTCTCGTGGTGGTGGGCGCGGCGATCATCCGGGACGGACGGCTGCTGAGCGCGCAACGGGCCGAGCCGCCGCACATGGCGGGCGGCTGGGAACTGCCGGGCGGCAAGGTCGACCCGGGCGAGTCCGACGAGGACGCGCTCGTACGCGAATGCCACGAGGAACTCGCCATCAAGGTCCGCCTGGGCCGCAGGATCGGCGACGACTGGCGCCTGAGCGACCGAGCCGTCCTCCGCGTATGGACGGCCCGCATCATCGAAGGCGAACCCCGCGCCCTGGAACACCTGGCCCTCCGCTGGCTCTCCCAAGACGACCTCTACGACGTCGACTGGCTCCCAGGCGACCTCCCCGTAATCAACGCCCTAGCCCAGCAACGCCTGCTAGGAACCTAGGCGCCCACTGGGCACGAACGGCGCTCACCCACCACCGCAACCCGCAACGACCTCAACGCCTGCTAGGAACCAAAGCGCCTACTGGGGCACGAACGGCGCCCAGCCACCACCGCAACCACGCAACAACCCAAACCACTGCGATCGCGTCCGAAGGCAGGTTTCGAGCTTGCGAGAAACCTGATCGCGCAGCGAGCCGCCAGGCGAGTCGAAGCGATGCCAGCGATCGCACCGTGTTTCTCGACGATGGAGGCCCGCCAGGGCCGAAGGAGGAGAGAAATACAATAAACAAAGCCCCTCCTACCGCGCCGCAGGAGGGGCCTTGTAGATCTGGGGGCTAGGAGATTCGGTTGGCGCCCGCGTAGTCGGAGCGGTCGGACATTTTGGAGATCTTCACCACATCGCCGGTCTGGGGGGCGTGCAGGTATTTGCCGTCGTCCAGGTAGACGCCCATGTGGTGGAGGCTGGCGCCGAAGTAGACGAGGTCGCCGGAGCGGAGTTCGCTTCGGGAGACCTTCGTCCCGAGGCCGTAGAGGTCGCCCGTGTAGTGCGGGAGGCCGGGCTTGCCGACTCTGGTGTACGCCCAGACGACGAGGCCGGAGCAGTCGAAGGAGTTCGGTCCGGCGGCGGCCCACACGTAGGGGGAGCCGAGCTTGGTCAGGGCCCTGCGGGCCATCTTGGCGGGCAGGCCGGTGCCCTTCACGGTGGCGCGGAGGCCGCTGCGCGGGTCGCGGACGTGCGTGGTGGTCAGCTTGTCGAGTCGCTTCGTGACTTCGGCGACCTTGGCCTTGGCGGCTTGGCGGGCCTTCTCAGCGTCCGCCGCGGCCTGCTTGACCTGGGCGATCTTCGTCTGGGCGGTGCGCTGGGCCGCGTCCGCCTGGTCGATCTGCTTCTGCAGGGCCTGGACGACGGTGGTCTGGTTCTGCGCGAGGTAGGCGCGGTCGGACAGGCCCTCCGGGGAGCCGTTCGCGCCGAAGATCGCGTCGGGCGCGCCGGACATGTAGTTCGCCGCGGCGAGTTGCCCGAGCCGCTCCCGTGCTGGCGCGGCCGCAGCGCGGAGCGTCGCGGCGTGCTGGGCGGCGGCACGCTCCGCTTTCTGCGCCTTGCCCAGCTCGACGCGGGTCTTGTTGTACTTCTCGGTGAGGATCTCGGCCTCTTCGTTCAGCGCGTCCAGGCTCTTGCGCAGGCCCTGCTCCGTCGTCGGGAGAGGGGAAGGGCTCGGATTCGGCGCGGCGGCGGGCAGGCCGTGGCCGGACGGCTGCGCCGCGTGAGCGACTGCGGGCGCGGCGGCGCCGAGGCCGATCAGGAGCATGGTCGCCGCGGCGGCGGGCGTGACGCGACGCCGCCGGTGGGGATCCGGTGCCAAGCCGGTGTTCTCCTCTCCTCGCGCGCCTACCGGGTTAGCTGACGGGTTCGGGCCAGGAGTCGCCCTACGACGTGTGTCGATTCACCCCGAAGGTGTGGGTCCCCGGTTCTCCCGCGGGCGGGAGATTCGGCGCTCCGGCCGCAGCCCCGAGGGGATGGGGCTCCGAACGGCCGGACGTCGGGCACATTACAAAGGATCAGCAGAGTTGGCCAATCGGGGGGCGGGCGGCGGAGGGCCCCCGGGCGGTCCGGGATGGGGGGTATGCGGGGCCAAGTAGAATGGGCCCTGCCGCGTGTCGGCGGCGAACCCCGAACTCTCACCCAAGGCGAGCCAGCATGCCCATCTCCACGCGCGACGACCTCCGGAACGTCGCGATCGTCGCTCACGTCGACCACGGCAAGACGACGCTGGTCGACGCCATGCTCTGGCAGTCCGGCGCCTTCCGCGAGAACCAGGACGTCGACGACCGCGTGCTCGACTCCAACGACCTCGAGCGCGAGAAGGGGATCACCATTCTCGCGAAGAACACCGCGGTCAGGCACGGCGGGATGACGATCAACATCATCGACACCCCGGGCCACGCCGACTTCGGCGGCGAGGTCGAGCGCGGGCTGTCCATGGTGGACGGCGTCGTCCTGCTGGTGGACGCCAGCGAGGGCCCCCTCCCGCAGACCCGGTTCGTCCTGCGCAAGGCGCTGGAGGCCAAACTGCCGGTGATCCTGGTGGTGAACAAGACCGACCGGCCGGACGCCCGCATCGACGAGGTCGTGGACGAGACGTACGAGCTGTTCATGGACCTCGACGCCGACGAGGGCCAGATCGACTTCCCGATCGTGTACGCGTCCGGGCGCGCCGGGCGGGCCTCGCTCGACAAGCCCGGCGACGGCGAGATGCCCGCGAGCCCCGACCTGGAGCCGCTGTTCACGGTCATCACCGACACGATCCCGGCGCCGTCCTACGACCCGGACGCGGCGCTGCAGGCGCACGTGACGAACCTGGACGCCTCCAGCTACCTCGGCCGGATCGCGCTGTGCCGCGTCCACGCCGGGACGATCAAGAAGGGCCAGCAGGTCGCCTGGTTCCGGCACGACGGCAGCGTGGACCGCGTCAAGATCACCGAGCTGCTGATGACGGACGCGCTCGCCCGCAAGCCCGCCGACGAGGCGGGCCCCGGCGACATCATCGCGATCGCCGGCATCCCCGACATCATGATCGGCGACACCATCGCCGACCCGGACGACCCGCGCCCGCTGCCGCTGATCACGGTGGACGAGCCCGCGATCTCGATGACCGTCGGCACCAACACCGGCCCGATGGCCGGTCGCGAGAAGGGCACCAAGGTCACCGCCCGGATGGTCAAGGACAGGCTCGACCGGGAGCTGGTCGGCAACGTGTCGATCCGGGTGCTGCCGACGGAGCGTCCGGACGCGTGGGAGGTGCAGGGCCGCGGCGAGCTGGCCCTGGCGATCCTCGTCGAGAACATGCGCCGCGAGGGCTACGAGCTGACGGTCGGCAAGCCGCAGGTCGTCGCGAAGACGATCGACGGGAAGAAGCACGAGCCGGTCGAGCGGCTCACCGTCGACATCCCCGAGGAGCACCTCGGCGCCGTCACGCAGCTCATGGCCGTCCGCAAGGGGCGCATGGAGCACATGACGAACCACGGCACCGGCTGGATCCGGATGGAGTTCCTCGTCCCGGCGCGCGCCCTGATCGGGTTCCGCACCGAGTTCATGACCGAGACGCGCGGCACCGGCATGGCGCACCACGTGTTCGAGGGCTACGAGCCGTGGTTCGGGGAGCTGCGGACCCGTCCGTCCGGGTCGCTGGTGGCCGACCGCGCCGGCGCCGCCACCCCGTTCGCGATCACGAACCTGCAGGAGCGGGGCACGTTCTTCGTCGGGCCGACCACCGAGGTGTACGAGGGCATGATCGTCGGGGAGAACTCCCGGTCCGACGACATGGACGTCAACATCACCAAGGAGAAGAAGCTCACGAACATGCGGTCGTCGACCGGCGACGAGCTGGAGCGGCTCACTCCGCCGCGGCTGCTGTCGCTGGAGGAGGCGCTGGAGTTCTGCCGCGAGGACGAGTGCGTCGAGGTCACGCCGCGCGCCGTCCGCATCCGCAAGGTCGTCCTGGACGCCAAGGAGCGCGAGCGCATGCGCGCCCGCTCCAAGCGCGCCGGCTGACCGGAAGGGTCACGCCAAAGGGGCGGCCCCGCAGGTCTTGAACCGCGGGGCCGCCCCTTTCGCGTTGCCGTCTCTTTGCGTTGTCGTCCGGCCTGGGCCGCGGGGTCAGTTCAGCTGGACGGTGCCGGTCACGTCGGCGGCCAGGCGGAGCTGGTCGCCGTTGCGGAGCGGGGCCTCCACGCCGCGCGGGAGCCGCTCGCCGTTGACGAACGTCCCGTTGGTGGAGCCTTCGTCACGCACCCACGCCGTCCCGGACGGGTCGAGCCACACCGTCGAGTGCCGCCGAGACACGTTGTCGTACTGGGTGAACGTGGACGCCACCGGTGACTGGCCCGCGTCCCGTCCGAGCACCAGATGCTGGCCGACGGAGACCTTGAGCTCGCCCGTCGGGAACATCACGCGCAGGGTGGGCGTGCCCTTCTGCGGCAGCGGGCGCAGGCACGAGTCGCACTGCGCGGCGCTCGGGTTGGGCAGCACCGCCTCGCAGTACGGGCACATGAACGCCGTGCCGTCGGGCTGTCGCCCCTGGTTGTGGTCGGGCGGAAGCAGCGTCGCCTCGCGCCCGTGCTGCGGCGGCATCGGCGCGCCCCCGTGCTGCTGCGGCGGCGGGCCGAACTGGTTGTCGCCCGGCCCTGGCGGCGGCGCACCCCATTGGTCCTGCTGCTGTTGCTGCTGCGGGGCGCCCCACTGGTCCTGCTGCTGCGGCGGGGAGAACTGGTCCTGCGGCGGCGGGAACTGCTGATCCTGCTGCGGCGGCGGAAACTGCTGGTCCCCCGGAGGGAACTGCTGGTCGGGCGGCGGGAACTGCGCGTCCGGCTGCGGGTAGTCCGGGACCGGGGGCTGCTGTTGCTGCGGCGCGCCCCATTGGTCCTGCTGTTGCGGCTGCTGCTGCGGCGGCGGCGCGCCCCACGGGTCGCCGGGCGGCTGCTGAGGCATCGGGGACTGGCCCTGGCCGCCGCCGTGCTGCTGCGGCTGGCCGTACGGGGGCTGCCCATGCTGCGGCTGCCCGTGCTGATCGGGCGCCTGCTGCTGGGGCATGGGCGGCGCGCCCCACGCGTCCGGCTGCTGCGGCTGTTGCTGCTGCGGCTGGCCCCAGGGGTCCGATGACTGCCCGGGCGGGCCGGGCGGTGGCGGGGCCTGCTGCTGGGGGGCCTGCTGCTGGTACGGGTCGGGCGCCTGCTGGTACGGCTGGCCGCCCGGCTGCTGCCCTGGCGGGGCGCCGTACGGCGGCTGGCCGCCCTGCTGCGGGCCTGGCGGCGGGTAGCCCCGCTGCTGGTCGTCGTACCCGCCAGGGCCCTGCCGCTGCGCGCCGCCGGCGCGGGCCAGGTTGGCCCCGCAGCTCATGCAGAGCAGGTCGCCCTGCTGGAACGGTTCGTCACAGACAGGACATTTCAAGGTCGCCATGACACATCCCCCGAGCGCACCCCGGCGCGGTCGAGCCTCGACGTGAGGTGATCCATATCACCCCTTCGCGGGATCCCGATGTAGTACACCCGCCTTCCCTCCGGCCCTTCGTCCACGGACACCTGTACTCGGGGCCCTGTATCTTCTCCAGTCTTCCCGATGTCGGCCAGTGCCCCGTACCGCTCACGCCCCAGCTGGGACAACGGCACGACACGCTGGTTGGCCGACCCCCTCCAGAGTAGAGAGCCACTCCTGGAGTGTCGCCCCCCCGGGTTGAGCCGATCGACGTACGGCCCTGCGATCACCGCGTCGCACATGTCCAGGATCTCGCGCGTCTCAGCGGTGCGGGAGAGCCGAGAGTAGACATATCCGCTGTAGACCAATATGTCCAATGCAATCGTCTCACGGTCGCGGCGGTCTCGCCACGCGCGGACGCCGCGCAGCAGCGCCGCCAGCGCGGCCGGCTGCTCGAACGGCTCACCACCGGAAATGGTCACGCCGTCCACCGGTCCTGGCAGGGACTCCAGCCAGCCGAGCACCGTCTCGACCGGGACGGCCTTGCCCGGATCGGCCTCCCACGTGTCCCTGGACAGGCAGCCGTGGCAGTGCAGCGTGCAGCCCTGCGTCCAGATGCCCGCACGGGTTCCGGGGCCGAGAGTGGTCACCGGATAGTGCGCCTTGGCGAGCAGGAGCGTCTCCGCGGGACCGCCTTCGGCCACCCGGTGCTCCGGTTCCGCCGGTCGCGCCGCGGGCCCGGCGGGCGTCACTGGATTTCCAGGTGGACGATGCTGCCCTCGCGCCGGATGCCCGACACGGTGATCTTCTCGTCCGGGACGAGCTCCCGGTCGAACAGCGCCCGCGCCAGCGGGTTCACGAAGTCCGACTCCAGCGCCATGCCGATGCCGCGTCCGCCCTTGTCCAGCTCCTCGGTGCACCACTCGCGGAGCGTCTCCAGCGCCTCGCTCTTCACGGCCAGGATGAGCCGGTGCTCGTCGGTGACGCGCTTGCAGATGTTCGCGAACTGCAGGTCGAAGATCTTGTGCGCGGCCTCGCCGGAGATGAAGTCGAACACCACGATGTTGTCGCCGAACCGGTTGAGCAGCTCGGGCCGGTTCAGGACCTCGGTGAAATGGTCCGCGACGGCGGCCTTGATGCGCTGCTCCACCTCGTCGTAGGCCATCCCCGGTGTGATGTTCTGCACACGGCTCGGCGACCCGAGCGGGGCCGCGTCCCGGGTCGTGAGGTCGCGGCCGGGGACGTACATCCCGAGGTTCGAGGTGAAGATCAGGATCGACTCGGAGAAGTGGACGGTGTTGCCGCGCCCGTCGGTGAGCCGGCCGTCCTCCAGGATCTGCAGGAACTTGTCCAGGATCCGCGGGTGCGCCTTCTCGATCTCGTCGAACAGCATCACGCGGAACGGGTCCTCGCGGACGGCGTTGGTCAGCTCCCCGCCCGCCTCGTGGCCCACGTAGCCGGGCGGCGACCCGATCAGGCGGTCGCCGGACCCCTCGCCGGAGAACTCGCTCATGTCGAACCGCAGGTAGGCGGACTCGTCCCCGAAGACCAGCTCGGTGATCGCCTTCGCCAGCTCCGTCTTGCCGGTGCCGGTCGGGCCCGCGAAGAACAGCACCCCGCGCGGACGGCTGCCCGACCGCGTCGCCTGCGCGCCGGACAGGCCGAGCACCGCCCGCTTGAGGATGTCGAGCGTCTTCGTGACGGCCTGCGGCTGCCCGATCACCCGCTCCGGGACGCGCTTCTCGCCCTCCAGCACCCGGCGCCGCAGATGGCCGCGGCTCCACGGGTTGTCGAGCACGCCCAGCTTGTAGGTGCGGACGGCGTCCGGCAGGTCCGCCAGGTCGACGCTGCGCTCCTTCGCCAGCCGCGTCACCTCGATCATCGACTGGAGCGTGAGCCCGTCCGCCTGCTCGGCGAACGCGTCGCAGGCCGCGGCGGCGACCTCGTCCGCGCCCACGTCGCTGACGCCGAACGCGCGGGCCAGCAGCCGCGCCGTCTCCTGCCGGTCGCCGAGATGCGGCCGCGGGATCGTGATCTCGCGGATCGTCTCGTTGTCGGTCGTCAGCCACGGCGGCAGGTCGCCCGGCCGCTCCACCAGCCACACGATCGGGTTGTAGAGCGGCTTCGGCCGCGGACCCGTCACCCGGACGGGCCGGGCGCTGCGCGACAGCTTCGCGCAGAACCGGAAGAAGTCGCGCTCGGACGGCTCCAGATCCGTCGGGGTGCGGGCGATCCGCGACGCCGAGTCGATCACGAACGCGGCCCGGATGTTCTCCTTCGGCCTGGCCACGGACGCCAGATGCCGGGTCAGCGCCTCCAGCGACGGCTTCTCGTCCCGCTTGACCTTGCCGAGCAGCCGCTCCGCCGAGCGTGCGGCCTCGTCCCCGATCTCGTCGCCGACGCCGGGGTAGACCTGCAGACCGTCCACCGGGTCGTACACGATCATGCAGGACGCGCCGCTGGACCGCAGCGTCTCCCACAGCAGCTCGCGCAGCGGAAGCAGCCGCGCGGGCCCGGTCGCGTCCAGCGGAGGCGCGAGGAAGCTGTCGTACAGGTTCCCCGACAGGACGTACTGCGAGTGCACCGAGAGGGTCGCGTCCAGCTCGCGGATGAACGGCGGCCAGCCCTGCAGCCGCCCACCGAGTGTCGGCGATTCAATGCTCATCCGGCTTGCTCCACTCAGCTCTCATCGCATGCCCCGGAACTTCACTTGGGACGCTCCCGGCTGCGTTCGCGTTGCCCCGCACGGGTCCTAGTGTGCCGTGACCCGGCGGAAACCGGCAGCTCGCGGACCCCCGGGTCGAGGCGCCACGACACGTCCGAGCGGATTCCGGCGGCCTCCAGGCGGGTCCTCGCGTCCTCGAACGCCTCGCACCACTCCTGCTCCCGCTCGACGTCGAGGCGCCGGTCGTCCTCGCTCTCGGCTGGCCGCTCCCGCACCATCGACGCCCGCACGTGCGCCGCGTCGTCGACGCGCATCCGCACGCTGTGGTCGGGCCAGGCGCCCTTCGTCAGCGTCACGGTGCCGTCGTCGGCCGTCAGCGTCTCGAACCCCGCCTGGACCTCGTAGCCCAGGTCCTCGAACGCGGCGGTGATCGAGTCGAGGACGTACCGGCGCTCGGCCGCGGCCTGCTCGGCGGCGTCGCGTTCCGCCGCCCGGCGGCGCTCGTCCTCGCGGTGCTGCCGGGTGCGGCTGTTCGCGTCCTGGATCCGGAGGCGTACTTCGTGCAGGACGGCTTCGGCTTCGTGTTCGTCGGTGGTCTTGATCTCCGACAGGAGCTGCGCCGCGTCCGCGACCGCTTGTCTTTCTTCGTCGGGAGCGTCCGGGAGGAGGCGCGCCATGATTCGCGCGAGGGTCTGCTGGACGTCGGTCTTCTTGTCGTTCTCGGGCTTCGGCTGTTGGGTGGTGTCGGCCTGGAGGGTCGCGGCGGGGGGGGCGAAGACCTGCGCGGTGACTTCGGCTGCCAGGTGCTCGGAGAGTTGCCGTTCGGCTTCGTCCAGGAGCTGGTCTGTGGCTGCGCACCATTCGATGAGTTCGTCGGCCGGACGTTCGTCGGGCTGCAGCTCTGCCGGGAGGGTCACCTCTGCGCCGAGCCTGTCGCGTGTCTCGGCGAGCGCCTTGATGCGTGCGTTGCGCGCCACGACCTCGCGTAGCGCGCGCTCCTGGGTCTGGACTTCGGCGAGCGCCGCGGCGCGGGCCTCGGCGCGTCCCTCCGCGAGCGCGGCCAGCGCCTCCGCGCCCCGGCCCGCGATCCCCGCGCCATGCCCGAGGACGCGGTTCATGCCCAGGGTGAGGACCACCGCCATGTCCAGGACGATCTCCGCTTCGACGCCGCTGCTCACGCTTTCCCTCCGCTACCGCTGCCTCCGCTGCTGCCGCTGTCTCCGCTGCTGCTGCCGCTGCGTGATTCGCGCCACCGGTGCAGCCGCATGCCCGCCATGATGGCGTGAGCGAACGCGCCTGCGGCAATCAGCAGCAGCCACAGCAGCGTCCCGAGCGGCATCACCGCCCCCAGCAGGATCAGGACGATCAGCAGCGGAAGCGTCCCGGCGAGGAAGATGAGCCCGCATCCTGGGCGTCCGCTGCTCCGCGCGGCGCCCGACATCGTCCGGGACGCCCTGGACACGCCGGACAGCATCCGGCCTGCCGCCGCGAGCACCTTGGAGAACAACGACCACGGCCCGCCGGGCAGATACTCCGTGCCTTGCGCGCGGGCCAGCATCACCTCACTGCCGCACTGCACCGCCCAGGCGACCACCGACGCCGCGACCAGCAGCCCGAGCGACGCGCCCGACGACCGCTGGAACCCGCCGACGGCGCTGGAGCCGGTGTCGTCGCCGCCGAACAGGGTGTCGACGATCCAGCTCCCGAGCAGCCAGAAGGCGAGGAGCGGGAGCGTCCAGAGCAGCGCGCGGGTGGTGGCGGCGCTGCGTCCGGCGAGGCGTTGCTGTTCGCGGTCGGCCCATTGCGCGCTCAGCGCCTCAGCTTGTCGTTCGGCGGCGAGACGCTCGCGGGCGCGTGCCTCGGTTTCCACGACCGCCTCGGGCGCGGCCAGCGACACCGCGAGCCGGCGCAGCGGATCGTCGCCGGTCCCGTTCGACATCCAGGTGAACCACGGCGGGGGCTCGGTGACGGCCGCCTGCGCCCGGGCCGCGCCGTCTGCGAGCTGCTGCCCGGTCTGGGCGGGACGTGCCGCGAGGGCCAGGAGGGTAAGGAGGACGACGGGCGGATCGTCCGTCCCGGCGTCGGGGAGCCGCGCGTCCAGTCCTGGAGGCGTCGCCTCTTGGGACCGCAACCAGCGGGCTAGGTCGTTCCACGCCGTTGCGTAGGCGCGCCACTGGTCGTCGATGCGGGCGAGTTCCCGTCCGCCCGCGAATCCGGCCAGCGCGGGCAGCACCCCTTGTTCCCACATGTCCCGCCCGATCCGGCAGGCGAGGTGGTGGTCGGGGTGGCGGCGGTCCCCGGCGAGGACGGCGAGATTCGGCAGATCGTCGGCCGTCATCCGGCGGCCCAGGTAATGGGGCGGGAGCTCCGGGTCCAGCCACCTGACCAGGTGCAGCAGCTTCATATCGGACGGCAGGCGCGTGGTGAGATGGCCGTCGATGAGGTCGATGCGGCCATCGTCGTCGGGCATTTCCGCGAGCCAATCGCGCAGGCTCCGCCACGCCTCCCCGGACTCGCCGCGCGCGAAGAAGTACTGGACGGCGTGATCCCAGTCTTCGATGAGCGCGCGCGCCAGTTCGTCCCGGCGGGTGAAACGGCGGCCGTTGAACGGGAGCCCGCTGCTTGTCTCGGGTTGCCGGCTCTCTTCGGCTACCGGTGGGGAGCCGCCGTCCAGCCATTCCTTTATTTGCGCGCCCGTCCATCTTTTGCGCGGGTCGCGGGTCAATAGGCCCTGGCACAGCAGCCGCAGGTTCGGGTCGGGGACGTCGTCCGCGCTCACCGGCCGCGTCGCCAGATGGTCGACCACCACGGTCTCGCTGAGGCCCTGGAACGGGGCCCGGCCCGTCGCCATCTCGCGGACGATCATGCCGAGCGACCACCAGTCGCGGGCGGGCGACACCTGTCCGGACAGCGATTCCGGCGCCGCGTAGGCCAGCGTCCGCGATGACGACGCGAACACCACGCTCTGATCCAGCACCTTGCTCAGCCCGAAGTCGGCGATGGCCAGGCGCACCGGGTCCGCGCCCAGGACCAGGATGTTCTCCGGCTTGAGATCGCGGTGGACGATGCCCGCCCGGTGCAGGGCCGTCAGGCCGTCCGCGAGCTGCGCGGCGAAGTCGGCGGCGGTGTCCGGTGGGAGCGGCCCGTCCGCCAGCAGCGATCGCAGGTTGCCGTCGGGCGCGTAGGCGGCGACCTCGTAGTCGCGTCCGTCGGCGTGGCCGGTCTCCAGGATGCGCAGGACGTGCGGCGAGTCCAGCGCCGGGAGCTTCGCCCAGACCTCCCGGTCGGCGCTGTACCCGCGGCGGAAGATCTTCACCACGTACTCGTCGCCGTGCGCGTCCCGCACCAGGAGGAGATCCGACTCGGCGCCCTGGACGGGAAGGTCCGCGATCGCCTCGTACCGCTCGCCCAGCACGGCCGGGAGCCGCATCAGCGATTCGGTGCCTGGGGTTGCTTCGCCGTCCCGTCGCGTCTCCGACGGCGGAAGCGACCCGGGGCGCGGCGACGGCACCCGTGCGTCGCGCCGAGTCGACCCCGCCTCCGGCGCCGGACCCGCGGCGTCGCGCCGCGTGTCCTGCGGCGGCGTCCCGCCGCCGGGCCGGGTCTCGTCGAACTCGCCCACCAGCAGCCCCGTCTAGTCCTTGTCCTTGATGGCCCGCAGATACTCACTGATCTTGAACTGATTGATCACGAACTCGAGGACGATCCGCGTCACGAGCACCTGGAGGAGCCAGATGAACGGAGCCGCGACGAGGACGACGAGGCCGATCGACGAGCCCTCTTCGAGGTAGGCCAGTCCGTACCACGCCAGGACGAGGGAGACGAGGGTGATCGGGAGCAGTGACAGCGCATAGATGATCTTGACCAGTCTGGCGGTGATCATGTAGTCGAAGTTCAGGTCGAACAGCGTCCCGACCACGCCCTTGCCCGCCCGATCGCGAGGATAGGGAGGGGCCCAGTCCTGGCGCGCGTTCTGCGGCCCGAACTCCGGGCCTGGCGGGCGAGGCCCGGGGACGGAGCCCGGCGGCTGCTGCGGCTGCTGCGGCTGCTGCGGCTGCTGGGGGTGCTGGGGGTGCGGTTGCTGGGGTTGCGGCGGCGGGCCGTACGGGTCTCCCGGGTGACCGGCGCCAGGTTGGCCGGGGGCCTGTGGGCGCGGTGGTTGACCGGGGTCGGAGGGGTGCGTCATCGCCGTCGTCTCCAGTGTGAGGCCGCCTACAGGAAGACTCTAGAGCCTGCACCCCGCCCGCGCCCGGGACGAACTGCGCCACGCTCGTCCGGCACCGCAGAAGGTCGGCGCCGTAGAAGGTCGGGGCGTGTCCCCGTACCGTTGGGGTGCCGAGGTCGAAGCGAGGCCGGATCAGGGCGAGGTTCAGTGGTCGCGTTCGTGTTGCTCCCCGTGGGGCTCGTCGTCGGCCTGCTCATGGCGCCGCTGGCGGCGCCGTTCGCCGGTGACGTCCCGCGCCGCCGCCGCGTCCTGATGGGCCTGGTCACGGCCGCCGTTCACGGGGTGCTCGGATGGCGTGTCGGGCCCGAGCCCGTCCTGCCCGCGCTGCTCTACCTCGCCGCGGTCGGCACGCTCCTCGGGTTCATCGACATCAAGGCCAAGCGGCTTCCCGACCGGTTCACCCTGCCGTCCTACGGCATCGCGGCGGCGCTCCTGGCCGCGGCCGCGCCTTTCACGGACGACGGCCTGCGACGTTTCGAGCACGCGCTCCTAGGAATGGCGCTGCTGTTCGGGCTGTATTTCGTCCAGGCGTTCCTGGTTCCGTCCGGCATTGGCATGGGGGACGTCAAACTGTCCGGCGTGCTCGGCCTCTATCTCGGCTGGTTCGGGCAGGACGCCTGGATTCTGGGCCTCCTGGCGACGTACCTGTTCGGCGGTGTGGCCGGTGTCGGCATCATGATCGTCCGCCGCACCCGGAAAGGCGAGTTCGCGTTCGGCCCCTGCATGCTCGCCGGAGCGCTGCTCGCACTCCTCTCATTCTCCGCGTCCGCGACCTGAGATCCACACGGGCGTCAGCCGCAGAGCTTTTCGCCGCCCTTGATCCCTCCGCCGATCTTGTTGATCGTGGGCGGGGCGAGCCGCAGGCCGTTCTTGCCGATGACGAGCCGCACACCGTTCGCCGGAGCGTTGGCGTCGGGGGTGAGCAGCGCGTCGGGGACGTCCCGCGCGAGCGCCGACGCCTGCGCCTCCGCGGACGCCGCGAAGACGATGCGGCTCTCCGGCGCGACGGTGCCCTTCTCGACCTTCTTCGCCACCTTGAAACCGCGCTGCCTGAGCTGCTTCACGACGCGCTTCACCAGCTGGTCCCGTCCGCCCGCGGCGACGACGGTGACGTTCACCTTGCCGGGGGCAGGCGGTTCCTGCTTCGCCTTGACGGGCTCGGCCGGCTCAGCGGGCAGGTCGTTGTCGTGGCGGACCGCGTCGAACAGCGGCTTGGCCAGCTCCTGGTTCCACTGGACGCGGTTCGGGTCCGGCGCGTACCGCTCGACCGGGACGGTCACGAACCGCACCTGGCCCGCGCTCATGCCCTTGAGACCGTCGGCCAGCTTCCGCATCGCGGACAGGTCCAGCTCGTCGTCCGTCGTCACCGACTTCGTCGCGGCCTTGAGGAACTTGTACGTCTTCGGCGGGTCGGTGAGGACCTTGCCGCTGGTCGCCTTGTCGACGACCGCGGCCATGAACTTCTGCTGCCGCTCGATCCGCTCAAGGTCGGAACCGTTCCCGAGCGAGTATCGGGCCCGCACGTAGCCGAGGGCCTGCTTGCCCTTGACGGTCTGCTTCCCGGCCTTCAGATAAAGCTCCGCCCGCGGGTCGTTGACGGGCTTGTCGACGCAGATCTCGACGCCGCCCAAGGCGTCCACCATGCGCTTGAAACCCGAGAAGTCCACCTGGACGAAATGGTCGATGTGGATGCCGGTGAGCGACTCCAGCATCTTCCATGTGCAGGTCGGCCCGGCGAACGCGAACGCCGAGTTCAGCATCCCGAACCGTGCCGGAACGGTCCCGCCCTTCTCCTTCTCGCACGCGGGGATCTTCACCATCGAGTCGCGGGGGAAGCTGATCCCGACCGCCTGGTCCCTGTTGGGCGACAGGTGCAGCAGGATCGCCGTGTCCGACCGCGCCCCGGAGATCTCGGCCGACCCGCCGTACTCGGCGTTGTCGCCCTCGCGCGTGTCGGACCCGATCAGCAGAATGTTGAGCGACTTGTTCAGCTTCTTCGGCCGGTCGGCGCCGAGCTGATCGGTGACGTGCTTCGTCCTGATCCCGCCGACCAGGTCGTGATACAGCCACGCCGCTCCCGCGCCCCCGAGAAGCATGACGACGACCAGGCCGAACGCGACCCGCCGAAGAACCTTCCGCGGCCGTTTGCCTCCACCGTCGGCGGCGGCCTTCTCTCCGTCCTCCGGCCCCGAGCCCTCGTCGTCCCCCGCCGACTCCGCGTCACCCGAATCCGCTTCCTCGGGCGTCGGCGTCCCTTTGGCACGGTCCTGCGGCGGCTCAGGTTCAGCAGCCTCGGGCGCCTCCTGGTCGGACGCGGCTGACGCGTCGGGCGTGGGGCCGTCCGTCCGGGTCACGTTCACCGACCCTGCGTCACCCGGAGCGGCTTCGTCCGGCCCTGGTGCGCTTTCGTCGCCGTCCGGTGGCGTCTCGGTTTCGGCGGGTGGGGTCCGGCGCAGCTGGGTTTCGTCGAAGACGACGGCGTCGGCCGGTGAGGTGTCCTTCTGGCCGGACGTGCGCGGGTCGGGCGCCGTGTCGTCGGCAGGGGTGCTGCGTGCCGCCTGGTCCCCCGCGAGGTCGTCGCGGCCGGGGTCGTTGTCGCTCATCGGTCCCGTCTCGGCGCGGGCCCTGGTCAGGGCGCGTGATTTGCGTAGTCCGTCAGTTCAGGAAGTTCAGGAAGGCGGCGGGAGCCAGGGGAGAGCGTGCACCTCCACTTATTTGATGCGCGAGACGTCCGTTCTGTTGACAAGTGTGCGGAAAACCTGGCGTTGTGACTGTGCGGTGCCGGATCGCGGCTTTCCGTGCGGTCGCCGCCGCGAACGCGGGGTGGGGATCGGCGGCCGGTTCACCGTGCTCGGCCGGATCGGGACGAGGAGGGTCCTCGGGGGCGGGTGTGACCTGCGCCGAGGAGGCGGCGTCCGGATCGGTCATGCCTTTGCGCGCTCGTCTCCATTCCGCTGGGCAATAACAACTGGTTATGGATGACGGGCGGCGCCGAGGGGGCCTTCGGCGGATAAAGTCTGTGGTCAGACTCACATATGGGTTCTCCCTGTTATGTATGTCACAGCTCCCGTCAGGTGGCGTAAGGTCGCTTCGCTAGAAGCGCACACGAGGCGTCACCGCCCGCATGCGGCACGGCCTCCGGCCGCCGTCTGCGGCCCCGGCCAGGGGCGCTCGACCGACGGGCCGAGGGTCCGGATCCAGAGGGCAACGGCCGGGCGCGACGGACGCGTGGGTGCGCGCAGACCGTGATACGGGGACATGACGACCCGAGCTCAGGAGAGCGATCGATGAGCACTGTGGAGGCGCCGGCGAAGTCGCGCGCCCAGATCAAGGAACGCACGCTCCGGAAGGACAACTGGCGCCTGTATCCGGTCACGACCTTCGTGATCTTCACGGCATGGGTGGTGTACGCGACGGTCCGGGCCTTCTGGGGCTCGGCGTTCTACGTCCCGGAATTTCACTACCTGACGCCGTTCTACTCGCCGTGCTTCAACGAGATATGCAACAACGTGACGGTGAACGGCCACACCGGGAACGCGGCGGAGTTCGGGACGTTCCTGCCGGAGTCCACCCGGGGCTGGATCCCGTTCGCGGCGATCTCGCTGCCGTTCCTGCTGCTGTTCCGGCTCACCTGCTACTACTACCGGAAGGCGTACTACCGCTCGTTCTGGGCGTCGCCGTCCGCGTGCGCCGTCAAGGAGCCGCACGGCAAGTACACCGGCGAGCGCCGCTTCCCGCTCATCGGGCAGAACCTGCACCGCTACTTCTGGATCGCGGCCGTCCTCATCTCGCTCGTCAACACCTACGACGCGATCCTCGCCTTCCACGGCAAGGACGGCGGGTTCGGCATCGGGCTCGGCACGCTCATCCTGGTCGCGAACGTGGTCCTGCTGTGGCTGTACACCCTGTCGTGCCACTCGTGCCGGCACATCGTCGGCGGACGGTTGAAGAACTTCTCCAAGCACCCGTTCCGGTACCGGATGTGGGGCTGGGTGTCCAAGATCAACGAGAAGCACGGCACCTACGCGCTGATCACCCTGGGCTCGCTGGTGGCCGCCGACCTGTACGTCGCGCTCGTCGCCAGCGAGACCATCTCCGACCTGCGTATCTTCAACTGAGGCCAAGGAATCATGACTGAGATCGAGAGGCACTCGTACGACGTCGTGGTCATCGGTGCCGGCGGCGCCGGGCTGCGCGCGGCGATCGAGGCGCGCCTCCAGGGCAAGAAGACGGCGATCATCTCCAAGTCGCTGTTCGGCAAGGCGCACACGGTGATGGCCGAGGGCGGCGCCGCCGCGGCGATGGGCAACGTCAACGCCAACGACAACTGGCAGGTCCACTTCCGCGACACCATGCGCGGCGGCAAGTTCATGAACAGCTGGCGGATGGCGGAGTTGCACGCCAAGGAGGCCCCGGACCGCATCTGGGAGCTGGAGCACTGGGGCGCGCTGTTCGACCGCACCAAGGACGGCAAGATCAGCCAGCGCAACTTCGGCGGGCACGAGTACCCGCGGCTCGCGCACGTCGGCGACCGGACGGGCCTGGAGCTGATCCGCACCACGCAGCAGAAGGTCGTCGCGCTGCAGCAGGAGGACCACGCCGAGCACGGCGACTACGACGCCCGGCTGAAGGTGTGGGCCGAGACGACGGTGACGCGGCTGCTGAAGGACGACGACGGCAAGATCTGCGGCGCGTTCGGCTACGTCCGCGAGACCGGGAAGTTCGTCGTGTTCGAGGCGCCCGCCGTGGTGCTCGCGACCGGCGGGATCGGCAAGGCGTTCAAGGTCACGTCCAACTCCTGGGAGTACACCGGGGACGGGCACGCGCTGGCCCTGCTCGCGGGCGGGACGCTGCTGAACATGGAGTTCGTGCAGTTCCACCCGACGGGGATGGTCTGGCCGCCGTCCGTCAAGGGCATCCTCGTGACCGAGTCGGTGCGCGGCGACCGCGGCGTCCTGCGGAACTCCGACGGCAAGCGGTTCATGTTCAACTACATCCCCGAGGTGTTCAAGAACCAGTACGCCACCACCGAGGAGGAGGGCGACCGCTGGTACGACGACCCCGAGAACAACAAGCGCCCGCCGGAGCTGCTGCCGCGTGACGAGGTCGCGCGCGCGATCAACTCCGAGGTGAAGGCGGGACGGGGATCGCCGCACGGCGGGGTGTTCCTCACCGTCGTCGACCGGATGCCGGGCGGCGCCGAGGAGATCAGGCGGCGGCTGCCGTCGATGTACCACCAGTTCAAGGAGCTGGCGGACGTCGACATCACGGCGGAGGCGATGGAGGTCGGCCCGACCTGCCACTACGTGATGGGCGGCGTGGAGGTCGACCCCGACACCGGCGCCGCGCTGGTGCCCGGCCTGTTCGCGGCGGGCGAGGTGTCCGGCGGCATGCACGGCTCGAACCGGCTCGGCGGCAACTCGCTGTCCGACCTGCTGGTGTTCGGGCGGCGGGCCGGGCTGGGCGCGTCGGAGTACGTGGACGGGCTGGACGCGCGTCCGGCCGTCCCGGACGCTGAGGTCGGCGCGGCGACGGCCGAGGCGCTGGCGCCGTTCGAGCGGGAGGGCGGCGAGAACCCGTACGCCGTCCACGCCGAGCTGCAGCAGACGATGAACGAGCTGGTCGGCATCATCCGCAAGGAAGGGGAGCTGGAGCAGGCGATCGCCTCGCTCGGCAAGCTCCGCGAGCGGATCGCGAACGTCGGCGTCCAGCCGGTCGCGGTCGGCGACGACGGCCGCGGCTACCACCCCGGCTGGCACCTCGCGCTCGACCTGCGCAACATGCTCCTGGTGTCGGAGGCCGTCGCGAAGGCGGCGCTGGAGCGGCAGGAGAGCCGCGGCGGCCACACCCGCGACGACTACCCGCAGATGTCCGCGGACTGGCGGAAGGTCAACCTGGTGTGCTCGCTGGCCGGCGACCCGGCGTCCCCGCACGTCGAGCTGAGGCGGCAGGCGATGGAGCCGATGCGGGGCGACCTGCTCGAACTGTTCGACAACGACGAGCTGAAGAAGTACCTGACCGCCGAGGAGCTGCCGGCGGGCCTGGCGGAGACGGCCAAGGCCGAGGAGGCCAAGGCCGAGGAGGCCAAGGCCGAGGAGGCGGAGGCCGCGGCGGGGTCCGGCGCGACCGCGGCGGCGGCCAAGGACGACGAGGAGGACGGCCGATGAGCTACGAGGCCAAGTTCAAGGTCTGGCGCGGCGACGACGGGGACGGCGAGCTCACCGACTACACCGTCGAGGTGAACGAGGGCGAGGTCGTCCTCGACATCATCCACCGGCTCCAGGCCACGCAGGCCCCCGACCTCGCCGTCCGGTGGAACTGCAAGGCGGGCAAGTGCGGCTCCTGCTCCGCGGAGATCAACGGCATGCCGCGGCTGCTGTGCATGACCCGGATGTCGACGTTCGACCCGGACGAGACGGTCACGGTCACGCCGGTCCGCACGTTCCCCGTCATCCGCGACCTCGTGACGGACGTGTCGTACAACTACCAGAAGGCGCGGGAGGTCCCGTCGTTCGACCCGGGCGACGCCAAGCCCGGCGAGCTGCGCATGCAGCAGGTGGACGTCGAGCGCTCGCAGGAGTTCCGCAAGTGCATCGAGTGCTTCCTGTGCCAGAACGTCTGCCACGTCATCCGCGACCATGAGGAGAACAAGGCCGAGTTCTCCGGCCCGCGCTTCCTGATGCGGATCGGCGAGCTGGAGATGCACCCGGCGGACGTCGCGGACCGGCGCGAGATCGCCGCGAAGGACCACGGGCTCGGGTTCTGCAACATCACCAAGTGCTGCACCGAGGTCTGCCCCGAGCACATCAAGATCACCGACAACGCGCTGATCCCGATGAAGGAGCGGGTCGTCGGCCGCAAGTACGACCCGGTGGTGTGGCTCGGCAGCAAGCTCGGCATCGTCAAGAAGGGCCAGGACACGCCGTCCGCCTGACGGGCACCGGCGCCCGCATCGACGTCGATGTTCTCGCGAGCATCCCCCGCCGCCCCGCGCGGCGGGGGACGCTCGCGTTTCCGTCACGCGAGGCCGGCGCTCTGGCAAGCGGCGTCCCCGTTCCGCGACGGGCGGCGTGCCCCCGGGCCGCCGCCCGTCGTACCGCCGTTCCCCTTGAACGCGGTGGACGTTGGGTGGCCTCCCGGCCGCACACGCCACGAGCAACACTCGCCCACGCCCGCCCGTTCGAGTAGGGATTAGTGCACACAACGCGTGATTGAACCGTGATTGTTTTCCGGGGCCCCGGGAAGCCCAGGTCCCTTTAGCGTGGTGGGCATGAGCGCCCTCGAACCGGGCTCGTTCCTTGCCGATCTCACTCAGGCGGAACGCGAGGACCTGGAGTCACGTGGCCGCGTCCGCGACTTCGAGCGAGGGGCCACGCTCTTCGTGGAGGGGGAGCAGCCAGGCTGGGTGGCCGTTCTGCTGCAGGGCCGGGTGAAGGCGTTCTCCTACCGGGAGCAGGGCGGTGAGGCGCTGCTCGCGGTGCGCGGACCGGGCGCGCTGCTCGGGGAGGTCGCCGCGATCGACGGGCAGCCGCGCTCGGCGTCGGTGGCGGCGCTGGAGCCGGTGCGGGCGCTCGCCGTCACGGCGGACGAGTTCATGGCGTTCCTGCAGGCCCACGGGCGCGTCTCCATCATCATCATGCGGATGCTGTGCCAGCGCTGGCGCGACGCCGACCGCAAGCGCGCCGAGTTCGGCATGTTCGACGCGACCGGACGCGTCGCGCAGCGGCTCGTGGAGCTGGCCGAGCGGTTCGGCGTCCCCTACGAGCGGCGGACGGGCCCCGGGGCGGGCGGGCAGAGCGTCCGCATCACGCTGAACCTGTCGCAGGAGGAGCTGGCGGGCTGGGTCGGCGCGTCCCGCGAGGCGGTCAGCAAGGCGCTGCGGACGCTGCGCGCGCACGGCTGGATCGAGACGGGACGGCGGCGGCTGATCGTCCACGACCTCCAGGCCCTCCGCCGCCACGCCCGCTGACCGAATCGCCGCCTGCGGCTGGCGGCACTGCGGCATTGCCGGTAGCGCCGGTAGCGGCACTGCGGCTGCGGGCGGCCGGAGGGGCGGCACGTAATCTGTGCTGGATGCAGTTGCAGCAGCTCGCCTACTTCGTCGCGGTCGCGGAGGTACGCCACTTCACGCAGGCCGCCGAGATCCTGCGGGTGGCGCAGCCTTCGCTGTCCAAGCAGATCCGTGCGCTGGAGACGGAGCTGAACGTCTCCCTGTTCAGCCGCGCCAGGGGAAACATCACTCTGACGCCCGCCGGTGAGGCACTGCTGCCACTGGCCAAGCGCATCCTGGCCGATGTCGACACCGCCCGTCTGGAAGTGCAGGAGCTGGCGGGTCTCAGGCGTGGGCGGGTACGGCTGGGCGCTACACCGTCCCTCTGCGCGGGCCTGCTGGCGGACGTTCTGCGCCGCTTCCACGACACCTACCCAGGGATTCAGCTCATCGTCGAAGAGGGAGGCTCGCGGGACCTCGTCCGGGAGCTGACGCGGGGGTCGCTCGACATGGCCCTGGTCATCCTTCCGCTGCACGGTGACCCGCCCCTGGACACGACGCCGATCCTGCGTGAATACCTCGTCGTGGCTTCTCCGGCCGGTCGTCCGTCCGATGCCGAGGACGGCGTCCCGGAGCGGTCGCTCAAGGCGGCGACGCTTCCGCGCCGTTCGTATCTGCGGATCGAGGATCTCCGGAACCGGCCGCTGGTGATGTTCCGTCCGGGCTACGACCTGCGTGAGGCGACCATCAGCGCGTGCCGCGAGGCGGGGTTCGAACCCAGGTTCGCGGTGGAGGGCGGCGAGATGGACGCCGTCCTGCGGTTCGTGGAGGTCGGGCTCGGGATCGCGGTCGTCCCGAGCATGGTCCTGTCCGGACGGCCCGGGCTGCGCGGGACGCCCCTCGTCCTGCCCGACGAGGAGGCGCGCCGCGGACATCACGGCCCCGGCCTTCTCCGGACGATCGCACTCGCCCACCGCAAGGACGTCGAACTGACCCACGCGGCACGCGCCTTCCAGGACACCCTGCAGACGTTCCTGGTAGAGGCCGGCCTTGCCGGGAGCCTGCCCGCAGGGGTCGAGACCCTCGTCGACGGCTAGCCGCCGACGAGCGGCGGGGTCAGCGCTTCTTGCCGCCCGCGGTCGCCTTCAGGTAGTCGTGGTTGAGGCGGCCGATGACGTCCAGCGGGATGCCCTTCGGACAGGCGGCGGTGCATTCGCCCGTGTTGGTGCAGCCGCCGAAGCCCTCCTCGTCGTGCGTGTCCAGCATGGACACGACGCGGTCCCAGCGTTCCGGCTGCCCCTGCGGCATCAGGCCCAGGTGGGTGACCTTGGCGCCGAGGAACAGAGCGGCGGACCCGTTGGGGCAGGCCGCGACGCAGGCGCCGCAGCCGATGCATTCGGCGGCCTCGAAGGCCCGGTCGGCGTCGGGCTTCGGGACGGGCGTCGCGTGCGCCTCCGGCGCGGTCCCGGTCGGGGCGGTGATGAAGCCGCCCGACTGGATGATCCGGTCGAACGCCGACCGGTCGACGACCAGGTCCTTCACCACGGGGAACGCCGCCGCGCGCCATGGCTCGACGTCGATGACCTCGCCGTCCCTGAACTTGCGCATGTGGAGCTGGCAGGTCGTGGTCTTGCGCTCCGGGCCGTGCGGGGTGCCGTTGATGACGAGCGAGCACATGCCGCAGATGCCCTCGCGGCAGTCGTGGTCGAACGCGACGGGCTCCTCGCCGGACGCGATGAGCTTCTCGTTGAGGACGTCCAGCATTTCCAGGAACGACGCGTCGGGGGAGATGTCGTCGAGCTTGTACTCGACCATCCCGCCCTTGTCCTCCGGGCCGCGCTGGCGCCAGACGCGCAGTGTGAGCTTCATGGTTACTTGTACGACCTCTGAGTCGGCTTGACGTAGTCGAAGTTGAGGGACTCTTTGTGGAGGACGGGCCGTCCGCCTTCCCCGGCCCATTCCCAGGCGGCGACGTAGCTGAAGTTGTCGTCGTCGCGTTTGGCCTCGCCGTCCTCGTCCTGGCTCTCGGCGCGGAAATGGCCGCCGCAGGACTCGGTGCGGTGCAGCGCGTCGACGACCATCAGCTCGGCCAGCTCGAAGAAGTCGGCGACGCGTCCCGCCTTCTCCAGCTGCTGGTTCAGCTCTTCGCCCTTGCCGGTGACCTTGACGCGTTCCCAGAATTCGGCGCGCAGCGCCGGGATGAGGTCGAGCGCCTTGCGCAGCCCTTCCTCGGTGCGCTCCATTCCGCAGTACTCCCACATGATGTGGCCGAGTTCGCGGTGGAAGGAGTCGACGGAACGGTCGCCGTCGACCGACAGGAGCTTGTCGATGCGCGTCCGTACCCGTTCTTCCGCTTCGGTGACGGCGGCGTCGGCGACGGGCGGGAGGGGGTTGCGGGCGATGTAGTCGCCGATGGTGTTCGGCAGGACGAAATAGCCGTCCGCCAGGCCCTGCATCAGCGCGGACGCGCCGAGACGGTTCGCGCCGTGGTCGGAGAAATTCGCCTCACCGATGACGAACAAACCCGGGATGGTCGACTCCAGGTCGTAGTCCACCCACAGGCCGCCCATCGTGTAGTGGACGGCCGGGTAGATGCGCATTGGCGTGTCGTACGGGTTCTCGCCGGTGATGCGCTCGTACATCTCGAAGAGGTTGCCGTATTTGGCCTCGACCTTGTCCCGGCCGAGCCGCTCGATTGCGTCGGCGAAGTCGAGGTAGACGCCGAGCCCGCCGGGGCCGACGCCGCGTCCCTCGTCGCACACGTTCTTCGCGGCGCGGGACGCGATGTCGCGCGGGACGAGATTGCCGAACGACGGGTAGATGCGCTCCAGGTAGTAGTCGCGCTCGTCCTCGGGAATGTCGTAGGGCTGGCGGGTGTCGCCGTGCTTCTTCGGCACCCAGACACGTCCGTCGTTGCGCAGCGACTCCGACATGAGCGTCAGCTTGGACTGGTGGTCGCCGCTGACCGGAATACACGTCGGGTGGATCTGCGTGTAGCACGGGTTGGCGAAGAGCGCTCCGTGCCTATGAGCGCGCCAGGACGCGGTGACGTTCGAGCCCATCGCGTTCGTCGAAAGGAAGTACACGTTGCCGTAGCCGCCGGACGCCAGTACGACCGCGTCCGCCGTGTAGTGCTTGATCTCGCCGTTGATGAGGTTCCGGACGACGACCCCGCGCGCCCGTCCGTCCTCCATGATGAGGTCGAGCATCTCGTGGCGCGGGTACAGCTCCACGTTGCCCGCGTCCACCTGCCGCATCAGCGCCTGGTACGCGCCGAGCAGCAGTTGCTGGCCCGTCTGCCCGCGCGCGTAGAAGGTGCGGGACACCTGCGTCCCGCCGAAGGAGCGGTTGTCGAGCAGGCCGCCGTACTCGCGGGCGAACGGGACGCCCTGCGCGACGCACTGGTCGATGATGGTCCGGGAGATGTCGGCGAGCCGGTGCACGTTCGACTCGCGGGACCGGAAGTCGCCGCCCTTGACCGTCTCGTAGAACAGCCGGTACACGCTGTCGCCGTCGTTGCGGTAGTTCTTGGCGGCGTTGATGCCGCCCTGCGCGGCGATCGAGTGGGCGCGGCGCGGGGAGTCCTGGAAGCAGAACTGCTGGACGTGGTAGCCGGCCTCGCCGAGCGTCGCCCCGGCCGACCCGCCCGCCAGGCCCGTGCCGATGATGATGATCTTCTTCTTGCGCTTGTTGGCCGGGTTGACCTGCCTGGCCTCGAACTTGCGGGTCGTCCAGCGGTCCTCGATCGGCCCGGCCGGGGCCTTGCCGTCGGCGATCGGCTCGCCGGACTGGTAGAACGCGTCGATCATGATCAGCTCACCCACCCGAATGTGATGGACAGGGGGACGGCGGCGAAGCCGAGCGCGACCAGCCCGGCGACGGTCGCGGCGAGGCCCCGCAGGGCGCGCTCGCGGCGCGGCGTCCGCAGCCCGAGGGTCTGGAACGCGCTCCAGATGCCGTGGTGGAGGTGCAGGCCGACGAGCGCCACCGCGAGGACGTACCAGACGGTGATGTACCAGCGGGACGGGTCGAAGTCGGCGACCATCCGCTCGTAGGGCGTGGCGTCGGAGCCCTTGGGGTTCACGACGAAGAACGTCAGGTCGAGCAGGTGCCAGACGACGTACACGGCGATGATGACGCCGCCGTACCGCATCGTGCGGACGGCGTAGCCCTGCGCGTGCGACTTCTTCTTCGACCGGTACTTCACCGGGCGCGCGGTGGACGCGCGCCGGGCCAGCGACACCGCCGACCACATGTGCAGGACGACCGACACCCCGAGCACGACCTCGATCAGCGTCAGGACGGTCCGGCGCGGCACCGCGGGCTCGCCGATCGTGCGCAGCCAGTGCGCGTAGTGGTTGAAGTCCTCCGCGCCGAAGAAGATCTTCAGGTTCCCGACCATGTGCGCGATCAGGTACAGCACGAGGATGCCGCCGGTCACCGCCATGACGGCCTTCTTGCCGACGGTCGACCGGTAGATCGCGGGTATCGCTATAGCCACATCGCGGACGCTACGTCCGCCTGGGGCGAGAGTTCCAAGTCATCAGGGAACTCGTTTCCATAGCCGCAGGCTATGACGCGAGCAGAACGGGCACTAAGCGTCTTTTGCGACGAACGGGCAGGTGAGTGACTTCACAGGGCGTCCGGGAACCCGTCCCGGAGTGATCCAGAGAACAGCTCAGACCTGGCGGGACAGGAGGAGAACGGCCAGGTCGTCGGTCAGCGCGCCGCCGTTGAGACGTTCCACTTCGCCGACGAGCTCGTCGATGAGCGACCGTCCGGCGATGCCCTTGCCGCGCGCCGCGCGCGCCAGCTCGACCAGGCCGTCGGTGCCGAGCCGCTCGGAGCCCGCGCCGACCCGTCCCTCGATCAGGCCGTCGGTGTAGAGCAGCAGGCTCCAGGACTCGCCGAGGTCGATCTCGGTCGTCGGCCACTCCGCGCCGGGCACCAGCCCGAGCGCGGGCCCGTGCGCGTACTCCGGCAGCGCCGTGACCTCGAAACCGCCAGCCCTCCCTGGGCCGGGCGTCTCGCGAAAGAGCAGCGGCGCGGGATGCCCGGCGAGGTGCATCCGGGCGGTCCGCCGGGACGGCGCGATCGTGATCATGCAGAGTGTGGTGAAGATCTCCTCGTTGCGCCGCTCGTGGCCGAGGACGGTGTCGAGGGTGCCGAGGAGCTGCTCGCCGGTGTGCCCGGCGAGGACGAGCGTCCGCCACGCCATCCGGAGCTGGACGCCGAGGGCCGCCTCGTCCGGGCCATGGCCCGCGACGTCCCCGATCATCAGGTGGACGGCGCCGCCCTCGGTCTGCACCGTGTCGTAGAAGTCGCCGCCGAGCAGCGCCCGCCGCCGGCCCGGCCGGTAGCGGGTGTGGTGCCGCAGCGACGGGTCGTCGATCAGCGGGACGGGCAGCAGCCCGCGCTCCAGCCGGGCGTTCTCGCGGCCGAGGATGCGGGCCTCCACCAGCCGCCGCTCGGTCTCCTCCGACCGCTTGCGCTCGATGGCGTAGCGGACGGCGCGGGCCAGCAGCGGCGCGTCGACCTCCTGTTTCACCAGGTAGTCCTCGGCTCCGGCGGCGACGGCCTGCACGCCGAGGTGCGCGTCGTCCAGCCCGGTGAGGACGACCACGGCGGCCGCCCCGGACAGCGCGAGCACCTGCCGCAGCCCCTCCAGCCGGTCGATACCGGGCGTGGACAGGTCGACGAGGATGCACTGGGTGCGCCGCGTCAGCGCCCGCCGCGCGGCGGCGAGGTCGCCGGCGACCGCGATCCCGACGTCCAGGCCGCTCTCGGCGAGCATCTTCTCGACCAGGAGGACGTCGGAGGGGTCGTCGTCGATGAGGAGCAGGTCGATCCTGTCCTCGGCCCCGGGCGTGAAGGGATGCGTCTGATGACTGAAGGTGCTCACAATGCTTCCGAAGTCGGGCTTGCGACGGCACTGGCAACGGCTTGCGCGTTCCGCTCTATTCCTGCGGCCGCAGGGGGAGCGGTACGGGCGCGCCGGGGGAGCGGCATTGGCCTAGCCGCCGGGTTCCCGGCTCATGGAGCGGAGGGAGGGGGCGCTCCGTCGATCCCGACCTTAGCGTGTCCCGACGTCCCGGCGCACCCTAGGGGCTCCTCCGCAGGGCCGTTTACGGACCGTCCGGAACCGATCCCGCCCTGATGAAAAACCAGTCGAACTCAGGGCGATCGGCTGCATAACCTTCGTCCGTGAAGCCGTTGCCGGAAAAAGATCCTGGCAGCCCCGACCACAGATCCCCAGCGCGCTACCTGCTGTGGCTGCTGCGCGTCCAATGGCGCAGCTGCGCCGCAGGCGCGCTTCTCGGCGTCGTGTGGATGCTCAGCCAGGCCCTCATGCCCGCCGCGATCGGCCGCGCCATCGGCGACGGCGTCGTGGCGCGGGACGAGCGCGCCCTGCTGGCGTGGGGCGGCGTCCTGCTCGGCCTCGGCGTCACGGCGGCGGTGACCGGCGCGTTCCGGCACCGGTTCGCGGTGTTCAACTGGCTGTCGGCCGCGTACCGGACGGCCCAGCTCGTCACCCGCCAGTCCACCCGCCTCGGCGGGACGCTGCCGAAGCGGCTGAGCGCGGGCGAGGTGGTCAGCATCGGCCTGTCGGACGTCTCGCACATCGGCGACACCCTCGACATCGTCTCCCGCGGGTCGGGCGCCGTCGTCGCGATCGTCGCGGTGGCGGGCATCCTGCTGTCGACGTCGCCGCCGCTGGGGCTGATCGTGCTGGTGGGCGTCCCGCTGATCCTCGCGATCGCGGCGCCGCTGCTGCGCCCCTACCGGGACCGGGAGCTGGCGCACCGGGAGCTCGTCGGCGAGCTGAGCACGCACGCCACCGACCTGGTCGCGGGCCTGCGGGTGCTGCGCGGCATCGGCGGTGAGCCGCTGTTCTCCCGCCGCTACCGCGCCGAGTCGCAGCGGGTGCGGACGGCGGGGGTGGCCGCCGCGCGGGCCGAGACGCGGCTGAGCGGCGCGGAGGTGCTGCTCCCCGGCCTGCTGATCGCGCTGGTGACGTGGGTCGGCGCCCGGTTCGCGGTGAACGGGACGATCGGCGTCGGCGAGCTGGTCGCGTTCTACGGCTACGCCGTCTTCCTGATCGTCCCGCTGAAGACCCTCGGCGAGGCCGCCGGCAAGATCACCAAGGGGCTGGTGGCGGCTGGGCGGGTCACCGCGCTGCTGGACATCGACCCCGAGCTGCCGGACGCGGGGACCGCCCGTCCGGCGGCGGGCGGCGACCTGGTCGACATCGCGTCCGGGCTGGTGGTGCGGCCGGGACGGGTCACCGCGATCGCGGCGTCCGACCCGCGCGACGCGCAGGCGATCGCCGACCGGCTCGGCCGGTACGCGCCCGGCGAGGTCGACTTCGGCGGCGTCCCGCTGCACGCGGTGGCGGACGTCAGGAAGCGGATCCTGGTCGCGGTGAACGAGGACCGCCTCTTCGCCGGGCCTCTGGCCGAGTCGCTGGCGCCCGACAAAGACGAGGCCACGCTGCGCGCCGCGATCCATTCCGCATGCGCGGAAGACATCGTCGCGTCCTCCGGACTGGACGCCTATGTCGCGGAGGCCGGACGGGAGTTCTCCGGCGGCCAGCAGCAGCGCCTTCGCCTCGCACGGGCCCTCGCCGCTGACCCGGACGTCCTCGTCCTAGTGGAGCCCACCAGCGCCGTAGACGCGCATACCGAGGCGCGTATCGCCGACAGGATCCGTCCAGCGCGTGCGGGACGCACCACCGTGGTGTGCACGACGAGCCCACTGATGCTGGACAGGGCCGACCACGTGGCCTTCGTCCAGGACGGCCAGATCGTCGCAGAAGGAACGCACCGCGACCTGCTGGAGACAGAGCCGCGCTACGCGGCCACCGTCACCAGAGGAGAAGCAACGGAACCAGCGGAAAGGGCGGGACGGTGAGTGCGGAGACACTGCCTGTCGCGACGCCCGCGCAGGTGCGCGCGTACGCGCGTCGGCTCGTCGTGCGGCATCCGCGCGACCTGGCCGCCGTGCTGGCCCTGCACGCGCTCGCCGCCGTGACGGGCCTGGTGACGCCGCGCCTGCTCGGCGCGCTCGTCGAGGACGTCCGCGACGGCCGCGCCGACGTCGACACGACCGGCCTGGCCATCGCCGCCTTCGTGATCGTGCAGGCCGTGCTGACCAGGTTCGCCTACCTCGCGTCCGCGAAGCTGGGCGAGCGCGTGCTGGCGGAGCTGCGCGAGGAGTTCGTCGACCGCGTCCTGGCGCTGCCGCTGTCGCGGGTCGAGAGGGCAGGCACCGGCGACCTGGTCACGCGCGCGTCCCGGGACGTGGACACGCTCGGCACGTCCGTCCGGTACGCGATGCCGGAGACGCTCGTCGCCGTCGTCGTCGGCGGGTTCACGGTCGGCGCGCTGCTGCTGAACGGCCCGCTCGTCGCGCTGCCCGCGCTGGTCGCCGTGCCGATGCTGTGGGCGGTGATGCGCTGGTACCTGCCCCGGGCGCACGGCGGCTACCTGCGGGAGAACGAGTCGTGGTCGCAGATCGCGGACGGGCTGACCGAGACCGTCCAGGGCGCCCGGACGGTCGAGGCGCTCGGCCTCGCCGGCCGCCGCCACGCCCGCGGCGACGCCGACATCGCCCGCTCGTACCGGGCCGAGCGGTACACGCTGCGGCTGCGCATGGTGCTGTTCCCGGTCGCCGAGTTCGGCTTCGTGCTGCCCGTCGTGACCACCCTGGTGGTCGGCGGCTTCCTCTACATCCACGACATGGCGTCGCTCGCGCAGGTCACCGCCGCGACCCTGTACGCGCAGCAGCTCATCCAGCCGGTGGACACGCTCCTGTCCTGGCTGGACGAGCTGCAGCTCGGCGGCGCGTCCCTGGCCCGGCTGCTCGGGGTCGGGAACGTCCCGCCGGACCGGACGCCGAACGGCCGCAGCCCGGAGGGGGAGCGGCTCACCGCCCGCGACGTCCGCTACGCCTACCGTCCTGGGCAGGACGTCCTGCACGGCGTCGATCTCGACCTGAGACCCGGTGAACGGCTCGCGATGGTCGGCCCGAGCGGCGCGGGCAAGTCGACGCTCGGCCGCCTCCTCGCCGGGGTGGACGGCCCGCGCTCGGGCGCGGTCACCATCGGTGAGAACGGCGGCGGCGTGCCGCTGGTCGAGCTGCCGCTGGACGATCTGCGCGGCCACGTCTCCCTGGTCACGCAGGAGCATCACGTGTTCCGCGGGACGGTCCGCGAGAACCTCGTGATGGCGCGTCCTGGCGCGTCCGACGCCGACATCGAGCGGGTCCTCGCCGCGGTCGACTGGGACGGGCCCGAACTCGGCACCGTCGTCGGCTCCGGCGGCGAGACGCTGTCGCCCGCGCAGTCGCAGCAGCTCGCGCTGGCGCGGCTCGTCCTGGCGGACCCGCACACGCTCGTCCTGGACGAGGCGACCTCGCTGCTCGACCCGCGCGCGGCCCGCCGCCTGGAGCGCTCGCTCGCCGCCGTCCTCGACGGGCGGACCGTCGTGGCGATCGCGCACCGCCTCCACACCGCCCACGACGCCGACCGCGTCGCCGTCGTGGAGGACGGCCGCATCACCGAACTCGGCACCCACGACGAGCTCATCGCCGCGAACGGCTCCTACGCCGCGCTCTGGCTTTCCTGGCACGGAGCCTGAGCGCGGCGCGGGCGGCCTACCTCGCCAGGGCGGATTTGAGGAAATCGACCTGGAGGTGCATCAGGTTCTCCGCGACGACTTCCTGCGGCGTCATGTGGGTGACGCCCGAGAGGGGCAGGACGGTGTGCGGGCGTCCCGCCGCGAGCAGCGCCGACGACAGGCGCAGCGTGTGGGCCGCGACGACGTTGTCGTCCGCCAGCCCATGGATGATCATGAGCGGGCGCTTCAGCTCGGCGGCCGACTCGATGAGGGAGTTCGCGGCGTAGTTCTCCGGCTCCTCGTCGGGATGGCCCAGGTAGCGCTCGGTGTAGTGGGTGTCGTACAGGCGCCAGTCGGTGACCGGCGCGCCCGCGACGCCGGCGTGGAACACGTCCGGGCGGCGGAGCACGGCGAGGGCCGCGAGCCAGCCGCCGAACGACCAGCCGCGGACCCCGACGCGGTCGAGGTCGAGCGCGGCGGGATTGCGGCGCGCCGCCTCGATCAGCGCGGTGATCTGGTCGTCCAGGACGGGCCCGGTGAAGTCGCCGTGGACGGCGCGGTCCCACTCCGGGCCGCGCCCGGGGGTGCCGCGGCCGTCGGCGATCACGACGGCGAAGCCCTGGTCGGCGAGCCACTGCGCCTCGCAGTACATGCGCTGGACGGCGAGGACGCGCTGCGCGTGCGGCCCGCCGTAGGGGTCCATGAGGACGGGCAGCCGCCCGTCGCCGGACTTCCACCCCGTGGGCAGCAGGACCGCGGTCCGGATCTCGCGGTCGCCCGAGCGCAGCAGCTCCACCCGGGGCGTGATCACCGGCGTCTCGGCGAGCGACACGACCGGGTGGGTGCCGGACGGCGTCCGCACCTCGACCTCCGTCCCGGGACGGTCCAGCCGCGCGCCCGCGACCACCGTGATCTCGCCGGAGGCCGTCCCGCTGAAGACGCCCTGCCCCTCGGTGTGCCGGGCCACCTCGCCGTCGTTCCACGTGTACAGGTGGACCTCGGTGGGCTCTTCCGACGCGGTGAACAGGATGGACCGTCCGTCCACGCCCAGGACCGACCGGACCTGCAGGCCGCCGGGCGTGACGGGCTCCCCGGCGACGGTGATCCGCCGGGTGCCGGTCGCGCGGTCCTCGGTGACCCAGACGAGGTCGCCGTCGCCGGTCCGGACGGGCAGCCCGGCGACGATGTCGGTCCACGCCGCGTCCGACTCGGTGTGCAGGAGGGTCGTCTCGCCCGACGCCGGGTCGACGCTCAGCACCCGCTGGGACCGCTGGTCGCGCGGCTGGACGACGATCAGCAGCCCGTGCCGGTCCCACGCGGCCGTGACGACGTAGGGGAACATGCCGCGGTCCCACGCCACCGCCGCCCTGGCGTCGGGACGCCCGGCGTCGATCTTGAACAGCACCAGCGACACCAGCGCGTTCGGGGTGCCCGCGGCCGGGTAGGCGATCTCGGCGGGCGGCGCCTCCGGGTTCGCGGCGTCGGCGATGTGCCAGCGCAGCACGGGCGTCTCGTCGACGCGGGCGGCCAGCAGCGTCGCGCCGTCCGGGGACCACCAGTGGCCCCGCATCCGGTCCATCTCCTCCGCCGCGACGAACTCCGCGAGGCCGTAGGAGACCTGCTCGGACTCCGGCTGGACGAGCGCGCGGTCGTCCGTGCCGTCCATCTCGATGAGGCGCAGCGTCCGGCCGGACACGTAGGCGATCCGGCGCCCGGCGGGGTCGGGACGCGGGTCGAAGACGGGCTCCTGCGCGGGCAGCTCGCGCACGATCGCCGTGTCGAGATCGGCGACGTAGAGGCGTCCGCCCAGGGTGAAGGCCGCCTGCCGCATGGCCCGGTCGGTGGCGTAGCCGACGATGCCGCCCGCCTGCTCGCGGGCCCGCTCGCGCCGGGCCCGCTCCTCGGCCGGCAGGTTCTCCTCGCCGGGGACGTCGAGCGCCGCCGGGTCCGCGACGCACCGCTCCTCGCCGGTGCCGGTGTCCAGCGTCCACAGGCAGGTCACCGGGTCGTCGCCGGCCCTGGTGCGCAGGAACGCGACCCGGGACTCGTCCGGTGCGATCTGGAAGGCGCGCGGGACGCCGAGGCTGAACCTTCGCGTGCGGGCGCTCTGCCGCGGATAGCTGATGCTCATGGAATCCGAGTCTGCCAGCCGCGGATCGGCCCGCCGCAGGGCGGCCGGGCGGAATCGGGCGGGGGACGGGTGAAATCGGGCGGGGGGAAGTGCGGCGCGCGGCGGCCCCATGCCCCTATGATCACGGGTCGTCGCCTGGTGAGCCGGGAATGTCACGTGCCCGGTACCGGGCTCGCGTAAGCTCAAGGCTTCCCCAAGCACATTTGTCGTCGCGCTCTGAGGAGTGGTCCATGCCGGAGCTGCAGCCGGGAGATCCCCGGCGGCTGGGCTCGTACGAGATCGTCGAACGGCTCGGCGAGGGCGGCCAGGGCGTCGTCTACGCCGGTCTCGACGCCTCCGGGAACAAGGCCGCCATCAAGCTGCTGCGCGCCGACCTGGCCGCCGACGCGATGGCCCGCAACCGGTTCGTCCGGGAGGCGCAGGCCGCAAAGCAGGTCGCGCGGTTCTGCACCGCGCAGGTCCTGGAGGCCGACGTCGCGGGCGACCAGCCGTACATCGCCAGCGAGTACGTGCCGGGCCCCTCCCTGTTCAAGCAGGTCACCGACAGCGGCCCGATCTCCGGGGCGACGCTGGAGCGGCTCGCGATCGGCACCGCGACCGCGCTGGTCGCGATCCACCAGGCCGGGATCGTGCACCGCGACTTCAAGCCGCACAACGTGATCATGGCGCCGGACGGCCCGCGAGTGATCGACTTCGGCATCGCGCGGGCCTTCGACACCGACCAGACCAACGCGACCAAGGCGATCGGCACCCCGTCCTACATGGCCCCCGAGCAGGTGGCGGGCGCCACCCTCACCGAGGCCGTGGACGTGTGGGCCTGGGCCACCACGATCGTGTTCGCCGCGACCGGGCGCCCGCCGTTCGGCGACGACACCGTCGTCGCGGTGATCAACCGGGTGATGCACGAGCCGCCGTCGCTGGACGGCGTGCCCACCGACCTGCACCGGATGCTCGGGGCGTGCCTGGTCAAGGAGCCCGAGCGGCGGCCGACCGCGCAGCAGCTGATGATGGCGCTGATCGGCAGCGGCCCCGGCGGCGGCGGGCAGACCCGCATGGACGACCCCGCCCAGGCCAACACGATGCTCGCGGAGGGCTCCACGCTCGCGGCGGGCGGCATCGCCGGCGCCGGGATGGCGGCGGCGGGCCGGACGCAGCCGCCGGGCGGGGCGACGCGTCGCGTGTCCCCGGCCGAGTACACCGGGAACCTGCCGCCCGCGCGCTCCCCGTACGGGGCCGGCCCGCCGCCCGGCGGCCGCCGCGCCCGGTACGACGAGTGGGAGCCGGAGCGCAAGTCCAAGTGGCCGATCGTCGCGGCCGTCGCCGCCATCCTCGTCCTGGCGCTGGTCGTGGGCGTGTACGCGGCGACCCGCGGGAGCAACGACCCGTCCTCGCCCGTCTCGCCGTCGGTCACCGACTCCGGGTCCGTCTCGGAGGCCCCGACGACGGAGGACGAGGACGAGCCGACGCCGACCCGCACCCGGACGCGCGAGAACACGCCCCCGCCGGACACCGAGCCGCCGCCGAGCACCCCGACCGACGACGACACGCCGCCGACCACCCCGACCGACGACGACACGCCGACCACGCCGACCACCACGCCGACCGACGGCGGAGGCGGTGGCGGTGGCGGCGGTGGCGGTGGCGGTGGCGCCGGGCAGCCGCCGCCCGCCGTTCCCTGAGCCGCCGTTCCCTGAGCCGCTGGTCCGGGGCCGCGGGACCCGCCCGGGCAGGGCGGTCGACCACCGTGCCCTGGCCCCTGAGTAGGCTCGTTTCCTATGAAGGAGCCGCGGATCCTGTTCGTCCACGCCCATCCGGACGACGAGTCCATCGGGACCGGGGCGACCATGGCCAAGTACGCCGCCGAGGGCGCCCACGTCTGTCTCGTCACGTGCACGCTGGGCGAGGAGGGCGAGGTCATCCCCGAGGAGCTGCGCCATCTGGCCTCCGACAAGGAGGACCGCCTCGGCGAGCACCGGATCGGTGAGCTCGCGGCGGCGTGCGCGGCGCTCGGCGTCCGCGACCACCGCTTCCTCGGCGGGCCTGGCCGCTGGCGCGACTCCGGGATGATGGGCGCGCCCACCAACGACGACCCGCGCTGCTTCTGGCGCGCCGACGTCGACGCCGCGGCGCCGGACCTCGTCGCCGTGATCCGGGACGTCCGCCCGCAGGTGATCGTCACCTATGACGAGCGCGGCAACTACGGCCACCCCGACCACATCCAGGCGCACCGCGTCGCGTGGCGGGCGTTCGAGCTGGCCGCCGACCCCGCCCACGAGGACGGCGCCGAGCCGTGGCGGGCCGCCAAGTTCTACGCCTACGCCACGCCGCGGACCGTCCTCGCCCGCGCGATCGCCGTGATGCGGGAGGCGAAGCTGCCGTTCGCGCGCGTCGCCGGGCTGGACGAGCTCGGGTCCGGCGTCCCCGACGGGCAGGTCACCACGGTCGTGGACGCCCGCGCGCACCTGCCCGCCAAGCTCGGCGCCCTGCGCGCCCACCGCACCCAGATCGTCGTGGCGCCCGAGCAGGTCGGGCCGTTCTTCGCGCTGTCGAACAACCTGGGCCAGCAGGCGTTCGGCACCGAGTACTTCATCCTCCAGGCGGGCGACCCGGGCCCGGTCGGCGCCGGGCGCCGCGAGCGCGACCTGTTCGCGGGGCTGGCGGACCCGCGCGGCTGACCGCCTCGATACCCTGGAGTCCGTGGACGAACAGGACGACGAGACCCGGGTGAGCCTCGCCAAGCAGGGCCTTCCCGCGCACGGCGGCCCGCCGGGGCACCCCATGCCGCCCGGCCCGGACGGGCCGGACGGCGAGGCCCCGCTCGACGCGGTCGTGTCCGGCGCCGCCTACGCGGTGCTCGGGCTGCTCGGCGCCGTGTACGGGCTGGTCGGCTCGTTCGTCCAGGACTGGACGGTGGACCGGGTGCCGGTCGCGTCGATCGTCCTCGCCCTCGGGCTGTTCGCCGTGGTGCGGCTGGCGGGCTGGGGGATGGGCGGCCGGACGGGCCCCGTCATCATGGTGCTCGCCTGGCTGGTCGTCGTGTTCGTCCTGTCGAACGAGGGGCCCGGCGGCGATCTCGTCATGCCCGCGGAGCTGAGCGACAAGACCAACTACGCCGGGTACGTCTACATCATCGGCGGGCTGGCCGCGGCCGTGCTCGCCGTGCTGCGCGTCCGTCCCGCCGGGCCGTCCGGGCAGTGGCTCCTCGGCCGGACGGGCCGAACCGGCCGGTAGGCCCGCCCGGCAGGCCCGCCCGCCGGGGGCTTTCAGGTGGTGACGTGCGCCGGTTTCTCGTCGGCGGCGGCAGGCGTCGCGGACTGGTGTCCCTTCAGCGCCAGGCAGGCCGCGGCGCCGAGGAACATCACGCCGATCGGCAGGACCATCGCCGGCTTCATGGCGTGCACGAACCCGTGCGAGAACACCTGCGCGGCCAGGTCGTGGAGGCGGTCCGCCATGCTCGGCGAGACGCCGGCCGGGAGCTGCTCCGGCGCTCCACTCTGCCCGGCGCCGACCTCAAGCCCGCCCTTGGCGGCGTCCGCGAAGCCCCGCACGAAGCCCGGGCGCGCGTCGGGCGGCAGGGCGGACGAGCGGGCCGCCGCCTCGTCCCGCAGCGACGACGCGAGCTGGTTCTGCAGGAGCGCGCCGACCGCCGCCGCGCCGAGCACGGAGCCGACCTGCCGGATCGTGTTGTTGACCCCGGACGCGGCGCCCGCGAGCCGCGGCGGGACGTTCCGGGTCGCCTCGGTGGCCATCGGGGCGAACACGCCGCCGATGCCGATCCCGGCGAGGGTGAGCGGGGCGATGAACGCGGTCCAGTCGGTCCCGACCTCGGCGACGGCGGCGACCCAGAGCATCCCGAGGGCGTAGAGGGTGAGGCCCGCCATCAGGATGTACTTGCCGCCGATGCGGTCGGACAGCCGTCCGGCGATGGGCGCGAGGAACACCGACATGACCGAGGACGGCGCCAGGACGAGCCCCGCCTTCAGTGCGCTGAACCCCAGCACCGACTGCATGTAGATCGTCAGCGGCAGGATCATGCCGATCATGCCGACCGTGACGGCCGCGCCGACGATGTTGAGGATCGTGAAGTTGCGGTCCTTGAACAGCGAGAACGGGACGAGCGGCTCCGCGTCCTGCCGGGTGCGCTGCTGCGCGACGAAGACCGCGAACAGGACGGCGCCCGCGGCGATCAGCCCCCAGATGACGGCGTTCCACTCGAACTTCTGGCCCTCGGTGAGCGCGAACGTCACGCAGAACAGCGCGGCGGACGCCAGCAGCACGCCGGTCAGGTCGAACTTGTGCCGGACGCCGGGCGTGTGGCCGGGCAGGATCGGCACGGCCATGCACAGCACGAGCACGCCGATCGGCAGGTTCACGAAGAAGATCCACCGCCAGTCGAGGTGGGTGACCAGCAGCCCGCCGAGCGTGGGCCCGGCGATGGTGGACACCCCGGCGACCGCGCCCCAGACGCCGAGGGCGGTGCCGCGCCGCTCCGCCGGGAACACCGCGATGATGATCGACATGGTCTGCGGCATCAGCAGCGCCGCGCCGAGGCCCTGGACGGCCCGGCCCGCGATGAGCTGCGTCGGGTCCTGCGCGATCCCGCACGCCAGGCTGGACAGCGTGAACAGCGTCACACCGGCGATGAACAGGTTCTTCTTGCCCCACAGGTCGCCGAGCCGGCCCGCGGTGATCAGCAGGACGGCGAGCACCAGGACGTAGGCGTTGATGACCCACAGGACCTGGTCGAGCGAGGCGTCCAGCTTCTCGGTCATGCTCGGGATCGCGATGTTCACGATCGTGATGTCGAGCAGCGTCATGAAGAAGCCGAGCGAGAGCGTCAGCAGGATCGCCCAGGGATTCCCGCGCCATCTGCTCATGAAATGCTCCCCGTCATGTTCGCCGGGCGGGTGGCGTCGTCGTCCTTCCAGGTGAGGCGGCCGGTGTCCAGGTCGTCCGCCAGGCTCCGGGTGAAGTCGAGCTCGGCCCGGACCCGGTTGATCAGCCACTCCTGGTCGATCAGCTTGTACCGCTCCAGCCCGGTCTTCAGCAGCGCGTCGTGGGCGGTCTGGTGCCCGGCGAGGAGCGCCTCCAGCGCGACGGCGCGATGGCGCAGCTGCCGCGCGACCTCGGTCTCCGGCAGCAGGTTGATGAACGCCAGCGCGGTGCCGTAGAGCGGGAACTCCTCGGTGGGACGCGCGAGCAGCTCGGCGAGCCTGATGTGCGCGGCGTCGCGTCCGGCGGTGGTCACCGCGTACACGGTGCGCTCGGGACGGCGGCCCTCGCGGCTCGTCTCCAGCGGCTCGATCAGCCCGGCGCCGGCGAGCCGCTCCACCGAGTGGTAGAGCGCGCCGTGCGTGATCTTGACGGCCTGGTCGTAGGCGTGGTCGCGGATGCGCTGCTGCATCTCGTACGGGTGCATGGGCCCGTCGCACAGCATGCGCAGCACGGTCAGCGCGAGCGGCGTGAGGGGTCGGGACATGGGACGGCCTCATGGTCGGAGCGATTAGTCCGCTTAGACTAATCCATGTAGATGAGTCCGTCATAACGGTTATTTACGAGCAAGTTCGCCCAGGCCGGTCGGCTCGCCCGGGGCGGGTGGGGACCGTGTTTCAGCGGACGGCGTCGTTTCAGCGGACGGCGTCGACCGTGTTCCCCGCGCCGCTGCGGGTCACGTACTCGCCGACCCGGTCGTCCCGGACGGCCGTGAACAGCGTTCGCGCGCGGCCGTCGTCCAGGAGCACGATGCTCTGCCCCTCCCGCTGGTCCGTGCCCGCGACCGGGGTGGTCAGGTACTCCCGCAGCGACGTGCGCAGCAGCCGGTGCGCCAGCCCGCGCAGCGTGCCGGACGTCACGGAGTCGTCCACGGTCACCGACCGCGTCGCCGCCCGGATGAACCGGTCGATCTTGATCGGGTTGCGGGTGTCGAGCGCCTTCTCCGCCAGGGCGTGCAGGAACGCCTGCTGCCGCTTGATCCGGTCGAGGTCGCCGTCGGGGAGGTTCCAGCGCTGCCGGACGAAGTCCAGCGCCTCGACGCCGTCCAGGTGCTGGCGGCCCGCCTGCCAGGTGCGGTCGTGCTTCGGGTCGTGGGTCTTCTTGGTGATGGTGACGTCCACGCCGCCGAGCGCGTCGGTCATCTGCACGAAGCCGCCGAAGTCGAGCGCGGCGTAGTGGTCGACGCGGACGCCCGTGAGCTGCTCCACCGTCCTGATCAGCAGCGCGGGCCCGCCGTGCGCGAACGCGGCGTTGATCTTCGTGGTGCCGTGCCCGGGGACGGGCACCCACCCGTCCCGCGGGATCGCGATCACCGACACGCGGTCGCCGCGCCCGGACAGGTGCACCAGCATGATCGCGTCGGCCCGCGCGCCCATCGACGGGATGTCCGCCCGCCGGTCGGACCCGATCAGCAGCCAGTTCTCGCCGCCCCCGCCCGGCCCGGGGCGCCCGGCCCGGGTCGGCAGCGCCCCGGCGATGCGCCGCACGTCCCCGTCGTAGTTGCGCTGCAGCAGGTAGAGGCCGCCTCCGACGAGCAGCAGGAGGCCCAGCGCCACCGCACCGCACCCGATGATCACCTGGCGCCTACTCCTGTTCCGCAGCATGCGCCCACCCTGCACGCCGGGGTCCATGAGGCGCTCGCTGACCGGAGCCTTGCCGTGCAGCTCGACGCCCGCCCACAGCCCGCGCCCCCGCACCTCGCGGGCCACGTCGCCGGGCAGCCGGCCGAGGCGCTCGTGCAGGTGCGCGCCGAGCGTCCTGGAGCGTTCCTGGTACTCGCCCGTCTTCAGCATCGCGACGACCTCGCGGCCGATGGCGCAGGCGAGCGGGTTGCCGCCGAACGTGGAGCCGTGCTGGCCCGGCCGGAAGACGCCGAGGACGTCGGCGTCCGCGACCACGGCCGAGACCGGCATGATCCCGCCGCCGAGGGCCTTGCCCAGGATGTAGACGTCGGGGACGACGCCCTCGTGCTCGCAGGCGAAGGTCTCGCCGGTGCGGCCGAGGCCCGACTGGATCTCGTCCGCGATCATCAGGGTGCCGTTGGCGGTGCACAGGTCCCGCACCGTGCGCAGGAACCCGCTCGGCGGGACGTTCACGCCCGCCTCGCCCTGGATCGGCTCGATCAGCACGCCGACCGTGGAGCCGTCCATCGCGGCCTTCAGCGCCTCGGCGTCCCCGTAAGGGACGGTGCGGAAGCCCGGCGTGTAGGGGCCGTAGGAGTCCTTGGCGTCGGCGTCGGTGGAGAAGCTGACGATCGTGGTGGTGCGGCCGTGGAAGTTCCCCTCGAACGTGACGATGTTCGCCTGGTCCGCGGGGACGCCCTTGACCTCGTACCCCCATTTGCGGGCGGTCTTCAGCGCGGTCTCGACGCCTTCGGCGCCGCTGTTCATCGGCAGCACCATGTCCTTGCCGCACAGCTCGGCGAGCTCGGTGACGAACGGCCCGAAGTTGTCGTGGTCGAACGCGCGGCTGACCAGCGTGACGCGGTCCATCTGCCGTTTCGCGGCCGCGGTGAGGCGCGGGTTGCGGTGCCCGAAGTTGACCGCGGAGTAGGCGGCCAGCATGTCGAGGTAGCGGCGGCCTTCGACGTCGGTGATCCACACGCCCTCGGCCTCGGCGACCACGATGGGGAGCGGGTGGTAGTTGTGCGCGCTGTGCTCGTCGGACAGCGCCCGCAGCTCACTGGACGTCGCGGGCGGCTTCTGGGTCGGCGTCACGGCGCTCCTTCGCGGCTCGGCCCGGCCGGTCGGGCCCGGGCATGGCTGGGACACCGGACGGCGTCCGGTGCCTGGGAGGAAGGGGCCGGGCGGGGTCGGGTGGCCGCCGGTCCGATATCCAGCGTATGTTCGGGATCGACCGTCGACCAATGACGAAAACCGACTTGGGGGGTGTTATTTGTTGCGTCTTGACGAGCTGGACCGTCGAATCGTTGCACGGCTCCTGGAGGACGGGCGCGCCTCGTACGCGCAGATCGGGGACAAGGTCGGGCTGTCGGCCCCGGCGGTGAAGCGGCGCGTCGACCGGCTCCGCGCGGACGGCGTCATCACCGGCTTCGCGGCGGTCGTCGACCCGGCCGCGCTCGGCTGGACGACCGAGGCGTTCATCGAGATCTTCTGCACGGGTGCGACGTCCCCGGAGGAGATCTACTCAAGCGTCCGGGGGCATCCCGAGGTCGTCGCGGCGTACACGATCAGCGGTGACGCCAGCGCCCTGGTGCACGTGCGGGCCCGCGACATCCAGCATCTGGAACAGGCGCTCGAACGGCTGCGCCGCGCGCACAACATCACGGCGACGAAGACGGCGATCGTCCTGTCCCGGCTGATCGGCCGCCCGATCGACGCGCCGTCCCGCTGAGTCAATAGGGTGCCGGGCATGGAATTCACGACCGCTGACCTCGTCGACGACTTCGGGGACGAGCTGCGCAGTTGCCGGACGCAGTTCCGGCAGTACGGTGCGCGCCTGGCGTTCGCCGGACGGGTGTCGACGGTGCGCTGCAACCGCGACAACGGGCTGGTGAAGAAGCTGCTCAACACGCCGTCCGAGGGCCGGGTGCTCGTCGTGGACGGCGCGGGCTCGCTGGCGTCCGCGCTGATGGGGGACATGATCGCGGCGGCCGCGGTGGCGAACGGCTGGGCCGGGGTGGTGATCAACGGCGTGGTCCGGGACGTGGCGGCGCTCCGCGGGCTGGACCTGGGCGCGAAGGCGCTCGGGTCGAATCCGCGCAAGAGCGCCAAGGACGGCGCCGGGGCGGTGGACGTGCCGGTGATGTTCGGCGGCGTGGAGTTCCGTCCGGGCGACTGGCTCTACAGCGACGAGGACGGGATCGTCGTGGCCGAGCGTGACCTGCTGGCCTGACCTGGCACCCGCCCGTTCGGGGGCGCATCCGGGCCTGACCTGGCCGCATCGTCCGACATGCCATGCCAAACGGCAATAGATCGGCTAAGTCGGCCGTAGCCGGGCGTATCCCCCTTTCTTTACTTTCTCCCCGCAACCCACCTTGAGGCAGGGGAGAAATGCGCGCCAAGAACATGCTGGTGGTGCCCGCGGCGGTGATGGGGCTGGTCATGGGAACCGCGGCCCTCCCGGCCGCCGCCGCGCCGCCGAGCCCGCCCATCCCGAAACCCACCGCCAACCCGTGGCAGATGAAGCACTGGCCGCAGACGCAGCCGTGGCAGCGCGCCCAGCCCTCGCCGCAGAGCTTCGCGCACGGCGCACCGCGTCCCATCGATCCGCAGAACTTCGAGATGCCGGAGACGATGACCTGGGACGACTACAAGCAGATCCCGGGAACGAACTGGGCCGACCCGGCCAAGAAGGGGTCGCTCAAGAACTTCAACGGCGCCGTCGTGCTGGTCGACTATTCGAACCAGCCGTTCGTGGTGACGCAGCCGAAGAACTCCTCGATCTTCGGCAACCCGGTCGGGACCGGCGACGTCCCGCGCGACAAGGTCGCCAAGTTCTACGAGGAGTTCCTCAACAAGCCGCAGCAGCTCAACCACGGCCACACCCTCCACGAGTACTGGATGGAGGACTCCGGCGGCCGGTACGGCGTGAACCTCACCGGGTTCGGCGCCTACAAGATGCCCGCCAAGGACCACGAGTACGGCGTGGACGGCATGCAGGGCGGGACGGGCTGCCCCGCCGGCGACACCTGCAACCGCGACCTGCGCAAGGACGCGCGGGCCGCCTGGGTCGCGGACGTCGGCGAGGAGACCGCGAAGAAGTTCGACTTCGTGTTCTTCCTCAGCGCCGGGCAGGACGAGTCGTCCACCTGGCAGGAGTTCGGCGAGATGAAGTTCGGCACGAAGGAGAACGTGCCCGCCGACTGGGGTCCGGGCGACCCGAACCTGACGAACTGGGTGCGGACCCGGTACATCCCTTGGACGTCCTGGCAGGCCGGTTCCACCATCTGGCCGAACGCCATCTTCGGCGAGTCGTCCACCCAGGCGGAGAGCTCCGGCATGTCGGTCTTCGCCCATGAGTTCAGCCATATCCTCGGCATCGCCGACAACTACAACAACCCGTACAGCAACCCGCCCCGGCGCGCCTACAGCGGCATCTGGGACATGCTGAGCCGCGGCACGTTCAACGGGCCCGGCGGCCCCCACAGCCGGTGGACGATCCCCGCGACGGGCGGCGGCTCCATGGGCGCGCAGCACATGCTGCGCAACAAGCTGAAGCTCGAAATGGTCGACCCGAACCACGTGCTCCAACTCGACCGGGAGAAGCTGGCCTCGTCCGGCGCGGTCGTCGCGCGGGTGACGGCCCGGTCCGTCGTGCCGGGCGAAGGCGGCCTCACGGGCATCAACCTCAAGCTCGGCGCGGGCGGCGACAAGAGCCCGAAGTGCGACCCCAAGACCGACCCGCTGTGCGACGAGGGCGGTTACGAGAACTACACCCTTGAGGTCGTCGACCGCATGGGCACCGACTCCTTCACCCCGGACTCCGGCGTCCTGCTGGCGAAGACCAAGAACGAGGACAAGGCCCCGTTCATCTGGGTCAAGGACGCCAACCCGCAGGACATCGACAAGGTCGACTTCGTCCTGCCGGACGGCACCCCGGTCAAGATGACGATCGGCGACTACCGGCAGCTGTCGGACGCCCTGTTCCACGCGGGGACGAACTCCGGCAGCGAGTACGAGTACGTCGACCAGGCCAACCGGCTGCACTTCTACGTCCTGAACGTCGAGCGCGACCAGAAGGGCGTCCTGGCGTACACGGTCGCGATCCGGTCGCTGGACGGCGCCGGACCGCAGGAGCGCGGCGTCCAGCTCGGCAACGCGCAGGGCCAGCCGACCGGCGCCGGCTGGACGAAGTGCACGCTGACGCTCCAGAACAAGGGCAAGGGCGGCACCGGCCACCACGGCTCCGACGTGTTCCGGCTCAAGGCCGGCGCGCCGAGCGGCTGGACGACCTGGCTCCCGAACGAGCTGGCCACCGCGCAGGCGAAGGGCAGCACGGAGGTCGAGGTGTGGGCGAAGGCCGCGCGGCGCGGCCACCGCAAGACCGACCTGCCGGTGACGGCGACCTCGGAGAGCGACCCGTCGAAGTCCAGCACCGGGACGTGCAAGCTGCGCTGATGAAGGGGGATTCGCGGGCGGGACGGTCTCCGGGCCGTCCCGTCCGTCGTTCCCGCGTCCCGCGTTCGTCCCCGTCCCGTACGCGACGCCTGGGCCGGGGCGGTGGTTCACTCGCGCGACGTAATGGTGCGCGAAAACTAAGTTGCACGTCCCAAGGTCATCTCTTCACCATTCGTGACCCCGGGTCGGGATACGTTGCGGAATGTGATCATCTTGCAGCGTACAGTGACCGGGCTTCGCCGGCGGGACGGCGTGGCCGTCGCGCTGGCCGTGCTCGTGGCGAGCGTCGTCCACGCACTGCCTGCGCAGGCGTCTGCGCCTGGGCGAGCGCCGGCGCAGGCGGCCGTGGCGGCCCCGAATCTCCGTGACTTCGATCTGCGCCGGGTCTCCGACCGCAGCGGGCCGCTCCGCGCGCTGAGCGGAAAGCTCGAACGGAGCAGCGTGGACGCGCTGCTCACCGCGTCCGGGCAGCGCAGGCTCGGCCACGGCTGCGGGAAGCCGGCCGCCGTGCCCGCCCGCTCGCTCGTCCACTGCTTCGACAGAGCGGACAGCGCGACCGGGAAGTGGGTCCCGCAGGGCGTCACGAGCGTCTCGGACGCGACGGCGGGCGAACGGCTGCCCGGCGGCGGCAGGCCCCTGCTCGTGTCGTGGCACGACAGCGGCAGGGTCAGGCTGACGTTCGTCAACCCTCACAGGCGCACATACCGGCACGTCCTGCTCGTCTACCCGACGATGAAGCGCGGACGGCCGACCTATGGCGACATCGGCGTCCACGCCGGGGGCATCGCCTGGTACGGCTCCAAGCTGTACGTGGCCGACACGCGCCACGGCGTCCGCGAATTCGACATCCGGCAGATCTACGACCTGGGCAAGAGCAAGGCCGGGTCCACGGGCCATGCCGGGCGGGTCGGGCTGCACGGCAAGAAGTACTACGGCCACGGCCACCGCTACGTGATGGCTCAGACGGGCAGCTGGCACTTCACGCGCGGCAGCACCAGCGGCAAATGCCACGGCTCGGGCCCGCTGCGCATGTCCTGGATCGCGGTCGACCGCACCACGTGGCGGCACGCCCTCATCGCGGGCGAGTACTGCAAGCCGAAGGCGCCGCGGGGACGCGTGGTCACCTGGCCGCTGTGGGCGCTGTCCGGGGGCGGCGTCGCCCAGGCCGACTGGGCCGCCGCCCTGCCGGGCGACAGGATCCAGGGCGGCGTCAGGACGAACGGCCGCTGGTGGTTCACCCAGGGCCGCGGCCAGAAGCGCGGACGTCTCCTCATGACGTCCCGGGACTGGGACGGGTGGAGCCGCGTCACCCGCCGCACCATCTCGCACGGCCCCGAGGACCTGTCCTGCTACCGGGGCCAGCACCGCATCTGGACGATCGCCGAACACGCCCGCAAGCGCGCCCTGTGGGGCTTCCGCGCCGACTCCTGCGGCTGACCGCCATGAACCGGGTCGGCGCGCCGAGCTCCGCGCGCCGGCCCTCCGGTCAGGCGTTCACCTTCGTGCGCTGCCGGGCCTCGACCGCCCCGGCCGTCCGGTCGCGGCCGTGGCCGACCGCGACCGCGCCCAGCGCCAGCACGCCGAGCCCGGCCCCGATCCAGGCCGTGGACGCGAGCCCGGCCCCCGCGTCGATCGCGAGGCCGCCGAGCCACGGCCCCGCCGTGATCCCGACGTTGAACGCGACGACGTTCCCGGCCGCGACCAGCGTGGCCGAGCCCTCCACCATTCCGAAGGCCCGCGAGTTGAGCGTCGGGTTCGTCCCGAACCCGACGAGGCCGAGCAGGAACACCAGAGCCACCGCGGGCGCGGGCGACCCGGCGGTCAAGGCCAGCGCCACCGACACGAGGACGAGCCCGCCGAACCCCACGTACAGGGTCTGGACGCCTCGCGTGTCGGCCGTCCGCCCACCGGCCGTGATGCCGATGAGCGCGCCCGCCCCATACAGGGCGAGCACCGCCGGGACCCACGCTTCGGCGACGCGGGTCGTCTCCTCCAGCAAGGCGCCCAGATAGCTGAACGTGACCATGAGCCCGCTCGTGGCCAGGGCGATCGTCCCGTACAGCAGCCACAGCCTGGGGACGGCCACCGCGCGCAGCTCGTCCCGGATGCGAGGGCTCTCGCCTGCCGGGCGTCCGGCCGGGATCGTCGCCGCCACCCCCGCCATCGCGACCACCGACATCGCCGCGACTGTCCAGAACGCCGCCCGCCAGCCGAGATGCTGCCCGATGACCGTCCCGGCCGGGAGCCCCACGATCGCCGCGACCGTGAGCCCGCCCGCGACGATCCCCATCGCCCTCCCGCGCGCGTTCGCCGGGACGAGCCCGATCGCCGTCGCCGCGGCCACCGCCCAGAACCCGGCGTAGACGAACGCCCCCACGACCCGCGTCGCGAAGAGCACCCAGTAGTCGGACGTCAGCGCGCCGATGACATGGGTCGCGGCGAACGCGGCGAGGAACGCCAGCAGCGCCCGCCGCTGCGACCAGCGCCGCGTCAGGACGGCCAGCACCGGCGCGCCCGCGAGCATCCCGATCGCGAACGCCGAGATCAGCAGCCCCGCTTCGGGCACGGACACGCCGAGATCGTCCGCCATGCCGGGCAGCAGCCCCGCCAGCATCAGCTCCGACGTCCCCTGCGCGAAGATCGCCATTCCGAGCACGAAGACGGCCAGTGGCATCGATGTCGCCCCTCTGTATTGGATGGTTCAGTTCAAAACCAGGTCGTGCGAACGGACGGGCACATGCCCGTCCTCTTAGCTCAGATTGCGTTCATGGCGGTGTCGGCGATCGAGGCGAGCGTGCGCTCGTCGGCCCCGCCGCGAGCCACGACCCGCATGCCGCTGACCGTCGAGACGACGAAATGCGCCAGCGCCCGCGCGTCCCTGCTCCGGTCGATCTCCCCGGACCGCATCCCTTCCTCGACGGCCGCGGTCAGGGCCGTCAGCCGCCGCCGCTCGTCCCGCTTCAGCCGCTCGGCGACCGTCTCGTCGCGCGGCGCCAGCTCCACCATCGTGTTCACGACCAGGCATCCGGCCGGATCGCCGGGCTCGGGTTCGACGGCCCACTCCAGGATCGTCCGCAGACGTTCCCGCACGGGACGGCCGCCGTCCTCCAGGACCCGGATGATGTTGGCCGTCTTGACGTCCATGTAGTGGACCAGGGCCTTCTCGAACAGGTCGTGCTTGCTCCTGAACGTGTTGTAGATGCTGCTCCGTCCGAGGCCGGTCGCGTCGCACAGCTCCTGGGTGGAGGTCGCTTCGTAGCCGTCCGCCCAGAACGCCCGCATGGCGGCCTCGACCGCCCGCTCCTCCTCGAACTTCCTCGGCCGCGCCATGCGCCTACGCTAACACGTTATGGACCGTCCGATCCAATATGGAACAGGGGCAGCCGGATGAACCGCCGGCGGTCAGACTGCACCAGCAGCGCCTGACCATGCGGGATCGGGCGGCGCAACGCGGACGGCACGTCCCACAGATCGGCCTCCTGACCGCCCGCGTGCCCGAGCAGCAACACCGGCGCGCCGAGCGCGTGCAGCGTCTCGACCAGCGGATCCCTCGGCTCGCCGAAGCTGATCTGATGCCGGGAGACCACGAGGCGCAGACCGTTCTCGGCGCTCGACCGGAGCAGGGGCAGAAGAGGCCGGAGCGGATCGTCCTGGAGGAGCCACCGGCGGTTCCTCATGACCAGGCAGACATCGGCCCCGTGGCCGGTCCGGCCCCGGTGCTCGACCCTTCCGACGACCTCCCGGAGACGGCGGCGGAACTCGTCGGCGGCGGGCGAGTCACCGCCCGACGCGGTCCTCCTCCCGGAAATGTAGTCTTCGCCGTCGAGAAAGTAGAGATCGCCTTCAACGCGCGTGCGTATTTTGCCGTACAGGTGAGACAGCAGCCTCGCTTTTCCGGACCCGGACGGGCCGGAAATCAGCAAATGCTGGTCGGTCGTGAAATCCAGCAGGACGGGCTCATCGGTGTCAACGTCCACGCCGAGGGGAATTCGCGTGTCCGCGACCGTCGCGGATGGGGCGACGTCCGGCCCGGGCCGCGCCTCGTCCTCAGTGAAGCTGACCGTCCGGCGAAAGCGGTCACGGAGGCCGGGAGTGCGCTCCCAGAGACGGCCCAGCACCGGCGCCTCGCCGTAAAGGATGACGACCGGATCGTCGCTGAATTCGTCCATGGCCATATTCAGCGCGGTGCCGATGGCTGAGCGGCTGGGGTCTTCCCGGAGCGACACGTCCTCCGCGACATGAAAGAACAGCACCTTGCCGAGGGCCGCCTCGAACTGCTCCAGGACGGCCCCCACGGTGTTCATCAGGTCGAGATCGTTCAAAGCCTCGCTAGATGCCTCGACCGGACCGCCCGTCGACACCACACCCAACTCCCCGAGCAATTCCGCGTACAGCTCCGCACACGCCGACATCACCTGCGCGGGACGCGTTCCCTCGAACACCAGATGGCGTGGCCCCGGAGCCCTGCCCGCCCGCCGGGACTCGATCTCCTCGTTCACGAATACCCCGAACGCGGCGACGGCCTCGTGCCCGCCACCGAGCCGAACGAGCAACCCCTCATACGTGTTCAGCAGCGAGCCGAACCGGGCGGCGAGCTGGGGAAGGTCGTCGGCGGTGGGAGAGGCGGCTCGCGACCGGCTCCTCGTCCGTTCGAGGAAGTCGTTGAGCGCGGCTTCGGGCGGCTCCGGCGCCACCGTGAACGGACGCGGTGTGCCGCCTCCCGCGAGGAGGTACGCCGTCCGGTCGTCCGCGAACGGGAGGTTCGCGCGCCCGAGGACGCGCTGGAGTTCGGCGGGCGGCAGACGGCCCGCCGCGATCCGCCAGCCGAGCAGCGGCAGGAACCGGCTCCACATCGTGGTGTTCTCCACGCTGGTCGACGTGAGCAGCAGCTGTACGCCGAGCGACCTACCCCGCTGGGCGAGTGAGAGGAGCGCCTCGCCCACCTCGCGCCTGCTGGACGGAAAGGTCAGCGAAACGTCCGCCACCACGAGCAGCCGCGGCGGGCCTGGGGGCGGTCTCGGCGCGTCGCGGGACAGGAGTTCTTCCACCATGCTTTCGGGCGCACCCTCGGCGGCCCGGGCATCGAGCTCGTCCGTGAGGAATCTGAAGAACTCTTGGAGTTTCTCAGGGCGGCCGAGCAATTCGTCCTCGGAGTAGACGACGTGCGGCAGCGCGATGGGGTCCCCGAGCGGATGCTCGCCCAGACCTGCGAAGGCAAGAATGACGTCCGAGGGAGAGGACGTCGCGGCCAGCGCGAGCGTAATGGCGCGGATGACGCGCTGACGTGCCTCGGTCTCACCCGCGACCAGCCCATGCGGAAGACCCGACGAGAGGTCGAGCGGGTACAGGGTGACGACGTTTCCATCAGCGTCGTGGCCGACGGCCGGATTCCGGGGCGTGGACGCGGGAAGGGCCCACGTCTCCTCGAACTCCGCGCTTGGGTCGCCGCCGTTCAAGCTCAGCACGTCGTTTTCCGGGGCGAGGCCAGGCCGCGGTGTGATGTGGGACGGAGCCGTGCCTGCCGGGGGCTCCGTCCGCCACGCGAGCCTGCTTGCCCGGGGGCCGCGCTGACGCATCCGTTCCACGATGGGGTCGCTCACATCGAGAGAAATCCGTGCGGGACGAAAGCCGAAATGGGTTTTCAGCTCGGTCATGAGGGATCCGGAGTTGACGCCGTCTTCCGCTGCGGGGAAGTTGGCGCGCCATCCCGCGAACTCGGCCAGGCGGGGCGGCGGCGGCGAAGTCTCTGGAGAGGAGAGGATGAATCGAATCCCCTGAGCCGGTCCTGCTTCGCAGAGGTTGATGATGGGTTCGAGCATGTCGTGCCGCGCCTCAAAGAGCGGCACGGCGTTGTCGAGGATCACGATCAGGGCGGGCAGTGGGTCGAGCGGCCGTCCATCGGCGATGGCCGTCTGGTATTCGTCCCACGTGGGGATCCCAGCGGCCTGGAGGATGGTCTCGCGGCGCCGTCGCTCGCTTTCCAGCACCCATGGCAATTGGCCTATCAGCGGTGAGTCCGTCGATGTGGTGTGTACCGCGGTGGTGACGTGGGGGAGGCTGCCCAGGCCGACGAAGGAAGTGCCGCCGGAGAAGTCGACGAATGAGAAGGTGACCGTGCTCGGCGAATGGTTGAGGGCGAGTCCGAGCACGATCGTCCGCAGCAGGGCGTCGCGGTCCCTTCTCGGGCCGAAGATCAGCCAGAGCTTGTTGGCGACACCGCGGCGGAGGATGTCGATTCGCGCCGTTTCGCCCTTGCCGTCCACGCCGATGGGGATGGGGTTCGGGGGGCGGCGGCCCCAGCCGTCGCCGAGGAGTTCGTCGACGGGTGTGCCGAGGAGGTCCAGCAGGTCGGGCGCGGGTGGTGCCGGGACGAGGTGGGAGCGGGTTTGAGGGGTGAGGAGGGCGAAGTGGTCGGTGTCGGCGGTGAGGGTCACCGGGCCGCCCTCGGTGGGGAGGAGGGCGCGGAACTGGTCGGCGGACGTTCCCGCGCGGCGTTCGATCTCGGCGGAGACGGCTTCGAGGACGCGGCGGGTGTGCAGGGCCTCGGGGCGCGGGAGTGTATCGAGGAGGGCCTCGCGGGCGCCGGGCACGAACTCGTAGCGGACGCCCCCGGCCGGACGCAGGAGCCCGCTCAGCAGCACTTCGGCGAGCTGCCCGGGGCCTGAGCCGCCGAGGATGCGGTGCTGGATGAGGCGCATCACCGGCAGGGACGGGACGGAGACCGCGACGTGGGCGGCGAGCTCGGCGGCGTCCGGGGAGGCGGTGGCGAGGAAGCGGCGGACGCGTTCGCCGATCGTCAGTTCGCGTTCGCGCCGCACCGGAGTCGTCCCGGCAGGGCGGGACGGGATCGTCGCGACGGCGGCGGGCTGCGGGTCCGAGCCGGAGACGAGGCGGGCCCACGCGCCGAACCAGCGGGGCGACGCCTCCAGCACGGGGACGGGGATCCCGGGGGCGGCGGCGCCGTCGTACGGGGTGAAGCGCAGGTCGGTGTTCGGCGCGGCCGGGCGGGGCAGGAAGGCGACGCCGGGGGTGGCGGGGGCGGCGGTGCGCCGCCAGAGGCGTTCGGCGAGGGGCTGGAGGATCGCGGTCGGCCCGGTCTGCGCCCAGCGGCGGACGGCCTCGGCCGCGCGCCCGTTCCACCAGTGCGGGCCGGAGCAGTCGGACAGGACGAGCACGGCGTGGCGGCCGGAGGCGTCCAGGAGGGTGCCGGGGTCCTGGCGCGGGGCGTCGGGGGTGGCGGTGATGCCGCCGGTGGCGTCGAGGTAGCCGAGGTGGACGTCCTGGAACGCGCCCTGGCGGAGGAGGGTCTCGGCCAGCTCGCGGGCGAGGGGGCGCCAGAGCCGCATCGTCGGGCCCGTGTCGACGACGAGGCTCAGGCTCAGCCAGCGTTCGGGCGACGGGACGAGGACGGGCGTCCACAGCCGGGTCTCGGCGATGCGGGCGGCGGTCGCGTCCTCGTCCAGCTCGAAGCGGTGCCTGGACGGGACGCGGCGCTTGAGCGGCCGGAGCGCCCGCTGCACGCCGAGCGGGTCCGCCAGCATCGGCGCGGTCGGGACGAGCACCTCCGACGCCTCGCCGACCGGCCCGGCGGCGGCCCCGGGCGCGGGACGCGGATGAAGCCGGGAGTGCGGCTCCCGAGCGGGCGGCGGCGGAGCGGGCGCGGACGGAGCGGACGGAGCGGCGGGGCGAGGAGGCTCGGCGGGCTCCTCCGTCTCGACCGGCCGGGCAGGTCGGGCTTGCTCCTCGGGAGGCGAAATGTGGCAGGCGAGCCACAGCATCTCGCTCAGCTCGCGCGCGTCCGGCGGCGGCCCGATGGCGGAGAGGGCGTCCCGGAGGCGGTCAATCGTCATCGACGGGCTCCGACAGGTACGGCATGATCCGGTCGGCCAGGGTCCGGCGGTCCTCGGTGTCGGCGTGGCGGCACAGGTAGACGGCGTTGAGGAGCTGGTCGGTCGCGAGGGTGCCGGACGCGGCGCGCTCGAAGAACCGGCGGACGAGGTCGTCGCTCTGGTCGGCGAGCGGCCCGAGGTGCTCGCGGACGATCGCCGACAGCTCCGCCTCGCCCGACGGCTGCCGCAGCTCGACGGTGACGCAGCGGCGCAGGAACGCGGGCGGGAACTCGCGCTCGCCGTTGCTGGTCATCACGACCAGCGGGAACGCGCGGCAGCGGACCGTTCCGGCGGTGACCGTGACCCGGGAGCCGGGGGCGTCGGCGGTCATGACGTCGGCGGACGGGTCCGCGCGGCGGGTCAGCTCTGGCAGCTCGTACTCGCCCTTCTCGAAGATGGTGAGCAGGTCGTTGGGCAGGTCGATGTCGCTCTTGTCGATCTCGTCGACGAGCAGGACGCGGGGACGCCCGAAGGGGAGCAGCGCGGTGCCGAGGGGGCCGAGGCGGATGTAGCGGCCGATGTCCTCGTCGGCGGGCGCACCGTCCTGTCCGGGGCCGCTGCCCTGTCCGGGAGCGCTGTTGTGTCCGGCTGCGTAGAGGCGGGTCAGGGGGTCGTACTGGTAGAGACCGTCGCGGAGCGTCGTCCGGCTGGTGATGGGCCAGTGCAGGACGGGTCCGAGCCCTAGTTCGTGGGCCACCGCGTAGGCGAGCGTCGATTTCCCCGTACCGGGCGGGCCCGTCACCAGGAGCGGACGACGCAAATACAGGGCGGCATTGACCTGCTGCACGGCATCGTCCGACGGACGGTACGTCGTTGCCTGGTGCGCGTTACCGGAAGCCCCGGGCGGGGGCGGCAGGACGGGTTCGCCGTCGAACGCGCGCCAAGGCGGCGGCGGAGGCAACCGGTCGATGCCGTCGTGCGGGCGACGGCTCCCTGTGTAGAGCAGCCAGTCGGGCACCTAAACCTCCATGGCGAGCGGGGGATCGGGGAGCCGGGACGGATCGTCCCACAGCAGGGTCAGGTCGCGTCCGCAGTGCGGCTTGTCCTTGGGGGCGACGAGCGCCTCTTTGCGTAGGGCGAGCGCTACCTGGGGCAGGTCGCCGGGGTGTTTGTCGCCCACGGCGGCGGTCAGCTCGTCAAGCAGCCGGTGCCCGCGGCAGTCGCCGTGGGCCGGCGCGTCGCACGGCGTACGCGTCCACAGCATGACGGGGATGCCGTTGTTGAGCGCGGCCGTCAACCGGCTCTTCACCGGACGCGACCCATAGACGAGCACGCAGAAATCGACGTGCGCTTCCAGCCAGTCTTGGAATTCACTGCCCTTGCGTGGTTCGTCGCAGGGAATCGGGTGCGGGTCGCTGCGTCCGCGCGCGTTCAGCAGCTTCCAGCGGTGGTGGGCCTGGTCGCGGCGGATCGAGTCGGGGCGCAGGCGTTCGACGTCCCGCACGACGACCGGATACCGGCGCATCGGGATCTTGTTGCGCGGGTCGATGTACCACTGCTCGAACGGCTTGCCGAGCCAGCTCTCCGGCACCGCGAACTCGATCATCCACTCGTGCCCGAACAGCGCGGGCGCGAGCGCGGCCACGCCCTCCTCGACCGCCGCCCGGACCCGCCGCTCCGGGACGCGCACGGTCGGCCTGGACGGCCCTTCGGCCCCGTCCGTCCAGGTGTGCACGGTGACGTCGAAGGCGTTGTCGAACGTCACCCGCTCCAGCCGGACGATCACCGACGCGGGCCCGGAACGCGCCGGGCCCGGGGCGGCGGGCGCGGCGCCTGGCAGATGCCGCACCGACCAGGCGGCGAGCCGCTGGCGCAGCGCGTCGGACAGATGCCGACCGAGAGCCGCCAGATACCGGACGAGCCTGTCCTCAGCGAGCCCTTCCGCGACATACCGCACCGACGCCCACGCGGATCGGAATTCGCTGAGAGGCGGGCGGCCGACCGCCCGTTCGAGGTCGGCGCCGAGCGGTTCGGTGAAGCGCACGCCGTCCAGCAGCTCCCGCAGCTCGCGCCGCGCCTCCGCCGTCGCCCACCGGAGCGGGAGCAGGTCGTCCAGCTCCTCCCAGTGCGCGCGGAGGCTGGTGACGGGCAGCATCCAGCCGAGCTCCGCGCGGTCGCCGTGCCGGAGCTCGGCGTTCGTCACCATGCCGATGACCTCGCCCGTCGACGTGTCGTACACGGCGGACCCGCTGAACCCCTCCTCCAGCCACTCGCCCGCGCCCGTCTTCAGCTCCCACCACTCCTGCCGCATGCCCCGGTGCGGGGACGTCGTCACGGCCGCGTGCCGCTCGTTCCGGTCGTGCCGCCTCGGGAAGCCGCAGACGCCGAACGTCCGGCCGCCGGCGGTGCGCTCGTGCAGGTCGTCGGGGGCGGCCAGCCGGGCGGGCGGGAACGGCACCGGCTCGTCCAGTTCGAGGACGGCGACGTCGCCGGTGTCGCCCTCCCGCAGCCACCCGCCGCGCCACACGACCCTGGCGGTCAGCCCTTCGCGGAGCCCGGGAAACCCGACCCGCGCCTCGTCCAGCCCGTGGACGGTGTGCGCGCAGGTCAGCAGCCGGTTCTCAGTGACGAGGAACGCGGCGCCGAGCTTCCCGCCCGCCGGATGGCCGACCCAGGCGCGCCACTGCCAGTCGTCCACGTCCGGTCACGCCTCCTCCGGGGCTCCGGTTCCCGTCCCCGCCGCCGGTCGGCCCCAGATCATCTTGACCTTGAGATGCCCCTCGACGGACGTCTTGGCGATCACGGCCCCGGCCGCCGCGTTCAGCTTGACGCCGAACTCCAGCTCGACCGCGTCCGGGTTCAGCTCGCCGCCGCGCAGCGCCGCGAGCGCCGTCTCCGCCGCGTCCCGGACGTGCTGGAACGCGTCCTCGAACTTCCCGGCCGCGTCGTGGATCATGCCGCCCTGGCGGGACACCGACGAGAACCCGGGCTCCCGGTCGTCGGTCTCCACGACGATGGTCCCGTGCTCGGTCTGCCAGCGCACCAGTTCGTTCACGTCCGCCCCCTCGTCACGGAAATCTATCAAGATCATGCGGTGTGTGATGCTTGTGCCGGGGGATCGCGACCCCGCGAGCACGGCCACAGGAGGACACGATGATCACCGTCGACCAGGTGCGGGCGCTCGCGCTGACGCTTCCGCGCACGTCCGAGCACCTGATCAGGGACCAGGTGAAGTTCCGCGTCGGCTCGATCGTCTACGTCGCCTTCTCTCAGGACGAGACCGTGATGGGCTTCGCGTTCCCCAAGGAGGAACGCGCCGCGCTGATCGAGTCGGAGCCGGACAAGTTCCACCTCCCGCGCGAATCCGACCTGCGCTTCAACTGGGTCCACGCCTGGACGGAGGCGCTCGACGAGCCCGAAATGCGGGAACTGGTCGTGGACGCGTGGCGCATGGTCGTCCCGAAAAAGGTCGCCGCCGCCCGCCTCGGCCTTTAGCGCGCTCAAAACGCTGATTCAGTGGGGCGGCGCCATCGGGTTGATCGCGTTGGCCGTGCTGCACCCGCTTTCGCCGAGCGTGCGCTGGATTCTGGGCGGTGACCACACGTCCGTCCGGCCGGGCGCGACGCGGGCCAGGACGCAGTCGAGCACGCCGGACTTGTAAGGCCGCACCGACAACACCAAGCCCACCACAGAGCCCTGGGTATCGAACTCGGCGCGGACGGCCGGGTCGAGACGCAGCGACGCGACGGCCTCACGGACCTCCGCCTCGTCCGCCCTGCCCCCGGCAGGGACGCGCGGCAGCACCTTCTCAAGGCGTGTGGACGGGATGTCCGGCGTCTTCGGCCACGGCTTGAACCTGAGCGGCTCCCCGCGCGGGCAGGACACCTTCCGCGGGGCGTCGTCCCATTCGGTGCGCGGGCTGAACCGCAGCTCAAAGCACCGTTTCACGGTGACCGTCCCGGTGTCGGGCCAATCCATCGCCGCGGTGCCGGACGTCCTGACCACCACCACGACCCCTTCGGGTGCGCCGGTCTTCGTGCCGCTCACCCGCATGACGTCCACCTCGTCGAGGTCGGCCGCCCGGTGCCCCATGTCCTGCGCGGACCACGAACGCGAGCCGTACAGGACGTTGCCGACACGACGGGCCTTCTCCAGGGCGGCGTCGGCGGCCCGGTCCTCGGCCGACGCCCCGGGGACGCACCCCGTGATCAGCAGGCCCGCCAGCAGGCCCACCAGGCTGACCAGGACGATCGCGATTCGGCGCATGCGCTCATGATCGAGCCGCCGGGCCCCGGGGCGGTATCCGCGTTCGTACTCAGTTCGCGGTGGCGGGCTGTGGTTCCTTCTCGTCCGGTGTCTCCTTGACCGGCTCGGCCTTCGACCCGCCCCCGGACGGGACGCTGCGTCCCCATGCCATCGCCGCCGCGAAACACGCGAAGGGCAGTGCGGGCAGCAGGTACCGGTAGTCGAAGTCCACGGTGACGGGCGGGACGGCCAGAAGCGCCACACTCGACGTCCAGAACAGAGCCGTCCGCGCGCGCGCCCGCCGCCACACGATTCCGGCCGCCCCGGCCAGCAGGACGACCCCCAGCACCGTTCCGGGCACTCTCACACGCTCCTGGTAACCGCGCATGACGCCCGCGTACGGCTCCACTACGTGAGTGCGTCCCGTGCCGTGCGAATACGCGCGGACGACCGTCCGCCGGTCGCCGCCGCCGAGCACGGGCAGGTCCGGCTTACGCGCGGTGGGCTTCGTCGGGAAGTGGTACCTGGCCTCGGTGCCCACGGTCGGGTAGCGGCTGCGGTTCCACGAGAACGTCCGGACGAAGAAGTCGTACGACACCACCCGCGCGTAGTCGAGGGGCTGGTTCCGGATCGCCCACAGCGCGAACCGCTGCGCGTCCGCGTTGGTCTTCTCGTCGAACGCCTCGCCGTTCTTCCAGCCGGTCGGCGAGCCCTCCACCCAGATCTGGTGGGACGAGGCGGGCCGTTCGTCCTTCGGGCCGTGCGGGCAGAGCCTGGCGATGTCCGGGGGAGGCGTGAACGCGTCGCAGTCGGCGAACGCGGCCGTCCGTCCCCACAGGAAGATGCCGTCCACCCCGGTCATGCCGAACCGGCCGTGCTCCTGCTGGTACCACGTCGCGTACGCCCCCACCGGCAGGACGAACATCGCCGCGAGCGCCAGGTAGGCGGGCCAGCGCGTCCGGCGCACCAGCAGGTACAGCACCGCGATCAGGAACAGCGGCACCCCGACCGTCCGCGTGACGGCGGCCACGCCGAGAAGCGCGCCCACCAGCGCCGCCCGCTGCCATCCCGTCGCGCCGGGCTTCGCCAGCAGCAGCATCGCCCCGAACGCCAGGACGGTGAACAGCGTGTCTGACAGCAGCAGATGTTCGAGGACGATCTGGTAGGAGTCCAGCAGGATCGGCGCGACCGCCACCGCCGCCCACACCCGCCGCACGTCGAAGTCGCGCACGAGCATCCGGTAGCCGACCGCCGCGAGCCCGATGATCGCCGCATGGTGCAGCGCCGTCACCAGCGCCAGGCTGTGGAACGGCTTCAGCGCCCACAGGAAGATCCCGTAACCGGACGGCCGCAGCGGATGCGGAAACGGATCGTTGGCGATCCGCACGAAGTCGTAACTGTCGTTGAACCACAGCACGCCCTGGAAACCCAGCATGGTGATCACGCGGAGCACGATGCCCGCGGCCAGCACCACCGCGAAAAGCCGGTTCCCCTTCACCGCGTCCACCACGGCCCCAACCGTGGGACGGCGGTCGAGCAGAGGGGAGAGCAACACCGGGACCCTAACTGTGGGACGTGCGGGCGGACAGAATCCTGTGCCGACCGGACCTCGGCCGCGTCACGCCGGGGGCGGGGACCCTGGGCTCGTCGTACGCCTCCGCCCACGCATCGGCCGAGATCCTACCAGCGCGCCCAGGACCCCCCACCCGTCCAACCCGTATGTCACCAGATCAGGACATATCAGCGCCGTGCCGCCATCGCTGTGCCGCCATCGCCGCGCGGACGTCGCCGGCGATGGCCTCGTCGATCCGTCCGTCGGGGGCGCCGCCGACGCCGATGCCCGCGACCGGGAAGCCCTTCCGGATGATCGGGACGCCGCCGGGGAGCACCAGCGTGCCCGGGATCTGCTTGATCGTCTCGTTCCCGGTCAGGGCGCTGGTGGGCCGGCCGAAGGCGACCGCGGTGTAGGCCTTGCGCTTGGCCGACTCGTAGGTCTGCGGGCCCGCCCTGCGCGTCCTGACGACCAGCCTGATGACCCCCGACCGTTCCATGACGACCATCGTCACCCGCTGGTTCCCGCGCTTCTTGGCGGACCGCACCAGCGCCTCGGTGGCGCGGGTGAGCGACCAGTCCGACAGCACGAGATCGGACGGCCCGTCGCCGCCGCGCCCCGCCGGGACGGCGACCGGACGCGCCGCGTCCGCCTGCGCCGCCGGCGCCAACGGGGCGAACGTCCCGGCCACGACGGCGCCCACGACGGCGACACCGCCAACGAGATGCCTGTATGACATGTCTCTCCTTCGCAGAACACTAAGAGTAATTTCCTGATTGCAATGAGTTACATCCCCAGGAATGTGCCGGCGATGCCGCCCCGCGACCGGACGTCCACGGCGGCGCCCCCGATCAAGATCAAGATAAGGTGATCTTGGAAATCGGGACAGAACCCCCCCCGCTGGCGGGGGTCCTCCCCGGGACCGCACGTCCGGTTCTGCGCCCACTTCCGACCCCTGTCACCACATGGAAGGAACAACGGGTGAGGCGCTGGAGAACAGCCCTGATCGGAACGGCCGCACTGGCCGCGCTACTCGTCCCCGCCGCCCCCGCGGCGTCGGCCGACCCGGGCGGGCCCACCGGGAACGGGCCGAGCGGGACCACCGGGAACGGTCCGGACGGGACCACCAAGCCGTCCCGGCCCGCCGCCAGCATCGGCCACAGCAAGACCAAGGCCCCCGCACGCGGCGACGCCGCCGACCACACGGTCACGATCCGCGGCATCGACATCGACGGGACGCCCGTCGCGCCCCTCGCCGGCCTGATCGACCCGGCGTCCGGCGCGGAGTACGCGCTGACCCAGTCCGGGGACACGCTCACCGCCCTGGTTCCGGCCGGGACCTACGACCTGACCGCCATCGTCCTCACCGGCGACCCCGCCAACCCCAGGGACCTGGCCCTCTACGGCAACCCGGCGCTCTCGGTGACCGCCGACGCCGACATCACCATGGACGCCAGGACGGCGACGGAGATCAAGGCGGTCAGCCCGTCCACGACCGCCGCCGAGACCAACAGCCACGCCCAGATCACGCAGACGATCGCGGGGCAGCGGATCTCGTCCACCATCACCGGCACCCCGCAGACCAGCCTCCGCGCCTGGCCGTCGTCCACGGCCACGCGGCCGTACCACTTCCTGTACGTGGAGAGCCAGTCCGAACCGCCGGCCACCCTGCCCTCGCCGCGCGTCTACAACCTGGCGTTCCCGACGTCCGGCCGCATCCCCAGCACGCTGACGTTCACCGCCGCGCCGAGCAGCCTGGCGCTGGTGAACACCACCTACGCGTCCCAGGGAGTGGCGTCCAACGGCGTCGGCCCCCACTCCACGATCGTCGACTTCGAAGGCATCGACGAATCGGCGGTGGGCCTCACGCACGCCGCCGCCGCACCCAGCGCGCAGCGGATCTACTACACGGCGGACGGCGTGGTCTGGAGGGGGAACTACTTCTACCAGGCCGCCGACGTCCAGGTGGCCCAGCGGCACACCAGCCTGCAGAACTATGCTCCCGGCGCCACCTACTCCGAGACGTGGAACAAGGCCGCGTTCGGGCCGACGATGAAGACCGGGCACGGTGAGGGACTGCTCGTGACCGGGGCGCTGATCGCCGACACCGGCACGCCTGGCCACGAGAACTTCGGCGGCAACTACTCCGAAGGCATCACGGGCACGCTCGCCCTCTACCGCAACGGCCAGCTGGTCGGCCAGAGCAGCAACCCGCTCGGCGGAAACTGGAACGTGCCCGCCGAGGCCGCCACGTTCCGGCTCGACATGTCCCTGCAACGCTCGGTCGGCTGGTCGAAGTACGTGTCGAGCATCGACGCGCACTGGACGTTCCCGTCCGCCGAACGTCCCGGTGACCCGTTCGCGAACGAGCACGGACTCCTTCAGCCGCGGATCACCGGCGACTACGACGGCACCGGACGCGCCCCGTCCGGCGTCACGTTCCCGCTGGACGTGGTCGCCGAGCGCGCCCTGAACGGATCCGCGGTGACCTCGGCGTCGCTGGAGGCGTCCTTCGACGACGGCGCCACCTGGACCACCGTGGCGCTGACCCCCAACGGCACCGACCGGTGGACGGCCAACGTCGTCCACCCGACCACGCACAACGGTTACGCGGCCCTGCGGTTCAAGGCCGCCGACGGCTCCGGAAACGCGGTGGAACAGACCGTGACCCGCGCCTACGGCCTTCGCTGACCCCGACGCGGCCCCGAGCCCCGCCCTGGGCCCCCGCCCCCGGGGCCGCGTCACAGCGCCTTTGGCACCGGCCGCCCGGTCATCCGATACGGCGGCCGGTGTCGTCGCAAGGCAGCCGCGCGCCGGGGTTCGCGTTGGCGAAGTCGCGGGCGAGCTGGTTGGAGATCTGCGCCACCGGATCGGACTCGACGGTGACGAGCCCCGTGAACGGCTGTTCCAGATCGCGGATCAGCAGCAGGACCAGGGCGAACAGGATCGTGACGGCGATCATGGTGCTGATCTGCGCGGCGTTGCGCGTCAGCGGGATCTCCAGCGCGTACCCGACCAGAGCGATCACCAGGGCGAGCAGCACCAGCCAGTAGACCGGGTTCGGGGTCTTGGCCTTCGACTCGTCCACACGTTTACCGCGTTCCGTGGCGCGTTCCTTGTCCGCCGACACCAGCATCCCGAATGCCGGACTCTCGCTCTTGGCCACCCCCGCGAAAGCCCTACGGACATCGGTGGACCAGAGGCTGGGGATCGGGGAAAGGGTGCCGTCGCTCATGTCCCATTCGTGGTGCACCACCGCGCGGGAGTAGCAGACCAGGTCCGCTTCGATCCGCTGCCGCTCCGGCTGCGGGACATAGGCGGCGACCTCGTACATATGGTCGAGCGCGTTCGCCTCGGCCCGGGACGCGTCGCGCGCGGTGTTGTACGAGCTGGACGCCTGCACCAGGATGAACGCCAGGATCAGCACAGTCAGGGTGAGCACGGGACCCAGCAGATCCTTGGGCGACACGCACCCGTCGGAGTCGGTCTTCCCGGTGCGTCTGCGCCACCAAAGGTTGGCGCCCAAACCCCCCACCAGCGCCACGGCCAGCACCACAAGGATCAATACCGTCATGCCCCACCCCATGCCGACCACTCAGAGCGACAACCAGCCACAAGGAGTAGTTCCAAGAGGTCAGAGCCATAAACACCCCCCCACAGCGCTGTCCGCGGGAGCGTGCTCAGCCGTCCAGTATTTCGAGCACGGGCAGGGTCCCGTCGATGGTCGCGCCTGCGGACTCCGGCGGGATCGCGGTCTCTTCCCGCAGCGTCGTTGTGATCTTCATTGGTACGCGCGGGGTCACCAGGTACTTGCCGGGCGGCAGCTGGTCTTGCTCCGGGAGGACGATCCTGTACGTCGTCGTCCAGCTGCTCATGGTGGCGCATTCCGCCTGGACGAACGGCTGGTGCTCGCCCGTCGTGTCGCCGCTGACGGGGAGGATGACCGCGTCCGTCGTCTTTTGCGGTATGTCCTTCGGCTTGACCGGGGGCATTCGGTAGAAGGCGAGCGTGTCCGAGTCGAAGCCGTTGCCTTGGCCAATGCTCCATTTGTAGAAGTGGGTCTTGGGCGAGCTGGTTCCTTCACCGAAGCATTGGCGTCCGCCCCCGGGCGGGTAGTAGACGCCCTCGGGTGTCCGTCCCCGGAAGCGCTCTACCAGGCGCACCTCCGTCCCGGCTTTCGCTCTCGCGGGAGTGAGCGTGTATTTGAAGTCGATGTAGGGGGTCTCGGCGGCGGGCATGCCGGCTTGGCCGAGGAGGACGCCGGGCTTGGTGAAGTACGCGTGGACTGCGGCGGTACTCGTCCCGCCGACGCTCGGGCCGGGCCAGAACAACCATGCCGCCATCACGGCGCCCGCCCCCACGGCTCCGACGCCCGCCGCTCCCTTCGCGCCACCGACCTTGGCCAGGAAGCCTTTGGACACGGGGAGGCCGGCCTTCGCCAGGCCCGAGGCGGCGGCGCCCACCGCGGTGGAGGAGATCCCCGGTGCGAGGCCGAGCATTGCCAGGGGAATGGCGGTGGCCACCGTCGCGGCAACGGTGCCGAGCGCGATCAGACCGCGCCGCTCCCACTCGGCTCCATAGGTCCGGACGGCGATGGCTTCGAGTTCCCTGACGAACTCGTAGGCGTTCCACACACGGTCGGACGGGCGCTTGGCCAGACCGCGTCGAACCAGCGGGTGCAGGGGCCCTGGCACCCGATCCAAGGGGACCGGGCTTGTGGTGTGCGCGGCCTTCAACTCGGCGAGAGTCGTCCCTCGGAAAGGTCTCTCGCCCGTGACGCATTCGACGAAGACGCAGGTCGCCGCGTAGATGTCGGTCGCCGGTGTGGCGGGGTCACCGGCCCACTGCTCCGGCGACATGTAGGACGGCGTCCCGGCCTGCCCGCCCTGTCCGGCAAGGACCGCGATGCCGAAGTCGATGAGTTTGCTCTGCCCGTCGTCCTGGACGAGGACGTTCGCGGGCTTGTAGTCCCGATGGACGACCCCGGCCGCATGGGCCGCGCCCAACCCGAGCAGCGAGCCTTTCAACGTCGTCAGCGCGGCTTCGGGCGCCAGGGGGCCGTCGTGCTCGTCCAGGACACGGCGGAGCGAACGGCCGTGCACCGCCTCCAGGACGATCGCCGCGCCCCAGGGAGACTCCAGGTAGTCGAGCAGCCGCGCCACATGCGGGTCGTTCACCCGCTTCAGCATCACGGCCTCGTCCCGGAAGACGCTCCGTGCCGCCGTGTCGCTGAGCAGATCGGCGGCGAGGTACTTGATCGCCACTGGGCCGCCGCCCGACTCGTGGCGCGCGAGGACGACCTCTCCCTGCGCGCCCGCGCCCAGTTCCGCGAGCTCGACGTATCCCGGCAGCCGATGCTCGCGCGTCGTCACTGGCCCGTGTTGGTCTGGATCTCGCTGACGACGAGCGGCGTTGGCTGCGATGTCATGGTCATGGTTCCGAGGTCGCCCTGCCGCGGATCGCAGGCGGGGCCCTCGCACGTCCAGGTGAGGTTCCAGGTGATGGTGGCGGTGATCGCGTACCTGCCGCCCGGCTGCCCCGCCGAAGACCGCTTGAAGGTGTAGTGGCAGGCCTTGCCGTCCTTGCTTCCCGCGGTGGCGCAGGTCTTCTGGCTCTCGCCCATGTTCCAGGTGACGGACGCGGGCCGCGCGGTGGCCTGGATCAGCTGGCCGTTCCCGCCGATCGGGCGGGTCTGGACGACCTCGAAGCCCTCGACCCAGAGGGAGGTCCGCACCCGGACGTAGGTCTTGCCGTCCGGCGCGGTGTGCACGACCGGCGTCGGCAGCACGGCGGAACTCTTGGCCGCCGCGACCCAGTCGAGCGTGGTGGCGGGCGCCGCAGGCGGCGCGCCGCCGTTGTCGACGGGCACGAAGCCCTGCGCCTCGTTCGCGGTCAGGCCCTCGGGCGGTGGAGGCTCCACGGGTCCCGAGTTCCCGCCGGTTCCGCCTCCGCCGCCTCCGCCGCTCCCACCGCCGCCCTTGTCGGACCAGTTGCACGTGAGTCCCTTGCAGGGAGCGGCCAGTGCGGGGACGGCGGTGAGCAAGGGGACCGCGAGGATCGCTGCTGTTATCGCAGCGGAGGATGCGCGGCGGCTGGTGCTGTGGGGAGACATCGTGTGTCCTTCCCTGCGGACCGTCAGCATGGCTTGTCCCGGATGGTGGCGGCGACTTTCCATGCACCGGAGTCGTACTGGACGGTCGCTCGGTACACGTAGGCGGTGCCCGGGCCTCCGTCGATGCGCTTGCCCGACTTCGCCGAGTAGCGGTAGGCGGCGAGCGTCCGGACGCAGTCGATGACGTAGATCTTCGTGCTGTCCCTCGCGCGGGCGTAGACGCGGGGGTTGAGCGTGTTGGTGAAGCGCCAGATCTCGCCCTTGGCCTTGGTGGCCTCCACGTCCTTCGTCACCTGGCTGAGGAGCGGGTCCATGGCCACGGCGGGCAGGTCGCCGGCGTTGCTGGTCTCGTACGCCTTCATGTAGGCGGTCTGGTAGTCGCGGTAGCGCTTGAGGGCCGTTTTGTAGAGCTGCTTCTCTGGGATGCCGGACGGGGCCGCGGCGGCGGGGGCCGGGGCGGCGCCGTCGTCAAGGGAGCCGTTGGGGGCGAGTTCGCCGCTGGAGGACGAGCCGGACGAGCCGGACGAGCCGCACCCCGCCGCCAGGCAGGCGATCAGAAGGAGTCCCAGCGAGGGGTTTCTGACCAACCGGGCGCGCATCGCCATCCCTGAGCGGCAGCCGACAACGGGGCGGAATACGCGCAGAAGCTTACAGAGGCGCGTGTGGCGAGAAAAGGGATTCGTTGGGGACGACTTGACCTCTACTGAGCTTGAGGTAGCAGGCTTCGGATGAATGCCGTGATGGGAGGGGTTCTTATGCGTGCGGTGTGGTTGAAGGAGTTCGGCGGGCCGGAGGTTCTGGTGCCGGGGGAGGCGCCGGATCCGGTGCCGGGCGAGGGGCAGGCGCTCGTCGCGGTCGAGTTTGTCAACATCACGTTCGTGGAGACGCAGATGCGGGCGGGTGCCGGGCCGGTACCGGTGCGGGTGGAGCCGCCGGTCATCCCCGGGAACGGGGTCGGGGGTGTGGTCGCGGCGGTCGGGCCGGGTGTCGACCGCGGGCTCGTCGGGCGGCGGGTGGTGAGTAGCACCGGGGGCACGGGCGCGTACGCGGAACTGGCTTCTGTGGACGCCGCCGGCCTGTTCGAGGTGCCGGACGGCCTTGCGCTCGACGACGCGGTGGCGCTGCTGGCGGACGGCCGGACGGCGACGATGATGCTGGACGCGGCACGTCCTCGTCCAGGGGAGCGGGTGCTGGTGGAGGCTGCGGCCGGAGGGGTCGGGACGCTGCTCGTCCAGCTGGCGAAGGCGGCGGGGGCGACGGTCGTCGCGGTGGCGGGTGGGGCGCGCAAGGCGGAGGTGGCGCTGGGGCTGGGCGCGGACGAGGCCGTCGACTACGGCGAGCCGGGCTGGGCCGGGAAGGCCGGGGAGGTGGACGTCGTGTTCGACGGCGTCGGCGGCGATGTGGCGCGGGAGGCGTTCACGCTGGTCCGGCGGGGCGGGCGGATGGTGAGTTTCGGGCTGGCGAGCGGCGAGTGGGCTGGAATTCCGGAGGAGGACGCGGCGGAGCGGGGTGTGACGCTCGTCCGGCCGACGGCGACTCCGGAGGAACTGCGGGAATTCACGCGCGGCGCGCTCGCCGAGGCGGCCGCCGGGAGGCTGCGGCCGGTGGTCGGGCAGCGTTTCCCGCTGGACGGGGCGGCGGACGCGCACAGGGCCATTCAGTCGCGTGCCACGGTCGGCAAGACGCTGCTGGAGGTAAGGCGTCCGTAGGTCAGGCGACATTCTTCAGGAAGGCGCTGAGTGCGGTCTCGTAGGCGGTGGGGTCGACGTTCCACGACTCGGTATGTCCGCCTGCCGTGGGGACGTGGGTGACCATGCCGGGTGGGGCCGTCCTAGCGAAGGTGTAGGCGGCGCCGTTGTCGACGGTGGCGTCGTCGGCTGCGGTGAACAGCAGGACTGGGGTGCGCAGTTCGGGCGCGTAGCGGCGCTGGTCGTAGGCGGATAGGTCGATGCCTATGCGCCACTCCAGGACGCGTTTCGCTACGCCAGTGACGAAACCGGGCAGGTTGCGGGCGTCGCCTTGCATGTCGAGCGTGGCGTTCCAGTCGAGGACGGGGGAGTCGAGGACGACGCCCCTGATGAAGGACGGGTCGTCGCGGAGAGTCCTCATGGACATGGCGCCGCCCATCGACCAGCCGTACAGGACGACGCCCGTCGCGCCGTTCGCGCGTGCGTAGCCCATGGCGGAGACGACGTCGCGCCATTCTGCGTCGCCGAGGTGGTTCTTCCCATCGCTGGACGGCGGGGCGCCTACATCGTTCCGATATGCGATGGACATCATCGGCAGGCCGAGCGCGTGCACGGCCCGCATGGCGCGGAACGTCTCGGCCTTGTCCGCGTTCCGTCCGTGGACGCCTATGACCCATGTGCTCTTAGGCGACGCACCCGGAATCAGCCACGCGGGCATGGGCCCTGCCTGGGACGGATACAAGACGTCCTGGAAATCGAGCCCGAGAGCCCTTTTCGGGTCGCCGTCGTATATCCAGTGGTCGACGGTCGTAGAAGAGCCCTTGACGAGAGCGCCTTCGACGATGGACGAAACTTGGCGAATGACTTGCTCGTCATTGCCGCCGGTGATGGGGCCTAGGAGAGCGCGTCCGTCCTTCCAGGCGAGGGCCCACGTTCCCGGGCGTTCCGTTGCCTCGTCCCGGGGGAGTGTGACCGTGCCGTTCGCCGCGTCCAGGACGGTGAGCGAGTAGTCGGCCGTGTGGTCGACCTCGGTCGCGACGCCCGCGAAGTACCAGCCGATCCCGCCGACGACCGCGCCCGCTAGCACGATGACCGCGACCGCAGCCGCCATCAGCGGGCGGGCGCGGCGCCGCCGCCGGACCCGTGGTTCGGGCGCGGCGGGGGCCGGTGACTCAGGGACGGTGGTCGACACGACATATGAACCTAGCCTCCGCCTGAGAGTCCCGGACGCCCGGGCCGTTCCGCAATCCGGTGATCAGTGCGGTTAATCTGCCGGACAGGTGCCAACGTTCGGTACGGAAGGACGCACGGCGTGACGGGGCAGAACGACCGCATCGCGGAGATCGAGGGCGAGGTCGTCGCGTTCGCGCGGGCGATGGCGCCGCCCGGATGGCGGCGGATCGACCTGCACTGCATCGCGACCGTCGCCGTCAACGACGTCGCCCTGACCGTGCTGACCGGCGAGGGGAAGACGGTGACGGCGGAGACCGTCCCGCAGGAGCTGACCGGGCTGCTGATGGACCTGCGCCGCGCGCACTACCTGTCCGAGCAGGGCACCTGGTTCTCGATGGTCGCGATCATCGAGCCGGAGTCCGCGCGGCCGCTGTACAACTACGACTTCGATCCGCTGTGGGACCCGCCGATCCCGGCGGACTACTGGCGGCGCGACCAGATCGTCCTGCCGCGCGACGGGGCGAACGCGCCGGGCTGGCTGCGGGACCGGCTGGACGGCCGCGAGCCCGCCGCCGCGGCGGCGGCCGACCCGGGGCCGATGAATCCGGTCGAGCAGATGGAGCTGCTGTCGAGCCAGGTCACGATCGTGATCGCCGATCACGCGCCGCCGCTCTGGCGGACGATCTCCGGGTACTACCAGGCGGTCGGCGAGCACGTGGAGTTCCCCGCGATGACCTGCCACCGCGCGGACGGCGCCGTCACGCCCTGGACGCCGCCCGCCGCGGCCGCGAGCCTCCTCGACCGGCTCCGCGCCGGGACGCACGCGTTCCAGGGGACCACCTGGTCGCGGATCGACTTCGAGGTCGTGTACGAGGACGGCGACGTCCGCTGCAGGGCCAGTTTCCGGCACGACGACGAGCCGCATTGGGATTCGGAGCCGTCCTCGGCCGACGTCCGGCGCGAGCTTGACCGGTTCCCGCGCGACGACGTCCCGGAATGGATGACGAACCGGCTCGGCGGCCGTGCCGCCCAGCCCGCGACGGTCGCCGACCTGCCGGTTCCCGAGCCGGGCGGGCTCCGCAGGGCGCGGATCTTCGACCATGCGGGGCCGGACGGCGCCCGTCCCGCGGTGTCGCGCCCGCCCGTCCCGGAGGACGAGGTGGAGCGCGTGACCGAATACCTGCGGCAGGGCGCGATCGTCATGACGGCGCGATCCAACGCCCCTGACAGGCTCGACTCCTCACGTGGCGCGGCCGTCCCGCTGACGTTCCATACCGATGGGACATGGGTCTGGTCAGGGGCGGTCGCTTATTACCTGACCGAACATGGTGTCGCGCCAGAGGCCGATCTGGTCGCGCACATACGCGCCAATGGGTTCCAGGTGCCTGCCGTCGACGATGACACCATGCACGCTGCGAATGCGGCTGTGACGGGCAGGACGGTGCCTGAACGCGTCCGCACGGACGAACCGCAAGACGCAGAAGACCAGGGGAGCAGGGAAGAACCGGAAATCGACTGGACGGACGCCCTCCAACACCGTCTCGACCAACTCCGCGTCGACCGTGCCGCCTACCGCATCAAGGACACTGCAGAAGGCGTCTGGTGCCTCCTGCAAGAAGACGACCGCTGGACGGTGTTCCAGATGCGGGACGGCGAGAAACGCAAGGAAGTCACGTTCGACGACACCGAACAGGCCGCCGCGCATCTGCTCGGATGCCTCCTCCTCGACCCGCGTAACACCGTCCAGACCGGGCCGTTCGAGCCGCTCAGGGGCGAACCTCCCCTCTCCCTACTGCGCGACAGGCACGTGATGGAACTGGCGGCAGGGACGGAAGTCGACCGCTATGGCGGCTCCGAGGGCAACGTGACGTACGCGGCGCGCACCCCGTATCCGCGCCGGTCGCTGCCGCGCGAGTGGCAGGACCGTCCGTACCACGTCTACCGGCTCCAACGGGCGGAGGAGACGCTGACGGGGACGGCCGTGCCGTGGTTCGGCCAGCCGGGCGGCGGGACGGCCTACGTGTTCCGCCGTTCGATCGCCGAGCTGATGGCTGATGGGGTCCTCACAGAAATCAATGTGCGAGACGCGGGCGTGGCCACCGACTGATCAGGCGCTTCCGATCGCGGAGACCAGGTCCAGCCCCAGCAGCAGGTCGAGGTGGATGAACGTCTCCAGCTTCGCGCCCGGCGGCACGTCGGCGTCGGCGGCGAGACGGTCGAGGACGGCGAGCGCGGCGGGGCTGCCCAGATCGTCCGCCAGGGCGGCCTCCGCCTCACGCGCGTACTCGCGGTTCATGGGGCGTCCGGGCGACGTCGCCCACTCCGCGACCTTGCCGCGCCACCTGTCCAGCCGCTCCTCGGCCTTCGACAGCCGGGCCTCGGACAACTCCAGCGGCTCCCGGTAGGGGATCTCCAGCATCGCCAGCCGCACCGCGATCGCCCTCGCGGACGCGGGCGGCCCGGCGCCCGTCTCGGGCGCTACGACCAGGCAGAGCGCGTCCGGGCGGGCGGCGGTCTCGTCCGCCAGGTACTCGTTCGCCAGGTAGACGTCGGCGTCCGGCAGCGGGGCGTCCAGCACCTCGAACGACGCGACGTTGAAGTCGTCCAGCGCGACGGACGAGGTGGACGCGACCCGGACGTGGCGTCCGGCCCGTCCCGCGACCCGGCGCAGCAGGTCGGCGACCACAGGGACACGATGCCCTGCCCCGTCCAGGATCTGGACGCGCAGGCCCCGCCCGCCGGGCGGCGGCTCGGCGCGCCCGGTGCGATGGTCGTACAGCCGCAGCATGCCCCCAACCCTAGGGCGGGCGGCACCCTGCCCGGCCGCCGGGCTCCCCGGCCCCCGGGCTGCCGGGCCCGGGATCAGAGCTGGGGGTCGGACGGCATCGGGCCCGTCGGCAGGGGCACGGCGCCGTCCGGCTTGCGGATGGCCGCGAACCGGAGCCGCACATAGTCGGCGACCCAGCCCGACTCGCGGCGCAGCGCCGGGGCGGCGAGGTCGTTGACCCGGGCGAGGAGCGGGTCGACCAGCTCGGGCGGGACGTCGGCCAGCGCGGTGGCCGCGTACGCGCGGGCCCAGTCGGCGGCGCCGTTCGGGCCCTCGGTCATCCGGGTCGGACGCTCGGCGTGCTCCAGCAGCCGCAGCGTGAACCCGGCCTCCTCCAGCTTCGTCGCGTACTCGGCGGGGCTCGGGAAGTACCAGGGCAGGTCCGGCTCGCCGAGGCCGAACACCCGCCAGGCGGTCTGCATCGCGACGATCAGCTCGGCGCAGTTCCCGGCGCCGCCGAGCTCGCCGACGAACCGCCCGCCGGGCCGCAGCGACGCGTGGACGCGTCCGATCACGGCGTCGGGGTCGCGGGTCATCCAGTGCAGGGCCGCGTTCGAGGCGACCGCGTCGAACGACTCGCCGACGGTGAAGTCGTGGGCGTCGCCGAGCACGAACGACAGCCCCGGATGCATCGCGGTCGCCTGCGCGACCATGTCCGGGTTGCCGTCGATGCCCAGCACCTCGGCGCCTCGCTCTGCGATCTCCGCGCTGAACGCCCCGGTGCCGCACCCGAGGTCGATGACCCGTTCGCCGGGCTGCGGATCGAGCAGGTCGACCAGGGGCGCACCGTGCGCGGAGACGTACCCGAAGGCGGAGTCGTACGTCGTCACGGCCCAATTCACTGTCATAATTTATCGGACATCGCCCGGAAGTGACGCGCCGACGGGCACACGCCCGCCGCCCACCGCCCGCTGGACGATCCCCGATTTCACGTCTTGACGGCATGTGTCGCCTAGGTGACGCAGGGTATGAAGTCGCCCAAGTAACACGTTCGGGGGTGCGTGGTGCGGATCAGGACAATCACCGTCATCGGTGCCGGGCTCCTGCTCGTCGCCGGAAGCGCCGGAATCGCCGGCTGCAGCGGCCAGGACGAGAAGCGGGCCCGGACGGCGGGCGAGAACGCCGCGCTGGGAAAACGGGCCCAGCAGAAACGGGCTCCGGCGCCGCCGCCGCCCAGGAAGATCGACTGCGACAGGGTCAAGTGCGTCTCGCTGACGTTCGACGACGGGCCCGGCCCCCACACGGCGCGGCTGCTCGACACCCTCAAGGCGGGCGGCGCCCGCGCCACCTTCTTCATGCTGGGCGAGAACGTCCAGGCCCACCCGGACGTCGTGCGCCGGATCGCCATGGAAGGCCACGAGGTCGCCAACCACACCTGGTCACATCCGGACCTCACCACGCAGTCGCCCGCCGAGGTCCGGTCGCAGATCCAGCGGACGCAGCAGGCCGTCAAGAACGCCTCCGGCGTCGCGCCCACGCTGATGCGGCCCCCGTACGGGGCGACGAACACGCAGGTGGGACGCGCCGTCGGCATGCCGCTGATCCTTTGGAGCGTGGACACGCTCGACTGGCAGCACAAGAGCGTCAGCCGCGACACCAGGATCGGGGTCAAGGAGCCCGAGGGCGGCGGCATCGTCCTGTTCCACGACATCCACAAGCCCAGCGTCGACGCCATCCCGAAGGTGGTGGACGGCCTGAAGAAGCGCGGTTTCACGCTCGTCACGGTGTCGGAGCTGTTCCAGGGGAAGCCGCTCCAGCCCGGCCAGACCTACAACGAGCGCATCCAGAAGACCGAACCGGTGACGGCGAGCCCATCCCCGCAGGGAACTGCCGGCGGCGCCACGCAGCCGTCACCGCCGCGCTAGTCGTCCTTGGCGGGACGGCGGCGGCGGGCCGGGGGCTGCTGCGGGACGACCTTCGCCGCGACCATGATCTTTTCGGGGACCTCGACGAGTTCGCCGTTGCGCCGACGCACCGTCAGGATCCCGCCGGACCAGGATTCGAGGACGCCGACGACGTCGCTGTACTCTCCCGTTGGCAGGCGGCGGCGCAGCGAGATCCGCCGGCCCACGTCGGCGCCGCTGATGGACACCACCAGGCGTGCGGCGAAGCGGCCGGACATGTGCGGACCCCCGTGTCGAATCGACGGCGCCGTGGCGGCCATACTATTCACAGCGAGCTTGCGGTGAGCCGTGACGTGCGGCGGGGCCGGAAATCCGAGAGGAGTCACTGACGTGACCTACGTCATTGCGCAGCCCTGCGTGGACCTGCTCGACAAGGCATGCATCGAGGAGTGCCCGGTCGACTGCATCTACGAGGGCAAGCGCATGCTGTACATCCACCCGGACGAGTGCGTCGACTGCGGTGCGTGTGAGCCGGTCTGCCCGGTAGAGGCGATCTACTACGAGGACGACACGCCTGATCAGTGGAAGGACTTCTACAAGGCCAACGTGGAGTTCTTCGACGACCTCGGCTCGCCCGGTGGCGCCTCCAAGGTCGGGAAGATCGACAAGGACCACCCGATCGTCGCCGCGCTTCCTCCGCAGAGCCAGGAGGACTGAGCGCGGCGGAACGCCGGGACGCGCCCCGCGGGGCCGTCCCCTAGGGTCGTCTGCGTCGTTTTCCGGGCCGTGGCCGCCACATTTGTGGGACGGCCACGGCCCTCGGGTTTCCAGACAGGCCAGACAGGAGTGTGGACGTGTTCACGTTGCCGGACTTTCCGTGGGACCGGCTGGCGCCGTACAAGGAGCGGGCGCTGGCGCACGCGGACGGCATCGTCGACCTGTCGGTGGGGACGCCCGTCGACCCGACCCCCGAGCCGATCCGGGCGGCCCTGGCGGGCGCGTCCGACGCGCCCGGGTACCCGCAGACCTACGGGACGCCCCAGCTCCGCGAGTCCGTCGCCGGATGGCTGCGGCGCCGCGCGGGCGTGTCCGGCGCGAACCCGGACGCGGTGCTCCCCGTGATGGGCACCAAGGAACTGGTCGCCTGGCTGCCGACGCTCCTCGGCGCCGGACCCGGCGACACGATCGTCTTCCCCGAGCTGGCCTACCCGACCTACGACGTGGGCGCGCGGCTGGCCGGGGCCGAGCCCGTCGCCACGGACGGGCTGCTCTCCCTCGGCCCCGTCTCGCCCAAGATCGTGTGGGTGAACTCGCCGTCCAACCCGACCGGGAAGGTGCTGCCCGCCGAGCATCTCCGCAAGGTCGTCGCGTGGGCGCGCGGGCGCGGCGCGATCGTGATCAGCGACGAGTGCTACCTGGAGTTCGGCTGGGACGAGGACAGGCCGCCCGTCTCGATCCTGCACCCGGACGTGTGCGAAGGATCACACGAGGGGCTCCTCGCGGTGAACTCGCTGTCGAAGCGGTCCAACATGGCGGGCTACCGGGCCGGGTTCCTCACCGGCGACCTCGGGCTCGTCAAGCGGCTGCTGGAGGTCCGCAAGCACGCGGGCATGATCGTCCCGGCTCCGGTGCAGGCGGCGATGACGGCGGCGTACGGCGACGACGCGCACGTGGACGAGCAGCGGGCCCGGTACGCGCGGCGCCGCGCCGACCTGCGGGCCGCGTTCGAGAAGCACGGGTTCCGCGTCGACCACTCGGAGGCGTCCCTCTACCTGTGGGCCACGCGGGACGAGCCGTGCTGGGACACCGTCGCGCATCTGGCGTCCCTCGGCGTCCTCGTCGGGCCCGGCGAGTTCTACGGCCCGGCGGGCGCCCGGCACGTCAGGATCGCGTTCACCGCCACGGACGAGCGCGTCGCCGCCGCCGTCGCCCGCCTCTGAGCCGTCCTGCCTTCGGCGGGCCGATTTCGTTTCGGTTACGCCGTTCTCGCATGCAACCAGAGGTTCTTTTGATACGTCTGAACGCGGTATGGGCATGAGAGGCCACAGTCGGTAGGATCCCGCAGGTCTGTGCCCGGCTTGTAGACGAAACGATGGAGGTGTCCGTGGGCGGAGCGGCGATAGTCATCCTGCTGGCGCTGATCCTGGTCGCCTTGATCGTGCTGATCGTCGTCCTGCTGCGGCGCCGGTCGGGGACGTCCGCGCCGGGCCCGGCGCCCGCGCCCGCCGCGCCGCGCGACCCGTTCGCGCCCGAGGACGAGGTGTCAGGAGACCCGCGGACGCTGAAGGCCGGCGACATGGTCGAGTACCTCGGCACCCGCTACTTCGTGCGCGGCTCGCTGCGGCTGAAGGAGGGCGGCTTCACCTGGAGCGAGCACCTCCTGGACGCCGACACCATCGAGGGCGCCAAGGTGTGGATCTCCGTCGAGGAGGACCCCGACCTCGAGGTCGTCTGGTGGACGGAGTACGACATCGGCGACCTCACCCCCGGCGAGCGGACCATCGTCGTCGAGGACGTCGAGTACCGCCGCGAGGAGCACGGCACCGCCGACTACACCAGCGAGGGCACCACCGGCGTGGGCGTCCAGGGACGCGTCGAGTACGTCGACTACGAGGGCCCGCGCGGAAAATACCTGTCGTTCGAGCAGTACGGCGGCGGCCGCTGGGAGGCCGGCCTCGGCGAGCGCGTCCCGACCGGGTCGATGACGATCTACCCCGGCAGCGGTGGCTGACCTTGCGGACCACCCTCGACACCCCCTACGCGGACGCGCGCGCCGACGCGCTGTCGTTCGCGCTCGGCCTGCCGCCGCTGGACGCGCTCGCCGTCCTGCCGGTCGAGCGGGCCGGGTTGACCGTGGAGCTGCGGCTTCTGGGCGCGTCCCACCAGGTCATCGCCGGGCCGCTCAGCGAGACGGTGGCATGCCTGCCCGGCGCCGCCGAGCCGCTGCCAGGACGCGCGAGCACCGACGTGCCCGGCTGGACGTACGAGTTCGCCGCCACGACGGCCGCCCTCAGCGACGGGACGGCGTTCTGCCGCGCCGTCGAGGCGGTGTGCGCGCGGCTGGCGGACCGCGGCGACGCCCTGACCGGGGACTTCCCCGGCTCCCGGCACGCCGTGACCGCGCTCGCCCTGGAACGTACCGTCCGGGCGGGCAGTGCCCTAGAGCAAAGCGCCTTCAGGCGCGGCGCCATGAAGCGCGGCCCGGCCGAGCGTGCCGCGGCGGCGGACAACTCCGACCTTGAGACCCCCGCATTGGAGGAGACCGGGATCGGCTGGCGGACGTGGCACGCCTATCCGCAGACCCGGGAGATCGTGATGACGCGGAGCCGGCTGGTGAGGCCAAGTGAACAGTAGACACCGGATGATCGGCGGCGCGTGCGCCGCCCTCGTGACCGTCCTGGCGCTCGGGGGCTGCGGCAGCACCTCCACCGAGTCCTGGATCGGCGACAAGTACAAGAAGATGGGGGCCGGCACCTACCGGTCCCCGAAGGCTCCGCCGGCCGTGGCCACGGAGATCAACAAGAAGTTCAGGTCGATCGACCGGGTGGACAATCTGGCGGCCAGGGGCGCGGCGGGCGGGATCTTCCTGCGCTACCCGCAGCTGGTCGTCGGCGTCCTGCCGAACGGGACGGGAAGCCGGATCACGGTCGACACACCCCGCAGCGGCTACAACCGCTACTACTCCCATGTCAGCGGCCGCTGGGCCAGTCCCGGGAGTCACGGCTGGACGAGCGCGGGCGCCGCGTCCTTCCGCGGCGGCGGGCCAGGGTCGGGCAAATAAGGAGCAACTGATGGACGACCTGTTGGACGAGATCGGCGCCACCTTCGCCTACGGGGCGGTCGGCATCGCGCTGATGGCGATCGGCTACCTGGTGGTGGAGGTGACGACACCCGGCCGGCTCGGCAAGCAGATCTGGACCGAGGGGAACCGGGGCGCGGCGCTGCTGCTGTCGGCGAAGCTCCTCGGCATCGGCGCGATCGTCACCACCGCGATCATCACCAGTGACGACGACCTCAGCGACGGCCTGATCGACACGGCGGTCTTCGGCGGCATCGGCATCGTGCTGATGATCGTCGCGTTCCTCCTCCTCGACGTGACCACGCCGGGCAAGCTCGGCGCGACGCTCGTCGACGGCGGCGGCGCGGCCGCACCGGGCGGCGTCGCCGGCGGGATCCACCCGGCCGGGTGGGTGGTCGCCGCCGCCGACCTCGGCGTCGCCGCGATCGTGGCCGGGGCGGTCTCCTGACGGCCCGCGACCTGGACGAGGCCGCCCCGGCCCCTTCCCCGGCGGAGCCGTCCGCCCCGGAGGAGTCGGGGCGGTTGCGCGTCCCGGCCAGGGCGGCGCGGACGCTGGTCCTCGCCGCCGTGTTCACCTGCGCGGCCTGCGGGCTGGTCTATGAACTGGCCCTGGTCGCGCTCGGCAGTTATCTCGTCGGCAATTCCGTCACGCAGGCGTCGATCGTGCTGTCGGTCATGGTCTTCGCCATGGGAATCGGATCGCTGGCGGCCAAGCCGCTGCAGGGCCGTCCGGTGGTGGCGTTCGCCGTCGTGGAGGGCGCGCTCGCGCTGGCCGGCGGCGTGTCGGTGCTGGCGCTTTACGCGGCGTTCGCGTGGCTCAACCTGTACGTCCCGGCGCTGGTGGTGGTGGCGTTCGCCGTCGGCGCGCTGATCGGCGCGGAGATCCCGCTGCTGATGACGCTGCTGCAGCGGATCAGAAAGCAGGACGCGGGCAGCGCCGTCGCCGACCTGTTCGCCGCCGACTACGTCGGGGCGCTGATCGGCGGGCTGGCGTTTCCGTTCCTGCTGCTCCCGGCGTTCGGGCACATCAAGGGCGCGCTGGTCGTCGGCGTCGTCAACGCGGTCGCCGGGATCGCCGTCGTGCTGTGGCTGTTCCGCCGCGAGATCGGGCGCGTCACGCGGGTCGGGCTGGGGCTCGGCATGGTCGCGGTCCTGGCCGTCCTCTGCGGGACGTACGCGCTGGCGGACGGCTTCGAGGTGTCCGCGCGGCAGGCCCTCTACGCCGACCCGATCGCCCTGACGAAGCGCACCAAGTACCAGGAGATCGTCATCACGAAGGACGCCTCGCTGGGGGGCGCGTCCGACGTGCGGCTGTTCCTGAACGGCGACCTGCAGTTCTCGTCCGTGGACGAGTACCGGTACCACGAGTCGCTCGTCCACCCGCTGATGTCGGGGCCGCACGGGAGGGTGCTCGTCCTCGGCGGCGGGGACGGCCTGGCGCTGCGCGAGGTGCTCCGCTACAAGGACGTCCGGTCCGCGACGCTGGTCGAGCTCGACCCGGAGATGCTGCGCCTGGCCCGGACGTACGGGCCGATCGCGTCCCTCAACCGCCGCGCGTTCGACGACCCGCGCGTGAAGATCGTGGCGGCCGACGCGTTCTCGTGGCTGCGCGGCCTGAAGCAGCAGTTCGACGCCGTGGTCGTGGACATGCCCGACCCCGACGACGTGTCCACCGCGAAGCTGTACTCGGTCGAGTTCTACGGGATGGTGAAGCGGGTGCTGGCGCCGGGCGGGCGGATGGTCGTCCAGTCCGGGTCGCCGTACTTCGCGCCGAAGTCGTTCTGGAGCATCGAGAAGTCGATCGCGGCGGCGGGCCTGGCGACGACCCCGTACCACGTGGACGTGCCGAGCTTCGGCGACTGGGGCTACGTGCTGGCGTCGGCGGGGGAGAAGCCCGAAGCGAGGCTCGCGCCCGGCGCTCCCGACCTCCGTTTCCTGGACGAGCCGCTCCTCCAGGCCGCGACGGTGTTCCCGAAGGACCGCCGCGTCCGGGACGTCGAGGTCAACACGCTCGTCCACCCGCGGCTCGTCGAGTACGAGCGCGAGGAGTGGAAGAACGCCTGACCAGGGCGTTCCGGCGGGCGCCTAGTCGGGCACGGACTGCCGGATCGCCTTGTCGACGGCCCGCTGGAACGACGTCACCAGCGACTGGATCATCAGCGGCTTGAGCTTCCCGGCCATCTCCAGCAGCCGCTCCCGTTCCTCCGGGGCGCGCCCGCCCTCCCGGTACGGCTGGACGACGGTGTCCTGGAAGGCCCGCTGCAGCTCGGCGGCCAGCGCGGTCGTGTGCCGGTCGACGGCCTCGTGCGAGGCGATCAGCGTTTCCAGCGGCAGCGGCAGCGCGGCCAGCTCGGCGCTGATCCCGAGCAGCGCGGGGCTGACGACGCGGACGACATCGTCCGGCATCTCCTCGATGACCCCGAGGGCCTCCAGGCGTTTGAGCAGGTCGTCGTCGAGGTGGCGTCCGGCCCGCCGGTCCAGCTCGTGCCGGTCGAGCTCTTCGGGGCGTTCCGGCGCCCACGGCGACAGCAGCGCCCGCTGGAGCGCGAGGTCCTCGGCGGACGCGTCCGGCGGGATCCTCCGCAGGTGCTTCTCGATGGCCGACAGCGTGAGCCCGAGCGACTGCAGCTCCCGGACGAGTTCCAGCCGCGCCAGATGGTCGGCGCCGTACAGGCCCGTCCGGCCGCGGAGCTTCGGGGGCGGAAGCAGCCCGCGCCCGGCGTAGAACCGGACCGTGCGGACGGTGACCCCGGCACGCGAGGCCAGCTCGTCGACGGTGAGCTCCATCCCGCCTCCCTCTATGTGACAGTGCCAGTGTTACATTAATCCTGTATCAGGACGCACTTACCGAGGGAGACCGCCGGATGGGACGCGACATCTACACGCGGGACATCTATACAGGGGAGCACGACGCCTTCCGCGACATGGTGCGCTCCTTCATCGCGAAGGAGGCGGCGCCGCACCACGAGCAGTGGGAGAAGGACGGCATCGTCTCCCGCGAGGTGTGGCTGGCGGCCGGACGCGCGGGCCTGCTCGGCATCGACATGCCCGAGGAGCACGGGGGCGGCGGCAACCCCGACTACCGCTACTACGTGATCTTCAACGAGGAACTGGCGCGGGCCGGGATCCACGGGCCGGCCTTCGCCGTCCACAACGACATCAACGGCGGCTACCTGCGCCAGCTCTGCACGGACGAGCAGAAGGCGCGCTGGTTCCCCGGCTACTGCTCCGGCGAGATCATCACCGCCATCGCGATGACGGAGCCCGCCGCCGGATCCGACCTCCAGGGCATCAAGACCACCGCGACCAGGGACGGCGACGACTACGTCCTGAACGGGTCGAAGACGTTCATCTCCAACGGCATCCTCGCCGACCTCGTCATCGTCGTCGCCAAGACCGACCCGTCCGCCGGGGCGAAGGGCGTCAGCCTGCTGGTCGTCGAGCGCGGCATGGACGGCTTCGAACGCGGCCGCAACCTCGACAAGGTCGGCCTGCACGCCCAGGACACCGCCGAGCTGTTCTTCGACAACGTCCGCGTCCCGGCGGCGAACCTCCTCGGCGAGGAGGGCATGGGGTTCATCTACCTGATGCAGAACCTCGCCCGCGAACGCCTGTCCATCGGCGCCACCGCGCAGGCCGCCGCCGAGGCCGCGTTCGAGCAGACCCTCGACTACTGCAAGACCCGCGAGGCGTTCGGCCGTCCCATCGGGAAGTTCCAGCACAACCGGTTCACGCTCGCCGAGATGAAGACGGAGCTGACCGTCACCCGCGCGTTCACCGACCAGTGCATCGTCAAGGAGGGCGCGGGCGAGCTGTCGGCCGAAGAGGCCGCGATGCTCAAGTACTGGAACACCGAACTCCTCAAGACGGTCGTGGACCGGTGCGTCCAGCTCCACGGCGGCTACGGCTACATGACCGAGTACCCCATCGCCAAGGCGTACCAGGACGTCCGCATCCAGACCATCTTCGGCGGCACCACCGAGATCATGAAGGAGATCATCGGCCGCTCCGTCGGGGTGTAGCCCCGGCGCCGTTGGCCGGGTGGGCGGCGAACTGGGTGCGGTACAGGTCGGCGTAGAGGCCGCCGGCGGCGAGGAGGTCGCCGTGGGCGCCGCGTTCGCGGATGCGGCCGCCGTCGAGGACGAGGATCTGGTCGGCCTCGTGGATGGTGGACAGGCGGTGCGCGATGACCAGGGACGTGCGTCCGGCCAGGGCGGTCTTGAGGGCGCGCTGGATCGCTGCCTCGGACTCGGAGTCCAGGTGCGCGGTGGCTTCGTCCAGGACGACTACCGGCGGGGACTTGAGTAGTAGGCGTGCGACTGCGACGCGCTGCTTTTCGCCGCCGGAGAGGCGGTAGCCGCGGTCGCCGACCACCGTGTCGAGGCCGTCGGGCAGGGCTGAGATGGTTTCCCAGATGCGGGCCGCGTCGCATGCCTCGGCCAGGTCGCTTTCGGTCGCGTCGGGGCGCGCGTAGAGGAGGTTGGCGCGGATCGTGTCGTGGAACATGTGCGCGTCCTGCGTCACGACGCCGACGGTGTCGTGGAGGGAGCGGAGGGTCACGTCGCGGACGTCCTGGCCGCCGATCCGGACCGTCCCGGACGTGGGGTCGTACAGGCGGGGGACGAGGTGGGTCACGGTGGTCTTCCCCGCGCCGGACGGGCCGACCAGCGCGGTCAGGCTGCCCGCGGGCGCGTGGAAACTGACTTCCCCGAGGACCTGCGGGTTGCCGCGCCGTTCCGGGTCGCCGTTCCGTTCCCGTCTGCGCAGCGCGATCGACTCCAGGGAGGCCAGGGAGATCTCGTCGGCGGACGGGTAGCGGAAGCTGACCTGGTCGAACTCGATGTCCGGGGCCGCGGGGGCGGTGGCCGGGAGCGGGTGGGCCTTGGGGTGTTCGGCGATGAGGGGCTTGAGGTCCAGGACCTCGAAGACGCGGTCGAAGCTGACAAGCGCGATCATGACCTGGACCTGCATGTTGGACAGCTGGTTGATCGGCCCGTACAGGCGGAGCAGCAGCGTCAGCATCGCTACGAGAGTGCCGATTTCAAGGGTGCCCGCGATGGCCAGGCTGCCCCCCAGGCCGTAGACAAGGGCGGTGGTCAGGGCCGTGATCAGCGTGGTGATGATGAAGAGCAGCTGGCCGTAGACGTTCGTGGTCACGGCGATGTCCCGGACCCGGGCCGCCTTGCCGCCGAACGCGTCCGTCTCGTCGTCCGCGCGGCCGTAGAGCTTGACGAGCATCGCGCCGGACACGTTGAACCGCTCGTTCATCAGCGAGCCCATGTCGCCGTTCAGCCGCATGCCCTCGCGGGTGAGGCGCTGCAGCCGCCGGCCGACGAGCTTGGCGGGCAGCAGGAAGAACGGGATCATCACCAGCGCCGCCAGGGTGATCTGCCATGACAGGTAGAACATCGCGGCGAGGACGAGGAGCAGCGTCAGCAGGGTCGACACCGTCTGGGACAGCAGCGTCGTGACCGCCTGCTGCGCGCCGATCACGTCCGTGTTGAGCCTGGTGACCAGGGCGCCGGTCTCCGTGCGGGTGAAGAACGCGAGCGGCTGCCGCTGGACGTGGCCGAACACCTTGCAGCGCAGGTCATAGACGATGCCCTGCCCGACGCGGCCGGAGAACCAGGTCTGGGTGTAGATGGCCAGCGCGTCCACGACCGCCAGGACGGCGATGAAGGCGGCCAGGCCGATCACGACCTCCCGCTTCCGCGGCATGATCCCGTCGTCGATGATCACTTTGAGCAGCAGCGGGCTCGCCGCCGTGATGACCGCGTGCACGGCCGTGGCGAGCAGGCCCGCCGCCAGCGACCAGCGGTACCGCAGCGCGTAGGGGACGATCCGGCGCACGGTCCCGGGCCTGACCTTCTGGCGGGTGATCGAGTCATCGAGGTTCAGCCGCGTCGGGCCCATGCGCGGGCCGCCCATCATCGCCACGGGATCACTCGCCGCTCAGCCGCTCTGCCCGGCGGCGCCCTGCCCGGCGGCGCCCTGCCCGGACGGGGCCTGTTGGGCGAGCATTTCGGCGAAGGACGCCACCGTCGGGAACTCCCATAAGGCGTTCGGGTCGATCTCGAAGCCCACGTGGTCCTCGACCTCGGTCAGCAGCGCGATGGCCCGGACGGAGTCCAAGCCGTAAGCGGACATGGGCTCGGCCGGGTCGATCGACCCGGCCGGGAGCCGCAGCTCCTCGGCCAGGTAGGCGCAGAGCCAGTCCCGCAGCTCGGCGCGGAGATCGTCGGTGGTCGCATCGTGCATGAGGGTCCTCCGGGTGAGGGAACTAGTGCGCGTCCTGGTAGAGGGGGGTCAGCCGGCCCTCGTGGAAGAGGTCCCGCATCGCCGAGCGGCGCACCTTGCCGCTCGTCGTCCGCGGCACGCTGCCGGGTTTGAGCAGCGCGACGGCGGCGACGCCGACGCCGAACTCGCGGCCCACCGTGTGCCGGATCTCCGCCGCGAGCGCGGGCAGCCGGTCGGCCGGGACGCCGGCGACCTCGTGCGTGACCACCACCGCGGACTCCGCGGCGGCGGCGTCCGGGCCGCCGAACACGGCGCCGGCCTTGCCGAGCTCCGGATGCCGGGCGCGCAGCTCCTGCTCCACGTCCTGCGGGTAGACGTTCCGGCCGTGCACGATGATCATGTCCTTGAGCCGTCCGTGCACGTAGAGCTCGCCCTCGTGCAGCGTGCCGAGATCGCCGGTGCGCAGGTGGCCGCCGATCCCGCCGGCGGTGACGGCGGCGAAGATCGGGGCGTTGTCGTCCCGTCCCCAGTAGCCGGGGGAGACGCTCCGGCCGCGCAGCCAGATCTCGCCGAGCCGCCCCTCCGGCAGCACCTCATGGGACGCCGGGTCGACGATGCGGATCTCGCAGGTGCCGGTGGGGGCGCCGCAGCTGACGACCTCGCGGGCGGGGCGTCCCGGCGCGGCGGGGGTGAAGGCGCCCGCGGCGAGCGCTTCGAGGTCCACCCGGCGGGTCACGGGCGGTCTGCCCGGACGTCCCGACACGTACACGGTCGCCTCCGCGAGCCCGTAGACGGGGGCGAGGGCCTCCCGGCGGAACCCCGCGGACGCGAACCGGTCCGCGAACGCGTCGAGGACCCTCGGGTCGATGGGCTCGGAGCCGCATCCGGCCAGATGCCAGCGGGACAGGTCCAGCCCGGCCAGCTCCTCGTCCCGGACCTTCCGGACGCACAGCTCGAACGCGAAGTTCGGCGCGAATGACATGTGCACGTCGTGGACGTCGATCAGCCGCAGCCACCGCGCCGGCCGCCGGACGAACGCGGACGGCTCCATCAGCACGCACCGGTCGCCGTTCAGCAGCGGCCAGAGCAGCTGGTTGAGCCCCATGTCGTGGTATAGCGGGAGCCAGCCGCCCGCGTGCCCGTGCCAGCGCAGCTCCCGGACGCCCTCGGCGGCGTTGAACAGCACCTGGTCGTGCTGGATGACGACGCCCTTGGGCGCGCCGGTCGACCCGGACGTGTACTGGAGCAGCGCCGTCGCCGACCGGTCCGGCGGCACGGGCTCCCAGCCCCGCGGGTCGCCGAAGCCCGGCTCGTCGCCCGCGCCCACGGGCAGCTTGCCCTCGCCCAAGGGCGTCCCGGCGGCGGCGGGCAGCTCGGCGGCGGCCTCCGCCATCCAGCCGCGCACCTCGTCCAGGTCGCGGGCCGTGGTCAGGACGGCCGCCGCGCCGGAGTCGCCCGCGATCGCCGCGAGCCGCCTGCGGTGGTGCCGGTACCGGCCCGGCAGCGGCGCCGGGACGGCGATCATCCCGGCGTACAGGCAGCCGAGGAGGGCCGCGGCGAACTCCAGACCGCTCGGGTGGAGCAGCAGCACGCGTGACCCGGGCGCGAGGCGGTCGCGCAGCCACGCCGCGCGGCCGCGGGCCTCCTCGTCCAGCCTGGCGTACGACCAGCGCGCCATGCCGCCGGCGACGTCGGACGGGTCGGCGAGGAACGCGACGGCCTCGGCGTCCGGACGTTCCGCGACCCGTTCGCGGAACAGCGTCACCAGGTCGGGGGCGTCGGCCAGGGTATGGGGCATGTCTCGTCCTCCGGTCTCGGTCCTCCGGTGCTCAGCCGGTGCGGACGCCGTCGACGTCGACCAGGAGGCTCGCCGGTCCGCGCAGGTTCAGGTTGCGTTTGTAGGCGGTGCCGCCCGGCCGCAGCCGCGGCCGGACCAGGAGGGCGCCGAACAGTTCGAGCGCGACGGCCACCTCGAGCCGCGCCAGGCCCGCGCCGAGGCAGAAGTGCGGGCCCGCGGAGAACGCCAGGTGGGGGGCGGTGTGCGGGCGGCCGATGTCGAACCGGTCCGGGTCCGGATACACGTCGGGGTCGCGGCCGGCGGCCCCGAGGAGCAGCAGGACCGTGTCGCCCGCGTGCAGGGTCGTGTCGCCGAGCAGCCTGTCCTGCCGGACCACGCGCGTGGTCATCTGGACGGGCGCGTCGTAGCGCAGGACCTCCTCGACGGCGGCCGGGGCGAGCGCGGGATCGGCGCGCAGCCGGCCGAACTGCTCCGGATGGCGCAGCAGCGCGAGGACGGCGTTGCCGATCAGGTTGACGGTCGTCTCGTGGCCCGCGTTGAGCAGCAGCACGCAGGTCGCGAGGATGTCGTAGTCGTCGAGCCGCTGCCCGTCCTCCTCGACGCCCAGCAGGTGCGAGATGAGGTCGTCGCGGGGCTCCGCGCGGCGTTCCTCGATCAGCTTCTGGAAGTAGACGACGAACGAGGCGCGGGCGCGTGCGGCGTCCGTCGGCATGCGTCCGGCGGACGGGCCGAGCGGCGGCTCCAGGGCCGTGGACAGCGTGGCCGACCAGTTCTGCAGGAGCGGCCTGTCCTCGAACGGGACGCCGAGCAGCTCGCAGATCACCCGCAGCGGCAGCGGATAGGCGAGATCGTCGATGATTTCGAGCGTCCCGGTTTCGGCGGTTCCGCGGAACAGGTCCAGCGCGATTTCACGAATCCGCGGCGCGAGGTCCTCCACCTTCCGGCGCGCGAACGCGCCCGCCACCAGCCGCCGGTAGCGGGTGTGCTCGGGCGGGTCGAGATGGAGGAAATTGCGGGTGCGCGGCCCGTGCGGAGTCGGCGACGACGCGGCCCGGTGCCGCGCCGCGCTCATCGCGGGATCGCGCAGGAGCGCCGATATCTGCGCGTGCCGGCCGACCACCACGAGATTCTCGAAGGGCCGGTAGGGCGAGCGTTCGCGCAGCTTGCCGAGGTACGGGTAGGGGTCCTCCCGGTTGCTCAGATCGGTCAGCTCGGCGATCTCGTCCGGTAACGCGGGACGGTCCGCCTGCGCCGCTTCCCCGTTCCCGGCGGCGGTTCCGCTCATCACCAGATCCACTCCCGTTGAGGCCGACGAGCGCCGACGGTACCCGTGGTTCCGGCGCTTTTGAAAGCGCCGGGTGTTCAACCTCAGCGCTGCGGCAGTTGAACGGCGATCCGTTATGGCGCCCATACATTGACGCAATGAGCGGGCGCTGGCGAGGATGACGCCCTGAAAGGATTCAGGACACCTCTGGCCGAGCCTCATTGCCTCATTCATTGCTGGAGAGGACGGGTTGTGCCCATTCCATTAAAGATCTCGACGACGGAATTGTGTTCCGGCGGGGTGGCGAGGGCCGATGAGCGGCGCTGAATCCGCGATGTGGGAGCTGACGTCCGCCCAGTCGGGCCTCTGGTACGCCCAGCAGGTCGCGCCGGACGACGGCGTCTACAACATCGCCGAATGCGCGGAACCCGGCGGCGAGGTGGAACCGGAGCTGTTCGTCCGGGCCCTGCGGCACGTGCTCGGCGGCGTCGACGCCTACCGGCTGCGGTTCCGGATGGTGGACGGCGCCCCGCGCCAGTACCTCGACCACGCCGCCGACCTCGATGTGCGGGTCGTGGACGTGCGCGCCGACCCCGACCCGCGGGCGGCGGCGGAGCGGTGGATGCGGGCGGAGCTGGCCCGTCCCGTCGACCCGCTGGACGGCGGTCCGCTCTTCGCCTGCGCGGTGCTCCTGCTGGGCGAGCGCCGGATCCTCTGGTACCACCGCGCCCACCACCTGATCATGGACGCGCACGGCGGCGCTCTGATCGCCGCCCGGGTGGCCGGCGCGTACTCGGCGCTCCTCGCGGGGGCCGAGCCGGACGCGCCCGCCTTCGAGCCGTTCTCGGTGCTGGTGGACGCCGACCGCGCCTACCGCGACTCCGCCGACTTCACCGCCGACCGGGAGTTCTGGCTCGACGCCCTCGACGGGCTGGACGAGCCCCCGCCACGAGGCGGGCGAGACGTCCGGACGGGGTCGGGCGCCCCGCTGCGCGCGTCGGCCGAACTCGACCTGGACGGGTCCGCCCGGCTGCGCGCCGCCGCCCGGCGCCTCCGGACGAGCTTCGCCGTGCTCGCGTGCGCGGCCGCGGCCGTCCACGAGCACCGCGTCACCGGCGCCTCGGACGTCGTCCTCGGGATCTCCGTCCCCGGCCGGGCCGGGCGGCGGGAGCGGGAGGCGCCCGGCATGACCGCGAACGTCATGCCGGTCCGGGTGGCGGTCGCGCCCGGCCTGACGGTCGCCGAGACCGTCCGGCGGGTGGGCACGGCCATCGGCGCGGGCCTGCGGCACCAGCGGTACCGGTACGAGGACGCGGCGCGGGACCTCGGGATGGACGGCGGCGCCCCGCTGTGCGGCCTGATCGTCGACGTCATGGGCTTCGGCCGCCCGCCGCGGTTCGGGGCCGCCGGCGCGGCCGTGCGGAACCTCACCCAGGGGCCGACCGCGGACCGGCGGATCGCCGTGTACGACCGCTCGCCCGAGTCCCGGATCCAGATCGACGTCGACGCCGACCGCGGCCGGCGCGATCCGGCCGCGGCGGCGGACCTGCTGCGGCGCTTCCGCCGGATCATGGACTGGATCGCCGCCGCGTCGCCGGACGACCGGGTGGGCGACGCCGCGCTCCTCGACGAGGACGAGTGGTTCCGGGTCGTGCACGCGCTGAACGACACCGGCGCGGCACCGTCCAGGGCGCCCGTCCCCGACCTGTTCGCCGCGCAGGCCGTCCGCACGCCGGACCGGACCGCGCTGGTCACCGGCGGCGGCGAGGTGTCGTACGCGGAGCTGGACGCCCGCGCCGGACGGCTGGCGCGCTACCTGGCGGCCTCCGGGGCCGGGCCCGAGACGGTCGTCGGGCTGTGCCTGCCGCCGGGAGCGGACATGATCGCGGCGATCCTCGGCGTGTGGCGGGCCGGCGCGGCCTACCTGCCGATCGAGGCGGCGCAGCCGGTGGAGCGGACCGCGTTCATGCTCGCCGACAGCAGGGCCGTCCTGCTCATCGCCGACGCCGACGCCGTGGACGATCTCCCGGCCGGACGTATCCCGGTCGTCACCCCGCAGGACGCGCATTCGGCTGCCGCAGAGGACAGGGAGGACGTAGCTCCGGCGGACCCCGCCGCGCTGGCGTACGTCATCTACACGTCCGGCTCGACCGGCGTGCCCAAGGGCGTCGCCGTGACGCACGGTTCCCTGGCCAACTACGTGGCGGCGGCGCGGGAACGGCTCGGCCTCGGCGGCGCGGGGAGCCGGTACGCGCTGCTCCAGCCGCAGGCCACCGACCTGGGGAACACGATGCTGTTCTGCTCGCTGGCCACGGGCGGCGAGCTGCACGTCCTGGACCGGGACCTGCTGCTCGACCCGGACGCGGTGTCCGGCTACCTCGCCGATCACCGGATCGATCACGTCAAGGCCGTCCCGTCGCACCTCGCGGCGCTGTCCGCGAGGTCCGGGGCCGGGGGCGTGCTGCCGGCGCGGTCGCTGGTGCTCGGCGGCGAGGCGGCGGCGCCCGCGTGGGTCCGCGAGCTGCTGGAGTCGGCCGGGGACCGGGCGGTCTACAACCACTACGGCCCCACCGAGGCCACCATCGGCGTCACCACCACCCGGCTGACCTCCCGCGACGCCGAGAACGGGGCCGTCCCGATCGGCACGCCCATCGGCGGCGCCCGCGCCTACGTCCTCGACGCGGCGCTGCGCCCGATGCCCATGGGGGTGACGGGCGAGCTGTACGTCGCCGGGGCCGCCCTGGCGCGGGGCTACGTGAACCGTCCGGGCCTCACCGGCGCGCGGTTCGTGGCGTGCCCGTTCGTCGCGGGCGAGCGGATGTACCGGACCGGGGACCTGGCGCACTGGGGCGCCGACGGGCGGCTCGGGTTCGCGGGCCGGGCGGACGACCAGGTGAAGATCCGCGGCTTCCGGGTGGAGCCCGCCGAGGTCGGCGCCGCGCTCGCCGCCCATCCCGAGGTGGCCCGCGCCGCCGTCGTCGCCCGGCGGGACGAGCCAGGGGAGGCGCGCCTGGTGGCCTACCTCGTCCCCGGGGGCGGCGCCGATGAGGCGGGGCTTCCGGAACGGGTGCGGGAGCACCTGGCGCGCCGCCTGCCGGGCCATATGATCCCGGCCGCGTTCGTCGTCCTCGGCGAGCTGCCGCTGACCGCGAACGGCAAGCTCGACCGCAGGGCCCTGCCCGCCCCGGACCGCGCGGCGGGCGCGGGCGGCGCGGGCGGGCGGCGCGGCCCGGCGAGCGTCCAGGAGGAGCTGCTGTGCGCGGCGTTCGCGCAGGTCCTCGGGCTGGACGCGATCGGGCCCGACGACGACTTCTTCGCGCTCGGCGGGAACTCGCTGTCGGCCGTCGCGCTCGTCGAGCACCTGCGGACGCGCGGGGTTTCGGTCTCCGTCCGGGCGCTGTTCCTGACGCCGACCCCGGCCGGTCTCGCCGCGGTCGCCGGGCCGGAGCCGGTGGCGGTCCCGGAGCGCCGCATCCCCGCGGACGCGGCCGTGCTCACCCCGGACATGCTGCCGCTCGCCGACCTGGACGACGCCGAGCTGGAGCGGGTCGTCGCCGGCGTCGACGGAGGCGCCCGCAACGTCGCCGACGTGTACCCGCTGGCGCCCCTCCAGGAGGGGATCCTCTTCCACCACCTCGCGCGCGGGGACGGCGACGCCGACGTCTACCAGCGGTCGGCGCTGCTGGAGTTCGACTCCGAAGAACTGCTGGAGGGCTTCTTCGACGCGCTGCGCCGCGTCGTCGAACGGCACGACATCTACCGCACCGCGATCGTTTCGGAAGGGCTGCGGGAACCCGTCCAGGTGGTGTGGCGCAGCGTCGACCTCCCGCTCCAGCGGCTCGCGCCCGCGCCCGGCCGGGACCCGGTCGACCAGCTCCTCGCCGCCGGAGACTCGCCGATGCCGCTGGACCGCGCCCCGCTGATGCGCGCCTACGCGGCCGCCGAACCGGACGGCGGCGGTCAGTTCCTCGCCCTGCTGAGCATCCACCACATCGTCCAGGACCACACGGCCCTCCGGGTGCTCGTCGAGGAGGTCCGCGAGTTCGCGGCGGGACGCGGCGACCTGCTGCCCGCGCCGCCGCCGTTCCGGAACTTCGTGGCGCAGGCGCGGCTCGGCACGCCGCGCGCGGAGCACGAACGCCACTTCGCCGAACTGCTGGGCGACGTCACCGAGACCACCGCGCCGTTCGGGCTGCTGGACGTCCACGGCGACGGCGCCGCGGTGGAGCGCGCCCGCCGTCCGGTCGAGGAGCGTCTCGCCGCGCGGACGCGCGACCTGGCGGCGGCGCTGGCCGTGAGCCCGGCCACGCTCTGCCACCTCGCCTGGGCGCGGGTGCTCGCCGCCCTCTCCGGCCGCGACGACGTCGTGTTCGGCACGGTGCTGGCGGGGCGGATGAACGCCGGGCCCGGCGCGGACCGCGTGCCCGGCCTGTTCCTCAACACCCTGCCCATGCGGGTGCGCGGAGGCGGCCAGGACGTGGCCGCGGCGCTGGACGGCGTCCGGGAGCAGCTCGCCGGCCTGCTCGAACACGAGCACGCGCCGCTCGCGCTGGCGCAGAAGGCGAGCGCCGTGCCGCCCGGCAGCCCGCTGTTCACCTCGATCGTGAACTACCGGCGCGACCACTTCGCCGGTGAGCCCGACATCGGGCTGCCCGGAGTCCGGCTGCGCACCGCCACGGAGCGCACCAACTATCCGGTCACCCTGATCATCAGGGACACCGGGACGGGCTTCGACGTGACGGTCGACGCGCTCGCCCCCGCCGGCCCCGCCCGCGTCCTCGACATGCTGCACACCTGCCTGGACAACCTGGTCACCGCGCTGGCCGGCGCGCCACGCACCCCGTTCATGGCGGTGGACGTCCTCGACCCGGCCGAACGCCGCCGGATCCTCGACGGGTGGAACCGCGCCGGGGCCCCGGCGGCCGGCCCGGCGGCGCCGGGCGTCACGGTGCCCGGGCTGTTCGCCGCGCAGGCGGCCCGCACGCCCGCGTCCGTCGCCGTCGTCAGCGGCGGCGCCAAGACCACCTACGGGGAGCTGGACGGACGAGCCGACCGGCTCGCGCACTACCTGCGCGGCATCGGCGTCGGGCCCGAATCGGTGGTGGGCCTCTGCCTGCCGCGCGGCGTCGACATGATCGCCGCGATCCTCGGCGTGTGGCGGGCCGGGGCCGCCTACCTGCCGCTGGACCCGGCCCACCCCGCCGCGCGGACCGCGTACATGCTCGCCGACAGCCGCGCCGCGGTGCTGGTCGGGACGGCGGACGTCCTGGACGACATGCCGGTCACCGGCCGGGTCAGGACCGTCGCGCTGGACGACCCGGCGGTGGCCGCGGCGCTGGAGGCGCGGCCCGCGACGCCCCCCGACTCCGCGGCGGGGCCAGGACGGCTCGCCTACGTCATCTACACCTCGGGCTCCACGGGGCGGCCGAAGGGCGTCGAGATCACCCATGGGAACCTGGCGAACTACGCGCGGCACGTCCCGCGGCGGGTGGGCTTCGGCGGCGCGGGCGGACGGTACGCGCTGCTCCAGCCGGCGACCACCGACCTCGGGAACACCGTCGTGTTCGCCAGCCTCACCACGGGCGGGGAACTGCACGTGCTGGACGCGGCCGCGGTGACCGACCCCGTCGCGGTCGCCGGGTACCTGGCCCGGCACCGCATCGACTTCATGAAGGCGGTGCCGTCGCACCTCGCGGCCCTCGGCGCCACCGCGGACCTCGGCTGGCTGCTGCCGGCGGGCGCGCTGGTGCTGGGCGGCGAGGCGGCCCCGCCCGGCTGGGTCGAGCGGCTGCTCAAGGCCGCCGGGGACCTGCCGGTCTTCAACCACTACGGCCCGACGGAGACCACCATCGGGGTCGTGACCGGGCGGCTGGACGACGCGTCCGTCCTCGGCGGGACGGTGCCGATCGGCACGCCCGTGGGCAACACGGCCGTGTACGTGCTCGACGACGCGCTGCGGCCGGTGCTGACCGGCGTGCCGGGGGAGCTGTACGTGTCCGGCGCGCAGCTGGCGCGCGGCTACCGCGGCCGTCCCGGCCTGACCGCGGAACGCTTCGTGGCCTGCCCGTTCGAGGACGGGACGCGGATGTACCGCACCGGCGACCGCGCCCGCTGGACCGCCGGGGGCTTCCTGGAGTTCCTCGGCCGCGCCGACGACCAGGTCAAGATCCGCGGGTTCCGGGTGGAGCCAGGCGAGGTGCAGGCGGTGCTCGCCGGCCACCCCGCCGTGGCGCGGGCCGTGGTGGCCGTCAGGGAGGACGTGCCTGGCGACCCGCGCCTCGTCGCGTACGTCGTCCCGGACGGCGCCGTCCCGGACGGCGCGGACGGCGCCGGCGCGGGGCTGCCGGAGGCGGTCCGGCGGTTCGCGGCGGAGAGCCTCCCGCCGCACATGGTGCCCGCCGCCGTGGTCCCGCTCGCCGCGCTGCCGCTGACCGCCAACGGGAAGCTCGACCGTGCCGCGCTGCCCGCCCCGGACCGCGCGGCCGCCGCGGGCGCGGGCCCGCGCCCGGCCGACGCGCGGGAGGAGGCGCTGTGCACGGCGTTCGCGGAGATCCTCGGGCTGCCCGCGGTCGGCGTCGAGGACGACTTCTTCGTCCTCGGCGGGCACTCGCTGCTCGCGACGCGGCTGGTCAGCCGGGTGCGCGGGCTGCTGGGCGAGGAGCTGCCGATCCAGGAGCTGTTCGACCGGCCGACGCCGGTGGCCCTCGCGGCCTGGCTCGCGGGCCGCGGCGGCGAGGAGCGGGAGACCAGGCCGCCGCTCCGCCCGATGCGATCGCGCTGAGCACGCGTCGGCCGGGCCGAGCACGCGTCAGGCCGGGGCTGGGCATGCGTCAGGCCGGACGGTCGCCCGTCCGGCCTGATGCTCTCGCCCTCGCTCTCGCGGTCGCGCTATCCGCCCGACATCGCCACCAGGACGCGGCGGGACCCCTCGAACGGGCGCCGGCCGTGCGCGGTCAGGACGTTGTCGATGAGCAGCACGTCGCCCGGCCGCCAGCCGACGTCCACGGCGCACTCCAGGCCGCGGTCGTAGACGTGCCGGATGTGCTCGTCCGGGATCGGGGACCCGTCGGGGAACGTCACGTACTGCGGGAACTCCTCGGGGGAGAGGATCGCGTACAGCTCAGCGGACGTCTCGTCGCCGAGCCCGGCGGGGTGCCACTGGTCCGCCTGGTTGAACCAGACCTCGGCGCCCGTGACCGGGTGCTTCACGGTCGAGGGGCGCAGCTGGGTGACGCGCAGCCCGTCCTCGCCCCACTCCCACTCGGCCCGCGACTCCCGCAGGTACGCCTCGACCTCCGCCCGGTCGCCGGTCTCGAACGTGTCCTGCCAGCTCTTGCCGAACCCGAACCCGTCGTGCAGGTTCTGGACGTACCGGACGCCGCCGGCGAACGCGTCGCGGACCTCGGCGTCCAGCGAGGCGAGCCACAGCTCCCCGTCGGCCACCGTCGTCGCGCCGCCGCTGCCGGGCGCCTTCTCGCAGTAGAACGCGAGCCGGGTCGGCCAGCGGTGGGCGTAGCTCAGCTCGTTGTGCATGGAGATCGTGTACTGCCGCGGGTACTCGGTCGACGTGTAGAGGTTCCCGCGGACGCGGCTGCGCGGCGAGTTGCCGTGCACGTACGGCAGCCGGTCCGGGACCAGCCGGTCCAGGACGGAGTCGACCGCCTCGGGCGTGACGCCGAAGTCCCGGAAGACGAGGGCCTTGTGCTCGGTGAGCAGCCCGGTCAGCCCGTCCGGGCCGAGGTCGTCGAGCCACCCGGCGAGGTCCGGCGGGGAGCCGCCGGCCGCGTCCCGGCTGATCTCGTGCGGCCGCCAGGCCCGGCCTGTCTCGGCGGTGTCCATCCCGTCCTCCAAGTCCCGTGTCGTGCCTTCAACTGAAAAAGACGTGCGTCGGTACGGGCCAGGCCGGCGGCCCGGGCGGGCCGCCGGCCTGGCGACGACGGCGTGCGGAGCGGCGGGCGGGCGGCAGCGCCCGCCCTAGCCGTTCTTCGCGCCCTCCATCGCCTCGATCAGGCTCTTGGGGCGCATGTCGGTCCACGATTTCTCGATGTAGGCGAGGCATTCGTCCCTTGACGCCTCCCCGAATACGGTGGTCCATCCGTCGGGCACGTCCACGAAGACGGGCCAGAGCGAATGCTGGTTTTCGTCGTTGACCAGGACCAGATAGCTCGCGTCGGGATCCTCGAACGGGTTGGGCACCGGACTGTCCTCACTTGTCGGCGATAAGAGACGGCATATTGGCGCCGCGGCATCGAAGCGAATCCACTCTGGCACGGGGCGCCGGAAATCCTCAAGGTTCCGCAGTTCAACTGCCCTGTCGCTGCAGTCGAACAACGCCGCCGGCGCTCGCCGTTGACGCATCAGGCGACATTGTGATGCCTTGGTCAACGCGTCCGGGCAGGCAATTCGCGCGGCGGCGCAAAGGCAGCACGAAAAGCAGCACAACCGCAGCCCACGGCAGGAAATTCCGAACGGGAGAGAGTCAGATGCCCGACAGCCGAGAGCGGGTCTTCCTCCGCTCGAATGCGATCATCGAACCGCTGGTCGACAGGTTCTATGCCTGGATGCACATCGTCTCGCCGGCGCAGGCGGCGATGAACCTCGCGAACGTCCAGGTGCCGCTGCTGGAGTCGTACCTGCATTCGCCGCAGGTGCACATCGCGGCGAGCAACAACCCCGCCCTGCGCGGCGGCTACTTCGTCAATGTCGAGGAGGAGCGCGCCACCGAGGTCGGCGAGCTGCTGGACGTCATCAAGCGCGACCGCTCCGACATGCTCGCGTTCGCCGACGCCATCGCCGAGGCCGACGACCTCGTCCGCCAGAACGCGACCGGGTTCGACCTGACCCCGCTGTACCCGAAGCTGCCGCCGGCGCTGAACGGCCTCGTCGAGCTGGCCTACGACACCGGCAACCAGGCGTCGCTGCGGCTGATCGAGCCGCTGCTCTACCACAGCCCCGTGTTCGACAGGCGCCGCCAGTCCGTCCAGCTGTCGCTGGAGGACGGGGTCGAGCGCCCCTTCATCCTCAGCACCCCCCGGCTGCCGAAGCCCGGCGTGCTGGAGCTGCCGATCCCGTTCGACCACCCCGGCCTGGACGAGCTGTTCGCCGCCCGCGTCGAGGGCACGACCGCGGCGCGGCTGCGCGCGGCGCTCGAACTCGACGACGCGCAGGCGGCGCTGCTGGACGGCCTGCTCGCCGCCGAGCCCAGCCTCGCCCCGGACCGGCACATCGACGGCGGCGGCCGCATCCGCTACTTCGGGCACGCGTGCCTGGTGCTGCAGACCCCGGACGCCGCCGTCGTGGTCGACCCGTTCATCAGCGCCGACAACCGGCACGGCGACCGCTACACCCTCGACGACCTGCCCGACCACATCGACCTGGCGCTGATCACGCACGGCCACCAGGACCACATCGTCCTGGAGACGCTGCTCCAGCTCAGGTCGCGCACCGACGCGGTCGTCGTGCCGCGGTCCTCGCGCGGCAACCTGTGCGACCCGTCGATCGCGCTCTACCTCAGGTCGATGGGCTTCACCGTGATCGAGGCGGACGACTTCGACGAGATCCCGCTGCCGGGCGGCGACCGGGTCGTCGCCACGCCGTTCCTCGGCGAGCACTCCGACCTCGACATCCGCTCCAAGTCGACCTACACCGTCCGGCTCGCCGGCAAGACGATCTTCGTCGGGGCCGACTCGTCCGGCATCGACCCGGTGCTGTACCGGTACATGCGCGCCCACCTCGGCGAGGTCGACCTCGCCTTCCTCGGCATGGAGTGCGACGGCGCCCCGCTGACCTGGCTCTACCAGGGGCTGCTGACCCGTCCGGTGACCAAGAAGATGAGCGACTCGCGCAAGCTGTCGGGCTCGAACGCCGAGCAGGCCGCGGCGATCATGACGGAGCTCGGGTCCCGCGAGGCGTACATCTACGCGATGGGCGAGGAGAGCTGGCAGGGGCACGTCATGGCGACGACGTACACGCCGGACACCTACCAGATCAAGCAGATCGAGGAGTTCCTGGCCTGGTGCAAGGGCAACGACGTCGCCGCGGAGCACCTGTTCAACCAGCGCGAGTGGTGCTGGTGACCGGGCGCCCGGAATGCCTTACCTGAACGCCGGCGGGACCCGGCTGTCCTACGAGCGGTCGGGGCGGGGCGAGCCGGTGCTGCTCATCATGGGCACCGGGGCGTCCCGCCGCCAGTGGGACATGCACCAGACGCCGGCGCTGCACCGGGCCGGCTACGAGACGATCGCCTTCGACAACCGCGGCGTCCCGCCGTCGGACGCCCCGCCCGGCAAATACGCGCTGGAGGACCTCGTCGCCGACGCCAGAGCCGTGATCGAGACGCTGGACCTCGCGCCCTGCCGGATCGTCGGCACGTCGCTGGGGTCGCTGATCGCGCAGGAGCTGGCGATCGCCGAGCCCGGTCTCGTCCGCGCGGCGGTGCTGATGGCCACCCGGGCCCGGTCGGACGTGCTGCGCCGGGCCCAGTCGGCGGTGGACCGCGTCCTCGCGGACGCCGCCGTCCGGGTGCCGCCGCGGTACCGGGCCGTGAACGCGGTCGTCCAGATGCTCTCGCCGCGGACGCTCGACGACGACGAGGCGGTGGCGTCCTGGCTGGAGATCTTCGAGCTGGCGGCGGCCGCGGGCCCGGTCGCCGCCGGGCAGGCGTGGATCGACACCGACCGGGACCGCCGCGCGGACCTGCGCCGGATCTCCGCGCCGTGCCGCGTCGTCGCGTTCGCCGACGACGTCATCACCCCGCCGCACCTCTGCGCGGAGGTGGCCGGCGCCATCCCGGACTGCGACCTGGTGGAGATCCCGAACTGCGGGCACCTCGGGTACCTGGAGCGTCCGGAGCCGGTCAACGAGGCGATCACCGAGTTCTTCGCCAAGGTCTGAACCAAGGCCGGGGCCGGGGTCGGCGCGGGGGCCGGGCCCGGCGGGCATGCGGGGGCCGGGCGGGCGCTCACCGCGTGGAAACCCCCCGCACCCCACTCTGGATCACATGCAGGAAATGTCAGCCACCACGGCCGCCGCGGCCGTCGTCCCTCCCCTCGGCGCGGCCCGCGGCGCCGGGGGGAACACGCGGAGGAAGAGCAATGCTCCAGTCTGAGATCACGACCTCCGCGGGGGAGCGGACCGAGGCGCCCGCGCCCCGCCGCCGGCGTCGCCGGCTGGTGTTCGGCGGCACCGCCGTCCTGGCCGTCGGCGCCGCGGGCGTGCTGTTCGCGGTGCAGGACGGCGACGGGTCGGCGGCGAAGACGTCCTCGACGCTGCCGACCGTCCCCGTCGTCCGCACCGACATGGTCGACACCACGGACGTGGACGGCACGCTCGGCTACGGCGGCGCCCTCACCGTGCTCGGCCCGGGCAGCGGCCGGATCACCTGGCTGCCGCCGACGGGCGCCGAGATCCAGCGCGGCAAGCGCGTCTTCGGCATAGACGGCCACTCCGTCCCCCTCTTCTACGGCTCGACGCCGTTCTGGCGGGAGCTGAAGGACGGCATGACGAAGGGACGCGACGTCCTGGAGCTCGAACGCAACCTGGCGGCGCTCGGCTACGCGGACGGCCACGGCGACGTGCTCACCGTGGACCGCAGCTTCACCTGGGTGACCGCGGCCGCCGTCCGGGCGTGGCAGAAGGACCTGGGCGTCCAGCAGACGGGGACGGTCAAGGTCGGCGACGTCGTGGTGCAGCCGGGCGGGATCCGGGTGACGAAGGTGGAGGCGATCCTCGGCGCGCCGGCGTCCGGCACCGTGCTCACCGCCAGCGGCACCGAGCGGCGGATCTCCGTGAAGCTGCCGGTCAGCACCCAGGGCGTCGCCCGCGAGGGCGCCAAGGTCCGGGTCTCGCTGCCCGGCGGGAAGACCACCACCGGGCACATCTCGTCGGTCGGGACGGTCGCGACCGCCGGCACCACCGGCGCCCAAGCGCAGACCGGGGAGGGCACCCAGAACGCGACGGTCCCGGTCCAGATCACGCTGGACGATCCGAAGGCGGTCGGGAAGCTCGACGGCGCGCCCGCGACGGTCGGGTTCACCGGCACCGAGCACAAGAGCGTGCTGGCCGTCCCGGTCAACGCGCTGCTCGCCTCCGCCGACGGGAGCTACTCGGTGAACGCGGTGGACGCCTCGGGGAACGTCCGGTCCGTCCCCGTCAAGCTCGGCATCTTCGACGGCGACAAGGTCGAGGTGAGCGGCGCCCTGACACCGGGCACGAAGGTGCAGGTGCCGCGGACATGACCGGCAACCTCGCCGCCGGGGACGGCCTCCCCGGCGGCGCCCAGGGCCCGGACGGCGGCGGTGTCGACGGCGGCGGCGACGCGGTCGTCGCGGTGGAGAACGCCACGAAGGAGTACCCCGGCGGCGTCCGGGCGCTCCAGGAGGCGTCGCTCACCGTCCGCCCCGCCGAGCTGGTGGCGATCCTCGGGCCCTCCGGGTCGGGCAAGTCGACCCTCCTGAACCTCATGGGGACGCTGGACACGCCCAGCTCCGGCCGGGTGCTGATCCGCGGCCACGACGTCGCGGCGCTGCCCGACCGCCGGCTGGCGGCGGTGCGGGCCCGCTGGATCGGGTTCGTGTTCCAGCAGTTCTTCCTCACCTCCCACCTGTCCGCGCTGGACAACGTCGCGACCGGGCTGCTCTACCACGGGGCGTCGCCGCGCCGCCGCCGCCGGCTCGCCCAGACCGCGCTGGAGCGCGTCGGGCTCGGGCACCGCCTGGAGCACCGGCCGAACCAGCTGTCCGGCGGGGAGAAGCAGCGGGTCGCGATCGCCCGCGCCGTCGTCGGCGACCCGCCGCTGGTCCTCGCCGACGAGCCGACCGGCAACCTCGACTCCGCCTCCGGCGCCGGGGTGCTGGACCTGCTGACCGAACTGAACCGGGACGGCACCGCCGTCGTGGTCATCACCCATGACCTGGAGGTCGCGGCGGCGCTGCCGCGGCGCCTGGAGATCCGGGACGGCCGGATCCACGCCGATACGGGGGTGCCGGCATGACACCGCTACCGGAACCGGTCCGGCTCCGCGCCGGCGACCTCGCCGCCGTCGGCCTGGACGGGCTGCGCGGGCGGCCGATGCGGGCCGTGCTGTCCGCGCTCGGCATCGCCATCGGCGTCGCCGCGATGGTCGGGCTCGTCGGCATCAGCACCGTCAGCCGGGCCGGGCTGATGGCCGAGATCCAGGAGCTCGGCACGAACCTGCTCACCGTCCAGCCGGGCACGTCGCTGCTCGGCAAGAACTCCAAGCTGCCCCCGGACGCGGAGGGCATGGTCGCCCGGATCCCCGGCGTGACCGGCGTGTCCGCGACCGGCGCGGTGAACAACGTGACCGTCCGCCGCACCGACAAGATCCCGTCCTCGACGACCAGGGGCGTCTCCGTCCAGGCCGGGCGGCTGAACCTGCTCGGCACCCTCGGCGGGACGGTCCGCTCCGGCGCCTACCTCAACGCCGCGACCGGCCGGTATCCGGCGGTGGTGCTCGGCTCCGTCGCCGCCGAGCGGCTCGGCATCGAGCGGGCCGGCGCGCACGTCTACATCGCCGGGCGGTGGTTCCTCGTGGTCGGCGTCCTGAACCAGGTCAAGCTCGCCCCCGAGATCGACCGGTCCGCCCTGATCGGCTGGACGCAGGCCGCCCGGCTCGGGTTCGACGGGCACGTCACCACGCTGTACGAGCGGTCCACGGACGACACCGTCCAGTCGGTGCGGAGCGTGCTGGCCTACACCGTCAACCCCGAGCACCCGGAGGAGGTGGAGATCAGCCGCCCGTCGGACGCGCTCACCGCGCAGGTCGCCGCCATGCGCGCCTTCAACGCGCTGTTCTTCGGGCTCGGCGCCGTGGCGCTGCTGGCCGGCGGCGTCGGCATCGCGAACATCATGGTGATCTCGGTGCTGGAGCGGCGGCAGGAGATCGGGCTGCGCCGGTCGCTGGGCGCGACCCGCGGGCAGATCCGGCTGCAGTTCCTCACCGAGTCGGTCACCCTGTCGTCGCTCGGCGGCGCCGCCGGGGTCGTCCTGGGGCTGGTCGTCTGCCTCGGGTACGCGGGCATCCGCGGCTGGCCCCTCGCGCTGCCCGGCCAGGCCATCGCCGGCGGCGCGCTGGCCGCCGTCGCCATCGGCGCGGTGGCGGGCCTGTACCCGGCCCGCCGCGCCGCCCGCCTCACCCCCACCGCGGCGCTCGCCCCCACGTTACCGGACAGCCCCCGACCGGGCGGCGCAGGGGGGCCTCCGGAGCCGGCCCGCGCCGGCCCCGGAGGCACCCCGTTTCGTCTTTTCCGGGACGGCCTGCCCAAAAAGGACGGATGTCGATGACGGTCACCGCGCAGAAACCTCCCGGCGGCCATTCTCGAAGCATGAAGACTTTCTCACTCGCGGTGGCGGCGCTGGCCGCCGCGGCCGCGCTCGGACTGGCCGGATGCGGCGGCGGCGAATCGTCGGACGGCGGCGGGAACACCAAGAAATCGCAGGCCGAAATCGACCGGGAGCAGAAGTTCGTCCAGTGCCTGAAGCAGCACGGCATCGAGATCGGCAGCGACCCCAACGACACGCACGTCATCGGTGAGGACCCGAAGTTCGACGCGGCCCAGGCCGCCTGCGCGAAGTACGCGCCGATCAACGAGGCCAAGAACGAGGACATCACGTCCGCCGACGAGGACCGCGCACTGAAAAGGGCGGAGTGCCTGCGCAGGCACGGGGTCAACGCCAAGGACCCCAAACCCGGGACGGCGAACATCACCATTGACGAGGGGGCCGGGGACACCCCGCAGAAACTCGTCGCGGCCTACACCGCGTGCAACAAGGAAGTCCCCAACCCGAAGCCGTCCAAGCCGTGACGGTATTCGTTCAACCGCAGCCCCCACATCGGTTGAACAGCGGCACCGGCCGCTGTTCAACCGATGGCCTTTCCAGGGGGTCGGTGATGCGTTGGAATTGCCTGGGCCGGCCGGGACCGAAGGGCGACAGGCCCAAGTGAGCGACATTCGGCCGGCGCTTCCGCGTGGCGTCCGATGCACAAGGAGATGCCCTGATGATCCCGTTGTCGTTCGCGCAGCGCCGGTTGTGGTTCCTGGCCCAGCTGGAGGGGACGGGCCTCGCCTACAACAACGTGATCGCGCTGGCGCTGCGCGGCCCGGTCGACGCCGCCGCCATGGGCGCGGCGCTGCGGGACGTGCTGGCACGGCACGAGTCGCTGCGCACCGTGTTCCCCGCCGTCGACGGCGAACCCCACCAGCGCATCCTCGATCCGGACGAACTGGACTGGGGGCCGGACGTCCGCCGTGTCGCGCCCGGTGACGTGGCCGCCGCGGTCGGGGAGGCGGGCCGGTACGCCTTCGACCTGTCCGCGGAGCCGCCGATCCGCGCGACCCTGCTCCGCATCGCGGCGGACGAGCACGTGCTGGTCCTCGTCCTGCACCACATCGCCACCGACGCCTCGTCGAACCGCCCGCTGGGCCGGGACCTGTCGGCGGCCTACGCGGCGCGGCTCCGCGGAGAGGCCCCCGCGTGGGAGCCGCTGCCCGTCCAGTACGCCGACTACGCGCTGTGGCAGCGGGAACTGCTCGGCGACGAGTCCGACCCGGCGAGCCGGATGTCGGTCCAGCTGGACTACTGGCGGAAGGCGCTCGCCGGAGCCCCGGAGGAGCTGGCCCTCCCGGCCGACCGGCCCCGCCCCGCGACCGCGGGCCACACCGGGCACCGGGTCCCGCTGCGGGTCCCGGCCGAGACCCACCGGCTTCTGACGGACCTGGCCCGCGCCGAGGGCGTGACCGCGTTCATGGTCGTCCAGGCGGCGCTGGCGGTGACCCTGTCGCGGCTCGGCGCGGGCACCGACGTCCCGATCGGCGCGGCGGTCGCGGGCCGCACCGACGAGGCCCTGGACGACCTCGTCGGCTTCTTCGTCAACACCCTCGTGATGCGCACGGACCTGTCCGGCGACCCGGACTTCCGGCGGCTGCTGGCCCGCGTCCGGCAGACGAGCCTCGCGGCGTTCGCCCACCAGGACGTGCCGTTCGAGCGGCTGGTCGGGGAGTTCTCCCCGGAGCGGTCGCTGACCCGGCACCCGCTGTTCCAGGTCATGCTGACCGTGCAGAACACGGCCGAGGCGGGCCTGGAACTCGCGGGCGTGGACGTCGAGCTGCTCCCGTCGAACACCCCGGCGTCGCGGTTCGACCTCGACGTGATGATCGAAGAGACCTTCGACGTGCAGGGCCGTCCGGCTGGTTTGCGTGGGGCGATCGTCGGTGCGGCGGATCTGTTCGATCCGTCGACGGTGGCGCGGATGGCGGGCTGGTTCGCGCGGGTGCTGGAGATGGTCGCCGCCGACCCGGACGTCCGGCTGCACGCGGTCGATGTTCTGGACGAGGCGGAGCGGCGGCGGCTGCTGGTGGCGTGGAATGACACCGCGGTGGACGTCCCGGCTGGTTCGGTGCTGGAGGCTTTCGACCGGCAGGTGGCCGGTAGTCCGGACGCGGTTGCCGTCGTTGATGGCGATGAGCGGTTCAGTTATGCGGAGTTGGATGCTCGTGCTGGGCGGTTGGCTGGGGTTTTGGCTGGGTTGGGTGTGGGTCGTGGCGCGGTGGTGGGGTTGTGTCTGCCGCGGAGTGTGGATGCGGTGGTGGGTGTTCTGGCGGTGTGGAAGGCGGGTGCGGCCTACCTCCCGATCGATCCGGGCAATCCGGCCGAGCGGGTGGCGTTCCTGCTGGCCGACAGCCGGGCGGTGGCGCTCGTCAGCACCGGCGACCTGCTCGACTCCCTCCCCGTCGCCCGCGTCCCGGTGATCGCGGTGGAGGACCCGGACGCAGACTCGGCGGCGCCGCCCGTGTCGGTGTCGCCTGGTGGGGATGAGTTGGCGTATGTGATGTACACGTCGGGGTCGACGGGTGTGCCGAAGGGTGTGGCGGTCACGCATGCGGGCCTGGCCAATTACGTGTTGTGGGCCGCCAGTGCTTATGACGTCGGACGTGGCGGCGCGGTGGTGCATTCGTCATTGGCGTTCGATTTGACGGTGACGAGTGTGCTGGTGCCGTTGGCGGCGGGCGCGGTGGTCTCGATCAGCCGGGACGGCGGCGTGGAGGGCCTGGCCGAAGTCCTGCGGGGCGGTGGTGGGTTTGATGTGGTGAAGGTGGTTCCGGCGCATCTTGCGTTGCTGGCGGAGACGCTTCCGGTCGAGGGGTTGGCGGGTGCGGCGCGGCGGTGGGTGGTGGGGGGTGAGGCATTACCGGGCGCGGCGGTGGCGTCGTGGCTGGAGCTGGTGCCGGATGCGGTGGTGGTGAATGAGTACGGCCCGACCGAGACGGTGGTGGGTTGTGCGGTGCATGAGGTGACCGCCGGGCAGGGTGCGGGGGTGGTGGTGCCGATTGGGCGTCCGATCGCCAACACCCGCTTGTATGTGCTGGGTGATGATCTTCAGCCGCTTCCGGTGGGGGCGGTGGGTGAGTTGTATGTGGCGGGTCGGGGGTTGGCGCGGGGGTATGTGGGGCGGCCGGGGGTGACGGCGGAGCGGTTTGTGGCGTGTGGGTTCGGTGTGGGTGAGCGGATGTATCGGACGGGGGATCTGGCCAAGTGGACGCCTGACGGGGATTTGGTGTTCTTGGGCCGGGCGGACGATCAGGTCAAGATCCGCGGGTTCCGCATCGAGCCGGGTGAGGTCGAAGCGGTTCTGCGGGCGCATCCCGGGGTGGGGCAGGTGGCCGTGGTCGTCCGGGAGGACGTGCCGGGCGACGTGCGGCTCGCGGCCTATGCCGTCCCGTCCGATGGTGCGGATGTCGATGGCGGTGACCTGCGGGAACTCGCGGCGCGGCGGCTCCCGGACCATATGGTCCCGGCGGCCGTGGTGATCCTCCCCGAGCTGCCGCTGACCCCCAACGGGAAGCTGGACCGCGGCGCGCTCCCCGTCCCCGAGCACGGTTCCGGCGCGGGCACGGGACGCGCCGCGGCGACGGTCCAGGAGGAGATCCTCTGCGGGGCGTTCGCCGAGGTGCTCGGGCTCGACTCGGTGGGGACGGACGACGGCTTCTTCGAGCTCGGCGGGCATTCGCTGCTCGGCGTCCGGCTGCTGTCGCGCATCCGGGTCGTGCTGGGCGTGGACCTTCCGCTGCCGGTCCTGTTCGAGCGGCCGACGGTGGCCGGGCTCGCCGGATGGCTCGCCGAGACGGACGCCGCACGGGGGCGTCCGGCGCTGACGGCGGGTCCGCGCCCGGAGCGGCCGCCGCTGTCGTCCGCGCAGCGCCGGCTGTGGTTCCTGGCGCAGATGGAGGGTCCGAGCGCGACGTACAACACGACGGCGGCGGTCCGGCTGGAGGGCCCGCTGGACGCCGCCGCGCTGGCGGCGGCGCTGCGGGACGTGATCGGACGCCACGAACCGCTCCGCACCGTCTACCCGGCCGTGGACGACGAGCCGTACCAGCACGTCCGCGACCTGGCGGACGTGGACTGGGAACTGATGGTGAGCCAGGTCGCCCCCGGCGATGTGGCCGGCGCCGTCACGCGCGCGACCCGGTACGCGTTCGACCTGGCGGCGGAGCCGCCGTTCCGGGCGTCGCTGTTCCGGACCGGCCCTGATGATCACGTGCTGGTGCTCGTCCTGCATCACATCGCCAGCGACGGCTGGTCGCTGGCCCCGCTGGGCCGGGACCTGTCGGCGGCCTACGCGGCGCGGCTGCGGGGAGAGGCCCCGGCATGGGAGCCGCTGCCGGTGCAGTACGCCGACTACGCGGTGTGGGAGCGGGAGCTGCTGGGGGACGAGTCCGATCCGGACAGCCTGGCCGCGACCCAGATCGGGTACTGGCGGCGCGCCCTCGCCGGCGCGCCCGAGGAGCTGGCGCTGCCGGCGGATCGGCCGCGCCCGGCGGAGCCGAGCCGCCGCGGGCACCGGGTGCCGTTCCGGGTCCCGGCCGACGTCCACCGGCGGCTCCGGGAGCTGGCGCGGGCGGAGGGCGTGACGTCCTTCATGACGTTGCAGGCGGCGCTGGCGGTGCTGTTGTCCCGGCTCGGCGCCGGGACGGACGTCCCCATCGGCGTCCCGGTCGCCGGGCGGTCCGACGCGGCGCTGGAGGGCCTGGTCGGGTCCTTCGTCAACACGCTCGTGATCCGCACCGGCCTGGCGGGCGACCCGGGGTTCCGGGAGGTCCTGGCGCGGGTCCGGGAGGCGAGCCTCGGGGCGCTGGCCCACCAGGACGTCCCGTTCGAGCGGCTCGTCGAGGAGCTGGCCGTGGCCCGTTCGCTGGGCCGCCACCCGCTCTTCCAGGTGATGCTCACCGTCCAGAACGTCGAGCGGGCCGAGCTGGACCTCCCCGGCGTGCGCGTGGTGGACGGGACGTCGGCCGCGGACGGCGCCTCCGCCGTCGACTCGGCGGCCGCCCCGCCCGCGCGGTACGACCTGCACGTCACGGTCGGGGAGACGTTCGACGACGAAGGTGGCCCGGACGGGCTCCGCGCCTTCGTGACCCTGGCCGCGGACCTCTTCGACGCGTCGACGGCGGAGCGGGTCGCCGCCTGGTTCACGCGGGTCCTCGACCTGGTCACGTCCACCCCGGACGTTCCCCTCCACGCGGTCGGGCTGCTCGACGCCGAGGAGCGGCACCGGGTGCTCGACCAGTGGAACGACACCGCCGTCACGGGCACACCGCCGTCGCTGACCCGGCTCTTCCGCGACCAGGCGGCCGCGGCGCCGGACGCGGCGGCCGTGGTCGCCGGAGACGCCGAGCTGACCTACCGCGAGCTGGACGCGGCCGCAGGGCGGATCGCCCGGTATCTGCGCGACCTGGGCGCGGGCGCCGAGTCGGTGGTGGGCCTGTGCCTGCCGCGCGGCCCGCAGATGATCACGGCGATGCTCGGCGTGTGGAAGGCCGGTGCGGCGTACCTGCCGGTGGACGTCCGCCTGCCCGCCGAGCGGGTGGCGTTCATGCTCGCCGACAGCGGCGCGCGGATCGTCCTTGCGGACGCGGCTCTAGGCGACCCGCCCGCCGACGTTCAGGTGGTGCCCATCGATGAGGCGCTGCGCACGGACTCACGCGCGGACGCGGTCGCGGATGAGCCGTTCGGCGACGATCCGGATCCGGCGGGCCTGGCCTATGTGATGTACACGTCCGGGTCGACGGGGACGCCGAAGGGCGTGGCGGTCACGCACGGGTCGCTGGCCCAGTACGTCGCCTCGGTGTCCGAGCGGCTGGGCTGGAGCGGGGCGGGCGCGCGTTACGGGCTGCTGCAGCCGCAGGTGACCGACCTGGGCAACACGGTTGTCTTCATCAGCCTGGCCACCGGCGGGGAACTGCACGTGCTGGACGAGGACGCGGTGACCGACCCGGACGCCGTGGCCGGATATCTGCGGGAACGGCGCGTCGACTTCGTGAAGGCGGTGCCGTCCCACCTGGCGGCGCTGTCGGCCGGGTGCGGGATGGACGGCGTGCTGCCCGCCCGGTCCCTGGTGCTCGGCGGCGAGGCCGCGCCCGCCGCCTGGACGCGCGACCTCCTGCGCGCCGCCGGCGACCGGCGGGTCTTCAACCACTACGGCCCGACGGAGACCACCATCGGGGTGGCGACCGCCGAGCTGACGTCGCCGGACGCCGTCGGCGGCGTGATCCCGATCGGCACGCCCATCGCCGGCACCCGGCTGTTCGTCCTCGATGAGGCGCTGGCCCCCGTCCCGCCGGGCGCGGCGGGTGAGCTGTACGTGGCCGGGGCCGGGGTCGCGCGGGGTTACGTGGGACGGCGCGGCCTGACCGCGGAGCGGTTCGTCGCGTGCCCGTTCGGCGCGGGCGAACGCATGTACCGCACCGGTGACCTGGTCAAATGGACCGCCGGCGGGCAGCTGGTGTTCATCGGCCGCGCCGACGCGCAGGTGAAGATCCGCGGGCACCGGGTCGAGCCGGGCGAGATCGAGGCCGTCCTGCTGGAGCACGCCGCGGTGCGCAGTGCCGCCGTGGTCGCACGCGAGGACGTTCCCGGAGAGCCGCGGCTGGTCGCCTATGTCGTCCCCGCCGCCGAGGAGTCCGTGCTCGACGGGCTGCGGGAGTTCGCGGCGGGGCGGCTGCCCGAGTACATGGTCCCGGCCGCCGTGGTGCTCCTGCCCGAGCTGCCGCTGACCGGCAACGGGAAGCTGGACCGCGGCGCGCTGCCCGCCCCGGCGGACGGTGCGGCGGGAGACCCCGGCAGGGCGCCGTCCACCGCGGCCGAGACGGCCCTGTGCGAGATCTTCGCGGACGTCCTCGGGCTGGAGTCGGTCGGCGTCGGCGAGGGGTTCTTCGATCTCGGCGGGCACTCCCTGCTCGCGATCAGGCTGCTGTCCAGGATCCGGGCCCGGCTGGGCGCCGAAGTCAAGATCAGGACGCTGTTCGAGGCGCCGACGGTGGCGGCGCTGGCGGCACGCATCGCCGGGCCGGGGACGGACCGGGCCCGCGTCGCGCTGCGGGGCGGGACGGGGCGTCTCGAACGCCTCCCGCTGTCGTTCGCGCAGCGGCGGCTGTGGTTCCTCAACCGGATGGAAGGGCCCGGCCCGACGTACAACATCCCCCTCGCGGTGCGGCTGACGGGCGACCTGAACGTCCCCGCACTCGGCGCGGCGCTGCGGGACGTCATCGGCCGCCACGAGCCGCTGCGCACCGTGTTCCACTTCGCGGACGGCGAGCCGTACCAGCAGATCCTGGACCCGGACGACCTCGAATGGGACCTGGAGGTCTCCGCCCTCGACCCGGGGGAGCTGACCGGCGCCGTCGCCGCGGCGGCGCGCCACGCGTTCGACCTGTCCGCGGAACCGCCGATCCGCGCGTGCCTGTTCACCCTGGACGCGGCCGACGGCGCTAGCGCGGGCGACGAGTTCGCCCTGGTCCTGGTCGTCCACCACATCGCCACCGACGGCTGGTCGCACGCCGCGCTCGGACGCGACCTGGCGGCGGCGTACGAGGCGCGGTCGCGCGGCGAGGCGCCGTCGTGGGAGCCGCTGCCCGTCCAGTACGCCGACTACGCGCTGTGGCAACGCGACCTGCTCGGCGACGCGTCCGATCCCCGAAGCCTCCTGTCGGCGCAGGTCGGCTACTGGCGCCGCACGCTCGCCGGGGCGCCGGAAGAGCTGGCCCTGCCCGCGGACAGGCGGCGCCCGGCGGTGGCGGGCGGGATCGGCCACCGGGCCCCGCTGCGGATGCCCGCCGACGTGCACCGGCGGGTCGCCGACCTCGCCCGCGCCGAGGGCGCGACCGCCTTCATGGTCTTGCAGGCCGCGCTCGCGGTGACGCTGTCCAGACTCGGCGCCGGCACGGACATCCCCATCGGCTCCGCGGTCGCGGGCCGCACCGACGAGGCCATGGACGATCTGGTCGGCTTCTTCGTCAACACGCTGGTGATCCGGACCGACCTGTCCGGCGACCCGGACTTCCGGCAGGTGCTCGCCCGCGCCCGCGAGGCCGGCGTCGGCGCGCTCGCGCATCAGGACGTGCCGTTCGAGCGGCTCGTGGAGGAGCTCGCCCCGGCGCGGTCGCGGGCACGGCATCCGCTGTTCCAGGTCATGCTGACGCTGCAGAGCATGGAGCGCGCCGTCCTGGACCTGCCCGGCGTCCGCGCCGAGCCGCTGGACGGATCGGGCGACGCGGCACGGTTCGACCTGGAGGTGCACCTGCGGGAGACCTTCGACGACCAGGGACGTCCCGCCGGGCTGGAGGGCTCGGTGAACGCGTCGGCCGACCTGTTCGACGCGGGGTCGGCGGAACGCCTGGCCGGGCGGCTGGCCCGCGTGCTCGCCGCCGTGACCGCCGCCCCCGGCCTCCGGGTGCACGCGGTCGACGTCCTCGACCCGCCGGAGCGCGACCAGGTCGTCACCGGGTGGAACGACACCGCGGTCGAGGTCGAGCCCGCGTCGCTGCCCGACCTGTTCGAGGCCCAGGTGCGCCGGACGCCCGGCGCGGTGGCGGTGGTGTTCGAGGACGCCGAGCTGACCTACGCGGAGCTGGACGCCCGCGCGGAACGCCTCGCCCGCCACCTGACCGAGCGGGGCGCGGGCCCGGAGTCGGTCGTGGCGGTGGTGCTGGACCGGAGCGTCGAGCTCATCGTGGCGCTGTGGGGCGTCCTGAAGGCCGGGGCGGCGTACCTGCCCATCGATCCCGGCTACCCGGCCGAGCGCGTCGCGCTGCTGCTGGACGACGCCGCGCCCGCGGCCGTCCTGGACGACCCGGCGGAGGTGGCGCGCCTCTCCGTCCCCGACGGCGTCACCGACGGCGCGAACGGCCGCGTCGCCCGCGCCGTGGACGTACGCTCCCCGGCGTACCTGATCTACACGTCGGGATCGACGGGACGCCCGAAGGGCGTGCTCGTCTCCCACCGCGCCATCGTGAACCGGCTGGTGTGGATGCGCGACCACCACCGGATCGGCCCCGGCGACAGGGTGATGCAGAAGACCCCGAGCGTCTTCGACGTGTCCGTGTGGGAGCTGTTCTGCACGCTGATCTCGGGGGCGACGCTCGTCGTGGCCCGGCCGGGAGGGCACCGCGACCCGGGCTACGTGGCGGACCTGATCCGCGACCGGCGCGTCAGCGTGCTGCATTTCGTCCCGCCCATGCTGGACGCGTTCCTGCTGCACTCCGGTTCGGCGGACCTGCCGAGCCTGCGGCAGGTGGTCTGCAGCGGCGAGGCCCTCTCACCGGAGACGCAGGCGCGCTTCTTCGAGTCGTTCGGCGAAGACGTCGAACTGCACAACCTGTACGGCCCCACCGAAGCCGCGGTGGACGTCACCGCCTGGCACTGCGACCCCGGACAAGACGACGGCGACGCTGGACGGAACGGCGGCGGCGTCGCGCGGGACGGCGGCGGGGCGGTCGTCCCGATCGGCCGGCCCGTCGCCAACACCCGCGTGTTCGTCCTCGACGCCCGCCTCGCGCCCGTCCCACCCGGCGTCACCGGCGAGCTGTACCTGGCCGGGACGCAACTCGCCCGCGGTTACGCGGGACGTCCCGCGCTGACCGGCGAGCGGTTCGTGGCGTGCCCGTTCGGCGCGGGCGAGAGGATGTACCGCACCGGAGACCTGGCCCGCTGGACGCCCGGCGGGGACGTGGTGTTCGCCGGGCGGGCCGACGACCAGGTGAAGATCCGCGGCTTCCGGATCGAGCCGGGCGAGGTCGAGGCCGCCCTGCTGGCGCACGCCGGCGTCGCGCAGGCCGCGGTCGTGGCCCGCGAAGACGTCCCAGGGGACAAACGCCTGGTCGCCTACATCGTCGCCGCCGACCCCGCCGCGCCCGCCGGCGCGGAGGACCTGCGGGCGTTCGCCGCCGGACGCCTGCCGGAGCACATGGTCCCGGCCGCCGTCGTCGCGCTGCCCGAACTGCCGCTGACCGTGAACGGGAAACTGGACCGCCGCGCGCTCCCCGCGCCCGAGTACAGCACCGGGGAAGGACGCGGCCCCGTCACGGTCCGCGAAGAGATCCTCTGCGAGGTCTTCGCGGACGTCCTCGCGGTGGACTCGGTCGGGATGGACGACGACTTCTTCCGCCTCGGCGGGCATTCGCTGGCCGCGGTGTCGCTGGTGGAACGGCTCAGGGCGCGGGGCGTCCGCGTCCCGGTGCGGGCCCTGTTCGAGTCGCCCACCCCCGCCGGACTGGCGCGGGCCGCCGACACCGAGCCCGTCCCGGCACCGGAGAACCTCGTCCCGCCCGGCGCCGGCCACATCGCGCCCGGCATGCTGCCGCTGCTCGCGCTGTCCCAGGACGAGACGGACCGGGTCGTCGCCGCGGTGGACGGCGGCGCCCCCAACCTGGCGGACGCGTACCCGCTGACACCGCTCCAGGAAGGCATGCTCTTCCACCACCTGCTGGCCGGCGACGGCACCGACGTGTACGTCACGATGCAGATGGTCGAGTTCGACACCCGCGACCGGCTGGACTCGGTCGTCCAAGCCCTGCAACTCGTCGTGGACCGCCACGACATCTACCGCACCGCCGTGGTGTGGGAGGGGCTCCCCGAACCCGTCCAGGTAGTGTCGCGCCGGGCCGTCCTGCCGGTCCTGGAACACACCCTGCAACCGGACGGCGCCGACCCGGTCGCCGAGCTCCTCACCGCCGCCGGCACCGCGATGGACCTGCGCCGCGCGCCGCTGATGGACCTGCACGTCGCCGAGATCTCCGAGGGCCGCTGGCTGGGCCTGGTGCGGATGCACCACCTCGTGCAGGACCGGCTCGGTTTGGACGTCCTCCTACAGGAACTGCGGACGATCCTGTCCGGCCGGGCCGACCGGCTTCCCGCGCCGCTGCCGTTCCGGACCTTCGTGGCCCAGACCAGGGCGATGCCGAGCACCGAGCATGAGCGGTTCTTCACCGAACTGCTGGGCGGCGTGACCGAGCCGACCGCGCCGTACGGCGTCCTCGACGTGCGGGGCGGCGCCACAGCCGCGGTCACCGAACTGACCCCGCTGGACGCCGAGACCGTCGTCCGGCTCCGGGACGTGGCCCGGCGCCTCGGAGTCAGTCCCGCCACCGTCCTGCACGTGGCGTGGGCGCGGGTCCTGGCCACCCTGTCAGGACGCGACGACGTGGTGTTCGGGACGGTGCTGTTCGGGCGGATGAACGCCGGCGAAGGCACCGACCGGGTCCTCGGCCCGTTCATCAACACGCTGCCGGTCCGGGTGCCGGACGTCCGGGCGGGCGTGCGCGCCACCGTCGACCGCATGCGCGGCCAGCTCGCGGCACTGCTGGAACACGAGCACGCCCCGTTGGCGATCGCCCAGCGGGCCGGCGGGATCACCGGCAACGCGCCCCTGTTCACATCGCTGTTCAACTACCGGCACGTGTGGCGGGGAACCGACGACGCCGGACGGCAGGCGCTCGACGGCGTCCGGAGCGTCCTCGTCCAGGAGCGCACCAACTATCCCCTGAGCGTCGCGGTCGACGACCTGGGTCCCGAAGACCTGGTCATCAACGTCCAGTCGGTCGACGCCATCGACCCGGGCGCGGTCGGCAGCCTTGTGCGCACCGCGGCGGAGAACATGCTCACCGCACTCACCGCGACCCTCGAAGGCGGCCCGGACGTCGCCCTCCAGAGCGTGGACATCCTCCACCCGCAAGAACGGGCCCACGTCCTCTTTGAGTGGAACGACACGGCGTCGCCGTCCGCGTTCGACGTGTCGGTTGTGGAGCTGTTCGAGCGCCAGGTGGTCGCGGTTCCGGGTGCGGTGGCGGTGGTGGCCGATGGCATGGAGTTGACCTACGCCGACCTGGACGCTGCCGCGAACCGCGTCGCGCATCATCTGCTCGGTCGTGGTGTGGGCCCGGAGTCGACGGTGGGTCTGCGCCTGCCGCGCAGCGTGCAGATGGTCGTGGCGATTGTTGGGGTGTGGAAGGCAGGCGCGGCGTATCTGCCGATCGACCTCGGGCTTCCGGGCGAGCGGGTGGATTTCATGCTCGCCGACGCTGGCGTGGACGTGCTCTTGACCCCCGAGAACCTGGCCGACCCGCAGATCGCTGCGATGCCTGAGACGGCTCCGCAGGTGAGCGTGGATCCTGCCGGTTTGGCGTATGTGATCTATACGTCGGGGTCGACCGGTGTGCCGAAGGGTGTGGCGGTCGCGCATTCCTCCCTGGCGAATCTGGTGGGGGTGTTTGGTCCGGTGATGGGTGCCGGTCCGGGTGTGGGGGTGTTGCAGTTCGCTTCGTTTGGGTTCGACGCCTCGGTGCTGGATGTCGCGGTGGCGCTGTCGGCTGGTGCGACGTTGTGGGTCGCCGGCGATGAGCATCGGCGGCAGCCGGAGCGACTCCGCGAGTTGTCCGGCGTGCAGGCGGCCAGTGTGGTGCCGTCGCTGCTGGGTGTGCTGGATCCTGATGATCTGGCGCACGTCGACACGTTGCTGGTGGGTGCGGAGGCGATCGGTGAGTCGGCGGCGCGGGCGTGGTCTGCGGGTCGGCGCCTGGTGAACACCTACGGTCCGACCGAGGCCACGGTGATGGTGGCTGCGGGTGAGGTTGATGCGGGTCGGTCAGGACCGGTGTCGTTCGGTCGTCCGATCGCCAACACCCGCCTTTATGTGCTGGGTGATGACCTTCAACCCGTCCCGGCCGGGGTGGTCGGTGAGCTTTACGTGGCTGGTGCCGGGCTGGCGCGCGGGTATGTGAGCCGCCCGGCGTTGACCGGAGAGCGATTCGTGGCGTGCCCGTTCGAGGCGGGCGAGCGGATGTACCGGACGGGTGACCTGGCCAGGTGGACGGACGACGGGCAGTTGGTGTTCGCCGGGCGCGTGGATGAGCAGGTGAAGATTCGGGGGTTCCGGGTCGAGCCGGGTGAGGTCCAGGCCGTCGTGCAGCAGCACCCGGACGTCGCCCAGGGCGTGGTGGTCGTGCGCGAGGACCGGCTGATCGCCTACCTCGTCCCCGACACCGACACCGACGTCGATGTGGACGAGCTGTTGAGCTTCGCGGCGGCGCGGTTGCCGGAGTACATGGTCCCGGCCGCTGTGGTGCTGCTGCCGGAGTTGCCGTTGACGGTGAACGGGAAGTTGGATCGTGGGGCGTTGCCGGCGCCGGAGTTTGTGTCGGGTGCGGGGCGGGGTCCGGTGTCGGTGCAGGAGGAGGTCCTGTGTGCGGTGTTCGCTCAGGTCCTCGGCTTGGACTCGGTCGGGGTCGAGGACGATTTCTTCCGGCTGGGCGGGCATTCGCTGCTGGCGGTATCGCTCGTAGAACGGTTACGCGCGCGCGGTGTGCGGGTGTCGGTACGCGCGCTGTTCGAGTCGCCGACCCCGGCGGGGCTGGCGCGGGCGGCGGGCGCGGCGCCGGTGGAGGTCCCGGAGAATTTGATCCCGGCGGGTGCGCGGGAGATCACGCCGGGGATGTTGCCGCTGGTGGAGTTGTCGCAGGGCGAGATCGACCGGGTGACGGCTGCGGTCGATGGTGGCGCGGCGAACGTGGCCGACATCTATCCGTTGGCGCCATTGCAGGAAGGCATGCTGTTCCACCACCTGATGGCAGGCAGTGGTGAGGACGTTTATCAGACCGTCCGGGCTTTGGAATTCGATTCGCGGACGCGGATGGAGGAGTTCACCCAGGCGTTGCAGCAGTTGGTCGATCGGCATGACATCTACCGCACGGGCGTGGTGTGGGAAGGGCTGCCGGAACCCGTCCAAGTGGTGTGGCGCAACGCCTCGCTCCCGATGGTCGAGCACGATCCCGCAGTTGAGTCTGCGGAGGCACTGCTCGCTCTCGCGGGGTCGGCGATGGATCTGGGGCGCGCGCCGCTGATGGACCTGCACGTGGCCGAAGCGGACGATGGCCGGTGGCTCGCCTTGGTGCGGATGCACCACATTCTGCAGGACCACCTGGGCATGGACGTTCTTCTCCGGGAACTGCGGGCAGTCCTGGCCGGGCAGGCGGAAGAGCTGGCGACCGCGTTGCCGTTCCGCAATTTCGTGGCCGAGACGCGGCGAGTTCCGCGTGCGGAGCATGAGCGTTTCTTCACCGAACTGCTAGCGGACGTGACTGAGCCGACCGCACCGTACGGGTTGCTCGATGTGCGCGGTGACGGCAGTGACGTGACGACCGGAACGCTGCCCGTGGCAGACGAGGTCGTCGAGAAGTTGCGATGGGTGACGCGACAGCTGGGCGTCAGTTCCGCGACGGTGCTGCATGTGGCGTGGGCGCGAGTGCTGGCCACCCTGTCCGGACGCGATGACGTCGTGTTCGGCACGGTCCTGTTCGGGCGGATGAATGCTGGTGAGGGCGCCGATCGCGTCGTCGGCCCGTTCATCAACACACTGCCCGTACGGTTGCGGACGGGCGAGGTCGGAGTGCGGGCCGCGGTCGAACTCATGCGGACCCAGCTCGCGACTCTCCTGGAGCATGAGCACGCACCACTGGCAATTGCTCAGCGAGCCAGCGGAATTGCGAGTGACACGCCTCTATTCACATCCCTCTTCAACTATTGGCATGTAAGCACTCCCCGTGGCGGCCAGGACGGCGGGGAGCCTGCCAAGCGGCAGACGACGCAGGGCATCCGGACGGTCTTCACCCGGGACCGGACCAACTATCCACTGACCGTGGCCGTCAACGATGACGACGCGGCAGGGCTGAACCTTGTCGTCCTCGCAGTCGATCCCATCGACCCGCAGGCCGTCGGGCATTTGCTGAGCACGGCAGTGAAGAACGTGGTCAACGCCTTGGCCGATGCTCTTCAGGGCGGCGCGGATCAGACACTGAGCGCCGTGGGCATCCTGGACGCGCGGGAGCGCGACCGCATGCTCATCGATTGGAATGACACCGCCGTCGACGCCGCCGTCGATTCGACCATTGTCGAGGCGTTTGAGCGTCAGGTGGCGGGGGCGCCGAATGCACCGGCCCTGATCGGTGACGACGCCCAGCTGTCCTATCGAGAATTGGACGCGGCGGCGAACCGCGTGGCTCACCGTCTCCTGGTTCTGGGTGTGGGCGCGGAGTCGGTGGTCGGGGTGTGTCTGCCTCGTGGTGCCGATCTGATCGTTGCGGTTCTGGGGGTGTTGAAGGCGGGTGCGGCGTTCCTGCCGATCGACCCCCGTAACCCGTCCGAGCGGGTCGCGTTCATGCTCGGCGGCAGCCGGGCCCGGCTGGTCCTGACGGGTGATGACGCCGAAACCGAGGGCCTGGTCGGCGACGACGTCGCGGCGGTGGTGGTGAGGCTGGACTACCCGCAGATCGCCGCGATGCCCGGCACCGCACCGGACGTATCGATCAACGCATCGGCGCTGGCCTATGTGATCTACACGTCGGGGTCGACGGGGACGCCGAAGGGTGTGGCGGTCGCGCATGCCGGCTTGGTCAATCTGGTCGCCGCGCAGCGGGTGCGGTTCCAGGTGCAGCCGGATTCGCGCGTTCTCCAATTCGCCTCGATCGGGTTCGATGCCGCCGTGTCGGAAGTGCTGGTGACACTGTGCTCGGGCGCCGCGCTCGTCGTGGCCCCTGCCGATGAACTCGCCCCGGGTGGCGGGCTCGTGGATCTGGTGGCCCGGCATGGGGTGACGCATGCGACGCTGCCGCCGGCGGTGCTCGGCGCGCTGGACGCCGACGACCTGACCTCGGTGCGCACGCTGGTCTCCGCAGGCGACGCGCTGGACGCGGGCGTCCTGGAACGGTGGGCGCCGGGCCGACGCATGATCAACGCGTATGGCCCGACGGAGTTCACGGTGTGCGCGTCGATGTCGGACCCGCTGGCGGCGGGCGACGTCCCGACGATCGGCAGCCCGATCGCCAACGCCCGCGTGTTCGTCCTGGACGACAGGCTCAACCCGGTCCCGGCAGGCGTGACCGGCGAACTGTACGCCGCCGGTGCCGGAGTGGCCCGCGGCTATGTCGGACGCCCGGCGCTGACCGGCGAGCGCTTTGTCGCCTGCCCGTTCGGCGCGTCGCCCGGGGAGCGGATGTACCGCACTGGGGACCTGGCCCACTGGACGCCGGACGGACGGCTGCTCTACGGCGGCCGCGCTGACGACCAGGTGAAGGTCCGCGGGTTCCGCATCGAACCGGGCGAGATCGAGGCGCTGCTGCTGACCCATCCGGACGTCCGCCAAGCCGCCGTGGTGGCTCGCGAGGACGCACCCGGAGACAAACGCCTCGTGGCCTACGCCGTCCCCACTGGCGAAGGATTGCGAGAGTTCCTGGCGCAGCGGCTGCCGGACTACATGGTCCCCGCCGCAGTAGTCGCACTTTCCGAACTGCCGCTGACCTCCAACGGGAAACTCGACCGCAAGGCACTGCCCGCGCCGGAATACATCGCCGGTGGAGGGCGCGGCCCGGCCACCCTCCACGAGGAAATCCTGTGCGGCGCGTTCGCGCAGGTGCTTGAGCTGCCCTCGGTCGGGGTGGACGACAGCTTCTTCGACCTTGGTGGGCATTCGCTGCTCGCCGTCCGCCTGATCTCGCGGATACGCGCCCTCCTGGGCGTGGAACTGTCGCTGCGGACGTTGTTCGAATCACCGACGGTGGCGGGACTTGCAACTCGTCTTGCCGGCCCCTCGCAAGACAGCCCTCGTCCGTCGCTGACGAAGGCAGTGCGACCGGAGCGGGTGCCGTTGTCCTTCGAGCAGCGGCGGTTGTGGTTCTTGGCGCAGTTGGAGGGGCCGAGTCCGACGTACAACGTTCCGTTGGCGGTGCGGTTGTCGAGTGGGTTGGACGTGGCTGGGTTGGGTGCTGCGTTGCGGGATGTGATCGTCCGGCATGAGTCGTTGCGGACGGTCTTCCCGGCCGCTGACGGTGAGCCCTTCCAGCAGGTCCTTGCCCCGGAAGGCCTCGACTGGGCGCTTGAGACGTCTGCGGTGGAGCCGGGGGATCTGTCGGAGGCGGTGGGTCGGGCGTCGCGGTATGCGTTCGATTTGTCGGTTGAGGTGCCGATTCGGGCGTGGTTGTTCGAGGCGGGGCGGGATGAGCGGGTCTTGCTGGTGGTGATGCACCACAGTGCGAGCGACGGCTGGTCGTTGGGTCCGCTGGGCCGGGATCTGTCTGTGGCGTATGCGGCGCGGTCGCGGGGCGAGGTCCCGGACTGGGAGCCGCTGCCTGTCCAGTATGCCGACTACACGTTATGGCAGCGAGAGCTCCTGGGCGATGACGAACTGCTGTCGGCGCAGGTGGAGTACTGGCGGCGGACGCTGGCGGGTGCGCCGGAGGAGTTGGCGTTGCCGGTGGATCGGGTGCGTCCGGCGGTGCCGAGTCATGTGGGTCATCGGGTGCCGTTGCGGGTTTCGGCCGGGGTGCATCAGGCGTTGATGGACGTCGCTCGTGCTGAGGGTGTGACGGTGTTCATGGTGTTGCAGGCGGCGCTGGCGGTGACCTTGTCCAGGGTCGGCGCAGGCACCGACATCCCCATCGGTTCAGCGGTCGCGGGCCGCAACGACGAAGCGTTGGACGGCTTGGTCGGGTTCTTCGTCAACACGCTGGTGATCCGGACGGATTTGTCGGGTGATCCTGAGTTCCGTGAGGTGCTGGGGCGGGTGCGGGAGGCGAGTCTGGGTGCGTTCGCGCATCAGGACGTCCCGTTCGAGCGGTTGGTGGAGGAGTTGGCGCCGTCGCGGTCGATGGCGCGGCATCCGCTGACCCAGGTGGTGTTGACGCTCCAGAACACCGGCGACGCCACATTGGACATGCCCGGCCTGCGAACCGGCGCTGGGCTCGGCGCGACAGACGGCGTCGCATCGGCGAGGTACGACCTGTACGTGTCGGTGGTGGAGGCCTTTGATGAGGTGGGGCGTCCGGCTGGGTTGCGTGGTTCGGTGACGGTGGCGGCGGACTTGTTCGACAAGCCCGCGGCGGGACGGATCGCCGAGTGGTTCGTCCGGGTCTTGCAGACGGTGGCCACGTCCCCGGAGACGCGGTTGACGACGGTGGACGTCCTGGACCCGCAAGAACGAGACCAGGTCCTCGTCCGGTGGAACGACACCGCCGTCGAACTGGAGAGCGCCACAGTCGTGAAGTCGTTCCGCCAGCAGGCGGAGGCCCGGCCGGAAGCGGTGGCCGTCGTGGCGGACGGTGCCGAGGTCTCGTACGGGGAACTGGACGCCCAGTCGAGCCGGTTGGCGCACTACCTGCGTGATCTGGGCGCGGGCCCGGAGTCGGTGGTGGGTTTGTGCCTGCCGCGCGGTGTGCAGACGATCACGGCGATTCTCGCGGTGTGGAAGGCGGGGGCGGGGTATCTGCCGCTGGATGTCGAGCTGCCGGTCGAGCGGATCGGGTTCATGCTGGCCGACGCCGGGGCCCGGCTGGTGCTGGCCGATGCGAGTGCGGCCGGAACACTGGCGCAGGCGCCCGCAGGGGTACCGGTGGTGTGCCTGGACGATCTCGACCTGTCGGCAGGCCCATCAAGCCACCCGCCGCTGGATGTGGCCCTTGATGGGTCCGGTCTGGCGTACGTGATCTACACCTCTGGGTCGACGGGGACGCCGAAGGGTGTGGCGGTGACGCACGGGTCGCTGGCCAACTACGTGTCGTCGGTGTCGGTCAGGTTGGGGTGGACGGCCCCTGGCTCCCGGTATGGGTTGTTGCAGGCGCAGGTGACCGACCTGGGCAACACCGTGGTGTTCATCAGCCTGGCCACCGGCGGCCGTCTGCACATCCTCGACCCGGACGCGGTCACCGACCCCGATGCGGTCGCCGACTACCTCACCGCGCACGGCATTGATGCGGTGAAGGTGGTGCCGTCGCATTTGGCGGCGTTGACCGCCGCCGCCGGGATGGACCGGCTGGTTCCGGCCGGGTCGGTGGTGCTGGGCGGCGAGGCGGCCCCGTTGGAGTGGACGCGTGAGCTGGTGGCGGCGGCTGGTGAGCGGCGGGTGTTCAACCACTACGGCCCGACCGAGACCACCATCGGCGTCACCACCACTGAGCTGACTCCCGAACTGGTGGCGGGCGGGATGGTCCCAATCGGTTCCCCGATCGCCAACACCCGCCTCTTCGTGCTGGACGGCTCCCTGCAGCCGGTCCCGGTAGGCGTGCCCGGCGAACTGTACGTCGCGGGCGCCGCCGTCGCGCGCGGGTACGTGGGCCGCCCCGGGTTGACGGGGGAGCGGTTCGTGGCCTGCCCGTTCGGGTCGTCCGGGGAGCGGATGTACCGGACCGGGGACCTGGTGAAGTGGACGCCCGGCGGGCAGTTGGTGTTCGCCGGGCGCGCGGACGAGCAGGTGAAGATCCGCGGGTTCCGGGTCGAGCCCGGCGAGGTCCAGACCGTCCTGCATCAGCACCCCGATGTCGCGCAGGCGGCGGTGGTCGTGCGGGACGAGCGGCTGGTGGCCTACATCGTCCCCGCCGACCCCGACACCGACCCCGCACACACCGACGACCTGCGCGACTTCCTTGCCGACCGGCTCCCCGACCACATGATCCCGTCCGCGGTCGTCGCGCTGGCAGAGTTGCCGCTGACCGCCAACGGGAAACTCGACCGCAAAGCCCTGCCAGTTCCGCAGCTCGCCGTGGGTGAGGGCCGTGGGCCGGTCACAGCGCAGGAGGAAATCCTGTGCGAGGTATTCGCGGACGTGCTGGGCGTCGAGTCCGTGGGCGTGGACGACGACTTCTTCAGACTGGGCGGGCACTCGTTGCTGGCCGTGTCATTGGTGGCGCGGCTTCGGGCGCGCGGTGTTTCCGTGTCGGTACGGGCGTTCTTCGAGTCGCCGACCCCGGCGAGCCTGGCACGGGCCGTCGGCGCGAAGTCGTCGGTGGTGCCGGACAACCTGATTCCCGCCGACGCCGACCAGATCACCCCGGACATGTTGCCGCTGCTGGAACTGTCCGAGGCGGAGATCGATCGAGTGGTCGGGGTGGTCGAAGGCGGTGCCGGAAATGTGGCGGATATGTATCCGCTGGCGCCGCTTCAGGAAGGCATGCTCTTCCACCACCTGATGGCCGACGACGGCCAGGACGTGTACGTCACTGCGCGGATGCTGGAGTTCGACACCCGGGCCCGGATGGAGGAGTTCGCCGAGGCGCTGCAGCACGTCGTCAACAGGCACGACATTTACCGCACCGCGTTGATGTGGGAAGGACTTCGAGAGCCTGTTCAAGTCGTGAGGCGCCATGCCGTGCTACCGGTCGTCCAACACCGACTCGACAATGTCGACCGTGACCCGGCCAATGCACTGATGACCGCGGCGGGGACGGCGATGGATCTGACCCGGGCGCCGTTGATGGATCTGCATACGGCCGAGATTTCCGAGGGCCGGTGGCTGGGCTTGGTGCGGATGCACCACATGGTGCAGGACCACTTGGGCATGGACGTGCTGATCCAGGACCTGCGGGCAGTCCTTACCGGGACGGCGGACCAGCTGGCTCCGGCCCTGCCATTCCGGAACTTCGTCGCTCAGACCAGGGGAGTCCCCCGATCCGAGCACGAACGGTTCTTCGCCGAACTCCTGGGTGACGTGACCGAGCCGACCGCGCCGTTCGGGCTGCTCGACGTGCGGGGCGGCACCGCTGAGCCGGTCTCTGAGGTCTCGCCGATTCCCGCTGAAACGGTGGTGAAATTACGGCAGGTCGCGCAGCGTATGGGCGTCAGTTCAGCGACCGTCCTGCATGTGGTGTGGGCGCGAGTGCTCGCCGCCCTGTCGGGCCATGACGACGTGGTGTTCGGAACGGTGCTGTTCGGACGGCTGAACGCCGGCGCGGACGCGGACCGAGCGCCAGGCCCGTTCTTCAACACATTGCCGGTGCGGATGCGGACTGGAGAGTTCGGCGTCCGGGCGGCTGTCGAAGGGATGCGCGCACAGCTAGGAGCATTGCTCGAACATGAGCATGCCCCGTTGGCGGTGGCTCAACGGGCCAGCGGCATCGAGGGCAATGCGCCTCTGTTCACCTCACTGTTCAACTATCGGCACGGCTATCGGGAGGTGGATGCCGACCGGCAGCAGTCAATCGAGGGCATCCGGCCTGTCTTCGTCCAGCAGCGGACCAACTATCCGCTGACCGTGGCCGTGAACGACCTGGGGGCGAACGGCCTCAGCATCAGCGTGGAAGCGATAGAGCCGATCGACGTTCGAGTTGTCGGAAGGCTATTGCGCACATCGCTCGACCACGTGCTCAGCGCACTCACCTCCACATTGGACGGCGCCCCCGACGTCGCACTTCATGCAGTCGATGTGCTTGACGCCGATGAGCGTCACCGGTTGCTACGGGAATGGAATGACACCGCCGTAGAACGTGATGCGGGCGTTTCCATCGTGGGGTTGTTCGAGCGTCAGGTGGTGGCGGTTCCGGGTGCGGTGGCGGTGGTGGCCGATGGTGTGGAGTTGACCTACGCGGAGCTGGACGCTGCCGCGAACCGCGTCGCTCATCACTTGCTCGATCGTGGTGTGGGCCCGGAGTCGATGGTGGGTCTGGCTTTGCCGCGCGGCGCCGAGATGGTCGTGGCGATTGTTGGGGTGTGGAAGGCGGGCGGAGCGTATCTGCCGATCGATCCCGGGCTTCCGTCCGAGCGGGTGGATTTCATGCTCGCCGACGCGGGCGTAGATGTACTCCTGACCCCCGAGAACCTGGCCGACTCGCAGATGGCCGTGATGCCCGAGACCACGCCGCAGGTGAGCGTGGATCCGGCGGGTTTGGCGTATGTGATTTATACGTCGGGGTCGACGGGGGTGCCGAAGGGTGTGGCGGTTGCGCATTCCTCTCTGGTGAATCTGGTGGGGGTGTTTGGTCCGGTGATGGGTGCTGGGCCGGGTGTGGGGGTGTTGCAGTTCGCTTCGTTTGGGTTCGATGCCTCGGTGCTGGATGTCGCGGTGGCGTTGTCGGCTGGTGCGACGTTGTGGGTTGCCGGCGATGAGCATCGGCGGCAGCCGGAGCGGCTGCGGGAACTGTCGGGGGTGCAGGCGGCCAGTGTGGTGCCGTCGCTGCTGGGTGTGCTGGATCCTGACGTTCTGGCGCGGGTGGAGACGCTGCTGGTGGGTGCGGAGGCGATCAGCGAGTCGGCGGCGCGGGCGTGGTCTGCGGGTCGGCGGTTGGTGAACACCTACGGTCCGACCGAGGCCACGGTGATGGTGGCCGCGGGTGAGGTGGATGCGGATCGGTCAGGCCCGGTGCCGTTCGGTCGTCCGATCGCCAACACTCGCCTGTTCGTGTTGGACGATGCGCTCTGCCCGGTCCCGGTGGGGATTGCCGGTGAGCTTTACGTGGCTGGCGCGGGGTTGGCGCGCGGGTATGTGAGCCGCCCGGCGTTGACCGGTGAGCGGTTTGTGGCGTGCCCGTTCGGGTCGTCCGGGGAGCGGATGTACCGGACCGGTGACCTGGCCAGGTGGACGGACGACGGGCAGTTGGTGTTCGCCGGGCGTGCGGATGAGCAGGTGAAGATTCGGGGGTTCCGGGTCGAGCCGGGTGAGGTCCAAGCCGTCGTGCAGCAGCACCCGGACGTGGACCAGGCGGCGGTGGTCGTGCGCGAGGACCGGCTGATCGCCTACGTGGTCGCCGACACTGACACCGACGTCGATGTGGACGAGCTGCTGAGCTTCGCGGCCGCGCGGCTGCCGGAGTACATGGTCCCGGCCGCCGTGGTGCTCTTGCCCCAGCTCCCGCTGACCCGCAACGGCAAAGTGGATCGCAAGGCCCTGCCCGCCCCCGATTACGGGGCCGACGCCAGGACGAGCCGAGCCCCGGTCACCGTGCGCGAAGAGATCCTTTGCGAGGTGTTCGCGCAGGTCCTCGGCCTGGACTCGGTCGGGGTCGAGGACGATTTCTTCCGGCTGGGCGGGCATTCGCTGCTCGCGGTCTCGCTCGTGGAACGGCTGCGTGCACATGGCGTCTCAGTGTCGGTACGCGCCCTGTTCGAGTCCCCGACACCTGCGGGGCTGGCGCAGACCGCCGGCCCGGCTTCGGTCGACGTGCCGGAGAACCTGATCCCGGCGGACGCGCAGCAGATCACGCCGGGGATGCTGCCGCTGGTGGAGCTGTCCCAGCCCGAGATCGACCACGTGGCGGCGGCTGTCGACGGCGGCGCGGCGAATGTCGCCGACATCTATCCGCTGGCGCCGCTTCAGGAAGGCATGCTGTTCCACCATCTGATGGCAGGCGACGGCGAGGACGTCTATCTCACGGTCGTCGTGGTGGAGTTCGGGTCGCGGGCCCGCTTGGACGCGTTCGTCCAAGCGTTGCAGCAGGTCGTGGACCGGCACGACGTGTACCGGACCGCCGTGGTGTGGGAGGGCGTGCCGGAGCCGGTCCAGGTGGTGTGGCGGCACGCGATGCTGCCGGTCGTCGAGCATGAGATCGGCGATGGGCGTCCGGACTCGGTTGAAGAGCTGCTGGCCATGGCCGGCACGGTGATGGATCTGGGCCGTGCCCCGCTGCTGGACGTCCATGCGGCCGAGGCACCGGATGGCAAGTGGCTGGGTGCGGTGCGGATGCACCACCTCGTCCAGGACCACACGGGCATGGACGTGCTCATGCGGGAACTGCGGGCCGTCCTGTCCGGGCACCCTGAGCAGTTGAGGCCGGCGTTGCCGTTCCGGAGCTTCGTGGCCCAGACCCGGGCGGTCCCGAGGGCGGAGCATGAGCGGTTCTTCGCCGAACTGCTGGGCGACGTGGAGGAGCCGACCGCGCCGTTCGCCCTGCTCGACGTGCGCGGCGACGGCAGTGACGTCGTGACCGTCCGGATGCCGGTCTCCGACGCCGTCGCGGCGGACCTGCGGCAGGTGACCCGCGCCCTGGGGATCAGCCCGGCGACGGTGTCCCATGTCGTGTGGGCGCGGGTGCTGGCCGCCCTGTCGGGACGCGACGACGTCGTGTTCGGCACGGTCCTGTTCGGGCGGATGAACGCCGGTGAGGGCGCCGACCGCGTCCTCGGCCCGTTCATCAACACGCTGCCCGTCCGGGTGCGGACCGACCGGACGGGCGTCCGGGCCGCCGTCGAGGGGATGCGGACGCAACTGGCCGCGCTCCTCGAACACGAGCACTCCCCGCTGGCGGTGGCGCAGCAGGCCAGCGGCATCGCGGGCGACGTCCCGCTGTTCACCTCGCTGTTCAACTACCGGCACGTCGATCAGGCGGCGGACGGCGGCGGCGAGCGGCAGCCGATCGAGGGCGTCCGGAGCGTCTTCGCCCGGGACAAGACCAACTATCCGCTGGCGGTGGCCGTCAACGACGACGGCGCCGGCGGGCTGAGCGTGGTCGTGCTGGCGGTCGCCCCCATCGATCCGGAGGCGGTCGGACGGCTGCTGTGCACCGCGATGGAGAACGTGGTCGGCGCGCTGGCCGACACCCTCCGCGGCGGCCCGGACATCGCCCTCCACGCCGTGGACGTCCTCGACCCGCAGGAGCGCCGCCGGCTGCTGCTCGACTGGAACGACACCGCCGCCGGTGGCCTCGACTCCACCGTCCTCGACCCGTTCGCGCGCCAGGTCGCGGCCGCGCCCGACGCCCTCGCGGTGATCGCTGACGACGTCCGGCTGACGTACCGGGAACTGGACGCGTCGGCGAACCGCCTGGCGCATCATCTTCGCGGCCTCGGCGTGGGCCCGGAGGCGGTGGTCGGGCTCTGCGTGCCGCGCGGCGCCCGCATGGTGACCGCCGTCCTCGGGGTGCTGAAGGCGGGCGCGGCGTTCCTGCCGGTCGACGCGCGCCTTCCCGCCGAACGCGCGGCGTTCATGCTGGCGGACAGCCGCACGCCGGTGGTGCTGGGCACGGAGGACGTCCTCGATGAGCTGCCGCTGCGGGGCGTCCTGCCGGTGGCGCTGGACGATCCGCTGGTCGAGGCGCAGATCGCCGCGGCCCCGGAAACGGCGCCGGAAGTGCCGATCACCCCCGGCGGCCTGGCCTATGTGATCTACACGTCGGGGTCGACGGGGACGCCGAAGGGTGTGGCGGTCGCGCATGCCGGGGTGGTCAATCTGGTCGCCGCGCAGCGGGTGCGGTTCCAGGTGGAGCCGGGTTCGCGCGTGCTGCAGTTCGCCTCGATCGGGTTCGATGCCGCCGTGTCGGAAGTGCTGGTGACACTGTGTTCGGGCGCCGCGCTCGTCGTGGCCCCTGCGGACGAACTGGCCCCGGGCGGTGGGCTGGTCGATGTGGTGGCCCGGCATGGGGTGACGCATGCGACGCTGCCACCGGCGGTCCTGGCCGTGCTGGAGGTGGACGATCTGGCGCCGGTCTCGACGCTGGTGTCGGCGGGCGAGGCTTTGGACGCGGGCGTCCTGGAACGGTGGGCACCGGGCCGACGCATGATCAACGCGTATGGCCCGACGGAGTTCACGGTGTGCGCGTCGATGTCGGACCCGCTCGCGGCTACCGACGTCCCGACGATCGGGACCCCGATCGCCAACGCCCGCGTGTTCGTCCTGGACGACAGGCTCAACCCGGTCCCGGCAAGCGTGACCGGCGAACTGTACGCCGCCGGAGCCGGGGTGGCCCGCGGCTATGTCGGACGCCCGGCGCTGACCGGCGAACGCTTCGTCGCGTGCCCGTTCGGCGCGTCGTCCGGGGAGCGGATGTACCGCACCGGAGACCTTGCCCGCTGGACCTCGGACGGACGGCTGCTCTATGGCGGCCGTGCGGACGAGCAGGTCAAGGTCCGCGGGTTCCGCATCGAGCCGGGCGAGATCGAGGCGCTGCTGCTGACCCGTCCGGACGTCCGCCAAGCCGCGGTGATCGCCCGCGAGGACGCACCCGGAGACAAGCGGCTCGCGGCCTACGTCGTCCTCGCCGACGACACTGACGCCACCGGCGACGACGGTTTACGGGACTTCGGCGACGGTCTGCGGGACTTCATGGCGCGGCGCCTGCCGGACTACATGGTCCCGGCCGCGGTGATCGTGCTCCCCGAACTGCCGCTGACCGCCAACGGCAAGCTCGACCGCAAGGCCCTCCCGGCCCCCGGACTCGCGACCGCGGCCGGTGCCGGCCGAGGCCCGTCGACGGCGCAGGAGGAGATCCTCTGCGAGGTCTTCGCGCACGTCCTCGCGCTGGACACGGTCGGCGTGGACGACAGTTTCTTCGAACTCGGCGGACACTCGCTCCTCGCGGTCCGGCTGGTGTCGAGGATCCGGGCCGCGCTGGGCCTGGAGGTCGAGGTCCGGACACTGTTCGAGGCTCCGACGGTGGCGGAACTGGCGGCGACGCTAGCGGCGGAGGACACCGCGCGACCGGGCCACGCCGCCCGTACCCCGCTGCGCGCCGCCGAACGTCCGGAACGGGTGCCCCTGTCGTACGCGCAGCGGCGCCTCTGGTTCCTGACCCACCTGGACGGACCGAGCCCCACCTACAACCTTCCCGTGATCGTCCGGTTGACCGGCGAGCTGGACGACGCCGCCCTGAACCTCGCGTTGCGGGACGTGATCGTCCGCCACGAGTCCCTGCGCACCGTCTTCCCGGCCGTGGACGGCGAACCGCACCAGAAGATCCTCAGCCCCGCGGAACTCGACTGGGACCTGCGGGTGTCGGACGTCGCGCCCGAGGACCTGCCCGACGCCGTGGCGGCCGCGTCCCGGTACCCGTTCGACCTGTCGGCGGAAGTCCCGATCCAGGCCCGGCTGCTCCAGGCCGGACCCGATGAGCGAGTGCTCGTCCTGGTCGTGCACCACATCGCGGGGGACGGCTGGTCGATGGCCCCCCTCGGCCGTGACGTGTCGACCGCGTACGAGGCCCGCCTGCGCGGCGAGGCCCCGGACTGGGAACCGCTGCCCGTCCAGTACGCCGACTATGCGCTGTGGCAGCGGGAACTGCTCGGCGACGAGTCCGACCCGGACAGCCTGCTCCTCGCCCAGGTCGAGTACTGGCGGCGAACACTGGCGGACGCACCGGAAGAACTGGTGCTGCCCGCGGACCGTCCACGTCCACCCGCAGCGAGCCATCGCGGGCACGTCGTGCCCTTGCGGGTGCCCGCTGAGGTGCACCGGCGGCTGACGGAGCTGGCCCGATCCGAGGGCGCGACACCGTTCATGGTCTTGCAGGCCGCGCTCGCGGTCACGCTGTCCAGACTCGGGGCCGGCACGGACATCCCCATCGGCTCCGCGATCGCGGGCCGCACCGACGAGGCCATGGACGACCTGGTCGGCTTCTTCGTCAACACACTGGTGATCCGGACCGACCTATCCGGCGACCCGGCGTTCCGGCACGTCCTGCGGCGCGTTCGCGAGACCGGCCTGGGCGCGATGGCGCATCAGGACGTCCCGTTCGAGCGGCTGGTGGAGGAACTCGCACCCGCGCGCTCACTGGCCCGGCACCCCCTCTTCCAGGTGATGCTGACCGTGCAGAACACCGGCCGCGCCGCCCTCGACCTCCCCGGCGTGGACGCCGCCGCTCCGCCGCCGGACGGTTCGATGTCGGTGGCGCGCTTCGACCTGGACGTGTCGCTGTCCGAGACCTTCGACGACCAGGGCCGCCCGGCGGGCCTGCGGGGCGCGGTGATCGCGTCCGCGGACCTGTTCGAGATGCCGACCGCCGAACGGATGGCGGCTTGGTTCACCCGCGTCCTCGAATCCGTGACCACCACCCCGGACATGCGCTTGCGCACGGTGGACGTCCTGGACGCCGCCGAGCGGGACCTGCTGGTCGCAGGCTGGAATGACACGGCGTCGCCGGTGTCTGGTGTGTCGGTTGTGGGGTTGTTCGAGCGTCAGGTGGTTGCGGTTCCGGGTGCGGTGGCGGTGGTGGCCGATGGCGTGGAGCTGACCTACGCGGAGCTGGACGCTGCCGCGAACCGCGTCGCTCATCATCTGTTCGACCGAGGCGTAGGGCCGGAGTCGACGGTGGGTCTGGCTCTGCCGCGTGGCACCGAGATGGTCGTGGCGATTGTCGGGGTGTGGAAGGCGGGCGCGGCGTATCTGCCGATCGATCCGCAGCTCCCGGGCGAGCGGGTGGATTTCATGCTCGCCGACGCTGGCGTAGAGGTGGTCCTGACCTCTGAGGGCATCCGCGCCCCGCGGATCGCGTCGATGCCGGACACCGCGCCACAGAGGGATGTGGACTCAGCGGGTTTGGCGTATGTGATCTATACGTCGGGTTCGACCGGTGTGCCGAAGGGTGTGGCGGTCGCGCATTCCTCTCTGGCGAATCTGGTGGGGGTTTTTGGTCGGATGATGGGTGCTGGGCCGGGTGTGGGGGTGTTGCAGTTCGCTTCGTTTGGGTTCGATGCCTCGGTGCTGGATGTGGCGGTGGCGTTGACCAGTGGCGCGACGTTGTGGGTCGCCGGCGAGGAGCATCGGCGGCAGCCGGAGCGGTTGCGGGAGTTGTCGGGGGTGCAGGCGGCCAGTGTGGTGCCGTCGCTGCTGGGTGTGCTGGATCCTGACGTTCTGGCGCGGGTGGAGACGCTGCTGGTGGGTGCGGAGGCGATCAGCGAGTCGGCTGGGCGGGTGTGGTCTGCGGGTCGGCGGTTGGTGAACACCTACGGTCCGACCGAGGCCACGGTGATGGTGGCCGCGGGTGAGGTGGATGCGGATCGGTCAGGCCCGGTGCCGTTCGGTCGTCCGATCGCCAACACCCGCCTGTTCGTGTTGGACGACGCACTCGCCCCGGTGCCGGTCGGGGTTGCCGGTGAGCTTTACGTGGCTGGTGCCGGGCTGGCGCGCGGGTATGTGAGCCGCCCGGCGTTGACCGGAGAGCGATTCGTGGCGTGCCCGTTCGGCTCGGGCGAGCGGATGTATCGGACCGGTGACCTGGCCAAGTGGGCCCCGGACGGGCAATTGGTGTTCGCCGGGCGTGCGGATGAGCAGGTGAAGATTCGGGGGTTCCGGGTCGAGCCGGGTGAGGTCCAGGCCGTCGTGCAGCAGCACCCGGACGTGGATCAGGCCGCGGTGGTCGTGCGCGAGGACCGGCTGATCGCCTACCTCGTCACCGACACCGACATCGATGTGGACGAGCTGCTGAGCTTCGCCGCTGCGCGGTTGCCGGAGTACATGGTCCCGGCCGCTGTCGTGTTCTTGCCGGAGTTGCCGCTGACGCGTAACGGGAAGTTGGATCGTGGGGCGTTGCCGGCGCCGGAGTTTGTGTCGGGTGTGGGGCGGGGTCCGGTGTCGGTGCAGGAGGAGGTCCTGTGTGCGGTGTTCGCTCAGGTCCTCGGCTTGGACTCGGTCGGGGTGGAGGATGATTTCTTCCGGCTGGGCGGGCATTCGCTGCTGGCGGTTTCGCTGGTGGAGCGGTTACGTGCACACGGTGTGCGGGTGTCGGTGCGGGCGCTGTTTGAGTCGCCGACCCCGGCGGGGCTGGCACAAGCAGCCGGTTCCGATTCGGTAGAAGTCCCGGAGAACCTGATCCCGGCGGGTGCGTGGGAGATCACGCCGGGGATGTTGCCGCTGGTGGAGTTGTCCCAGGCCGAGATCGACCGGGTGACGGCGCAGGTCGATGGTGGCGCGGTGAACGTGGCCGACATCTATCCGTTGGCGCCGCTCCAGGAGGGGCTGCTGTTCCATCACCTGCTGGCCGATGGTGGTGTGGACGCTTACGTGACGATGCGGGTGGTGGAGTTCGACTCGCGAGCCCGCTTGGACGCATTCGTCCAAGCTTTGCAGCAGGTGGTGGATCGGCACGACATCTACCGCACGGGCGTGGTGTGGGAGGGACTGCCGGAGCCCGTCCAGGTGGTGTGGCGGCGGGCCGCGCTTCCGATTGTCGAGCACGATCTCGCGGTCGATTCTGCGGAGGCGTTGCTGGCTCTCGCGGGGTCGGTGATGGATCTGGGCCGTGCGCCGTTGATGGATCTGCATGTGGCCGAGGTGGGTGATGGCCGGTGGCTGGGTTTGGTGCGGATGCATCACCTGGTGCAGGACCACCTGGGCATGGACGTGTTGATGCAGGAGCTGCGGGCGTTGTTGGCGGGGCGTTCCGAGCCGCCGGTGGACGCGTTGCCGTTCCGCAATTTCGTGGCCCAGACCCGGCAGATTCCCCGTTCCGAGCATGAGCGGTTCTTCGCCGAGCTGCTCGGTGATGTCACCGAGCCGACCGCGCCCTACGGGCTCCTCGACGTGCGAGGCGACGGGACCGATTTGGTCGCCGAGCGGGTGCCGATCCCCGATGAAGTAACCACGGGCCTGCGGCTGGTGTCCCAGCAGCTCGGTGTGAGTCCGGCGACGGTGTTGCATGTGGTGTGGTCGCGGGTGCTGGCGACCTTGTCCGGTCGTGATGACGTGGTGTTCGGGACGGTGTTGTTCGGCCGGATGAATGCCGGTGAGGGCGCAGACCGTGTCGTCGGCCCGTTCATCAACACGTTGCCGGTGCGGGTCCGGACCGGGCAGGTCGGTGTTCGGGCGGCGGTGGAGGGGATGCGGGCGCAGCTGGCGGCGCTGCTGGAGCACGAGCATGCGCCGTTGGTGGTGGCGCAGCAGGCCAGCGGGATCGCGGGCAGTGCGCCGTTGTTCACCTCGTTGTTCAATTACCGGCACATCACCGTCCGCAATGACGGTGAGCGGGAGGATGCCGCTGAGCGGGTGGTGGGGGTTCGTGCGGTGGTGGCGCAGGAGCGGACGAATTATCCGTTGACGGTGTCGGTGAATGATCTGGGTGCGGCCGGGTTGAGTGTGAGTCTGCTGGCGGTGCCGGGCATCGACGCGCAGACGGTCGGCGCGTTGATGTGCACGACGGCCGCGAACGTGGTGTCCGCGCTGGTGGGGGTGCTGGGCGGCGGCCCCGATCCGGCGTTGGCGGCGGTCCCGGTGCTGGATCCGGCGGAGTTTGACCGGTTGCTGTTGGACTGGAATGACACGGGCGGGAATGGGGTTTGGGGGACGGTCCCGGACCGGTTCGAGGCGCAGGCCGCGGCGGCTCCGGGCGCGATGGCGGTGGTGGGTGCGGGCTTCGCCCTGACCTTCGCTGAGTTAGATGCGCGGGCGAATCGGCTGGCGCGGCATCTGGTGGGGTTGGGGGTGGGGCCGGAGTCGACGGTGGCGGTGGCCGCTGGGCGTGGTGCGGGTGTGGTGGTGGCATGGCTGGGCGTCCTGAAGGCCGGCGGCGCCTACGTGCCCGTCGACACCGCCTACCCGGCAGGGCGGATCGCGTTCATGCTCCGGGACGCTGCGGTGTCGGTCGTGATCACCATGCGGGCCGAGCGCGCTGTGTTCGCCGATGCCGGCGTCCCGATCGTGATTCTCGATGACCCGGGCACGGTCGAGCGGTTGGCCGGCTTGGCTGCGGTTGCGCCGGTGCGGGTGTTGCGGCCGGAGCATCCGGCGCAGGTGATCTATACGTCGGGGTCGACGGGGGTGCCCAAGGGCACGGTGGTGCTGCATCGCGGGATCGACCGGGTCGCCACGCACGTGCGGCTGGGTCCCGGTGATGTGGTCAGTCAGCTGGCGTCGGTGTCGTTCGATGCCTCCACCCTGGAGGTGTGGGGCGCGCTCCTCAACGGCGCGGCGGTGGCGGTCGCCGACCGCAGCGAGGTGTCGGCGGCGGAGCTGCGGGAGCTGGTCTCCAGCCACGGGGTGACGACTGTCTGGTTGACGGCGGGGTTGTTCCACGAGGTGGTGGACGCCGATGTGTCGGCGCTGTCCGGGTTGCGGCAGGTGTGGGCCGGTGGGGATGTGTTGTCGGTGGAGCATTGCCGGCGGGTGCTGGCCGAGGTGCCGGGCGTGGAGTTGACGAACGTGTACGGGCCGACCGAGTGCACGGTGTTCACCACCACCCACCTGGTGGATGGTTCGGGACTGGATGCGGGGGTGCCGGTGGGCGGCCCGGTGATGGGCAGCCGGGTGTACGTGCTGGACGATGCGTTGGTGCCGGTGCCGGTGGGTGTGCCGGGTGAGTTGTACACCACGGGTGCGGGTTTGGCGCGGGGTTATGTGGGGCGGGCGGGGTTCACGGCGGAGCGGTTTGTGGCGTGTCCGTTCGAGCCTGGGGAGCGGATGTATCGGACCGGGGATCGGGTGGTGTGGGGCACCGGTGGTGTGGTGCGGTTTGTGGGGCGGGTGGATGCGCAGGTGAAGGTCCGCGGGATGCGGATCGAGTTGGGCGAGGTGCACGCTGCCCTGACCGCGTTGCCGCAGGTGGCGCAGGCCGAGGTGATCGTGCGCGAGGACGTCCCGGGCGACAAGCGTCTGGTTGCCTACATCACCGTCGCTCACTCCGATGAGAATGGTCTGGCGAATCGGGTGCTGGCGGCGGTGGGTGAGCGGTTGCCGGGGTATTTGGTGCCGTCGGCGGTGGTGGTGCTGGAGCGGTTCCCGCTGACGGTCAACGGCAAGGTCGACCGGCGCGCACTACCCGCCCCGCACTACGTCACCGGTACCGGGCGGGCGCCGGTCACGGTGCCGGAAGAGCTTCTGTGCGGGTTGTTCGCCGACGTGCTCGGCCTGGACACGGTCGCGGTCGACGATGACTTCTTCCGGTTGGGCGGGCATTCACTGCTGGCCGCCCGGCTGGTATCGCGCATCCGCACCGCGCTGGGCGTCGAGTTGCCGCTGCGGGCGTTGTTCGACACCCCCACCGTCGCCGGGCTCGCCGAACGGCTGTCCGACGACCCGGCCCACACCCGTGCTCCACTGCGCCCGGCGGTCACGCGCCCGGCGCGGGTTCCGTTGTCGTTTGCTCAGCAGCGGTTGTGGTTCCTGGCCCAGCTCGAAGGACCAAGCCCGACCTACAACCTGCCCACGACGATTCGCTTGACTGGTGGCTTGGACGTCGCCGCTCTCGGTGCGGCGTTGCGGGACGTGATCGTCCGGCACGAGTCGCTGCGCACCGTCTTCCCGACGGTGGACGGCGAGCCGTACCAGCGCATCCTGGACCCGCACGAACTCGACTGGGAACTGCAAGTCCGCCAGGTCACTCCAGGCGAACTGCCCGACGAGGCGGGACAGGCGTCGCGGTACGCGTTCGACCTGTCGGCTGAGATCCCGATCCGGGCGTGGCTGTTCCAGGCCGGACCGGACGAGCAGGTGCTCCTCGTCGTCGTACACCACATCGCCGGCGACGGATGGTCGACCGGTCCGCTAGGTCGAGACTTGTCGGCTGCGTACGCCGCCAGGCTTGGCAACGAGGCTCCGAACTGGGAGCCGCTCCCCGTCCAGTACGCCGACTACACCCTGTGGCAGCGCGACCTGCTCGGCGAGGAGTCCGACCCCGGCAGCCTGCTGTCCACCCAGATCGAGTACTGGCACCGGACACTGGCCGGGATACCAGAGGAACTGGCGTTGCCAGCGGATCGTCCGCGCCCGCCCATTGCCGGCCATCGCGGTCATGTCGTCCCGTTGCAGATCCCGGCCGAAGTGCACCAGCGGCTGGCGGAACTGGCCCGTGCCGAGGGTGTGACGGCGTTCATGGTGTTGCAGGCGGCGCTCGCCGTCACGTTGTCGCGGCTGGGCGGCGGCACCGACATCCCGATCGGCACCGCCATTGCCGGACGCACGGATGAGGCCCTGGACGATCTGGTCGGCTTCTTCGTCAACACGCTGGTGATCCGCGCCGATCTGTCCGGCGACCCGCGGTTCCGCGAGGTTCTGGGCCGGGTCAGGGAGGCGAGTCTGGGCGCGTTCGCGCACCAGGACGTCCCCTTCGAACGACTCGTGGAAGAACTGACTCCGGAACGGTCGCTGGCACGTCACCCGCTGTTCCAGGTGATGCTCACCGTGCAGAACACGGACCGCGCCGCGCTGACATTGCCCGACGTGCGGGCCGGAACCGAGCCGTTGGACGGGTCGGTCGCAATGGCGAGGTTCGACCTGGACATGTCGCTGCAAGAGGTGCTCGACGAACAGGGCCGTCCGGCCGGTTTGCGTGGGGCGATCGTCGGTGCGGCGGATCTGTTCGATCCGTCGACGGTGGCGAGGATCGTGGGCTGGTTCACGCGAGTGCTGGAGATGGTCGCCGCCGACCCTGACCGGACGTTGCGCGCCGTAGATGTTCTGGACGAGGCGGAGCGGCGGCGGCTGCTGGTGGCGTGGAATGACACCGCGGCGGACGTCCCGGTCGGTTCGGTGCTGGAGGCTTTCGACCGGCAGGTGGCCGGTAGTCCGGACGCGGTCGCGGTCGTTGATGGCGATGAGCGGTTCAGTTATGCGGAGTTGGATGCTCGTGCTGGGCGGTTGGCTGGGGTTTTGGCCGGGTTGGGTGTGGGTCGTGGCGCGGTGGTGGGGTTGTGTCTGCCGCGGAGTGTGGATGCGGTGGCGAGTGTCCTGGCGGTGTGGAAGGCGGGTGCCGCCTACCTCCCGATCGATCCGGGCAATCCGGCCGAACGAATCGACTTCCTGCTCACCGATAGCCAGTCAGCCGCGCTCGTTACCACTAAGAGCATGGCCGAGGATCTGCCCCTGGGCGGCCTGCCGGTGATCGCCGTGGAGGACCTGGACGCAGACTCGGCGGTGCCGCCCGTATCGGTGTCGGTGTCGGCTGGTGGGGGTGAGTTGGCGTATGTGATGTACACGTCGGGGTCGACGGGTGTGCCGAAGGGTGTGGCGGTCACGCACGCGGGCCTGGCCAATTACGTGTTGTGGGCGGCGCGGGCTTATGGGGTGGGTCAGGGCGGGGCGGTGGTGCATTCGTCGTTGGCGTTCGATTTGACGGTGACGAGTGTGCTGGTGCCGTTGGCGGCGGGCGCGGTGGTCTCGATCAGCAGGGACGGCGGCGTGGAGGGCCTGGCGGAGGTGCTGCGGGGTGGTGGTGGGTTTGATGTGGTGAAGGTGGTCCCGGCGCATCTTGCGCTGCTGGCGGAGACGCTTCCGGTCGAGGGGTTGGCGGGTGCGGCGCGGCGGTGGGTGGTGGGGGGTGAGGCGTTACCGGGCGCGGCGGTGGCGTCGTGGCTGGAGTTGGTGCCGGGTGCGGTGGTGGTGAATGAGTACGGCCCGACCGAGACGGTGGTGGGTTGTGCGGTGCATGAGGTGACCGCCGGGCAGCGAGGCGTGGGGGTGGTGGTGCCGATCGGGCGTCCGATCGCCAATACCCGCTTGTATGTGCTGGGTGATGATCTTCAGCCGCTTCCGGTGGGGGCGGTCGGCGAGTTGTATGTGGCCGGTCGCGGGTTGGCGCGGGGGTATGTGGGGCGGCCGGGGGTGACGGCGGAGCGGTTTGTGGCGTGCGGGTTCGGTGTGGGTGAGCGGATGTATCGGACGGGGGATCTGGCCAAGTGGACGCCTGACGGGGATCTGGTGTTCCTGGGCCGGGCGGACGATCAGGTCAAGATCCGCGGGTTCCGCGTCGAGCTCGAAGAGGTAGCGGCCGCCCTCCGTGCGCATCCCGGGGTGGCGCAGGTGGCCGTGGTCGCCCGGGAAGACGTCCCGGGCGACGTGCGGCTCGCGGCCTATGCCGTCCCGTCCGATGGCGCTGGCACCGGCGGCGACGGGGACGTTGACGAGGGTGGGGTGCGCGAGTTCGTTGCGCGGAGCCTGCCGGACTACATGGTGCCCGCCGCGGTGGTCGTCCTCGCGGAGTTGCCGCTGGCGGCGAACGGGAAGGTGGACCGCCGGGCGCTGCCCGCGCCGCGGTACTCCACGGGGGCGGGACGCGGGCCGGCCACGCCGCAGGAGGAGATCCTGTGCGGGCTGTTCGCCGACGTGCTCGGCCTCGGCGCGGTCGGGGTGGACGACGATTTCTTCCGGCTGGGCGGGCATTCGCTGCCGGCGGCCCGGCTGGTGTCCCGCGTCCGCACGGTTCTGGGGGTCGAGCTGCCGCTGCGGGCCTTGTTCGAGGCGCCGACGGTGGCGGGGCTGGCGGCCCGCCTGGCCAGGGATGCGACTACGCAGGCGCGTCCGCCCCTGCGCCCAGCCACGCGTCCGGAACGGGTGCCGTTGTCGTTCGCGCAGCGCCGCCTGTGGTTCCTGGCGCAGCTCGAAGGACCGAGTCCGACCTACAACATTCCGATGCGGGTCCGCCTGGCCGGGGACGTGGACGTCCCCGCGCTGCGCGCCGCGCTGCGGGACGTGATCGTCCGCCACGAGTCGTTGCGCACGATCTTCCCTGCCGTGGATGGTGAGCCGCACCAGCAGATCCTCGGCATCGACGACCTGGACTGGGAGCTGCGAACGTCCCAGGTCGCGCCCGATGACCTGCCGGGGGTGCTGCGGGACGCGTCCCGGTACGCGTTCGACCTGGCGGCGGAGGTGCCGATTCGCGCGTGGCTGTTCGAGGCGGGCCAGGACGAGCGGGTCCTCCTGGTGGTGGTGCATCACATCGCCGGCGACGGGTGGTCCCGCGGCCCGCTGAGCCGGGATCTGTCGGCCGCCTACGCGGCACGCGTCCAGGGCATGGCCCCGGCTTGGGAGCCGTTGTCCGTCCAGTACGCCGACTACACCCTGTGGCAGCGCGGCCTGCTGGGCGACGAGTCCGATCCGGACAGCCTGTTGTCCGCGCAGGTCGGCTACTGGCGGCGCGCCCTCGCCGGGGCGCCGGAGGAACTGGCCCTTCCGGCGGACCGCGCGCGCCCGGCCGTCGCGACCCATCGCGGGCATGCGGTGCCGCTGCGCGTCCCGGCGGAGGTGCATGAGCGGCTGGCGGAGTTGGCGCGGGCTGAGGGCGTGACGGCGTTCATGGTCGTGCAGGCGGCGCTGGCCGTGACGCTCTCCCGGCTCGGCGCGGGCGCCGACGTCCCGATCGGGTCGCCGATCGCGGGGCGCACCGACGAGTCGCTGGACGACCTGGTCGGCTTCTTCGTCAACACGCTGGTGATCCGCACCGACCTGTCGGGCGACCCGGCGTTCCGGCAGGTGCTGCGCCGGGTGCGGGAGGCGAGCCTGGGCGCGTTCGCGCATCAGGACGTCCCGTTCGAGCGGCTGGTGGAGGCGCTGGCGCCGTCCCGGTCGATGGCGCGGCATCCGCTGTTCCAGGTGATGCTGGACGTGGCGAGCACCGACCGCGTGACGCTGGATCTGCCCGCGGTGAACACCGCGCCGTCCGGCCAGGACGGGGCGGCTCCGGCGGCGGCGGTCGCGCGGTTCGACCTGGACGTGGCCCTGTCGGAGACCTTCGACGACGGGGGGCGTCCGGCGGGGCTGCGGGGCGCGGTGACGGTGGCGGCGGACCTGTTCGATCCGGCGACGGCCGCCAGGGTCGCGGCGTGCTTCGTCCGGGTGCTGGAGAGCGTGACCGCCGCTCCGGACATCGCCGTCCACGCGGTGGACGTGCTCGACCCCGACGAGCGCGACCTGTTGCTGCGCCGCTGGAATGACACCGCGCTGCCCGTGCCGGGAGGCCGGAGCGTCCCGGAGCTGTTCGAGCGGTGGGCGGCGGACGCGCCGGACGCGACGGCGGTGCTGGCGGGCGAGGTCGAACTGACCTACGGGGAGCTGAACGCGCGGGCGAACCGGCTGGCCCGATGGCTGATCGAGCGGGGAGCGGGGCCGGAGCGGTTCGTCGCGGTGGCGCTGGCCCGCTCGGCGGACCTGCTGGTGGCGCTGCTGGCAGTGGCGAAGTCTGGTGCGGCGTACCTGCCGGTGGACGCCGGTTACCCGGCCGAGCGCCTCGCGTTCATGATCGCCGAAACGGCCCCGGTCGCGATGGTGACCTCGGCGGAGCTGTCCGGTCCCTCGGCGCAGTTGGCCGGTCTCCTGCCGTCCGCCGGGATGGCGGTGATCGTGGACGACCCGGACACGGCCGCGGCGATCGCCGAGCGCCCGGCCGCGGACGTGACCGACGCGGACCGGCACGCTCCGGTGGCGGACGACCACCCCAGCTACGTGATCTTCACGTCCGGGTCCACGGGACGTCCGAAGGGGGTGGTGGTCCCGCGGGCGGCGCTGGCGAACCTGCTCGCCGGGATGCGGGAGCATGTCGCGCTGCGGGCCGGTGACCGGCTGCTGGCGCTGACCACCGTGGGATTCGACATCGCCGGGCTGGAGCTGTTCCTGCCGCTCGTCGAGGGCGCCGTCGTCGTGCTCGCCGGGCCGGAGCTCGTCCACGACCCGGTCGCCCTCGGCCGGACGGTCGCGGACGCCGGGGTGAGCGTCGTCCAGGCCACGCCGAGCCTGTGGCGGTCGGTGCTCGCCGGCGGCCGGGCCGCGCCGGAGCTGGGCGGGGCGCGCGTCCTCGTCGGCGGCGAGGCGCTGCCGGGCGACCTGGCGGACGCGCTGGCGCGGGCGGCCGCCGGCGTCCTCAACGTGTACGGGCCGACGGAGACCACGATCTGGTCCACGCTCGAGCCGGTGGACGCCGGGCGGGCGGCGGAGTCCGAGCAGGCGGGGGAGTCCGGGCGGCCCGGTCAGGCCGCGGCGCCGCCGATCGGGCGTCCGATCGCCAACACGCAGGTCTATGTGCTGGACGCCGGGTTGCGGCCGGTCCCGCCGGGCGTGGCCGGGGAGCTGTACATCGCCGGCCGCGGGCTGGCCCGCGGCTACCTGCGCCGGCCCGGGCTGACCGGGGAGCGGTTCGTGGCGTGCCCGTTCGGCCCGGCCGGGACGCGGATGTACCGCACCGGCGACCTCGTCACCTGGACGGCGGACGGGCGGCTGGCGTTCAACGGCCGGGTGGACGAGCAGGTCAAGCTCCGCGGGTTCCGGATCGAGCCGGGCGAGATCGAGGCCGCGCTCGCACGGCACCCCGGCGTGGAACGGGCGGTGGTCGTCGCGCGCGAGGACCGCCCCGGGGACACGCGCCTCGTCGCCTACGTCGTCCCCGCGGAAGCCGACCGCGACGTCCCCGCGGAAGCCGACCGCGACGTCCCCGTGGACGCCGACGGCGGCAGCGCGGACGCGGGCGGCATATTCGATGCGGGCGCGTTGCGGGAGTTCGCGGCGCGGTGGCTGCCGGAGTACATGGTGCCGGCCGCGGTGGTCCCGCTGGCCGTGCTGCCGCTGACGGCGAACGGGAAGCTGGACCGCCGGGCGCTGCCGGCGCCGGAGTACGCCGCGGGCGAGGGCCGAGGCCCGGCGACGGTGCACGAGGAACTGCTGTGCGGCGTGTTCGCCGACGTGCTCGGGCTCGACTCGGTCGGGGCGGACGACGGCTTCTTCGACCTGGGCGGGCATTCGCTGCTCGCGGTCCGGCTGACGTCCCGGATCCGGACGGTGCTGGGCGTCGAGGTGCCGCTGCGGACGCTGTTCGAGGCGCCAACGGTCGCGGGCCTGGCGGCGCGGCTCGACGAGGAAGGCCCACACCAGAACGGCGTGGACCGGGACGGCGTGGGCCGGGACGGCGTGGGCCGGGACGGTGTGGGCCGGGGTCGCCCGGCGCTGCGGGCGGGGACGCGTCCGGAGCGGGTGCCGCTGTCGTTCGCGCAGCGGAGGCTGTGGTTCCTGGACGAGCTGGAGGGCCCCGGCCCGACCTACAACCTGCCGGTGACGGTCCGGCTGACCGGGGACGTGGACGCCGCCGCCCTCGACGCGGCGCTGCGGGACGTGATCGTCCGGCACGAGTCGCTGCGCACCGTCGTCGCCGCCTCCGACGACGGCGAGCCCTGCCAGCGGATCCTCGACCCGGACGAACTGGACTGGGAGCTGCGGGTACGGCGCGTCCAGGCCGGTGAGCTCGCCGGAGCGGTGGCGGAGGCGGCGCGGCACGCGTTCGACCTGTCCGCCGAGGCGCCGATCCGGGCCTGGCTGTTCCAGACCGACGCCGATGAGAACGTGCTCGCGGTGGTGATGCACCACATCGCCGGCGACGGATGGTCCATGGGCCCGTTCGGCCGGGACCTGTCGGCGGCCTACGCGGCACGCGTCCAGGGCACGGCCCCCGGCTGGGAGCCGTTGCCCGTCCAATACGCCGACTACGCGTTGTGGCAGCGCGACCTGCTGGGCGACGAGTCCGACCCGGACAGCCTGCTGTCGGCGCAGGTCGGCTACTGGCGGCGCACCCTCGCCGGGGCGCCCGAGGAACTGGCGCTGCCCGCAGACCGTCCCCGCCCGGCCACGGCCGGGCACGGCGCGCACCGCGTGCCGATCCAGGTGCCGGCCGAGGTGCACCAGCGGCTGGCGGAGCTGGCGCGGGCCGAGGGCGTGACGGCGTTCATGGTGCTGCAGGCGGCGCTGGCGGTGACGCTGTCACGGCTCGGCGCGGGCACAGACGTCCCGATCGGGTCCCCGGTCGCGGGCCGCGCCGACGAGGCGCTCGACGACCTGGTCGGCCTCTTCATCAACACCCTCGTCATCCGCACCGACCTGTCGGGCGACCCGGAGTTCCGGCGGGTCCTGCGACGGGTGCGGGAGGCGACCCTGGGCGCGCTCGCGCACCAGGACGTCCCGTTCGAGCGGCTCGTCGAGGAGCTGGCGCCGTCGAGGTCGCTGGCGCGCCATCCGCTGTTCCAGGTGATGCTGACGCTGCACAACAACGAGCGCGCCGGACTGGACCTCCCCGGCCTGCGCGCGGGAAGCGGCGGGTCCGCCGTCGGCGACGCCGTCGCGGCCCCCGGCAGGTACGACTTCTTCGTGACGATCCGGGAGGTGCACGACGAGCGGGGCCGTCCCGCCGGTCTGCGCGGCGACGTGACGGTGTCGGCGGACCTGTTCGACGCGCCGTCCGCCGGGACGATGGCGGGCCGGTTCCTGCGCGTCCTGGAGACGGTCACCGCGGCGCCGGACGTGCCGCTGCACGCCGTGGACGTCCTCGACGACCGCGAGCGCGACCTCGTCCTGCACGAGTGGAACGACACGGCCGCGGGATCGGGGACGGACGCGACCGTCGTCGAGCTGTTCGAGGGGTGGGCCCGCTCCGCGCCCGAGTCGGTCGCGGTGGTCGCCGACGGGACGGAACTGACCTACGCCCGGCTGGACGCGGCGGCGAACCGCCTCGCGCACCGCCTGCGCGGCCTGGGCGCCGGTCCGGAGTCGGTGATCGGCCTGTGCCTGCCGCGCGGCGCGCAGACGATCACCGCGATCCTGGCCGCCTGGAAGGCCGGGGCCGGCTACCTCCCCCTCGACCCCCGGACGCCGCCGGAGCGGATCGGCTTCATGCTCGCCGACAGCGGAGCGCGGCTCCTGCTGACCGCCGGACCCGTGCCCGGCGACCTGGCCGCGGCCCTCCCGGACATACCGCTCCTCGCCCTGGACGACGACCTGCTTGAACCGCCCGGGCACCCGGTCACCGCGCCGCCGGTCACTGCGCCGCCGTCCGGGCTGGCGTACGTGATCTACACGTCCGGGTCGACGGGGGAGCCGAAGGGCGTCGCGGTCACGCATGGATCGGTGGCCAACTACGTCGCGTCGGTCTCGTCCCGCCTCGGCTGGTCCGGCGCGGGCGCGCGCTACGCGCTGCTGCAGCCGCAGGTGACGGACCTCGGGAACACGGCGGTGTTCACCAGCCTCGCCACGGGCGGGCAGCTCCACGTCCTGGACGAGGACGCCGTGACCGACGCCGAAGCGGTCGCGGACTACCTGGACGAGCGGCGCATCGACCACGTCAAGGCGGTGCCCTCGCACCTGGCCGCGCTGACCGCCGCGGCCGGGACCCGGCGGATCGTCCCCGGACGGTCCATCGTGCTCGGCGGGGAGGCGGCGCCCGCGGCGTGGGTCGGCGAACTGGTGCGGGCGGCCGGGGAGCGTCCCGTCCACAACCACTACGGGCCGACGGAGACCACGATCGGGATCACCACCGCCGAGCTGACCGCCGGCCGGGCCGACGAGGGCACGGTGCCGATCGGCGCGCCCATCGCCAACACCTGCGTCTACGTCCTGGACGACGGTCTCGGCCCGGTGCCGCCCGGCGTCGTCGGCGAGCTCTACGCCGCCGGCGCCCCGCTCGCGCGCGGCTACGTGAACCGTCCCGGGCTGACCGGGCAGCGGTTCGTCGCCTGCCCGTTCAGGTCCGGCGAGCGCATGTACCGGACGGGCGACCTCGTCAGATGGACGCCCGACGGGCAGCTCGTCTTCGTCGGCCGGGCGGACGAGCAGGTCAAGATCCGCGGATACCGGGTCGAGCCCGCCGAGATCGAGGCCGTGCTGCGCGCCTGCCCCGGAGTGGGGCGGGCGGCCGTGATCGCCCGGGAGGACACGCCCGGCGAGCGGCGGCTGGTCGCCTACATCGTCCCGGCGGACGCCGGCGCAGCCGTCGAGGGCGTCCGGGAGCACCTCGCGCGGCTGCTGCCGGAGTACATGGTGCCGACGGCCGTCGTCGCGCTGGCCGAGCTGCCGCTGACCGGCAACGGGAAGCTGGACCGCAACGCGCTGCCCGCCCCCGGGCGCGGGACGGGCGAGGCCGCCGCCCGCGAACCGGCCGACGCGAACGAGGCGGCCCTCTGCGAGATCTTCGCCGAGGTGCTCGAACGCGACACCGTCCAGGTGGACGACAGCTTCTTCGACCTGGGCGGCCATTCCCTGCTCGCGATCCGGCTGCTCGCCCGCATCAGGGCCGGGCTCGGCGCGGAAGTCAAGATCCGGACCCTCTTCGAGGCGCCGACACCGGCGCGGCTCGCCGCGCGGCTGGGCGCACCGCCCGGCGGCCGGAGGCCGGCCCGTCCCGCACTACGTCCGATGCGTAAGGAGAATCAGTGATGATTCCGTTGTCGTTCGCGCAGCGGCGGCTGTGGTTCCTGAACCAGCTGGAAGGGCCGAGCCCGACCTACAACCTTCCGCTGGTGGTCTCGCTCTCCGGGGACCTGGACGTCGCGGCGCTGGACGCGGCGCTGCGGGACGTGATCGTCCGGCACGAGTCGCTGCGCACCCTCTTCCTGGTCGACGGCGGCGAACCGTACCAGCACATCCTGGAGCCGGGAGAGCTGGACGACTGGGAGCTGCGGGTGCGGCGCGTCCCGTCCGGCGAACTGGCCTCGGCCGCCGAAGAGGCCGCGTGGTACACGTTCGACCTGTCGGCCGAGCCCCCGATCCGCGCCTGGCTCTTCCAGACCGAGCCCGACTCTGAGACCGAGCCCGGAGCCGAAGGGGAGGAAAGCCTCCTCGTGGTCCTGGTGCACCACATCGCCGGCGACGGCTGGTCGATGGCGCCGCTCGCCCGCGACGTGTCCGCCGCCTACGCGGCCCGCCTGCGCGGCGACGCCCCCGGTTGGGAGCCGCTGCCCGTCCAGTACGCGGACTACGCGCTGTGGCAGCGGGAACTCCTCGGCGAGGCCGACGATCCCGACAGCCTCCAGTCGGCGCAGCTCGGCTACTGGCGCCGGCAGCTGTCCGGCGCGCCGGCGGAACTGCCGCTCCCGGCGGACCGGCCCCGCCCGGCGGTCGCCACCCACCGCGGGCACTGGGTCCCTCTGGAGACGCCGGCCGCGCTGCACCGGCGGCTCGCCGACCTGGCCCAGGCGGAGGGCGCCACCCCGTTCATGGTGCTGCAGGCCGCGCTGGCGGTGCTCCTGCACCGCCTCGGCGCGGGCGCCGACGTCCCGATCGGCGCCGGGGTCGCCGGCCGCACCGACGAGGCGATGAACGACCTGGTCGGCTTCTTCGTCAACACCCTGGTCGTCCGGACGGACCTGTCCGGCGACCCCGCGTTCCGGGACGTCCTCGCCCGCGTGCGGGAGACGACCCTGGACGCCCTCGAACACCAGGACGTGCCGTTCGAGCGCGTCGTCGAGGAACTCGCCCCCGCCAGGTCGCTGAGCCGCAGCCCCCTGTTCCAGGTGGCGCTGACCGTGCAGAACACGAGGCGCTCGGCGCTCGACCTGCCCGACGTGCACGCCCGCGGCGGGGCCGCGGCCACCCACCGCCCGGCGACCGTGCCGGTGAAGTTCGACATCGACGTGGTCGTGGGCGAGGCGTTCGACGAGACGGGCCGCCCGGCCGGGCTGCGCGGATCGGTGACGGCCGCCGCCGACCTGTTCGACCTGGCCTCGGTCGAGGCGATCGCCCGCCGCTGGATCCGCCTGCTGGAGACGGTGACCGCGGATCCCGGCGTCCGGCTGCACGCGATCGACGTCCTGGACGACGGGGAGCGGGACCGACTCCTCCACGCCTGGAACGACACGGCCGCGGACGTCCCGGCCGCGACGGTGGTGGACCTGTTCGAGCGGCACGCGGCCACCGCCCCGGACGCGCCGGCGATCGTGGGCGACGGCGTCGAGATCTCCTACGGACGCCTCGACGCGGCGGCGAACCGCCTGGCGCACCACCTGCGCGGCATGGGCGTCGGCCCCGAATCGGTGGTCGGGCTGTGCGCGCCGCGCGGCGCCGACCTGGTCACGGCGATCCTGGCCGTGTGGAAGGCCGGGGCCGCATACCTGCCGATCGACGGCCGGACGCCGGTGGACCGGGTCGCGTTCATGCTGGCCGACAGCGCGGCGCGACTCGTCGTCGGAACCGCCGAAGCCCTGGACGACCTGCCGGCGGGCCGAATCCCGATGGTGGCGATGGACGACCCGACGGTCGCCACCGCGCTGGCGGCCAACCCGGACACACCGCCGTCCGCTGCAGCACCGAATTCGTCGGGGCTCGCGTATGTGATCTACACGTCGGGTTCGACGGGCAAGCCGAAGGGCGTCGCGGTCACGCACGCGGGCGTCGTGAACCTGGTGTACGCGCAGGCGGAACGGTTCCAGGTGGACACGGCCTCGCGCGTCCTGCAGTTCGCGTCGGCGGCCTTCGACGCGGCGGTGTCGGAGGTCGCGGTCACGCTCTGCACGGGCGCGGCCCTCGTGGTCGCTCCGGCGGACGACCTGCTACCCGGCGCCGGCCTGGCGGACGTGATCACCGGACACGGGGTGACGCACGCCACGCTGCCGCCCGCAGTGCTCGGCGCGCTCGACACCGGCGACCTGGCCCCCGTGCGGACCCTGGTGTCGGCCGGCGAGGCATTAGACGCGGGCCTGGTGGAACGCTGGGCCCCCGGCCGGCTCATGATCAACGCGTACGGCCCGACGGAGTTCACGGTGTGCGCGTCGATGTCGGACCCGCTGACGGCGGGCGACGTCCCGACGATCGGCACGCCGATCGCCAACGCGCGACTGTTCGTCCTGGACGACAGGCTCGCCCCCGTCCCGGCGGGTGTGACCGGCGAGCTGTACGCCGCCGGGGCCGGGGTGGCCCGCGGCTATGTGGGACGTGCGGCATTGACGGGTGAACGCTTCGTCGCATGCCCGTTCGGCGCGTCGCCCGGGGAGCGGATGTACCGCACCGGAGATCTCGCGAGGTGGACGCCCGACGGGCGGCTGGTCTTCGCCGGCCGCGCGGACGAGCAGGTCAAGGTTCGCGGGTTCCGCATCGAACCGGGCGAGATCGAGACCGTCCTGCGGGACCACCCGGACGTCGCCCAGGCCGCGGTCGTCGCGCGGGAAGACGTCCCCGGAGACAGGCGGCTGGTCGCCTACGTCGTCGCCACCGACGTCGACGTGGACGTGGACGTGGACGTTCTGCGCGACGCCGTGGCGGCACGGCTGCCGGAGTACATGGTCCCGGCCGCCGTCGTGGCGCTGCCGGAGTTGCCGCTGACGGTGAACGGGAAGCTGGATCGCGGGGCGCTGCCCGTCCCCGACTACGGCTCCGGCACCCGGACGGGACGAGGACCGACCACGGTCCAGGAAGAGATCCTCTGCGCGGCGTTCGCCCAGGTCCTCGGCCTGGACTCGGTCGGCGTCGAGGACGACTTCTTCCGGCTGGGCGGGCATTCGCTGCTCGCGGTTTCGCTGGTGGAGCGGTTGCGGACGCACGGCATATCGGTCTCGGTACGCGCCCTGTTCGAGTCGCCGACCCCGGCCGGGCTGGCGCGGGCGGCGGGCGCGGCACCGGTGGAGGTCCCGGAGAACCTGATCCCGGCGGGTGCGCGGGAGATCACGCCGGGGATGCTGCCGCTGGTGGAGCTGTCGCAGGTTGAGATCGACCGGGTGACGGCTGCGGTCGATGGCGGCGCGGCGAACGTGGCGGACATCTATCCGTTGGCACCGCTCCAGGAGGGGCTGCTGTTCCACCATCTCCTGGCCGATGGTGGCGTGGACGCGTACGTGGCGATGCGGGTGGTGGAGTTCGACTCGCGGACGCGGTTGGAGGAGTTCGCGGGCGCGGTGCAGCGAGTGGTGGACCGGCACGACATCTACCGCACGGGCGTGGTGTGGGAGGGGCTGCCGGAGCCGGTTCAGGTGGTGTGGCGGCACGCGATGCTCCGCATGGTCGAGCACACCCTCGACATGGGTTCCGCTGATCCGGCGGGCGCATTGCTGACCGAAGTCGGCTCGGCGATGGATCTGGACCGTGCGCCGCTGATGGATCTGCACGTGGCCGAGGTAGGCGATGGCCGGTGGTTGGGTTTGGTGCGGATGCATCACCTGGTGCAGGACCACCTGGGCATGGACGTGTTGATGCAGGAGCTGCGGGCGTTGCTGGCCGGACGTTCCGAGCCGCCAGTGGACGCGCTGCCGTTCCGCAATTTCGTGGCCCAGACCCGGCAGGTTCCCCGTTCCGAGCACGAACGGTTCTTCGCCGACCTGCTCGGTGATGTGACCGAGCCGACCGCACCTTATGGGCTCCTCGATGCGCAAGGTGACGGCACCGAGGTAGCAGCCCACATGGTGCCCATCGCCGACGAGGTCGTACTCGGGTTACGGGACGTGTCCCAGCAGCTGGGTGTGAGTCCGGCGACGGTGTTGCATGTGGTGTGGTCGCGGGTGCTGGCCGTGTTGTCCGGTCGTGATGACGTGGTGTTCGGCACGGTGCTGTTCGGCCGTATGAACGCAGGTGAGGGCGCAGATCGTGTCGTCGGGCCGTTCATCAACACGTTGCCGGTGCGGGTCCGGACGGGGCAGCTCGGCGTGCGGGCGGCGGTGGAGGGGATGCGGGCGCAGTTGGCGGCGCTGCTGGAGCATGAGCACGCTCCACTCGTGGTGGCGCAGCAGGCCAGCGGGATCGCGGGTAGTGCGCCGTTGTTCACTTCGTTGTTCAATTACCGGCACATCACCGTCCGCAACGACGGTGAGCGCCAAGACGCCGCCGCTGAGCGGGTGGTGGGGGTGCGCGCGGTGGTGGCGCAGGAGCGGACGAATTATCCGTTGACGGTGTCGGTGAATGATCTGGGCGCGGCCGGGTTGAGTGTGAGTCTGCTGGCGGTGCCGGGCATCGACGCGCAGACGGTTGGCGCGTTGATGTGTACGACGGCCGCGAACGTGGTGTCCGCGCTGGTGGGGGTGCTGGGCGGCGGCCCCGATCCGGCGTTGGCGGCGGTCCCGGTGCTGGATCCGGCGGAGCATGACCGGCTGCTGCTCGACTGGAATGACACGGGCGGGAATGGGGTTTGGGGGACGGTTCCGGACCGGTTCGAGGCGCAGGCCGCGGCGGCTCCGAGCGCGGTGGCGGTGGTCGGTGCGGGTGTCAGGTTGACGTTTGCTGAGTTGGATGCGGCGGCGAATCGGCTGGCGGGGTATCTGGTGGGGTTGGGGGTGGGGCCGGAGTCGACGGTCGCGGTGGCCGCCGGGCGTGGCGCCGATGTGGTGGTGGCATGGCTGGGCGTGCTGAAGGCCGGTGGCGCCTACGTGCCCGTCGATACCGCCTACCCGGCAAGGCGGATCGCGTTCATGCTGCAGGACGCCGCCGTGTCCGCCGTGATCACCACACAGGCCGAGCGAGCGGTGTTCGCCGATGCCGGCGTCCCGATCGTGATCCTGGACGATCCGGGCACGGTCGAGCAGCTGGCCGCCTTCGCCGCGGATCCGCCGGTGCGGGTGTTGCGGCCCGAGCATCCGGCGCAGGTGATCTATACGTCGGGGTCGACGGGGGTGCCCAAGGGCACGGTGGTGCTGCATCGCGGGATCGACCGTGTCGCCACGCATGTGCGGGTGGGTGCGGGTGATGTGGTCAGTCAGCTGGCGTCGGTGTCGTTTGACGCCTCCACCCTGGAGGTGTGGGGCGCGCTCCTCAACGGTGCCGCGGTCGCGGCGGCGGAGCGTAGTGAGGTGTCGGCCGCTGAACTGCGGGAGTTGGTGTCGGCGTTCGGGGTGACGACCGTGTGGTTGACGGCGGGGTTGTTCCACGAGGTGGTGGACGCCGATGTGTCGGCGCTGGCCGGGCTGCGGCAGGTGTGGGCCGGCGGTGACGTGCTGTCCCCTGAGCATTGCCGGCGGGTGCTGGCCGAGGTGCCGGGTGTGGAGTTGACGAACGTGTACGGGCCGACCGAGTGCACCGTGTTCACCACCACCCACCCGGTGGATGGTTCGGGACTGGATGCGGGGGTGCCGGTGGGCGGCCCGGTGACCGGCAGCCGGGTGTACGTACTGGACGACGCGTTGGCGCCGGTGCCGGTCGGAGTGCCCGGGGAGTTGTACACCACGGGTGCGGGGTTGGCGCGGGGTTATGTGGGGCGGGCGGGGTTTACGGCGGAGCGGTTTGTGGCGTGTCCGTTCGAGCCTGGGGAGCGGATGTATCGGACCGGGGATCGGGTGATGTGGGGTTCCGATGGCGTGGTGCGGTTTGTGGGGCGGGTGGATGCGCAGGTGAAGGTCCGCGGGATGCGGATCGAGCTGGGTGAGGTACACGCCGCCCTGACCGCGTTGCCGCAGGTGGCGCAGGCGGAGGTGATCGTCCGTGAAGACGTCCCGGGCGACAAACGCCTGGTCGCCTACATCACCGTCGCTCACTCCGATGAGGACGGTCTGGCGAATCGGGTGCTGGAGTCGGTGGGCGAGCGGTTGCCGGGGTATTTGGTGCCGTCTGCGGTGGTGGTGCTGGAGCGGTTCCCGTTGACGGTCAACGGGAAGGTGGATCGGCGCGCGCTTCCGGCACCGGAGTACGCCACCGGTACCGGGCGGGGACCGGTCACGGCGGCGGAAGAGATCTTGTGCGGGTTGTTCGCCGACGTGCTCGGCCTGGACACGGTCGGGGTCGACGATGACTTCTTCCGGTTGGGCGGGCATTCGCTGCTGGCCGCCCGGCTCGTGTCACGCATCCGCACCGCGCTGGGCGTCGAGTTGCCGTTGCGGGCGTTGTTCGACACCCCCACCGTCGCCGGGCTCGCCGACCGTCTGGCCGACGACTCGGGCCACACCCGTGCTCCGCTGCGTCCGGCGGTCACGCGCCCGGAGCAGGTGCCGTTGTCGTTCGCTCAGCAGCGGTTGTGGTTCCTGGCCCAGCTCGAAGGCCCAAGCCCGACCTACAACATTCCGATGCCCGTCCGGTTGTCAGGCGACGTGGACGTCACCGCACTGGGTGCGGCGTTGCGGGACGTGATCGTCCGGCATGAGTCGCTGCGCACCGTCTTCCCGACGGTGGACGGCGAGCCGTATCAGCAGGTTCTCAATCCACAGAACTTGGACTGGGAGCTGCAGGTTTCCCAGGTCGCGGCCGAGGAGTTGCCGGAGGCGGTGGGGCAGGCGTCGCAGTATGCGTTCGATCTGTCGGCTGAGATCCCGATCCGGGCGTGGCTGTTCCAGGCCGGACCGGACGAGCAGGTCCTGCTCGTCGTCGTACACCACATTGCCGGCGACGGATGGTCGCGTGGTCCGCTGGGCCGCGATTTGTCGACCGCGTATGCGGCGCGAGGACGTGGTGAGGCTCCAGGTTGGGAGCCGCTCCCCGTCCAGTACGCCGACTACACCCTGTGGCAGCGCGACCTGCTCGGCGAGGAGTCCGATTCCGAGAGCCTGCTGTCCGCGCAGGTGGAGTACTGGCGGCGGACTCTGGCCGGAGCACCGGAGGAGCTGGCGCTGCCGGTGGACCGCTCGCGTCCGGCAGCGGCGAGCCATCGCGGTCATGTTGTGCCGTTGCAGGTGCCGGCTGAAGTGCACGAGCGGTTGGCAGAGCTGTCGCGGGCCGAAGGCGTAACGGTCTTCATGGTGTTGCAGGCCGCGCTCGCCGTCACGCTGTCGCGGCTGGGCGGCGGCACTGACATCCCGATCGGCACCGCCGTCGCGGGACGCACCGACGAGGCCCTCGACGACCTGGTCGGCTTCTTCATCAACACGCTGGTGATCCGCACCGACCTGACTGGCGACCCGCAATTCCGGGATGTGCTGTCCAGGGTTCGCCGGACGAGCCTGGACGCGTTCGCGCACCAGGACGTCCCCTTCGAACGACTTGTAGAAGAACTGACCCCGGAACGGTCGCTGGCACGTCACCCGCTGTTCCAGGTGATGCTGACCCTTCAGAACAACGACCGCGCCACGCTCGACCTGCCCGGACTCCGCACAGGCGGCGCGGGTACAGCGATGTCTGCGCAGACCACGGCGTCCGCAAAGTTCGATCTCGATGTGGTGGTGGGGGAGACCTTCGACGAGGAGGGACACCCGGCCGGGTTGCGCGGGTCGATCACCGTCGCGATGGATCTCTTCGACGCGAGTTCGGCCGAGGCCATCGCCCAGCGCTGGATTCGAGTGCTGGAAAACGTGACCGCCGCCCCGGACGTCACCCTGCATGCGGTGAACGTTCTGGACGCCGCCGAGCGGGACCTGCTGGTCGCGGGTTGGAATGACACGGCGTCGCCGGTGTCTGGTGTGTCGGTTGTGGGGTTGTTCGAGCGTCAGGTGGTTGCGGTTCCGGGTGCGGTGGCGGTGGTGGCCGATGGCGTGGAGCTGACCTACGCCGAGTTGGACGCTGCCGCGAACCGCGTCGCGCATCATCTGCGCGATCGCGGTGTGGGCCCGGAGTCGACGGTCGCTCTGCGTCTGCCGCGCAGCGCCGAGATGATCGTGGCGATGGTGGGGGTGTGGAAGGCGGGTGCGGCGTATCTGCCGATCGACCTGGGGCTTCCGGGCGAGCGGGTGGATTTCATGCTCGCCGACGCCGCCGTGGACCTGGTTCTGACATCGGAGGGCTTGGCGGACCCGCGGATCGCGGCGATGCCCGACCTCGCGCCGCAGGTGGATGTGGATCCAGTCTGTTTGGCGTATGTGATTTACACGTCGGGGTCGACGGGGGTGCCGAAGGGTGTGGCGGTTGCGCATTCCTCCCTGGTGAACCTGGTGGGGGTGTTCGGCCGGGTGATGGGTGCCGGGCCGGGCACGGGGGTGCTGCAGTTCGCCTCGTTCGGATTCGACGCCTCAGTACTGGATGTCGCCGTCGCGTTGTCGAGCGGCGCGACCTTGTGGATCGCTGGCGAGGAGCACCGGCGCCACCCGCAGCGACTCCGCGAACTGTCCGGTGTGCAGGCGGCCAGTGTGGTGCCGTCGCTGCTGGGTGTGCTGGATCCGGATGATCTGGCGCACGTCGACACGTTGCTGGTGGGTGCGGAGGCGATCAGCGAGTCGGCGGCGCGGGCGTGGTCTGCGGGTCGGCGGTTGGTGAACACCTACGGTCCGACCGAGGCCACAGTGATGGTGGCCGCGGGTGAGGTGGATGCGGATCGGTCAGGCCCGGTGCCGTTTGGTCGTCCGATCGCCAATACCCGCCTGTTTGTGTTGGACGAGGCGCTGGCCCCGGTTCCGGTGGGGGTGGCGGGCGAGCTTTATGTCGCGGGTAATGGACTGGCCCGGGGTTATGTGGGGCGTCCGGGGTTGACGGGTGAGCGGTTTGTGGCGTGCCCGTTCGGCTCGGGCGAGCGGATGTATCGGACCGGAGACCTAGCCAGGTGGACGGACGACGGGCAACTGGTGTTCGCCGGGCGCGCAGATGAGCAGGTGAAGATTCGAGGGTTCCGGGTCGAGCCGGGTGAGGTTCAGGCCGTCCTCCAGCAGCACCCGGACGTGGATCAGGCCGCGGTGGTCGTGCGTGATGACCGGTTGGTCGCTTACGTGGTCGCCGATCTTGAGGTGGAGGAGTTGCTGGGGTTTGCGGCGGCGCGGTTGCCGGAGTACATGGTCCCGGCCGTCGTGGTGCTGCTGCCGGAGTTGCCGTTGACGGTGAACGGGAAGTTGGATCGTGGGGCGTTGCCTGCGCCGGAGTTTGTGTCGGGTGTGGGGCGGGGTCCGGTGTCGGTGCAGGAGGAGGTCCTGTGTGCGGTGTTCGCGCAGGTCCTCGGCTTGGACTCGGTCGGGGTGGAGGATGATTTCTTCCGGTTGGGCGGGCATTCGCTGCTGGCGGTTTCGCTGGTGGAGCGGTTACGCGCGCGGGGTGTGCGGGTGTCGGTGCGGGCGCTGTTCGAGTCGCCGACCCCGGCGGGGCTGGCACAAGCATCCGGTTCCGATTCGGTAGAAGTCCCCGAGAACCTGATCCCGGCGGGTGCGCGGGAGATCACGCCGGGGATGCTGCCGCTGGTGGAGTTGTCGCAGGCTGAGATCGACCGGGTGACGGCTGCGGTCGATGGCGGCGCGGCGAACGTAGCCGACATCTATCCGCTGGCGCCGCTCCAGGAAGGACTCCTTTTCCACCATCTCCTGGCCGATGGTGGCGTGGACGCGTACGTGACGATGCGAGTAGTGGAGTTCGACTCGCGCGCGCGGTTGGAGGAATTCGCGGGCGCGGTGCAGCGGGTGGTGGATCGGCACGACATCTACCGGACGAGCGTGGTGTGGGAGGAATTACCGGAGCCGGTTCAGGTCGTGTGGCGTAATGCTGCGCTTCCGATGGTCGAGCACACCCTCACGACCGACTCGACCGATCCAGCAGAAGCGTTGCTGGCCCTCGCGGGGTCGGCGATGGATCTGGGTCGCGCGCCGCTGATGGACCTGCACGTGGCCGAGGCGGACGATGGCCGGTGGCTCGCCTTGGTACGGATGCATCACCTGGTGCAGGACCACCTGGGCATGGACGTGTTGATGCAGGAGCTGCGGGCGTTGCTGGCCGGACGTTCCGAGCCGCCGGCGGACGCGCTGCCGTTCCGCAATTTCGTGGCCCAGACCCGGCAGGTCTCCCGTTCTGAGCACGAGCGGTTCTTCGCCGAGCTGCTCGGCGATGTCACCGAGCCGACCGCACCCTACGGGCTCCTCGACGTGCGAGGTGATGGCTCGAACGCCGTCTCCGGCGTCCTTCCGATTCCGGATGACGCGGTCGCAGGGCTGCGGCAGGCGGCGCGGCGGCTCGGAGTGAGTCCGGCGACGGTGCTGCATGTGGCGTGGGCGCGGGTGCTGGCCACCCTGTCCGGACGCGATGACGTCGTGTTCGGCACGGTCCTGTTCGGACGGATGAACGCAGGTGAGGGCGCAGACCGCGTCGTCGGCCCGTTCATCAACACGCTGCCGGTGCGGGTCCGGACGGGGCAGGTCGGCGTCCGGGCCGCCGTGGAGGGGATGCGGGCGCAACTAGCGGCGCTGCTGGAGCACGAGCACGCCCCACTCGTGGTGGCGCAGCAGGCTGGTGGCATCACCGGCAGCACGCCCCTGTTCACCTCGCTGTTCAACTACCGGCACATCGCGACCCAGCGTGGCGAAGGGCAGGACGGGCCAAGCCCGGTCGAGGGGATCCGGACGGTCGTCACCCGGGAGCGAACGAACTACCCCCTGAACGTCGCGGTCAACGACCTGGGCCCGGAGGGTTTGAGCCTGAGCGTCCTGGCGGCCGATCCGATCGATCCACAGGCTGTGGGCCGTCTGCTGTGCACCGCGGTCGAGAACGTGGTCACCGCATTGACGGATGCGATGGACGACGATCGCCGGGATCCAGCGCTGAACGCGGTGGCCATCATGAACCCCGAAGAGCGTGACCAGTTGCTCTTCGACTGGAACGACACCGCCGCCGAGGTCGCGGACGCGACGCTGGTGGACCTGTTCGAGCGGCAGGCGACGGCCTCCCCAGACGCGCCGGCGGTCGTGGGCGCCGGTGTCGAGATGTCGTACGCCCGGCTGAACGCGGCGGCGAACCGCGTGGCCAACCGTCTCCGGGCTCTTGGTGTGGGCGCGGAGTCGGTGGTCGGGGTGTGTCTGCCTCGTGGTGCCGATCTGATCGTCGCGGTTCTGGGGGTGTTGAAGGCGGGGGCGGCGTTCCTGCCGATCGACACCCGGAACCCGTCCGAGCGGGTCGCGTTCATGCTGGGCGACAGCCGGGCCCGGCTGGTCCTGACGGGTGATGACGCTGAAACCGGGGGCCTGGTCGGCGACGACATCGGGGCGGTGAGGCTGGACGACCCGCAGATCGCCACGATGCCCGACACCGCACCGGATGCTTCGATCAACGCATCGGCACTGGCCTATGTGATCTACACGTCGGGGTCTACGGGCACCCCCAAGGGTGTGGCGGTCGCGCACGCTGGGGTGGTCAATCTGGTCGCCGCGCAGCGGGAGCGGTTCCAGGTGGACCCGGACTCGCGCGTCCTCCAATTCGCCTCGATCGGCTTCGACGCCGCCGTATCGGACGTGTTTGTCGCGTTGTGCTCGGGCGCGTCCCTCGTCATGGCTCCGGCGGACGAGCTGCTGCCGGGCGGCGGGCTCGTCGATGTGGTGGCGCGGCATGCGGTGACGCACGCGAAGCTCCCGCCCGCCGTCCTGGCCGTGCTGGACGAGGACGATCTCGCGTCGGTGTCCACGCTGATGTCGGCCGGTGAGGCGCTGGACGCGGGCCTGCTGGAGCGGTGGGCGCCAGGTCGGCGGTTCGTCAATGTGTACGGTCCGACGGAGTTCACGGTGTGCGCGTCGATGTCGGACCCGCTCGCGCCGACCGACGTCCCGACGATCGGGACCCCGATCGCCAACGCGCGCCTCTTCGTCTTGGACGACAGGCTCAACCCGGTCCCGGCAGGCGTGACCGGCGAACTGTACGCCGCCGGTGCCGGGGTGGCCCGCGGCTATGTCGGACGCCCGGAGCTGACCGGCGAACGCTTCGTCGCGTGCCCGTTCGGCGCGTCGCCTGGGGAAAGGATGTACCGCACCGGCGACCTGGCCCGCCGGACCCCGGACGGACGGCTGCTGTTCGCCGGCCGCGCGGACGACCAGGTCAAGATCCGCGGGTTCCGCATCGAGCCGGGCGAGATCGAGACCGTCCTCGGAAGCCATCCGCATGTCCGCCATGCCGCCGTCGTCGCCCGCGAAGACACCCCTGGGGACAAGCGGCTCGTGGCCTACATCGTCCTCGCCGATGACGCCACGGCGGACGACGGCGCGGTGCGGGAGTGGGCGGCGCGGAGGCTGCCCGACTACATGGTTCCCGCCGCCGTCGTGACGCTGCCCGAACTGCCGCTGACCGCCAACCGGAAACTCGACCGCAAGGCACTGCCGGCTCCCGGCTACGGGTCCGGCGCCGCGGCGGGGCGGGGCCCGGCGACGCCGGAGCAGGAGATCCTCTGCGGGCTGTACGCGGACGTGCTGTCCGTGGACTCGGTCGGCGTGGACGACAGCTTCTTCGACCTCGGCGGACACTCGCTGCTGGCGGTCCGGCTGGTGTCCCGGATCCGCACGGTCCTGGGCGTGGAACTGCCGTTGCGGACGCTGTTCGAGGCGCCGACGGTCGCGAGCCTGGCCGCCCGCCTGGCGGAACCCGGGCTTGACCGGGCTCGCACGCCGTTGCGAGCGCGCACGCGTCCGGAACGGGTGCCGTTGTCGTTCGCGCAGCGGCGCCTGTGGTTCCTGGCCCAGCTTGAGGGGCCGAGCCCGACCTACAACATCCCCGCGGTGATCCGGCTGACCGGGGACGTGGACGCCGCCGCCCTCGACGCGGCGTTGCGGGACGTGATCGTCCGGCACGAGTCGCTGCGCACCATCGTCACCGCCGTGGACGGCGAGCCGTACCAGCACATCGTGGACCCGCAGGACCTGAACTGGGAACTGCAAGCCGCGCAACCGCAACCGCAACTTGGTCGGCTGTCGGAGGCCGTGGCCCGGGCGTCGCGGTACGCCTTCGACCTTTCCACCGAGGTGCCGGTCCGGGCGTGGCTGTTCGAGAGCGGGCCGGACGAGCGCGTCCTCGTGCTGGTGGTGCATCACATCGCCGGCGACGGCTGGTCGCGCGGCCCGCTGGGGCGGGACCTGTCGTCGGCGTACGCGGCGAGAACCCGGGGTGAGGCTCCGACCTGGGAGCCGCTGCCCGTCCAGTACGCCGACTACACCTTGTGGCAGCGCGAGTTGCTGGGCGAGGAGTCCGAGCCTGGCAGCCTGCTGTCCACCCAGCTGGAGTACTGGCGGCGTGCCCTGTCCGGCGCACCAGAAGAGCTGGCGTTGCCGGCGGATCGTCCGCGCCCGCCCGAAGCCAGCCATCGCGGCCACGTCGTCCCGTTGCAGATCCCCGCCGAAGTGCACCAGCGGCTAGCAGAACTGGCCCGTGCCGAAGGTGTGACGGCGTTCATGGTGTTGCAGGCCGCGCTCGCCGTCACGCTGTCGCGGCTGGGCGGCGGCACCGACATCCCGATCGGCACCGCCGTCGCCGGACGCACCGACGAGGCCCTCGACGACCTGGTCGGCTTCTTCGTCAACACCCTCGTGATCCGCACAGACCTGTCCGGCGACCCGCGGTTCCGCGAGGTTCTGGGCCGGGTCAGGGAGGCGAGCCTTGGCGCGTTCGCGCACCAGGACGTCCCCTTCGAACGACTCGTGGAGGAGTTGGCTCCGTCCCGGTCGATAGCGCGCCATCCGCTCGTCCAGGTGATGCTGGGTGTGGAGAACACCGACCGCGCCGCGCTGAACCTGCCCGACGTGAGCGCCGGGGCCGCGCGGCTCGACGATCGGGCCACGGTGCCCGCGAAGTTCGACCTGGACGTGTCCCTTCAAGAGGTGCTCGACGAGCAGGGCCGCCCGGCCGGGATGCGCGGCGCGGTGACCGGCGCGGCGGACCTCTTCGACGCCGGGTCGGTCGAGGCGCTGGTCCGGCGGTGGACGCGAGTCCTGGAACGCGTGACCGGTGCCCCGGACATCCGGGTGAACGCGGTGGACGTCCTCGACGCCGACGAACGCGACCTCCTGCTGAACCAGTGGAACGACACCGCGACGCCGCCGGCCGCCGCCGAAACGGTGATGGACCTGTTCACCGCGCAGGTGGCCCGGACTCCGGACGCCGCGGCGGTCACGTCCGGGGACACGACTGTCACGTACCGGGAACTCGACCGGGCGGCCGACCGCCTGGCCCGGTCGCTGACGGCGCGCGGGGCGGGGCCGGAGCGGATCGTCGCGGTGGCGATGGAGCGCGGTGTGCCGCTGATGACGGCGCTGCTGGCCGTCCTGAAGTCGGGCGCGGCGTATCTGGCGGTGGACCCTGATCACCCGGCCGACCGGATCGCGTTCATGCTCACCGACGCCGCCCCGGTCGCCCTCCTCACCACGAGCGCCACGGCGACGACCCTCCCACCGCCCGGCGGACTCCCGATCCTCGTGGTGGACGACGACCCCGACGGCAGGCCCGCCGCGCCCGCCGCGCCCGCCGACGAGTCGGAGTACGTGCCGACGGCCGCACCCCAGACGACGCTTCCCGCGCATCCGGCCTATGTCATCTACACGTCCGGGTCCACGGGGCGGCCGAAGGGCGTGATGATCCCGCACGCCGCGTTCGTGAACCTGACCGTGAACCATGCCCGGTTCGGTGTGGACCAGGGATCCAAGGTGGCGCAGTTCGCCTCGCCGAGCTTCGACAACTTCTGCTCGGAGTGGACGCTGGCCCTCCTGGCCGGCGCGACGCTGGTCGTGGTGCCGCCGGAGCGGCAGCTCGGCGCGGACCTGGCCGCGTTCCTGACCGCGGCGGGCGTGACCCATGCGACGCTTCCGCCCGCCGTGCTGGCGACTCTGCCGGACGGGTCGATCGGCGACGGTGTCGTCCTCGAAGTGGGAGGCGAGGCGTGCCCGCCGGACCTCGCCGCCCGCTGGTCGGCGGGACGGGTCATGTTCAACACCTACGGGCCGACAGAGACGACCGTGGACGCGACGGTCTGGCGATGCGGCCCGCAGGCGCCGGACGTCCCGCAGGCGCCGGAGGTCCCGATCGGCGCGCCGATCGGGAACACGCGGGTGTTCGTGCTGGACGAGGCGCTGGCCCCGGTGCCGCCGGGCGTGGTCGGCGAGCTGTACGTGGCCGGTTCCGGATTGGCACGCGGATATGTCGGCCGTCCGTCGCTGACGGGGGAACGTTTCGTGGCGTGCCGCTTCGGCGCGTCCGGGGAGCGGATGTACCGCACCGGGGACCTGGTGAAGTGGACGCCCGACGGGCAATTGCTGTTCACCGGGCGGGCGGACGAGCAGGTGAAGATCCGCGGGTTCCGGATCGAGCCGGGCGAGATCGAGGCCGTCCTGCGGGCGCGTCCGGACGTGGCGCAGGCCGCGGTGATCGCGCGCGAGGACGCTCCGGGCGATAGGCGGCTGGTCGCCTACGTGGTCCCCTCCGACGCCGGAACTGGTGTCGACACCGGTGGGCTGCGCAGGCACGTGGCGGAGTCGCTGCCGGAGTACATGGTCCCGGCCGCGATGGTGGCGCTCCCCGGGCTGCCGCTGACGGTGAACGGGAAACTCGACCGCCGCTCCCTGCCCGCACCGGAGTACACCGCGGGCGAAGGACGGGGCCCGTCCACGGTCCGGGAAGAGCTCCTGTGCGGCGTGTTCGCCGACGTCCTGGCCATGGAGTCAGTCGGGGTCGACGACAACTTCTTCGACCTGGGCGGGCATTCGCTGCTGGCGGTCCGCCTGGTGTCGCGCATCCGCACGGTCCTGGACGTCGAGCTGCCTCTGCGGGCGGTGTTCGAGACGCCGACGGTCGCCGGGCTCGCCGCCCGCCTGGCCGAGGACGTGGCGCGGGCCCGTCCGCCCCTGCGCCCGGCGGCGCGTCCGGAGCGGCTTCCGTTGTCGTTCGCGCAGCGGCGGCTGTGGTTCCTCGCCCAGCTCGAAGGCCCCAGCCCGGCGTACAACATCCCCACGGTGATCCGGTCGCGCGGCGACGTGGACGCCGCCGCCCTCAGCGCGGCGCTGCGGGACGTGATCGGCCGGCACGAGTCGCTGCGCACGATCTTCCCGGCCGTGGACGGCGAGCCGCACCAGCAGATCCTCGACGTCGACGACCTGAACTGGGACCTGCACGTTTCCCAGGTCGCGGCCGAGGACCTCCCGGACGCGATAGGCGAAGCGTCCAGGTACGCGTTCGACCTGTCCGCCGAAGCACCGATCAGAGCCTGCCTCCTCCATTCCGACCAGGGCGATCAGGTGCTCGTCGTGGTGATGCACCACATTGCGAGCGACGGATGGTCGATGGGCCCGTTCGGCCGGGACCTCTCCGCGGCGTACGCGGCGCGCGTCCAAGGCGAGGCCCCGGAATGGGAGCCGCTGCCGGTCCAGTACGCCGACTACACCCTGTGGCAGCACGACCTGCTGGGCGAGGCGTCGGATCCCGAGAGCCTGCTGTCCACGCAGGTGGAGTACTGGCGGCGGACGCTCGCCGGAGCACCGGAGGAGCTGGCGCTGCCGGTGGACAAGCCCCGCCCGGCGATCGCGACCCACCGCGGGCACGCGGCGACGTTCCAGGTTCCGGCCGACGTGCATCACCGGCTGGCCGAGCTGGGCCGAGCCGAGGGCGTGACGCCGTTCATGGTCCTCCAGGCAGCGCTCGCCGTGACGCTGTCGCGCATCGGGGCGGGTACGGACGTCCCGATCGGGTCCCCGAACGCGGGCCGCACCGACGAGGCGCTGGACGACCTCGTCGGCTTCTTCGTCAACACCCTCGTGATCCGCACCGACCTGTCGGGGGACCCGGCGTTCCGGCAGGTGCTGGCCCGGGTCCGGGAGGCGGGCCTCGGGGCGCTCGCGCATCAGGACGTGCCGTTCGAGCGGCTCGTCGAAGAGCTCGCGCCGTCCCGCTCGATGGCGCGGCATCCGCTGTTCCAGGTGGTGCTGCTGCATGACGTCGAGCGCGCGGTGCTGGAGCTTCCGGGCCGGCGCGCGGCGGCCGCGTCCGCGGGGACGACCGCCGCGGTGGCGACGGCCAAGTGCGACCTGCAGGTGACGGTGGGAGAGGTGCTGGACGAGCAGGGCCGCCCCGCTGGCCTGCGCGGAGCCGTGACGGTGTCGGCGGACCTGTTCGACCCGCCCGCCGCCGCGCGGATGGCGGACTGGTTCGTCCGGGTCCTGGAGACGGTGACCGCGAACCCGGACATCGCCGTCCACGCGGTCGACGTCCTGGACGCCGCCGAGCGCGCCCGGCTGCTCGACGGATGGAACGACACCGCGGTCGACGTCCCGGCCGCGTCGATCGTCGAGCTGTTCGCACGCCAGGTCGCGGCCGTTCCGGACGCCGTGGCCGTGCTGGGCGACGGTGTGGAGCTGTCCTACCGCGCGCTCGACGCGGCGGCGAACCGGCTGGCGCATCACCTGCGCGGCCTCGGCGTCGGGACGGAGTCCGTGGTCGGTGTGTGCCTGCCGCGCGGCGCGGACCTGGTGACGGCGATCCTGGCCGTGTGGAAGGCGGGCGCGGCGTACCTGCCGATCGACGCGCGGTACCCGGCCGAGCGGATCGGCTTCATGCTCGCCGACGGCGGAGTGCGGGCAGTGCTGGCCGACCGCACCGAAGCCTCCCAAGCCTCCGAAGCCTTCGAAGGCGGCGAAGCCTCTGAAGCGGGCGAAGCCTCCGAAGGCGGTCGGCTGGCGGACGTGCTGGCGGGAAGATCGGCTGTGGCGTGGCTGGACGATCCGCAGGTGCGTGAGCAGGTGGCCGCCTGCCCGGACACCGCCCCGGACACGGTCGTGCGCCCCGGAGACCTGGCGTACGTGATCTACACGTCCGGCTCGACGGGGACGCCGAAGGGCGTCGCGGTCGCCCACGCCGGTGCGGTGAACCTGGCGGCCGCGCAGGGCGAGCGGTTCGGCGTCGGCGCGGGCTCGCGGGTGCTGCAGTTCGCGTCCGTCGGCTTCGACGGCGCGGCCTGGGAGATCCTGCTAGCCCTCTGCTCGGGCGCCGCGCTGGTGGTGGCCCCGGCGGACGACCTGACACCGGGCGCCGGGCTGGCAGGTGTCGTGTCACGGCATGAGGTGACGCACCTGGCGCTGCCCGCGGCGGCGCTGCGGTTCCTGGACGACGCGGACCTGTCGACGGTATCTGCGCTGGTGTCGGTTGGCGAGGCCCTCGACACGGGACTGGTCGACCGGTGGGCGGCGAACCGGCACTTCGCCAACGGATACGGCCCGACCGAGATGACGGTCTGCGTGTCGATGTCCGCGCCGCTGGCGGTCGGCGACGAACCCGCGATCGGCACTCCGATCGCGAACACCCGGACGTTCGTCCTGGACGACGCGCTGACCCCGGTGCCGCCGGGCGTCGTCGGCGAGCTGTACGCGTCGGGGACCGGCATGGCGCGCGGCTACGTGGGCCGTCCGTCGCTGACAGGCGAGCGTTTCGTGGCATGCCCGTTCGGGCCGTCCGGCGAGCGGATGTACCGCACCGGGGACCTTGCGAAGTGGACGCCGGACGGGCAGCTGCTCTTCGCCGGTCGGGCGGACGAGCAGGTGAAGGTTCGCGGGTTCCGGATCGAGCCGGGTGAGATCGAGGCCGTCCTGCGGGGCCGTCCGGACGTGGCACAGGCCGCGGTGATCGCGCGCGAGGACGCTCCGGGCGACCGGCGGCTGGTCGCCTACGTGGTCCCCGCCGACGCCGAGGCGGGCGTCGACGCCGGTGGCCTGCGCGGCCATGTGGCGGAGTCACTGCCGGAGTACATGGTCCCGGCCGCGGTGGTGGCGCTGGCCGAACTGCCGCTGACGGTGAACGGGAAACTCGACCGTCGGGCCCTGCCCGCGCCGGAGTACACCGCGGGCGAAGGACGAGCCCCGGCCACAGTCCAAGAGGAGCTGTTGTGCGCCGCGTTCGCCGAGGTGCTGGGCCTTGAGGCGGTCGGCGTCGACGACAACTTCTTCGACCTGGGCGGGCATTCGCTGCTGGCGGTCCGGCTGGTGTCGCGGATCCGCGCCGTCCTGGGCGTGGAGGTCGAGGTCCGGACGCTCTTCGAGGCCCCGACGGTCGCCGGGCTCGCCACCCGCCTGACCGACTCCGGGACGGGCCAGGCCCGGACGCCGCTGCGGGCGGGTGCGCGTCCAGAGCGGATTCCGTTGTCGTTCGCGCAGCGGAGGCTGTGGTTCCTGGCGCAGTTGGAGGGGCCGAGCCCGACCTACAACATTCCGATGCCGGTCCGACTGTCCGGTGATGTGGACGCCGGAGCGCTGGCTGCGGCGTTGCGGGATGTGATCGGCCGTCACGAGTCGCTGCGCACGGTCTTCCCGGCCGTGGACGGTGAGCCGTACCAGCAGATCCTCGACATCGATGACCTGGACTGGGCTCTGGAGACGTCCCAGGTCACGCCGGAGGAACTACCGGCAGCGGCTGGGCGGGCGGCGCAGTACGCGTTCGACCTGTCGGCCGAGGTGCCGATCCGCGCATGGCTGTTCCAGGCCGGACCGGACGACCAGGTCCTGCTGGTGGTCGTCCACCACATCGCCGGCGACGGGTGGTCGCGTGGGCCGTTGGGTCGGGATGTGTCGGTGGCGTATGCGGCGCGGTTGGCTGGGGGGCCTGCGGTGTGGGAGCCGTTGCCGGTGCAGTATGCCGATTACACGTTGTGGCAGCGTGAGCTGCTGGGTGTGGAGTCCGATCCCGAGAGTGTGTTGTCGCGGCAGATTGGGTATTGGCGGCGGGCGTTGGCGGGGGTGCCGGAGGAGTTGGCGTTGCCGGTGGATCGGGTGCGTCCGGCGGTGGCGAGTCATCGTGGGTTCGGGGCGCCGTTGCGGGTGTCTGCTGGGGTGCATCGGCGGTTGGTGGAGGTGGCGCGGGCTGAGGGTGTGACGGTGTTCATGGTGTTGCAGGCGGCGTTGGCGGTGACGTTGTCGCGGGTGGGGGCGGGGACGGATATTCCGATTGGGTCTCCGGTGGCGGGGCGTACGGATGAGGCGTTGGATGATTTGGTCGGGTTCTTTTTGAATACGTTGGTGATCCGGACGGATGTGTCGGGTGATCCGGAGTTTCGTGTGGTGTTGGGGCGGGTGCGTGAGGCGAGTTTGGGGGCGTTGGCGCATCAGGATGTGCCGTTTGAGCGGTTGGTGGAGGAGTTGGCGCCGGTGCGGTCGATGGCGCGGCATCCGTTGGCGCAGGTGGTGTTGACGATGCAGAACACGGGGCGTGCGGTGTTGGAGTTGCCGGGTGTGCGTGCGGGTGGTGGTGGGGTGCGGTTGGACGATGAGGCGATGGCGTCGGCGAAGTTCGATGTGTATGTGTCGGTGGCCGAGGTGCTGGATGAGCAGGGTGGTCCGGCGGGGTTGCGGGGCGCGGTGACGGTGGCGCTTGATTTGTTCGATCCGCCTGCTGCGGCTCGGATCGCCGACTGGTACACCCGCGTCCTCGACGTCGTCACCACGACCCCCGAAACGCGGCTGCACGCCATCGACCTCCTCGACGCTCAGGAGCGCGGCCGGCTGCTCGATGAGTGGAACGACACGGCGTCCGAAGTCACGAGCTCGTCAGTCGTGGACCTGTTCCGCCGCCAGGTGGACGCCGTGCCGGCCGAGGTAGCGGTAGTGGCCGACGGCACGGAACACACATACGCCGAACTGGACGCGCAGTCGAGCCGGTTGGCGCACTACCTGCGTGATCTGGGTGTGGGCCCGGAGTCGGTGGTGGGTTTGTGCCTGCCGCGCGGCGTGCAGACGGTCACGGCGATTCTCGCGGTGTGGAAGGCGGGGGCGGGGTATCTGCCGCTGGATGCGGGGCTGCCGGTCGAGCGGATCGCGTTCATGCTGTCCGACAGCGGAGTGCGGCTGGTCCTGGGCACCCAGGACGCTCTGGACGATCTGCCGGTCGGCCGCGTGACGATGGTCGCGATCGACGACCCCACCACCTCAGCTCTCCTGAACGGCTACCCGGAGGCGTCACCGGACGTGGCCGTGCAGTCGTCCGGTCTGGCGTATGTGATCTATACGTCTGGGTCGACGGGGACGCCGAAGGGTGTGGCGGTGACGCATGGGTCGCTGGCCAATTACGTGTCGTCGGTGTCGGTGCGGTTGGGGTGGACGGCCCCGGGGTCTCGGTATGGGTTGTTGCAGGCGCAGGTGACCGACCTGGGCAACACGGTGGTGTTCATCAGCCTGGCCACCGGCGGCCGCCTGCACATCCTCGACCCGGACGCGGTCACCGACCCGGACGCGGTCGCCGACTACCTGGCCGCGCACGGCATTGATGCGGTGAAGGTGGTGCCTTCGCATTTGGCGGCGTTGACCGCCGCCGCCGGGGTGGAGCGGCTGGTTCCGGCGGGGTCGGTGGTGCTGGGCGGAGAGGCCGCCGCACCGCAATGGGTCGCCGAACTGGTGGCGGCTGCTGGTGAGCGGCGGGTGTTCAACCACTACGGGCCGACCGAGACCACCATCGGCGTCACCACCACTGAGCTCACTCCCGAGCTGGTGGCGGGCGGAGTGGTCCCGATTGGTGCGCCGATCGCCAACACCCGCCTGTTCGTGCTGGATGAGGCCTTGCAGCCGGTCCCGGTGGGCGTGCCCGGCGAACTCTATGTGGCCGGTGCCGCGGTGGCGCGGGGGTACGTGGGCCGTCCGGGCCTGTCGGGGGAGCGGTTCGTGGCGTGCCCGTTCGGGTCGTCCGGGGAGCGGATGTATCGGACCGGGGACCTGGTGAAGTGGACGCCCGGCGGGCAGTTGGTGTTCGCGGGGCGGGTGGACGAGCAGGTGAAGATCCGCGGGTTCCGGGTCGAGCCGGGCGAGGTCCAGGCCGTCCTGCATCAGCACCCTGACGTCGTGCAGGCGGCGGTGGTGGTGCGGGACGAGCGGCTGGTGGCCTACATCGTCTCCGCCGACCCCGACACCGACCCCGCACACACCGACAGCCTGCGCGACTTCCTTGCCCATCGGCTGCCGGACCACATGATCCCGTCTGCGGTCGTCGCGCTGGCTGAGTTGCCGCTCACCGCCAACGGGAAACTCGACCGCAAAGCCCTGCCCGCCCCCGATTACGCGGCCGGCGCAGAGACGAGCAGGGGACCGTCGACGGTGCGGGAAGAGCTGTTGTGCGCCGCGTTCGCTGAGGTGCTGGGCCTTGAGGTGGTCGGGGTCGACGACAACTTCTTCCAGCTGGGTGGGCATTCGCTGCTGGCGGTCCGGCTGGTGTCGCGGATCCGTGCGGTGCTGGACGTCGAGGTCGAGGTCCGGACCGTGTTCGAGGCTCCGACGGTGGCGGAGCTGGCGGCGTGGCTGGCCCAAGAGGGTGCGGACCAAGCTCGTACGCCGTTGCGGGCGGGTGCGCGTCCGGAGCGGATTCCGTTGTCGTTCGCGCAGCGGCGGCTGTGGTTCCTGACCCAGCTCGAAGGCCCAAGCCCGACGTACAACATCCCTGCGGTGATTCGACTGTCTGGTGATGTGGACGCCGAGGCGTTGGCTGCGGCGTTGCGGGATGTGATCGGCCGTCACGAGTCGCTGCGCACGATCTTCCCGGCCGTGGACGGTGAGCCGTACCAGCAGATCCTCGGAATGCATGAACTGGACTGGGACCTGCATGTTTCCCAGGTGGAGCCCGAGGAACTGGCCGACGCTGTGGGGCGGGCGGCGCAGTACGCGTTCGACCTGTCGGCCGAGGCGCCCATCAAGGCGTGGCTGTTCCAGGCCGGACAGGACGAGTCTGTCCTGCTCGTCCTGGCGCATCACATCGCCAGTGACGGGTGGTCGCGTGGGCCGTTGGGTCGGGATGTGTCGGTGGCGTATGCGGCGCGGTTGGCTGGTGGGGTGGCGGTGTGGGAGCCGTTGCCGGTGCAGTATGCCGATTACACGTTGTGGCAGCGTGAGTTGTTGGGTGTGGAGTCCGATCCCGAGAGTGTGTTGTCGCGGCAGATTGGGTATTGGCGGCGGGCGTTGGCGGGGGTGCCGGAGGAGTTGTCGTTGCCGGTGGATCGGGTGCGTCCGGCGGTGGCGAGTCATCGTGGGTTTGGGGCGCCGTTGCGGGTGTCTGCTGGGGTGCATCGGCGGTTGGTGGAGGTGGCGCGGGCTGAGGGTGTGACGGTGTTCATGGTGTTGCAGGCGGCGTTGGCGGTGACGTTGTCGCGGGTGGGGGCGGGGACGGATATTCCGATTGGGTCTCCGGTGGCGGGGCGTACGGATGAGGCGTTGGATGATTTGGTCGGGTTCTTTTTGAATACGTTGGTGATCCGGACGGATGTGTCGGGTGATCCGGAGTTTCGTGTGGTGTTGGGGCGGGTGCGGGAGGCGAGTTTGGGGGCGTTGGCGCATCAGGATGTGCCGTTTGAGCGGTTGGTGGAGGAGTTGGCGCCGGTGCGGTCGATGGCGCGGCATCCGTTGGCGCAGGTGGTGTTGACGATGCAGAACACGGGGCGTGCGGTGTTGGAGTTGCCGGGTGTGCGTGCGGGTGGTGGTGGGGTGCGGTTGGACGATGAGGCGATGGCGTCGGCGAAGTTCGATGTGTATGTGTCGGTGGCCGAGGTGTTGGATGAGCAGGGTGGTCCGGCGGGTTTGCGGGGCGCGGTGACGGTGGCGCTTGATTTGTTCGATCCGCCTGCTGCGGCTCGGATCGCCGACTGGTATACCCGCGTCCTCGATGTGGTGACGACAGCCCCGGACACGCCTCTGCATGCGGTGGACGTGCTTGAGGCCGACGAGCGCGACCTTCTCCTCAACCAATGGAACGACACGTCGGCAGAGGTCACGGGTTCGTCGGTCCTGGACCTGTTCCGTCCACAGGTGATCACGGCACCGGATGCGGTGGCCGTGGTCGCGGACGGCGTCGAGGTCTCATTTGCGGAGCTGGACGCGCAGTCGAGCCGGTTGGCGCATTATCTGCGTGATCTGGGTGTGGGTCCGGAGTCGGTGGTGGGTTTGTGCCTGCCGCGCGGCGTGCAGACGATCACGGCGATTCTTGCGGTGTGGAAGGCGGGGGCGGGGTATCTGCCGCTGGATGCGGGGCTGCCGGTCGAGCGGATCGCATTCATGCTGTCCGACAGCGGAGTGCGGCTGGTGCTGGGCACCCAGGACGCTCTGGACGATCTGCCGGTCGGCCGCGTGACGATGGTCGCGATCGACGACCCCACCACCTCCATTCTCTTGGACGGCTACCCGGACTCGACGGTGGAACGCGTCCTGAGCCCGTCGGCATTGGCCTACGTGATCTATACGTCGGGGTCGACGGGGACGCCGAAGGGTGTGGCGGTGACGCACGGGTCGCTGGCCAATTACGTGTCGTCGGTGTCGGTCAGGTTGGGGTGGACTGCCCCTGGCAGCCGGTATGGGTTGTTGCAGGCGCAGGTGACCGACCTAGGCAACACGGTGGTGTTCATCAGTCTGGCCACCGGCGGCCGCCTGCACATCCTGGACCCCGACGCGGTCACCGATCCCGACGCCGTCGCCGACTACCTCACCGCGCACGACATCGACGCGGTGAAGGTGGTGCCTTCGCATCTGGCGGCGTTGACCGCCGCCGCCGGGATGGACCGGCTGGTTCCGGCGGGGTCGGTGGTGCTGGGCGGCGAGGCCGCCGCACCGCAATGGGTCGCCGAACTGGTGACGGTTGCTGGTGAGCGGCGGGTGTTCAACCACTACGGGCCGACCGAGACCACCATCGGCGTCACCACCACTGAGCTCACTCCCGAGCTGGTGGCAGGCGGAGTGGTCCCGATTGGTGCGCCGATCGCCAACACCCGCCTGTTCGTGCTGGATGAGGCCTTGCAGCCGGTCCCGGTGGGCGTGCCCGGCGAACTCTATGTGGCCGGTGCCGCGGTGGCGCGGGGGTACGTGGGCCGTCCGGGCCTGTCGGGGGAGCGGTTCGTGGCGTGCCCGTTCGGGTCGTCCGGGGAGCGGATGTACCGGACCGGGGATCTAGTGCGGTGGACGCCGGACGGGCACTTGGTGTTCGCGGGGCGGGTGGACGAGCAGGTGAAGATCCGCGGGTTCCGGGTCGAGCCGGGCGAGGTCCAGGCCGTCCTGCATCAGCACCCTGACGTCGTGCAGGCGGCGGTGGTGGTGCGGGACGAGCGGCTGGTGGCCTACATCGTCTCCGCCGACCCCGACACCGACCCCGCACACACCGACAGCCTGCGCGACTTCCTAGCCCATCGGCTCCCGGACCACATGATCCCGTCCGCCGTCGTCACGCTGGCTGAGTTGCCGCTGACCGCCAACGGGAAACTCGACCGCAAAGCCCTGCCCGCGCCGGAGTACGTCGCGGGTGGCGACAGAGGGCCGGCCACGCCGCACGAAGAGATCCTCTGTGCCGCGTTCGCTGACGTGCTGGGCGTCGAGTCCGTGGGCGTCGAGGACAGCTTCTTTGACCTGGGTGGGCATTCGCTGCTGGCGGTCCGGCTGGTGTCTCGGATCCGTGCGGTGCTGGACGTGGAGGTCGAGGTCCGGACCGTGTTCGAAGCCCCGACCGTCGCCGCGCTGGCCGTCCACCTGGCTGAAGGCGCGGGACGGGCCCGGACGCCACTGCGTGCGGATGCGCGCCCGGCGCGCGTTCCGTTGTCGTTCGCGCAGCGGCGCCTGTGGTTCCTGGCGCAACTCGAAGGGCCGAGCCCGACGTACAACATCCCGATGCCTGTCCGCTTGACCGGCGACGTGGACGTCCCCGCGCTGCGCGCCGCGCTGCGGGACGTGATCCTCCGCCACGAGTCGCTCCGCACGATCTTCCCGGCCGAGAACGGCGAGCCGTACCAGCAGATCCTCGACGCCGAGGACGTGGACTGGGCACTGGAAACGTCTCAGGTCAGCAGGGAGGAGCTACCGGACGCTGTGGGGCGGGCGGCGCAGTATGCGTTCGACCTGTCGTCCGAGATGCCGATCCGTGCGTGGCTGTTCCAATCCGGACAGGACGAGCAGACCGGACAGGACGACGAGCGGGACGAGGCCCCCGAGCAGGTGCTGCTCGTGGTGATGCATCACATCGTCAGCGACGGCTGGTCCCGGGGGCCGCTCGGACGGGACGTGTCGACCGCCTACGCGGCACGCGTCCAGGGGCAGGCACCCGGTTGGGAGCCGCTGCCCGTCCAGTACGCCGACTACACCTTGTGGCAGCGCGAACTGCTGGGCGAGGAATCGGATCCGGACAGCCTGCTGTCGGCGCAGATGGAGTACTGGCGGCGCACGCTGGCCGGAGCGCCCGAGGAGCTGGCGCTGCCGGTGGACCGGCCGCGTCCGGCGGCGGCGAGTCACCGCGGCCACGCGGCGGCGTTCCGCGTCCCGGCCGAGGTGCACGGGCGGCTGGCGGAGCTGGCGCGGGCCGAGGGCGTGACGATGTTCATGGTCGCGCAGGCGGCGCTTGCGGTGACGCTTTCGCGGATCGGCGCTGGCGCCGACATCCCCGTCGGGTCCCCGATCGCGGGCCGCAACGACGAGGCGCTGGACGACCTGATCGGGTTCTTCCTGAACAGCCTGGTGATCCGCACCGACCTGTCCGGCGACCCGGAGTTCCGGCAGGTGCTGGGCCGGGTGCGGGAGGCGAGCCTGGGCGCGTTCGCGCACCAGGACGTCCCGTTCGAGCGGCTGGTCGAGGAGCTGGCGCCCGAACGGTCGATGGCCCGCCATCCGCTGTTCCAGGTCACGCTGACCTTGCAGAACATGGAGCGCGCCTCGCTGGACCTGCCCGGGCTCCGCACCGGCTACGGCGCCCCGGCACCGGACAGGCCGGCCGAGGCGCCCGCGAAGTTCGACCTCGACGTGGTGATGGGCGAGACGTTCGACGCCGAGGGGCGGACGGCGGGGCTGCGCGGTTCGGTGACGGTGTCGGCGGACCTGTTCGACGAACCGGCGGCCGCCAGGTTCGCGGGCTGGTTCGCGCGGGTGCTGGACGCGGTGTCGGCGGCGCCGGACACGCGGCTCGCCGCAGTGGACGTCCTTGAGCCCGGCGAACGCGATCTGCTCCTCAACGCCTGGAACGACGCGGCGGTGGCGGACGTCCCGAACTGCTCGGTCGTGGAGCTGTTCAACCGCCGGGCGGAGGCGCTGCCAGACGCGGTGGCGGTGGCGGTAGCGGGCGACGGCGCCGATGTCCCCTACCGGGAGCTGGACGCGGCAGCGAACCGGGTGGCGCATTACCTTCGGGGCCTGGGCGTCTCCGCCGAGTCGGTGGTGGGGCTGTGCCTGCCGCGCGGCGTCGAACTGATCACCGCAATCCTGGGCGTGCTGAAGGCCGGGGCGGCGTACCTGCCGATCGACGGGCGGCTTCCGGTCGAGCGGATCGCGTTCATGCTGGCCGACAGCGGCGCGCATCTGGTGCTCGGCACCCAGGAGGCGCTTGACGACCTGCCCGTCGGACGCGTCCCGCTGGTCGCGGTCGACGACCCGATGACCTCCGCCGTCCTCGACGGCTGCCCGGACACGCCGCCGGACGTGACGATCGACCCGTCCGGCCTGGCCTATGTGATCTACACGTCGGGGTCGACGGGGACGCCGAAGGGCGTGGCGGTCGCGCACGCGGGCGTGGTGAACCTGGTTTCCGCCCAGGCCGAACGGTTCCAGGTGGACCCGGACTCGCGTGTCCTCCAGTTCGCCTCGATCGGCTTCGACGCCGCCGTCTCGGAAGTGCTCGTGACGTTGTGTTCTGGCGCGTCCCTCGTCGTGGCCCCGGCGGACGAGTCCGCGCCGGACAGCGGCTTGATCAACCTGATGGCGGCCCACGGCGTGACGCACGCGACGCTGCCGCCGGCGGTGCTCGGCGCGCTGGACGCCGACGATCTGACCTCGGTGCGGACGCTGGTGTCCGCGGGCGAGGCGCTGGACGCGGGGCTGGTCGAACGGTGGGCCCCGGGCCGACGCATGATCAACGCCTACGGCCCGACCGAATTCACGGTGTGCGCGTCGATGTCGGCCCCGCTGACGGCCGGTGACGAACCGACGATCGGCACGCCGATCGCCAACGCCCGCCTGTTCGTCCTGGACGAGACTCTGCAGCCCGTCCCGGCGGGCGTGCCCGGCGAACTCTACGTCGCCGGAGCCGGGGTGGCGCGCGGCTATGTGGGCCGCCCGGCGCTGACGGGTGAGCGTTTCGTCGCGTGCCCGTTCGGCGCGTCGTCCGGAGAGCGGATGTACCGCACCGGAGACCTTGCCCGTTGGACGCCGGACGGGCGGCTGCTGTACGGAGGCCGCGCGGACGAGCAGGTGAAGGTCCGCGGGTTCCGCATTGAGCCGGGCGAGATCGAGGCGCTGCTGCTGACCCATCCGGACGTCCGCCAGGCTGTGGTGATCGCCCGCGAGGACGCACCCGGCGATAAACGCCTGGTGGCCTACGTCGTCCCCGCCGGCACCCATGCCGCCGCCTCCGACAACGGCGACGTCGATCTCGACCTTGACCTCGCCGGGCTGCGGGAGTTCGCGGCGGAGCGGCTGCCTGACTACATGGTCCCGGCCGCGGTGATGCGCCTGCCGGCGCTGCCGATGACGGTCAACGGCAAACTCGACCGCAAGGCCCTGCCGGCCCCCGAGTACGTCACGGGCGCAGGCCGGGGCCCGGCCACCGCTCAGGAGGAGATCCTCTGCGCGGCGTTCGCCGACGTCCTCGGGCTGGAATCGGTCGGGGTCGACGACGGCTTCTTCCAGCTGGGCGGGCATTCGCTGCTGGCGGTCCGGCTGGTGTCGCGGATCCGTGCCGTGCTGGGCGTGGAGGTCGAGGTCCGGACGCTGTTCGAGGCCCCGACGGTCGCCGGGCTGGCCGCCCACCTGGCCGAGGACACGACGCAGGCGCGTCCCCCCTTGCGCGCGGCGACGCGTCCGGAGCGGGTGGCGTTGTCGTTCGCGCAGCGGCGGTTGTGGTTCTTGGCGCAGTTGGAGGGGCCGAGTCCGACGTACAACGTTCCGTTGGCGGTGCGGTTGTCGAGTGGGTTGGACGTGGCTGGGTTGGGTGCTGCGTTGCGGGATGTGATCGTCCGGCATGAGTCGTTGCGGACGGTCTTCCCGGCCGCGGATGGCGAGCCTTTCCAGCAGGTCCTTGCCCCGGAAGATCTCGACTGGACGCTTGAGACGTCTGCGGTGGAGCCGGGGGATCTGTCGGAGGCGATGGGTCGGGCGTCGCGGTATGCGTTCGATTTGTCGGTCGAGGTGCCGATTCGGGCGTGGTTGTTCGAGGCCGGGCCGGATGAGCGGGTCTTGCTGGTGGTGATGCACCACATTGCGAGCGACGGCTGGTCGCTGGGCCCGTTGAGCCGGGATCTGTCTGCGGCGTATGCGGCGCGGTCGCAAGGGGCGGCCCCGGACTGGACGCCGCTGCCCGTCCAATACGCCGACTACACGCTGTGGCAACGCGCACTGCTCGGCGAGGAGACCGACCCCGACAGCCTGCTGTCAGCGCAGATGGACTACTGGCGGCGGACGCTGGCAGGGGCCCCTGAAGAGCTGGCGCTGCCGGTGGATCGGGCGCGTCCGGCGGTGCCGAGTCATGTGGGTCATCGGGTGCCGTTGCGGGTTCCGGCGGGGGTGCATCAGGCGTTGATGGATGTCGCTCGTGCTGAGGGTGTGACGGCGTTCATGGTGTTGCAGGCGGCGCTGGCGGTGACCCTGTCCAGGGTTGGCGCAGGCACCGACATCCCCATCGGATCGTCGATCGCGGGCCGCAACGACGAGGCACTGAACGACCTCGTCGGGTTCTTCCTGAACACGCTGGTGATCCGCACTGATCTGTCGGGTGATCCGGAGTTCCGTGAGGTGCTGGGGCGGGTGCGGGAGGCGAGTCTGGGTGCGTTCGCGCATCAGGACGTCCCGTTCGAGCGGTTGGTGGAGGAGTTGGCGCCGTCGCGGTCGATGGCGCGGCATCCGCTGACCCAGGTGGTGTTGACGCTCCAGAACACCGGCGACGCCACATTGGACATGCCGGCGATACGAGCCGACGCCAAAACCAGCGGATCGGACGGTCCGGCACTCGCCCCCGCGAAGTACGACCTGTACGTGTCGGTCGTGGAGGCCTTCGATGAGGAGGGGCGTCCGGCTGGGTTGCGTGGTTCGGTGACGGTGGCGGTGGACTTGTTCGACAAGCCCGCGGCGGGACGGATCGCCGAGTGGTTCGTCCGGGTCCTGCAGACGGTGACCACGTCCCCGGACACGCGGTTGACGACGGTGGACGTCCTGGACCCGCAAGAACGAGACCAAGTCCTCATCGGCTGGAACGACACGTCGACACAGCTCACGAGTTCGTCGGTCCTGGATCTGTTCCGCCAGCAGGTGGACGCCGTGCCGGACGAGGTAGCGGTGGTGGCCGACGACGCGGAACTTACCTACGCCGAGTTGGACGCGCAGTCGACGCGGTTGGCGTACTACCTGCGTGATCTGGGTGTGGGCCCGGAGTCGGTGGTGGGCTTGTGCCTGCCGCGCGGCGCGCAGACGATCACGGCGATCCTCGCGGTCTGGAAGGCGGGGGCCGCCTATCTGCCGCTGGATGCCGAGCTGCCGGTCGAGCGGATCGGGTTCATGCTGGCCGATACCGGGGCCCGGCTGGTGCTGGCCGATGCGAGTGCTGCGGCCGGAACACTGGCGCAGGCGGCCGCCGGGGTACCGGTGGTGTGCCTGGACGATCTCGACCTGTCGGCAGGCCCATCAAGCCCCGCGCCGCTGGATGTGGCCCTTGATGGGTCCGGTCTGGCGTATGTGATTTACACCTCGGGGTCGACGGGGGTGCCGAAGGGTGTGGCGGTGACGCACGGGTCGCTGGCCAACTACGTGTCGTCGGTGTCGGTCAGGTTGGGATGGACGGCCCCAGGCTCCCGGTATGGGTTGTTGCAGGCGCAGGTGACCGACCTGGGCAACACCGTGGTGTTCATCAGCCTGGCCACCGGCGGCCGTCTGCACATCCTCGACCCGGACGCGGTCACCGACCCCGATGCGGTCGCCGATTACCTGGCTGCGCATGACATCGACGCGGTGAAGGTGGTGCCTTCGCATCTGGCGGCGTTGACCGCCGCCGCCGGGATGGACCGGCTGGTTCCGGCCGGGTCGGTGGTGCTGGGCGGAGAGGCCGCCGCACCGCAATGGGTCGCCGAACTGGTGGCGGCGGCTGGTGACCGGAGGGTGTTCAACCACTACGGCCCGACCGAGACCACCATCGGCGTCACCACCACTGAGCTCACTCCCGAGCTGGTGGCAGGCGGAGTGGTTCCGATTGGTGCGCCGATCGCCAACACCCGCGTGTTCGTGCTGGATGAGGCCTTGCAGCCGGTCCCGGTGGGCGTGCCCGGCGAACTCTATGTGGCCGGTGCCGCGGTGGCGCGCGGGTACGTGGGGCGGCCGGGCCTGTCGGGGGAGCGGTTCGTTGCGTGCCCGTACGGGTCTGGGGAGCGGATGTATCGGACCGGGGACCTGGTGAAGTGGACGCCCGGCGGCCAGTTGGTGTTCGCCGGGCGGGTGGACGAGCAGGTGAAGATCCGCGGGTTCCGGGTCGAGCCCGGCGAGGTCCAGGCCGTCCTGCATCAGCACCCCGATGTCGCGCAGGCGGCGGTGGTGGTGCGGGACGAGCGGCTGGTGGCCTACATCGTCTCCGCCGACCCCGACACCGACCCCGCACACACCGACAGCCTGCGGGACTTCCTTGCCGACCGGCTTCCCGACCACATGATCCCGTCCGCGGTCGTCGCGCTGGCGGAGTTGCCGCTGACCGCCAACGGGAAACTCGATCGTAAAGCCCTGCCCGCGCCTGACTACACCGCCGGTACCGGGACGAGGCGCGCGGCGACAAGGCGGAACCCGGCCACGGCCCTGGAGTTGCTGGTCAGCGAGGTGTTCATCGAGGTCCTCGGGGTGCCGGAGGTCCAGGTGGACGACGACTTCTTCCGGCTAGGCGGGCATTCCCTCCTGGCCGTGAAGCTCATCGCGCGGTTGAAGGAGCGGGGAGTGTCCATCTCGGTGCGGAAGATGTTCGCCGCGCCGACCGTCGCGGGCATTGTCGGCCAGTTGGGCCTGGAGTCTCTGGGCGACTCGCTCGGCAGGCTCCTGCCGATCCGTCCCGAGGGTGACCGGCCGCCGTTCTTCTGCATCCACCCCGCCTCCGGGCTGGGCTGGTGCTACCGGCCGCTGGCGCGGTTCGTCCCGGACGGCGTCCCGCTGTACGGCTTGCAGGCCGCGGGCATCGACAGCGGAACCGGCGGCGAAGGCGAGGACGGCGGTGCGCTGCCCGCGTCCGTCGAGGAGATGGCGGCGGAGTACATCGAGCAGATCCGCGCGGTGCAGCCGCAGGGGCCGTACCACCTCCTCGGCTTCTCCTTCGGCGGCATTCCAGCGCACGAGATCGCCGTGCGGTTGCGCGCCGCGGGGGAGACCGTCCACCTGGTGGTCATGGACACATATCCGTCCCAGCGTGAGGAACGCGGGGAACGCTCGGACGGTGACCGGCGGCCCGCCGCCGACCACCCGCACACGTCGGGCCGCGACGTTCCGCTTCCGGATCCCGGGCAGGTCGATCAGGAGATCGCGCAGCGGTTCCGGGAGGAGGTGGGCGAGGTCCTCGACGGTGTCTCCGATGAGGAACTGCTCGTCATCGCGAGGATTTTCCGTAACAACACCAAGCTCAGAAAACAGTACGAGCCCGCCGCGTTCGACGGCGACATGCTGCTCTTCGTCGCCGAGGTGCGCGACGAAAGCGACCCGCCGGACGGACGCCTCTGGGCACCTTACGTGCGCGGCTCCATTACGGAGGTCGGCCTCCCTTGCAGGCACAGCGACATCGTGCTCCCCGAAATGCTGAGCCGTGCCTGGCCGGCGATCGCCGAATGGCTTGAATCGAAGGAATGAACGGAATGAACGGAATGAAAGCGACGACGAATCGAGTGTTCAGACGGGAACGGCGGGGCTGAGGGCGGGAAGATCGACGGTGACGGAGAGCCCGCCCTCGGGGCCGGCCGTGGCCCGGACGGCGCCGCCGTGGGCGTTGGTGATGGCGGCGACGATGGACAGCCCGAGTCCTGCGCCCTCGTCCGACCCGGTCCGGTCGGCGTGGAGTCTCCGGAACGGCTCGAACAGCTCGTCGACCTTCTCGGGCGGGACGTGCGGCCCGGAGTTGCGGACGACCAGCGTGCCGTCCGCGGACAGCTCGACCTCGACGTGTCCGCCGCGGTGGTTGTGCCGGATCGCGTTCTGGACGAGGTTGGCGACCAGCCGGTTGAGCAGCACCTCGTCGCCGGCGACGGTGACGGGGCTGGTCGCGGCGGTGAGGGTGATGTCGCGGGGCGCGGCGAACGGCAGGTGCTCCCCGACGACCTGGTCGACGACGGCGGCGAGGTCGACCGGCGACCGGTCGGTGAGCTCCTGCTCGCCCTGCGCGAGGACGAGCAGCCCCTCGATGAGCCGTTCGGACCGTTCGGTGGCGCGCAGCAGCTCGGTGCGGGTCCTGGTCACCCGGGCGGGGGACGGGTCGGACAGGCCGATCTCGATCGCGGTCCGCTGGATGGCGAGCGGGGTGCGCAGCTCGTGGGAGGCGTTGGCGACGAACCGGCGCTGGCTCGCCACCGCGTGCTCCAGCCGGTCGAGCATGGCGTCGAAGGTGTCGGCGAGGTCCTTCAGCTCGTCCCGCGGCCCGGTCAGCGCGATCCGCTCGTGCAGGGTGGACAGCGACAGCCGGCGCGCGGTGGCGGTGACGCGGTGCAGGGGGCGCAGCAGCCGGCCGGTGAGCCACCAGCACACCGCGAACGCGAGCACCACGATCACCGCGAGCGCGGCCAGCGTGATGATCCGCTGCGTCCCGACCAGGTCGCGCTCCAGCTCGGTGATCTGGTCGTCGTCGGCGAGGATCTTCGTCTGGGGCTGCGCCGCGCCGGACGGCACCGCCGGCAGCGGCGCACTGGACGGCGCGGCTCCGGACGGCGCCGCACCGGACGGAGCGGCTGCGGACGGGGCGGCTGCGGACGGGGAAGGCCCGCAGGGCACGCCGCCGCCCGAGTCGCAGGGCGCGCCCACGTCGACGGGGCCGGTCGCGAAGTTGCCCACCTTGTCGCCGACGATGTTCTGCTGGAGCTGCTGCGCGCCCAGCAGCACCCCCAGCGCGATCGCGGTGAAGACACCGCCGTAGAGCAGCGTCATCCGGGCCCGGATCGAGCCGCCGAACAGCCGCGGGACGCGCCGCGCACCCCCCGTCCCCACCTCCTTCCCCTTTCCCGCCCGGCTCACAGCCGGTACCCGCTTCCCGGGACGGTGACGATCACGGGCGGGTCGCCGAGCTTCGACCTGAGCTTGCTCATCGTCACCTTGACGACGGTGGTGAACGGGTCGGTGTGCTCGTCCCAGGCCCGCTCCAGCAGCTCCTCGGTGCTGACGAGCGTGCCGCGCGCCCGCATCAGCACCTCCAGCACCGCGAACTCCTTGGGCGACAGCGGCAGGTACCGGCCGTCGCGGAAGACCTGGCGGCGCGCGGTGTCCAGGGTGATGCCGGCGTGCTCCAGCACGGGCGGCAGGGGCGGCGCGGCGCGGCGGCCGAGCGCCTGGATCCGCGCGACCAGCTCGTCGAACGCGAAGGGCTTGGCGAGGTAGTCGTCGGCGCCGAGGTTCAGCCCGGTGACGCGCTCGTGCACCGTCCCGGACGCGGTCAGCATCAGGATGCGCACCTGCTCCCCGCTCTGGGCGAGCTCGCGGCAGATCTCGTCGCCGTGGACGCGGGGCAGGTCGCGGTCCAGGACGAGGACGTCGTAGTCGTTGACCGCGAGGCGTTCCAGCGCGGCGGCGCCGTCGTAGGCGACGTCGACCGCCATCGCCTGCTCGCGCAGTCCCTCGGCCACCAGATCGGCGAGGACGCGTTCATCTTCCGCCACGAGTATCCGCATGCTTCCATTGGCGCACGTCTCCGATAAGGAGGCGGTTAACACGCGCGGGCATTTCGGGCAAACTCCGGCCGGATTCGGTCATCCGGCTCGGCTAGGCCGCCGCCGCGGGCGCGTGGAACGGGTTTCCGCCGGACGTTCAACCGTCCTGCTGTCGCAGTTGAACGCGGCAAACGATCGAACAGTTAGCCGACCTTCCGAACTATGGGCGGCCGGGTCTTGGTGCCGTACTCTGAATTGCACCATAAGCCGCGGCCGTGCCTAGTGCGGCGCGCCTTGTCGCCTGCCCCGCCGGAAATGAATTGCGATTATCGCGCTCGACGGAATGGACGACACGTCCGGGAAGGTGAGGAAAGTGACCGAGGACCAGATCAGGCCGCTGCTCAGGAGCAAACTCCGGACCTGGGGGTGGATGTACCGATGACCGCCGCCCTGGCCGCCCCCCGAACCCTGGCCGCGCCCCCGGCCCAGGCCGCGTCCCCGGACCTGACCGTCCCGCGCCCCGTCCCGCTGCCCGCGCTCTCGCGCATCGTGGGGGTCGGCACCGCCGTCGCCGGCGACCCCATCTCGCAGCCCGAACTCCTCGACGTCCTCGACATCGCGGACCCCAGGGTCCGGTCCGTCTTCCTCAACAGCGCGATCGAGCGCCGCCACCTCACCCTCCCCCCGCCGGACGAGCACGGGAACCGGATGCCCGAGTCGCAGGGCGACCTGCTGGACAAGCACGCCGCGCTCGCCGTGGAGATGGGCGCGCAGGCCCTCGAGGCCTGCCTGAAGAGCTGCGGGGCGTCCCTCTCCGACCTCCGGCACCTGTGCTGCGTGACCTCGACCGGGTACCTCACCCCGGGCATCAGCGCGCGGCTCATCCGCGAGCTGGGCATCGACCCGCACTGCGGCCGCGCCGACATCGTCGGCATGGGCTGCAACGCCGGCCTGAACGCGCTGAATGTCGTGGCCGGATGGTCCGCGGCGCACCCCGGCGAGCTCGCCGTCGTGCTGTGCACCGAGGCGTGCTCCGCCGCGTACGCGCTCGACGGGACGATGCGCACGGCGGTCGTCAACAGCCTCTTCGGGGACGGCGCCGCCGCGCTCGCCCTGCGGTCCGGCGAGGACGAGTCCGCAGGCCCGGAGCAGCCGCGCGGCCCGCGCATCCTCAAGTTCGCCGGTCTCATCGTCACCGACGCGTTCGACGCGATGCGCTACGACTGGGACGGCGACCTCGGCCGGTTCAGCTTCTTCCTCGACCCCGAGATCCCGTACGTGGTCGGCGCGCACGCCGAGACCGTCGTCGATCGGCTGCTCGCGGGCACGGGCCTGCGCCGCGGCGACATCGCCCACTGGCTGGTGCACTCCGGCGGCAAGAAGGTGATCGACGCCGTGATGATCAATCTCGGGTTGAGCAGGCACGACGTCCGGCATACGACGGGGGTGCTGCGCGACCACGGGAACGTGTCGAGTGGCTCGTTCCTGTTCTCCTACGAGCGGCTCGCGGACGAGGGGGTCGCCCGCCCCGGCGAGTACGGCGTCCTGATGACCATGGGCCCGGGCTCCACCTTAGAGACGGCGCTGGTCCAGTGGTGACCGCGGCCGCGCACGGCGCCGACGGGCTCGTCCTGCGGATCGACGGGTCGGAGCCCATCTCCGCGGAGGCGGTCGCCGCCGTCACCGCCCTCTGCGACAGGGCCGAGGACGACACGGGCGAAGGTCTCGTGGCCGTCCACGTCTCCGGCGCCCCGGGCCCGGCCTGGCCGGACGGCCTGACCGTCGGCCTGGTGAACAAGTGGGAACACGCGCTCCGCCGGCTGGAACGGCTCGGCCACGTGACCGCCGGCGTCGCGTCCGGAGACTGCGGCGGCACGGCCCTGGACGCGCTGCTCGCCACCGACGTCCGCATCGCCGCGCCGGGAACGCGGCTGCTGTTCGCGCCGGTCGGCGGCGCCACCTGGCCGGGCATGGCGCTGCACCGGCTGACCCGGGACGCCGGCGCGGCCCGGATCCGCCGCGCGGTCCTGCTCGGCGTCCCGATCGAGGCGGCCGACGCGCACGCGATGGCGCTGGTGGACGAGCTGTCCGCCGACCCGGAGGGCGCGCTGGCCGAACTGGCGGCGGCGTCCCGCGGCGTCGCGGGCGGGGAGCTGGCGGTCCGGCGGAGACTCCTGTCGGACGCGGCCACCACCCCCTTCGACGAGGCCCTGGGCGCCCACCTGGCAGCCTGCGACCGCGCCCTGCGCCGGACCGCATCATGACGGCCCCAC
>NZ_JBIRAY010000008.1:0-432126 GCF_044326405.1 Actinomadura sp. 1N219 | reverse complement strand
CCCGCCCGCGCCGCCCCCCGTGCGGGATGGTCAGGGGCGCTGGGTCTCGTTCTCTACGGTCTGGCGGATCAGGTCGTCGGCCGACTGCGTGCGTGCCGCTCCTTTGGGCGCGTCGTAGGGGCGCAGGTAGGTCTGCTTGACGCCGGGCTCGCGGTCCTCGACCACGAACGTCGCCTTGACGGACGCCTTCGCGTCGTGCGTCCGGACGGTCGGCAGCGTCTTGAAGTCGGCCTTCATCTCGTCCTTGTCCATCTTCGTGATGACGTAGCCGCGCTGGTTGTTGTAGAACCGCAGATGCGGGTTGATCTTGAGGAAGGGGTGGTCGGCGGGGTTGGAGTCGGCCCCGTCGCCGCCGCTGGTGATGGACGAGCACACCAGCTCCGCGCCGACCGTCTTGGAGCCGGCGTCGTCGTAGTCGGCCTTGAGGTCGCTGGCCCAGTGGGCGTGGACGTCGCCGGTGAGCACGACGGGGTTGCGGACCTTGGCGTCCAGCCAGCCCTTGGTGATCCGGTCGCGGGACGCGGCGTAGCCGTCCCAGGAGTCCATCGAGGTCTTCTTGACGGGTCCCTCGGTGTTGTCGCGCTGCGCGAAGAACACCTGCTGGCCGAGGACGTCCCACTGGGCGCGGGAGCGGCGGAAGCCGTCGAGCAGCCAGCGTTCCTGCCGGTCGCCGGTGATGGAGCGCTTCGGGTCGAGCGCGTCGGGGCAGTCCTTGTAGCCGTCGCCGCAGGCCTGGTCGTCGCGGAACTGGCGGGTGTCGAGCATGTGGAAGTTGGCGAGCCGGCCCCAGGAGACCCGCCGGTAGACCTGGATGTCGGGGCCGCGCGGGACGGAGCGGCGGCGCAGCGGCATGTTCTCGTAGTACGCCTGGAACGCGGCGACGCGGCGGGCGCGGAACGCCTCGGGGGACGGCGTGTCGGAGTTGTTCTCGGGGACGTCGTCGGCCCAGTTGTTCTCGACCTCGTGGTCGTCGAACACGACGAGCCAGGGCGCGGCCTGGTGCGCGGCCTGGAGGTCGCGGTCGGACTTGTACTGGGCGTGCCGCTGCCGGTAGGTCGCCAGCGTGACGGTCTCGGGGCCCTCGTGGTCGCGGACGTTGCCGCCCGGGATGGTGTAGACGCCCTTCTTGTACTCGTACTGGTAGTCGCCGAGGTGCAGGATCAGGTCGGGGTTCTCTTCGGCGAGCCGCCGGTACGCGGTGAAGTAGCCGTGCTCGAACTGGGAGCACGACACGAAGGCCATCGCGAGGGCCGGGCCGTAGGTGGCGGGGTGGGGGGCGGTGCGGGTCCGTCCGACCGGGGAGATGTGGCTGCCGGCGCGGAACCGGTACCAGTACTCGCGGCCGGGGCGCAGGCCGTTCAGCTCGATGTGGACGGAGTGCGCTGAGGCGGCGCGGGCGGCGGCGGTGCCGCGGCGCTCGACGCGGCGGAAGCGCTCGTCGGACGCGACCTCCCAGCCGACGGGGATCGTCGTGGCCGGCATGCCGCCGAGGCCGTCCTCGGCGAGGGGGTTCAGGGCCAGCCGGGTCCAGAGGACGAACCCGTCCGGCTCGGGGTCGCCGGACGCGACGCCGAGGGTGAACGGGTCGCCGTCGAGGGCGCGGGGGCGTGGGGCGGCGTGCGCGGGGCCGGGGGCGCCGGCCACGGCGACGGCGGTGGCGAGCCCGCTGGTGACGAGGAAGCTTCGCCGGTTCAGCGCGCGTGCGATGTCGGCCATGGGGGTAGCGACCTTTCGGGAGATTCCGGCATCGATCGCCGGAAAGCCTCACGAAGGCCGGTGACCCGCGGGTTCCGCCGGGATGACGTCCGCCACAACAATGATGATCCTTTTGGGCGGAGCCGGAAGGTCGCGCGCAGCGCGGAGAAAGGATGCTAGGGTGGCAACTTACGAGTTGCGCACAAAAATTCCATCCTATGAATAGGAGCGTAGCACAGGCATGGGACTCCGTCAAGCGGACGCTGTCAACCCCGAACGCGAGGAAAATGCGCGGCAGGCCGTGATTCGCACCGAGCAGGAGTACGTGTCCCGCGTGTACACGCGGCTCGACGTCGAGCGGGAAAGGGCCGAGCGGGCGTTGCGCGAGGGCCCGGCCACGGGCGGCGGAAGCGCGTTCCAGGCCCGGCTGGAGAGCGCCGTCGCCACCGACGAGGCCGCCCGCCGCCTCGCCCGGCTCGGCGGCGTCGAGCACGGCCTGTGCTTCGGCCGGATCGACCATCGCGCCGACGCGGACGGCCCGGGCGACACGTTCTACATCGGCCGCGTCGGCCTCCGCGACGAGGACCACGAGCCCCTCCTGATCGACTGGCGCGCCGCCGCGGCCCGCCCGTTCTACACCGCCACGCCGGGCGCGCCCGGCACCCTCGCCCGGCGCCGCCACCTGCATCTGCGCCGCCGCGAGGTCGTCCGGCTGGACGACGAGGTGTTCGACCTGGAGGGCCTGGACGAGTCCGAGCGCCGCGGCATCGTCGGGGAGGCCGCCCTGCTCGCCACGCTCCGCCGCGGCCGGACGGGCCGGATGAGCGACGTCGTCGCCACCATCCAGGAGGAGCAGGACCAGGTCATCCGCTCGGGGCTGCAGGGCGTGCTCGTCGTGCAGGGCGGTCCCGGCACCGGCAAGACGGTCGCCGCGCTGCACCGTGCCGCGTACCTGCTCTACACGCACCGGGACGTCCTCGAACGCCGCGGAGTGCTCGTCGTCGGCCCGAACGCCACGTTCCTCCGCTACATCGATCAGGTGCTCCCCGGCCTGGGCGAGACCGACGTCGCCCTGGCCACGGTCGGCGAGCTGTACCCGGGCCTGAAGGCGACCGCCGCGGAGGACCCCGCGGCCGCCGTCGTGAAGGGCGACCTGCGGATGGCCGACCTGGTGCGGGAAGCCGTCCACGACCGGCAGCGCGCCCCGTCGGACGGCCTGCGCGTCAAGACCGATGGCCTCACCCTGGTCGTGGACGCCGAGACGTGCGAGCGCACACGCGACCGCGCGCGGGGCCTGCGCCTCCCCCACAACATGCAGCGGCGCCGGTTCGTCCACGACCTTCTGGAGGCGCTCGCCGTCAACCGCGCCGAGCAGTACGAACGCATCATGGACGAGCCCCTGGAGCAGCTGGCCGCCGACGGCGGCCTGCCCGCCTGGCTCCAGGAACTCATCGACGAGGCCGAGGACGAACCCCTCCTGGACGAGACCGAACTCCGCCTGGCCAAGGAGACCCTCTGGCACGACCCCGCCGTCCGAAGCGCCGTCAACGCGCTCTGGCCCGAGCTGACGCCCGAGCAGCTCCTGGCCGACTTCTACGCCGATCCCGATTCCCTCGCCCGGCTCGGACCCCGCGCCGGGCTGACGTCCGCCGAATCGGCACTCCTGCACCGTCCGTTTAACGCCCCATGGACGATCTCCGACGTGCCGCTCCTGGACGAGGCCGCCGACCTCCTCGGCAAGGACGACTCCGCCGAGAGGGCCCGCGAGCGCGCGGCCGCCGCCGAACGCGCGAAGGAGGCGCGGTACGCCCAGGAGGTGATCGAGTCCGCCGACACCGGGAACGTCGAGATGCTCGCCGCGAGCGACGTGATCTCCGGGAGCGACCTGGCCGAACGCCACCACGACGGCGGCCCGCCGCTCACCACCGCGCAGCGCGCGATGGCCGACCGCGAATGGGTGTACGGGCACGTGATCGTCGACGAGGCGCAGGAGCTCTCCGAGATGGACTGGCGGACGGTGATGAAGCGCGTCCCGACCCGTTCCCTGACCGTCGTCGGCGACATCGCCCAGACCGGCAGCGCCGCCGGGGCCGCGTCCTGGGGGCAGATGCTCGACCGGTACGTCCCCGGCCGCTGGCGGGAGCAGCGCCTGCTCGTCAACTACCGCACCCCGGCCGCCATCATGAAGGTCGCGGCCGGCGTCCTCGCGGCCGTCGCGCCCGGCCAGACGCCGCCCGAATCCGTCCGCGACGACGGCCCGCCGCCCACCGCGCTCGCGATGCCGGTCGCGGAGCTGCCGTCGCTGGTCCGGTCGGAGCTGTCGAGCATCGCGGCCGGGACGCCCGACGGCATCGGCGGCGCCTTCAAGGAGGGGCGGCTCGCCGTCATCACCTCCGCCGCCCGGCACGCCGCGGTCCTGGAGGCGCTCCCGGCCGCCGCCGCGGGCGCGACCCCCGAGGCCCTCGACTCCCCGGCCGTCGTCCTGACCACCGGGGAGGCCAAGGGCCTGGAGTTCGACTCGGTGATCATCGTCGATCCGGCGGGCGTCCTGGCCGAGTCGCCGAAGGGCGGCCAGGACCTCTACGTCGCCCTGACCAGGGCCACCCGGCGGGTGACGGTCGTCCACGACGGCGACCTGCCGCCCCTCCTCGCCGACCTGGCCTGACGGCTAGGACGGGGGCAGCCGGATCATCGGCCGCTGCCCCCGCCCGCCGTCCAGGGGCGCCTGCGGAAGGCTCGGCGGCCTCCGCACCGGCGGCAGCGGATCGAGCTCGATGACGCCGCGCTCGTCGAGCGCCCTGGCCCAGTGCGCCGCGTCCGGCCGCAGCCCGCGCGGCCGCGCCGCGTCCGCGAACCGCGCCGCCACCTCGCCCGCGATCCGCTCCGGCACGCCCGGCACGCACTCGACCACGCCTCCCGGACGCAGCGCGGACGTCCTCGTCAGGACGCGCGCGACGAGAAGGGCCAGCTTGTACCGGTCGGTGTCCAGGTCCGGGCCGGTCGCCGGCTGCTCGGGATCGTCCCAGTCGGGGGTGGACGGCTGCTCGAGGACGGGCCGCGTCCCCGTCTCGCGGATCCCGTCGCAGTCGAGCAGGAAGACGTCCCCGGCGGGCGACCACAGCAGGTTGTTCATGGACACGTCACCGACCACGAGCCGCTGGGAATGCAGCAGCCGGAACAGCGCCACGGCCCGGCGGACGATCTCAAGCCGTCCGTCCGCCTCCGGAGGCGTGATGTCGCCCCACATCGCCTTCGGCTCGTACAGCAGATACTGCAACTCGCGAGGCCGGGGCTTGGACGCCGTCCGGCCGTAGAACTCCTTCGGGATCTTCCGCATGACGAAGCCCTTGACCTCGCCGCCGTCCAGAACGCGCGCCAGCGGCCAGGCCGCCTGCCGCAGCAGCCCGTCCCGGTCGGCCTGGCGCATTTCACCCGGCAGTTCCACCAGCCGCTGCAGCGCCGCCCCGTTCACGCCGGACGCGAAGTACTCCTTGTAGACGTAGCCGTCCCCCGCGCGGCGCAGATCGCACACCTTGCCTTGGCCGCCCGTGCCGAGTTCCTTCCCGAGCACCAGGTCGCGCAATTGGATGTCTCTGCCGTCCGGCCAGGCCATCGCTCTACCGCCCCCAGACGCATATGGCCGAACGGTCGTCGCCGTACGACTTCGCGCGGAATGCCAACTGCCATCCGAATTCCAGAATCCCGGGCACGGGGCCGCTGCTCCACCATTTGACGAGCTGTGCCTTCACCTCGTCGTTGTGCATCGGGTTCGAGAGCCCGTCCGTGCACAGGACGAGCACGTCGTCGTTCCCGAGAACCACCGCGCGGGTCTCGACCGCGCCGGGATCGCCGGGCAGCGCGCTGGTGCCGGAACCTTGGACGGCCTCGTCCTTGTGGGCGTCCTCGAAACACTCTCGGAAGGTGCCGTCGCGCAGCATGTAGGCCGTGCTGTCCCCGACGCGCAGCACGACGCCTCTGCGCGGCCGGTCCGGGGGCGTGAGTTCGACGACGGCGGCGACGAGGGTCGTCGACAGGGTCTCGGCGCTGATTCCGCGGTTGCCGGCGTCGGCGAGCATCCCGGCGACCACGCGTCCGAGGACGTCCGGCGCGCAGGCGGCGGGGTCGTCCCACAGCCCGGCGCCGCGTTCGATCTCCTCGCGCAGCAGGCGGCAGGCCAGGGCGGATCCCAGGTGCGAGTTGGGCTGGCTGCCCAGGCCGTCCGCGACGCAGCAGAGCAGCGCGTCCGTCCCGTCCAGGGTCAGCGGCCAGAGGGCGGCGGAGTCCTGGCGGGGCTCGGTCAGGTACCGGTGGTCGTCGCCGCGGAGGGAGGCGGCGCGGACGGTCAGGCCGTCGAAGTCCGCGCCGTCCAGCGCCGTGTCCGGAACGACCTCGGACAGCCGCGGAAGCCTCCGCGCGATGCCGCCCTTCGGATGCGGCCGCCGGTACTCGGGCGGCGGAGCGAAGACCGCCTCCCCGGACGACGGCGGCGGGACGGCTTCGTCGTCCACGCGCACGGGCTGCACCGGCGGCTCCGGAGGCGGCGCCCATCGCATCAGGGGCCGCGGCACGTCACCGGCGGCCTGCCGTCCGGGGCCGGGCGGGGCCGTGACCGGCGGAGCCTCCTCCGTCACGGACATCGCCTCGTCGGTGTGGCGGCGCCAGGAGTCGTCGTCCGGGGTCTCCGGTCCGGGACGGCGATCAGACGACATCGGCCGGAAGCGTGGTGAAGCCGGGCACGTCGTTCGGCATCTGCAGGCTCATGCCGCCGTCGGCGTCGGCGCTGCTCCCGGAGCGGACGATGGAGCGGATCAGCGACTGGGCGAACTCCTGCAGCGCCTCGGCGACGCCGAACTCCTCCTTGGCGATGAAGGCCCGGAACGTGGCGACGCTCTGCAGGGTCTGCTGGTCGACCTGGCCGAAGCCGAACGCGAGGATGTGCGGGTGCGGCCCCCAGGACGGGTCCGTGACGCGCTTGTGCGCCGAGGCCCAGTCGGCGGAGTCGTTGGGCTGGCCGTCGGTGAGGAAGAAGACGGCGGGGCGGAGGACCTGGTGGCCGTCGCCCTTGAGCCGTTTGACGTCCTGCCCGATGGCGTCCCGCAGAAGGTCGAAGACCTTTCCGTAGGTGGTGCCGCCACCGGCCGTCATCGCGGGGATCGACGTGACGTTGCTCAGGTCGGACAGCGGGAGCAGAACCTGCGGCTCATGGTTGAAGCTGATGAGGCAGAAGCGCGTCTTGTCCGCCACGACCGGGTTGCTGCCGATCGCCTGGTGAAGTTCGGGAAGCGATTTGTTGATCTCGTTGATGGGCTCGCCCGTCATCGACGCCGACTCATCGCACACCAGGTAGAAGGGCAGGATCTGCTCGCTCATGCGTGGTTCCCCGGGTTCTTGTGGAAGAGGTAGATGTTGAGCATCACTTCTCCGCCGGACGCTCCGAGGAGCTGGAAGTCGCGGGTGGCGACGTCGGCGAAGAGCGTGGCGTCGGCTCTTTTCAGCAGTTCGTTGACGTCGTGCGCGAAGGCTTCGCCGCCGTTGTGCTGCGCGCCGAACGTCAGCACGATGCCCGCCTTGCGTCCGCGCAGGCCGGGCTCCGCCCGGATGGCGCGGCGCAGGGCCTCGACGGCGCCGCGGCCGCCGTCCTTGGCGTCGCCGGCGTCGACGGTGAGCGTGACCTCCACGAACCGGCGTTCCAGCGCTTGCCGGGGCGCCGGCGTGGGGCGGGTGGCCGGGCGGGGCGGCGGGTCCTGGGTGCCGAGGACGACGATGGCGAACGCGAGGAGCAGGTCGGCGAACAGCCATCCGGCGATGGCGGTCACCGACGTCCGGAGGTTCATCGGAACAACCGCCGCCTTCGTCCGCCCGCCTTGGCGAGCTGGTCGCGGAGGTGGTCGACCGAGCGCCGGAGCTCGGCGAACTCGGCGGTGACGGCCCTGGTGCGGTCGTCGGCGAGGGGCAGGCCGGTGAGCAGCCGGTCCATTTCCGCCTCCATGGTCGCGATCGCGGCGGTCATCCCGTCCTCGAGTTCGCGGACCGCCGCCGGCAGCTCGTCGAACGCGGACCGCGTGGACGTCAGGAGCCGCTCGATCTCGCCGACGATCAGGCCGAGGTGGTCGGCGGCGGCCTCGTGGCGGTGCGAGTACATGGCGCCTTCGGTGCGCCATTCGTCGAGGGCCGTCCGGATCGCCGTGCCGCTGGCGTCGAGGGCGGTGCCGATGCGGTCGCCGAGCCGGTCGCGGTCGGCGTCCGCGGCGGACCGCAGCTCCGTCGCGGCCTCCGCCACGGCCTTGCGGAGGCGCTCGGAGTCGGCCGTCGAGGAGCGGGACAGGCCGGCGGCCGCGTCGGCGACGGACGTGGCGGCCGAGGCGACCTCGGTCAGGCGGCGGCCGACGCCGTCGATCGCGTCCTCGACCCGTCCGGCGGTCGCGCGCATCGCGTCGTCGCTCTTCAGCAGCGCCCCGGCCAGCTCCTCGACGCGTTCCATGCCGGTGCGCGCCTGCTCCAGGGCCTGCTGCGCCTGGCGCTGGAGGTCGTTGGCCACCGCGCCCGCCTTTCCGGCCGCGTCGGCGGCGGTTTCGAGCCGCTGCGCCGCGTGGTCGACGCGGGAGGCGTCGTCCATTCGGAAAAGGCCGAGGTGGAAGTCGGCGGCGGTGAGCGCACCGGCGAGGTCGCGGGTGAGGCGCGCCCGCTCCTGCGCGTCGGCGCGGTCGGAATTCCTGCGGATCAGGGCCTGGCAGACCGAGACGAAGATCAGGAAGACGATCGCGAACAGCGTCCACAGCGCGATTCGGTCGAAATAGAAACCTTCGCCGAGACGGCCGTTGAAACCCGTCTGCCACTGTTCGAGGAAGGACTTGCCGGCGAGCGCGGAATCGCCCCTGCTGCTCCGGTACGCGCTCGTCGCCTTGTAGAGGCCGATCCACGTCAGCATGATCGGCAGAAAGATCAGCACGGCGGGCAGGAGGTCGAGGACGGCGGCCGTCCAGCGGCGCGTCCCGCTCTGCGGACGGTCGCCGATCGTGTCGTCGCGCAGGAAGGCGGCGTACAGGTTCACGGCCGCCCACCGGCCGAGATCCGTCTCCGCCTCCAGGTCGTCGGCGAGCCGGGTGAGCTGGGGCGATCTTGCGTCGAGGCGTTCCTCCGCCGCCAGGGCCCGCAGCCGTTCCACCGTATCGTCGCGCTCGAACAGATCCGGCGGGCCGGCCGCCCGGCCCGTGGTCGCCGTCAAGGAAAAGCCCCCGTTTTCCAATCTCGGTCGGGTTGTTCCGGACGGCACCATACACGTCCGGCATGAATCGAATATGGGGATTGTTGTCGATCCGCTGTCTTTCGACTGCGTCACCCAGCACAGTGGCCGCATTCGGACGTTCCGTCCGCATCACGCCCGGCGGCGGGCACAGCGGTGCTAATGCCCACTTCATGATCAAGTTCTGTCGCGGGTGTTCGCGCTGGAAATCCCGACCTCGACAATCCGTACTAAAGGCGCAAACCACTCTTCGGGTCCGGTTCGGCGACGAACCGCGCCGGACGCCGTCCCGCGGCAGGTCATGGCGCCGGTCGGAAGGCAAGGGCAGGACGTGACCAAATCCGGCCTGAGTTACTCGAGCGCCGCCCTTTACCCGGCCACCCCCGGGCGAGACCCTGTGCCCCCGTAGAGATCATTTTCTATCCGGGAGGTGCGGGTTGGCCAGGAGATCCCTGAGACGAACCCGGCGGACGATGACGGTGGCCGTGCTGACCGGTGCCATGGTCACAAGTACAGGGCTCGCCGCCGCGGGCGGGGCGACGGCGTTCGCCCAGGCGTCCCCCAAGATCGTGGTGAAGGACGGCGTGACCCAGCCGGTCTTCTCCTACAAGGACGCGATCCGCGAGCACGTGTACGTCGAGTCCGGCGTCGACAGCGACGGCGACGGCAAGCGCGACCGGGTCAACGTGGACATCATCCGTCCCAAGGAGACCGAGAAGGGCCTCAAGGTCCCGGTCATCATGGACGCGAGCCCGTACTACGACAACGCGGGACGCGGCAACGAGAGCGAGCGCAAGACCTACGACGCGAACGGGAACCCGGTGCAGTTCCCGCTCTACTACGACAACTACTTCGTCCCGCGCGGGTACGCGTTCCTCGCCGTCGACATGGTCGGGACGACGAAGTCCGACGGCTGCCCGGTGAGCGGCGGGCCGTCCGACGTGCTCGGCGTCAAGGCCGTGGTCGACTGGCTGAACGGGCGCGCGAAGGCGACCCGCGCGGACGGCAGCGCCGTGCAGGCCGCGTGGAGCACCGGCCGCACCGGCATGATCGGCAAGTCCTACGACGGGACGCTCGCGAACGGCGTCGCCGCGACCGGCGTCGAGGGCCTGGAGACGATCGTCCCGATCGCGGCGATCAGCAGCTGGTACGAGTACAGCCGCATGAACGGCGTGAAGTACTGGACGGACGAGCAGCCGTGGCTCGCCGACTACGTCGACACCGACCCGCCCGCCAAGTGCGCCGCCGTCAACGCCGGCCTCGACGAGGGCGAGGACGACGCGACCGGCAACTACAACGCGTACTGGCGGACCGCCGACTACCGGGACGGGACGATCGGCGACGTCGGCGACGTCCGCGCCAGCCTCTTCGCCTACCACGGCGTCAACGACCTGAACGTGAAGGACGACCACTTCTCGCGCTGGTGGAACGAGCTGGCGAAGCGCGGCATCGACCGGAAGGTGTGGCTGTCGCAGCGCGGCCACGTCGACCCGTTCGACATCCGGCGCGACGACTGGGTCGCGACCCTGCACAAGTGGTTCGACCACGAGCTGCACAAGATCCGCAACGATGTGATGCGGGAGCCGCGCGCCGACATCGAGATCGGCCCCGACCAGTGGATCACCCAGCGGGACTGGCCGTCCCGGGACGCCCGGCCGGTGACCCTGCGGCCCGGCGCGGACGGCTCGCTCGGCCTGCAGCCCGCCGCGAAGGGCGCGACGGCCACGTTCACCGACGATCCCGGCGCGCGCGGAGCGGGCCGCTCGGAGGGCGAGATGGTCAGCGACCCGGGGACGGCGAAGCCGTTCAGGGCCGCGTTCGTGTCGGGCCCGCTGCCGCTGACCGGACGCCTGTCCGGGACGCCCGACGCCCGCCTGCGGATCATGCTGGACAAGCCCACGTCCAACCTGACCGCGCTGCTCGTCGACTACGGCGAGGACACCCGCGTCGACTACCTCGGCCGGGGCTCCGGCATCCGGACGCTCGACACCGAGGACTGCCACGGCGAGAGCACGCCCGGTGACAACGCCTGCTACAAGCAGACGGAGGTCACCACGGTGACGTCGCCGGTGAACGTGGTCGCCCGCGGCTGGCTCGACGCCCAGAACGACCGGTCGCTGAGCCGTCCCGCGCCGCTGAAGCCGGGCCGCTACTACGACGTCCGGTGGGAGACGCTCAGCCAGGAGTACGTGCTGAAGAAGGGGCACCGCCTCGCGCTGGTCATCGCCGGGACGGACTCCGACTACAACACCGAGACGCCCACCGGGGCCGCGGTGACGGTGGACCTGCGCGGCAGCTCCATCAGCATCCCGGTCGTCATCGGCGGTGACGACGCGGCGACCTCGCTCGTCCCGCAGCCGCTGACGACGTGGCGCGGCCCGTCCGGCGTCACGCTGCCCGTCCAGGAACGCAAGTTCCACTGATCCGATGAAGAGGCCGCCGTCCCCCGAGGGGGCGGCGGCCTCGCCACGTCCGGACCGGTGCGCCACGTCCGGGCCCGCCGGGTCAGTGACCGGCCGTGAGCCGCCTGGAGTCGGGGGCCCGCTGGACGGTCACGCGGCCGCCGGGCCGCCCGCGGTCGATGGACTCGAAGGCCCATTCCGCCGACATCATCGCGCCCTCCTGCCATCCGGAGATCGGGCAGACCTGGTCGCCGATCACCATGACGTTGCCGTGCCCCTGGACGTTGACCAGGGTCTCGTACATCTCCCGGTGCTCGGCGATGGTGTGGTCCCAGTGGGCCCAGACGCCGAGCTGGTAGGGCACCTTGTGCCAGGCGACGGTCAGGCCCTGCCGGTCCGGGACGACGGACCGGTCGGCGAACTCGCGGTGCAGCCTCGTCCCGGCGGCCCGTGCCACCTTCAGGCGCTCGGCGTGCGGGCGGGCGCCGAACTTCTCCCCGTTGTCATAGGCGCAGTAGGCGCCGATCAGGACGCCTTTGCCGGACGAGGAGAAGTGGTCGCCGGACGGATACCAGATCTGCTGGATCTCGTCGTCGACCCAGCTGACGCCACCGTAGATCCGGTCCTTCTCCGATTCCCAGAACCGCCGGTTCGCCTGCCAGCCCATCTTGCACCCGGGCGCGAACCAGACGCCGGCGACGGCGCGCGCGAATTCGCTGGAGAATCCCTCAAGCTCGACGCGCTGCCGCAAAACCGGGATGGGGATGCTGCTCAAACAGTAGTCGAAACGCTTGTCGTGCCGTCCGTCGGCGTCCTGCCACGCGACACGGACGCCATCTTCACTTGACCTGATTGCGTGCACGGGTGCATTGAGAGTGATGGTTCCGGAGGGAAGCGCGGACGCCATCCGGCGGACGAGATTGTCCATTCCGCCGACCGGCTGGAACATGGTGACCTGGTAGCCGTATTCGATCTCGTCGTAAAATCGCTGCTCCCAGAATCCGCTTTCCACGATGTCGGGAAGGGACAGCGCGCCGATCTTCTCAGGCGTCTTCGGAATGCTGAGCGGCACGGCCGCCCCCGAGCGCAGGGACCCCTTGTAGGCGTGGTCCTCCGCGTCGAGGTCGCCGAACGCGGTCAGCAGGCCCAGCAGTTTGGCGCGCTGGGCGTCGCTCAGCCCGCCGGCGTCCAGCAGCCCGTTCTTCACCGCGGCCGCCGCGTACGCGGCGACGTGCCCGCGGACGTCGTTGGAGAGGTGGCCGTTGGTCACGGCCGCCCGCCGCCACACCCGGTCGGTCTGGTACAGGTTCGCGGCCGTCCGCATCAGGTACGGCTCGAGCGCGACGCCGAGCCTGCGGCACATTCCGATGACCCGCTGGTGCTCGAAGGACAGCCGCGCCGGCCCGAGGTCGGCGTGCAGGCCGCGGTCGAAACCGCAGGTCTGGGTGCGGACCGAGCCGTCCTCCCACACCTCGGTGATCGTGTCGCCGCGCCGGGCGGTGAAGTTGCGCCCGCCGACGCGCCCCTGCGCCTCCAGGACGGTCACCTTGTAGCCCGCCTCGGCGAACTTCAGCGCGGCGGTCAGCCCGCTGACACCGGCGCCGAGGATCGCGACGGTCTTCCCGCCGCCCTTCCCGCCGGCCGGTCTCAGCGGCCCGGCGGGCGGGGTCGCCGCGTCGGCCGGAACGGCGCCGGTCATGACCTGCAGCAGGGTCGCGGACGCGGCCGCGCCCAGGAATGCGCGGCGGGAAGAGCCATTGTGCGGCTGGTCCATCATGCTCCTTCTGGGAGACGTGCCGAGAGCGGCACGTGACGGACAGCACGGTAAGTGACTTCCGACGATTCCTGACAGGAGCGGAAAATGACCTAGTTGATCACTCAACGCGACAGTGACAGCTCACCGGACGGCGCCCGGCCCGTCCGGAATCGGCCAGTGAATTTCACCACACGGCCGACAAATTAAAAGCACCGAACAAACCCGATTTCGGCCTGGCCCAGCCCGGCCTGGCCCAGCCCGGCCCGCGGACCGAGTGCCGGGTCAGCGGTTGTCGGTGTCCTTGCTCGGCTGGACGCGCTTGGGCTCCCCCGGCATCTTCGGATAGTTGGGGGGATACGGCATGTCGCCGAGGCCGTGGTCGCGCTCGTCGCGGTCGGCGATGTCGAGGAGGCCCTGCAGCGAGAACGACTCGTCGTCGATCGCGGCGTGCAGGTCGCCCAGCTCGGCGAAGCGGGCGGGCATGGTGGCGATCGTGAAGTCGTGCGGGTCGGCGTCGGCCAGCTCGTCCCAGGTCACGGGCGCCGAGACGGGGGCGTGCGGGGCGGGCCGCACGCTGTAGGCGGACGCGATCGTCCGGTCGCGGGCGTTCTGGTTGTAGTCGATGAAGACCTGCTCGCCGCGTTCCTCCTTCCACCACCGGGTGGTGACCTCGGCGGGGTTGCGGCGCTCCACCTCGCGGCCGAACGCGAGCGCGGCCCGGCGGACCTCGGTGAAGGTCCAGCGGGGCTCGATGCGGACGTAGATGTGCACGCCGCCCTTCCCGGACGTCTTCACGAACCCGGTGAGCCCCAGCTCGGCGAGCAGCTCGCGGGCCGGGCCGAGCGCGACGCGGACGGCGTCGGAGAAGTCGGTGCCGGGCTGCGGGTCGAGGTCGATGCGCAGCTCGTCCGGGTGGTCGACGTCGCCGTCCCGGACGGGCCACGGGTGGAACGTCAGCGTGCCGAGGTTGGCCGCCCACGCGATCACGGCGACCTCCGACGGGCACACCTCGTCGGCGGAGCGGCCGCTGGGGAACGCGATCTTGGACGTCCGCACCCAGTCGGGCGCGCCCTTCGGCACGCGCTTCTGGTAGAACGCGTCGGACTTCCCGCCCCCCATCCCCGCCTGCCCCCGCGCATAGTCCTCCCGGGTGGCCATGCGGGCGCCCTCGAAGACGCCGGCGGGCCAGCGCTCCAGCGTCGTCGGACGGTTCCGGGTGGCGCGCAGGATGCCCTCCCCCACGGCCACGTAGTACTCGACGAGCTGCCGCTTGGTGTAGCCGTGCTCGGGAAAGTAGACCTTGTCGGGGTTGGACACCTTGACGAGCCGATCCCCGACCGGGATCTCGATGTAGGGCGAGGCCATACCCAGCACGTTAACCCACAGGTCGGACACGGCGGCGGGTACCGTCGACCGTATGGAGAAGATCCGTAAGAGCGAGGACGAGTGGCGGGCGGAGCTCAGCCCCGAGGAGTTCCACGTGCTGCGGGAGGCCGGCACCGAGAAGCCCTTCACCGGCGAGTACACCGACGCCAAGACCGTCGGCGTGTACCGGTGCCGCGCCTGCCGGACGGAGCTGTTCCGCTCGGAGACCAAGTTCGAGAGCCACTGCGGCTGGCCGTCGTTCTACGCGCCGTCCGACTCCGACAAGGTCACGCTGATCGAGGACCGCACGCTCGGCATGGTCCGGACGGAAGTGCGGTGCGCGGTGTGCGACTCCCACCTCGGGCACGTCTTCCACGGCGAGGGCTACGACACGCCCACCGACGACCGGTACTGCATCAACTCGATCTCCCTAACCCTCGAACCCGCCGAATAGCCCCGGGCAGTACGAGCGGCGCGGCGGGTACTAGCGGGTCTCGGGGACCTCACAGTTGTCCTTGTCGCTCTGCTTGTTCGCGAGGACGACGCTGCCGTTGCCGTCGCTCTCGCCGTGGACGAAGACGCGGGGTTCGTCGTCGCCCGCGTCGCGCAGGAACTGGGTCGTCCACTCGCACAGGTCGACGGCGGGGCGGGAGTTCTCGTCCTCCTCGCCCAGGTCGGTGTACACGCGGACGAACGAGCCGCTGCGGCGGACGTCCGTTACGTGCTTGACGACCCTCTTGCCCGGGTCCCTGGTCTGGAAGTAGGGCACGGCGTCGGCGACGTCGTCCGGGTCGCCGAGGGCGCCCGCAGACCCCTGCGGGGACGGAGGCGCGGCGGAGCGGACGGCGACGGCGGCCGTCCCGGACTCGCCGGTCTCCGAACCGCCGGGCAGTGCCAGCACGGCGGCGGTCGCGATCGCCGCGGCCGCCGCGAGCACCGTCGCCGCGGCGGCCGATCGGTGCCGCCACGACCGGCGCGGCCAGGCGGCGAGGCGGGTCCAGCGGAGCTCGGATTCGGAGGGCGGCCGGGCGTGCCGTCCGCGGGGCCGACCGTCGGGAGACTTGCGCACGGACGGAACCCTACTCAAGTTCAGGCCCGCGTTTGGCCAGGTTGAAGCGGTTCCTCACCTGGCGGACAGATCTCAGGCGAGACCGGCGACAAGTTCGGCGACCGGCTTGCGGCGACCCGTGTAGAACGGGATCTCCTCGCGCGTGTGGACGCGAGCGCGCGCGCCGCGCAGGTGCCGCATCAGGTCGACGATGCGGTGCAGCTCGTCCGCCTCGAAGGCCAGCATCCACTCGTAGTCGCCGAGCGCGAACGACGCCACCGTGTTCGCGCGGACGTCGGGGTACTCGCGCGCCATCTTGCCGTGCTCGGCGAGCATCGCGCGGCGCTCCTCGTCCGGCAGCAGGTACCACTCGTAGGACCGGACGAAGGGGTACACGCACACGTAGGCGCGCGGCTCCTCGTCGGCGAGGAACGCCGGGATGTGGCTCTTGTTGAACTCCGCCGGGCGGTGCAGCGCCATCTGCGACCACACCGGCTCGCTGTTGCGGCCCAGGAACGTCCGGCGGAACCGGGTGTAGGTCTCCTGGAGGTCGTCGGACGTGGGCGCGTGCCACCAGAACATGTAGTCGGCGTCGGCGCGCAGCCCGGCGACGTCGTAGGCGCCGCGGGTGGTGACGCCCTTCTCGGCGGCCTGGTCGAGGAGGTCCTGGACCTCGGCGGCGTCCCGCTCGCCTACCGAGCCCGGGTTCGCGAGCCGGAAGACCGACCACATCGTGTAGCGGATGACGTCATTGAGTTCGCGTGCCTTCGGCTTGCCCGCCGGCTGCGTCATGATCTGCTCCTTCTCGGCTGCGCGGGTCTCGGCCGCGCGGGTCGTCCAGGATCCGGGCGGCGGCCGCGCGCGCGGAGGCGATGCACGCCGGGATGCCCAGGCCGTCGTAGGCGGCGCCTGCGACGGCGAGGCCCGGCTGCCCCGCGACCGCGGCCCGGATCTTGGCCACGCGGTCGGCGTGGCCCACGTTGTACTGCGGGAGGCCGCCGCCCCACCGGGTCACCCGGCTGTCCACGGGCAGCTCGGCAGTGCCGCAGGTCGCGGCCAGCTCGGCCATCGCGGCGGCGGTCAGCTCGTCGTCGGGCCGCTGCAGCAGGCGCTCCTCGCCGAACCTCCCGATGGAGCAGCGCACCGCGATGACGCCGGGGTCGCGATCGCGCAGGTGAGGCCATTTTACCGAGCTGAACGTGACGGCCTTGACGCCGCGTCCGCCGCGTCCCGATGCACGTCCCGGGGGGCGTGGGGGGTCGTCCCCCCACAAGGAACTGGTGTCGCTCTCCACGGCCGGGACGAGGTAGCCGCTGCCCTTGGGGAGGCGCGGGAACGCGGTGGTCCGGTAGGCGAGCGTGACGATCGCCATGCTGGCGTACTCGATGTCGGCGAGCTCGCGGGCGGCGGCCGGGACGTCCGGCTTGAGGAGCCGGGACGCGGGCGCCGCCGGGACGGCGATCACGACGGCGTCGGCGTCCAGGTATTCGGGGTCGCGGGTCGGGCCGACGGTGAGCCGCCAGCCGTGGTCGCGGCGGCGCAGCTCGCGGACGGTCGCGTTCGTCCTGATCGTGCCTCCGGCGGCGGCGACGTCGTCCGCGAGCAGGTGCGGGAGGGCGCCGAGACCGTCCGGCAGGGTGGCGAACACCGGGCCGGGGTCCTTGGGCGCGGCGTCCCGGACGCCCTGGACGGCGCCGATCAGCGAGCGGCGGGTGCGCGCGGCGGCGGCGACGGCGGGCAGCGTCGAGTCGAACGACAGCAGCTCGGCGCGTCCGGCGTACACGCCGCCGAGCAGCGGCTCGACGAGCCGGTCGACGACCTCGCGGCCGACCCGGGCGCCGATGAACGCGGCGACGGACACGTCCGCGCCGCGCCGCGTCTCCGGCAGGACGAGGTCCAGCGGGACGCGCGCCAGCCCGGCCGGGGACAGCACCTGGGACGCGGCCAGCGCCCGCAGGTCGGACGGCACGCCCATCACCTGCCCGGACGGGATCCTCCGCAGCGCGCCCCGGCTGAAGATCGCCGAGGACGTGGTGCCGGGGTTCACCAGGTCGTCGCCGCGTCCGAGGTCGCGGACCAGGTCGAGCCCCTCGGGACGGCGGGCGAGCATCGCCTCCGCGCCCTCGTCCACCGGGACGCCGGCGATCTCGCTGACGCGCAGCTTGCCGCCGATCCGCGGGGAGCCCTCCAGCACGGTCACGCGCATCCCGCCGCGGGCGAGCAGGCGCGCGGCGGCGAGGCCCGCGATGCCGCCCCCGACGACGACGGCGTGGGACGAGGACATGCCCCAAGCCTCCCAGACGCCCCGCGATGCCACGCACCGGGTCCGCCGGGGAAACCTTGGACGCCGTGACGTCCGTGTGCCCTGTTCGTGCCCGGATCGCGACGCGCCCGGCGGAACTGTGACCTGCGCCATCTCCGTCCAAAGCCCATGCGGATCGTCAGGAATGTCAGGCAGGTCGCGTACGTGATGGTCGTCCTCCTGCTCGCCGGGACGCTGGCCGCCTGCAGCAGCGGCGGCAGCGACGGCGGCAGCGAGTCGAAGGCCGTGGACAAGGGCGGCGCCGGGGCGCCGGAGCGCCAGACGGGGACCGGCGGGAGGAACGCGGAGCCCGGCAGCAGGACGACGCCGCAGGCGCCGCTCGCGGGCGCGCGCGAGGTCGTCCACACGGCGCGGCTCCGGGTCAGGGCCGGCGACGTGGACGCGTCCGCCACCAAGGCCAAGCAGATGGTCGCGGCGGCGGGCGGCTACGTCGAGCGGGAGTCGAGTTCGAGCGACCCGGCCCGCTCCGAGATCGCCCTGAAGATCCCCACCCCCCGCTACACCGACATGCTGAACCAGCTCAGCACGCAGCTCGGGACCAAGCTGTCGCTCACGCAGGAGGCCGAGGACGTCACGGGCGAGGTCGCGGACGTGGAGGCCCGCGTCCGGTCCGCCGAGGCGACGCTGGCGTCGTTCCGCAAGCTGCTCGAACGGGCGAACTCCGTCAGCGAGATCATCAACATCGAGCAGGAGATCGCGGAGCGGGAGTCGGACCTGGAGGCGCTGCAGGCGCGCGAGAAGGCGCTCAAGAGCAGCACCCAGTACGCGACCGTGACCGTCACGCTGGAGAGCAAGCCCGCGCAGGCCAAGGAGAAGGATGACGACGACGGGTTCGTGGACGCGCTCGGCGACGGCTGGGACGCCTTCGCCGCGTTCGCCGGCGGCGTCGCCGTCCTGTTCGCCTGGCTCCTGCCGTTCCTGATCCTGGCCGCCGTGATCGCCGTGCCCGTGGTGGCGTTCCGGCACCGCCTGCGCAAGCGGTTCGGGATCGGCGCCCGCCCGCCGGCGCCCCGCAGGCCGGGCCCGCCGCCCGCGCCGGAGCGGGCCGCCGCCGGCTCCGGGCCGTCGGGGCCGGAGTCTCCGCAGGCCCCGCCGCCGCCCGTCTAGCCGCCTAGACGTCTAGCCGCCTAGAGCGTGTCTTCGGTGCTCGCCTCGTGGACGAGGTCCGCGAGGCGGGCCAGCACGTCCGGGTCGGTGGACGGCAGCACGCCGTGCCCCAGGTTGAAGATGTGGCCCTCGGCGGTGCGGCCGCGGGCGAGCACGTCCCGGGCCCGGCGCTCCACCGTCTCCCACGGGGCGAACAGGATCGCCGGGTCGAGGTTGCCCTGCAGCGCCTTGCCGTGCGGGACGCGGCTGACGGCCTCGTCCAGCGGCACCCGCCAGTCGACGCCGACGACGTCCGCGCCCGCCTCGCCCATCAGGCCGAGCAGCTCGCCCGTCCCGACGCCGAAGTGGATGCGCGGGACGCTGAGCGCCTCGGTCTCGGCGAAGATGCGGCGGGTGTGCGGCAGCACGGACTCGCGGTAGTCCTGCGCGGCGACCGCGCCCACCCACGAGTCGAACAGCTGCACGGCGCTCGCCCCGGCCGCGACCTGCACCTTCAGGAACGCGATCGTGAGGTCGGCGAGCCTGGTCATGAGGTCGGCCCACAGCTCGGGCTCGCCGTACATCAGGGCCTTGGTGCGCTCGTGGTTCTTGGACGGCCCGCCCTCGATCAGGTACGAGGCGAGCGTGAACGGCCCGCCCGCGAAGCCGATCAGCGGGGTGGAGCCGAGCTCCCCGACCAGTCCCCGGACGGCCTCGGTCACGTACGGGACGTCGTCCGGCACGAGCGGCCGCAGCGCCGCCACGCCCGCGGCGTCCCGGATCGGGTCGGCGATGACGGGGCCCACGCCCGGCTTGATGTCGAGGTCCACGCCGATGGCCTTGAGCGGCACCATGATGTCGCTGAAGAAGATCGCCGCGTCCACCGCGTACCGGCGCACCGGCTGCAGCGTGATCTCGACGATCATGTCGGGGCGGGCGCAGGACTCCAGCATCGGGACGCCGTCGCGGACGCGCAGGTACTCGGGCAGCGAGCGTCCGGCCTGCCGCATGAACCACACGGGCGTGTGCGGCACCGGACGCCGGCGGCACGCCAGCAGGAAGGGGCTCTCGGACGCGGTGCTCTCAGTCACCGTGTGATCGTCCCACGAAAAAACGGTGAGAAAGCACGGGAACGGGCCCTGGACCGGCACGAACTTCCGGACACGCCGAGCGAAGTCCCGCATTCTGTCACCCGCGCATGCGAACGTGATGCGTGTCATAGCCGAGGGAGGTCCCCCGTGTACTGCTCCACCTGCGGTGATGAACGTATGTTCGAGCAGCCGCCGTGTCCGGACGGTCATGGTGAGGAGTGCCCCGAGCGGGCCTGCGCGGAGTGCGGCACCGCCGTGCTGGTCGGCTCGCCGCTGACCGCGCCCGGCGCCGTCGGGGTCTCCGCCGCCCCCGCGCCCGCTCTGGCGACCCTGGCGTCCGGCGCGCCCACCGGCCGCGCCGCCACCGTGCGGGCCGTGGCCTGATCGGCCCGGCCCCCGAGACGAAACCACCTGTGCCGTGCCTGCTTCCCCTCCGCGTTCCCCCGTCGCCGCCCCGTTCCGACATCTCCGATCCGAGAACCGACCCGACCCACGCCCCCGCACCCGACCACTCCCCCGCGATCAGGCCGGTCCATCCATGAACCCTCCCGCCTTCCAGCGGGCCCTCGGCACGCTCCGCGAGATCCTCGACGGGCCAGGCGTCCGTCCGGAACTCGATCTGGAGGACATGCCAGCCCCGCAGAGCCTGGCGCCCTACGCCGCCGCCTTGTCCGGCAGCGTCTACCGCGACGACGACACCGAGATCGCGATGGGGCGCCTCATCGTCCTGTACGACCCGGGCGGCGACAGCGGCTGGACGAACGGGTTCCGCATCGTCGCCTACATCCGCGCCGATCTGGAGCCCGAGATCGCCGCCGACGAGCTGATCGGCTCCGTCGCGTGGGACTGGCTGCTCGAGTCGCTGGAGCCCGCCGGGTACGCGGGCGTGTCCGGGACGATCACCCGCGCGGTGTCGGAGAGCTTCGGCGACAAGCGCGACGAGCCGTCCACGACGGAGCTGGAGCTGCGCGCGTCCTGGTCCCCGACGGGCGACGATCTCGCCCCGCACGTGGCGGCCTGGTGCGAGGTGATGTGCACCACGGCGGGCCTGCCGCCGTCCGGCGTCGCCGCGCTGCCGGACCGTCCGGGCGGGGCAAGCGGCTGAGCGACGTACGGTAGGGGGCGTGAGCACAGCGTCCGAGACCGAGGCGGCGGAAGTGCACACGGGAGCCGGCAGCCCTTTTCGTCCGTCCGCGTCCCGGAAGCCACGCACGGCTCGTCGACCCGAGGATGAAAAAGGTTCTGTGGGAGTGTCCGAAACGCGCGCCACCGGCCCCGAGCGGGACACCGGTGCTGAGACCACGGCCGCGACGCGGCCCGGGACCGTTCCAGAGCAGGCCGTGCGGGAGCCTGCCGCCGAGGCCGGGGACGCTCCCCCGCCCGTCCCGCTGCTGGAGCCGCGCGACGGCGTCCCGTCCGTCCTCACCGACCCCGCCGACCTGGAACGTGTCATCGCGGCCTTCGCCGCGGGCGCGGGACCGGTCGCCGTCGACGCCGAGCGGGCGTCCGGCTACCGGTACGGGCAGCGCGCGTACCTGATCCAGCTGCGCCGCGCGGGCGCGGGCACGGCACTGATCGACCCCATCGCGCTGCCCGACCTGTCCGGCCTGGACGCCGCGATCGCCGACGCCGAGCTGGTGCTGCACGCCGCCAACCAGGACCTGCCGTGCCTGGCGGAGGTCGGGCTCGTCCCGCGCCGGCTGTTCGACACCGAGCTGGCCGGGCGGCTGCTCGGCTACCCGCGCGTCGGGCTCGGGTCCATGGTCGAGAACGTGCTGGGCTTCCTGCTGGAGAAGGGGCATTCGGCGGCCGACTGGTCGACGCGCCCCCTCCCGGAGGACTGGCTCCGCTACGCCGCGCTGGACGTCGAGCTGCTGGTCGAGCTGCGCGACGCCCTGCACGACGAGCTGGAGGCCGCGGGCAAGCTGGAGTGGGCGCTGGAGGAGTTCGGCGCGATCCTGACGACGCCGCCGAAGCCGCCGCGGGCCGACCCGTGGCGCCGCACGTCCGGCATCCACCGGGTGCGGAACCGGCGCGCGCTCGCCACCGTCCGGGAGATCTGGGAGGCCCGCGACAAGATCGCCCGCGAGCGGGACCTGTCCCCCGGCCGGGTGCTGCAGGACGCCGCGATCATCGAGCTGGCGCAGCGCGCCCCGCGCACGCCCGCCGATCTGCAGGCGCTGCCGACGATGCGGGGACGCGGCGCCCGCCGGCACCAGTCCGCGTGGCTGCGCGCCGTCGCCCGCGCCCGCGACCTCACCGACCGCGGGCTGCCGGAGCCGACCGTCCCCGGCGACGGCCCGCCGCCCGCGCACCGCTGGGCCGACCGCGACCCGGAGGCCGCCAAGCGCCTCACCGCCGCCCGCGCCGTCGTCGCCGCGCTCGCCGACGAGCACTCCATGCCGTCGGAGAACCTCATGCAGCCCGACTCCGTCCGGCGGCTGGCCTGGACGCCGCCGCCGGAGCCGTCCGCCTCGGCGATCGCGGCCGCGCTCGGCGACCTCGGCGCCCGCCGCTGGCAGATCGAGCTCACCGCGCAGCCCCTGGCCCGCGCCTTCCACCGGTTGGAGTGCAAGGGCGACCTCTGAGCCGCTGAGCCGCCGCTGGGCCGCCTAGAGGTCGGGGAGGGGGTCCTTCGGGAGGCTGTCGCGGTCGAAGATCTCGGCGTCGGCGGCGTTGACGACCGCGATGTACTCGTCGTCCATCTCGAACACCGCGCCCGCGAACTCGAACGACGCGCCCGCGCCGGACTCCAGCGGCCCGAGCCGGGTGCCGCGCGGGTAGCTGCCCCAGACGGACTTCGGCGTGCTGCGGCTCATCGCGCCGGTGGAGATCACCGCGATCTGGTCGTCGGTGATGACGAAGATGAAGCCCGCCCCGCCGCCGTACGCCATCGCGGGGAAGATGTAGCGGATCTCCCCGTCGATCCCGAGGAACTCCCGGCAGCGTTCGCGGAGCGGGCGTGGCACCGGCATGGCTGTGAAGTCACCTCCCCCCAGGCGAGACAGCGTCGGCGTCCCAATCATGCACCCGTTCACGACGGCGTCGCCAGGGTCAGGCGGTGGCCAGGGCCGCGGTCGGGGGCAGCCGCGCCGCCCGCATCGCCGGATACAGCCCCGCGACGGTCCCGATCGCGAGCGTCGCGGCGAGCGCGCCGCCGAGCGCCCACACGGGAACGACCGGCGGCCAGCCCTTCCACAGCGCGAATCCGGTGGTCACGGCCGCGCCGAGGACGACGCCCGCCGCGCCGCCGAACGCCGACAGCAGCAGCGACTCGGCCAGGAACTGCGTCCGGACCTGGCCGCGCGTCGCGCCGAGCGAGCGGCGCAGCCCGATCTCGCGGCGCCGCTCCAGCACCGAGATCACCATCGTGTTCGCGACGCCGACGCCGCCGACGAGCAGCGCGACCGCGCCGAGCCCGAGCAGCAGCCCAGTGAACGCGCCGGTCGCCGCCGCTTTGGCCTCCAGCGCGTCCGAGGGGCGGCTGACCTGCACCTCCTCGGGATGCTCCGGGTTGACCGTGCGGGCCAGGACGTCCCGGACGTCGGTGACGGACGCGTCCGCCGACCGCTCGTAGATCGTCGTCGGGTGCCCGTCGAAGCCCAGGTAGCGGCGCGCCGCGTCCCAGCCGACGAGCGCGGAACGGTCGATCTCCGGCGCCAGCTCCGCGGGCCGCAGGACGCCGAGGACGACGAACCAGCGCCCGCCGATCCACACCTGGCCGCCCGCCCGGTCCAGGCCGAGCCGCCGCGCCGCCTCAGCGCCGAGCACGACCCCCGGGTAGCGGGCCGTGCCCGCGTTCAGCCAGCGCCCGCTCGCCGTGGCCACGCCGAGGGTGCCGAGCAGGTCCGGCGTCGCGGCCTGGACGGAGATGCCGTGCGTGACCTCGTCCGGGATCTTGTCGGTGCGGCGCACGGTGGCGGCCACCGCGCCCGTCGCGCCGACCGCCGTGACCGGCCCGATCCGCCGGACCATCTCCGGCGCCGACTCCGGCAGCGCGGCCTTCTCGCCGAACAGCGTGTCGCCCGGCCGGGCCGTCAGCAGGTTCGTGCCGAGCCGGTCGAGCCGCCGCAGCAGGTCCTCCCTCCCGGACGACGAGATCCCGATCACCGCGACCATCGTGGCGATCCCGATCGCGATGCCGAGCGCGGACAGCACCACCCGCGTCGGACGCGCCCGCAGCCCGCCCAGCCCGACGCGCAGCACGTCCGCCGGGCCGAGCCCCGCCGGCTCCAGTTCTGACGTCGCGCTCATCGGCCGCCCGCCTCCGCCCGCTCGTCGGCCACGATCAGGCCGTCCAGGACCCGGACGCGGCGCGGCGCCGCGGCCGCCACGTCCAGATCGTGCGTGATGATCGCGACGGTGGTCCCGGCGCGGTTCAGCTCCTCAAGCAGCGCCAGCACCCCGGCGCCCGCGGCGGAGTCGAGGTTGCCGGTCGGCTCGTCCGCCAGCAGCAGCCCCGGCTCGCCCACGACGGCCCGCGCCACCGCGACCCGCTGCTGCTCGCCGCCCGACAGCTCGTGCGGCCGGTGACCGGTCCGGTGCCCGAGCCCGACCCGCCCGAGCGCCGCCCCGGCCCGCTCCCTCCGCTCCCTGAGCCCGGCTCCGGTGTACAGGAGCCCGTCGGCGACGTTGTCGAGCGCGCTCACCCCCGCCGCCAGATGGAACTGCTGGAACACGAACCCGATGTGGCGCGCCCGCAGCGCCGACAGCGCCCGGTCGCTCAGCCCCGCCACCTCGTGCCCGGCGACCCGCACGCTCCCCCTGGTCGGACGGTCCAGCGTCCCGATCATGTGCAGGAGCGTCGACTTCCCCGACCCCGAGGGCCCGACGATCGCCGCCAGCTCCCCCGCCTCGATCACCAGGTCCACGCCCCGCAGCGCCGCGACGCCGCCGCCGTACTCCTTGGCCACCCCGGCCAGCTCCACGATGTTCGTCATTCCGCGGGCACCCCGACCTGCACTCCTTCGGCGATCCCGGCCCCGGCGACCTCGACCCGCCCGCCCCCGAAGGCCCCGACCTGCACGGCCAGAAGCCGCCTCCGCCCGCCGTCCACGACCTCGACGCCGAACCCGCCCTCGCGCAGCGCGAGCAGCGCCTCCACCGGCACCGACAGGACGTCCTTCCGCCGCTCGCTCTCCAACTCGACGCTGACCGGGGCCTCGTCGAACCGTCCCGTCCCGGCGTCGCCGAGGGAGATGTCGACGCCGATCGTGGTCTTCTTCTCCTGCCCCTCCCCCGTGCCCTCCGCGACCTCGCCGACCCTGCTGATCGTCCCTTCGACCTTCTTCCCGCCCGGCAATTCCACGGAGACTTTCGCGCCCTTCCGGGCGAGGTCCTGCTTGTCGGTGTCCAGGTCGACGTGCACGACCCGCCGGGTGCCGGCCACGGTCAGCACGGGCTGCCCCTTGGCCGTCTGCTTTCCCTCCGGCGCTTTGACCTCCCTGATCTGCACGGCCCCGTCCAGGAACACGACCTGCGCACCATCGACCATTCCGGTCTGCTCAAGCCCCCGATCGTCCTGCCATTCCTTGACAGCGATTTCGGTGGCCCCGGTGAAATCCCCGTCCACGGTCACACCGTCATAACCGAGAGCGCGCAGGTTCTGTTCGAGCTGCCGCACGTCCTTCCCCGAGTCGCCGTTCTTGAGCACCCGGTACATGGGGCTGCCGCCGTACATGAGCGTGACGGGATCGCCCGCGACTTTCAGCAGCGCCCCGCCCCGCTTGACGGTCGCCCCCTCCCCAGGCGCCCACGTCACGACGCCGGACGCGCCCGTCCACACCTCGCGGACGTCGTCGTGGGTGAGCTTCCCGTCGACCGTCTCGGTGTCCACGAGATCACCCCGGCCGACCGCGGCGGTCCGCAGCTTCGCCGTGTTCTCGGCCTGCGCCTCGCCGCCGTCTACCGTCCAGGCCAGCGCGCCCCCGCCGCCGACCACCACCACGACGGCCACGCCGCCCGCGACGACCCCGCGCCTCACTTCCCGACCCCCGGCAGGCTGCCCCTGCACGCCGCACGCGCCTTCTCGACCGCGTCCCGGCCGGCGCTCGCCGTCGGAATCGCGATCTGCCCGTCCGGCCCCGGATCGGGGACGTCCACGCCGTGCTCCCGCATGCACTGCGCGAACTTGACGTACTGGTCACGGACCTTCGGATCTTTGAGATCCGGAAACTTCCCTCCGGCCTTCAGCCACGACTGGCATTTCTCCAGCGCCGCCTGAAGCTTCTTCCGATCGGTCCCCTTGCCCAGCCGCATCGACTTCTCGTCGACGCTGCCCGGGTCGGGAACGTCCACCCCGTTCTCCCGCATGCACTGCGCGAACTTCAACTGCGCATCCTCCGCCGAAAGCGAAGCCCCACCCGACCCCGACGCCGTAGCCGCCGCCGACCCGCCAACACTGGCGACCCCATCCCCTTCACCACTCCCGCACCCAGCGCCCCCAAGGACAACCGACACCGCGATCACAGCGGCCCACACCCGTTCCCTCATCACGCCCTCTCCCCCGAGGCCACACACCCCGGACGAAGCGCCATAACACCCCCCACCGCGTTAAACCCGCATTAACCGTGCCGCCTCCGCCGGAATCGGTTCACGTCGGAAGACGTCGACTAGGAGCCCTCTCACCAGCACAAACGTCCGGGTGAGTCGCGGCGGGTCGGACGGGATCGAGCCTCATTGGCTCCCCGCTCCGGCTCCCGTGGCTCCCCGGACGAGAGAGGAGGCGCTCATGTCCCTAAAGATCACCGAACACACGATGACGGTCGTCCTGGACGGCGAAATCATCGCCACCGGCACCCGCTCAGCCTGCGGCTGGCACGTCACCGCACACCCCCGCCCACTCGACCGCAACTCCGCAATCACAGCCCTGATGCTCGCCGAACGCCTCATCACCCACGGCGAGGACGACCCCTGCGTGATCGAGTGGCGAAGGGAGTTGTCCCGTGACTGACCGCCTCATCAGAATCACAACCGCGCTTGCCGTGGTGGCGGTAGCCGCCGTCGCAGCCGTCATCTCGTACCGCCACGCCTACGAACTCGTCCACTCGCATGGCGAGACTGGCCCGACCGCACGCCTCGTCCCGTTCACCGTGGACGGCCTGATCTGGGCAGCGTCCATGGTGATGCTGGACGCGAGCCGCCGACAGCAGCCCGCGCCACCCTTGGCGAAGTTGAGTCTCGCCGTGGGTATCGTGGCCACGGTCGGCGCCAACGTGGCGCACGGCGCGTCCCACGGCGTCATAGGCGCGGTAGTCAGCGCATGGCCGGCACTCGCCCTAGTCGGCTCCTTCGAACTCCTGATGACCCTCACACGCAACGCCGCAAGCCCAGCACTCGCTTATGACGATCTGCGTGCAGAAGCGGAACGACCCTGTACCGAAGCGGAGCAGACACCGGAGCAAGCGGTGTTGGACGACTACCGAGCCAGCCTTAACGGGCCAGGCCGCCCCCTCTCCCAGCGCTACCTCGCCGAAAAGCACAATATCGACCGCCGCAAGGTCAAACGGATCATCACCAGCATGAATCACTGAAGCAACAAGAAACACCGGAGACCCTCGTCAGCACACCTGAGCTGACGAGGGTCTTCCTACCAGAAAGGCCACCCTCCCTCTTTCGCTACATCTCTTTATCCCTCCCAGCAGCAACGGTTTACAGACAACACAAACGAACGGATCATAGGTAAACACCGACACCATCAGCACCGTACTTACGGACACAACAAAATAGCATCTCGAAATTTCCGTTTGCGGATCACGCCAGGGAAGCTATGACACACCCAGCGAACTGTGAACAGGCCAAGAACCACGCGTGCCGTTGCACCCAATGTGGAGGAGTGCAACACGGCTGGCAATATAAGCTCGAACTCGCATATGCTCCATCAAGCGCTGGCCGCGACGATTTTAGGCATAATGCTGAGGCGGCTTGGATAAAGGCGCTCCGCGAACGAAAGGGGAAGCACCCCACATACCCTATGAAGATCGCAGCAGTCGATACCGCAGCCGCTGATCTGATTGACTGGCTCGCAAGCAACCGATCCGTAACCAACAACGTACAGGCTATCGGCAATGCCCTCACCGGCGAGGCAATGAGCGACCTGGCAACGAACCTAGGGCTGGATGGACTCAAGAAATTCAAGGCTGCTTCCGTCAATCACTTCTGGTGCGAATTGCTCGCCTCCCTCGCCTGTGCGGTCAAGCAACTCGAAGACTGGCGCGATGAGGTTACCGAGCGCCTGAAGCCGATAATGACTGCCTCGAATTTCAGCGCCGACATAGAAGACACCGCGGTCGGATCAGCGGTTGAAGCGGCTTGGTCCGCCATCTCACATGCCCTACCACTAGGCCAGTTGAGTGGGATTGGAGAAGCTCTTTGGCCTGTGAGAATTCTAGCGATTCTCATGTGCAAGGCCCCCGAGCGACACAAGAACGTCTCAAAGTGCTGCCTTGATCCAATCGCACAAGGCGCAAACGAGACAGTTAGGACCACAGTCGCTCAGGTCACCAAAGAACGGCTGACCGAGACGCTCCCAGCGGATTGGCTGCCAGCCACCCAAAAACTACTCTCTGAGTGAGACTGATCCCGCCCAGACGCGTTCGAAGCTCTCCAGATACGTGCTCGCCATGTCGCCGTCCCCTGCGCGCCGCAGGTGCAACACCGGTGCGTGAGACGCGGCGATGCCGTAGGCGTGTGGGTTGATCAGTAGGTCGTGATCGGCGCGGTAGATCGAGTTGTACAGGACGGTGTCATGCAGCCGGATCTCAACGCCGTCCACGTCCTGTAGGGCCTGGTAGTGGACGAGGGCGTTGCGGATTTTCGCGGCCATGGATTCGCCTACCCCCTCGTCGCTGCCACGCTCAGCGACGCAGGTCCCGTCCGGGTCTCCGAGGAGGATGCGCACGCTGACGCCGTCACGTGCTCTCTCGGCGAGTGTGCGCATGATGCCGGTGTCCTCGGCGAGGAAGAGTCCTGCGTAGGCCAGGATGCCGATCTCGTCCCGCGCGCTGCTGAAGAGCAGCTGCCACACCGGACGAGGCACGGCCCAACGATGCGGGTAGGTCGCGAGGATCTCAATCATCGGGGTCTCTGCCTGGACGTTCGCGATCGTGAGTTGTGGCCACAGGTCCGCCTCGTCCCGTCCGACGAGTGACGCGATCCTCGTCCGGTGGCGTGGGTAGGGCACGCGACCGGCGACCCATCGATGGACGGTCTTAGGGTCCACGCCCAGCCGAGCCGCAGCGCCGGCTTCGGTCATGCGTGCGTCGGCGAGGGCACGCCGCAACAAGTCGTTCATCGGACCTCCCGCATGCGCAAGGGACAACGACGCAGGAACGACGCTAACAGAAGACGTCCCTAGACGTCCCTAGATGCCGGTGGAGAGGTCCCCACCAGAGCGAAAGGCTCCAGTCACCGGCGAAGACCGCGCCTCTTCGCCCGATGACCCGCACGCAAGCCAAGGAGCTAACTCATGCCCAGCGAATGGCCCCAGCAGGCCACTTCGACCCAACACGACACCGATGCGGAGCGTGCGGCGGACGAGGCACTCGCCGCGCTGCGCAGAGACTTCACCGGTCATCGGATCTGGCGCGGCGTGAAGCGGGACGGACGTCTCGGGGACTGGGTCGCGAGCTTGCACGACACGTCCGCCGGAGTGGACCCCACGGTGATCCGGTCGAGCGCCGCCGAGCTGCGCGACGCGCTCGTCAACGAGGCCGCCCGCGCCGTGGTCGTGCGCGCCGGGACCTGGTGATGGCGCGAGACTCGCAGCCGTCATCAGAGGGGACCGCCAAGGGGAGGGCGGTCCCAAGGGGAGGGATGGAGGTGGCGCGGTCGGTGCATGGCAATCCCCCGGATGCACCGGCCGCGCTGCCTCTGCCCACCTACAGCGGTCTGTGGAGAGGACTCTGGCACCTTGCCCGCCTCGCCCACGCCGCACGCCGCAACGGCTGGACGACCGAAGTCCGCACCGGTGCACACCGCCCAACGCTGCGCGTGTACTCCAAGAACGCCCCCACCATCGGCGAGAGCATCTCGGTGGCATGGGGCAACGGTGCGTGGTGGTACCAGTCCAGCACTGGCGTGTGGCTGACGCCCTGCAAGCGCGTCGACCTCGCCGCGGACAAGCTCAACATCCTCCTCACACCGTGGGTCTCGGCAGCGTTCGACGCGCTCAGAGACGACCAGTTCTGACATGGCCCGCCGCACGGCATGGGGCGCGTACGTCCAGATCACCGACGCGCTACGCCAACGCATCACAGACGGCACTTACGCCCCCGGCACCCGCCTACCGGGCGAGGCCGCACTGTGCGCCGAGTTCGGCGTAGCCCGCAACACCGTGCGGCGGGCCCTGTCCACCCTGCAAGCCGAAGGCCGCATCACCGTCCGAACCGGCGTCGGCCGATTCGTCCAAGACTCGGCCACCCAACCACGCACCCGCTCCGAACACGTTGCCGCGAACCTGCGCCATCAGATCGAGACTGGCCAGTTCCAAACAGGCGACGCACTACCCAGCGAAGCGCAACTTGCCCGACGCTTTGGCGTATCTCGCTTCACAGCCCGCACGGCCCTCATCGCCCTCGAAACCGCTGGCCTCGTCACCTGCGTCCACGGCAAGGGACGCTACGTCCGCCAAGACGTCCCCAGATGACCCACACACGCCCGTGGACGTCCACACACACCCTCGTAGCGTCGACCCCATGAAGAACACCGCCCCATGGGCACGCGACCTCGCACGCAAGCACCTAGAGACCCCACTCCCCCGCCGCTGGGCCCACACCCAAGGTGTAGCCCGCCAAGCCCGCACCCTGGCCCCCATCCTCGGCGACCAGGCAGACTTGCTAGAAGCCGCCGCTTGGCTCCATGACATCGGCTACGCTCCCGATCTTGTCGTGACGGGATTCCACCCACTTGACGGCGCTCGTTTCCTCCGGGACGTCCACCATGCCGACGAGCACCTGTGCCGACTAGTCGCACACCACTCGTGTGCCCTGATCGAGGCCCGCGAGCGCGACCTTGACGACGAGCTGATTCACGAGTTCGGCACCGAGCCCCCCGAGTTGATCGATTCGTTGATCTACTGCGACATGACTACCGGCCCGACCGGTGACCAACTCGCGGTAGAGGAACGACTCTCCGAGATCCTGACCCGGTACGGTAATGACCACTTGGTCACCCGGGCGATCGCGATCTCATCCCGCCACCTCATAGAGGCGGTACACCGAGTGCAAGCAAGGGGCTGATCTCCACAACCCACGATTACATACGGCCGCCCATGCTGCTACTCTAAGTAATACCGCTGTAAGAAGCGACGACTGGCCGCTATCCTGCACAGTAAAAGGCAAACAGTTATTGTCGACGAGGTGGGCAGTGACACCGACCCGCGGGATCGTATTTGGGTCAACCCCTGTATGGCACAAGGTTCCCGTGAATCACCAAACTCCGAATGAAATACGGCAATTTCCCGGCCTATCATTCGGCTTTAGTGACTATCTAGCAGTGCATGGGGCCTCTCCACTATCGATCCGTCAGTATTTGACTTACTGGGATAGATTAATCTGCACATACGATCCCCCACTGCACAGATTTGGACCCCCAGAGGAGGCGGCACTTCTCGAAAACGAAAATATCCTCGCATTCGTCAACGCGGATAGATTTTCTGAATGGTCCTACATGACCTTGCCGCCCGTCACTGAGGGCGATAGCGATGGACGCCAAGGCTGGGAGTGCTCACCGGCGGTACTTGCTCCCTACAATTACGCCAGACTGGAGAACGGCAAAGGAGGGCTTAGCTGGACAGTTGGCCATAGTGTTACCCCGACAAGTTACAGCGGTCAGGTATTTCTGGATTTCGAGCCTCTCCTGCCCTCTCCTAGCCAATCAAATGCCGCCGATTCGAAGCATATCGAAATCGTAGCAAGACTATATAGAACTCTACCCGCACCTGCATCCAGCGTGCCGATCGAAAAAATACTCGAATTTCGAGAACAGCGCAGGCCGGAATTGCTGGCTCTCAGGGCTGCAATGGATGAGCTGGGGAGAAGTGTCACCGAGGCACAGAATACAGTGGAGGCACTCGGCAGAGCCAAAGAGAACTTGGAGCAAGAACTTATTGCACTTCATCGCGTCTTCAATCAAGCAAAAATACGCAAGCTTGCATCTAGTGCACAGATCTATCTCTCACTTGATGACCTTGCAGCCACTAAGGCCATCTGGCCAGCAATCGGAACAATTACAGCTGGTACAATGCACATGCCCGCAGCTATTGGCACGCTGAGTGGCCTGGCATTCAACGCCAGCTTGACGTTTATTAAACGTCGCAATGAGGGTGTTCTGCAAAGGATCCCTAAGCCGACGCGGGATTATGCATATGCTTATTTTTCTGGGCAACTCTGACGAATAGCGTCCGCGTCATCAAGGTAGTATGCTCCGCGCATCCAGTCATGTGACGAACGGCTGCTTTCTTTCTCTCTCTAGAGAGTGACGGATACGGAGTCGCATCGACCGATCCATTTCTCGACCTGTGGCCTCGTCCGCTGGAACCCAGAGAACTTCGCGAGACTCGTCACTCGTCTGTAGTGCGCCCCCTGCGGGGAGTGCGGTAAGGACAATCGAGAACTCTTGGCGTACTTCGTCGTTGCTAGTGTAGTGGATCACGTGCCCGGGGTCTGAGTAGATCCCGACGAGGCCGGTTATCTCGCAGTCGATACCGGTTTCTTCCTTGGTTTCGCGGATGGCGGCCTGGGTCACCGACTCGCCTAGGTCGATCGCGCCGCCTGGTAGGGCCCAGTTGTCGTTATCGGTGCGGCGGATCAAGAGAATCTCGCCCTTGTTGTTCTCCACGACGACGTTGACGGATGGGACGAGGCTATTGGCTCTCGGGGCGTTGGGATCGTCGTAGTAATCGATTCTGCGGCCCATGTGGTCAGTCCCCCGGTATGGGTGTTGCGCCTTCCCAGACGCGTTCGAAGCTTTCTAGGTAGACGTTGACCAAGTCTCCGCCGGCTATGCGGCGTAGGTGCCAGACGGGGGCGTGTGGGGCCGTGACTCCGTAGACGTGCGTGTTGACGAGGAGCTGGTCGTCTGCGCGGTAGATGGAGTTGTACAGGACTGTTCGGTGGAACCGGAACTCTACGTCGCCCTGTTTGCGCAGGTTCTTGTAGAGGACGAGGGCGTTGCGGATTTTCGCTGCCATGGCGTCGTCTACGCCCTCGTCTGTGCCGCGTTCGGCTACCTGGGGGCTGTCAGGGTCGCCAAGGAGGATGCGGACACGGACGCCATCTCTGGCCTTCTGGGCGAACGTACGTTGAATGCCTGCGTCTTCTGAGAGGAAGAGGCCAGAGTAGACGAGAACGCCGATCTCTTCCTTGGCAGCAGCGAAGAGACGTCCCCAGATGTCCCTTGGAACGGATGTGCGGTGCGGGTAGATCGTCACTAGTTCGCTGCTGGACGCTGCGGTGACTTGCTCATTGGAAAGGGCGTCCGGCCAGAGGAACGTTTCGTCTACGCCCAGGCGCGAAGCCACTGCGTAACGGTGGCGACGGTATGGGATGCGGTCTTTAGTGATCCACCGTTCGACCGTCTTGGGGTCCACGTCGATCGACTCGGCGAGCGTGGCGATAGTCAGGCCCTGCTCTAGCAGAGTGGCGCGTAGGCGTTCGTTCGGCATACACCCGTCCGAGATCCGGGACGTCCTAGGACGCGGTCAACCCTATGAGGACGTCATGAACACGTCCAGTCATGTAGTGATCTCGTCCCCCAGGTCAAGCGCACTCTCTTTCTCGTAGTCACAGACCGCCCGGAACCGCCCCGCCGGATACGGGCCTTACGAGAGGAGTGATCGCACATGATCCTCGTCCTGGCTTCGATCCTCGCCGTCTTCCTGGCCGGCTCCATCTGCGGAATCTTCGCCATGCTCGTCGTCGGCATCCACGCCGAAGAGCGCCGGGTGATGCAGGGGCGCGCCGAGACGTCCCGCACCGGCATGGCCTCGCGGCGTCTGCTCAGCACTCAGACGTGCGACGACACGCCGGACCACATCCAGGCGGGGCGGTGAGCATGCGGCACATGCCTCGCATCATCACCGGCCACTCGTGCGCGTGTGGCGCGCGTGTCGAGCCCGGTAACCGGCGGTGCCGCAAGTGCCGCGCCCGCGCCCGGTGGCTGCGGCGGGGGCGCGGTTCGCGGTACCCGGACCTGTGGCTCTGAGGGGGTGAGGCCGTGAACGTCTCGGTTCCTCTGGTGGTCATCCTCGGCGCCCTGGTGTGGGTCGCGTGGCGGTACATGGGTCTGCGTGGCTGGCACATCGCCGTGTGCCTGTTGTTCGGGTTCTTTCTCGCCGCGACCAGTGCCGCGCCGGAGATCCGCCGACTGGTGTCCGTACTCGTCCAGTCCGTCTCTCAGCACTGACGTCCCCGACCGAAGGGAGGGATGCCCTAGTGCCCGATACACCGCCGCGCGTCAAGGTCGACGTTCAGCAAGTGCGTGCGCGCAACCTCGCCGCGCGTGAGATCGTCTCCCATCTGTCCGCCGCGATGCCGTCCATTGAGGACCTGTGGCTCCGCCTGAACGGCGCGCTCGCTGATGTCCCCGCGCTCGTCTCCGAGATCACCCGGCTTGCGTCCGAGCTGGCCAAGGTACGGCGCGACCGCGCGAACTTGGTGGCCGCTGGACGTGCCACCCTCAACGCCGAACGCGACGCCGAACCGGATCCGCTCTACTACCTGCGGGACGAGCTACGCGCGCAGGGACATCTGCCCCCGGACATCTGGGGGCGCTCATGAGCCGCACACGTCAGATGCGGCGGCACGCTCGGAAGATGCGTCGCAATGGGCTTCAGCCCATGGTGATCATCGACAGTGACGACCAGTTCCCGGACGTGGCCGCTGTGCTCGTCGGGCGCGCCTTGTGGCGCTATCGATCCGAGCTGGCACCGGTCTACCTGGTGACCTTGCTCGCCCTTGGGGGTGCGATACTGCACCTCACACACGCGGAATGGTGGCCGTGGCTGTTGGGTGCCACCACGGTGGCCACGTCGGCGCTCACCATGTTCGGTGAAAGGGTCGGGCTCTCCCTGCGAATCGAGCGGATTTATGCCGCTACCGTCGCAGTCAGCGCCGGTGGATGGTTGTCTGCCGCTACCGCGCTGGGCGTGACCTTTCATCCGCTACCCCTCGTGCTCATCGGTGGCGGATTCCTGCTCGCCGTTCCCTGGTGGGTTCACCGGAGAAGGCGCGCCAAAGTGCGCGTCGATCGGCGGATAGCCGCGTGGCCGGAAATCGCGCAGGCGGTTGGCCTAGCAGGCTCACGCGCACAATCCGCGGTAGTGGACGTGTGGGGATGGCGCGCACGGTTCGCCCTGGCGCGCGGCCAGACGATCCAGGACGTCATCGGGAAAGTTCCCGCGATCGAGTCAGCCCTTGGGACGTTCAGGGGCGCGGTGCGTGTCACTCCGACGCGCGACGACAAAGCCAACCGGTTCGAACTCCGGGTACTCGACACCGACCCGCACGCCGATGCGATTCCCTGGCCCGGACCATCTGTCTCGTCCATTACCGAGCCGATCGACCTCGGCCCGTTCGAAGACGCCACCGGCGCGCGCGTCCTGCTACTGCGACGTCACGGGCTCTTCGGAGGTGTGGCGGGTTCGGGCAAGAGCGGCGGAATCAATGTCCTGATGGGGAACCTCAGCGCGTGCCGTGACGTGGTCGTGTGGGCTATCGACCTCAAGCGCGGCATGGAACTCCAGCCGTGGGCATCGTGCATCGATCGACTTGCCACCACGCCGGAGCAAGCCCTCGCCATGCTGCGCGACGCCGTCACGATTCTTGAGGCACGTGCCGAATGGCTTGCCGCGCAAGGGCGGCGCGTGTGGGAGCCAACACCGGGCCTCCCCGCACTCGTCATCATCGTGGACGAGTACGCCGAACTCGCTGACGATGCCCCCGACGCTGCCGGCGACACGGACTCAATCGCGCGGCGCGGGCGTGCGGTGGCCGTGACTCTTATCGCGGCCACTCAGCGACCGACCCAGAAGGCCATGGGGAAGGGTGCCGTCCGGTCTCAGATGGACGTCCGCGTGAGCTTCCGTGTCCGGGAACGTAAGGACGTCGATCTCATCCTTGGGCAAGGAATGCTCAACGCCGGATGGCACGCCCACACCCTCAACGCACCCGGCAAGTTCCTACTCTCCGCACCCGAACACGACACACCCCGACGAGGCCGCGCCTACCTGCTCACCGATGCCACCGTGGCGCAGACAGCAGAGCGGCACGCTAGCGTCCGGCCAGCCCTGGACGAGACCTCCCATCGTGCGCTGGACGAGGCGCGCGTGACACCCGTCTCCGAGCCGTCCATCCCCGTGACGCCGTCGAGCGACGACACGGCCGAGACTGCTCTGAGCGAAGCCCTGGACGGCGCGCCGGACGAGGGACTTCCGATCGCTCACCTTCTGATGATCACGCAGATGAGCCGTCCCACGCTCTACCGACGCCTCGCCGAACTCGTGAAGACCGGCCGCGCGGTCCAAGTCACGCGTGGCCGCTACAAGGCATCCGATCGCGTCCGGTAGTCGTCTCAACGTCTCGTCTCACGCGCGCGCCTGCACGTAAGGGCGGGAGAGACATCCGTGAGACGAGACGGAGACGAGAACTCCCCGTAGCCAAGGAGATGATCACCAACCCAACACCACATGCCCGGGATGACGCCCGGGTGAGAGGAGGTGGTGTCCGTGCAGGCGTACACCGTCGAGCAAGTAGCCGAGATCCTCAACATCGGACGGGACAAGGTCTACTTCCTGATCCGCACCGGCCAACTCCGCAGCATCAAGATCGGCAAGCTGCGCCGCATCACTGACCGGCACCTCGCCGAGTTCATCACCTCCCTCGAAGAGCCCGCCCTCGAAGAGAGGCACTGACCCCACCTGCCGGGAGGTCCGTTCGGTCACTCGACCAGAAAACGGACCTCCCAACCTAGGGACGTCTTGGGACGTCTTGAGTTAGAGTCTGTGGTGACCTCGATCGATACGAGGGAGGGATCCGTTGGCAAAGATCCTCATCGGCAACTACGACGCGACCATCTACCCGGAGGGCAATGGCTACACGGGAGCCATCTCGCTCGGATTCAAACCGGACGGGACGCGCAACCGCCCAAAGAGGAAGGGGAAGACGAAGGAGATCGTCAAGGCGAAGCTGAAAGACCTGGTCGACGAACTTGAGAAGGGAATCCAGGCCGAACGCACCTATACGGTAGAAAAGGCTGCGAATGCCCTACTCGCTCACCTTGCCAAGCAAGGCAAGAGCAAAGGGACCATGCGCACCTATCGCGGCCTTGTCGATCACCACATCACCGCCAAACTCGGCAAGATCAAGGTCACGGACCTCACGGCAGACGACGTCGAGACGTGGCTAGACGAATGCGCCGAGGTGATGTCCACACAGACGCTCAAGATCGTCCACGGCCTGCTACGGCGGTCGATCCGCCTCGCGGAGCGGCGCGACAAGGTGGGGCGGAACGTGGCCCTACTGGTCGACACTCCCCAGGGGAAGCGACCCACGCGGCGGTCGCGGTCCATGTCCCTCAAGCAGGCGAGCAGTCTGCTGAAGACCGCACAGGATCCGCAGCACCGGCTTGGCGCGTACGTCATCCTCGCGATCGTCTCTGGTCTCCGTACGGAGGAACTCCGAGCGCTCACGTGGTCCGACGTGGATCTCAAGAAGAAGGTCGTCTACGTCCTCCGCTCCGATCGAGAAGGAGGCGACACGAAGACCGAGAAGAGCCGCAGAGGCATCGCCATGGCGGACATGGCCGTTGATGCGCTCACGGCGCTCCGCAAGCGTCAGGTGGCCGAGAAGCTCGCCGCAGGCGACGCCTGGCAGGGCCACAACCTCGTCTTCTGCAAGGAGGACGGGACGCCCTACACAAGCGACGACGTCCTACGGCGCTTCCAGCGCATCACGCAAGCGGCCGGTATCGGCACCACGTGGGTACCGCGCGAACTCCGGCACACCTTCGTGTCCATCATGAGCGACAACGACGTGGCCCTAGAGAAGATCAGCGATCTTGTGGGCCACTCGGACACGCGCACTACCCGAACCGTCTACCGTCACCAACTCCGGCCCGTGATCACCACAGGTGCCGAGAAGATGAACGTCATCTTCAAAGACGAGAAGAGCAGGTCAGCCTAGGAAATGGCTCCCGAATCGGCTCCCTCCGACGTCATCCGACCCGCTGAACTGGCACGGAAGCAAGATCGAGACGAAACCCGCATTAGTGGTGTGGGGAAGTCGGCGGGGTGTGGGGTTGGCTGAGCGTGCCGGTAATGCGTGCCAGGGGGGCGTTGAGCAGGTGTTCGGCGGTGGGGATGGTGGGGGCGCGGGTAATGGGTCTGGCCCGCTGGGGGTATGTGCGGGACGTTGATGCCATGTGGTCTCGAATTCTCAGCACTGCACTGATGGTCGGGCTTCTGGTTCCCGTGGGGGCGTCCGCGCGTGGTGACGCGGCGGCGCCGCCCGATCGGATCGCGTTGCCGGCCGGGTTCCAGCCCGAGGGGATCGCGGCCGGGCCCGGGAAGGTGGCGTTCCTCGGCTCGCGGGCCACGGGCGCGATCTACCGGGCCGATCTGCGCACCGGAGAGGGAGAGGTGATCAACGAAGGGCCGGGGACGCCCTCGCTCGGCATGAAGACGCAGGGGCACCGGCTGTACGTGGCCGGCGGGCGGGGCGGCGACGCGCGGATCGTGGACACCCGGACGGGCGCCGTCCTGCGGTCGTTCAAGCTCACGACGAAGACGGCGTTCGTCAACGACGTCACCGTCGCGGCGGACGGCGCGTACCTCACCGACTCGACCAATCCGCAGATCTACCGGATCCCGCTCGACGAGGACGACCCCGGGGACGTGAAGACCGTGCCGCTGAGCGGCGACCTCGTCTACCAGCAGGGCTTCAACGCCAACGGGATCGCCGCGCTGCCGGACGGGAAGTCGCTGGTCCTCATCCAGTCCAACACCGGCAAGCTGTTCAAGGTCGACTCGCAGACCGGCGTCGCGAAGACGATCGACCTGGGCGGCGAGGTCCTGACCGCCGGGGACGGGATCCTGCTCGACGGCCGGACCCTGTACGCGGTGCAGAACGCGCTCAACACCGTGGCCGTCATCGAGCTGAACGAGGACGCCACCGCGGGAAAGGTCGCCAAGAAGCTGACCGATCCGCGGTTCGACGTCCCGACGACCGTGGCGAAGTCCGGGAACCAGCTATATCTCCCGAATGCCCGGTTCAGCACTCCGCCGGCCCCGGACACCCCGTACGACATCATCGCCGTCCAGCCCTGACTGGTCCTTAGAAATGCCCACAAATCAGGATGAAAGGGAGATCAACTGTCCGATTCCGGCCCGTTACTAAACGTGCATATTTGCGGTAGAATCCGCCCCGTGTCCAGGCATTCCGCTCAGACACCGAGCGAAGACGTGCGGATCGTCGAAGCGCTCCGGGATCGGCGCCCGGGGGTCGGCGGCCAGATCTACAGCGTGTACGGGCCGGAACTCGTCGAGTACGCCGAGGTGCTGCTCGGCGACCACGACCGGGCGGTCGAGGCCGTCCGGTCGGCGGTGCTCATGCTGCGGGACGGGCCCGAGCTCGTGCCGCCCCCGGAGGCGCTCCAGGAGTGGCTGTACGGGCTGGTCCGCCACCAGTGCCGGGAGGCGCAGGGCCGGGGACGCCGGCGAATGGTGATCGCCGGGGTCGGCGCCGGGGTCGCGCTGACCGTCGGGATGCTCATGCTGTTCGAGGTCACGTACGGCACCGTCGCGCCGCCGATGGCGATGCACACGCCGCTGCCGCCGTCCGCGGAGCCCACGCCGAGCCTCCCGCCGCTGCCGGCGCCGCCGCCTCCCGAGCAGCGTGACGACCTGCCGGCGCCCAGCCCGTCGCCGTCGAAGCCCGAGAAGCGGCACGAGCCGGCGGCCCTGAAGGGGCGCCTCCTGGTGGACGACGCACTCTGCCAGGCGTTCCGGGTGAGCGCGTTTCCCAGCGCCTGCGACATCCGGCTCACCGCCAAGGGCGGTCCGGTGACGTGGTCGGTGTCGGCGGTCCGCTCGGTGAGCGGGCAGATCGCCACGGGCGGCGACGGGAAGCTGGACGCCGGGGAGTCGGTGTCGGTGCCGGTCACGGTGCGCCCGACCTTCCTCTGCCACCTGGGCGGGTCCATCAGCGGGACGGTGACGTTCGCCCCGGGCGGGACCGCGGACATCATCTACACCTGCCCCGGCCTCTAGCTCGGTTCCTTACCGGCGTTTAACCTGCCACCGGTCATGCTCTGCGGCATGCGTGTTCTGATCGTCGAGGACGAGCGGGTGCTCGCGGACGCGATCGCCGAAGGGCTCCGCGAAGAGGCGATGGCCGTCGACGTGGTGTACGACGGCGACGACGCGTTGGAGCGGGCGTCCTACAACGAGTACGACGTGGTGGTCCTCGACCGCGACCTGCCGACCGTCCACGGCGACGACGTGTGCCGCGAGCTGGTGGCGCGGCGGAGCCCCGTCCGGATCCTGATGCTGACCGCGTCCGGCGACGTCGGCGACCGGGTGGACGGGCTGTCCCTCGGCGCCGACGACTACCTGCCGAAGCCGTTCGTGTTCGGGGAGCTGGTGGCGCGGGTGCGGGCGCTGGCGCGCAGGTCGGGACCGCCGGTGCCGCCGGTGCTGGAGCGGCGGGGCATCCGGCTCGACCCGCACCGGCGGCGGGTGGCGCGGGACGGCCGGGAGCTGCGGCTGACGAAGAAGGAGTTCGCCGTGCTGGAGGAGCTGCTGCGGGCGGAGGGCGGCGTGGTGAGCGCCGAACGGCTGCTGGAGCGCGCGTGGGACGAGAACATCGACCCGTTCAGCAACATCGTCCGCGTGACGATGGCGACGCTGCGCCGCAAGCTGGGCCAACCGCCCGTGATCGAGACGGTGACGGGCTCCGGGTACCGGTTGGAGGCCCGATGAGGGCGCCTGCGGTGCCCAGGGTGAGCGTCCGGACGCGGCTGACGCTGGTGTACGGATCGCTTTATCTGCTCAGCTCGGCCGTCCTGGTCGCGGTGACGTACCTGCTGACCGTCCGGACCATGGACCAGCGCATCGCGTTGACCGGCGACGACGTCACCCCGGCGACCTTCACCCGGCTGCGCAATCTGGCGTCCGGCGGCGACGTGAGCGCGCTGATGGAGCTGAAGGCGGAGGCGAACCGGCAGGTCGCCGAGCAGAAGCGCGACGTGCTGGAGCAGCTGCTGCAGAGCTCGCTGATCACGATGCTGGTGCTCGGCGTCCTCGCCGTGGCGATCGGGTACGTGGTGGCGGGGCGGATGCTGCGCCCGCTGCACGCGGTCACCGCGACGGCGCGGCGGCTGTCGGAGAGCAACCTGCACGAGCGGATCGCGCTGGACGGCCCGCAGGACGAGATCAAGGACCTGGCCGACACGTTCAACCGGATGCTGGACCGGCTGAACCGCGCGTTCGACGTCCAGCGCCGGTTCGTCGCGAACGCCTCGCACGAGCTGCGCACGCCGTTGACCATCAACCGGACGGTCCTCGAGGTCGCGCTGGCCAGCCGGAAGAGCCCGCCGGAGACGAAGGCGCTCGCGGACGTGCTGCTCGGCAACACCGCCCGGCACGAGCGGCTCATCGACGGGCTGCTGACGCTCGCCAGGTCCGAGCGGGACCTGGCGGCCCGGACCGCGACCCCGCTGCCGGACGTGGTGCACGGCGCGCTCGGCCATCTCGACGACCTGGCCGACGAGGCGGGCGTGGACGTGGAGGCGCGGCTCGCGCCCGCCGTCGTGACCGGCGATCCCGTCCTGCTGGAGCGGTGCGCGGTGAACCTGCTGGAGAACGCGGTGAAGTACAACGTGAAGGACGGGCGGGTGTGGGTCCGCACCGGGGTGCGGGACGGCACGGCGTTCCTGCAGGTCGTCAACACCGGGCGGCCCGTCCCGTCGTACGAGGTCGGGACGATCTTCGAGCCGTTCCGGCGGCTGCGGCCCGACCGGGGGACCCGCGAGCGGACGGGGTCGGCGGACGGCACGGGCCTCGGGCTGTCGATCGTCCGGGCGGTGGTGGACGCGCACGGCGGCACGATCGAGACGGTCCCGCGCGACGGCGGCGGGCTGTCGATCACCGTGCGGCTGCCCGTCTCCGACCGGCCCGTCCCGGCCCTGGCGGCCGCGGTGCCCTAGCTCGCCGGTTCGGCGGCGGGCGGCTGCGACTGCGCGCCTGGCTGCGGCCGCGGGCTCGGCTGCGGGCCCGGCTGCGGGCCTGGGCGCGGGCTCGGGCGCGGCCATTCGACGCGTCCCTCCGGCTCGGGACGGCCGCCGGGACGGCCGGGACGCGCGGCCAGCCAGCGGTGCACGACCTTGCCGGTCGCGTTGCGGGGCAGCTCGGAGATGAAGTGCACGTCGCGCGGCACCGCGTACCGGGCGACGTGGGCGCGCACGTGGTCGCGGACGGCGTCCGCCTCCAGGCAGGCGCCCGCCCGCAGGACGACGTACGCCGCGAGACGCTGCCCCCACTCGTCGTCGGGGACGCCGACCACGGCGACCTCGTGGATCTGCGGGACCCCGAGCAGCGCGTCCTCCACGTCGCGCGGGAGGACGTTCTCGCCGCCCGACACGACCACGCCGTCGCCGCGCCCGTCCACGAACAGGAGCCCGCGGTCGTCGATGTGCCCGAGGTCGCCGATGGCGAGGAGCCCGTCGCGGACCTCCATCGGCTCGCCGCCGGTGTACCCCTCGAACAGCAGCTCGTTCGCGGCGAAGATCTGCCCGATGGTGGAGCGGCCGAGCCTGCGGCCCCGCGCGTCCAGGATCGCCAGCGCGGTGTTGCGGGGCGGCCGCCCGGCGGTGCGCGGGTCGAGCCGCAGGTCGCGCGGGGTGGCGATGGACACCCAGGACGCCTCCGTCGAGCCGTACACGTTGTAGAGCCGGTCGCCGAACTCGTCCATGATCCGGGTGGCGAGGTCGCCGGGAAGCGCGGCGCCGCTGAGCGCGATGATCCGCAGCGCGGACGTGTCGTAGAGCGCGCGGACCTCGGGCGCGAGGTCCAGGATCCGCTGGAGCATCACCGGGACGGCGAACACGGCCGTCTCGCGGTGGGACGCGACGGCCCGCAGCGTCCGCTCGGGGTCGAACCGGCGGTGCAGGACGACCGGCGCCCGCATCGCCCACGCCATCTGCAGCGCCGCGTACCCCCAGGTGTGGAACAGCGGCGCCTCGATGATCATCGTCTGGCGGGCGCGCAGCGGGATCCGGGACGTCATCGAGGCGAGCGGCCACAGCCCGGGGCGGGGCGGGCGGCGGGCGCCCTTCGGGCGTCCGGTGGTGCCCGCGCTGAGCATGATGGTGCGGCTCTGGATCTGCGGCGGCGCGGCGGCGGCGCCGGCCGCCGGGACGGACGCCACGATCCCGTCGATGCCGGGGTCCCGGTCGGACCACAGGACCGTCCGGCGCAGCGCGAGCGGCACGTCGGCGAGCAGCGGCGCGAACTCGGCGTCCGCGACGATGAGGTCGGGCCGCAGCTCGCCGAGCACGGCGTGGATCTGGCCGGTGCCGAAGCCGGTGTTGAGCAGGACGACCTCGGCGCCGCGCCGGCTGCACGCGACGAGCGTCTCGACCATCCCGCGGTGGTTGCGGCAGAGCACGCCGACGCGCGGGCGCGGGCCGCTCAGCGGCAGGCCGGCGGCGAGCCGCGCGGCGCGCTCGTCCAGCTCGCCGTACGTGACGGCGCCGTCGTCGTCGATCAGCGCGAGGCGGGACGGGGAGCGGGCGGCGGACGAGGCGACCAGCCCGGCGAGGGTCGTGCCCCAGCGCCTGAGGGCGCGCAGCTGCGGGCCGACCCGGCGGGGGCCGCCGGCGAGCAGCAGCCCGGTCCTCAGCAGGAGGGAGGCGAGGTCGCGGATGTGCCCGAGCCGCCGGCGCATCCCCGGCCGATAAGCGGGCCTCGCGTGCGTCACCGCGGCCTCCTCCGGCGATTTCCAGCCACGTTATCCACGGGTTCACGCGCTGGACAAGGCAATCCGCGAGACGGGTCGGACGTCAGCGGTTACTGACGAGTAGCATTGCGGTCAGGAGCACATCCGGACCCATCGCAGGGAGGACGATCCGTGCCTCGCACCGCACGCGACGTCGTGTTCGTCGACGGCGTACGCACACCGTTCGGCAAGGCGGGCCCCAAGGGCCTGTACGCGCAGACCCGGGCCGACGACATGGTCGTCCGCGCGATCCGCGAGCTGCTGCGCCGCAACCCGTCCCTCCCGCCCGAGCGGGTGGACGAGGTCGCCGTCGCCGCCACCACCCAGACCGGCGACCAGGGCCTCACCATCGGGCGGTCCGCCGCCGTGCTGGCCGGGCTGCCGAAGAGCGTGCCCGGCTACGCGATCGACCGGATGTGCGCGGGCGCGATGACGGCCGTCACCACGACCGGCGCGGGCATCGCGTTCGGCTCGTACGACGTCGTCATCGCGGGCGGCGTCGAGCACATGGGACGGCACCCGATGGGCGAGGGCGTCGACCCGAACCCGCGGTTCCTCGCCGAGAGGCTCGTCGACCCGTCCGCGCTCGTCATGGGGTCGACCGCGGAGAACCTGCACGACCGGTTCCCCGGGATCACCAAGGAGCGCGCGGACGCCTACGCCGTCCGGAGCCAGCGGAAGGTCGCCGCCGCCTACGCCGCCGGGAAGATCCAGCCGGACCTCGTCCCGACCGCGATCCGGTCCGCGGAGAAGGGGTGGGGGCTCGCGACGGACGACGAGCCGCCGCGTCCCGGCACCACGCTGGAAGACCTCGCCGCCCTGAAGACGCCGTTCCGCGTGCACGGCAACGTCACGGCCGGGAACGCCGCCGGGCTGAACGACGGCGCCACCGCCTGCCTGCTGGCCGCCGAGGACGTCGCCGCCGAACTCGGCCTGACCCCGAGGATGCGCCTGGTCGACTTCGCGTTCGCCGGCGTGGAGCCGGAGGTGATGGGCGTCGGGCCCGTCCCGGCCACCGAGAAGCTCCTCGCCCGCAACGCCCTCACCATGGACGACATCGGCCTCATCGAGATCAACGAGGCGTTCGCGGTGCAGGTCCTGGCGTTCCTGGAGCACTTCAAGCTCGCCGACGACGACGCGCGCGTGAACCCGTGGGGCGGCGCGATCGCGCTCGGCCACCCGCTCGCCTCGTCCGGCGTCCGGCTGATGAACCAGCTGGCCCGCCTTTTCGGGGAACGTCCGGACGTCCGGTTCGGACTGACCACGATGTGCGTGGGCATGGGCATGGGCGGAACGGTCCTCTGGGAGAACGTGAACTGGGAGGGGTCCAGGTGAGCGACGCAGCCGTTGGAGAAGTCTTCGTGGACGAGGTCGTCACGCACGCCCACGTCAGGGACGTGACGCTGCCCAACTCCGCGGGCACGCTCGCGCTCATCACGCTCGACAACGGGCACGACCACACCAGGCCCAACACGTTCGGGCCGAACGGCCTCGCCGAGCTGGACGCCGCGCTCGACACGATCGCCGTGCGCGACGACATCGCCGCGGTCGGCGTCACCGGCAAGCCGTTCATCTTCGCCGTCGGCGCCGACCTCAACGGCGTCCCGCTGATCCGGCGGCGGGAGGACGCGGCGGCCATCGCCAGGCTGGGGCACGACGTGTTCCGGCGGCTCGGCGAGCTGCACGTCCCGTCGTTCGCCTACTACAACGGCGCGGCGATGGGCGGCGGCGTCGAGATCGGCCTGCACTGCACGTACCGGACGATCTCGTCCGGCGTCCCGGCGTTCGCGCTGCCCGAGACGTTCCTCGGCCTCGTCCCCGGCTGGGGCGGGACGTACCTGCTCCCGAACCTGATCGGCGCGGAGAAGGCGCTCAAGGTCGTCATCGAGAACCCGCTGTCCCAGAACCGGATGCTCAAGGGCCCGCAGGCGTACGAGCTGGGCATCGCGGACGCGGTCTTCGAGCCGGCCGACTTCCTGGAGGAGTCGCTCGCCTGGACGGCCCGCGTCCTGAACCGCGAGATCACCGTCCGGCGGGCCGAGGTCGACACGGGCAAGGCGTGGGACGACGCCGTCGCGATGGCCCGCTGGAACGTGGACGGCAAGCTCCACGGCGCGGCCCCGTCCTACCTGAAGGCCCTGGACCTGGTCGCCGCCGCCAAGGACCGCACCCGCGACGAGGGCTTCGCCGCCGAAAATGAAGCACTGTGCTCCCTGATCATGAGCGACGAGCTGCGCGCCGGGCTGTACGCGTTCGACCTCACCCAGAAGCGCGCGAAGAAGCCGGCCGGGGCGCCCGACGCGTCGCTCGCCTACTCCGTCACCAAGGTCGGCGTCGTCGGCGCGGGGCTGATGGCGTCCCAGCTCGCGCTGCTGTTCGCGCGCCGCCTGGAGGTCCCGGTCGTGCTGACCGACCTCGACCAGGAGCGGCTCGACAAGGGCGTCGGCTACGCGCACGGCGAGATCGACAAGCTGCTCGGCAAGGGGCGCGTCTCCCCCGACAAGGCCAACCGCCTCAAGTCGCTGATCACCGGCTCGCTCGGCAAGGACGCCTTCGCGGACGCCGACTTCGTCATCGAGGCCGTCTTCGAGGAGATGTCGGTCAAGCGGAAGGTGTTCGCCGAGGTCGAGCAGCACGTCTCGGCCGAATGCGTCCTCGCGACCAACACCTCATCCCTCTCGGTCAGCGAGATGGCGTCCGGCCTCAAGCACCCCGAGCGGGTGGTCGGCTTCCACTTCTTCAACCCGGTCGCGGTGCTGCCGCTGCTGGAGATCGTCCGGGGCACCGCGACGGACGACGCCACGCTGGCCACCGCGTTCGCGACGGGCAAGGCGCTGAAGAAGTCGTGCGTGCTGGTCAAGGACGCTCCGGCGTTCGTCGTCAACCGCGTCCTGCTGCGGCTGCTCGCCGAGATCGTCCGGGCGGTGGACGAGGGCACCCCCATCGAGACGGCCGAGCGCGCCGCGCAACCGCTGGGCCTGCCGATGCCGCCGTTCGTGCTGATGGGCCTCGTCGGCCCGGCGATCGCGCTGCACGTCAACGAGACCCTGCACGCCGCGTTCCCGGACCGGTTCCCGCTGTCGGACAACCTGGCGAAGCTGGTCGCGGCCGGTAAGTCCGGCGTGTACCTGCCCGACTTCTCCCTCGACCCGGAGGCCGTGGAGATCTTCGGGGGCGGGGACAGCCCGTCCAGCGAGAAGGAAGTCCTCGACCGGGCGCTGGCCGCGCTCGCCGACGAGATCCGCATCATGCTGGACGAGGGCGTCGTCGCGGCCCCGCAGGACATCGACCTCTGCATGATCCTCGGCGCGGGCTGGCCGTTCCATCTCGGCGGCATCACCCCGTACCTGGACAGGACGGGCGTCTCCGAGAAGGCGACCGGCCGCCGCTTCCTCGACCCGGGGGTCGCCTCACTCCCCGCCTGACCCTCGCTTTACCCGCTGTGAAGAGGCGTTCCGGCCGCGGCCGGAACGCCTTTTTTCCGATGTTTCCGCACGTCACGGACGGTCAATCGGCCGGTCTGATCATAAGCAGCCCGCTTTCGGGCATAGGGCTGACGGCCGCGACGATCAGGCGACCGGGCGGACGATCCGGCGACCCGGACGGGAAAGGGCGGGGAGGATGACTCTGCTGCGCACGAAGTCGGTGGAGCAGTCGATACGCGACACGGAGGAACCCGGGCACCGGCTCCGGCGCGCCCTGTCGGCGCTGGACCTGACCGTGTTCGGGGTCGGCGTGATCATCGGGACGGGCATCTTCGTGCTGACCGGCCAGGTCGCCCGGGAAAAGGCCGGGCCCGCGGTCGCGCTGTCGTTCATCCTCGCCGCCGTGGTGTGCGGGCTCGCGGCGCTGTGCTACGCCGAGTTCGCCTCGACCGTCCCGGTGGCGGGGTCGGCGTACACGTTCTCCTACGCCACGCTCGGCGAGTTCCCGGCCTGGATCATCGGCTGGGACCTCATCCTGGAGATGGGGCTGGCCGCGGCGGTCGTCTCGGTCGGCTGGTCCGGCTACTTCGCCGCGCTGCTGGACGACGTCGGCGTGACGCTGCCGGCGTCCATCGCCGCCCCGCCGGGCGACGGCGGCACGGTCAACGTCCCCGCGATCGGGCTGGTGCTGGCGGTGACGGCGCTGCTCGTGCTCGGCATCAAGATCTCCTCGCGGGTCACCGCGGTGGTCGTCGCGATCAAGGTGTCGGTGGTGCTGCTGGTGATCATCGCCGGGCTGTTCTACGTCAAGGGCGACAACTACGACCCGTTCATCCCGCCGTCGAAGTCGACCGAGGAGGCCGGCGGCCTCGCCGCGCCGCTCATGCAGGTGCTGTTCGGGATCACGCCCGCCACCTACGGCTGGCTCGGCATCTTCTCCGCCGTCGCGATCGTGTTCTTCGCCTACATCGGCTTCGACATCGTCGCCACCGCCGCCGAGGAGGCGCGCCGGCCGCAGCGGGACCTGCCGATCGGGCTCATCGGCTCCCTCGTCATCACCGCGATCCTGTACGCGGCCGTGTCGATCGTCGTCGTGGGCATGCAGCACTACTCGGAGCTGAGCACCGAGGCGCCGCTCGCGGACGCGTTCAAGGCGAACGGGCACTCCGCGTACGCCACGATCATCGACGTCGGGGCCGTCGCCGGCCTCATCACCGTCGTGATGATCCTGCTGCTCGGGATGAGCCGGATCCTCTTCGCGATGGGCCGGGACAGGCTCCTGCCCGCCTGGCTGTCGGCCGTCCACCCGCGATTCGGGACCCCCTACCGGTCGACGATCCTCATGGGCGTGATCGCCGCCGTGCTCGCCGGGTTCATCCCGCTCGCCGAGCTGGCGGAGCTGGTCAACATCGGCACGCTGTTCGCGTTCCTCGTCGTCTCGGTCGCCGTCGTCATCCTGCGCCGCACCCGCCCGGACCTGCCGCGCGCCTTCCGCACCCCGTGGGTGCCGGTCATCCCGATCCTGTCGGTGCTGGCCTGCCTGTTCGTGATGATCAACCTGCCGGTGGAGACATGGCTGCGGTTCCTGGCGTGGCTGGCCATCGGCATCGTCGTCTACGCCCTGTACGGCTACCGGAACAGCCGCCTGCAGCGGTCTAATGAACCGGCCGCGAAACGCTGACACGCTCGGTGACCGGGCTCACGGTGTCGTTTTCGGCGCAGGGTGGGCACAATGGCGCGCATGGCTCAACCTGTGCGCGTCGCGGTGATCGGCTCCGGCCCGGCGGGGATCTACGCCGCCGAGGCCCTCGTCAAGCAGACGGACGGGGACGTCCGGGTGGACGTGTTCGACCGGCTGCCGACGCCGTACGGGCTGGTGCGCTACGGCGTCGCGCCCGACCACAAGTCGATCAAGGCGATCGCCCGGTACCTGCAGAAGGTGCTGGAGACGCCGGGCGTCCGGTTCTTCGGCTGCGTCGAGCTGGGCCGCGACCTGAGCCGCGCCGACCTGCTGGACTGCTACGACGCCGTGATCTACTCCACCGGCGCGATGGTCGACCGGCACATGCGCATCCCCGGCGAGGACCTGCCCGGCAGCATCGCCGCGACCGACTTCGTCAACTGGTACTGCGGGCACCCCGACGCCGCCGACCACGAGTTCGACCTGTCCGTCGAGGAGGTCGCGGTGATCGGTGTCGGGAACGTGGCCGTCGACGTCGTCCGGATCCTCGCCAAGACGGCGGACGAGCTGCGCGAGACCGACGCCCCCGAGCAGGTCATCGAGGCGCTTTCGGGCAGCCGCGTCAAGCGCGTCCACATGATCGGGCGGCGCGGCCCGGCGCAGGCGAAGTTCACCACCAAGGAGGCCAGGGAGCTGGGCGAGCTGCCGAACGCGGGCATCCACGTCAGCCCCGAGGACATGGACCTCGACCCGGCGAGCGCCGAGCTCGCCGAGAGCGACCGGCACGTCCGCGGCAACGTCAAGGTCCTGAACACCTGGACCGAGGAGCCACCCGCCGACCGCCTCCGCCGCATCGACGTGCGGTTCTGGCGCGCCCCCGCCGAGATCGTCGGCACGGAACGCGTCGAGGGCCTGCGGCTGGAGAAGACCCGCCTGGACGACGACGGACGCGTCACCGGCACCGGCGAGTTCGAGACGCTGCCCGTCGGGATGGTGCTGCGGTCGGTCGGCTACCAGAGCGTCCCGCTCGACGGCGTCCCGTTCGACGAGCGTTCCCACACGGTCCCGAACGACGGCGGCCGCATCCTCGGCCCGGACGGGAGCCCGGTGCCCCGCGAGTACGTCGCCGGCTGGATCAAGCGCGGGCCGACCGGCGTCGTCGGGACCAACAAGTCCGACGCGGCCGAGACCGTCCGCAACCTTTTGGCGGACGTCACCGGCTCGCCGACGCGGCGGAAGCTCACGATCGAGGAGCTGCTGGAGTCGCGCGGCCTCCGCGTCGTCACCTACGACGACTGGCTCAACCTCGACGCCGCCGAGATCGCCCTCGCCCGCCGGCTCGACCGCGGCGAGCGCGTCAAGCTCGCCCGCTGGGAGGCGATGACGTCCGCGTGCCGCGGAAGAGAATAATTCACCTTCCGGGCAATATCCCGCCGGGAAAGTAGTGACGGACATGTCACGCTAGCGCTACGGTGCGGCCTGTGACCGGCGGTCCAGAACTGTACGGGTTCCCCCCACCCGAGACGGTGCCCGACCTGAGGTGGCTCGGCCCCGACTACGTTTCCGTACTCGTGTACGACCTGACGCAAGGGCTCCTGCGCCAGGATCCGCGCACGTCCGTGATGGGCGTGCGGTGCGAGGGCGAGCCCCGGCTCGACCCCTCGGTCGACACGTCCGGCGTCATCCGCGCGCACGACGCCTGCTTCCCGCTCCAGGTCTTCGTCCGCGACGGGGCCGGACGCCCGTGGCGGCTGCGCGGGAGATGGACGTACTCCGGCCGCGAGCTGGGCACGTCCGCGGCGTCCATCACCCACTTCTGGCAGCTGCTGTCCGCCGAGGGCGTCTAGTCCCGGTCGGACGCCTCCCTGTCGGACGCCTCCCGGTCGGACGCCTCCCGGTCGGACGCCTCCCTGTCGGACGCCGTGGGCGCGTCGGACTCGGACGAGGTGATCCGGGCGATGTGCTCGGTGATGTCGCGCGCGAGGGCCTGCGGGGTCAGGCCGATGTCGGCGAGGATCTCGGCGCGGGCCGCGTGGTCGAGGAACTCCTGCGGGATCCCGAACGTGCGGATCGGGGCGTCGACGCCCTCGTCGCGCAGCAGCCGCGCGACGGCGTCGCCGACCGCGCCGGTGCGGCCGTTGTCCTCCGCGACGGCGACGAGCGCGTGCTCGCGGGCAAGGCCGGCGAGCGCCGGGTCGAGCGGCTTCACCCACCGCGGGTCGACGACGGTGACGCCGATGCCCTGCGCGGCGACCAGCTCGGCGGCCTCGACCGCGGGCGTCGCCATCGACCCGGCCGCGACCAGCAGGACGCGGGTGCCGTTGGAGCCGTCGTGGCGGGCGAGGACGTCCATCTCGCCGGCCTTGCCGACCGCCTCGATGTCGGCGGCGGCGGAGCCCTTCGGGTAGCGGATCGCGGTCGGGCCGTCCGACACCGCGACGCACTCGCGCAGCAGCTCGCGCAGCCGGGCGCCGTCGCGCGGGACGGCGATGCGCATGCCGGGGACGAGCTGCAGGATCGACAGGTCCCACATGCCGTTGTGGCTGGGGCCGTCGTCGCCCGTCACCCCGGAGCGATCCAAAGCGAACGTGACGGGCTGCCCGTGCAGCGCCGTGTCCATGAGGACCTGGTCGAACGCGCGGTTCAGGAACGTCGCGTACACGGCCACGACCGGGTGCAGCCCGCCCATCGCGAGCCCGGTCGCGGACGTGACCGCGTGCTGCTCGGCGATGCCGACGTCGAAGATGCGGTCGGGGAACGCCTCGGCGAACGGCGCGAGCCCGACCGGGTGGAGCATCGCGGCGGTGATGCCGACCACGTCGCGGCGCTCGCGGCCGATCGCGACCATCTCCTCGCCGAAGATCTTCGTCCAGGCGGGGCCGCCCGACTTGCGGACGAACTGCCCGGTGGCGGGGTCGAACGCGCCGCCGCCGTGCATGCAGTCTTCCTCGTCGTTCTCGGCGGGGGCGTAGCCGCGCCCCTTCGTGGTGATGCAGTGCACGATGACGGGACGGCCGAACCCGCGGGCCCGGCGCAGCGCGCGCTCGACGGCGTCCTCGTCGTGGCCGTCGATCGGGCCGACGTACTTGATGCCAAGGTCCTCGAACATGGCCTGCGGCTGGAGGACGTCCTTGATGCCCTTCTTGATGCCGTGCAGCGCCTCGTAGGCGACGTTGCCGACGACCGGCGCGCGCGGCACGGTCTTCTTGATGAGGTCGAGCGCGTTCTCGTAGCCCTGCGTGACGCGCAGGTCGGCGAGGTGGGACGCGAGCCCGCCGATCGTCGGCGAGTACGAGCGGCCGTTGTCGTTCACGACGATGATGACGGGACGTCCGGCGCCGCCGGCGGCGATGTTGTTGAGCGCCTCCCAGCACATGCCGCCCGTCAGCGCGCCGTCGCCGACGACCGCGACCACGGCCCGGTCGTCCTCGCCGCGGAGCTGGAACGCCTTGGCGAAACCGTCCGCGTAGGACAGGGCGGGCGAGGCGTGCGAGTTCTCGATGACGTCGTGCTCGGACTCGTCGCGACTCGGGTAGCCGGACAGGCCGCCGCGCTTGCGCAGCCGCTCGAAGTCGTGCCGCCCGGTCAGCATCTTGTGCACGTACGCCTGGTGGCCCGTGTCGAACAGCAGCTTGTCGTGCGGCGAGTCGAAGACGCGGTGCAGCGCGATCGTCAGCTCGACCGCGCCGAGGTTCGGCCCGAGATGGCCGCCCGTCTTGGAGACCGCCTGGACGAGGAACTCGCGGATCTCCTCCGCGAGCCGAGGCAGTTGAGCGGCGTCCAGTCGTTTGAGGTCGTCGGGACCCGTGATCGCCTCAAGCAAGCTCACTCGTTTTCAACTCCTCCGTGGGGGATCGGGTCTCCCCTGGCTCGGGCCGTTCCGAGTTTAATCCCGGTTCGCCCGCGACGCGCCGGAGGGCACCTGCCCCGCGGGTGTGAAACGGCTGACCCCGCCGGTGCGCATGGGGTAGGACTTGAGCATGGGCGTCGAAGAGATTGTGCTGCTCAACGCGGACGACGAGGCCGTCGGAACGGCTCCGAAGGGCCCGAGCCACCATAGTGACACGCCGTACCACCTGGCCTTTTCCTGCTATGTCGCGGACACGGAGGGTCGCGTTCTGATCACTCAGCGCGCCCTCGACAAGCGGACGTTCCCGGGCGTGTGGACGGGAAGCTGCTGCGGCCATCCCGGTCCGGGCGAGAAGCTCCGCGACGCCGTCCTCCGCCGGCTCGGCGACGAACTGGGCATGCCGGACGCGGAGCTCACGTCCGTCCTGCCCCGGTTCCAGTACCGGGCCGTCGCGGCGGACGGGACCGTCGAGAACGAGCGGTGCCCCGTCGTGCGCGCGACCGTCCCGGCCGACTCCGCCGTCCGGCCGAACCCCGCCGAGGTCGAGCAGGCGGAATGGTGGACGTGGGACCGCTGCCTGGAGCTGGCCCGGCGGCCCGAGTCGTCGCCGTGGTACCGCCTCCAGCTCGCCGAGCTCGCGCCCCTCGGCGCTCCCCTGGACTGGCCGGACGCGGGCCCCGGCGACCTACCGCCCGCCATCGCTTGGTAACTCCCCGCGCCTCGCACGCTGCGTGGCGCTCGCATCACCGCTAGATCACTTTTCCGTCCCCGGTGTTGACCCGCGCGGGCGTCCGAACGGACGCTTGCTTTTCCGGGAACGGAGGAATCGGACGATGCGACTACGTGCTCCCAGGAACCGCCGGACGGTCTTCGCGGCCCTTGCGATGACGGGCGCGATGACCGGCGCGCTGGCCCTGACGGCCTGCGGCGCCAACGAGGACGAGGGCTCGAACGACAAGTCCCAGGTCGAGGTCTTCTCCTGGTGGACCGGTCCGGGCGAGGCCGACGGGCTGAAGGCCATGCAGGCCGACTTCGAGAAGAAGAACCCGGGCACGAAGTTCGTCAACGCGGCCATCGCGGGCGGGTCGGGGACGCAGGCGAAGGCCGTCCTGGCGAGCCGGCTGCAGAACCGCAAGCCGCCGGACTCGTTCCAGGGCCACGCGGGCGCGGAGCTGCTCGACTACATCAAGGCCGGGCAGATCGAGCCGCTGGACGACTTCTACCAGCAGAACAACCTGAAGTCGGTGTACCCGCAGCAGCTCATCGACCAGATCACCTACCAGGGCAAGATCTACTCCGTCCCGGTGAACATCCACCGGTCGAACGTCCTCTGGTACAACCCGGGCATCCTCCAGGACGCCGGGATCTCGGCGGCGCCGAAGTCGATCGCGGAGTTCATCACGGCGCTGAAGGCCGTCAAGGACAAGACGAAGAAGGTCCCGCTGTCGCTCGGCGCGCAGTGGACGGCCGACCACCTGCTGGAGAACGTCCTGCTCGGCGATCTCGGCACCGACGCCTACAACGCGCTGTGGAAGCCGGGCGCCGACTGGAGCACCCCGGCCGTGACCAGGGCGCTGAACGACTTCGCCGAGATCATGAAGTACACGACGCTGGAGGCCGCGTCCACGGACTGGCAGGGCGCCGCGAAGGCCGTCGTGGACGGCAAGGCCGCGTTCAACATCATGGGCGACTGGGCGTACGGCTACTTCGTCGGGAGCGCGCCGAACGGTCTCGGCAAGAAGCTCGACACCGATTTCAAGTACGCGCCCGCGCCGGGCACCGAGGGCACCTACATGTGGCTGTCGGACAGCTTCACCCTCCCCAAGAGCGCGCCGCACCGGGCCGGGGCCCTCGCGTGGCTGAAGGAGGTGTCCAGCAAGGAGGGGCAGGACCTGTTCAACCCGAAGAAGGGTTCCATCCCCGCCCGCAAGGACGCCGACAGGAGCCTCTACACGGGCTACCTCAAGGACGCGTTCGAGCAGTGGAACAGCCCGAACACCAAGCTGGCGGGCTCGTTCTGGCACGGTGTGAACGCCAACAACAAGTGGCACGCCGACATCGACACCGCAGTGGGTCTCTTCCTCCAGAGCAAGGACGCGGCCAAACTGCAGGAGGCGTTGGTGAACGCGGCCAAGAACAGCGGCCTGTGAACCGGTGAGGCTCCGCCGTAGTAGGAAGTGGCTGCCTGGTCTGCTGCTGCTCTCGCCGTCCATCGTCGCGATCGGCCTGTTCGTGTACGGGCTCATCTTCTGGAACACGCGGGTCGCGCTGAGCGGAAAGCACGACGAGGTCAGCGAGTACGGGTTCGACAAGGGAAAGAACTTCGTCGACCTGTGGGACCAGCCGAGCTGGCCGGGCGCCGTCCAGAACGCCCTGGTGTTCACGGCCGTGTTCGTCGTCGGCGCCCTGGTGCTCGGCGCGTTCCTGGCGTTCCTGATGGACAAGGGGATCCGCGGCGAGGCGTCGTTCCGCGTCGTCTACCTGTTCCCGATGGCGGTGTCGTTCATCGCCAGCGGCGTGGTGTGGCGCTGGCTGATGAACCCGGCGCCGCCGGAGCGCGCGGTCGGCCTCAACCAGCTGTTCGACAAACTGCAGCTGGGGGCGCTGGCGAACAGCTGGTGGCAGGACCCGACCTGGGGCATGGCGGCGATGGCCCTCCCCGCCATCTGGCAGATGTCCGGATATGTCATGGCTTTGTATCTGGCCGGGTTCCGGAGCGTCCCGGAGGAGCTGCGGGAGGCGGCGCGGGTGGACGGCGCGTCCGAGTGGAAGGTGTACCGCTACGTCGTGTTCCCGCAGCTCCGCCCGGTGACGCTGTCCGCGCTGATCATCCTCGGGCACATCTCGCTCAAGGTGTTCGACCTGATCATGGCGATCGCGGGCAAGCAGATCGTCACCTACGTCCCGGCCGTCGCCACCTTCGTCGAGATCTTCGACCGGCACGACCCCGCCAACGGCGCCACGATCGCCACGTACCTGCTGGTGGCCGTCGCCGTCCTGGTGATCCCCTACCTGGTCTGGTCGGTCCGGACGGAGCGGTCCCGATGACGGCCCCGGCGCCCACCGCGGGCCGTCCGGCGCAGGCGGTGAAGCTGGCCGTCCTGCTGGTCTTCGTCCTGCTGTTCCTGATCCCCGTCTACGTCCTCGTCGTCACGAGCTTCAAGCCGCTGGACGAGGCCGACCCGAGCAGCGCGTGGAGCCTGCCGAGCAACTGGAGCACGTCCGGCTGGAGCGCGGCGTGGACCGAGCTCCGCCCCGGCCTGGAGAACAGCGTCAAGATAGCCGTCTCGGGTTCGCTGATCTCCGCCGTGCTCGGCTCGCTGAACGGCTACGTCCTGTCGAAATGGCGGTTCCCCGGCTCCGACGTCGTGTTCACGCTGTTCCTGTTCGGCATGTTCATCCCGTACCAGGCCGTGATGATCCCCCTGGCCGGGCTGCTGACGGACATGGAGCTCGCCGGGACGATCCGCGGCCTCATCCTGGCCCACGTCGTGTACGGCATCCCGATCTGCACGCTCATCTTCCGGAACTACTACGTCACCGTCCCCGACGAGCTGATCGAGGCGGCCCGCGTAGACGGCGCCGGGATGCTCCGCACCTACTGGTCGATCATCCTGCCCGTCTCCGGCCCGGCCTTCGCGGTCACGCTGATCTGGCAGTTCACGTCCCTGTGGAACGATTTCCTGTTCGCCGTCTTCCTGGGCACGCCCGACAGTTGGCCGGTCACGGTGATGCTGAACAATCTCGCCGGGTCGGGTGCGGTGGCCGTCCAGTACAACCAGCAGATGGCCTCGGCGCTACTGGCGTCGTTGCCGACCGTCCTCGTCTACCTGCTTCTCGGACGCTTCTTCATGCGCGGCCTAATGGCGGGAGCGCTGAAGGGGTGAGGACGACCAGGGAAATCGGTCGGGAATCGAAGCGCTTTCCGATCGGTCCATACCTGGACGGCGACGCGCTCGCCTCGTCCATTGGCAATTCCGCCGGAATGCGCCTAACCTCTCGGACATCACTGCGCGGTGTGCCGGCGTCTCGCCGGGCCTCGGGGGATCCCGTGGCGGTGGGAGGACGTGCGAGCACTGGAGGTGGACCGCGTGCAGGCGATCAGTGTTCAGCAGCCTTGGGCCTTCACGATCGCGCGCGGCGGCAAGACCGTCTCGAACCAGCCCCTGCCGACCGCCTACCGCGGCCCGCTGCTGATCCACGCGTCCATGCGCGTCGACCTGAAGGCCTGCGACTCCCCGCTCATCCAGGCCGCCGGCTGGGATCCCCGCGACCCGCTCGCCACCATCGGCGCCGTCATCGCGATGGCCGACCTCGACGACGTCTGCTCGGGCGGCGTCACGGGCGGCGCCTGCGACTGCGGCCCCTGGTCGACCCCGGGGACGCACCACTGGCGCCTCGCCGGCGTCCGGGCCCTCCCCCGCCCGATCGTGGCCCTCGGCCGTCCGGGCCTCTGGGAGCCGAAGCCCACCCTGATCCAGGTGGTCACCACCATGGTCACCACGGCGGCCGCCCTCGACCGCACTCCCTGAGCCCTCACGTCCCCCTGAGCGCCTCGGCGGCCTCACGGAGGCGACCGAACTCGCCGACGATCCGGTCAAGCGGCCACGAGGCGTTCAGCCCGCTCGGATTGGGCAGAACCCACACCTTCGCGGTCCCGAACGCCTCGTCCTGCGGCCCGATCTGAGCCCGCGGACGCCCGAACGCAGTGCGATAGGCCGTAACCCCAGCGACAGCAAGATAGAACGGCCGATAACGCTCAACCAGCTCAACAAGCCGGGCCCCACCCTCCCGAAGCTCGACATCAGTCAACTCATCAGCACGCGCAGTAGTGCGATGCGCCAAATTGGTGATGCCGAGCCCATACGAAGGCAGAAGCTCCTGCTCGGACGGATCCAGTAGCCGATCGGTAAACCCCGACCGATACAGCGCGGGCCAGAACCGATTCCCAGGCCGCGCAAAATGAAAACCGGTCGCCCCGGAGTAGAGCCCGGGGTTGATACCGCTGAAAAGCACTCGCAACCCCCCACCGCCCTCCGGAAGGACGTCGGGAATCACACGATCGCGAGCAGCCTCCAGCTCACCCTTAGTAGGACGCATCAGATCAGGTTACGGATGATGAGGGTCATGGCGGAGGCGCCTACGACGATGAGGAGGGCCACGCGGAGGTGTCCGGCGTCGAGGTAGCGGCGTAGCGGGGCGGCGGCGAGGAAGCCGGCCAGGACGAACGGGAGCAGTTCCAGGCCCGCGGTGACCTGGCGGGCGGGGAGACGTCCGGCGAGCGCGAGGGTGGTCAGCGAGAGCAGCGCGCCGGCGGTGAAGAACACGGCGAGTGTCGCGCGGACGCGGGGGCCGCTCTCCCGCTGGTAGAGCAGGGCGACGGGCGGTCCGCCGATTCCGGACGCGGTGCCGGTGATGCCGGAGATGATCCCGGCGGTGGTGAGCGTCCGCCGGTTCCGCGGCACCTCGCGCGACCAGGTGGCGGCGGCCAGCGCGGCGAGGACGACGACGCCGATCACGATGCCGAGGGCACGGGTGGGGACGGCCACGACCAGGAGGACGCCGAGCGGCGTCCCGGCGAGGCGGCCGCCGAAGGCCCAGCCGATGCCGCGCAGGTCCGCGTGCCCCACCTCCTGCGCGAGGGTCGCGAGGGGCAGGACGACCGAGAGCACGAGGATCGTGCCCGGCATCAAGGACGGGTACAGCATCGTCACGATCGGGGTCGCGACCAGCCCGACGCCGAGGCCGACGCTGCCCTGGACGATCGCGCCCACCAGCGCGGCCAGACCGCCGATCAGCAGAAATTCGAGATCCGGCACGCCGTAGAACGGTACATGCCGGAGATTTCAGGCGGACGCGGTGGTGAGGCGCTGGAGTTGGTCGTCGGTCAGTGCCGTGTCGGCCATGTCGATCAGGGGTGGGAGCTGGTCGAGGGTGCGGGCGCTGGCGATGGGGGCGGCGACGGTCGGCTGGGCGGCCAGCCAGGCGAGGGCGATGGTCGCGACGGCCTTGTCCTGCTCCTCGGCGACGATGTCGAGGGCGGCGAGGACCTTGCGGCCGCGTTCGGTGTCGAGGTGCTTGGCGGCGCCTCCGGCGCGCACGCTGTCCACGCTGGCGCCGGGACGGTACTTGCCCGTCAGGAAGCCCGAGGCGAGGCCATAGTACGGGACGGCGGCCAGGCCGTGGCGTTCGGCGATGGCGCGGCGCTCGCCCTCGTAGGTGTCGCGGGAGACGAGGTTGTAGTGCGGCTGGATGGCGGCATAGCGGGCGGTGCCCTCGCGTTGGCTGAACTCCAGGGACGCCTCCAGCCGGTCGAGTTCGATGTTGGACACCGCGATCTGCCGGATCTTGCCCGCGGTGACGAGCTCGTCCAGCGTCGTCATGATCTCTTCGACGGGGACGGACGGGTCGTCGAAGTGCGTGTAGTACAGGTCGATGCGGTCGGTGCGGAGCCGTTTGAGCGAGTCGTCCACGGCGGCCTTCATCACCGGGGCGGACAGGCCCTGGTGGTCGGGGTGGCGGCCGCCCTTGGACGCGATCACCAGGTCGTCGCGGTTGCGGCGGGCCGCCGTCCAGTCGCCGATGATGGTCTCGGACTCGCCGCCGCGGTTGCCGTCGACCCACGCGGAGTACTGGTCGGCGGTGTCGATGAAGGTGCCGCCCGCTCCGGCGTAGGCGTCCAGGATCTCGAACGAGCGGTCCCGGTCGGCGGTCCAGCCGAAGACGTTGCCGCCGAGCGCGAGCGGGAAGACGTCCAGGTCGCCGATCTTCTTCGTGTCAGCCATGCTCCGATCCAATCAAAGGTTCCCGCCGTCCGGTTCCCGCCGAGCGCGGGAACATGCCTGGCAGAATGGTGCATATGATCACGGCTTGCCTCGCTTTCGCCGCGGTGGCCGCCCTGGTGACGATCACCCCCGGCGTGGACACGATGCTCGTCCTGCGCACGACCGTGACCAGCGGGCGCCGGACGGGCTATCTCGCCAGTGCCGGGGTGGCGTCGGGCCTGCTGTGCTGGGCGGCGGCGAGTGCCGCCGGGCTGACCGCGCTGCTGGCCGCGTCCCAGATCGCGTTCGACGTGCTGCGCGTCGCGGGCGCGTGCTACCTGCTGTGGCTCGGCGGGCAGGCGCTGTGGAAGGCCCGCCGGAGGACGCGGGACTCCGAGGAGGCGCCGGACGCGAGCGTCTCCGGTGTCACCGCGCTGCGCACCGGCCTGACGAGCAACCTGCTGAATCCCAAGGTCGGCGTCTTCTACATGAGCATGCTTCCGCAGTTCATCCCGGACGGCGCGCCGATGTTCGGGACGAGCATGCTGTTCGGCGTCATCCACGTCGCCGAGGTGCTGATGTGGCTGGCGCTGGTGGTCGTCGCGGCGAGCGCGGCACGGAGAGTCCTGTCCCGTCCGGCCGTGAAGCGCCGGTTGCAGCAGGTCACGGGCTTGGCGTTCATCGGTTTCGGCGTCCGAGTGGCTGTAGAACGCTGACATAGGCCGACGGGCCGCCCCAGATGCGGAGCGGCCCGTCTCGCTACGTGTCGCGTCTACTTGCGGATGAGGTTGCGGAGGACGTACTGGAGGATGCCGCCGTTGCGGTAGTAGTCCGCCTCGCCCGGGGTGTCGATGCGGACGGTCGCGGTGAACTCCTTGCCGTCCGCCTTGACGGTGACCTCGTCGGGGACGCCGCCCTGGTTCATGGCGGTGACGCCGGTGATGTCGAACGTCTCGGTGCCGGTGAGGCCCAGCGACGCGGCGGAGTCGCCGTCCTTGAACTGGAGCGGCAGGACGCCGAGGCCGATGAGGTTGGAGCGGTGGATGCGCTCGTACGACTCGGCGATGACGGCGCGGACGCCGAGCAGCGCGGTGCCCTTCGCGGCCCAGTCGCGGGACGACCCGGAGCCGTACTCCTTGCCCGCGATGACGACGAGCGGGGTGTCCTGCGCGGCGTAGTTCTGCGCGGCGTCGTAGATGAACGCCTGGGGCGCGCCGTCCTGGGTGAAGTCGCGGGTGTAGCCGCCTTCGACGTCGTCCAGGAGCTGGTTGCGGAGCCGGATGTTGGCGAACGTCCCGCGGATCATGACCTCGTGGTTGCCGCGGCGCGAGCCGTAGGAGTTGAAGTCCTTGACGGCGACGCCGTTGTCCTGGAGGTACTGCGCGGCGGGCGTGCCGGCCTTGATGGACCCGGCCGGGGAGATGTGGTCGGTGGTGACCGAGTCGCCGAGTTTCGCCAGGACCCGCGCGCCGTGGATGTCGGTGACGGGCTCCGGCTCGGCGTTCATGCCGTCGAAGTACGGCGCCTTGCGGACGTAGGTGGACGACGGGTCCCACTCGAACAGGTTGCCGGACGGGATGTCCAGGGCGGCCCAGCGCTGGTCGCCCTTGAAGACGTCAGCGTAGCTCTGCGTGAACATCTCCTGCCCGATGGACGACTCGACGATCGCGGCGACGTCGTCCGGCGCGGGCCAGATGTCGCGCAGGTGGACGGGCCCGTCGGCGCCCTCGGCGATCGGGTCGTTGAGGATGTCGATGTCCATCGTCCCGGCCAGCGCGTAGGCGATGACCAGCGGCGGCGACGCCAGGTAGTTCATCTTCACGTCGGGGCTGATGCGGCCCTCGAAGTTGCGGTTGCCGGACAGCACCGCCGTGACCGCGAGGTCGTTGTCGTTGACGGCCTTGGAGATCTCCGGCTGCAGCGGCCCGGTGTTGCCGATGCAGGTCGTGCAGCCGTACCCGACGAGGTTGAAACCGATCTTGTCGAGGTACGGGGTGAGCCCCGCCCGCTCCAGGTAGTCGGTGACGACCTGCGACCCGGGCGCGAGCGACGTCTTGACCCACGGCTTGCGGGTCAGGCCCTTCTCCACCGCGTTCTTGGCCAGCAGCGCCGCGCCGACCATCACGTACGGATTGGACGTGTTGGTGCAGGACGTGATGGCGGCGACGGCGACATGCCCGTGGTCGAGCTCGAACGTGGCGCCGCCGTCCAGCGTGACCGGAACCCGGTTGTGCGGGCGGAACGAGCCGTTGGGGTCGACGTGCCGCGGCTTGTCGCCGCTCGTGTCGTGGCTGATCGCCGGGGAGTCGGAGGCGGGGAAGGACTCGTTGGACGCCTCGTCCGCCGCGCCCTGGACGCTCGCGACGTAGTTCTGCACGTCCCGGCGCCAGGTCTGCTTGGCGTCCGAGAGGGAGATCCGGTCCTGCGGGCGCTTCGGACCGGCCAGCGACGGGACGACCGTCGCGAGGTCCAGCTCCATGTACTCGGAGAACTCGGGCTCGACCGACGGGTCGAGCCACATCCCCTGCGCCTTCGCGTACGCCTCGACGAGCGCGATCTGCTCCTCGCTGCGTCCGGTCAGCCGCAGGTAGCTCAGCGTCTCGTCGTCGATCGGGAAGATCGCGCAGGTGGACCCGAACTCGGGGCTCATGTTGCCGATCGTGGCGCGGTTCGCCAGCGGCAGCGCGTGCACGCCTTCGCCGTAGAACTCGACGAACTTGCCGACGACGCCGTGCTCGCGCAGCATCTCGGTCACGGTCAGCACCAGGTCGGTCGCGGTCGTCCCGGCGGGCAGCTCACCGCTCAGCTTGAAGCCGACCACGCGCGGGATGAGCATCGAGATCGGCTGCCCGAGCATCGCGGCCTCCGCCTCGATGCCGCCGACGCCCCACCCGAGCACGCCGATGCCGTTCTCCATCGTCGTGTGCGAGTCGGTGCCGACGCAGGTGTCGGGGTAGGCGACGCCGTCGCGGTCGAACACGACGCGCGCGAGGTGCTCGATGTTCACCTGGTGCACGATGCCGGTGCCGGGCGGGACGACCTTGAACTCATCGAACGCCGTCTGCCCCCACCGCAGGAACTGGTACCGCTCCCGGTTGCGCTCGTACTCGCGCTCCACGTTGCGCTCGAACGCGTCCGGCGAGCCGAAGTAGTCGACGATGACGGAGTGGTCGATCACCATCTCGGCGGGCGCCAGCGGATTGATCTTGCTCGCGTCCCCGCCCAGCTCCCGGACGGCCTCGCGCATCGTCGCGAGGTCGACCACGCACGGCACGCCGGTGAAGTCCTGCATGATCACGCGGGCCGGGGTGAACTGGATCTCCTTGCTCGGCCGGGCCTGCGAGTCCCACTGCGCGAGGGCGCGGATGTGGTCGGCCGTGACGTTCGCGCCGTCCTCGGTGCGCAGCAGGTTCTCCAGCAGCACCTTGAGGCTGTACGGGAGACGAGCCGAGCCCTCGACGGCGTCCAGCCGATAGATGTCGTACGCCTTGTCGCCCACCTGCAGCTTGTCAAGGCTGCCGAAGCTGTTCGCGGACACGGACTCCTCCTCCGTCACCACCGCGCGTCGGGTCCGGGACATGAGCGCGCGGGCATGTATCGATCTTCAGCGGTTGAGTGTTCGCCTACCTTGATCCTGCCTTAGTCGGGCGTCCGACCGAGAATCAGGGCCGCCTAACTTCCGCCGCTTTTCTCTTGACGTCAAGCTAACTCCAATTTATCTCGACATCAAGCTTCTTGCACCCTCCCGGCCTCACTGCCGGTCGGGCCGGACGATGTACCAGGCTCCGGACGGCGTGACCCAGAGGAGGAGGCCGGGCCAGAGGTGGTGGAGGTGCCAGCCCGGGGTCTGTTTGAGCCGGTGGTGGCGTCGGCAGAGCGGGGCGAGGTTGCAGCGGCACGTAATTCCGGGCCGCCAGGGCACGGTGTGGTCGAGGTCGCAGCGGTGCGAGGGCTGGTTGCAGGTCGGAAACACGCAGGTGGGGTACCGGGCCAGGACTTCGCGCCGCAGCGCAGCCGGAGGCCGGTAGCCGGACCGCCCGTCCCACTCGTCGTCGTGGCCATGACAGGCCGCGTCCCGCGCCGACGCGAGCTCGTCGCGCACCCGCTGGGCAGCACGTGCGATAGCGGCAGGAAGATCCGCCGGGCGGACGCGTCCGCGCACGTGACCAAGCCGCCGATCGACCATGGCGGCCAGACCAGAAACACCAAGGTCCTCACCCGCCGGAGACCCGATATCGCCGATGGCCGAGGAGGGCAGATCCGCGGGCGGGTCGCTGGTGGGCTGGACAACGGGGGTGCGAATCGCGTTGGGGAGTTGGTGGCCGTGCAGGAGTTGGGTGGCCAGGTCGGCGCGGATGCAGTGCAGGGCCCGCGTGTCGCCATCGGCCTTGAGGCCGCGCGCCGCAGCGGTGATCTTGTTGTAGATCGCGTGGGCGTCTTCGGCGGGCAGGTCGCACAAGGCAAGGTCAGCGGTGCCGACCGGGGTGTCGAACAATTCCAGCCTGCGGCTGCGGACGGCCTGGCGTTTGCGTTCTTCAACGGCCTCCGGCGCGAGCCGCTGGGCAATGCGCCTAACGCGGCGGCGTAGCTGCCCGGTCGTCTGCTCGGACGCCTTGGCAAGCGCCACAACCTCGACATCACCAACGGCTTGGTCGGGCAAGCCGTCAGCGGTATCGACGATGACACGGGCCTTGGCCAGATCGATCCGTCCGGCCGAAAGTGCATCGCCGGTGGCGGCCAACGGCCCGGTCAACCGCTCAGCTAGGTGGACCAGTGTGGTGGCGGCATTGCCGGTGACCGTCAGCGCGGCGGCGACTTCCTCGGCGACCGACTCACGAGCGGACAGCACCCGATAGTCGGGATCACCGTCGTCCTCGTCCCGGACCCGACGCTGGGTGAGTTCACCGATCGCGGCCAGTTCCCGAGCCTGAGCCCACGAAGTCTGCCGCCGCGCAGCCACGACAACCTGCAAGAGTTCATCATCAGTGAGATCGGCAAGCCGCTCCTTCCCACCGGACAAGCAGATGGCCAGTTGCGCCCCAGGCGGAAACCATTCCCGATCGCCCCACTCACGCTGATCACCAATTGCTTCAACGATCTCAACAGGCACCCCCACCGACCTTCACCCCCATCCCAAATCCCTAACCCAATTATATGCGATCGAACCAGCAACAATAGTGGACAATTCAGACCCGCCACATTTTTATCACCGCATTTTCCTGAGCCCTCCCGCCCCAGCCGATCGCCTTTCCGCGCGTAGCGAGGCAGAGACCGAACCCCGCGCCGACCAGCAGACGAACACCCCACCCCAAACCGACTACAGCAACCAACGTGACAGCAACCGGTGTAGCGGCAAACGGGCGCACCAGCCTTCGGAAGGCACCTCAGCCGTCCACCGACAGCAACCGCACTTAATCAGTAGAAAAGAAAGCACCGGCCGTAAGATAAGGGCATGACCCGCAAGTGGGACGTCGTGTACTGGCTCTGCGAACGCGCACTCCACCCATCAGCACACCGAACGACATCACCCCCAACAGGAAGAGCCCACGGCCTCCGCAGACATGGGACGGTTCTAGTAGTGACGTTCCGCGCCAGCGGCGAAGCGGTGCCGACTCCCCTCTCATGCGCGGCAGCGAATGGACGCCTCTACGCCAGCACAGCGACCGACTCCGGAAAGGTGAAGCGCATCCGCCGGAACCCACAAGTCCTCGTGGCCCCGAGCACGGTCAGGGGCAAGCCACTAGGCCCGCATGCCGAGGCGACCGCCCGCGTCCTGGAGTCCCACGAGGCAGAGCACGCCGAGCGAGTCCTGGACGGTAGGTACGGCCGACTCCGACAGCTGTACCGCAAGGCGGTCGGCGCGAAGACAACAGACACCGCCTACCTGGAGATCACCCCCACGAGACCGACCGACCCGAACGACAACGACCGATGAGTTTCAAGCCCCCAGACGGTCTCCCCATCAGAACCACCCGCCATCAAGCCCGGGGAGGGACCCGAGATGACAGCGAAAACCAACAGCAAGCAGTCCAAGCTCGACAAGCAGTTCAAGGCATCCCTGCAGAAGAGCCCGGCCAAGGGCGGCTGGACATACGTGATCTGGCCCGAGTCAGCAGAGTTCTTCGGCACGCGCGGCCTGGTCAAAGTCAAGGGAACCATTGACGGACACCCGTTCCAGGGCTCGTTCATGGCACTCGGCGACGGCAATCACAAGCTGGCGGTCAAAGCGGAGCTCCGCGAAACGCTGGGCAAGGACGTAGGCGACGAGGTCACCGTCCACCTGAACGAACGCCTCGGCTAACCCGACTGCCTGAGCTAACCCGCAGAAGAGCTACTGCCGAGCCGATGGCAGGGTTGATGTCATGCCCTCCTCCATCACGCCGCCCGCGCTGGTCCGGAACGCCGTTGAAAACTGGGGCGCGGACGGCCGGCGATGGCTGGACGCCCTGCCCACGATCATCAAGGCCGTGGCGGACGATTGGCGCCTGCGCGTAGGACGCCCGTTCGAGCTGAGCTACCACTGGGTGGCCGAAGCGACACGCGAGGACGACGGCTCACCAGCAGTCCTCAAGCTAGGACCAACACAACCGGGCCATCTCGCCATCGAGGCGGCGGCCCTCGGCTTGTACGACGGCCGAGGCGCCGTCCGCCTGCTCGAATACGACCCGGCGCGCGGCGCGCTCCTGCTGGAGCGAGCCACACCCGGAACCCTCGCCCGCTCCCTCCTCCCAGCCAAGGACGAGGACGCCACAGCCGCCATGATCACCGTCATGAGGCGCCTGCACCGCACGCCTCCACCCGACGAGCCTGACGAGCTTGACGAGCCGGACTGCCCGCTACCGAACCTCTCCACAGAAAGCGCTTCGTTCAAAGACCACCTACAACGCTTCCCAACAGACGACCCACTGCCGCGCCACCTGGTCGACCGCGCCGGAAGCCTCTTCGACGAGCTCTGCTCAGACAGCACCGACCAAGTCGTCCTGCACGGCGACCTTCACCACGACAACGTCCTGCAGGCAACCCGGGAACCGTGGCTGGCGATCGACCCGCACGGCTACGTCGGCGATCGCGGCTACGAAGCGGGAGCGCTGCTCTACAACCCCGACCCGGACGACCGCGACGAAGACCTGCTCAAGCTCGTCCCAGCGCGCATAGAGCAGTTGGCGGACGGTCTGTCCCTCCCCCGCGAACGAGTAGAAGCGTGGGGCTTTGTCACCGCCGTCCTCTCCGAAGTCTGGACGGCCGAGGCCTGGACCCCGGCCCAGCCGACCGAGACGACCCGAGCCCTGGACGTGGCCACGCTCCTACTCCCCCGCCTCTCATAAACAGATCAAACACGATCGGCGGCCCAAGTTCCGTGGAACCCGAGCGGTACCCGAACCGGCAGATGAACGGTGGCGACGGGCTCCCCGGTAAAGTCCTGCGAGGCGATGATGACGAGATCAGTGGCCTGCCGACCAGGATCGAACGTCAAGGCCATCAAATACCCGTCATCCTCCGCAGAATCAGAAGAGGAAGAAGAGGAAGGCACGAACGCTGCCTCCCCGACCCCAGACCCCGCCGGAAAGAGCCGAGCCTCCGACGACCCCTTCACATAGTCGTGCTTCATCAGCGCCTCACCGGCCTGATTCTGGACGATGGCCTCCGCGGTCACCGTGTACCCGTACCGATGCGGACGCGTCACGACACGCTCGTCCACCCGGGGAAACTCCTGGGGACGGTCGTCGATCGTCTCCTGGTGAATGCTCCCTGCCACCGGATCGATCGTCCACCGGTCGAGGGTGGGCGGCGGGTTGCCCTCCAGCCTTCCGCCGTGCATGAAACTCGGGAAGGAAACGAGGTCCACCACCACGCGATCACCCTCGTCGTAGGCGTTGAGCGTGTGGAAGACCCAGCATGGCGGGATGTCGATCCACCGGACGTCGTCGGCGCCGCCGCCGCGCGGCATCAGACCGACGCGGGCCGAATGCTCGGGGTTCCACGCGTACGGCAAAGACAGCCCGTCCTCGACCATTTTCATGGAGAACGTTATGGGCAGGTCATAAATGACCACGTACTTCTGCGTCAACGCGAAGTCGTGCACCATCGGGGAACCCAGAACAGGAATCTCCACCGACCGAACGATCTGCCCGGACGCGCTCAGGACGGTGTATTCCAGGTGCTCCCACCCGAAGAAATAGCCGATGGCGTGGAGTTCCCCGCTGTCGGGGTCCTTCTTGGTATGCGCCGGGTACCCGCCCTTGAGAGTGCCGCCAAAGTCGCACGGCCCGAGCGTGCCCAGTTCATAGTCGAGCCGATACGGCCTGGCCCCGCCCTCGACGAGCGCATAGGTCTCTCCGGCATGGGCGATGACATGCGTATTGGGCGAGAAGTCGAAGTCCTCGACGACAGGACCGGCGGCCCACGTCTCACCGAGCCCTTCCGCGACGGCCTGTGAGCGAACCCAGCGGTTGCGGTACCACTCGGCGCGGCCGTCGCGGAGCCGGATTCCGTGGACCATGCCGTCGCCGGTGAACCAGTGGTAGGACGCGTCGTCCTCCGGTCCGAGCGGTCCGAGCGGGTTCGGGCCGATGCGCAGGTAGCGGCCGCGCAGGCTGGACGGGATGTGTCCGGTGACGGGCAGGTCGTGGGCGGTGACCTCCTCGGCGACGGGCGCGAGGAGCCCTTGCAGGTAGGGATTCTTGAAGTTCGTCATGATGACCTCACTTCGCGTTGATGAAGAAGCCGGACGACACGCCGCGCATGAAGGCGTCGAGGACGGCCTCGGCGTCGTCCAGGTGGCCGCCGAGTTCGAGGCTGACGAAGCCGTGGATTCCGGCCCAGAACGACGCGGCCACGTGGCTGGGGTCGGCGTCGATGAGCAGGCCGGCGGCGGCGCAGGCGGCCACGGCGTTCTCCAGGACCTCGTAGGCGGAGGCCGCTGTGGCCATCGCCTCTTCGCCGGGCTCGAACCCGGGGACGGTCTCGCCGAACATCAGCCCGTAGTAGTTGCGTTCGGCGAGCGCGTTGGCCCGGTAGGCGCGGCCGAGTTCCCGCACGTAGTCGCGCGGGTCGGAATGGTGCGGGACGGCGGCGAGACGTTGGCGGAACCGCTCGAAACCCTCGATGAAAAGCGCTTCGGTGAGCCCGGATTTTCCACCGAACATCCGGTAGAGGACGGTGGTCGAGCAGCCGACCTCCGCAGCGATCCGGCGCAGCGCGAGGGCCTGCGACCCTTCGGCGGCCAGCAGGCGGCTGGCGGCGTCGAGGAGCGTCGTCCGGATCGCCCGGTCGCCCTGCCTCTGGGCCAGCGCGTACGCGCTGGGGGCCGTGGTGCTCTCGCTCATCCACCCTCACAGTAACAACGTTTTTGACCAGTAACGCTGTTATCGCACATCACCGGCGGAAGGTCAACCCCCGGGGGGCCGTGGACTGTGGAACGGTTGCGCCCGGCCGCGCAGCGTTTCAAAAACTCCATACCTTGGCCAGAGTTTCTCTAGTGCCGGTCCGGTCGATCTCATGAAGGTGATCATTGAATCGCCCAGGAGCCCCGACGACCGGCGTCCCGCCAACGGGGAATCGGCCGCCGGGCAGCCGGCCGACGGGAGCCGCGACGGCGAGAGCTTCGACGGCTGGGGCTTCGACGGCTGGAGCTTCGACGAGCACGATCGCGCGCTGGACCGCCTGGCCGCGCGGGAGAACTTCCCGGTCGCGACGCGGCTGCTGCCCGCCCGGCACCGCGCCGGGCTGCGGGCCGTCTACGGATTCGCGCGGCTCGTCGACGACGTCGGCGACGCGGCGCCGCGCGAGCAGCGGGCCAAGCTGCTCGGTCTCGTGGACGACGACCTCGACCGCGTGTTCGCCGGACGGACGCCGAACCTGCCGCAGTTACGGCGGCTGGCCCCGGCCGTCCACGCGCACCGGCTGCCGGAGGAGCCGTTCCGCGATCTCGTCCGGGCGAACCGGCGGGACCAGGCCGTCCACCGGTACGCGACGTTCGCCGAGCTGACGGAGTACTGCGCGCTGTCGGCCGCGCCGGTGGGACGGATCGTGCTCCACCTGTTCCGCGCGCACGGAGAACGCCTGGTGGCGGCGTCCGACGACGTCTGCACGGCGCTGCAGATCATCGAGCACTGCCAGGACGCCGGGGAGGACTACCGGGCCGGGCGGATCTACCTGCCGGGCGAGGACCTCCGCCGGTTCGGCTGCGCCGAGGACGACCTCGCCCGACCGGTGACGCCGACGCGGCTGCGGGGCGTCCTGGCGCTGGAGGCGGGGCGCGCCCGCGACCTGCTGGACGGCGGCGCCGCGCCGCTGCTGGCGGGCCTGCCGGGCTGGGCGCGGGTGGCCGTCGCGGGCTATGTGGCGGGCGGACGTGCCGCGCTCACCGCGCTGGAGCGCGGCCGCTACGACGTCCTCGCGCGCCGCCTGCGCCCGCGGCGGGCCACGTTGCTGACCGGATGGGCACGAGCCCTCGGAACGGAAAGAACGGAAAGGGGGAGGCGATGACGGTTTCGGAGACGTGCGAGCGGTCCGGCCAGGTCGTCGAGGCGTATCGGCACTGCGAGCGGGTGGTGCGCGAGGAGGCCCGGAACTTCTCCTACGGGATCCGGCTGATGCCGGTCCCGAAGCGGCGGGCGATGAGCGCGATCTACGCGTTCGCGCGCGGGATCGACGACATCGGCGACGGCCCAGACCCGGCGTGCGTGCGCCTCGACCTGCTGGACCGGTCGCGGCGGCGGCTGGCGACGGTGCAGGACGTCCTGCGCCGCCGCGCGGAGGCCGAGGCCCTGGAGGGCCATCCGGTGCTGACGGCGCTGGCGGACGCGGCGGGCCGCTACCCGATCCCGCTGGACGCGTTCGCCGAGCTGATCGACGGCTGCGAGGACGACGTCCGCGGCGCCGACTACAAGACGTTCGACGACCTGCTGCGCTACTGCCAGCGGGTCGCGGGGACGGTCGGCCGGCTGTCGCTCGGGGTGTTCGGCGGGGAGGGCCGCCAGCGCGCCGAAGGGCTCGCCGACTCGCTCGGCGTCGCGCTGCAGCTCACGAACATCCTGCGCGACCTGCGCGAAGACCGCGTCGCGGGCCGGATCTACATCCCCACCGAAGACCTGGAGCGCTTCGGCTGCACCCTCAACCTGGACGACTCCGGCCAGTTCGTCGACCCGCCGTGGCGGCTGAACGAGCTGGTCGGCTTCCAGGCGGAGCGGGCGCGCGCCTGGTACGCCGAGGGCCTGCGGCTGCTGCCGCTCCTTGATCGCCGCAGCGCCGCCTGCACGGCCGCGATGGCGGGCATCTACCGCCGCCTCCTGGAGAACATCGCGGCACGCCCATCACAAGCCCTGAGCACACGCGTGTCCCTGCCGACCTGGCAGAAGGCGGTCGTGGCGGCCCGCGCCCTCTCGGGGGTGGAGCGATGAGGGAGGTGGAGCGATGAGCGTAGTCATAGTCGGCGGAGGGCTGGCGGGCATCAGCGCCGCGATCGCGCTGCAGGAGTCGGGCGTCCCGGTGACGCTCGTGGAGTCCAGGCCGTGGCTGGGCGGGGCCACGCATTCGTTCGGACGCGGCGAGCTGTCCGTCGACAACGGCCAGCACGTCTTCATCCGGTGCTGCTCGGCGTATCAGGGCCTGCTGCGCAGGCTGCGCGCCGACCACCTGGTGGACGTGCAGGACCGCTTCGACGTCCGCGTCCTCCGGCCGGGGGCACGGCCGACCAGGCTGAGGCGCTCGAACCTGCCGAGCCCGCTGCATCTGATGCCCGCGCTGGCCGGATACGCGCCGCTCCCCGTCAAGGACCGGCTCCGCGCGATCCGCGCGTCGGCGGGGATCCGGCGGCTCGACCCGGCCGACCCGGCGCTCGACGCCGTGTCGGCCGGGTCGTGGCTGGCGGAGCGCGGGCAGCGGCCGTGGGCGCGGCAGGCGCTGTGGGGGCTGTTCCTGACGTCCGCGCTGAACGCCGAGGTCGACGACGCGGCGATGGGCCTGTCGGCGATGGTGTGCCGCCGGGCGCTGTTCGGGCGCGCCGACGCGGCCGACATCGGGCTGCCGCTCGTCCCGCTGGAGGAGCTGCACGGCGGCCCGGCGCTGCGGCGGATCGCGGAGATGGGCGGGACGGTCCGGCTCAAGGCCAAGGTGGAGGCGGTCACCACCGACCCGAAGGTCGTGGTGGACGGCGTCCCGGTGGCCGCGGACGCGGTGATCCTGGCGGTGCCGCACGAGGCGGCGGCGCGGCTGCTGCCCGCGCAGGCGCTGCCGGACCCGCTGCGCTGGCACGAGCTGGACGCCAGCCCGATCGTGAACGTCCACGTCGTCTACGACCGGAAGGTCATGGACGGGCCGTTCGCCGCCGCCGTCGGCTCGCCCGTCCAGTGGGTGTTCGACCGGACGGCCGTGAGCGGCCTCCGCCGCGGCCAGTACCTCGCGATCTCGCTGTCGGCCGCGGACCGCTGGATCGACATGCCGACCGCCGAGCTGCGCGCCCGGTTCGTGCCCGAGCTGCGGCGGCTGCTCCCCGCCGCGCGGGGCGCCGTCGTCCGGGAGCTGTTCGTGACGCGGGAGCGGCGGGCGACGTTCCGGCAGCGTCCCGGGACCGCGTCCGTCCGGCCCGGCGCGGCGACGCGGGCGCCGGGGCTGTTCCTGGCGGGCGCGTGGACCGACACGGGCTGGCCGGACACGATGGAGGGCGCCGTGCGCAGCGGTCTCACCGCCGCCCGCCTGGTCCGCCGCCACCTTGAACGCCCCCAAGACCGCTACCTGGAGGGGGTGAGGGGCCGGTGACGACCGTTCCGGTGTCCCTGACCGATGTCCGCGAGCTGGTCGACGGCGCGCTGCGCGCCGCGGTCGGACGGCTCGATCCGCGCACCTACCGTGTCGCGGCCTACCACCTGGGCTGGACGGACGAGGAAGGCCGTCCGCGCAAGAATCCGGCCGGAAAGGCGCTCCGCCCAGCGCTCGCGCTGCTCTCCGCACGCGCGGCCCTGGCCCCGCCGGAGAGCGCCCTACCTGGTGCGGTCGCAGTCGAACTCACCCATGCGTTCTCGCTTCTGCACGACGACATCATGGACGGCGACCGGACCCGCAGGCACCGTCCCGCCGCGTGGACGGTCTTCGGCGAGGCGTCCGCGATCCTGGCCGGCGACGCGCTCCTCGCGCTCGCCGTCGAGGTCCTGCTGGAGGCTCCCGGGCAGGGGTCCGCGCGGGCGGCGCGCGGGCTGACCGCCACCACCCGCCGGCTCATCACCGGCCAGGCCCTCGACATGGACTTCGAGACCCGCAGGCAGATCGGCGTGGACGAGTGCCTGGCGATGGCGGCCGACAAGACCGCCGCGCTGCTGGCGTGCTCCTGCTCGATCGGGGCCGTCCTGGACGGGGCGCCGGAGCCGCTGTCGGACGCGCTGGACGCGTTCGGCGCCGACCTCGGCATCGCGTTCCAGCTGGTGGACGACCTGCTCGGCATCTGGGGCGACCCGGCCACGACCGGGAAGCCCGCGCTGTCGGACGTCCGGTCCCGCAAGATGTCGCTGCCGATCGTCGCCGCGCTGAACGCCGACAGGCCCGAGGCCGCGCGCCTCGCCGAGCTGTACGCGCATCCGGACCTCTCCGAGGACGACCTGGAGGAGGCGGCCGGGCTGGTGGAGGCGGCGGGCGGGCGCGCGTGGGCCGAGATGGAGGCGGAGAGCCGCATCCAGCGCGCCGCCGAGCACCTGGTCTCCGCGCGGCTGCCCGACCCCGTCCGCGCCGAGTTCCTGCACATAGCCGACTTCGTCACCCGCAGGGACCACTGATGGCACCACTCACCGGGAACACGACGACACACGACGAGCGGGATCACGGATGACGGCGGAAGCGCCAGCGACAGAAGAGACCACCGGGGTCCGGACGGCGGCCGACGCGGTGGAGGCCGCGCGCGAGCATCTGCTGCTCCTCCAGTCGCCGGAGGGCTGGTGGAAGGGCGAGCTGCAGACGAACGTCACGATGGACGCCGAGGACCTGCTCCTCCGCGAGTTCCTCGGCATCCGCGACGAGGACGACACCCGCGAGGCGGCCCGCTGGATCAGGTCGCAGCAGGCCGCGGACGGCACGTGGGCGAACTTCCACGACGGCCCGCCCGAGCTGTCCACGACCGTCGAGGCGTACGTGGCGCTGCGGCTGGCCGGGGACGCGCCGGACACCGACCACATGGCCCGCGCCGCCGCCTACATCCGCGGCGAGGGCGGCATTCCGGCGACGCGGGTGTTCACGCGGTTCTGGCTGGCGATGTTCGGCCGGTGGTCGTGGGACGAGCTGCCGGTGGTGCCGCCGGAGCTGATGTTCCTGCCGCGCTGGTTCCCGCTGAACGTCTACGACTTCGCGTGCTGGGCGCGGCAGACGATCGTCCCGCTGACGGTGGTGGCGGCGGTGCGTCCCGTCCGGCCGCTGCCGTTCACGCTGGACGAGCTGTACCCGGACGACGACGTCCCGCGTCCCGCCAAGAAGGCCGGCTGGGACGCGGCGTTCCAGGCGCTCGACAAGGCCCTGCACATCTACGAGCGCCATCCGGCGAAGCCCATCAGAAGGGCAGCGCTACGCCGCGCGGCCGACTGGATCATCGCGCGGCAGGAGCGGGACGGCTCGTGGGGCGGAATCCAGCCGCCATGGGTGTATTCGCTGCTCGCCCTGCACCTTCTCGGCTACGGCCTGGACCATCCCGTCGTCCAGCGTGGCCTGGACGGTCTCGAACGCTTCACGGTCCGCGACGAGAAGGGGCGGCGGCTCGAAGCGTGCCAGTCGCCCGTCTGGGACACCGTCCTCGCCATGAACGCGCTCGCCGACGCCGGTCTCCCCGCCGGGCATCCCGCGCTGGAGAGGGCGGCCGGCTGGGTGATCCGCGAGGAGGTCAAGGGCCCCGGCGACTGGTCGGTGCGGCGCCCCGAGCTGCCCCCGGGCGGCTGGGCGTTCGAGTTCGACAACGACTGCTATCCCGACGTCGACGACACGGCGGAGGTGGTCATCGCGCTGAACCGCGTCCAGCATCCGCTGGCCGAGCCGGCGGTCGAGCGGGGCGTCCGGTGGATGGCGGGGATGGTCTCCAAGGACGGCGGGTTCGGCGCGTTCGACGCCGACAACACCCGCACGCTGTGCCGGAGGCTGCCGTTCTGCGACTTCGGCGAGGTGATCGACCCGCCGTCCGCGGACGTCACCGCGCACGTGGTGGAGGCGATGGCGCACCGCGGCATGGCCGACTCGCTGCTGGTCAAGCGGGCGGTCGGCTGGCTGCTGAAAGCGCAGGAGCCGGACGGCTCGTGGTTCGGCCGCTGGGGCGCCAACCATGTGTACGGGACGGGCAGCGTCGTCCCCGCGCTGATCGCGGCGGGCGTGCGCCCCGAGAAGCCCGTGATCAGGGACGCGGTCGCCTGGCTGGAACGGCACCAGCGCGACGACGGCGGCTGGGGCGAGGACCTGCGGTCCTACCGCGACCGGTCGTGGGTCGGGCACGGGGCGTCCACCGCGTCGCAGACGGCGTGGGCGCTGCTCGCGCTGCTCGCCGCCGGTGAGCGCGGCGAGTCCGTGGAGCGCGGGGTGCGGTGGCTCGTCGAGCGGCAGCGCCCGGACGGCACCTGGGACGAGGACCACTTCACCGGCACCGGCTTCCCCGGCGACTTCTACATCAACTACCACCTGTACCGCCTGGTGTTCCCCCTCAGCGCGCTGGGCCGCTACCTGAAGGGTTCGTGAGTCATGGCGATGCCATTGCGCCAGAGCCTGCGCATCGGCGGATACGTCCTGCGCAACAAGCTCCGGGGCCGCACGCGGTTCCCGCTGATCGTCGAGCTGGAGCCGCTGTACGCGTGCAACCTGGCCTGCGCGGGCTGCGGGAAGATCCAGCACCCGGCGGACGTGCTGAAGCAGCGGATGCCGGTCGAGCAGGCGGTCGCCGCGATCCGCGAGTGCGGCGCGCCGATGGTGTCGATCGCGGGCGGCGAGCCGCTGATGCACCCGCAGATCGGGGAGCTGGTCGCCGAGCTGATCAAGATGAAGCGGTACGTGTTCCTGTGCACGAACGCGGCGCTGATCCCGAAGAAGATCGACCGATTCGAGCCGTCGCGCTACTTCGCGTGGGCGGTGCACATCGACGGGCTGCGGGAGCGGCATGACGCGTCCGTCTGCAAGGAGGGCGTTTTCGACCAGGCGGTGGACGCGATCCGGCTGTGCCAGGAGCGCGGGTTCCGGGTCACGACGAACACGACGGTGTTCAACACCGACACCCCGCAGACGGTGATCGACGTCCTCGACTACCTGAACGACGATCTGCGCGTCGACCAGATGATGATCTCGCCCGCGTACGCGTACGAGAAGGCCCCCGACCAGGAGCACTTCCTCGGCGTGCAGGAGACGCGGGAGCTGTTCCGCAAGGCGTTCGCGGGCGGGCGGCGGCGCCGCTGGCGGTTCAACCACTCGCCGCTGTTCCTCGACTTCCTCGAAGGGAAGGTCGACTTCCCGTGCACGGCGTGGGCGATCCCGTCGTACTCGCTGAAGGGCTGGCAGCGGCCCTGCTACCTGATGGACGACGGCTACACCGCCACCTACCAGGAGCTTCTCGACACCACCGACTGGGACGCCTACGGCCGGGGACGCGACGACCGCTGCGCGAACTGCATGGCGCACTGCGGCTACGAGCCGACCGCCGTGTTCGCGACGATGGGCTCCCTCAAGGAGTCACTGCGCGCCGCGCGCAGCTTCTGATCACTTCGGGCCGTCGCGGAGTTCCTCGATGACGTCGCGGACGGCGTCCATCAGCGTGTCGGCGTCGTCCGCGAGCCCCGGGTCGAGGGAGAGGCCGAAGCACAGCTCGCGGTCGACGCCGAGCCCGGCGATCGCGAACGGCGTGCCGGGCGCGAGCGGGACGATCGGGTACACGGCGGTGAGCGGGGCCCCGGCGAGCCGCAGCGTCTTGTCGGGGCCGGGGAGGCTCGACACGGTGCCCTGGAGGAAGCGGCCGCTGTAGGCCAGCCGCGCGAACCGGGCGTGCAGCGGGACGGGCATGAGCCGTCCGGCCTGCCACATCACGGTCCACGCGGCCTGCGCCCGCGTCCCGGACCGCAGCACCCGGCTCCGCTTGGAGATCAGCGCGAGCCGGTCGGTCTCGGACATCTTCCCGATCGGCAGGTCGACCATGACGGCGGTGGTGTGGTTGCCGACCATCGCGCTGCCGGGCGGCCGCATCATCAGCGGGACGGCGACGCGGCAGGTGCCGGGGCGCCCGTCCTCCTCGCTGACGACGCGGTTCAGCGCGCCCGCGACCGCGCACAGCACGACGTCGGTGACCCGCGCGCCGTAGCGGCGGCCCACGTCCCGGACGGTCGCGAGCGGCAGGTGCATGGTGCTGAACCGGCGTTCGGACGTGCCGGCTGCCGGGAGCCGGTCGGGGGGCGCGACGTCCACGGCGAGCTGGCCCAGCCCGATCACGGTGGCGAGCGCCTTGCGGAACGGCCTGCGCGGCACCCGGCCGGTGAACGGCTCGGGCGGCGGTTCCATCAGGTACACGGCCTGCGCCACGATGCCGACGCCGTCGGCGACGACGTGATGCATCAGGTACACGACGGCGGTGCGGCCGGGTTCGGCGCCCTTCAGCACGACCATGCGCCAGGGCGGCCGGTCGAGCGGCAGCGCCTGCGACTGGAGTTCGGCGACGGCGGCGCGCAGGCCGGGCATGCCGTCGACGCGCCGTTCGGTGACGTGCCATTCCCAGTCGACCGGCTGATGGTCGCGCCAGACGGGACGGCGCCAGCGGCCCCGCCGGACGAGCCGCTGCCTGAACCGGGGCAGCCCGCCGAGCCGCTCGCCGATCACGCGGACGAGGTCGTCGCGGCCGACGTCCTTCCGCGACGTGTCCAGCATGATCACGCCCCCGGCCTGCTGCGGGGCCGCGGGCGTCTCCACCGCGAGGAAGAACGCGTCGGGGCCTTCGGCGCGCACGGGCGCCGGGCGGGCGATGCGCTCGGCGACGAACACGGCGCCGAGCACGTACGGGACGGCGATGATCGCGTCGAGGATGTAGTGGTTCGCGGTGGCGAGGATGACGTACAGGGTGACGAGGACGTGCACCGCGTTCAGCACCTGCACCCAGCGCTTGGCCTTCACGCGGGCGAGCTCGACGCCGACCCACAGCGTCCAGCCCATGTGCAGGGACGGCACGGCGGCGAACTTGTCGGCGTGCTCGACCAGCGGCGACCCCCACGATCCCCAGGTGCGGCCCTGCATGACGGTGTCGATGAACCCGAGGTCGGGCATGAGCCGCGGCGGCATGACGGGATACAGCGCGAACGTCGCGAGGCCGCCGAGGTTGAGCAGGATGAAGGCGTTGCGGGCCGTCCGGTACCGCTCGGGATGCCGGACGAACAGCCAGATCAGCAGGGCCAGCGCGCTCGCGATGTAGGTGATCGCGTACTCGTAGTTGGCCAGCACCCGCAGGATCGACTGGTCCGCGAGCCAGCCGTTGAGGCCCAGCTCGACGTCGAGGCGAAGCGCCTTCTCCAGGTTGAAGATCGCCTCGCCGTGCGCGCGGGCGGCGGCCGTCCTGCCGTCGTCGGGGAGCCGGGTGACCAGGGCGTACAGCGCGAAGAGCAGCAGCCCGATCAGCAGCTCCCGGCGGGCGCGCAGGCTCGGGCCCGGCGCGTCCGGCGTGAACACCGCGTCCCGCGCGGTCACCGCTTCGTGTGTGCCCATCGTCCTCCTCATACGCCTGTTACCCACGTTTCCGGACGATCAGACGGCGCCGGGAACCATCTGGCGCATCCGGACGTCATCGATATATCGTTGTCGTATCGCGAGAGGTCATAGAGAGCTCTCAGAAGGTGGTGCAGAACATGGGTCACATGCATGGGCGCGGCCCTTGGGGCGACTTCCCCTTCGGCGCGCTGTTCGGCGGCGGCCACGGGCACGGCCCCTTCCCGGGCCCCTGGGGCGGGCCGCGCCCGCCCTGGGCGCGCGGGCGCGGCGGGCCGTGGGGGCGGGGCGCCAAGGCGCGCAAGGGGAACGTCCGCGCGGCGATCCTCGTGCTGCTCGCCGAGGAGCCGCGCAACGGCTACCAGATCATCCAGGAGATCAACGAGCGCAGCGACGGCGCGTGGAAGCCGTCCCCCGGCGCGGTCTACCCGGCGCTGCAGCAGCTCGCGGACGAGGGCCTGATCGCGGGCGAGGAGGCCGGCGGGCGCCGGTCGTTCCACCTGACCGACGAGGGCCGCGCCTACGTCGCCGAGCACGCCGACCGGCTGGCCGAGCCGTGGGCCGAGATGACGCCCGAGTACGGCGAGGGCGTCCCGGAGCTGTTCAGGCAGGCCGCGCAGACGGGCGCCGCGGTGATGCAGATCGTCCACTCCGGCTCGCCGGAGCAGGTCGACCGGGCCAGGGACGTCCTGTCGGACGCGCGGCGCGACCTCTACCGAATCCTGGCCGACGAAGACACCGACACCGACAGTGGCGACGACGACGCCGGGCCGACGGCCGCGGGAACCAGGGAGTGATCATGGCACGCCAGGATGAGATCCGGATCGGCGACGCCGAGCGCGACGCGGTGATGCTCGCCCTGCACGACCATTTCGCGGCGGGCCGTCTCGACACCGCCGAGCTGGACGAGCGCCTCGACGCGGTGCTGTCCGCCAAGACGCGCGGCGACCTGCGCGCGCACGTCCGCGACCTGCCGCCGCCGACCGGGCTGCCCGAGCCGGAGAAGGCGCCCGACGTCCCCTGGCAGCAGGGGGCGGCCGTCATGTTCGGCGGGCCGGGGCATCCCGCGTGGCGGCACCGTCACATGCGGCTCCATCCCCACCGCCACGGGCCGCACTTCAAGGCGTTCCCGCTGATGCTCGCGGTGTTCCTGGTGCTGGCGTTCACGGTCGGGCCGGGCGCGGGGTTCCTCGCCGTCCTGCAGATCGCGCTGGCCGTCTGGGTCATCCGCGCCGTCGTGCTGGCGGTCGGGGTCCGCCGGTCCCGCACCCGCGCCTGACGCGGGCGCGGGGCTCAGCGCAGGCCCGCGTCGCGGGCGACGAGCCCCGCCTGGGTGCGGTTGGCGCAGCCGAGCTTGTCGAGCAGCCGGGACACGTGGCCTTTGACGGTGGCCTCGCTGAGGTGGAGGCGTCCCGCGATCTGCGCGTTGGACAGGCCCTCGCCGAGGCAGGCCAGCACCTGCGTCTCCCGTCCGGTGAGGCCGCCGACGAGGGCCCGGGTCCGGTCGCGGTCGGACGCGCGGGCGTCCGCCGTGCCGAGCAGCCGCATGGTCGCGGCGGCCGACATCACGGTGTGCCCGTCGGCGGCGACCCGGACGAGCTTCACCAGGTCCTCCGGCGGCGTCGACTTCAGCAGGAAGCCCGCCGCGCCCGCCCGCAGCGCCCGGATCACGTACTCGTCGGCGTCGAACGTCGTCAGCGCGACCACGGCGGGCGGGGAGCGCAGCGCGGCGATCCGCTCGATGGCGGCGAGGCCGTCCACGCCCGGCATCCGCAGGTCCATGAGCACCACGTGCGGCCGGTACCGGACGACGGCCTCCACCCCGGCGGCCCCGTCGTGCGCCTCCCCCACCACCTGGACGTCGTCGGCCGCGCCGAGGATGGTGCGCAGGTGCGCGCACACCATCGGCTCGTCGTCCACCAGCAGGACCGTGATCACGGCTTCGCCACCGGGACGTAGGCGGGCAGGGACGCCTCGACGCGGAACCCGTCCAGGTGCGGGCCGGCGGTGAACGTCCCGCCGATCAGCTCGACGCGCTCGCGCAGCCCGGCGAGGCCCATGCCGGACCCGCTGGCCGCCAGTTCGGCGTCCGGTTCGCCCGGCGCGGACGCGTTGCGGACGGTCAGCGTCACGCCGTCGACGCGGTAGCGGACGTCCACCTCGACGGCCGCGCCCGGCGCGTGCTTGCGGGCGTTGGTCAGCGCCTCCTGGACGACCCGGTACGCGGTCCGTCCCACGGCGGGCGAGGCGGGCGGCGGGTCTCCGTGCTCGGCCAGCTCGACCGGGACGCCGACCGCCGCCGACTCGGCGACCAGCGCCGACAGGTCGGGCAGCGGACCGGAGTCCGCGGCCGGGGCCGCCGCCGCGGGGTCGCGGCGCAGCAGGCCGATGACGTCGCGGAGCTCTTCGAGGGCCAGGCAGCCGGTGCCGCGCAGCTCCTCGGCGGCCTCGCGGGTCGGGTCGTCCTTCGCCCGGACGCGCAGCGCCCCCGCCTGCAGAACCATCAGCGTCACCCGGTGCGCGACGACGTCGTGCATCTCGGCGGCGAGCCGGGCGCGCTCCTCCGCGCGGGCCCGCTCGGCCAGCAGGTGCCGCTCCCGCTCGGCGCGTTCGGCCCGCTCGGTGAGCGCCTGGACCACGCGGCGGCGGGCGGCGGCGTACATGCCGATCAGCGCCGCGACCGCCACGGCGACCACGCTGCGGAACACCAGCGCCTCGATGCTGTCGGTCTCCTGCGACGAGAACTGCCGCATGGCCGTGCCGGGCAAGACGTCGCCGAGGGCGCCGACGGGGAGGAGCAGCACGGCGACGGGCAGCGCGCGGATCCAGACCGGGCGGGCGCCGTCGCGCGGGAACGCCATCGCCGCGTAGGCGGCGAGCGGCGCGGTCGGCGGCCACCACACCGGCGGGCTGAGGGCGTGGTCGGCGTCGACGTGCAGCAGCGTCCCCGGCGCGGCCTGCTCGACGGCCCAGACCAGGGCGGCGAGGGCGGCGGTGATCCACGCGACCGTCATCGGGGCGCGGCGCCGGAACGCCAGTGCGAGCGCGGGCACCAGGAGAAGCGCCATCGTGGCGCCGCCGTGCGGGCGGACGATCGTGCCTCCGTCCGCGCCCAGGCTCAGCGCCACGCCGGCCGCGACGACGAGGGCGTCGGCGGTCAGGTCGCGGGACCGTCCGGGCGGGAGGAGCCGCGCGATCGCGGAACGCGGCGAGGGCAGGTGCACAAGAACACGGTACGCACCCGGATGGGGCCCGCGACCCCTACGAAAGTCGCGTCCCGGAGGCAGTTCGTAGGGCGCGGACACGACGACCGGCGCTGCCGGGCGGGGGTCCGTCCGGGCTGGAATCGGCGGCATGATGTTCAAGCTCGTGCTCCGCGGCCTCGTCGCGCACCGTGCCCGCCTGCTGCTGTCGACGGTCGCGGTGGTCGCCGGCGTCGCGTTCGTCGCCGGGACGCTGATCTTCTCCGCCACGCTGGACCGCTCGTTCGACCGGGCCTTCGACGACCTGGGCCGCGGCACGGACGTCGTCGTCCGGACGGACCGGGCGTTCGAGCCGGGCCTCGGTGAGCGGGCGTCGGAGCGTCCCGTCCCGGAGCCGGTGCTGGCCGCCGTCCAGGGCGTGGAGGGGGTGGAGAAGGCGCACGGCGTCGTCACCGGGTTCGCCGCCGTCGTCGACCGGCGCGGCGAGATCGTCGGCGCGGAGCCACAGGCCGGGGTGGCGTGGGACGGCGACCCCGACCTGTCGCTCCCCCGCCTGACGTCCGGGACGCCGCCCGCCGCGCCGGACGAGATCGCCGTCGACGTCACGACCGCCGCCGACGCCGGGTACCGCGTCGGCGACCAGGTCAAGGTGGCGCTCACCTCGGGCACGCGCGCGTTCCGGCTGACGGGCCTGTTCGAGGTGGGCGACTCGGCGCTGAGCGACCAGCTCTCGATGACGGCGTTCGCGCCGGAGACCGCGCGGCGGCTGCTGTCCGACCATCCCGGAACGTATGCGCGGATCGTCGTGCACGGGGACGACGGCGTCCCGCAGGAACGGCTCCGGGACGCGGTCGCGGCCGCCCTCCCGCCCGGCGTCGAGGCGATCACCGGGCGGGAGGCCGTCGACGAGCAGGCCGCGTCGTTCACCGAGATACTCAAGGCCCTGCGGACGTTCCTGCTGGTCTTCGCCGTGATCGCGGTGTTCGTCGGCTCGTTCATCATCTTCAACACGTTCGCGATGCTGGTGAGCGGGCGGGTGCGGGAGCTGGCGCTGCTGCGCGCGGTCGGGGCGTCGCGCGGACAGGTGACGCGGTCGGTGCTCGGCGAGGCGGCCGGGGTCGGGCTGGCGGGCTCCACGCTGGGCCTGGCGGCGGGCGCGGGCGTCGCGGCCGGGCTGGCGCGGCTGATGACCGTCGTCACGGGCGGCGAGGAGCTGCCGTTCGGGACGCTCGTGATCCCGGCCTCGGCGGTGATCGCGTCCTACGGGGTGGGGACGCTCGTCACGCTGGCCGCCGCGTTCGTCCCGGCGCGGCGCGCGTCGCGGATCCCGCCCGTGGCGGCGCTCCGCGAGGGGAAGGCCGCGCCGCGTCCGCTGCGGGGGCGGGCGGTGTGCGGCGGCGTCGCGCTCGCGGCGGGCGGCGGCCTGGTCGCGGCCGGGCTCGCGGCGGACGGGACGGCGGCGCTGACCCTCGCCGGGGCGGGCGCGATGGCGCTGTTCGCTGGGGTGGTCGTGGTGTCGCCCGTGGTCGGCCGTCCGGTGATCAGGGTGCTGGCCTGGCCGTTCGCACGGTTCGGCGGGAGTTCCGGCCGGATGGGCGGGCGGAACGCGCTGCGCGACCCCCGGCAGACGGCGGCGACCGCGTCCGCGCTGACGATCGGGCTCGCGCTGATCGCGACGGTGTCGGTGATCGTCCAGTCGATGGCGACGTCGGTGGACCGGCAGCTCGACGCGGGCCTCACCGCCGACTACCAGGTCACCGGCCGGAGCCAGATCACGCCGGTCGCGGCGGAGGCGGCGGGCGCGGTGGCGGGGGTGGGCGGCGTGCGGTCGGCGATCCCGATCCGGACGGCGCGGTTCGAGCTGGCCGGGTCCGTCCGGACGGCGGCGGCGGGTTCGCCGGGCGAGCTGCTCGGCCATTTCCGCCTGCCGCTCCAGGAGGGGACGCCGTCCGCGCGCGGGGACGCCCTGCTCGTCGGCCGCAGCGTCGCGACGTCGCAGGGCTGGCGGGTCGGCTCGACGATCAAGGGCCGCTACCAGGACGGGACGCGGCGGACGTTCCGCATCGCGGGGATCTACGCCGACCGGCCGTCCGTCACCCCGTCCGCCCCGTCCATGATCATCGACTGGGCGGGCTACCGGACGCGCGACCCGGACGCGCCCATCGACCGCATCGAGATCAACGTCACGGATGCCCGCAGAGGCGCACTGGAGGCGGCGCTCGCCCCCTGGCCGAACCTGGAGCTCAAAGACCGCGCCCAGGTGAAGGACGACGCCGCCGGGGACATCGGCCTGTTCCTCAACCTCGTCCTCGGCCTGCTGGTGCTGTCGGTGCTGGTGGCGGCGCTCGGCATCGTCAACACGCTCGCGCTCGCCGTCACCGAGCGGACGCGGGAGATCGGCCTGCTCCGCGCCGTCGGGATGCAGCGCCGCCAGCTCCGCCGGATGATCCGGTACGAGGCGGTCGTGGTGTCGCTGTTCGGCGCGGCGGCCGGGGTCGGGACGGGCCTGGTCCTCGGGATCGTCCTGCAGCGCGTGATGGCGGACGGGGACGGCGGCATGGAGGTCCTCGCGATCCCGTACGGGACGCTGGCGGTGTGCGTCGCGGCGGCCGCGGTGATCGGGGTCGTCGCCGCCGTGTGGCCCGCGCGCCGCGCCGCCCGCATGAACATCCTGGAAGCGATCGCGAGCGAATAGCGGGGTCAGGCGGCCATCCGGGTGCAGCGGTCGGGGACGGCGTCGTGCAGGGCGCGCAGCGCCCGGACGATCAGCGGGTTGCCGCGGCTGCCGCGCCGCACGCAGGTCAGCACGCGCCGCCTCGGGACGCCGTCGCCGCTCAGCGGGACCCGGACGACGGGCTGGTCGGACGGCCCGCCCGCCAGCCGCGGCACGAGCGACACCCCGAGCCCGTTGGCGACCAGCGCCCAGATCACCGACCAGGTGGTGGCGTTGTGCGCGATGCGGGGCGTGAACCCGGCGGCGGCGCAGTACGCCATGACCTGCTGGTGGTGGGCGCAGCCTTCGGGCTGGACGCTGATCCACGCCTCGTCCGCCGCGTCCTCCAGCGAGACGCCGGCGCGGAGGGCGAGCGGGTGGCCGCCGGGGACGATCAGGTCGAGGGCCTCCTCCAGCAGCGGCTCCCGGTCGAAGCGCGGGTCGCCGGGCGGCGGCGCGTCCGGGGTGGGCTCGATGACGGCGATGTCGGTCTCGTCGGCGGCGAGCAGCCCCATCGCCACGTCGGTGTCGCATTCGCGGATCTCGACGGCGAGGCCGGGGTCGGCCCGCTTCAGCGCGCCCGCGGCCGGGGCGATCAGCCCGCCGACCGCCGTCGTGAACCCGCACATCCGCAGCGGCCCCACGGCCCCGGCGCGATGCGACTCCAGGTCGGCGAGGGTCTCCTCCCACTTGGCGAGCAGCCCGTCGGCGTGCTCGACCAGCAGGTGCGCGGCCGGGGTGAGCTTGACCTTGCGGCCCTGCGGCTCCAGCAGCGGGACCTTCAGCTCCCGCGCCAGCTCGCGCAGGTGGTGCGAGACCGCCGACGGGGTGAGGTGCATCGCCTCCGCCGCCGACGTGACCGTCCCGAACTGGTGGACGAGCCGGAGCATGTGCAGCCGCCGCAGATCAATCATGTAACCATCTTGCACGATCCAGTGCGGAAACCTGAAATGGACGGAAACGTTCGGCCGGTTGCAGACTGGTGTCATGGATCAGCAGAGCACGACAGTCTCACGGCATCTGACCAGCGACGGCATCGTGGTCTGGACCCGCTGCGCCTGCGGCCGGCTCCGGATGGACCTCGTCCCGACGGGCGGCGGGCGAGGGCTCGTCGCCGGTCCCTGCCCGCACTGCGCACGGGTCAGCGGTCCTCAAGGGTGACCTCGTAATGGAGCGTCTGGTAGTGCTTCATCTTGTGGAAGAGCGGCACCGCGAACCCCTGGAGGAAGGGGTGCTTTCGGGCCAGCAGCTTCCGGATCGGCCGCGCCTCCTCCACCGTCAGCAGCCGGGCGCGGCCGTGCACCGCCGGGCCGGTGACCTTCCCCTTGGAGGTGCTCGGCGCGATCTCGATCTCGGGGTTGCGGGACAGCCGCTTGGCCTTGAACGCCTTGTCGTAGGTGCGGAAGTAGGCGTGGTCGCCGCGGACGACGACGCTGACGGGGGTCCCGACCGGCGTCCCGTCCTTGCGGTAGGACGTCACCTGGACGGTCCGCTGCTTCTTCAGGCTCTCTAGAGTCGGTGCGTCATTCATGCCCATGAGACGGGCGCACGGCGCGCGAATGTGACATCAGCGGGAGCGGAGCGCCGCGGCTTCGGCGGCGAGCTTGCGGACGCGGTCCCAGTCGCCGTCGCGGACGGCGTCCGCCGGGGTGAGCCAGGACCCGCCGACGCAGCCGACGTTGTCCAGCGCGAGGTACTCGGCGGCGTTCCCCGGCCCGACGCCGCCGGTCGGGCAGAACCGGATCTGCGGCAGCGGCCCGTAGAGCGACTTGAGGTACGGGATCCCGCCCGCGGCCTCGGCGGGGAAGAACTTCATCGCCGTGACGCCGTCCTCCAGCAGCGCGAGCGCCTCGGACGCGGTCGCGACGCCCGGCAGGAACGGCAGCCCGGTCGCGACCATCGCCGCCTGGAGCCGGGACGTGCGGCCGGGGCTGACCAGGAACCGGGCCCCGGCCGTGGCGGACCGCTCGGCGTCCTCCGGCCGGACGACGGTCCCCGCGCCGACGACCGCGTCCGGGACCTCCGCGGCGATCCGCGCGATCGCCGCCGGGGCGGCCGGGGTGCGGAGCGTCACCTCGATCACCGGGAGCCCGCCGTCCACCAGGGCGCGGGCCAGCGGGACGGCCGCGTCGGCGTCGTCCAGCACCACGACGGGGATGACGGGCGCGAGGTCGAACAGGTCGGCGGCGATCATGCGATCTCCAGTTCGGGCAGGCTCTGCGCGAGCCGCGTCACGGCCCCGGCCAGGGCGGGGCCGGGGTGGACGATCAGCGCGGTCGGGATGCCGCGCATGTAGTCCTCGACGGGAGGCTTCCCCTCGAAGCGGGCCCGGAACGCGCTGTCGCTGAGCACGTCCGCGATGCGCGGCAGGATCCCTCCGCCGAGGTAGACGCCGCCTCGGGCGCCGAGCGTCAGGGCGACGTTCCCGGCGAGCGACCCGAGCATCGCGCAGAACGTCAGCAGCGTCTCGTGGCAGCGCGGGTCGTCGCGGCGCTCGGTGATCTCCTGCGCGGTGAGCGGTTCGGCGGACGTGCCGTCGAGCGCGGCCAGGTACCGGTGGATGCGGGTCAGCCCGGCCCCGGACAGCAGGTGTTCGGCGTTGGCCGCGCCGCGTTCGGCGCGCAGCAGCCGCGTGATCTCGATCTCCCGGTCGGTCGCGGCCGGGACGTCGACCTGGCCGCCCTCGCCGGGCAGCGGCAGCCATCCGGACGGCGTCGGCACGAGCCCCGCCACGCCGAGCCCCGTGCCCGGCCCGACCACGGCCAGCGGCGCGCCGGGTTCCGTCGGCTCGGCGTCACCGACTGGGACGAGGTCGCCGATCGGGACGAGGTCGTCCTGGCCGAGGCGCGGGAGGGCGAGGGCGAGCGCCTCGAAGTCGTTGATGATGTCCAGGTGGGGCACGCCGAGGTGGGCGCGCACCTCCTCGCGGGTGCCCTTCGGCCAGCCCGCGTTCGTCAGGTGGTACGTCCCGCCCGTGACCGGCCCGGCCACCGCCAGGCACGCGGCGGACGGCCGGACGCCCGGCGCGTGCTGGGCGAGGTAGGCGGCCGCGGCCTCGGCGAGACCGGCGTGCTCGCGGGTGGGGAGGGAGTGCGCGCGGGACGGGGCGCCGTCCGGGCCGTCCACCAGCGCGAACCTGGCGTTCGTGCCGCCGACGTCCCCGACCAGCCACGGACGCGCGGCCGTGCTGCCGCCGCTCACGACGCCGCTCACGCGAAGACTCCCGCGCCCTGCTCGGCCGGGCCGACGGCGGCGCGGAACGTCCGGAACAGCTCGCGGCCGGTCCCCCACGTCCCGTCCGGCGGGGGTGCGGCGGCGGGCTCGCGGGCCGCGAACTCCTCGTCCGGGACGAGGACCTCCAGCACCCCGCCGTCCGCGTCGAGCCGGACGACGTCGCCGTCGCGGACGCGGGCGAGCGGCCCGCCCGCCGCCGCCTCCGGCGACACGTGGATCGCGGCGGGCACCGCCCCGGAGGCGCCCGACATGCGCCCGTCCGTGACGAGCGCGACGCGGTGCCCCCTGTCCTGGAGGACGGACAGCGGCGGGGTCAGCCGGTGCAGCTCGGGCATCCCGTTGGCGCGCGGCCCCTGGTTGCGGACGACCGCGACCACGTCCCGGTCGAGCTCCCCGGCGGCGAACGCGTCCTGGAGCCGTTCCTGCGAGTCGAACACGCGGGCCGGGGCCTCGATCGTCCGGTGCTCGGGACGCACCGCCGACACCTTGACCACCGCCCGGCCCAGGTTGCCGCGCACGGTGTGCAGGCCGCCGTGCGCGTCGAACGGGTCGGCGACGGGACGCAGCACGCCGGTGTCGCCCGACGCGCGCGCCACGTCCCGCCACTCGACCATGCCGCCGTCGAATTCCGGCGCCTTCCGGTACGCGGCCAGGGTGTCGCCGCCGACCGTCCTCGCGTCCTCGTGGACGAGCCCGGCGTCGATCAGCTCCCCGATCAGGAACGCGGTGCCGCCGGCCGCGTGGAAGTGGTTCACGTCGGCGGTCCCGTTCGGGTAGAGGCGCGTGAGCAGCGGCGTGACCTTGGACAGCTCGTCGAAGTCGTCCCAGGTCAGCTCGATGCCCGCCGCCGCGGCCATCGCGACCAGGTGGAGCGTGTGGTTGGTGGAGCCGCCCGTGGCGAGCAGCGCGACGACCCCGTTGACGAACGCGCGCTCGTCCAGCAGTTCACCGATCGGGAGGTAGCCGTCGGCCAGGTCGGTGAGCTGCAGGACGCGCCGTCCGGCCGCCTCGGTCAGGGCGTCCCGCAGCTTCGTGCCCGGCGGGACGAAGCTCGCGCCCGGCAGGTGCAGGCCCATGACCTCCATCAGGAGCTGGTTGGAGTTGGCCGTCCCGTAGAAGGTGCAGGTGCCGGGCGAGTGGTAGGACGCGGCCTCGGCGGCGAGGAGCTGCTCGCGCCCGACCTCCCCGGCCGCGAACCGCTTGCGGACCTTCGCCTTCTCCCCGTTCGGCAGCCCGGACGCCATCGGCCCGGCCGGGACCAGGATCACCGGCAGGTGCCCGAACGACAGCGCCCCGATCACCAGCCCCGGGACGATCTTGTCGCACACGCCGAGCAGCAGCGCCCCGTCGAACATGTCGTGCGACAGCGCCACCGCCGTGGCCATCGCGACCACGTCCCGGCTGAACAGCGAAAGCTCCATCCCGGCGCGGCCCTGGGTGATGCCGTCGCACATCGCGGGCACGCCTCCGGCGAACTGCGCCGTCCCGCCCGCCGCGCGGATCGCGGCCTTCAGCAGGTCGGGGTAGTCCTTCAGCGGCTGGTGCGCGGACAGCATGTCGTTGTACGCCGACACGATCGCGATGTTGGGCGCGACGTCGCCCCTGAGCCACAGCTTGTCCTGGACGCCGCACGCCGCGAAGCCGTGGGCGAGGTTCGCGCAGCCCATCCCGCCGCGCACCGGGCCCTCCGTCCGGGCGTCGCGGATTCGGCTCAGGTAGGCGCCGCGCGGTCCGGCGCTCCGCTCGGCGACGCGCCGGGTCACTTCCGCCAGCACGGGATGTACGGCCATAGGACGCTCCAGTCCAGGGGGATCTCCAGATCGTCAAGCTACCGAGACATAGGTAACCAACACAACCCGACTTATGAACACACACTTACAAAAGTCTGGATCTTGCACGAACTGGACGTACCAAAGCGGCGCGTGCTTGACTGGCCGGATGCCGTTGCCGCGCCCCGGGACCCGCCCGTCCACCAGCGGGGACGTGCTCCGCCTGATCCGGGAGGACGGCGTCGCCACCCGCGCCGGGCTGGGGCGCATCACCGGGCTGTCCCGGCCCGCCGTCGCGTCCCGCGTCGCCGACCTGATCTCGCGCGGCCTCGTCACCGAGCGCGCCGACGGCCCGTCCACCGGCGGGCGCCCGCCGGCCCGCCTGGAGTTCAACGCCGCGGGGGGCGCCGTCCTCGTCGCGAACCTCGGCCAGTCCCGCGGCCAGCTCGCCGTCTGCGACCTCGCGGGCACGGTCCTCGCCCGCGCCGACGGCCCCCCGGCCGAGGTCTCCCCCGGCAAGACCCTCCCCCGCCTCCTCGACGAGTGGACGTCGCTGCTCGCCCGCTCCGGCCTGGACGCGTCCACCGTCCGCGGCGTCGGCCTCGGCGTCCCCGACACCGTCGAGCACGCCGCCGGACGCTGGGACGGCATCGACGTCGGGCCCCCGATCTCCGCCCACTTCGGCGTCCCCGCCTACCTCGACAACGAGGTCAACGCCGCCGCGCTCGGCGAGCACCAGGCCCACCCCGGCGTCGACGACCTGCTGTTCGTGAAGGTCTCCACCGGCATCGGCGCGGGCCTGGTCAGCGGCGGCCGCATCCAGCGCGGCGCGCTCGGCGCGGCGGGCGAGATCGGCCACGTCCCCGTCCCCGCCCCGGTCGAGGCGCCGTGCCGCTGCGGCAACGTCAACTGCGTCGAGGCCATCGCTGGCGGCGCCGCCCTCCTCGCCCGCGCGGGGGCGAGCGATCTTTCCGGCCTCGCCGCGCTGGCCCGCTCCGGCGACCCCGCCACCGTCGCGCTCCTCCGCGACGCCGGACGCCGCATCGGCGAGGTCGTCGCCACCGCCGTCAACCTCCTCAACCCCGCCGTCGTCGTCCTCGGCGGCGACCTCGCGGGCGCGGACGCGCCCCTCATCGCGGGCCTGCGCGAGACCGTCTACCAGCGCTCCACCGCGCTCGCCACCCGCGACCTCCGCATCGAGCCCAGCCGCCTGGGCGAGCAGGCGGGCCTCAGGGGCTGCGCCGCGATGGTCCTGGACCGCATCCTCGCCCCCGAGATCATCGACGCGTCCTGACGGCCGCCGTCGCCCGGCGCCGCCCTGGGCCGCAGCTTCCGGAAATCGTCCGGATTTCTCCCCTACAATCAGTCGATTGGGCGTTACGGAGGGGGAGGTCTGCCGGTGAGCGATGAGCACCAGCCGGGATGGGTCCTCGATCCCGATCGCCCCAGCGTGGCCCGGATGTACGACTACTACCTCGGCGGCAAGGACAACTTCTCCGCCGACCGCGAGGCCGCGAACCGGGTCATGGCGGCGATCCCGAGCGCGCGGGAGATCACCCGCGCCAACCGCGGGCTGCTGTCCAGGGCCGTGCGGATGATGGCCGGGCTCGGCGTGCGCCAGTTCCTCGACATCGGCTCCGGCCTGCCGACGCAGGAGAACGTGCACCAGGTGGCCCAGCGCGCCGCCCCCGACTCCCGCGTCATCTACGTCGACAACGACGCGATCGTGCTCGCGCACGCCCGGGCGCTGCTGGCCGACAACCCGCTCACCACGGTCGTCGAGGGCGACCTGCGCGAACCGGAGGGCATCATCGACCATCCGGACGTCAGGGCCCGGATCGACTTCGACCGGCCGGTGGGGCTCATCCTGCTGGCCGTCCTGCATTTCGTCCCGGACGAGGACCGTCCCGCCGAGATCATGGCGAGGCTGCGCGGGCCGCTGGCCCCCGGCAGCCATCTGGCCATCTCGCACGCGTACGCGGGCGGCGTCTCCCAGGACATCGAGGCCCAGGTGCGCTCCGCCTACGACGGGACGGGGCCGGGCTGCTTCATCCCGCGGGGAGTCGACGAGATCAGGACGTTCTTCGAGGGCACCGAGCTGGTCGGGCCTGGCCTGGTCCAGGTGGCCGACTGGCGGCCGGAGGGCGAACCGGACCGGTCCGACATGTCCCAGCCCGGCTTCCTCGCCGGCGTCGGCCGCGTCGTCTGACGGCCCGGCGCTCAGCGGCTGTCGCGCCTCGCCTGCCTGCGGGCGCCCTTCGCCCTGGTGGCCGCATGCCTCCGGCTCAGCGCGGGGTCGGCGCTGGTCGGCCTGCGGCGGGCCGTCGTCTGGGACGTCCTCGGCGCGGCCTCCGGAGGCCCGGCCCCCGGCGGGACGCTCCCTCCGGACCTGGCCGCCTCGATCCGCTCCGCCTTGAGCTCGGCCGCGCTGCGCCGCGCCGCCCGCGCCAGGTACCAGCTCACGCGGGCGAGCGCGTCCTCGAACACCTCCGCCTTCCCCGCGTTCCGGACGTTCTTCGGCCGCGCCTTCCCCCGCCCCCCGTACTTCCCGACCCGCTCGCTCGCGGTGCGCCGGTACAGCTTGCTGTACTTGTCGCGGGCACGCCTGATCCTCGTGTGCAGATCGACGAGCCCGTCCTCCTCCATGCCGGCGAGCTCCCCGCTCCCGGTCTCCCGGACGAGGGCCTTCTCGTCCTCGTTCAGCGAGTTGAGCAGCGCCTTCATCAGCCCTCCAGACGTCCGTGATCTCCATCGAGCGTCGCACGCGCACCCCCAAAAGGGGGCACGAGAACACCCCAAGAAACCGCAACCCGGACAGACTCCCTCTCAGGACGCGTCGCGGCGGCCGGTGGCGTGGCGGCGGCGCGCGACCAGCGCCCAGGCGAGCGGCACGGTCCCGGCGGCCAGCGCGACGACCGCGCCGGGGAGCAGGAAGCCGAAGCGCAGGCCGATCGAGGCGTGCGCGTCCACGCCGGAACGGCCGTCCATCCGCATCACGACCACGGACCAGGCGCCGCCGGTCTTGTCCCACGTGACGGTGCGCGTCCCGGTTCCCGCGGAGCTGACGACCCAGAACCGCTGCTGCGACGGCGGCGCGGCGGCCGTGTCCGCGCCCGGCAGCCGCTGGAACACCGGCTTGAACGGGCTGAGCCGCGCCGACACGAACTCGTCCCGCGACACCCCGCGCAGGTAGCGCTCGACCTCCGCCTTGGGCCCGACCCCCACGAACAGCGGAACGCCAGGGTCGGCCGGCCGGACGACGATCTTCACCTCGGCGAGTTCGCCGACGTCGGGCATGGGGTTCCCGGCCCGCGCCGTCTCGGCCCCCACCTCGATCTCGTCGGTCTTGAGCGCGACGGCGGACGTGCCGAAGCGCTGCTCCGAAGTCGCGAACGACCCGCCGGACTCGGCCTGAAGCGCCGCTCCGGCGGCGAGCCCGGCCCCGGTGAGCAGCAGCGGTCCGGCGGTGAGGGCGACGACGAGCGCGCGTCTCATGACGACTCCTTATTTAGTACGACCGTGCCATCACGAGGAATGTAACACAGCTGTGCTATAAAAGTCCCATGCCGAAAGTGGTGGATCCGGCCAGGCGCCGGCAGGACGTGGTCGCGGCGGTGTGGCGGGTGGTCCGGCGGGACGGCCTGGACCGGGCGTCCGTCCGCAATGTCGCGAAGGAGGCGGGCCTGTCGGCCGGCTCGCTGCGGCACTACTTCGCCACCCAGCCCGAGCTGCTGGCCTTCACCCTCCGGACGATCATCGAGCGGATCGAGCAGCGGATCGCCGCCGTCCCGTCCACGGACGCCGATCCCCGCGACCGCGCCGCCCGCGTCCTGAACGAGCTCCTCCCGATGGACGCCGAACGCGCCGCCGAGAACCACGTCTGGCTCGCCTTCACCGCCCGCGCCCTCGTCGACCCCGACCTGCGCGCCCTGTGCGAGGAGGCTCACGCCACCATGCGCTCCGGCTGCCTGGCCCTGGCCCGTTCCCTGGCCCCGGAGTCGGACACGGAACTAGAAGCCGACCGCCTCCACGCCCTGGTCGACGGCCTGGCCGTCCACGCCGCCCTGCACCCGCGCACCACGACCCCGGACCGAATGCGCGCCGCCGTATCCACCCACCTCAACGACCTTCACCACCGAGCCACCCACTCGTCCGCCTGACTCGGGCCGATGTCGCAACGGACCTGGGCAAAATGAAACGCCGCCAGGCTCAGGCCACCGCACGGCCTCCGCGAGGCGCCGTCTCGGCGTGGCGTAGAGCCGACAGGACTGTGTCCTCGGTCGAGTGCACTTCTGGGAAGAGCTTCTCCGGATCGGTGTGAAGCTGATAGTCCCAGACAACTCCGTAGATCCCGAATGTGACGACCGTCAGCAGCACATGGACCCCGAAGCCGCGATGAAGGTCCGGCACGGGCTCGAAGGTCACGCGGTACTGGACGATTCCGAGGCGCAGCCAGATGTCGCTCAGCACGTCGTCGAAGTCCTGCTCCGTGAGCTGGATCTCCCACCAGAACCGCATCATCCGGTACGTGGCGATGAACCAGTAGACCCCGAGCGTGATGAAGCTCAGAAAGACCGACAGCCCGGCGTTGATCGGCCGATGCTCGTCCTCAAACCGGTCATTGACGTACCGCCGCAGGTCATCGAGCTGTCCTCTGACTTCGTGACCACTACCGCTCTGCTCGGCGAACTGCCTGGTGGCCTCGATGACAGCGCCGTGGTAGTGGAGACGACGGTCCCGGAAGAGGTCTGCACGCTTAAGCCGCCGGTAGAAGACCACGATGGTGTAGATGCCGAGGGTGACCCAGGACAGCAAGAAGAAGTAGACAGCCCAATCGACCAACTTCTGGTCTGTGGTCCGCCTCTCATGCACATAGCGATCCACCCGTTGAACCGCTGGCAGTGGCTCCATCGGTCCTCCCTTCAGGCAACGCGAAATGCACGAAGGGAGCACGGTGACGGACCGCTATCGGCCTCTTAACCACGGTACACCTCGCGATATGTCTCCCAAGATCCATCGACTCGGCGCCCCACGGAGCGTCCTCGTCCCTAGTCGTCGGTGCGGCAGAAGCAGGAGGCGCGGATTTCGGTGTCGGCGTGGGACGCGGCGACGTCCAGGCGGGCCTGGACGGACTCGGCCTCCGCGCACCTGCCGAGCCGGTGGAGGCACTCCGCGTAGCCGTGGAGGCTCCAGATGTTGTCCGGGTGATGGGCCGCCCGGTGCGCAGTGTCGCCCAGGCCCAGGTCGGCGCGGTACACCTCGGCGGCTTCCTCCACCTGGCCCTGCTCCAGCAGCAGCGCACCAAGGGCGTGCCGGGGCGGCTGCATCCAGCCCCAAGGCTCGTCGTAGGGAAGCCGGTCGTAGCGGGACACCGCCGTCCGGAGGTGGTCGAAGGCTCTCCGGTGCCCCCCTCTGCGGTACTCGATCTCTCCCCTCAGCATCTCGGCGGCGATGCCGAGGATGTCGACGTACCGGTTGTTGAAGAACCGGCGGGTCTCGGGAACCCGCGAGAACGCGTCGTCGAACAAAGCCCGTTCGGCGTCGGCCTCGGGCAGTTCACCGAGGACGGCGTGGGCCACGCCCTTCGCGTAGTGGAGGGTCGCGGTCGTCACGGTGTAGAGATCGGGGTCGTCGGGGAGGAGCTCGTCGAGGATCTCCCGCCACCTGCCGAACCTGACGAGCACGTGCGCCTTCATGGGGACGAACCCCTCCAGCCAATCGGCCATCGGCGGCGCGGACCGGCGCAGCAGCTCCTCGGGAATGGCGTCGACCATCTCGTTCGCGGCCTCAAGCGCCGGACGATACCGGCCGAGGAACATCGCCGCGTAGATCTTGAAATGGAAATCGTGGCAGCGCGAAAGGGTGTAGAAATTGAACGGCCCCGCCCGCTCCACGTATTTGCGGTCGACCTCGATGGCCCGTTCGTTGGCTTGCAGCGCGGCTTCGTAGTCGCCGAGCTGGACGTAGATGTGCGAAGGCATGTGCAGGAAATGGCCCGCGTCGGTCACCGCCTCGCCCAGAGCGTCGGCCGACCGGCGGGCGCCTCCGGGGTTCGGTGACATTTCGAGGGCGTGGATGTGCAGATGCAGAATTCCCTGATGCGGTCGCTCCCCGTGGCTTTCCGATGAGCGCAGCGAGCGTTCGAGCACCTCTATCACTTCAACGGTGTCGGCGCCTGGCGCGGGTTCGCCGCTCTCCATGTCCCAGAGCTGCCACGGCGTCCGGTTCATCATCGACTCGGCGAAGAGGGCCGCGACGTCGGCATCGTCCGGGAACCGCGCGTAGACCTTCCGCATGGACGCGGCGTAGGCGTCCTCCCAGGACTTCCATCCGTCCTGCAGCCTGGCCGACGGGTAGCGGCTCTGCAACGCCTCGATCAGGGCACTTTCGAGAGGCGTGATCGAGCCGGTCAGCGCAAGCGCGGCCCCGATCGCCTTACGCGCGTTCGCCAGGCTCTCGGCGGCTTCCTCCGCGGTGAAATCGTCCCACGGCTTGTTGTAGTAGGGCCCCAACGCGTACGCGATCCCCCAGGGCGCCATGGCACAACCGGGATCGTGTTCCACGGCCTTCTCAAAACACAAAAGCGCCTCTTCGTGGTTGAACGCATAGCGCCAGACCAAACCCCGGTCGAACCAGATCTGCGCCTCCGGCGAGACGGTCGTCACCGGAAACGTATGCGACCCGAGCTCATAATAATCGTCCATTCACCGAGTATAGAGAAGCGTCAGCGCCACGGTTCGACGCGGCCAGGGCTTGGTCTCCACAGCATGTGCGGCGCCTGACACCACCCGATAACGATCGGTGACACCCGCCCTTCTCGGCCGCACTCCACCACTAACGTGAACATGAACGGTCAATGCGCGGTCAAGGGAGCGGCCCGTGAGTTCGTCCTATCCGATGAAGCCGTCCGGCTCTGATCGTCCAGAGGCGGTGCGGGACCGCGGTCTCGTCGGCCCGCGGGCCGCCTCCGTGCCGCTCCACGAGGCCGGTGAGATGCCGTTCGGCGGGAAGCCGCGCGAAGAGTGCTGGAGGTCCGTCGGGCCCCAGAGCCGGGCCCGGATCAACGAGCTGACCGGCGACACCATCGAGTGGTTCGCCTGCGAAGACCCGTCCAGCCCCGACGGGCGGTCCTACGCCGTGGCCGTCGGCGACGACGGCCTCGCCGTGGCCGAACCGCGGATCAACACCGATCACCGTCCGGTCTACGCGATCTCCGCCTTCCTCTTCGCGCCCGGGTCGCTCCGCCATGTCGCGATCGACCATAGGCCGCCGCCCCGCGCCGCGCCCTCCGACGCGGGGAACGCCGCCCCCGCAGCTCCCGATATCGGCCTTTCCGCCGGGGCGAAGGGGCTGCTCGGGAACCTTCCGCCCCGCGCGCAGGAACTCCTGCAGGCGCCCTTCACCGCTCAACGGCGGCCGCTGCGCCACGACTGGTGGTACCACGGTTCCGAGCACCGCCTGAACGTGTTCGTCGTCTTCCTCGCCGGAGCGCGGGACGTGACGTTCGCGACCGGGACCAAGGACGTGCCCGTGGGCCACGACGCCGCGTCCGCCCACTGGTCGCTCACCTGCTACCGGGCCACGGTGGAGCGGCGGATCGGCAGGTAGCGGGGTGCCGAGGAAGTTCGCCGAACTGGACGGGCACGACGCCTACGATCTGCTGGGCGTCGGCCTGGACGCGACCCCGGAGGAGATCAGACGCGCCCACATCACCCTCGTCCGCATGAACCACCCTGACCGGTTCCAGGAGGCGCGGACCAAGGCGGAGGGCGCCGACCTCACCCGGCTCCTGAACGCCGCGCGGGATGTCCTGCTCAAGGAGCGGGCGAGCTACGACGCCTATCGGGCACCTGCCGGGGACGCCCTCGAAGAGGATCCTGGTCTCGTCGACGACCCCTGGGAATCGGCGTCCGAGGGCCGTCCGCGCGCGCCGTCCACGCCGTCCGCGCCTCCCCCGCCGCGGCAGGACGTGCCGTACCGGCGCATGCCCCCGCCGCCCCGGTACGGCATGTCGCCGACGTGGCCGCCGCCTCCCGCGCCTTTCCGGCCCGCCCCCCGGGTGCGGGTGCTGCCGAAGGTCGGGATCGCCGTCGGGATCGTCCTGGCCGTGTACACCATGCTGTTCGTGGCCTCCGCGGTCGTGTCGGAGCTCCGGCCGGACGCGTCCGAACCCCGGGCGGAGGTGCCCCGCGAACTCGCCGGCACCTGGCACGGCACGATCAAGGACCGGCCGGTGGAGAAGGGCGACAAGGGCTGGCGAGCGGGGCTGACGCTGCGCGCGGGAAAGCGCAACGGCGATGTCCGCTACCTGGACGGGCAGTGCAGCGGCACAGCCGTGCCGATCGCGCTGAACGGCTGGACCCTGACCATCGACACCCGGTTCCCGGAAACCGACGCGGGCTGCGACGTGGGCGACATCAGCCTCACGCCGGAAGGGCGGGGAAAGGTCGAGCTCACCGTCTACTCGCCGTCCGGCGAGAAAAGCGCAGCGGGGACCCTCACCCGCGACTGACACACCCGCTAATCCGGGCCTTCCGACAAATGCCAGGCGGCCAGCCCGGAGAACCCGCGGATCATCATCAATTGCTCGGGCCGGTAGATCACCCGCGCCATCGCGACCGCGAGCCACGGCACCCCCGGCCCCCTCAACTGGACGGGTTCGCAGTCCGGATACGTCAGCAGCAGCCGGAAGGCTTCGGGGGCGGGCAAGAACTCGCTCAGCCCGCCATGCCAGAACGACAGCGGCCCGATCCGGGTGAAGATCAGTAACCGCTCGCTCGTCAGCAGGACCCGCGCCACCTGGTATTCGCGCCATTGCGGCGCCGCGAGCGCGCGGGCCCGGTTGCGCGCGATCGCGTTCCCGGCCGCGTTGACGGCGAGCGCCCCGAGCACGAATCCCGCCGAACCGAACGCGAAAACCGATCGGTGGTCATAAGGCACGTCCATGGCGTAGAAACGCGAGTATTCGAGCGGCAGGTCCGCGTAAGGGTGCTCGTCCAGCCCCAATCCCGTCGGAACGGACGGCATCGGCTCCAAGTCTCCGCCGGTGGCCAAATGCCGGAACAGATCACCACCGGCCTGCAACCCCTGCTGATGCTCAACCGGCCCCCACGCCATGCCCGCCTCGCAATATCACCGAATGTAGGGATGGGCCCCGCAGCGAACCGACCACGATTCCGATCGGTCAGTGGTCGAACTCGCCGCGCCTGATGCGCGCCACCAACCCGCCGAACTCCCGCGAACCGAACCCGAGCCGGGGACCATGGGGATCCTTGGAGTCCCGTACGCCGACACCGTCGCCAAGCCTGGCCAGCTCCACACAGGCGTTATCACTCATGCCACCACTGCGAGAACTCTTACGCCACGTGACCATTAGCGGGCTCCGATCCTCTACTGGTCATCAGGTGTCAGCGGGGAGGACGAACTCACCACGCTTGATGCGCGCCACCAGCCCGGAGAACTCCTGAGAGCTGAACCCGAGACGTTCGCCCTCTGGGTTCTTCGAATCACGCACTCCGATACCGCCACCAAGCCGAGCCAGCTCGACACACGCGTCGTCGTTCCCACCACCACTGTGAGTACTCTTGCGCCACTTGATCACTGATAGGTCCTCATCGTCTGCTCGATCAGTTCTGTCGAAGCATCCCTAGAAAGGGCAAGTGCCCCGATCTGTTCGAACCGTATCGCGAGGGTAGCGACTTCGTCAGCAGCCTCGATCAAGCGTCCTCCGATCTGAGCTCCCGCGTATGCAAGCTCCCTTGAGTCAACCTTGAAGATCTGGAACGAGCCATCGTGCCCCGGATGCCACCCCACGGATCTAGCCACGACACGGATCATGTTGCGCGGACTCTCACCCAGCTTGAGAAGATGCGCGAGCTGATCCCGCATGACCTCGCGACCACCGACCTGGCTTTCAAGGACCTCCTGGTCCACCAGGACCCAAAGGAATGGCGGCTCCGGGCGAGCGAAGATCTCCTGACGCTTCATCCTCGCCTTGGTCTCGGACTCGACCGCTCGCATACGCCCGGCAGCACGCAGAACCGCCTGTGCGTAGCCTTCAGTCTGCACAAGGGCAGGCACGGTCTTTCCGTGGTACGCCTTGAGGATCACGGCGCCCCTTTCGTACTGGATGTACTGCTTGAACCAGTCGGGGTCGTGTCCGGTGGTGGCGTAGTGGTGCAGCCGCTGGAAGTGGCCGCCGGTGTTCCAGGCCTTGTCCAGGATGGCCATGTACTGGTCTCCGGGGCGAAGGCGACCGGCCTCCCAGTTGGAAACAGTGCCGCGTGCCACATGAACGATTTGGGCGGTTTGCGCCAGCGAAAGACCCCGCTGGGTTCGATAAAACCACAGGTCAAAGGCCAGCCAAGCCCAGAGCGACGAGTCCGGGTCAATGGTCTCGCGAACACTCACGCTGACCTCCAGTGTATTTTCTGAATTCCAATCCATCACAGCGTAAACACATTCCGCCGATCCTGTGAAGAGGATCACGAGAATTCCAGGACGGCGGTTATGAACGATCAAGTGCCATTGCTTCAAATGCCCAAAACGGACGAAATACGGATGACTCTGCTCGGAGTGCGCTCTTCGGTCTCGCTCGCGCGGGAACTCGTCCGCTACGCGCTCACCAATTGGGGCTGCGGCCGGTCCCTGATCGATGACTCGGTGGTCGTCATGAGCGAAATCGTGACGAATGCGGTCGAGGCGGCTCACGGACGCACCCTCAGAATCCGGATCGCTCTGCAGGAGGGGGCTCCGATCCTGGAGTGCTGGGACCAGTCGTCCGAACTCCCCCGCGCCTGCGCCGCCGGGCTGGACGCGCTGAGCGGGCGCGGCCTCGCGATCATCGCCGCGTACGCCAAGGACACCGGCATCCGGCCGTCCGCCAACGGCGTCGGCAAGATCGTCTGGGCGCTGATGCCCATCGGCGACGACGCCCCCGTCCAGTGACCCCGGCGATCCTGCTCGGCCTGACCGGCGTCCTCGTGGACGACGAGGACCTGCACCGGCGCGCGTTCCACGAGGCCGCGACCGGTGCGGGCCTTCGCGTCCACGCCGACGACCATCGAACCTTCATCGCCGGACGAACCGACCGCGAAGGCGTCCGCACGTTCCTCACCCAGCGCGCGCCCGGGTGGCGGGGAGACCGCGACGATCTTCTCGCCGCCAAGACCCACATCTACTGCTCTCTGGCCGGAACCGAACTCAACCCCTGTCCGGGGGCCGCCGACCTGGTCTTGGCGCTGGCCAGGGCCCGGCACCGGCTGGCGCTGGTCACCAGGTCAACGAGCCGGGAGGTGGCCGCGACGCTTCGCGTCCTGCGCCTGGACGACGCGTTCGATGCGATCGTGACCGCCGAGACCGTCCCCGAGGGGAGGCCGGGCGCGGCGCGGTATCTCGCCGCGGCCCGGATGCTCGCCCGTCCACTCCACCATTGCGTGATCGTGGAGCGCGCCGAGCGCCTTGACCTCAAGCAAAGTTGAGGATCGAGACTGGCCTCCTGGCGAAGAGAGAGGCCGAGCATGCGAGTGATCGAAGTGAAGGAGTTCGGCGGGCCGGAGGTCCTGGAGGTACGGGAGACGCCGGCCCCTGTGGCCGGTCCCGGTGAGGTCGTGATCGCCTTGGCCGCCGCGGACACCATGTTCGTGGAGACCCGGATCCGCGCGGGCAGGGCCAGGGAGTTCTTCGACACGTCGCCGCCGTACGTGCCGGGCGGCGGCGGGGCGGGCGAGGTGGTCGGCGTCGGGACGGGCGTCGACCCGGCCTGGATCGGGCGCCGCGTCGTCGTGTCCGTCGAGAACGGCGGCTACGCCGAACAGGTCGTGGCACCCCTGGAGAATGTTCTGCCCATACCCGACGGCCTGGGCCTCGACGAGGCCGCGGCGCTCTTGCATGACGGTGTGACCGCGCTTTGTGTGTTCGAGGGCACCGAGGTCAAGGCCGGGGACACCGTCCTTTTGGTGGGCGCTACCGGTGGGATGGGCGTCCTTCTCGTCCAGCTCGCGCACGCGCAGGGCGCGCGGGTCGTCGCGGCGGCTCGCGGTGCGCGGAAGCTGGAGCTGGCCCGCGCACTGGGTGCGGACGTCGTGCTCGACTACTCGAAGCCCGGCTGGACGGACGAGATCCTCGGAAAGGTGGACGTGGTCTTCGACGGCGTCGGCGATGAGATCGGCCTCGCGGCCTTCGCCGCCACGAAAAACGGCGGCACTTTCTCTGCCCACGGCGCCACCCTGGGCGGATTCACTGCCGCCGACCCGCAGGAAGCCGAACGCCGGGGTGTCACATTGCGCGGCATCCGGGATGTGCAGATCAGCAAGAACGAACGGATGCGCCTCCTGGGCAGTGCCCTAGAGAAGGCCGCCGAGGGCGTAATCAGACCCGTCATCGGCCAGACATTCCCGCTGGAAAACGCTGCCGAAGCCCACGCGGCCATCGAGAACCGAACCGTCCTAGCCAAAACCCTGCTGCTCCTCTAGGACCGCGTTCTGGACGCGCGGCCCCCGCGAGCCGTGGGTTCGCGCGAGACATTGATCGTCGGCCGGTCGGCGACGGCCGGATTTGGCCAGGTGGGGAAGAGATCACGTCCGGCCTGGGTTGACGCTCTGGCCGGGGGTTCGGCAGGGCGCGGCGGGGTGGGGTTAGCTCCACCCCGGTGTGGGGGCTTTCCCTTCCCGGTTCGGGTGGCTGGGGCCAGTGCCTCCTGGAATGTCGGACGCGAAGGTTGTCATTGGACGACGACGACCGGGCACGGGGAGGACACATGGCGAGCGTGGCGATGCGGCGCGGGGTGGTGCGGCCGCTGGTCAGCGAGGTCGGGCTGCTGGCGGTGCTGTTCGCCTTCTACAAGTGGGGGCGGACGCTGTTCGAGCACGGGCCCGGCGAGGCGATGGCGAACGCCGCATGGCTGTGGCATTTCGAGCGGTCGTGGCTGCCCAACGAGGTCGACTTCCAGCAGTGGGCGCTCGGGTGGGACCACACCGCGCTCCTCGCGAACGTGTACTACGTGGGCGTGCACTTTCCGGGGACGGCGCTGCTGCTGGTCTGGCTGTACGTGCGGCACCGGTCGTCCTACGGCAGGGTCCGGAACGAGCTGGTCGCGCTGACGGCGGCGGGGCTGCTCGTGCACATGCTGTTTCCGCTGGCGCCGCCGCGGCTGGCGCAGATCGGGGCCATCGACACGATGCTGACGGTGGGGCCGTCCGCCTATCCGGCGGGGGCGGCCGAGGGGATCGCGAACCAGTACGCGGCGATGCCGTCGCTGCACATCGGGTGGGCGATCCTGGTGGCGGTCGCGGTGGTGCGGGTGTCGCGGAGCCGGTGGCGGTGGGTCATCGCGATGCACGCGCCCATCACGGTGTTCGTGGTGGTCGTGACGGCCAACCACTACTGGACGGACGGGATCGTCGCCGCCGCGCTGCTGGCCGGGGCGATGGCGCTGGTTTCGCTGGTGGAGCGGGTGCGGCAGGGTGGGGTGCATGCTGCCGACGCACACCAGTTCCGAGGTACCGGACGTTCCCGTGGCGGTCTTGCCGATCGGGAGCCACGAGCAGCACGGCCCGTTCCTGCCGTTGGCGACGGACACGGTGATCGCCTGCACGATCGTCCGGGAGATCGCGAAGGCGTACCCGGTGCGGACGCTCCCGCCCGTGACGATCTCGTGCTCGCATGAGCACGAGGGCGCGGCCTGGCCCGGGACGGTGAGCATCTCGGCGGCGACCCTGCACGCGGTGGTGCGGGACGTCGCCGAGTCGCTCGCCCGCGCCGGGGTGCCGAAGCTCGTCCTGGTGAACGGGCACGGGGGCAACTACGTGCTGGGGAACGTGGTTCAGGAGGCGCACGGGGACATGGCGCTCTTCCCGGGGTTGGCCGAGTGGGAGGACGCGCGGAGGGCGGCGGGGATCGAGACGTCCGGTGACAGCGACATGCATGCCGGGGAGCTGGAGACGTCGATCCTGCTGCACGCCCATCCGGAGCTGGTCAAGGACGGGTACGAGACCGCCGATCATCTGGCCGATGACCGGCGGCATCTGCTGACGGCGGGGATGGCCGCCTACACCGCGTCCGGCGTCATCGGGCGGCCGTCACTGGCCCGCGCCGGCAAGGGCCGGGACGTGCTGGCGAACCTCGTCGCGTCGTTCGGGGACTGCCTCGCGGCGCTTCAGCAGCAGGGCCGCGGCGCCCGGCAGGCACGCGACGAAGGTGAGCACCCCGTACACGACGGAGACGGTCAGGCCCCGCGCTGAGCCGAGCCCGGCCGCGCCGAACGCCAGGGCCAGGACGGCCTCGCGGGGGCCCCAGCCGCCGACGTTCACCGGCAGCACCATCACGAGGAGCGCCAGGAGAAGCAGGGGCAGGAGGTCTAGGAGTGGGGCCGTAGAACCCGCTAGACGGGCGGCGACCACGAACAGTGTCAGGTGCCCGGCGAGTGCGGCGACCGACAGGAATGTGATGGCGGGCCAGGCGTCCAGGACGGCGCGGGCGTCCGCGAACGTCGCCGCCAGGGCGCGGTGGCGCCACCGGGCGATGATGAGCAGGACGCTCAGGACGACCGCCAGCGTGATCAGCGCCGGTGTCATGGCCGACAGCACGGCGGGCTGGGTGAACAGGACGATCGCGCCCACCGTGATGGGCACGACCTGGCCGGTGATCCGTTCGAGGAACACGGCCCGGACGCCGCTGGCGCCCGAGCGGTGGCCGTGGCTCACGGCGCGGTGGACGTCCCCGAGGATCCCGGCGGGCAGGACGGCGTTCAGGAATTGCGCCTTGTAGTAGTCGGTGACGGCGCTGGTCAGGGGCAGGTTCAGGCCGAGCCGGGCGGCCACCAGGCGCCAGCGGGCCGCACTCAGGATGGTCGTCAGGAGGCCGATGGCCAGGGCGATGATGATGGAGCGGGCGTCGATTGCGTGGAGGGCGTCGACGAACGCGTCCGTGCTGTGCCACCAGAGGAGCGCGGCGAGGATGCCGAGCCCGGTGAGCAGGCGCAGCCAGGGCCAGAGTCGCGTCACGACGTCCTCCCGGGGAGGGCCAGCAGGTCGATGTGATGGACCTCGACGGTGAGCGCTCCTGTGGCGCATTCGTCCAGGCGGCGGCGCAGGTAGGCGTCTGCGGCCGGGGCCAACTCGGGGCGCTGCTCGGTGGCGGCGGCCACCCAGCCGCGCAACCAGGCGGAAGTCAGCGCTGACTGGCCGGGGCCGAGCCGCCACGGGCTCGACCGCGTCTGGACGGTGGCGCCGCGCCGTCCGAACGCCTCGGTCGCGGTGGTCACGGCGTCCGGTCCGAGGAGGCCCGCGCGGCGCTGGTGCGCGTCGAAGGCGGCCGCGAGCTCGGCGTCGAGCGGGTCGGGCGGGGACAGCCGGACGCGTCCGACCACCGACAGCGTCAGCAGCGCCGGGCAGGCCGCCGCGGCGGCGATCGTCTCGATCTCGGCGGCGGTGAGGACGTCCAGCAGCGCGGACGCCGTGACCAGCGACGCGCCGACCAGGTCGGACGCCTGGAGCGAGCCGACGTCGCCCTTCCGGGTCTCGATCGACGCGCGGCGCCCGTCGGCGGTGGTGTAGATGTTTGCGGCGGCCTGGTCGAGCAGGGCGGGGTCGTTGTCGTGCAGAATCCAGTGCTGCGGGCCGCGCAGCCGCCCGGACAGCCAGCGTCCGAGCGAGCCGGTACCGCAGCCGAGGTCCCAGATGACCAGCGGCTCGTCCGGCGGAAGGGCGGCGCGGAGCGGGACGAGCAGCTCGGTGGCGCGTGCGGCGGCGTCGGCGCTCTCGCGAAGCGCCAGCCAAGACGGATCGAAGTTCATCGCGTTTCCCTCCGGAGCCGGGACAGGACGGTGGCCATGCGGCGGGCGGTGTCGTCCCAGCCGGGGAGGGTGTCACGGCGCAGTCGGGCGGAGGCGCGCAGGCGGCTCCGCAGGTCGGGTTCGACGAGCCAGCGGCGCAGCGCGGCGGCCAGCGCGCCGGGGTCGTCGGGCGGGACGAGGAGTCCGGGGACGGCCCCGGACGCGTCCCAGCCGAGGGTGCCGGGCACGCCGTCCACGGCGGTCGCGACGACGGGGACGCCGCGCGCGAGCGCCTCCGTCACGACCATCCCGTACGTCTCGGCGCGGGACGCGAGGACGACGAGGTCGGCGGACGCGTAGGCGTCGTCGAGGCGTCCGCCGGTCAGCGGCCCCTCCAGGCGGACGCGGTCGCCGAGGCGGTGCCGGGCGATCAGCCGCTGCAGGCGCGTCACGTGCTCGGGGTCGCGGCGCAGCGGCCCGACGCAGTCGCACTGCCAGGGCAGATGCGCGACGGCGGCGAGGGCCTCGACCAGGATGTCGTGGCCCTTGCGGGGGGTCACGGACGCGACGCACAGGAGGCGGGTCGCGCCGTCGGTGCCGGTCGCGAGCGGCGCGGGCTCCGTTCCGGGGGTGACGGCGTGGACGCGGGACGCTTCGAGGCCGTGATGCGCGATGAGGTGATCACGCGCCCACGGGCTGGTCGCCACGACCGCGCCGACCGTTTCCAGCGTTTTGCGTTCGGCGGCGTTCAGGTCGGACTGCCCGGGCTCGTCCGCCAGCGGGAGGTGGACGAGGACGGCGAGCCGCAGCCGTCCCGCCTCCGGGACGACGATCTCGGGGACACCGCACGCCACCAGCCCGTCCAGCAGGACGACGGAGCCGTCGGGCAGCCCGGCGAGCGCGCGCGTGAGACCGGCGCGGGCGGCGGAATCGGGGCGCGGCCACGCTCCCGGCACCGCCAGCTCCCGGACGGGACGTCCCGACCCCGCCAGTTCCACGCACAGCATCCGGTCGTAGTGGTTCCCGCCGCTCGGCACGTCGGCGTCGTCGATGTCGCCGGGGACGACGAAGCAGATCTCGTGCGCGGCCTGCGAGGTCGTCGCCGCCGAAGCGGTCGTCGCGGTCATAGCTCGCGCTCGTAACTCGCCCAGGCGACGTGCGACTCGTGCAGCGCCACGGTGATTCCGGCGAGGCCGCGCGCGTGCTCGCCGAGCGCGCCCGCGTGGACCCGGTCGGCGAGGCGGTCGGCGATGACCTTGGCGAGGAACTCCGTCGAGGTGTTGACTCCGGCGAAGTCGGGCTCGTCGTCCAGGTTGCGGTAGTTGAGGGCCGCCAGGACCTCGCCCAGTTCGCGGGTGGCGAGGCCGATGTCGACGACGATGCCGTCCGGATCGAGGGCGGGGCGGCGGAACGTCGCGTCCACCACGTAGGTGGCGCCGTGCAGCCGCTGGGCCGGTCCGAAGACCTCGCCGCGGAAGCTGTGCGCGATCATGACATGGTCGCGGACGGTGATCGCGAACACGTGCTCTCCAGTCGGTCGGTCGGGGTCGGTCGGGTCGGTCGGGGCTCGGCGGGGTCTCAGTAGGTGATTCGGTGGCAGAGCGCGGGAAGTTCACCGCTCGCGAGAAGCGGCATGATCGTCGGCAGCTCGGCGAAGGCGCTCTCGCCGGTGATCAGGACGTCGAACGCGGGGTCGGCGAGGAGGCTCAGCGCCAGCGCCAGCCGGTCGGCGAAGCCGCGGCGCGACCGGCGGGCGGGTGGCACCGCGCCGACCTGGCTGGCCCGGACGGTCAGCCGCCGCGAGTGGAAGAACTCGCCGAGCGGGACGGCGACCCGCCGGTCCCCGTACCAGCTCAGCTCCACGACCTCGCCGTCCGGCGCGAGCAGTTCCAGCGACCGCGCCAGCCCGGCCTCGGTGGCGCTGGCGTGGATCACCAGGTCGCAGCCGCCGTCCGCCTGCTCGGGCAGGACGAACTCGACGCCGAACGCCCGCGCGACGCCCTCCCGGGACGGGTCGGTGTCGACGAGCTGCACGCGGCACCCCGGGAACCCGGCGAGGACTCCGGCGACCGAGCAGCCCACCATCCCGGCGCCGACGACGGCGATGCGGTCGCCGATCAGCGGCGCGGCGTCCCACAGCGCGTTCACCGCGGTCTCGACGGTCCCGGCGAGGACGGCCCGCTCCGGCGGCACGTCGTCCGGGACGGGACACACCGCGCTCGCCGGGACGACATACCGGGTCTGGTGCGGATACAGGCAGAACACTGGGCGCCCGAGGAGGCCGGACGGGCCGTCCTCGACCACGCCGACGTTCAGGTAGCCGTATTTGACCGGGCCGGGGAACGTCCCGTCCTGGAACGGCGCCCGCATGACCGCGTGCTGGTTCGGCGGGACGCCGCCGCGGAACACGATCGCCTCCGTGCCCCGGCTCACGCCGGTGCAGAGCGTCCGGACCAGCACCTCGCCGGGTCCCGGCTCCGGCAGCGCCTCGTCGCGGATCTCCCCGCTACCGGGCGACCGGATCCAGAACGCGCGGGCTTCGCGCACCATCCGTGCTCCTCCCCCGACTCCCTCGGCTCACCGGGACGCGCCGCGCGGCGCGGCGTTCACGGCGCGTGAACAGCCACACCACGTCCCGTCCGAACGACCACACCAGCAGGGCGAGCGCCGCCCCCGCCAGCGCGCCCGCGTACGGGACGACGCCCGACGCCGCCGCGGCCAGCGTCACGCCCTGCACCACCGCGACCGCCTTCCGCGCCATGCTCGGCCGCAGGTCGGCGCGCAGCCACGGCGCCGCCCAGGCCGCCGCGCCGAACGCGTACCGCATGACGCCGATCGCCAGCACCCATGCCCCGGCGGTCCACGCGACGTGCACGCTCAGCACCAGCACGAGGAAGGCGTCGACCTCCATGTCGAACCGCGCGCCGAGCGGCGACGCAGTCCCGGTGCGGCGGGCGACCTGCCCGTCCACCCCGTCCAGGACGAGCGCGACCGACGCGACCGCGACGAGCGTCCACGTGTGCCCGCCACCGAGGAGATGCCCCGTGACCAGGGCGGAAACACCGCCGGTGAGGATGACCCGGGTCAGCGTCACGTGATCGGCGGGGCCGAGCGCCCGCCGCCCGCGGAACGCCGCGCTGAGGATCGCCCACGCCGACAGCGCGTACACGACGCCCACCGCCAGGCCCGCGATCCCCGGCCGCAGCGCCGCCACCAGCGCGACCTGCACGCCCGCCGCGCCGGCCAGCTCGGCGCCCCTGGTCAGCCGCAGCCCCTTCCGCCGGGGCGGCGCGGCGGCGCGCCAGACGACCCCGACCGGCCGGGGCGCGGTCATCGGGCGCGTCATCGGCGGGCCTCGCCGACCGTCGTCCCGTCGAGCGAGTCGAGTGAGTCGAGCTCGCCGAGGGCGTCCGGCGCGTCGAGCTGGGGGAGGTCGTGGCCGAGGCGGTCGCGCTTGGCCGTCAGATACCGGACGTTGTCGTCGCTGACCGGGACGAGCAGCGGCACCCGCGCCGCGACCTCGACGCCGTACGACTCCAGCGCGCTGACCTTGGCCGGGTTGTTCGACATCAGCCGCACCGACCGGACCTCCAGGTACCGCAGGACGCGGGCGGCCGGGCCGTAGTCGCGGACGTCGACCGGCAGCCCGATGGCGGTGGCGGAGTCGACCGTGTCGAGGCCCTGGTCGTCTTGCAGGATGTGGGTCCGGACCTTCGCCACCAGCCCGATCCCGCGTCCCTCGTGCCCCCGCAGGTAGACCAGGACACCGGCGCCCTCGCGGACGATCGCGTCCAGCGCCGCGCCGAGCTGGTCCCCGCACTCGCAGCGCGTGGCGGCGAAGATGTCGCCGGTCATGCACTCCGAATGCGTCCGGACGAGCACGTCCTCCCGGCCCCTGACGTCGCCGCGGACGAGCGCCATGTGCTCGTGCCCGTCGACCGGGTCCCGGAACGCGACGGCGCGGAACACGCCCCGCCGTGTCCGCAGATCCGCCTCCGCGATGTCGTTCTGCTCGATGCCCTGGTCGCGCATCGCTCCCCTTCCTCGGCTTCGCAATCACCCGTGGTACGTGGCGGACGCACGCGGCGGTTGCGTTGTGAAACGGTCCGTCTGATCCGTGGCACGGAGGGGAGGCACCTCAGGGTTCAGCGTATGCGCGTCCGGACCACCAAGTCGTGGACGGCACGGCGATTCGCCGGGACTTCCGGCAGGTCACTGCGGTCGCGCTCGGTTTCGAGGCGCGCGGTGAGCGCGGCGACGTCGTCCTGGAGGCGTGGCACGGCGGGCGCGTCCCCGGGCAGCGCGCCGTGCTCGGCGGCCCGCTTCGCCTCGATCAGGTCGGGCAGGTACGGCGGGCCGTCGGCGGTGAGGCGCGTCAGGTCGGCTTCTACTTCGCCCGTCCGCATCAGGTGGATTCCGGTCAGCAGCACCCGGAACGTGTAGAGGAGCGGTTTCAGCTCGTTCGTCCGCTCGAACAGGTTCCACTGCGTCCGCGCGAAGCCGAGGTAGTGGTGCGCGTGGTTGGACGTGACCAGCCCCGGGACCAGCGACCTCAGCTCGTCGTGCACCCGCGACGTGGCGACGACAAGCGGCGACATGACCTGCTCCAGGACGTACCCGTTGCGCCGCAGCAGCAGCGTGCAGAACTTGGCGAGGTCGTGGGTGACGGCGTCGGCCTCGACGCCCGCGTGGTCCCACATGAGCGTGACGGTCTCCTCCCCCTTCTCCAGGCCGACGATCTCCTCCAGCGGCAGCAGGTGGACGCCGCGCAGATCGACGTCGGAGTCCTTCGACGGGAACCCGTACAGGTGCGCGCCGCTGACGGTGACGAACGCTCGCGGGTACGGGTGGACGGCGGCGAGCCGGTCGAGCATGCCGCCGGGCAGGTCCGCGGGCGGGTCCACGGGGAAGGTCACCGGTCCACGCTCCTTCGCCGGATGGAGATCAGCAGGTCCTCGACCGCGGCGCGGTCGGGTTCGGGGGGCAGCGGGCTGCGGGCGGCGGCCTCGTCCAGGTCGGCGGTGAGGGCGGCGCGCCAGGTCTCGATCTCGTCCCAGCCGACCTCGCCGCGGCGGACGGCGAGGAGCCGGTCGCGCAGGTCGCCGACGTCCACGAGCGGCTCGCCGTGCCGGACGAGATGCGCCCCGCTGACCAGCAGCCGCAGCATGTGCATGACGTGCTTCCAGCGCGGCGCGCCGCCGTTGCGCAGGTCGCCCTCCAGCTTGCGGAACTGGGCCTCGGCGTACCGGAGGAACGTGCGGTGCACGTGCCGGGACAGGAACGCCGGACGGACGGCCAGCAGCTCCTCGCCGTCCGGCGTGACCTTCTCGACGAGCGGCGACCACAGGCACTCCAGGACGGTCGGGTTCGCGTCCAGCGCCAGCTCGCAGAACCGTTCGAGTTCCCAGGAGAACTGCTCGGGCAGCGGGCCGTCCAGATGGGTGGGCGGCTTGGTGAAACGCCAGAACAGCGGGGCCGGCGCCGCGTAGACGCCGCGCCGGTCGACGTCGCTGCCGTCCGTCGCCAGACCGTAGGCGCGCGACCCCGTCACGACCGACAGGATCGTGTGGTCGCGGACGAGGTCGAGCCCGGCGCCCTGCCGGTCGGAAGGGTGGTCGGAGGTCGTCACGGACGCAGCCTGGCGCAGCCCGCCGCCAGGTGTCGACTTGTAACGGTTGTGTTTCAGCGCATTGACACTGAGCCGTGTTCGGTCTTTCCTTCGTGGGAGCGCTCCCACACACGGAACGGCAGTCACGACCTGAGAGGGGTCCGCGATGAGGGCCATCATGCGGCGCGGCCTGAGCACGGCGATGGCGGCGGTGCTCGCCGGCGGTCTCGCCGTCGCCTGCGGGGGCGACGGCGACGAGGAGGGCGGCTCGGATAGCGGGCCCGTCGAGCTCACCGTCGACGTCTTCGGCGAGCCGGGCTACGACGAGCTCTACAAGCAGTACGAGCAGTCGCACCCGAACGTCACGATCAAGCAGCGCAAGGTGTCCAGCCTGGACGAGTACAAGCCCCGCATCCAGCAGTGGATGGCCACCGCCAGCGGCGCCGGCGACGTCGTCATGCTGGAGGAGGGCATCCTGCCGCTCTACATGCAGCAGCGGACCAAGTTCGTCAACCTCTTCGACCACGGCGGCAAGGCGCTGGAGCAGAACTTCCTGCCGTGGAAGTGGCAGATGGGCACCAGCCCGGACGGCAAGCAGCTCGTCGGGCTCGGCACCGACGTCGGGCCGCTCGCCATGTGCTACCGCAAGGACCTCTTCAAGAAGGCCGGGCTGCCGACCGAGCGCGGCGAGGTCGGCAAGCTGTGGCCGACATGGGACGCGTTCCTGACCACCGGGCAGAAGTTCCAGCAGGAGGTGCCCGGCAGCAAGTGGCTGGACGGCCCCACCGCCGTGTTCCGCGCGACCGTCCTGCAGAACGCGGGCAGCGGGCCCGGCCACAGCTTCTTCGACAAGGACGACAAGCTCGTCTTCGACTCCAACCCGGCCGTGCGGCAGGCGTTCGACACGTCGCTGAAGTTCGCGCAGGGCAGGCTCACCGCCGACATGTCGATCTTCACGCCGCCGTGGCAGACCGCGCTCAAGCGCGACACGTTCGCGACGGTGCCGTGCCCGTCCTGGATGCTCGGGGGCATCGAGGAGTTCTCCGGCGCCGCGGGCAAGGGCAAGTGGGACGTCGCGACGACCCCGGGCGGCTCCGGCTACTGGGGCGGGTCGTGGCTGGCCGTGCCGAAGCAGACCAAGCACGAGAAGGCCGCCGCCGAGCTGGCCAAGTTCCTGACCTCGCCGCAGGGGCAGGTCGGCGCGTTCAAGGAGAAGAACGTCTTCCCGTCGTCGCCGCAGGCCGCGCAGGACCCGGCGGTCGCGGGCGCGAAGAGCGCGTACTTCAGCGACGCCCCGATCGGCCAGATCTTCGGGCAGCTCGTCGCCGCGGTGAAGCCCGTGTACCTCGGGCCGAAGAACGAGGACGTGCGGGCCGCGGTCGAGAACGTCCTGATCTCCGTGGGGCAGGGTGAGCAGAAGCCCGCGGACGCCTGGTCGAAGTCCGTCGGCGAGGCCGAGAAGGCCGCCAGGTAACGATGGCCACCGATCTGCGCCCGAGCCGGAACGGGCCGCCGCCCGCTTCGGCGAAGGCCGGCCCGGGACCGCGCCGAACGTGGCGGTCCCGGGCGGCCCGGCTCGACCTGAAGGGCGCGCCCTACGCCTTCATCTCGCCGTTCTACCTGGTCTTCCTGGTGTTCGGCGCGTTCCCGCTCGGCTTCACGCTCTGGGTGTCGCTGCACGAGTGGGAGCTGGCGTCGGGGACGCGGGAGTTCGTCGGGCTCGACAACTACGACTACCTGCTGTCGGACGCCGACTTCTGGCACGCGACGGTCAACACCCTCGGGATCTTCGTCGTCGCGACCGTCCCGCAGCTGCTGATCGCGCTGATGATCGCGAACGCGCTGAACCGGCGGATGCGGGTGCCGACCCTGTTCCGGATCGGGATGGTCGCGCCGCTGGTCACCTCGACCGCCGCCGTGGCGATCGTGTTCACCCAGATGTTCGACAAGGACTGGGGCATGATCAACTGGGCGCTCGGGCTGGTCGGGGTCGACCCGATCGCCTGGGCGAGCAGCCGCGGCTGGTCCTGGCTCGCGATCGCGGTGATGGTCGACTGGCGCTGGACGGGCTACAACGCGCTGATCTACCTGGCCGCCATGCAGGCGATCCCGAAGGACCTGTACGAGGCGGCCGCGATCGACGGCGCGTCCAGGTTCCGGCAGTTCTGGCAGATCACGGTGCCGATGCTGCGTCCCACGATCATCTTCACGGTGATCATCTCGACGATCGGCGGGCTGCAGCTGTTCACCGAGCCCGTGCTGTTCAGCGTCGGGACGCCCAACAAGATGGACGGCGGCCCGGCGCACCAGTTCCAGACGATCACGATGTACATGTACGACAACGCGTTCGGGCACGACCGGTACGGCTACGGCGCGACCGTCGCCTGGGCGCTGTTCGTGCTGATCATCGTGTTCTCCCTGATCAACTTTCTGGCGGTCCGCCGGACGGGAGGCACGAAATGACCACGCTCCTGGCCGGGCCGCGGCGCTCCGGGCGGGAGGCCCGGCATCCCGGACGGTTCCGCGGGCTCTGGAACGCCAGCCCGCTGACCTACCTCACGCTGATCGCCGCGCTGGCGCTGTCGCTGTTCCCGATCTACTGGATGATCATCGTGGCGACGCGCACGAACACCGTGGTCGCGGACGTCCCGCCGCCGCTGCTGCCCGGCGCGCACGGCGGCGACAACGTCGGGCGGCTGTTCGACAACCCCGAGGCCTACTTCGCCAAGGGCCTGCTGAACTCGGCCATCGCGTCCGCCGCGGTGACGGTCTCGACGGTGTTCTTCGCCTCGCTGGCCGGGTTCGCGTTCGCGAAGCTGCGCTTCCGCGGCAAGAACGCGCTGCTGCTCGTCATCGTCGCGACGATGATGATCCCGGTGCAGATGGGCATCATCCCGCTCTACATGATCATGGTGGAGCTGGGGTGGCAGAACCAGCTGCAGGCGGTCATCGTCCCGTTCCTGGTCACCGGGTTCGGCGTGTTCATGATGCGGCAGTACGCCGAGCAGGCCGTCCCGGACGAGCTGATCGAGGCGGCCCGCGTCGACGGGTGCACCACGTTCGGCATCTACTGGCGCGTCGTGCTGCCCGCGCTGCGTCCCGCCGCGGGCGTCCTCGGCCTGTTCACGTTCATGCAGACCTGGAACGAGTTCATGTGGCCGCTCGCGGTGCTGAGCCCCGACAACCCGACGGTGCAGCTGTCCATCAACAACCTGGCGAACGCGTACTTCAAGGACTACACGCTCATGTTCGCCGGGACCAGCGTGGCGATCCTGCCGCTCCTCATCGTTTTCATCGTTTTCGGCCGCCAGATCATCGGCGGAATCATGGAAGGTGCTGTGAAGGCGTGACCTCCCTACAGGACGACACCAGCGACGACACCGGCGCGACTTCCGCCGCGACTTCCGCCGCGCTGTTCCCGACCGGGTTCCGCTGGGGCGCCGCCACCGCCGCCTACCAGATCGAGGGCGCCGCCGAGGAGGGCGGGCGCGGGCCGTCCATCTGGGACACCTTCGCCCGCACCCCCGGCAAGGTCCTCGGCGGCGACACCGGCGACGTCGCCGTCGACCACTACCACCGGTTCCGCGACGACGTCGCGCTGATGGAGGACCTCGGGCTCACCTCGTACCGGTTCTCGATCTCGTGGCCGCGCGTCCAGCCCGCCGGGTCCGGCGCGTTCAACCAGGAGGGCCTCGACTTCTACGGGCGGCTGGTGGACGCGCTGCTGGACGCCGGGATCGAGCCGTGGCCGACGCTCTACCACTGGGACCTCCCGCAGCCGCTGGAGGACAAGGGCGGCTGGCCCGAGCGGGAGACGGCGCACCGGTTCGCCGAGTACGCCGCCCACGTCCACGAGGCGCTCGGCGACCGCGTCCGGCATTGGACGACGGTGAACGAGCCGTGGTGTGCGGCGTTCCTCGGGTACGCGTCCGGGGAGCACGCGCCGGGACGCCGCGACCCGTCCGCTTCGCTGCACGCCGCGCACCATCTGATGCTCGGCCACGGCCTGGCCGTCCAGGCGATGCGGGCGCAAGCCCCCCGCAACCGGTTCGGCGCGGCCGTCAACCTGTACGCGGTGTCCCCCGCGACGGACGACCCCGCCGACGTCGACGCGGCCCGCCGCGTGGACGGCCTGCAGAACCGGCTGTTCCTCGACCCGCTGCTGCTCGGCCGCTACCCGTGGGACGTCCTCGCCGACACGTCCGGCCACGGGTTCAACCCGCCGAGCGAGGACCTGGCCGTGATCCACCAGCCGATCGACCAGCTCGGCATCAACTACTACTCGCGGCACACCGTCGCGGGCACGCCGGGCGAGGCGGCGCAGGCCGCGTCGTCGCCGTTCGCGACGCACTCGCCGTGGGTCGGCAGCGGCCATGTCCGGTTCGTCCCATCCGGGCGGCCGGTGACGGGGATGGGCTGGGACATCGACGCGGGCGGGCTGCACGAGGTGCTGACGCGGGTGCACGGCGAATACCCGTCCGTCCCGCTGTACATCACGGAGAACGGCGCGGGCTACGACGAGACCCCGGACGAGGACGGCACGGTGAAGGACGCGGGCCGCATCGCCTACCTCGACGCGCATCTCCGGGCATGCCACGACGCCGTCTCCGGCGGTGTACCGCTTCGCGGGTACTTCACGTGGTCGCTGCTGGATAATTTCGAGTGGGCTTGGGGCTACTCCAAGCGCTTCGGGCTCGTCCACGTCGACTACGCCACGCAACGCCGCGCGCCCAAGGACAGCGCGCGGTGGTACGCCGGTGTGATCAAGCGCGGCGGGCTCCCCGGGCGGGACTGACCGGAGCGGGGCCGACCGGGCAGGACGGGCGGCACGGACGAGAAGGGGGCCAGATGGCGGGCAGGAGCACGCGCCCGACCCTGGAGGAGGTCGCGACGCGGGCCGGGGTCGGCCGCGGCACGGTGTCGCGGGTGATCAACGGCTCGCCGCGGGTCAGCCCGCGCGCCCGGGACGCGGTGCTGAAGGCGATCGAGGAGCTCGGGTACGTGCCGAACCGCGCGGCCCGCACCCTCGTCACCCGCCGCACCGACACCGTCGCGCTCGTCGTCGCCGAGTCGGACCAGCGGCTGTTCGACGAGCCGTACTTCGCCGGGATCATCCGCGGCATCGGCAACGGCCTGGCCGACACCGGGCTGCAGCTCCTGCTCGCCCTCGCCCGCTCCCCCGCCGAGTACGGGCGGCTTGAGGACTACCTCACCACCCAGCACGTGGACGGCGTCCTGCTCACGTCCCTGCACGCCGAGGACCCGCTGCCCGCGAAGCTGGAGGCCAACGGCGTGCCGACCGTCCTCGGCGGCCGCCCGCCAGGGCTGTCCCCGGTCAGCTACGTCGACGTCGACAACCGCAGCGGCGCCCGCGAGGCCGTCGCGCATCTGGTCGCCGCTGGACGGCGGCGGATCGCGACCATCGCCGGCCCGCAGGACATGGGCGTGGGCATCGACCGGCTGGCCGGCTACCGGGACGCGCTCGCCGCGGCGGGGCTGCCCGAGCTGGTCGAGTACGGCGACTTCGGCGAGGCCAGCGGGATCGCCGCGGCGGAGCGGCTGCTGGCCGCCGAGCCGTCGGTGGACGCGGTGTTCGCCGCCGACGACCCGATGGCGCTCGGCGCGCTGCGCGTCCTGCGCCGGCACGGCCGCCGCGTCCCCGGCGACGTCGCCGTCATCGGGTTCGACGACTCCGCCGCGGCGCCGCTGGCCGATCCGCCGCTGACGACCGTCCACCAGTCGCCGGAGGAGATGGGCCGGGAGATGGCGCGGCTGCTGGTGTCGCGGATCCGCGGCGAGACCGTCGCCGACCCGGTGGTCATCCTGCGGCCCCACCTGGTCCTCCGCGACTCCGCCTGACATGATCGTTCCATGGCCTATGAACCGACCGCCGGGGAACTCGTCCACCTGAACCGCTGCGTCGAACTCGCCGCCGAGGCCCTCGACGCGGGTGACGAGCCGTTCGGGACGGTGCTGGCCGCCGAGTCGGGCGAAACGCTCTTCGAGGACCGCAACCGCACCGCGGACGGCGACCAGACCCGCCACCCCGAGTTCGAGGCCGCCCGGTGGGCGGCCGCTCACCTGACGCCGGAGGAGCGCGCGGCGGCGACGGTGTTCACGTCCGGGGAGCACTGCCCGATGTGCTCGGCCGCGCACGGGTGGGTGGGCCTCGGCCGGATCGTCTACGTCCTCTCGTCCGCGCAGCTCGCGGCGTGGCGGGCCGAGCTCGGCGTCGAGCCCGGCCCGGTCGCCGCGATCCCGGTCCAGGAGGTCGTGCCGGGCCTGCCGGTGGACGGCCCGGTCGCGTCCCTGGAGGCCGCGATGCGGGACCTCCACACCCGCGCCGTCAGCGCCGGGTAAGCGCCTCCCGCCCGGTGAGCGCCTCCCGCTGAGGGACCGTCTCCCGCCGGGTGAGCGCCTCCAGCCGCTCCACCGCCGCCCGCCAGTCGGACGGCAGCCGGCAGCGCGTCGCCCGGTGGCCGCGGTAGGCGAGCGTGTAGGTGAAGTGGTCGGCCACGTCGCATCCCGCCGCCGACGACCATGTGGTCACGACGCCGTTCAGCGCGGCGCGCAGGCCGCGCATTTCCGCGTCGTCGAGCGTGATCTTCCTGTCGTTGACGACGGCCGTCCCGGAAACGTCGACCGTCACCCTTTCCCGAATTCCGGCGAATCCTCCGGAGCGCTCATATGTGACCAGAACGTCCGGTCCGGTGAAAACGAACATCGCGTGACGCCTCCGTTAAATGCGGGCCGCCGGACGGACCCCACCCGATCGCCCGGCGGCCCGCGTCCATGGGTGCTCTACCGGAAAAGGACTCCGCCGGTCTGGTGGACGGCCGCGCACCGGTTCGGATACGTCTGAGCGAAATGGCGTGCCTTTCCGCGCCAGCTGCCTTCGGCGATCACCCGGACGGGCGCGTACTCCAGCGTGCAGGCCCCGCGCTTCTCCGCGATCCGCCGCACCTCGCCGTTGACGGATTCAAGCTGGTCACAGGCCGCGGACGGGGACTGGTGCGTCCCTCCGTCCGGGCGGCACCACAGGTTGACCGCGGTGACGGAGCCGTGCTCGGGCGCCACCATCAGCAGGTAGCGGCCGACAGGCTCCCGCGCCTGCCCGGACGCGGCCGGCGCGGGCGCCGCCAGCGCGGGCCCGGCCTGCACGGCGACCGCCATTCCCGCCAGCGCGGCGGCCCATCGGAAACGGGCACGTGACATATGCATGAATTCCTCCCTGAATTGCCTGCCGCGGTCCGCGGCATTGGCCGGCCGGGCGCCGAATTGTGGTGGACGTCCCGCCGCACGCCCGACACTAAGTGCGGCAAACTCCCCCAGACAAGGCCATTCTTCGTCCCAACCTGGCCACCCGTTCACACTTAAACCAAGTCTGCTCATATGTGCAATGGCAATTCGGCGGACGGCTGTGGTACCGCATCGCGGGCACGGGCCGGGCGGCCCGCCGCTAGGCTGGCCTGCCATGACCGACTTGTTGAATTCGCCCTTCCTCAAGATCGAGCAGCAGTCGTCGCAACTGGAGTACCGGATCGAGGGCCAGGACGACCGGCCCCTCGGCCAGGCAGCCCAGGTCTCGGGCCCGAAGCCGCGCAAGGGGCTCCTCGGCATGTTCAGCTCCGGCCTGAAGGACGCGAGGGTCGTCGTCCAGGTCTCCGGCCTCGACGGGGCGCCCCTGTTCTACGTCGACCGCCAGGACGGCGCGCCCGTCGCGATCGTCGCGCCCGACGGGACCGTCATCGGCCGGTTCCAGTACGACCTGGTCGGCGTGGCGCAGCAGATGGCGGGCGGCGGCGTCGGCCGGGGCATGATGAACGTCCTCGCCGGGGCGGCGGCCATGCGGCACCGCCTCCTCGACGCCGCCGACCGCCCCCTGTGCGAGCTGGCGTGGGAGATGCGGCGCACGGGCGCGGCCGAGAACGTCCGGTGGGTCCCGGTCGCGTGCGACTACACCGACATGAACGGCCAGCGCATCGCGCGCGCCGACGTCAAGGAGGCCACGTTCAAGGACCGGTACTCCCTGCAGCTGATGTACCAGCTCCCCGACCCGCTGCGCACGCTCGTCATCGCCTCGCCCCTCGCGTTCGACCTGACCCGGAGCTGACGTGCCGAACCTGTACGAGGCCCTCACCTGGACGATCGACGAACCGCAGCGGCCGCGCGAGTACGTCTTCCACGACGGCGGCGAGCTGCTCGCCAACGTCACCCGCGTCCAGGTCAGGCGCCCGGACGAGGCCGCCATGCCCTACGCCAACCCGCACGCCCAGTACGACGAGAGCCGCGTCGTCCTCTGCGTCGCGGGCCCCGACCAGACGCCGTACTTCTACATCGACCGCACCGACGACCCCATGCGCCCGCAACCGGCCCACGTGGTGGCCCCGAACGGTGGCCGCATCGGCTCCATCGCCGTGTCCACCGGCGGGGTCAAGGGCATCTTCAAGCTGATGTCCGGCCAGCAGGGCGGCCGCTACGCCCTGCTGGACGCGCACGGGAACGAGACCGCGCTCCTGACCACCCCCGGCCTGCGGAACGCGAAGGAGCCGGGCACGATCGCCGACCCCGGCGGCACCCAGATCGCCACCTACCAGACCGGCCACTCCACCTACGCCGAGCGGCGCCGCAGCCACACCGTCCGCCTCTTCCACCCGCTCCCGGAGCCGCAGCGCACCCTCGTCCTCGCGTCCCTGATCGGCGTCGAACTCATGATCCCGCCCGGCTGACCGTCCTGCTCACCGGGACGCCGGGACGCCCCGCGCCGCACCGGGCCGATGATCGGACGGCCAGCACCCACCCGATCCGGCCCGGAGACCACCGCCGATGCCCACCCGCCACCCGAGCGATCAACCGAGCCACCAGGCGATCGCGAACCTCATCTTCCGCTACGCCGAATGCGTGGACGCCGCCGACTTCGCCGGGATCCGCGACCTGTTCGCCGACGCGGTGTTCACCGACAGCGGAGGCTCGCTGCACGGCGGCGACGCCATCGCGGACATGTTCGCGAAGACGGTGATCGTCCACGACGACGGCACCCTGCGCACCAGGCACGTGACCACCAACCTCGCCATCGAGGTGGACGAGGACGCCGGCACCGCGACGTCGAAGGCGTACTACACGGTCCTCCAGGCCGTGCCCGCCATGCCCCTGCAGCCGATCGCGTGCGGCACCTACCGCGACACCTTCGAGCGCCGCGACGGCGCCTGGCGCTTCGCCGAACGCCGGATCGCCCTCGACCTCGCCGGCGACGTCGTCCACCACCTGCGCCATCCCGAGAGGCTCCCGCCCCACGTCCGCCCCCGGTAGCGACGCGGACGGCGGCCGTCAGGGGCCGCAGGGGGCGCCGTTCAGGGTGAAGCGGGACGGGGCGGAGTTCGCGCCGTCCTGGCGTCCGAGGAAGCCGAACTCGGCCGTTCCGGCGGGCGGGATCGCGCTGTTCCAGTCGGCCGACGTCACGGTGACCGACGAGCCGCTCTGCACCTGGCTGCCGTTCCACAGCTGGACGATCGCCTGCCCGTCCGGGAACTCGAAGCCGAGCGTCCAGCCGTCGATGGCGCCGCCGCCGTGGTTCGTGATCCGCACCGCCGCCTGGAATCCCTGCTCCCACGTCCCGACGATCCGGTACGAGACGGAGCAGGCGGCGGCCGGCGCGGTCTGCGACGGGCTCGCGGTGGGCGGCGGCGCGGCGGTCGGCTCGGACGGGTCCGGGGACAGCGCCGCCAGCAGCACCGCCACCAGCGCGATCGCCCCGACCGCGATCCCCGCGATGATCAGCGGTTTCCGCGCCGACGGGGGCGGCGGCTCGTCCAGGGGAGGCGGCTCGTCCAGGACCCGCGTGGGGTTCGGGTCGTGCTTCGGCTCGGCGGGCGGGGCCGGGGCGTCCAGGATCGAGGTCTCTTCCGGCGGCGGCTCGGGCGGCGCGTCGTCGGCCTGCGCGTGCGGCGGCGCGAACCGGGCGAGCTGGACGCCGGACGCGCCGGCCAGGAGGCGGGCCGTCTCGGCGGCGGCCGGGCGGGAGGCGGGGTCTTCGCTGAGGCAGCGGCGGCAGAGGGCGGCGACCTCGTCCGGGACGCCCTTCGGGAGGGCCGCGGTGGACACGGGCAGCCCGGTCACCGACTCGTGCAGGACGACGCCCAGCGAGAAGATGTCCGCGGCCGGAGTGGGCGCCGACCCCGACAACAGCTCAGGGGCCACGTAGGCGGGGGTGCCGAGCACGGGCCCGCCGGACGCGGACAGGCCGGTGAAGGCGATGCCGAAGTCCAGGACCTTCACGCCGACCGGCGTGAGGAAGATGTTCGCCGGCTTGACGTCGCGGTGGACGATCCCGGCGGCGTGGGCGGCGGCCAAGGCGTCGGCGACGCGCGCGCAGATCCCGGCGGCCTCCCGCCAGGGCAGCGGCCCCCTGGAAAGGCGGGCCGACAGGCTTTCGCCGTCCAGCAGCTCCATGACCACGTACGGGACGTGTTGCCGCTGGGGCGACGACCCCCCGGACGTCGTCGTGTGCTCGCCGTAGTCGTAGACGCCGGTGATGCTCGGGTGAGTGAGGCCGGCGGCGGCCTTCGCCTCCTGGCGGAGCCGCCGCGTGAACTCCTCGGGCCAGCCCTCCTTGGGCACCTTCACCGCGACGGGACGGTCGAGGACGAGGTCGTCCGCGCGCCAGACGGTCGCCATCCCGCCGGCGCCGAGGGGCCTGTCCAGGCGGTAGCGGTCCCCGAGGCGGTCGCCCGGGGCGACGATCTCGGGCATGGGGGCAGCCTAATGCCGTGCTCAGGGCACCACGTACCGGGTGTCGCGGGCGTCGGTGATCGCCATGTGGCCGGGGGCGTGCCCGATGGCGAGCTTCGGCCGGGACGCCGTCACCGCCGCCTGCGGGGTCACGCCGCACGCCCAGAACACGGGGATCTCGTCCACCCGGATCTCGACGGGGTCGCCGAAGTCGGGACGGCCGAGGTCGTCGATGCCGAGCTCGACGGGGTCGCCGACGTGGACGGGCGCGCCGTGCACGGACGGGTACCGGGCCGTGACCCGGACGGCGTCGGCCACCTGCGCGGCGGGCACCGGACGCATCGAGACGACGAGCGGCCCGCCGAACTCGCCCGCGCGGCGGCACATCCGGTTCGTCCGGTACATGGGGACGTTCCGGTTCTGCTCGATGTGCCGGACGGGGACGCCCGCGTCGCGGAGCGCGTCCTCGAAGGTGAAGCTGCAGCCGATGAGGAACGACACCATGTCGTCCCGCCAGTACCCGGTCACGTCGGGCACCTCGGCGACGGGTTCGCCGTGCTCGTAGACGATGTAGCCGGGCAGGTCGGTGCGCAGGTCGCCGGCGAACAGGGACGCGGACGTCCCGCCGGGTTCGGTGACGTCCAGGACGGGGCACGGCTTGGGGTTGCGCTGCGCGAACAGCAGCAGGTCGTACGCCTGCTCGCGGGGGACGGAGATCAGGTTCGCCTGCGTCCAGCCCGCGCACCAGCCGGCGGTGGGGACGCGGAGGCCCTCGCGGAACAGGGCCCTGGCCTGCTCCGGCGACAGCGCCCGCGGGTCGAGGGGTCCGGTCATGGTCTCTCCTTCGGAACCGTGGAACGGTCGGGCAAGGAGCGGGACCCGTGGAAGGGCGAGACCGATGCGGAGGATCGCGAAAGGGGATTCGATGAAGGCCGCGCGATCAGAGGGGGAAATGAGTCCGGGTCTGCGACGCCCGACACCCCCACGCCGAGCGCCGCATGACCCGGACGGCCCCAATCCTGACTGTCGCCAGCGGCCTTGTCTGGTTGAACGCGCGGCCCCGGTCCCATGGTTCCCGCTTGCTGAGATAAATCTGGAATTTCGTCCTCACCTCCACAATTGGTCGAGCTCGGTGAGCAGATCCCAGCTCAAATACAGCGACATCACCCAGGCCACGCCGCCGAGGACGAGCATCCAGGCCGGATACCGGTAGCCGCCGAGCAGGTCGCGGCGGCGGGCGGCCGCCCACATGAGCACGCCGAGCCCGAACGGCAGGATCATCCCGTTCAGCGCGCCCGCGAGGACGAGCAACTTGGCCGGGGTCGTCCCGATGATGAGGTAGATGACGGCGGACACGAGGATGAACGCCACGACCAGGCGGTTGCGGTACTTCTCGACGAAGGACGAGAACGAGACGAGGAACGACACCGAGGTGTAGGACGCGCCGATCACCGACGTGATCGCGGCCGACCACATGATCAGCCCGAACAGGCGCACCCCGGCCTCGCCCGCCGCGTGCTCGAACGCCGAGGACGGCGGGTTGTCCTTGGCGAGCGTCACGCCGCCCGCCACGACGCCGAGGACGGCGAGGAACAGCAGCACGCGCATGACGGCGGTGACGAGGATGCCGGTGACGGCGCTGCGGTTGATCTGCCGGACGTGCTCCGGCCCGGTCAGCCCGGACTCGATCATGCGGTGCGCGCCCGCGTAGGTGATGTAGCCGCCGACCGTCCCGCCGATCAGGGTGGTGATGACGAGGAAGTCGACGGTCTCGGGCGCGACGCTCTGCCTGAGCGCGTCGCCGAGGGGCGGGTCGGACACGAACGCCACGTACAGCGTCAGGAGGATCATCACGGCGCCGAGGAGGACCACGATGCGGTCCATCGCGACGCCGGCGCGGCGGCTGAGGAAGATCGCGATCGCGACGAGCGCGGAGATCCCGCCGCCGATCTTGACGTCCAGGCCGAGCAGCGCGTTCAGGCCGAGGGCGGTGCCGGCGATGTTGCCGATGTTGAAGACGAGGCCGCCGAAGACGTCCAGCGCGGCGAGCGCGTAGCCGGCGCCCGGCAGGACGCGGTTGCCGAGCTCCTGGGCGCGCATGCCGGACACGCCGACGATGCGCCACACGTTGAGCTGGATCGCGATGTCCACCAGCACGGACACGAGGATCGCGAACGCGAACGCGGCGCCGAGCTTGGCGGTGAACACGGTGGTCTGGGTGATGAAGCCGGGGCCGATGGCGCTGGTGGCCATCAGGAACATGGCGCCGAGGAGCGCGCCGCGGCGGGAGGGTGCGGATGGTGCCGGGGGCTTGTCCAGGGTCCGATCCGTCATGGGGCTGGCCCTTCCAGGGATGCGCCTTTCCGCCAGCGTAGAGATTGTTCAACAATCGAGCAATCCCCTTGTTGAGATATTCCGGGGTCCTTGGGATACGCTGGCGTTTCACCCGCGTACCGAGGCGGCGGCGCTCCGCCGCGCCCAAGGGAAGGACGGCCGATGACGGCAGCGCAGCGAGGATCATCGGGCGCGCCGCCCGCGGGGGTCTGGGGGTCGTCCCCCAGGGGGCGGGGCCGATGACCGTGCAGGAGCCGTGGCTCGACGAGATCGCGGCGGCGCGGCACGGCATGGACCGGTCGAGCACCGCGACCCGGGTCGCGGACGTGTTCCGCGAGAAGATCGCCGACGGGCGGCTCGTCCCCGGGACGCGGCTGTCCGACGACAAGCTCGCCGCCGTCATGGGGGTGTCGCGCAACACGATGCGCGAGGCGTTCCAGATGCTCGTCAAGGAACGGCTGCTCGTGCACGAGTTCAACCGCGGCATCTTCGTGAGCCGCGTGCCCGCGGACGCGCTGGCCGACCTCTACCGCGTCCGTCGCATCCTGGAGTGCGAGGCGGTCCGCGGCGCGCGCGACGCCCCCGAGGCCGCGCTCGGCCGGGTCGAGGCCGCCGTGCGGGAAGGCGAGTACGCCGCGGCGCTGGGGCGCTGGCCGGACGTCGGCACCGCCGACATCAAGTTCCACAAGGCCGTCGCCGCCCTGATGGGCAGCCCGCGGGTGGACGAGATGATCGGCCACCTGCTCGTCGAGATGCGCCTCGTCTTCCACGAGATGGGCTCGCCGCGCGAGTTCCACGAGCCGTACCTTGCCCGCAATCGCCGCCTCTACGACCTGATGGCGCAGGGCGACTTCACGAGGGCCGAAGGAGAACTCCGCTCCTACCTGGACGACGCGGAAGCACAACTCACGATGGCCTACCGCGAGAAGGAGTAATCCCCCGGCTCCGGGTCACGACCCCCGGGTCACGGCGCTTCGGGCTACGAGGGCTTCGGGGCTACGGGGGGCTACGGCGCCTCGGAGCTACACGGCTAGGGCGCGTAGTTCATGACGTGGTCGTGGAGCAGCTGCGGCGCCTGGGGGTCGCGGCGGCGGAACGCCTCGATCAGCTCCGCATGCTCGGCCGACTTGGAGTAGATCTCCGTGTGGTGCAGGCGGAGGGACAGCGTCGTCCACAGCTCGATGCCGAGGCCCTCCCAGACCGACACCAGCAGGCGGTTCCCGGCCGACTCCACGATCGCGCGGTGGAAGGCGATGCTGAGGCGCATCTGCTCGGCGAGGTCGCCGTCCCGCGCGGCCTCGCCGAGTCGCCGGTTGTGCTCCTCCAGCGCGTCCAGGCAGCCGGAGAGACTCGGCAGGGCCAGCTCCACGGCCGTCCGCTCCAGGCCGGCGCGGACGGGGAAGATCTCGGCGAGGTCGCGTTCGGTGAAGTCGCGGACGCGGGCGCCGCGGTTCGGCAGCGACTCGATCAGCCGCTGCGCCTCCAGCTGGCGGAGCGCCTCGCGGACGGGGCCCTGGCTGACGCCGAGCTCGGCGGCGATGCGGCGTTCGACGAGGCGTTCGCCGGGTTGCCAGCGTCCGGAGCTGATGCCGTCCACGATGAACTCGCGGATCTGGTCGGCGAGTCCGGTGCGGAGCAGCGGTGCGGGGATCGGCGCGTTCACGACATCACATGTTAGACGGAGCGTCGGTAAGTGACTCTTGACGGATACAATATGATCGATCATAGATCAATGATGATCGGTGAGCGTCGTGGCGATCCTACGGCGTTGCCCCGGACAGAGGAAGATCGCCGATGGCTGAGACCGCGAAGGCCGCTCCGGCCCGCGCCCGGAGAACGCGCGGCACCAAGACCCCCCGGGTGAGCACCCCCGTGCCGCCGCCGACGTCCCCCGACGCCGAGACGCTCGTCGGCTACTACCGGCAGATGCTGCTGATCAGACGGTTCGAGGAGCGGGCCGCCCGCGCCTACACCGAGGCCAAGATCGGCGGCTACTGCCATCTGAACCTCGGCGAGGAGGCCACGGTCGTCGGGCTGATGGCCGCGCTGCGCCCGTCCGACTACCTGTTCACCAACTACCGCGAACACGGATACGCCCTCGCCAAAGGCATCGGCGCCGACCGGGTCATGGCCGAGCTGTACGGGCGGTCGACGGGCGTGTCGAAGGGCTGGGGCGGGTCGATGCACCTGTTCGACGCCGACGCCCGCCTGCTCGGCGGGTACGGCATCGTCGGCGGCCAGGTCCCGCTGGCCACCGGCGCGGCGCTCGCCGTGTCCTACAAGGGCGGCGACGAGGTCGTCATGTGCCACATGGGCGACGGGACGGCCGCGATCGGCGCGTTCCACGAGTCGCTGAACATCGCCGCCCTCTGGGACCTCCCCGCCGTCTTCGTCGTGATCAACAACGGGCTCGGGATGGGCACGACCGTGGAGAACTCCGCCGCCGAGCCCGAGCTGTACCGGCGCGGCGCCGCGTACCGGATGGAGAGCGCCCGGGTGGACGGCACCGACGTGACCGCCGTCCGGGACGCCGCGCGCCTCGCCGTGGAACGTGCCCGGTCGGAGCGCAAGCCGTACCTGCTGGAGACCATGAGCCCCCGGCTGAAGGGCCACTCGGTCGTCGACCCGGCCCGCTACCGGTCCAAGGAGGAGAAGGAGGCCCTCAAGGCCGCCGACCCCCTCGCCCGGATGGCGCTGGAGCTGGAGGAGGCGGGCGTCCTGTCCCACGACGACCGCGACAAGCTCGACGCCGAGGTCACGGCCGAGGTCGACGCCGCCGCCGCGTTCGCCGACGAGAGCCCCGCCCCCGAGGTCTCGACGCTGTTCGACTACACCTACGCCACCCCCGTCCCGGGCGAGCTCCGCCGCCTGCCCGCCGACCCGGTATTCAGCTCCTGAGAGGCACCCCATGGCAACCGTGACCTACCGCCAGGCCCTCCGGGACACGCTCCGCGCCGAGATGCTCCGGGACGAGAACGTCTTCCTGATGGGCGAGGAGATCGGGCTCTTCGAGGGCTCCTACAAGATCACCGAGGGGCTGCTGAAGGAGTTCGGGCCGCGCCGCGTCCGCGACACCCCGATCGCCGAGGAGGGCTTCGTCGGCGCCGCGATCGGCGCCGCGATGCTCGGCCTGCGCCCCGTCGTGGAGATCATGACGATCAACTTCTCGCTGCTGGCGCTGGACCAGATCGTCAACCACGCCGCGAAGATCTACGGCATGTTCGGCGGGCAGGCCAGCGTCCCGATGGTGATCCGCACCCCGGGCGGCGGCGGGCAGCAGCTCGGCGCGACGCACTCGCAGAACGTCGAGCTGTTCTACTCGTTCATCCCCGGGCTGAAGGTCGTCGCGCCGAGCACGCCGGCGGAGGCGTCCGCGATGCTGAAGGCCGCGATCCGCGACGACGACCCGGTGCTGTTCCTGGAGAACCTCGCCCTCTACAACACCAAGGGCGAGCTGCCCGCGGCTGTCGAGGACATCGAGCCCGCCGAGATCGGGCGCGCCGGCGTGACCCGTCCCGGCACAGACATCACGATCATCGGGTACTCGCGGATGGCGCGGGTCGCCGCCGAGGTCGCCGAGACGCTCGCCGCCGACGGGATCTCCGCCGAGGTCGTCGACCTGCGCAGCCTCCGCCCCCTCGACCGGCAGACCATCGTGGACTCCGTCCGCAGGACGGGCTGCGCCGTGGTCGCCGAGGACGACTGGCTCACCTACGGCATCGGCGCCGAGATCGCCGCGACGATCCAGGAGGGCGCGTTCGACTGGCTGGACGCCCCCGTCCGGCGCGTCGCGATGGCCGAGGTGCCCCTCCCCTACGCCAAGTCCCTGGAGACGGCGGCGCTGCCGTCCGCCGACTCGCTGCTCACCGCCGTCCGCGACACGCTCCGCGCGACCGGCCGTCTCGCCTTGGAGCCCACGCGATGACCGACATCCTCATGCCGCGCCTCTCCGACACGATGGAGGAGGGCGTCATCAGCTCCTGGCAGAAGCAGCCGGGGGACGAGGTCGCGGTCGGCGACGTGATCGTCGACATCGAGACCGACAAGGCGGTCATGGAGTACGAGGCGTACGAGGCCGGCGTCCTGGAGAAGATCCTGGTCGCCGAGGGCGAGACCGCCGCGATCGGCGCCCCGATCGCCGTGCTCGCCACGGCCGCCGGCGCGAGCCCCGCCCCCGCCGCCGCCGCTTCGGAACCGGCGTCCGCTCCGGAACCGAAGCCGGTCGCGGAGGCGCCGGCTGCTCCGGCTCCGGTCGCCGCCGTGGCGCGTTCGGGCAACGGGTCCCGCCCGCCGTCGTCGCCGCTGGCGCGGCGGCTGGCGCGCGATCACGGCATCGACCTCACGGCGCTGAACGGCTCCGGCCCGGGTGGACGCATCGTCCGCGCCGACATCGAGTCCGCCATCCGTTCCGGCGCCCCGGCCCCGGCCCCGGCCGCCGCCCCGGCGCCCGCGCCCGCGGCCTCCCCTGCCACGGCGCAGGCCGTCGAGGATCCGGACGTCGAGGCCGTCCCGCTGAACCGCTTCCGCAAGGTGGCGGCGCGGCGGCTGACCGAGAGCAAGCGCGAGGCGCCGCACTTCTATCTCAACCGCGAGGTGGACGCCGAGCCGCTGCTGGCCTTCCGCGCCCGGCTCAACGAGGCGCGCGCCCCGGTCAAGGTCAGCGTGAACGACCTGATCGTGAAGGCGTCGGCGACCGCGCTGCGCGAGCACCCGGCCGTGAACGTCTCCTACACCGAGGAGAACCTGCTCTTCCACAAGCGCGTCCACGTCGGCATCGCCGTGGCGGTCGAGGACGGCCTGCTCGTCCCCGTCATCAAGGACGCGGACCGCAAGGGCGTCTCGGAGATCGGCCGGGAGACCCGCGAGCTGGCCGGCAAGGCCCGCGACGGGAAGCTGAAGCCGCAGGAGATGAGCGGCGGGACGTTCAGCGTCAGCAACCTCGGCATGTTCGGCGTCGACTCGTTCGCCGCGGTGATCAACCCGCCGGAGGCGGCGATCCTCGCGGTGGGCGCGGTCCGGGACGAGCCGGTCGTCCGCGACGGCCAGGTCGTGCCGGGCAAGCGCCTGGCGCTGACGCTGTCGGTCGACCACCGCGCCACCGACGGCGCGACGGCCGCCAAGTTCCTGGACCGCCTCGCCGCCCTCCTCCAGAACCCGCTGCTCATCGTCGCCTAGAGCACCCAGAACGCCCAGAGCACCCAGAGCGCCTGAGTGTGATCCGGCCTCCGGCCACGTCGGTCGTGAGGCCGGTCGGGCGTGCGGTCGCCGCGCGGGCCGTCCATATTCATGTCGTCGCGGCGATACACGACCAGAACGGCGGCGGGAGCGCGGCGCGGGCGGCCCTCGCCCGGCCGCGCGGCCCGCCGGTTCTCCCTGTCCCGGTTGCGAAACCGACGCTGACCAGGACGCCGACACCCGCGCGCCACGAAGCCCGGCGATCACGGCGGCAGCGACTGCCGTGACGAGCGTCAGCCAGTGGTGGCGGTGTGGCGACCCTCCGGCCGTCCCGGACGCTTTCGCCGCACCTTGCGTCAAATCATCGCCCGGTTATGATGTCACGCATGGTAGTCACCCCAATACAGATAGTAAATTAGCGTCGCTTAAAGCCATCGTTCGCCCACGGTCCGGACACCTCTCCGGAAGATCACCAGAGGATGGGACGCCTTCGATGACATGCGTGATGACGGGCGGTGCCGGCTTCCTGGGCCTGCACCTGGTCAGGGAACGACTCGTCCGGGGACGGCACGTCACCGTCCTGGCCCACGCCGGCGGCGCGCCGGGGCGGGAGCGGATCGAACGCTTCCTCGCCGCGACCGGGGAGATCGGGCGCCTCCCCGCGCCGCTCGGCGAGCTGCTGACCGTGGTCCCGGTCGACATCGGGCAGCCCCTGCTCGGCCTGCCGCGGCTCGAACACCGCAGGCTCGCCCGGATCGCCGACGAGGTGTGGCACGTCGCGGCGGCCGTCGAGCTCCACGGCCGGGACGACCACGTCTGGCGGACGAACGTCCTCGGAACCCAGAACGTCCTGCGGCTGGCGAGCCTCGCCCCGCGAGAGACGCCGTTCCGCCACATCAGCACGGCGTTCGTCGCCGGAACCCGGCAGGGCCACATCAGCGAGGACGACGTCCCCGTCAACGGAAACGGCTCGGGAGACGGGTTCGAGAACACCTACGAGCGGTCGAAACACGAGGCGGAGAATCTGGTCCGTGACTGGGCGGGGCGGCTCGGCAGGCGGGCGCTGATTTTCCGGCCGGGCGTGCTCGTCCCGCCCGGTCCGCGGTCCGTCCCGGAACTCCCCTCCCACACCCTGAGCACCTTCTACCGGGGGGCGAGCAGGCTGCCGGGAAAGGCCGGCCGGACGGTGCTGAGGCTCGGCGGCGATCCCCGTGCCCGGCTGAACCTCCTGCCCGTCGACTGGGCGGCGGACGCGATGGCGTGCATCGCGTCCGGCGACGGAGCGTCCGGCGAGGGGGCGGCGGGCGTTTCCACCGTCCATGTCGTGCATCCCGCCGACGCGCCCATCCGGACGATCGCGGCGGCGCTGGAGGACGTGTGCCCGGTGCGGATCCGCATCACGCCGGCGATGCCGGGTGAACCGACGGCCGCCGAGCGCGTCTTCTACCGCCGGATAGCCGGATTCCTGCCATATCTCCACCACCGCCGCCATTTCGACGACTCGACATTGAAGAAGCGCACTCCCGGGCTCGCTCCACCGCCTCCCATAGACCGGACGTATTTGCGCTTCTGTTTCGGCGTCCACGCGCCCGTCGCGAAGACCAGCGCATAAACAGGGGGCGGAAATGCAGCAGAGCGACGTCCTCCGGCCCTTGCCCGAGCTGCTGCGCGGGCACGCCCATCGGATCGGCGACAAGACCGCCTTCTGCGACGCCCGGCGGGGCGTCACGTACGCCGACCTCGAACGGCGCACCGGCAGGCTCGCCGGCCATCTCGTCACACCCGTAGGGCCCGGCGCCGCGCCTGGGGCCGAACCCGGTGCCGGATGCGGGTTGCGGCGCGGCGGCCGCGTCGCCGTCTACCTGGACGACTGCGTCGAGGTGATGGAGAGCTGCCTCGCCGCCGTCCGCGCCGGCGCGATCGCCGTCCCGCTCAACCCGCGCGCGAGCGACACCGAGCTCGATCACCTCCTCCGCGACAGCGCCGCCGCCGTGGTGGTCACCGACCCGGCCCACCTGGAGCAGGTGCTGCGGGTCGCGCCGGGCGCGGGCGGGCCGTCCGTGCTCGTCATCGGGGACGAGGCTCCGCCATCCCCATCGATGTCCTTCGAGGCCCTCGCCACGACGGAGCCCGCCTGCCCCGCCCCCGACGACCTCCCCCTGGACGACCCCGCCTGGATGCTCTACACGTCGGGCACCAGCGGCCGCCCGAAGGGCGTGCTGTCCACGCAGCGGAACAGGCTGTGGTCGGTCGCGGCCTGCTTCACCGGCATCCTCGGGCTGGACGAGCGCGACCGCCTGCTCTGGCCGCTGCCGCTGTCGCACAGCTTCTCCCACGTCCTGTGCCTTCACGGGGTGGTGGCGACGGGGGCGTCGGCCAGGATCCTCGGCGGATTCGACCCCTGCGACGTGCTCGCCGCCCTCCGCGACGAGCCGTTCACCGTGCTCGCGGGCGTGCCCGCCATGTACCACCAGCTCGTCCGTGCGGCGGGCCCGGACGGGTTCGGGCCCGACCCGGCCCGGCCGCGGCTGTGCCTGTGCGCCGGCGGCGTGGCGACGGAGGCGCTGTGCGCGGCCTTCGAGGGGACGTTCGGCATGCCGCTCATCGGCGGCTACGGCTGCACGGAGACGTCCGGGCCGGTCGCGATGAACCGGCTGTCCGGCCGCCGCGCGCCCGGGTCCGCGGGCCCGCCCGTGCCCGGCGTCGCGGTACGCCTCGTCGACCCGGCGACGGGACGCGACGCGGGCGTCGGCGGCGGCGAGGGCGAGGTCTGGGTCCGCGGTCCGGGCGTCATGACCGGCTACCACGACCGCCCGGCGGAGACGGAGCGGCGGCTGCGCGACGGCTGGTACCGCACCGGCGACCTCGGCCGGACGGACGAGCACGGCTTCCTCACCATCGGCGGCCGGATCGGCGACCTGATCCGCAGAGGCGGGGAGAGCATCGCGCCGGCCGAGGTCGAGGAGGTGCTGCGGACGGTGCCGGGCGTCGCGGACGCCGCCGTCGCCGCGCAACCGCACGAGATCCTCGGCGAGGTTCCGGTGGCGTTCCTCGTCCCCGACCCGGGCGGCCTGGACGCGGCACGGATCTTCGCCGCGTGCCGCGACCGGCTGTCCTACTTCAAGGTCCCCGACGCGCTGTACCGGGTCGAGGAGATCCCGCGCAGCGACTTCGGCAAGATCGAGCGGAAGGCGCTGCTCGACTCCCCCGCCCCGCTTCTGGCGGTGAGCCCCGGCCATGGCGGGTCCGCCGCGCCGCCGTCCGCCCGCCGGACACGCCCCGATCTGAGCACCCCGTACGTCCCGCCGGAATCGGAGACCGAGAAGTCGATCGCCGCGCTCTGGGCCGGTCTGCTCGGCGTCGACCGGGTGGGCGTCACCGACGACTTCCTCGAACTCGGCGGGAACTCGCTGCTCGCGGCCCGCTGCACGGCGAAGCTGGCCGGGTTGTTCGGCTCCGCGCCGCCGTCCGGGACCATGTACGCCGCCCCCACCGTGCGGAAGGTCGCGGCCCTCATCGACGCGGGACGCCCGTCCGCCGCCCCCACTCCTGCGGCGCCGGTACGGCCTCCCGACCATTCCCGGCCCTTGCCGCTGGCTCCGGCCCAGACGGTGTTCTGGTACATCGACCATTACCGGCGTCCGGGCGGCGCGCGGCATCCCGACTTCGCCCTGTCCCTCCAGTACCGGATCACCGGACGGCTCGACACCGCCGCCCTGGCGACGGCCGTCGACCGGCTGATCGAACGGAACGAGGCACTGCGGACGCGGGTGCTGCTGGGCGCGTCCGACGGGCATCAGATCGTGCTCGACCGCGTCGCGGACGCCTTCGTCCACCACTCCGCCGGCGGCTCCGCCGGCAGCCCGGCGCGGCCGCTCGATCCGGAGGCGGGACGGGTCCTCGCCGTCGAGCTGACCAGCGCCTCGCCCATCGAGCATCTGCTGGTGATCCGCGCCCATCACCTGGTGGCGGACGCCTCGTCCATGACCGTGATCGCCGGCGAGCTGGCCGAGCTGTACAACGCTGCCGTCGGCGGCCGGGCCGCCGCGCTCGGGCCGCCGTCCGGCTACGGCGACCTCATGCGGCGCACCGACGAGACGTTCTTCGCCGGCACCGGCTGGCGGCGCGCCGAGCCCCACCGTTCGGCGCTGCGCTACTGGACGAGGCAGGCGGCGCACGCCTCCCCCATCCGCCTGACCGACCGGCGCCCCGCACCCGGGAGCCGTCCGACGATGTCGGCCACCGTGCTGCTGACGGCCGAGGAGACCGCCGCCCTGACCGGTCTCGCGCGACGGAACCGGGCCTCTGTATTCGCCGTATTGCTGGCGGCGCTCGCCCGGCTGCTCGCCCTCGACACCGGCGACCGGGACGTCCGGCTGCTCACGCTGAACGCGGCGCGCGAGACACCCGAAGCGGACCGGATGGTCGGGCTCCTGCTCAACCCCGTGCTCCTCCGCGTGGACGCGCCGCCCGGACGGACGTTCACCGACGCGGTCGCCTCCACGGCGGGCGTCGTCCGGGACGCGCTGACGCACGGCCAGGTTCCCGTGCTGGCGCTGTGCGAGGAGATCCCCGACCTGCTGACCGTGATGGTGGAGTCCCAGTTCGTCGTCTTCGAGACGCTCCCCGCCGTCCCGCCGCTCGACCTGGACGGATGCGCGGCCCAGCGCCTCGACCCGGACGGCGACCACCCGGACGGCGGCCACCCGGACGGCAGCAACCCGGACGGTGGCGGGCGCGTCCGCCAGCGCTTCCCGGTCGACCTCCTGCTGACCGCGAGGCCCGAAGGCGACGCCGGGGACGCGCTCAGGCTAGCCGCCAAATACGACCCGGAGGTCTTTCCGCAAGCCCGCATCGACAGCCTGCTCGACCGTTTTCGGCGGCTGGTGACCGCCGGCTGCCGCCATCCCGAATCGTCCATGGACCGCTGGCTGGACGAGGCCCCCGAAGGGACGGACAAATGCTGGAGCTGAAATACCAGGAACTGCTCGACAAGTCCTGCGGCACCGGGCCCGGCTACCGGTGGTGCTGCATCATCTGCGGCACCGAACAGGACGATCTGCTCCGCAACCGCTGCGCGCACTGCGAGGGCGCCGTGGACGCGATCTACGATCTGTCCATCGCGTCGTTCTCCGAATCCCACGACCCGCTGCGCCGCTATTCGGCCCTTCTCCCCGTGCGCGACCCGGACGTTCTGCGATGGCTCGGCGAGGGCAACACGCCCTGCATCCACGCGCAGGAACTCGGCCGCCGGCTCGGCATGGACGCCCTTTTCCTCAAGGACGAGACGTCCAACCCGACCCGGTCCACCAAGGACCGGGTCGCGTCCGTCGCGCTCGCCCGGTTCGCGGAGCTGGGCGTCACGGAGATCGCCCTGGCCTCGACGGGGAACACCTCGACGTCCTTCGCCCGCGCGGCCCGGCTGCTCGGCGGCTTCACCCTGCACATCTTCGTCGGACGGCAGTTCCTGCACCGGCTGAACTACCAGGACCACCCGTCCAGCCGGACCTATGTCATCGACTCGGACTTCGTGTCCGCCGACATCTCCGCCCGCCGTTTCGCCCGCGAGGCCGGAATCGGGGTCGAAGGCGGTTTCTTCAATCCCAGCCGCCGGGAAGGGCTGAAGCTCGCCTATCTGGAGGCCTTCGACGACATGCCGGTGGCCCCCGACCACGTCTTCCAAGCCGTCAGCAGCGGAATGGGCCTGCTCGGCGCCTACAAGGGCGCGATGGAATACCGCATGCTCGGCAGACTGCCGAAGATTCCCGCCTTCACCGGCGTCCAGCAGGACACCTGCAATCCCATGGCCCACGCCTTCGACAGCGGCGACGCCACGTTCGACTCGCGTTACCGGATACCGGCCCCGACCGGGATCGCCGAGGCCATTCTCCGCGGCGATCCCGCCCAGTCGTATCCGTACGTCAACACGGTGTGCCGCGGCACGGGCGGGCGCATCACCTCCGTCGGCGTCGAGGAGATCAAGGCCGCCCGGCGGCTCCTGAAAGACCTCGAAGGGCTGGACGCCTGCTACAGCAGCGCCACCGCGCTCGCCGGGATGATCGCCGCACGCGGACGCGGCGAGATCGCCCCCGAAACGCCGGTCCTGGTCGTCGTCACCGGCGCGGACCGGCCGCACGCCCCGACGCCGCGGCGCGTGGAGAGCGCGCGATGAGGGCGGTGGTGATCGGCGGCGGGATCATGGGCGCGTCCGCCGGCCGCCACCTGGCGCGCGCGGGGCTGGACGTCCGCGTCCTGGAGGCCGCCAGGCCGGCCGGCGGGACGACCGCCGTCACGTTCGCCCGGCTCAGCGCCTTCGACAAGGAGCCGCGCGACTACTTCCGCCTCAACGCCGAGGGCATGGCCGAGCACGCCGCGCTCGCGGCCGAGGCCGAGCTGCCGGTCTGGCATCACGCGTGCGGGTCCGTCCTCCTGGCCGGCGGCGGGGCCGAGGACGACGGCGCGGCCGAGGCCGACCTGGCTCGCCGCGCCGACCGGTTCCGGGCCTGGGGATACCCCCTCGCCTGGGAGGCCGCCCCCGACGTGGGCATGGCGGCCCGGCTCCCCGGCCGCGTCCTGCACGCACCCGCGGAGGTCTGGGTGGACGCGGTCGCGCTGACCCTGCACCTGCTCGACCGGGCGGTGCGGCACGGCGCCGAGATCCGTCCCGGGACCTCCGTCGCCCGCCTCGCCCGCACGTCCTCCCACTGGGTCGTCACCACAGCCGGCGGCGAGGACGTCCCCGCCGACATCGTGGTCAACGCCGCGGGCCAGGGCGCCGCAGCCCTCGCGGCGTCCGCCGGGTCGTCCCTGACCTTGACGCGGAGCCCGGGGCTCCTCCTCACCGCCACGACCCCCGGCTCCCATCTGCGCCGCATCGTCCACACCCCGGAGGTCTCGATCCGCCCGGACGGCCCCGGCCGCGTGATGATCCGCTCCGACCAGGTCGACCGGGCCCTCGCCGGCGGCCGGGACGCCCGCGACCTCACCGGCGACCTCGTGTCCCGGGCCGCCGGGATCCTTCCCGGCCTGGCCGCGGCCACCGGCATCGGCTTCGGCACGGGGCACCGCGTCCTCCCGCAGGGCGGCTACCCGAGCATCGGCGGCGTCCCCGAACTCCCCGGCTACTACGAGGCCGTCACCCACAGCGGGATCATCCTCGCGCCCCTCGTCGGCCGCCTGCTGGCCGAAGAGATCACCACCGGCCGGGTTCCGCCCCAACTGAAACCCCACCGTCCAGCGGCCAAATCCCACTGACGCCCGACCCCCGCCTGCGTCCGCTGGAGACGTGCGCCAGGTGGCGGCACCGGCGGCGGCATGGCGGCGAGGTTCGGGCGTGGCCGTATGCGGACAGCGGCAATCAGATCGCCGGACGGCCGCGAAGTAGTGGCGGGCATGGCGAAGGAACCGGTCGATCCGGCGCCGCGGCACTCCAAGCCCAGCGCCACGGAACGGCGCCGCCGCGACGGCATCCGGACACCGGTAGGGGAATGCAGAATGCCGACAATCCATCCGCTCAGGACACGCGTCGCCGCGCTGGTCGCCGCCGGAGGGCTGCTGGTCACCAGCGGGCTCCTCGGGCTGGCGCCGAAGCCGGGCGAGGCGTCCAGCCACCGCGAGGCCCCGCTCATCTCGGGGCAGCCGCAATACGACAACACCGACGTGTACGCGTTCGTCAGTCCGGACAAGCCGGACACGACGACACTGGTCGCCAACTTCATCCCCTTCGAGGACCCGGCCGGCGGGCCCAACTTCTACAAGTTCGCGCGGGACGCCCGCTACGACTTCAACGTCGACAACAACGGCGACGCGCAGCCGGACCTGATCTACCGGTTCGAGTTCAACGACTTCCTGAAGAACGGGAACACCTTCCTCTACAACACCGGGCCGGTGACGAGCCTGGACGACCCCGACCTCAACTTCACCCAGACCTACGACCTGACGCTGATCCGGCAGACCGGCGGCAAGGTGACCCGCGTCAGCAAGCTCGCCGACAACGCGCCCGTGGCGCCGTCCAACGTGGGCAAGGCGTCCATGCCGAACTACCCGGTGCTGCGCCAGCAGGCGATCAAGCAGCTCGGCAGCGGGTCCACCGCGTTCGCCGGCCAGGCCGACGACTCCTTCTTCATCGACCTGCAGATCTTCAACCTGCTGTTCGGGGGGGACCTCTCCGAGGTCGGCGACGACACCGTCAGCGGCTACAACGTGAACACCCTGGCCGTCCAGGTGCCGACGAAGGACCTGGTCACGGCCCAGGATCCGGTGATCGGCGTGTACTCGACCGTGCAGCGGCAGACCGCCTCGGGCGACTACACGCAGGTCTCCCGGCTCGGCGCGTCGCTGGTGAACGAGGTCGTCATCCCGCGCGGGAAGAAGGACACGTTCAACGCGTCCAACCCGTGGGCGGACGCGCAGTTCGCGCAGTTCGTCCTCGAGCCCGAGGTGCCGAAGCTGATCGAGCAGCTCTACAAGATCCCGGCGCCGGCGACGCCGCGCAAGGACCTCGTCCAGGCGTTCCTGACCGGCGTGCCGGGGCTGAACCAGCCGAAGAACGTGCGGCCGGCCGAGCTGCTGCGGCTCAACACCTCGATCAAGCCGACTCCGAAGCCGGACCGGCTCGCCGTGCTGAACGGCGACAACCAGGGCTTCCCGAACGGGCGGCGGCTCACCGACGACGTCACCGACATCATCCTCCAGGTCGCCGAGGGCGAGCTGCTCGGCAGCAAGAACGACCTGGGCGACGCCGTCAACGCCAACGACCTCCCGTTCGAGAAGGCGTTCCCGTACGTGGCGCAGCCCAGGTCCGGGACCGACGCCCGCGGCCGCACCCCCGCCAAGGCATCCGGCGGGGCCGCCCGCAAGGGCGCGGACGGGAAGCCGATGAGCTTCCTCAACGCGGGCGCCTCCGAGGGCATCGCGGACGAGGACGACGGGTCCGCGCTGACCGGTGCGCTGCCCGCGGCGGCGCTGGCCGGCGGTGCGGCGTTCATGCTGACGGGCGGGCTGCTGTGGTGGCGGCGCAGGCGTCCCGTCACCGGGCGGCTCGAGGTCTGATGCGCCGTCCGCTTATCGCCGGGGTCTCGGCCGCCGGCCTGGTCGCGGTACTGACGTTCGGAGCAGCGGTCGCCCCCGTCCGCTCATCCGGCACGTCGGCCACGACCGGGTCCTCGGTGGCCGGGGCCCCGGCCTCGGGGTTCACGCCCGCGAGCATCGAGGGGCTGCAGCAGCACCTCCGCCGGCAGCCGCGCGACGCGGCCCGGTGGGCGGCGCTCGGGTTCGCGTACGTGGAGAAGGCCCGGGTGACCGGCGACACCACGTACTACCCGAAGGCCGAGGGCGTCCTGCGGCGCTCGCTGCGGGAGTCCCCGGGCAACGACACGGCGCTGGCCGGGCAGGGCGCGCTGGCGGCGGCCCGGCACGACTTCCACGCCGCGCTGCGGTACGCCGACGGCGCGCTGAAGGCGAACCCGTACGGGGAGCGTGCGGCGGCCGTCCGGGTGGACGCGCTGGTCGAGCTCGGCCGCTACGACGACGCGCTCGAGGCGGCGGAGAACGCGGACCTCAAACGCCCCGGCATTCCGATCTTCACGCGGCTCGCGTACGTGCGGGAGCTGCGCGGGGAGGTCCGGGAGGCGCGGCGGGTGCTGGACCTGGCCCTCGCCTCCGCCACCGAGCCGGGCGACCGCGCCTTCATCGCGACACAGCTCGGCGAGCTCGCCTGGAACGACGGCGACCTCGACCGGGCCGGGCGCGAATACGCGGAAGCGCTGCGGGTGTCGCCCGGACACCTGCCCGCCCTGGACGGGCAGGCCCGCGCCCGTGCGGCGCGGGGCGACGTGAAGGGGGCGCTCGCCGACCGGGCGGAGATCGTCCGGCGGCTGCCGCTGCCGGAGTACCTCGCCGAATACGGGGAGCTGCTGGAGTCGGCGGGACGTCCGGACGAGGCGAGACGGCAGTACGCGGTCGCGGCCGCATGGTCCCGGATCGCCAAGGCCAACGGCGTCGACGCGGATCTGGAGACGGCGCTGTTCGAGTCCGACCACGGCGATCCGAAGGCCGCGCTGCGCGCGGCGCGCGCCGAATACGACCGGCGCTGCCCGGGCCCGCGTTCAGGCAAGGCGCGGCAGTGCGGCGTCCACGCGGCCGACGCGCTGGCCTGGGCCTTGCACGTCAACGGACGGGACGAGGAGGCGCTCCCCTACGCCCGCCAGGCTGTGGCGACGGGATATCGCCGCCCGCAGTTCCGCGCCCACCTGCGCGCGATCGAGAAGGTGCTCGGCGAGCGTCCGGGCGGGGGACGTGACCTGGAGGACGCATCATGATCGCCTACGCGCTCGCGGCGGGGCTGGTCGCCGCGCACCCGCTGGGCAACTTCAGCGTGAACCACTACGACGGGCTCGTCGCGGCGCCGCACGAACTGCGGATCGACCACGTCGAGGACCTCGCGGAGATCCCCGCCGCGCAGGCCCTGCCGGACGTGGACGCCGACGGGGACGGCCGTCCGTCCGCCGCCGAACTCGGCGCGTGGGCGGACGGCGTCTGCGGGCGCGCGGCCATGTCGTTCCGCATCACGGTGGACGGGCGGGCCGTGACCGCGACCGTCGCAGCGGCGTCCGCGACCGCCCCGCCCGGCCAGGCGGGGCTGCCGACGCTCCGCACCGAATGCCGGATCACCGCGCCCACCGGACCCGGAACGATCTCGTTCCGGGACGGCGCGGCGGCGGACGGGCGGGTCGGCTGGCGGGAGATCACGGCGCGGGGCGACCGGATGACGCTGTCCGCGTCCGATGTGCCGCGCTCGTCCCGCAGCGGGCGGCTCACCGCCTACCCGGAGGACATGCTCGCCTCGCCGCTCGACCAGCGTTCGGCGACCCTCACGGTGCGCCCGGGCGGCCCGCCGCTCGCGGCGTCCGGGCCGGCGTCCGGGCCGGCGTCCGGGGCGGGGTCCGGGCCCGCGTCCGGGGTCGGGTCGGGCGGCGGGGCCGAGCGGCTGCTGCCGCGCGGCGCGGACGGGCTCACGCAGCGGTTCACGTCCCTGGTCGCGCGGCACGACCTCACGCCCGGCTTCGCCGTCCTCGCGTTCCTGGTCGCGCTGGCGCTCGGCGCGCTGCACGCGCTGGCCCCCGGGCACGGCAAGACGATCATGGCGGCGCACGCGATCGGCGAGAGCCGGAACCGGACCCGGGACATCCTCACCCTCGGCCTGACCGTCACCGCGACGCATACCGCGGGCGTGCTCGTCCTCGGCCTGCTCGTGACGACGGGGACGCTCCTCGCACCCGACGCGCTGTTCCCCTGGCTCGGCGCGGCCGGCGGCGTCCTCGTCACGGCAGCCGGAGCCCTACTGCTCCGCCGCGCCCTGCAAAACCGCCACCACCACGCCCACGGCCACGGACATGGGCACGGCCACGGGCATGGCCACGGGCATGGGAATTCGGACGAGCACGGGCATGATCATCGTGGCTCGCGGCGCGGCGGGGTGGTGCTGCTGGGGCTGGCGGGCGGCATGGTCCCGAGCCCGTCCGCGGTGGTGGTGCTGGTCGGCGGCGCGGCGATCGGACGGATGTGGTTCGGGATCGTCCTCGTCCTCGCGTACGGGCTCGGCCTGGCCGCCGCGCTCGTGACGGTCGGCCTTCTCGTCGCCGGCTCGGGCCGCGTCCTCGCGCGCCGAATGCTGACCGGACGGCGGCGCATTCTGGCCAAGCGGGCGCGGCTCCCCTCCGGAATGATGCCTATCGGGACGTCCGCGACGGTCGTCGTCCTCGGTGTCGGGCTCACGCTGCGCAGTCTCGTCCTGTGAACGCCGATCCAGGACGGCTCCGACCGCGAAGTACCGGAGGGACGGTCCAGCGAGAGGAGCGCGGCATGCCGACAGGGACGAGACCTCCGGAGAACGGCACGGTGCCCGGTCATGACGCCGACGCGCTCCTCGGCCGGACGGCGCGCGGCGACGAGCGCGCGTTCGAGCTGCTGTACGACGTGGTGTCGGCGCCCGTGCACGGCCTCGCGCGGCGGATCGTCCGCGATCCGGCGATGGCCGAGGAGGTGACGCAGGAGGTGATGATCGAGGTGTGGCGGTCCGCGACCCGCTACGACCCCGGGCGCGGCTCCGCGATGGCCTGGATCATGACGATCGCGCACCGCCGGGCCGTGGACCGGGTGCGGCGCGAGCAGTCCGCCGGCGAGCGGGAGGCGCGGGCCGCGCGGTACGGGCCGGGCGCCGCCCACGATCCGGTGGGCGAGCGGGTCGAGACGCGGATGGAGCACGAGCGGGTGCGCCGCTGCCTCGGGACGCTGACGCGGCTGCAACGCGAGACGGTGACGCTCGCCTACTACGGCGGGCATACGTATCGTGAAGTCGCCGAACAGATCGGGGCGCCGCTGAACACGGTGCGGACCCGGATGCGCGACGGCATCATCCGCCTGCGCGACTGCCTGGGGGTGGAGCGATGACGGACGACGTGCACGCCCTCGCCGGCGCGTACGCGCTGGACGCGATCGACGACGCCGAGGAGCGGCGCCTGTTCGAGTCGCATCTCGCCGCGTGCGAGCCCTGCGCGGCCGAGCTCCGCGAGTTCCGGGCGACGACGGCGCGGCTCGGCACGGCGGTCGCCGAGGCGCCGCCGCCGCACCTGCGCGCCCGGGTGCTGGCGGACATCCGGCACGTCCGCCAGCTCCCGCCCATCACGCCGAGCCTGCCGGGCCTGCCGGGCCTGCCGGGCCTGCCACCGGACGCACCCACCCAGATACAGGCCACGCCGCCCCAGCCGCCCGGCACACCGTCCCATGCGCAGGCGCGCGTCGAGCCGATACGGCCGAAGCGGCCGAAGCGGCGGCGGCGTGCCGTCGTCGCCGGGCTCGCGGCCGCCGCGTGCCTGGTGACGGCCGTGTCCGTCGCCGGGGTGGTCCGGGAACGGCAGCGCGTGGAGCAGGCCGAGGACGCCTCCCGGGATGTGGCGTCCGTCCTGTCCGCGCCGGACGCGCGTTCGGCGACCGGCCGGGCCAGGGGCGGCGGGACGGTGACGATCGTCGCGTCCGCCTCCCGCGGCCGGGTCGTCGTCGCGTCCTCGGGGTTGCGGGCGCTGCCGTCCTCGCGGGCGTACCAGCTGTGGCTGATCGACGCGGACGGCGCCCGCTCGGCGGGCCTGCTCCCCGGCGACCGGACCCGGCCGGTCGTGGCGGGGGCGTGGCGTCCGTCGGACAAGGTGGGCGTCACGGTCGAGCCGGCGGGCGGCTCCACACGCCCGACCACGGACCCGCTCGTCCTGCTCAGCACGACCTGACCCCCCGTTGTGACCCGTGGTGGCGCTGATCAGTGGCGTCCAACCCCTTGTCGTCGCTCTGACGATATGTGACGATGGCGGGCATGTCGGTGAACGTCCCGCTGGGCCCGCTGCTCGAACCCGCCTTCCACCTCGGTTCCGTCCCCACGACGTGGGCGGAGCTGCTCGGCTTCGCGACCGGCGCGGTCAACGTGTTCCTCGTCGTCCGGCAGAACATCCTGAACTGGCCGATCGGAATCGCGAACGTGATCCTGCTCGGCCTCGTCTTCCTGGACGGCGGCCTCTACGCCGACTCGGGGCTGCAGGTCGTCTACATCGCGCTCCAGGCGTACGGGTGGTGGGTGTGGCTGTACGGCGGGGACGGCCGCGACCGGCTCCCCGTCCGGTGCACCCGGGGAACCGAATGGGCGGCGCTCATCACGGCGGGCGCGACCGGCACCGCCGTCCTGACCTGGGCCCTGTCCGCCTGGACGGACTCGACCGTGCCGTTCTGGGACGCCCTCACCACCGCGATCTCGCTCATGGCGATCTACGGGCAGTCGCGGAAGCTGCTGGAGTCGTGGTGGCTCTGGATCACCGCGGACCTCGTCTACATCCCGCTGTACTTCTACAAGGATCTGAAGCTGACGAGCGCGCTGTACGTCATCTTCCTGACGCTGTGCGTCTTCGGGCTGCTCGCCTGGCGCCGCGACTTCCGTGCCCGCGCCGTCCCCGGCCCCGGCCCCGGCCCGGCCCCGGTCGCCGCGTGACGCACGCGCACGGGCTCGTGATCGGCAAGTTCTACCCGCCGCACGCAGGCCACCACCATCTGATCGACGTCGCGGCGGCGGCGTGCGACCGGGTGAGCGTGGTCGTCGCCGCGTCCAGCGTCGAGAGCATCCCGCTCCCGCTGCGGACGGCCTGGCTGCGCGAGACGCACCCGCAGCCGCACGTGGAGATCATCCCGGTCGTGGACGACGTCGAGATCGACTACGGGTCGGACGAGATCTGGTCGGCGCATGTCGCGGCGTTCCGGGCGGGCGTGGCGACGGCGTCGGGGCTCGGCGTGTCCGTGCCGCCGGTGGACGCGGTGTTCAGCTCGGAGGCGTACGGGCCCGAGCTGGCGAGGCGTTTCTCCGCCGTCCACGTCCCGGTCGATCCGTCACGCGAGCGCTTCCCGGTGAGCAGCACCGCCGTCCGCGACGATCCCGTGGGGAACTGGGAGTTTCTCGCACCGGCCGTCCGGGGTCATCTGGCGCGGCGCGTCGTGGTCGTCGGCGCGGAGTCGACCGGGACGACGACGCTGGCCCGCGCCCTCGCCGCGCACTACGCGGACCGGGGCGGGGCGTGGGCGGCGACGCGATGGGTGCCGGAGTACGGCCGCACCTTCACCGAGGAGAAGCTGGCCGCCGCGCGCCGCGCCGCGGGCGACCCTTCGCTGTGGCTGGACGACCTGGCCTGGGAGTCCGCCGACTTCACCCGGATCGCCGAGCACCACGCCGCCCTGGAGGACGCCGCCGCCCGGTCGGGTTCACCGCTGCTGGTCTGCGACACCGACGCGTTCGCCACCGCGATCTGGCACGAGCGCTATCTCGGCTCGCCGGCGCCCGAGGTGGAGGCCGTCCATGAGCGCACCCCGCACCAGCTGTGGATCCTGACCGACCCGGAGGGCGTCCCGTTCGAGCAGGACGGCTGGCGCGACGGCGCGTCGATCAGGTCATGGATGTCGGGACGCTTCGAGGAAGAACTGGAAGAACGGGCCCTGCCGCACATCACCGTCACGGGCCCGCACGAGAATCGTCTGGCCGCGGCCGTCGCGGCGACCGAGGACCTGCTGGCCAAGAGCTGGACCTTCAGCACCCCGCTGACCCCCTAGCCCTTGGCCGCTCTCTTATCCCAGCCACACCATTCTCGTGATGCGGAACTCCTGGATGTCGGCGAGCACCACGTAGTCGAAGAACACCGAGGCGCCCTCGACCGCCATGGTGTAGGCGACACCGGAATCGTCCAGGGAATCGCCCGGCGGAGGGTCCCCCGCACTGATCGCCGTTCCCCCCGCGAACGCGAAGTCGCAGAAGAACTTGATCATGTCGTTCTTCAGCGAGGCCGGCATGGACTCGATGACGTCGGACGCCTCCCTTACGCAGAAGACCGTCCAACCGAGCCTGCCTGCCGTCACGTCCCGTTTTCTTCCGGGAACCACCGGCGCTTGAGCTCGTCCAACGAAACCAGTTCGCTCCTGTCCGCGGTCATCGCCCAGCGCCGGCGCTCCTCGCGGTAGGGGTCCTGGTCGAGGTGCGCCTCGGCCCACCAGTTGTCCATGACCTGGTTGTAGTCGTCCTCCTCCTTGGCGGCCATGACCTGCTCGAGGAACCTGACGCGCTTCTCCTCCGTCAGCCAGTCGCTGATGCCCTTGATCGTCCGCGGGACCCGCTGGACCTGACCTGGCAGGAGGGGCTCTACCGGCTGTGCGCTCATGTCGCTCCCGTGTCTCTCGTCGGTCCCCGCTCACCCGTACACGGAGACACTACAGCGCCCCACCGACAGGACGGCGGATCATTTCGATAAGCGCGAGCATTACCCCCTTTGAGCGTTAAGAGATACAAAAGCGCTTAGTACGAATAGGCGCAGGTTTAGTATTCGTGGATGGGCCAAACCCCGAAAAGCAGCCATTAACCATCGCCGCCGCCGTCAGACGTCGGACGGGGTGGACGGGACGGGCGGGCGGGGGTCGAGGCGGAAGAGGTCCTCGTCGATCCGGTCGAGGGCGAGCCGGACCGCGCCGAGGCCCACCGCCTCGTCCGCCAGCTCTGACGCCTCGATCCGGACGGGGCTCAGGCACAGCGGCGCGATCCGCCGGCGCAGCTCGGAGACCAGCAGGTCGCCGGCCCTGACCAGCGGCCCGCCGACCACGATCATCTCGGGGTCGAGGGCGAGCGCCATCGCCGCGACGCCGCGCGCCATCCGGGCCGCGAGCCGCTCCACGACCTCCTTCGCCTCCGCCGCGCCCCATCCGGCGGCGTCCAGGACTCGGTCGGCGTGATCGACCCCCGCGCCCCGCGAGGCGGAGCCCGGCGGATCGACGTCCGCCGACGCGAAGGCGGCCAGCGCCGCGGCGGCCGCCGCCGGGCCGGCGTCCGTCCCGGTGATGAGTGCGGCGGTGGTGTCGCGCAGGCCCAGCTCCGGCAGCATGCCGACCTCGCCGGCCGCGCCCCACCGGCCGCGGTGCAGGCGTCCGCCGATGAGCGCGCCCATGCCGGTGTGCAGGCCCGCGTGGACGCAGACGACGTCGTCGGCGTCGCGGGCGGCGCCGCGCCACCGTTCGGCCACCGCGGCGAGGTTGGCGTCGTTCTCGACGAGGACGGGGCAGGAGAACGATCGGCCCAGCTCGCGGGCCAGGCGCAGGCCCTCCCAGCCGGGCACGGCCGTGCAGGACGTGACGGTCCCGTCCGGCGCGACGACGCCCGGCGTCCCGGCGGCGACGGCCAGCACCGACCGGCGGTCGACGGCCGCGACCGCGAGGCACTTCTTCACCGCCGCCCGGACCGCCGCGAGCCGCTCGCCAGGCGGCCCCTGCACGTCGAGCCCGGCGCGGTGCCCGCCGACGACGTCGCCGGCGAGGTCGGCGACGATCAGCCCCACCCGGTGCGCGTCGATGTCGATGCCGAGCGCGTGCCCGGCGTCGGCGCGGAAGCGGTAGCGGCGGGCGGGACGTCCGAGCCCCGAGCCCGGACGCGGTGCGCTCTCGGCGGCGAGCCCCCGGCCGATCAGCTCGGCCAGCACGCCTTCGGTGGTGGGCCTGGACAGCCCGACCCGTCGGGCCAGCTCCGTCAGCGTGGACTCGCCGCCGTCCCGCAGCGCCCGCAGGGTCGCGGCGGAGTTGAGGCGGCGGAGCACCGAGGGGTCGCCCCCGTGCAGGGAGGGTCGCGTCACGGGGCACCCCTTGGCGGCGATGGGCGGACGAACGGCATTCACTTGGGGCAGATACGTACAAAATGGCGCGGCCGTATCCGGACGCATCCAAGAATACCGAGGTCAGAGGCACATTTCGGACGTATCAGTCGTCGTAACCGAGACCGAAGCCGAACGGAAACAAAGGCTTCTTGCCGTCGCCCCGGTTGACGGGCTGCTGGGCGCTGTCACGCATCCACGTGACCGGAAGCCGTCCGGTGGGCTCGGCCTCCCCGTACAGGACGTCGGCCACGCCCGCGCCCTCCGTGCCGGGGAGCCATGCCGCGACGAGCGCGTCCCACCCGGGGAGCTGTGCGGCGATGTCCATCGGACGGCCCGACACCAGCACCACGATCACCGGGACGCCCGCGGCGCGCAGCCGGTCGATGGTCTTGAGGTCCTCGCCGCCAAGGCCGAGATCGCCCGTCCTGTCACCGTGGTACTCGGCGTACGGCTTCTCCCCCACCACGGCGATCGCGGCGTCGTAGGACCGGTCGATGCCCGAGCCGTCCTTGCTGTAGGCGACGGTGGCGGACGGGTCCGCGGCCTTGCGGATGCCGTCCAGGATCGTCGTGCCCGGCGTGATCGGCCCCGGCCCGCCCTGCCAGGTGATCGTCCACCCGCCGGACTGCATGCCGACGTCGTCCGCGCTGCCGCCGGCAACGAAGATCTTGTCGTCGTCGTCCAGCGGGAGCACGTCACCGTCGTTCTTCAGCAGCACCTGCGACCCGGCCACGGCCCGCCGCGCCAGCTCGCGATGCGCCGCGCCGCCGACCGTCTTCAGGTACGACCGGTCCGCCAGGGGACGCTCGAAGAGCCCCAGCTCGAATTTCTTCGTGAGGATCCGGCGGTTCGCGTCATCGATACGGGACATCGGAACGTTTCCGCCCTTGACCATCTCCCGCAGGTACTCGATGAACCGGCGCCATTCCGTCGGCACCATCACCATGTCGATCCCGGCATTGATCGCGGCGGCGACCTCTTCCCGGGTGAATCCGGCCCGGCCGTCGATCTCATCGATGCCCTTGTAATCAGATACGACGAACCCGGTGAAACCCAGCTCGCCCTTCAGCACATCATTGATCAGATACCGGTTCCGGTGCATCTTCACACCGTTCCACGAGCTGTACGAGATCATCACCGACCCGACGCCCCGCTCCACCGCCGCCTGGAATGGCGGCAGATGGACAGCTCGCAGTTCCTTCTCCGAGATCCGGGCATCACCCCGGTCGTCGCCGCCCGCCGTTCCCCCGTCCCCCACGAAATGCTTGGCCGTCGCCAGCACCGACGCGGGCCCGCCCAGTTCTTCCCCCTGCAGCCCTTCGACCATCGTCGTCATCATCGACGGCAACTCGGGCACCTCGCCGAACGACTCGTACGTCCGCCCCCACCGATCGTTGCGAACGACGCAAACACAAGGCGCGAAGTTCCAGTCGACGCCCGTCCCCGCCATTTCCGCCGCGGTCGCGGCGCCGATCTCGCGGACGAGACCCGGGTCGCGGGACGCCCCGAGCCCGATGTTGTGCGGGAAGATCGTCGCGCCCACGACCGTGTTGTGGCCGTGCACCGCGTCCACCCCGTACATGATCGGGACGCGCAGCCGCCCGGCGAGCGCGGCCCGCTGCAGCCCGTCGTACATGTCCGCCCATTTCGCCGCCGTGTTCGGGCTGGGCGCCGACCCGCCGCTCGACAGCACCGACCCGATCCCGTACCGGGTGATCTCCTCCGGCGTGACGAATCTGCGTTCGGGCTGCGTCATCTGGCCGAGCTTGTCGTCCAGGCTCATCCGGCCCAGGAGGTCGTCCACCCGGTCCTCGACGGACGACCGCGGGTCGAGATAGGGCGCGGGCGCAGGCTCCGCCCCGACGGGACCGCCGCAGGCGACGAGCGCGCACACCATGCCGGACACAAGCAGGCGCGACTTCATGGAGGAGTTGAGCATGCGGAAAGCTTTTCCAGCATTACTCCAATGCAACCACACCGTCTCGGCAATTTCTCATCGCCAAATCCCCACAGGGCCCCCGATCGGGATCGAACCGACACCTCCAGGACCACAACCTGGCGTGCAGACCACTACACCACGGAAGCCGCATCTCCGGCAGGACTCGAACCTGCGACCTCCGGGTCCGCAACCCGGCGCGCTCTCCAACTGCGCCACGGAGACTCGATATCGCGTACCGGGTGCAGGAATCGAACCTGCCTGCCGCGGCTTATGAAACCGCTGGACACACCAGCGTCCCCACCCGGTGCGGAGGGTGCGAGATTCGAACTCGCGCAGGGGGATGACCCTGACGACGGCGTAGCAAACCGCTGCCTTCCCGCTCGGCCAACCCTCCGGGAAAAGAAAAAAACCGCCCGCGATACACGGGCGGCGTCAGAACGTACGATTCACGTCCTCGAACGACTCCCGAGACCGAAAAGACTGCTATGCATTCGGCGACGCATGGCCCCTCCCCTTCCGGTCTCGTTCCCCTACGACGCCCATGATGCCGGGACGGTTCCCGTCCCGGCAAGCCATTTATCGGCTGACTCCGGGCGCGTCCAATGCGGAGTTCAGTGCGCGGAGCGCGTGGTAGACGCGGAGCTTGACCACGTCCACCGGCACCCCCAGCGAGGCCGCGGCCTCGTTGACCGACCGGTCCCTGAAGACAGTCTCGGCCAAGATCTCACGATGCGCGGACGGCAACGCCTGGAAGGCCCGGGCGACCACCGCGGGGCCCGTCCGCTCCCCCGCCGACCCGGGAGCGAACGAACCGCTGCTCCTACCCATTCGCAGTGCCACGCCACGAACCTCGCACCCCAACCCCCACCTGGCCCCGTCCTTATGCCCGCGTTAAGGAAGTGTTGAGGCTCTGATTCGGGGTGGGGGGTGGGTGTCAGGCGCGGAGTCTTATCGCGTAGGCGGCTAGGCGGGTTGATAGGCGGCGGGCGCTGGTGCCGTGCCAGTCTGAATGGCGGGCCGGTAGGGCGTAGCAGGGGGTGCCGTCGCTGATCAGGTCCTCGATGCCCGGCAGGCCGAGTGATCCGGCCGCGAACTCGTACAGGGGGACGAGGCGCGGGACGATGATGCCGTAGTCGAGGGCGCGCGGGAGCCGGCCCTCGGCGGCGATGAGGTCCTCGACGCGCAGGCCGCGCAGCGGGTAGAGCTCGGGGAAGGCGCGGCGGAGGTCGAGGAAGAAGCCGACCGTCCCGCCGCGGGGGTCGCCGAGGAGGCGGCCGAGGGGCGCGAAGGGGCCGAGGGCGAGGCGGGGGCGCGCGACCAGCGCGTGCGCGTACAGGACGCGGACGAGCGCGACGTTCATCATGAAGCGTTCGGAGGGGAGTTCCGGCAGCGCGAGCGTGGTGTTGCGCAGGTAGCCGGTGACGATGCTGGCGTTGTGTGCGCGGTACCAGGCGGCGGGCGACGGCCTGCTGACGAACTCGCCCCACAGCCGGACGCTGCGCGCGGACGGCTCGCCGGGGTGTCCGTCGGCCAGCAGCAGGGCTTCGGTCTTGTCGCGCAGGAGGCGGTCGTTGACGGCGCGCCACCACGGGCTGCCCGGCGGGTCGGCGGCAGGCGGGTTCAGCACGCCGCGGGCGATCTCCCAGCGGAGGAAGCTCAGTTCCGCGCGGCCGTAGCGGATCCGGTCGCCGGTGTAGAAGCCGGCGGCGAGCCTGAGCCGCGGCGCCGCGCCGTCCGCGATCCGCCGGACCCGCGTGGCGGCCGCGTCCGCCGCGTCGATCATGCCTGGCCTCCCCGGAGCCCTTTCCGCCCTGCCTTCACCCCGCGGACGCGTCCCGGCCGCGGGTCCAGCCCCTAAGATGAAAGCCGGGGGTGGTGGACGTGGGCAAGCACAACAAGCCGGCGACGCGCGCCTGCCCCGGCTGCAACGGGACCGGCACGAGCACCGCCAGCGGCGAGAAGTGCAACGTCTGCCGCGGTACGGGACGTATCTGACAATCGCACGCCGCGTGGGTCAGCCTATGCGGAGGCCCGTGTTGCCCAGGCCGGACACCGCGCGGAGTGTGCCGGGACGCAGGCGGGCCAGGGCTTCGGACGTGGCGTCGTCCGCCGGCAGGTAGGTGACGAGGACCTGGTCGTCACCGACCGGCAGGTCGAGGGTCTCGTACGCCAGCCGCAGCTCGCCCACGCCGGGGTGGACGAACCGTTCGACGCCGGAGCGGCGCGGCAGCCGCGGCGGGGCCTTGGCGCGGTCGCTGAACGGCGCGCCCGCGGTGACGGTCAGCTCGTCGGCGAGCCGGGCTAGATGCGGGTTGCCTGCCGGGAACGCTGCTCGCAGGGCGGCCACGCGTTCGTCGGCTACGCGATCCCAGTCGGGGTAGACGGATTTGGCCCGCGGGTCAGTGAAGACGTAGCGGACTAGGTTCGGCGGGGCACCGTCTAGGAGTCCGACCGGGGCGGCCAGGTGTGCGTAGCCGTCCGTCCGGGCGAGCACGTCGCCGAGCATGTTGACGACGGCGGCGGGGGTCGGTTCGAGGCGTTCGAGCAGCATCCGGACGGTCGGGCGCACCGAGTCAGCGGGCGCCCTCGGGCAGCACTCCCCGTCGTCGGACTTGGACAGGACGCGCAGATGGACGCGTTCGTCCGGGGCCATCCGGAGGGCGTCGGCGAGGGCGCCGAGGACGGCCGGCGACGGGTGGCGGTCGCGGCCCTGCTCGAGCCGCGCCAGGTACTCGACGCTGAGGCCGGCGAGCGTGGCGAGCTCGGAGCGGCGCAGGCCCGGCGTCCGGCGGCGTCCCCCTTCGGGCAGCCCGACCTGCGCGGGCGTGACGGCCTCGCGGCACGCGCGCAGGAAACCGCCTAGCTGGTTGTCGCTCACATCCGCAACGTACCAAGCGCCGCGCACCCGGATCGTGGCCCTGTCAGTGCCTGTCTAACCCCGGCCTCCCTCGTGGACGCGCGCCCGGCCAGCGTGGAAGCACCGACCACGAAGGAGCACACGAATGGCACTCAAACTCGTCGTCATCGTCGCCAGCGTCAGGGAGGGCCGGTACGGACCCCATTTCGCGAACTGGTTCGCAGAGCGCGCGCGGGGGCACGGGTCGTTCGACGTGGACGTCATAGACCTCGCCGACGTGGACCTGCCTGCGGCCCTCCCGGCCGGTCCGGAGCAGTTCGAGGCGGGCGACGGCCGTACGCCCGCTATGGCGGACCTAGCCCGGAGGCTGGACGGCGCGGACGCGTTCGTCGTCGTGACGCCCGAGTACAACCACAGCTATCCGGCGTCCATCAAGCACCTCATCGACTGGCACCAGTCCGAGTGGCACGCCAAACCCGTCGGATTCGTCTCGTACGGCGGGAGGGGCGGCGGGCTGCGGGCGGTCGAGCACCTCCGGCAGGTGTTCACCGAGACGCATTCCGTGCTGGTCCGCGACCAGATCAGCTTCGACCAGCACTGGGAGCTCATCGGCGCGGACGGGAGCCTCCTCGACGCGGACGGCCCCGACTCCGCCGCGAAGACGCTCCTGGACCAACTGGGCTGGTGGGCGTCCGTCCTCCATGACGCGCGCTGCGAAATGCCGTACACGGCGGCCTAGCGTCTCGGGCGGGGAGCCGAACGCGTCCGGCGGGCGGCATGCGGGTGAAGATCGTGAAGCGAGGGGACGGGGACGCCTCCGAGATGATTGAATCTCGTCCCATGTGGCACTCGTCACAACGATCTTCCCCGTGGCGTCAGCGGTATCAATCAGGCGTTCCCGACGAATTAAACATTCCAGACATTCCCGTCACGCGGCTTCTCGACGATGCCGCGGAGCGGTATCCGCGCCGGCCCGCGCTCATCTTCTTCGGCCGCCGGATCACCTACCGGGAACTGCGCGCGGCCGTGGACCGGTTCGCCGACGGCCTCCACCGGCTCGGCGTCCAGCCCGGCGACCGGGTGGCGCTGATCCTGCCGAACTGCCCGCAGCAGGTCATCGCGTTCTACGGGGTGCTGCGCCGCGGCGCGATCGCGGTGCAGCACAACCCGCTGTACACCGAGGAGGAGATGCTCCACCAGCTCGCGGACTCCGGCGCCCGCGCCGCCGTCGTGCTGGATCGTTCCTACGCGACGGTGCGCGCGGTCCGCGCCGAGCTCCAGCTCGAGCACATCATCGTGACGTCGCTGGCCGACTTCCTCCCGGCGGCCCAGCGGATCGGGCTGCGGCTGCCGCTGGCGAAGGCGCGCCGCCAGCGGGCGGCCATCACCGCGGACGTGCCGGACGATCCCGGTGTCGTCCACTTCAGGGAAATGCAGCGGGAGCCGCGGGGAATCGTGCGGCAATTGGAAATCGAGCCGTCGCGGCAGCTCGCGGCCATTCAGTACACGGGCGGGACAGAAGGGCGCCCCAAGGGCGCGATGCTCACGCACCGGAATCTCGTCGCGAACGCCTGCCAGCAGCACGCGTGGGACCGTGAGAGCCGTCCGGGCGAGGACGTGACGCTGGCGGTCCTGCCGCAGTTCCACTCGTTCGGGTTGATGAGCTGCCTCGTCGCTCCGGTGATGACGGCCGGGGCCGTGGTGCTGCTCCCGCGTTTCGACGCCGACCGCGTGCTCGGCGCGATCCGCAAGTACCGTCCGACCATCTTCCCCGGGGTGCCGACGCTGTACGAGCAGTTGCTCGACAGCCCGCGATTCCTGCCGTCCGATCTGAATTCGCTGCGCGTCTTCATTTCCGGGGCGATGGGCCTCACGCAGGGCACCATCGACCGGCTCGAACGGGTAGGCGCCAAAGGGCTGATCAACTGTTATGGGCTGACGGAGGCGTCCCCGGCCGTCACTGCCAATCCGCTGGGCGGCGGGGCACGGAACCTGAGCGTCGGACTGCCGCTCCCCCTGACCGAAGCCGTCATCGTCAACCAGGACGAGCCGACGAGGGTTCTGCCGCCGGGCGAGCCTGGCGAACTGGTCGTCCGCGGGCCGCAGGTGTTCGCCGGCTACTGGAACGCGCCGCTCGCCACCGCGCAGGCCCTGTCGAAGGGGTGGCTCCGCACTGGCGACATCGCGGTGATGGACGAGGACGGCTTCTTCACGATCCTGGAACGCCAGCGCGACATGATCAAGGTCAGCGGTTTCAGCGTCTTCCCGACGGAGGTGGAGAGAGTTCTGCGCCGCCATCCGGCGGTGCACGACTGCGCGGTGGTGGGCGTGCCGGACGCCCGGCGCGGGGAACGCATCATCGCGCACGTGGTGGAGCACCCCGCCTACCTTTTCTCGGCGGACGAACTGCGGCGGCACTGCGAACGCTACCTTTCGCACTACAAAGTGCCCGCGGAGTTCCGTCCGCGGACGGAACTGCCGCGCAACGTCCTCGGGAAGGTCGTCCGGCGGCGGCTTCGGGACGAGATCGTCAACTCGCCCGCATAGCGCGCTACATAGCGCCTGCATCGGCTGCGAATTGGTGGCCAACTCAGGCGCGTGGGCGAGAACGTCCCGTGCCGGGTGGTTGACTGTGCGAGTGCACACCGAGACCGTCCAGCCGGGGTTGTTCGCCAGGCTTATTGAGATCGGACACGCGATCGGGCGTGACTTGGTGGTCGACGGCACGTCTGCGCCTTCCGTAGAGGCGGAGCCGGTAACGCTGTACGACCGGCACGGGGTGCTGGTGGTGCGCGTCGGTGATCTGGCGGTGAAGGCGCACCAGGCCGACCGTGAGCATGGGGCTCCATTCCTCGAACGGATAAGGCTGGCGGCGACCGTTCCGGATGTTCTGGTCGCTCCGCTGGGCCCGCCGCTCGATGTCGACGGACGGACGGTCACGGTCTACCCCTACGGCGAGCCGGTGGATCCGCAGCAGAACCTGCCCTGGGAGGAGGGTGCGCGCCTTCTGGCGGCCCTCCATTCCACGACGGTTCATGCAGAGGCGCCGTCTTGGGGACGTCCTGCGCGCGTGGCACGGCGGGTCTCGGAACTGGGGCACGGCCCTGCCCAGGACGAAGTACGGCGTGCGTTCGCCACTCTCCCCGCCTGGATACGCGGCGACGGCGACGGGCCTCCTGAAACGGCGGAGCGCCTCATCCACGGGGACTGGCACCTGGGCCAGATGGTCCGCGCACAGGACGGACGGTGGCGGCTCATCGACATCGAAGACCTCGGCAGAGGCGACCCCGCCTGGGACCTCGCGCGTCCGGCCGCGCTCTATTCGGCGGGAGTTCTGCACCCGTCTGAGTGGGGCCGCTTCCTGGGCGCGTACCAGGAGGCGGGCGGCCCGGCCGTCCCGGCGGAGGGCGACCCCTGGACGGCCCTGGACGTGCCCGCGCGAAGTCTTGCGATCCAGATCGCCGCCACGTGCGTCATATCCGCGGAAAGGGAGGACCGGCCGCTCGACGGGCCGGAGCAGGCGATGGTCGACGCCTGCGGCAGAATATCGGCGGCGGGGGACGCGGCATGACGTGGCGCGAAACCTGCCCTACATTTAGCCTCTACCTGGGGATCCATACTGGAAGGAAGACAAGGCGATGCACTGCCCTAAGTGTCGTGGCGTGATGCGGACCTATACCCGCAGCGGAGTCCACATCGAGCAATGTGACAGCTGTCGGGGCATCTTCCTCGACTACGGCGAACTCGAGGCCCTGGCGCAGATGGAGTCGCAGTACCGGGCGGCGCCTCCGCCCGCCGCGGCGCCCGGCTGGGGAACCCCTGCGGCGTCCGTGCACCATCACCACCACGGTGCGCGCCACCACCGCCCCCACGGCGGGAGCGTCTTTCACATGCTCTTCACCACCTGAGCGGCTCCGCGCGAGCCGATCAGGCGACGGTTTGGCACGGCCCGCCACCTAGGGACGCCTAGGGGCGGGCCGCGCATTTACCCGCTCTTCAGCCGAGCGCCTCTACAGGCGCGGGTCGACGGGCTCGGATTCCAACGCCAGGACGGCGAAAACCGCTTGGTGGACGCGCCACAGCGGTTCGCCCCCGGTGAGCCTGTCGAGCGCCTCGACGCCGAGTGCGTGCTCTCGCATCGCCAGCGAGCGCTTGCGGCCGAGCGACCTGCCGCGCAGCCGGTCGAGGTTCTCCGGCTCGCTGTAGTCGGGGCCGTAGATGATGCGCAGATATTCGGGGCCCCGGCATTTGACGCCCGGCTGGACCCGCCTGTCCTCCGGGAACGGTCCCAGCGGCTTGACGACCATCCCTTCGCCGCCTGCGGCGGTGAGCTTCTCCCACCATTCGGTGACGGCGGCCTCCGACTCCGGCGAGTGCAGGTCGACGGTCACCGAACCCGTCCGCTGGACGAAACCGCTCGGGTCATACTCTGCGAGCCGTCCGGCCATGGACATGTGCCAGTCGTGGTCGCGTGCGACGGCCCAGGAGCGGCCTTCTCCGGCGAGGATCTGGAACGGCGCGAGACGTAGTCCGGTGAGCCCGTCGACCGTCCAGCAGTAGCGCGCGTAGGCGTCACGGAAGCGCGACGCGTTGGCGGCACGGCGGTCGAAGCGTTCCCGGAGGCCGCCGACGTCTAGGCCACGTCCCTCTGCGCGCGCGAGGAGGTCGGACGCCATCGGCAAGGCAGCGCGTGCGGCCGCACCCGTCGCGGCGTACTGCGTGCGGATGAGGTCCATGGCTTTGGCCGACCACGGCAGCAGTTCGCTGTCGATGACGAGCCATCCCGTGTCGAGTTCGTCCCAGAGCCCTGCGGCGCCTATCGCGGAACGCAGCCGGTTCAGTACTTCGGTCGTGCGCGACGGGTCGCGAAAGAAGGAACGTCCAGTGCGGGTGTACACGGCGCCGGTCGTCCCGTCGGTCACGCCGAAGCGGTCTGCGGCGATCGACGCGTCGCGGCAGACGACGACGATGGCCCGCGAGCCCATGTGCTTCTCTTCGCAGACAACTCTGTCGATTCCCTTGTCCCTGTAGGCGGCGAGTGCCTCTGCGGGGTGTTCCAGGTATCCGGGCAGCGGCGACGTCTCGGCAGGGGCCATGGTGGGCGGCAGGTAGACGAGCCAGCGCGGATCCACCGCGAACCGGCTCATCACCTCCAGCGCGGCCAGCGCGTTCTCCTCCCGGACGGCGACGCGGCCCATCAGGCGGGTCTCGACGCCTTGCGCACCGAGCACGTCCTCGATTTTCAGGACCTCGTCCTCCCGGTGGCCGCCCGCACCAGCGCCGGACGGCGCGTCCAGGGGGCGTGTGGGCTCGTACCAGACCCGCCGGGCCGGGACGGAGACCAGCTCACGCTCGGGGTAGCGCAGCGCAGTCAATTTCCCGCCGAACACCACGCCGGTGTCGAGGCAGATCGTGTTGTTGACCCATTCCGCTTCGGGGACGGGCGTGTGCCCGTACACGACCGTGGCCTTGCCCCGGTAGTCGCGCGCCCATGGGTAACGCACGGGCAGGCCGTACTCGTCGGTCTCGCCGGTGGTGTCGCCATAGAGCGCGAACGACCGGACACGGCCGGACGCACGCCCGTGGTACTCCTCCTTCAGCCCGGCGTGGGCCACGACCAGGCGGCCGTCGTCCAGGACGTAGTGGGCGATGAGGCCGTCCATGAAACGCAGTGCTTCGTCGCGGAATTCGTCCGGTACTGCGGAAAGCTGTTCCAGCGACTCGGCGAGCCCATGCGCTACGCGTACCTTGCGTCCGCGTAGGGCACGGACGAGTTTCGCCTCGTGGTTGCCCGAGACGCAGAGCGCGTCACCGGCGGCCACCATGCCCATCACCAGGCGCAGCACGCCGGGCGAATCCGGTCCGCGGTCGACGAGGTCGCCGACGAAGACGGCCGTGCGCCCGCCGGGATGAGTCGCGCCGACGGCGAGCCCCTGTGCGTCCCGGTCGATCTCGTAACCGAGGACGGCGAGGAGGTCCTCCAGCTCGGCGCGGCAGCCGTGCACGTCGCCGACGACGTCGAACGGCCCGGTCAGCTCCCGCCTGTCGTTCCACGCCTTCTCGTACGCGACGGTCGCCGCGTCGACCTCCTCGACGCCGGTCAGCACGTGGACGCGGCGGAACTCGCGCGCCAGCGACCGCATCCCGCGCCTCAGTTCGCGCCGCTGGCGCGGGATGACATGCGGAGGCAGGCGCCGGTCCGGCCGGACGGCGTTCCGCTCGGCAGCGACGCTCTCAGGGACGTCCAGCACGATCGCGACCGACATCACGTCGTGGTCCTTGGCGATCTTCAGCAGCGACTGCCGCGCCGCGCTCTGCACGTTGGTGGCGTCGACCACGGTCAGCAGGCCGCGCCGCAGCCGCTTGGCGACGATGTAGTGCAGCAGGTCGAACGCGTCGCCGGTCGCGGACTGGTCGTTCTCGTCGTCCGACACGACACCGCGGCAGTAGTCGGACGAAATCACCTGCGTCGGCTTGAAATGCTTGCGCGCGAAGTACGACTTGCCCGAACCGGTCACGCCGACCAGCACGACGAGGCCCATCTCCGGCACCCTGATCTCGGTCATCGGGTGAACACCCCCATCTGCGTCGGCGCGCCGACCTCGGGATCGTCGTCGCCCACGGGAACGTGCCGGACGCGGTAGCCGTGGACGGCGGCGACCCTGCCGGCCCACTCACGGAACTCGGCGCGCGTCCATTCGAAGCGGTGGTCGGGATGGCGCATCGCGTCCGGCGCCAGGCCCTCGTAGCGGACGTTGTGCTCGGAGTTCGGCGTCGTCACCACCACGACGCGCGGCTGGGCGTGCCCGAACACGACCCGTTCCACGGCGCTGAGGCGCGGCGGGTCGATGTGCTCGATGACCTCCATGAGCACGGCCGCCTCATAATCGCGGAATCGTTCGTCGGCGTAGGTGAGCGCGCCTTGGAAGACGTCTTTGACGCGGTCGTTCGCGCGGCGGGGCTGCTGGTCCCAGCGGAGGCGCCGCCAGGCGTGGCTGAGAGCGCGGTGCGACACGTCCGTCCCGGAGATCTCGCTGAAGAAATCGTCCTTGGCTAGGCGCGAGAGCAGTTTCCCGGAGCCGCAGCCAAGGTCGATGACGCGCCTGGCGTTTTCGTCGCGCAGCGCTTGCACGACCGACTGGAGACGGCGTTCCGCAAGGGAAACGGGCTGCGCGTCCGGCGGCGTCTGGTCTTCGCCTTCCTCGGCTGCGGGCGGTTCCTCCTCCACCTGCGCGGGGTCGAGCGCCTCCTCGGTCGCGTCCTCGGCGTCGGCGAGACGGCCCAGTGCCGTCCGGACGAGACCGCGCCGGTTGGCCAGATAGCGGCGCGTGATGGTTCCGCGGTCGGGGTGCGTGGCCAGCCAGCCCTCCCCGGCGCGGATGAGCTTGTCCACCTCGTCCGGCGCCATCCAGTAGTGCTTGGCGTCGTCCAGTACGGGCAGCAGCACGTAGAGCTGGTTGAGCGCGTCGGCGAGCCGTAGCGTCCCGGTCAGCGTGAGCGTCACGTACCGGGAGTCGCCCCACTCGCCGAATTCCGGGTCGAGCGGGACCGGAACGGCCGACACGTCCCAGCCCAGTGGCGCGAAGAACCGCTCCGCCTGCGCAGGGCCGCCACGGCACGGAAGCGCCGGCAGGACGACTTCAAGCGGAATCGGCGTCTCCGCCAGTTCGGGACGCAGATCGCAGCGTCCTCGCATGGCGGTGCGGAACACGTTCGCCATCGCGGACGCCAGCAGGGACGAAGCCGCGTACGGACGGTCGTTGACGTACTGGCCCAGGGAGAAGTCCGGTGTGCCCCTGCCACGCGTGCGCACGAGCTTGACCGGGTCGACGTCCAGCAGCAGCGCCGCCGTGCAGCGCGACTCGTCCGCGTCGGGGTAGAAGACGTGCGCCGTGCCGAAGGACTGCTCGAACGCCTGCACCCTTCCAGGATGCTTGTGCAGGAGGAATCCCAGGTCGGTCGCCTGGCTCAGGGTCGTCGTGATCGTCAGAAGCACGCCGACAAGTCTGGCGGACCAGCCCGTACGAACCACCTCGTTTTCCGGCTGGACAGCGGAAAAGGGATTGCGGTCACGTTTCCGGCGCCGCGAGAATCCGGAGCGTTATGAGCAGACATCCCCGCCGGGAGACGGCGCAGGAGACCGTGAGAATCCTCGAACGCGGCCACTACGTCGCGCCTTCCGGCCGCACGGTCCCGATCGGCGACGGCCTGGCCCGCGCGGTCCGAGGCACCGTTCTGTACCGTCCGGACGAACTGGACGAGCTACTGCAGCGCCTGCCCGCCACCGAACCCGCCGCGGAACCGGGCGCCCAGACGCGCATCGAGGTCACTGACGAGACCACCCTCGCCGCCGCCCGCCGTCTGTGCGGCGAGGAAATCGTGCCGTTCGCGCTGAATTTCGCCTCTGCGAAGAACCCCGGCGGAGGGTTCCTGAACGGAGCGCACGCCCAGGAGGAGGGCCTGGCCCGCTCGTCCGGCCTGTACACGTCACTGCGTTCGGCAAGGGAGTTCTACGACTTCCACCGTGCGCAGGGCGACCTGCTCTACAGCGACCACATGATCTACTCACCGGACGTGCCGGTGTTCCGGAACGACGCGGGAACGCTGCTGGACGACCCGTACGAAGTCGCGTTCCTGACGTCCCCGGCCCCTAACCGAGGCGCCATCCGCGACGCCGCCAAGGCGGACCGGATCCGCGACGTGCTCCGGCTACGCGCCCGCAAGCTCCTCGCCGTGGCACTGGCCAACGGGCACCGGCGCCTGGTCCTCGGCGCCTGGGGCTGCGGCGTCTTCCGCAACGATCCGCAAGAGGTGGCCGAGGTCTTCGCCGAGCTGCTGCGCCCGGGCCAAGAGTTCGCGGACCGTTTCGAGCACGTCGTCTTCGCGGTCTGGGACACCGCCGTGGGCGGCCCCAGGCACGCCGCGTTCCAGAACGTCTTCGCCTAAGCGCCGCCCGCGGTTCAGGACGGCTCAGGCGCGTCGACGTAGGACGCGATGCCCCGGACCAGGATGTCGAGGCCGAACTCGAAGCGCGCCTCGCCGCTCTCGCTGGTCAGCGCGTCCGCCATCGCGGCGACGTTCGGGTAGCGGTCGGCGGGCAGCGCCTTGAAGAAGTCGCGGATCTCGCCCAGGTAGCCGTGGAACTTCTCCATCGCCTCCGCGCCGCCGCTGAGCTTGGCCGCGTACAGCGTGCCCTCGATGGCGTCGGCGTCCACGAACATGCCGAGGGTGTCGACCGCGAGCGCGGCGATCCTCGGGGGGACGCCGCCCGCCCGCATGAGCGCGAGCTGCGCCTCGGCGATCGCGAGCAGGTTGGGGCCGGTGGGGATCAGGCCCATCGACACCTGGGCGACGTCGCGGTGCGAGGTGAACACGCGGCGGATCTCCACGGCCAGGTCCTTCAGCTGCTCCTGCCACCGCGCGGGGTCGGGCACGGGCAGCCTGACCTCGCCGGCGACGCGGTCGAGCATCAACTCGCGGAGCTCCTCCTTGCCCGAGACGTGGGCGTAGAGCGAGGCCGCGCCGGTGCCCAGCTCCTGGGCGACGCGGCGCATGGTCGCCGCCTCCAGGCCCTCGGCGTCCAGGACGCGGATCGCCGTGTCGACGATCACGTCCTGGGTGAGCGGCTGCCGGGCGGGGGCTGCCTTGCGGGGCTTGCGGGGCTTGCGTCCGGGCGGTGTCGGCATGTCCGGGCGCTCGTCGGCCACGGCGGGACCTCCCAAATTCGCGATACATCTTGACTTTGGCGAGACGCGATATATCTTCTCCATGCAAGAGAGAAGATGTCCGGTACCGCCACGAACAGCGTACTTGACGCGAACGCTGTTCCTAGTTTAGAACAGCGTTCGTAACCAACGAACACTGTTCCCTGGAGAAGTCATGGCCGAGACGTTGTCGTCCACCACGAAACACGCGGCGGAGGCCGCGTACCGCTGGCGCTGGGCCGCCCTCTTCGTGATCCTCGCCGGCGAGATCATGGACATGCTGGACGCGCTGATCACCAACATCGCGGCGCCCACCATCCGCGCCGAGCTCGGCGGCTCGGCCGCCACCGTCCAGTGGCTCGCCGCCGGCTACACGCTGGCGATGGCGATCGGCCTCATCACCGGCGGACGCCTCGGCGACCTGTACGGGCGCAGGCGGATGTTCCTGATCGGCGCCGCCGGGTTCACGGTCGCCTCGCTGCTCTGCGGCATCGCCGTCTCGCCCGGGATGCTCGTCGGCGCCCGCGTCACGCAGGGCCTGTTCGGCGCGCTGATGCTGCCGCAGGGCATCGGGCTGATCAAGCAGATGTTCGCGCCGAAGGAGATCGCCGTCGCGTTCAGCCTGTTCGGGCCGGTCATGGGCCTGTCCTCGGTCGGCGGCCCGGTGCTGGCCGGATGGCTGATCGACGCCGACCTGTTCGGCACCGGCTGGCGGATGATCTTCCTGATCAACCTGCCGGTGGGCGCCGCCGCCGTCCTGGCCGGGCTCAGGTTCCTGCCCGCCGGGCGCTCCGAGCACGCGTCCCGGCTCGACCTGGCGGGCGCGGCGCTCGCGTCCCTCGCCGCCGGGCTGCTGATCTACCCGCTCGTCCAGGGCCGCGAGCACGACTGGCCCGCCTGGACGTTCCTGATGATGGCCGCCTCGCTCGCCGTCTGGGGCGTGTTCGCCTGGTACGAGGCCCGCAAGCAGCGCTCGGGCGGCGACCCGCTGATCGTCCCGAGCCTGTTCCGCAAGCGCGGCTTCACCGGCGGCCTGATCGTCGGCCTGGTGTTCTTCTCCGGCATGGCGGGCCTCGGCCTGGTGCTGTCGCTGTTCTTCCAGATGGGGCTCGGCTTCTCGCCGCTCAAGGCCGGGCTCTCGCAGATCCCGTGGTCGGTCGGCACCGTCCTCGGGTTCGGCCTCGTGCAGGCCGTCCAGCGCTTCGGACGCAGGGTGATCCACGCGGGCGCCCTCATCATGGCCGCCGGGATCGCCGGGTTCTACGGCACGCTGCAGCACGCCGGAATCGACGTCACGCCGTGGCAGCTCGTCCCCGCGCTGACCGTGACCGGGCTCGGCATGGGACTGCTGATGGGGCCGTTCTTCGACACCGCGCTCGCGGGCGTCGAGCCGGAGGAGACCGGCTCCGCGGGCGGCACGCTCACCGCCGTCCAGCAGCTCGGCGCGGCGCTCGGCGCGGCCGTCCTAGGGACGATCTTCTTCGGCCTGCTCGGCGGGCAGGTGACGAGCGCGGCGGACGGCGGCGCGGCCGGGCTGCACCGGGACCTCGCCGCCGCGTCCGTCCCCGCCGCCCAGCAGGACCGGATCGCGGACGCTCTGCGCGACTGCGGCCGCGACCGCGCCACCGCCCCCGCCGTCCAAGGGGACGCCGCCGCCGTCCCGGCCTCCTGCCACCGGCTCCAGGACGACGTCGGGGCCGCGATCGCCGCCGCTCCGCAGTCGGCGCCAGCCGTCCGGAAGGCGGTCGCGGACGCGGGCGAGCACGCCGCCAAGACCGGCTTCAGCGACGCCATGAAGATCACGCTGTGGGTCGAGGTCGGGCTCCTCGGCCTCACCTTCCTGGCGACCTTCCTGCTGCCGCTGCACGCCCGTCCAGAGGAGGAACCCGCCTGACCGGACGCGACCGGATGCGACCGGATGCGAAGAGCCCGCGGCGGGACGTGTCCCGCCGCGGCTCCGCGCGGTCAGAGCTTTGCCATGACCTCCGAGGCCAGCAGCTCCAGGTGCTCCAGATCCCCCAGGTCCAGGACCTGCAGGTAGACGCGCTCGGCGCCCAGCTCCCCGAACCGGCCGATCTTGTCGACGAGCTCGCCCGGCGTGCCGGTCAGGCCGTTCGTCCGCAGCTCGGGCACCTGGCGTCCGATGGCGTCGGCGCGGCGCCGCACCTCCGCCTCGTCCCGGCCGCAGCAGACGACCTGCGCGGCCGAGTAGACGAGCGGCTTCGTCCGTCCCGCCTCGGCGCAGGCCGCGCGGACCCGGTCGAACGCGGCGCCCGTGTCCTCCGGCTGGTTGAACGGGACGTTGTACTCGTCGGCGTAGCGGACGGCGAGCCGCGGCGTCCGCTTCGCCCCGGTCCCGCCGACGATGACCGGCGGGCCGCCCGGCTGGGCGGGCTTCGGCAGCGCGGGCGAGTCCGCCAGCGTGTAGTGCTCGCCGCTGAACGAGTAGGTCTCGCCGCCCGGCGTCCCCCAGAGCCCGGTCAGGATCTCCAACTGCTCCTCAAGGCGGGCGAACCGCTCCCCCAGGCCCGGGAACGGGATCCCGTACGCGGCGTGCTCCTCCTCGAACCAGCCCGTCCCGAGACCGAAGTCGACGCGTCCCCCGCTCATCTGGTCGACCTGCGCGACGGAGATCGCCAGCGGGCCTGGGTGCCGGAACGTCGCGGCCGTCACCAGCGTGCCGAGCCTGATCCGGCTGGTCTCCCTGGCCAGCGCGCCCAGGGTGATCCACGAGTCGGTCGGGCCCGGCTCGCCCGTCACGTCCCCCATCTTGACGTAGTGGTCCGAGCGGAAGTACGCGTCGAACCCGAGGTCCTCCGCGGCCTTCGCGACGGCCAGTTGTGTCTCGTAGCTCGCCCCTTGCTGGGGCTCGGTGAAGATCCGAAGTCGCATGACCCCATCCTGCAACCCGCGCGGCCCCGCCCGTGACACCGGGTCAGCGCCGCTTGGTGATCCGGGTGCGGACGACGGCGCCGTTGTTCGTGCGGTCGAGGTCGGTGGTCGGGGAGACCGCCGTCCAGGACGACCTCAGCACCGTCCCCGCCCGGACGCGATCGCGCGGCACCGCCGTGAGGCGCAGGGTCCTGGACTCGCCGGCCCGGAGCGCGCCCACCGAGCACACGTAGGCGCCGCGGGCGGGCACGCACGCGGTGTTCCGCCCGACGACCTTGATCGGCCCCTCGGACAGGACCATCACGCTCCTGGCCGTGGCCGGGCCGTTGTTGCGGACCTTCATCGCGTACGGGATCTTCGCGCCGGCCCGCGCCCGCGCCGGAGCGGACTTGGTGATGGCGAGATCGGCGGTGGCGGCGACGCGCACGGCCGGGAACCTCCTGGTGACGCGCGTCCCGGCCCACGTCACCGTCCCGCTCGGGTTGATCCGCTGGCCCGGCTTCGCCCGCTCGGCGACCGTGGCCCTGATCACGCCGCTGACCCTGGCGCCCCGCCGCACGGCGCCCGGACGGCAGACGATCTTCCACCCGCTGGACGCGCAGTTCTTCTCACCGGACACGAACGCCAGCGACTTCGGCATCGTCATCCGGAACACCGCCTCGCGGGGCCTCGCCCTGCCGGTCAGCAGCCCCACGGTCTTCGACTTCCTCGGCTTGGCCTTGGCGGGCTTCGCCTTGCCCGTCTTCGCCTTGGCCGGCTTCCCGGACTTCGCCTTGCCGGGCTTCGCCTTGACGGTCTTCGGCCGCCTCTTCTCCGTCGCGCGGAACGTCCACTTCCACTCGTAGGTGCGTCCCGGGATCAGGTCCGCCCTGGGACCGGCCGTGCGGAGCACCGCGCCCTTCGGCTTCGCCTTCGCCTTCGGTTGCGCGTGCGTTCTCGGCCTCGGCGGCGGCTTGGGAGAGGCGTCCAGCCGCACCGGGTGCGCGGCCCGCGCCGGACCGGCGGGCTGCGCCCCCGCCGCCGAGGGAACGACCGCCAGCAGCGGCGCGGCCGTCAGCATGACGAGACCGCGCACCTTCCATGTCCGGATCACAATGAGCCCCCCGTGGCCTGCGGTTCCTTCATATGGACACGTCCGTTCTAGCGACCGCCGGCCGCGCCGCCTAGCGCCGCGTCGGCGTGTCATCACAGACGGTGACCAGTGTTCCACGGAAGCGTCGTCACGGAGGGTCAACCGAATGATTCCGCTGCGCGACCACGGATGCGCGTTGTTCAATCGGACGGACGGACCGGAACCGCGACCCCATGGAGTTGGCATGGCTGTCTTCGGCGTCGACTACGCGTGGGGCCGTCCGGGCACGTCCGCGCTGAAGCGCGCCGGGGCGAAGTTCGCGTGCCGCTACCTCTCGCACGACACGACCGGCAAGAACCTGACCCGCGCCGAGGCGGACGAGCTGTCCGAGGCGGGCATCTGGCTCGTGGTCGTCTGGGAGACCACCGCGAAGCGCCCCCTGGACGGACGGACCGCGGGCGCCGCCGACGCCGTCGACGCCGCCACGCAGGCCGAGGCGTGCGGCATGCCGGACGACCGCCCGATCTACTTCGCCGCCGACTGGGACGCCTCCCCCGGGCAGCAGGACGAGATCAACGCCTACCTGGACGGCGCCGCGAGCGTCATCGGCCGCGGCCGGGTCGGCCTGTACGCGGGGCACGGGCCGATGAAGCGCGCGTTCGACGCCGAGAAGATCGCCTACGGCTGGCAGACCTACGCCTGGTCGGGCGGCCGGTGGGACGCCCGCGCCCAGCTCCAGCAGTACTCCAACGACCACGAGATCAACGGCGTCGCCGTCGACTACGACCGCGCGGTCAGCGGCGACTACGGTCAGTGGCGCGTCGGCGTCTCACCGCCCTAGCCGTCCTGGCCGTCCTGGCCGTCCTGGCCGCCCCAGCCGTCGGCCGGAAAGACCCGGTAACTCAGCGGGCGCGTCCGCCCGGTTCGCTGTAGAGGGCCCGGAGGAACGCGAGCGCCGTCCGCCGCTTCTCGCCGGGGTCGGTCCGCAGGTCGGCGAAGTAGGCGTTGAGCTCCGCGAGTTCGCGCGGCGTCTCGTCCGCGTCCGCCGGGTCCTGGCCGCCGAGCGGCTCCATTCCCTCGGCGATGCGGGCGAGGTCACCGGCGCGCCACCGCAGCGCGTCCTCGATGGCGCCGCGGGTCCGCGCCTGCGGCCAGCGCTCCCCCGCCTCCAGGTTGTAGACCGTCTTGACCGTCACCCCGGCCCGCTCCGCGAGCTGCTCCTGCGTCAGCCCGAGCGACCCGCGCCTGGCCACCGCGTACTTGGCGACCCGCTCCCGGTCCACGTCCCCGGCCATGCCGCCCAGCATGCCGGAAACACCAGGAAACATCCACCGGCCCCCTCCCCGGCGTCAGACGCGCCAGTTCTCCCGGTAGGCGGGGTGGTCGGCGTACGGCGACGCGAGGAGCCGCAGCGTCGTGCACCCGCCCTCCCGGACGCGCTCGCCGCACGCCTGGCAGACGCCCGTCCCGTTCATCCGCGAGTGCAGTTCGAGCAGGCGCCGCTTCACGTGCACCTCCGCCACGACCCGCGCCGGCGAATGGCGCGCCATGTGCAGCGCGACGCCCTCCTTCACCAACGAGACGTCCAGCACGTGGTGCGGGCCGAACCCCGGACGGCTCTGCCACGGGTACTCGTTGACGCTGCGCAACGAGACCGGCCTCTGCAGATGGTCCATCGGCCGCCGTCCGAGCCTGAGCCGCTCCCCGGAGTGCGTCTCGACCCACTGCCACCGCTCGTTCCCGGACAGGTCGGGCCCGCCGTTCGGACGGGACCGGTAGTCGGCCGCCCATCGCGCGGTGTCCTCGTCCTCGAAGAGCCGGGCCCGCAGGAACTCCACCAGATCACTCACAGCCGCTCCGTTCCGCCGTCGACGCGCCGACACCGATCCTGCCATCGCAAGATCGTCCGGCGCGCGGCGGCCGCGACAAGGCCGTCGCCGACACCCGCCCGGCGGACGTGTCAGAAGTCGTCGGCGATGAACGGCGCGAGGGGGACGGCGAGCGCGGCGTCCAGGCGGGCGGCGGCGGACGGCGTGTGCTCGTCCACCACGCCGACGCGGACCAGGGCGGTCACGCGGTTGCCGCCCAGATAGACGGCGGCCAGGTCGGCGGCCGAAAAGGTCAGGTCGGGGGCCTCCGCCGTCCGTTCGCAGGCCGGTGCGGGGCCGGTCTTCAGCCGCCAGCGTCCCTCGTTCGCCGGGATGCGGGCGTCGCGGACCTCCAGGACGAACGCGTCGTCGGCGGCCCACGAACGCGCCCGCAACGCCGCGGGGACGTCGATCAGCCGGAGCCAGAGCGCGCCGTAGTCGCCCTTGATCTCGACCTGGTCGGGGTCGGCGGCCATGTGCGGGAGCAGGTCGTCCACCGGACGGCCCGGCGCGTGGACGCGGGAGGTGAGGTCGATCGACGCCAGGTACCGCCAGAGCGCCGCCTCGACCTGCGGCGTCTCGGCGAAAAGGTCGGTGACCCTGACCGTCCGGTCCCCGCCCCCGTGGGTGCGGTAGACGGCGTACCCGGCCGGATGGACGACGACGAGCGGCGCGGTGTACCCGGGCGCCTCACGGTCCACCTCGACCAGGACGGAACGCGCCCACCATTCGGGGTCGCGCACCAGCCCGCCCGGCCGCGCGGACAGCGCACGCGTGTAGATCGGGTCGAGGATCTCCGGGGCGGACGCCGCCTCGACCAGCCGGAGCGGGGCGGGATCGGGCGTGGTGCGCAGCTCCAGGGGACGGGACGAGTCGACGTCGATCGAGAGCGCGCGGGTCGCGAGACCGAAGCCGTACCGCCCGTAGATGATCCCCTGCGACGCCCAGAGCGCGGCGAGCGGACGGCCCGCGGCGACCGCGTCCGCGTGCATCCGGTCCATCATGGACGTGAGCACGCCCCGGCGGCGATGGGTGGGCAGCACCCCGACGAACGTGACCGCCGAGCAGTCGAGGAGCGCGCCCGGCACGGCGAGGCGCATCGGCATGGACGCGAGCTGCCCGATCAGGGCGCCGCCGTCATAGGCGCCGACGCGCTCGGCCCGGCGCACCGGCCACGATTCGCGCTCGTAGTCGTCCTCCGGGATGCGCTGGTGGAACACCAGGCCGGCGAGGTCGACCATGCGGTCGGCGTCGCCCTCCGGGATCTCCCTGATTTCGATCACATGTCCACGCTATTGCGCGACGCAACCCGTTTTCGCAGGTGGGGCCGATCAGCCGCGGACGAGCGTGGCGAGGCACTCCACGTGCTGGGTCATGGGGAACATATCCACCCGAACCGCGCCGCATGTCAGCACCTGTACCGCTGCGGTACCACCGGAGGCAGGACGGCACGTATCAGCCCGGCCACGCCATCCCGTCGACGGCGGCGCTGTGCGACGAGTTCGAGGTGTCCCACAAGACCGTGCGTGCCGCCGTCGGCGTCCTCGTCGAGCAGGGCCTCGTCGTTACCGCGGACGGCCGGGGCGTCTACGTCACCGGCAGCAAGCCGCCCGCCGACGCGTAGTCGACGGGCGGGTTCAGAACCAGCGCAGCAGGTCGGACACGACGATCGCGGCGGACGCGACGAGTGCCCAGGCTGTGAGGCTCAGGACGTCCGCGAGTAACCCCCGCATCAGGTCGCCGCGGTCACGACGCCACCGCCGCACGCGCCGCCGTGGACAGCAGCTCGTTAGTCATACTGACGGTCTTCGGCCGGAACTTCCCGCTCGCGCACACGGTCCCGGTGGCCTTTTCGCCGGGCGCGATGTCCATCGTCTCGATCTGGTTCTCGTACATGCCGAGCGCCGAGCCGGCGTCGTGCTTGGTGCCGCCGGTGTCGGTGATGGCGAAGTACAGCGGGTTGACGTTCACGACCTTCTTGCCCTGGTTCCGGACGGTGACCTTCACGCAGGACAGCGCGCCGCCGTCCGACAGGATGGACCGCTTGGCCGTGGTGCGCTTGGCCGTCAGTCCGATCGGCGGCTTGGCCTTCTTGGACGCCTTGCCGGTCGCGCCCTTTGCTTCGGCGGACTGGACGGCGACGGGCTCCTCGGCCGGTATGGCGCAGCCCGCCAGAGCCAGGCCGACGCCGAGGGCGATGAGCGCCGCGATCTTCTTCATGGGGAAGTTCCTCTCGCAGAGTCCGCGGCGGGGGACGGCAGTACGACGCGCGGCCTTGCCGTGCCGGTTCACTCTGTGACGCCGCTGTCACCATCCGGCCAACTGGCGGGACCGTGATCGTGCGTCGCTGGTGCGACGAGAGGGTGGAACCCGGGTCCTTTCGTGTCCCTCCCAGTCCCTTGCAGTCCGGCAAACAAGGAGGTCACAGCGTTGATCAACCTCTGACCAGGACCGCCAGAACCTCAACGTGGTGCGTCATGGGGAAGGCGTCGAAGGCGCGGAGGGTCTCCAGCGTCCAGCCGCGCTCGCCGAAGTAGGCGAGGTCGCGGGCCAGGGTCGCGGGGTCGCAGGACACGTAGGCGATCTTGCGTCCGGCGAGGCGGGTGATCTGCTCGACGACGCCGCGTCCCGCGCCGGTGCGGGGCGGGTCGAGGACGACGAGGTCGGCGCGCCGGACCCGCTCCCCGCGGTGGTGGCCTGCGCCGCGCTTGTTCTGCGCCTGCGACCCGGTGGACGCGCGGCCGAACTCCAGGTCGGCGACGACCTCCTCGACGGGGCCGCGCTCGATGGACACGTTCGGCAGGTCGCGCAGGTTGAACCTGGCGTCCCGGACGGCCTGCCCGTCGGACTCGACGCCGACGACGAGGCCGTCCCGCCCGACCCGGTCGGCGAGGACGCCGGCGAACAGGCCCGCGCCGCAGTACAGGTCGAGGGCGATGTCGCCGGGCTTCGGTTCGAGCGCGTCGACGACGGCGGCGGCGAGCAGCGGCGCGGCGCCCGGGTGGACCTGCCAGAAGCCGCTGCCGCTGACCTGGTACAGGCGCCCGGACACCTCCTCGCGGACGTACGGGAGGCTCGCGCCGGGTTCGGGCTTGCCGCGGACGAGCCGGACCGGCACGTCCAGCCGCGGCACCTTGATCTTGCGTCGGTCGCGGCCGCGCAGCACGACCAGCCGGTCGCCGGTCGTCGCGGACACGACGCCCTCGACTCCGGTCGCGCCCGGCCAGCGCTTGCGCTCGATGCCCATCAGCTCCACGCCCGGGTGGGCGATCAGGCATTCGTCGATCGGCTCGATGTCGTGCGAGCGGTGCCGGCGCAGCCCGACGACGCCGTCCGACACGGTGAACTGGACGCGGGTGCGCCACCCGAGACCTGGCGGCGGCACCACCTCCGAGTCGACCGGGTACGGGACCTCCTCGACGGTGACCGCCCGGTCGATCCCGGCGAGGCGCTTGAGCTGCTCCTCCACGACGGCGGCCTTGAGGGCGCGCTGCGCGGGCAGGGACGCGTGCTGCCAGTCGCAGCCGCCGCAGCGTCCGGGGCCGGCGAACGGGCACGGCGGCTCGACCCGGTCCGGGGACGCCTCGATGATCTCCACGGCGTCGGCGCGGAGGAAGTTCTTCGCGCGCTCGGTGACGCGCGCCCGCACCCGCTCGCCCGGCAGCGCGTGCCGGACGAAGATCACGCGTCCCTCGTGCCGGGCGACGCAGAATCCGCCGTTGGCGACGTTGCCGACCTCCAGTTCGAGGACGTCGGGCAGGTCGGGGACGTCGGGTTCCAGGTCAGTCACGGTCCGAAACACTACCCGTACCGGGACGCGACCCGGTCCGCGGCGGCCGCCGCGACGCGCCGGGCCCGGGCGGCTCGGCCCGCCCCTTGAGCCGGTCGGACGACTGGAGCTGCCACGCGACGCTCGTCACCATGACGCCCGGCTGGAACAGCAGCCGCCCCTTGAGCCGCAGGGCGCTCTGGTTGTGCAGGAGCTGCTCCCACCAGTGCCCGACGACGTACTCGGGGATGAACACGGTGACGACGTCGCGCGGGCTCTTGCGCCGGACGCTCTTCACATACGACAGGACGGGACGGGTGATCTCCCGGTACGGCGAGTCGAGGATCTTGAGCGGGACGGGGATGTCGAGCGCGTCCCACTCGTCCTGGAGCCGCTGCGACTCGGCCGCGTCCACCGCGACCGTCACCGCCTCCAGCGTGGACGGACGCGTCGCGCGGGCGTACGCCAGCGCCCGCAGCGTCGGCTTGTGGATCTTGGAGACGAGCACGATGCCGTGGATGCGGGCGGGCAGCGCGACGTCCTCGCCGGAGGGCACCAGCTCGACGGCGACCCGGTCGTAGTGCCGCCTGATCCCCTTCATCAGCAGGAACAGCACCGGCATCGCGATGCAGACGATGTAGGCGCCGAGCGCGAACTTGGTGATCAGCACGACGACGAGGACGATGCCGGTGAGGGTGGCGCCGAACGCGTTGATGCCGCGGGAGGTCATCATCCGGCGGCGCTGCGCCGCGTCGGTCTCGGCCGCCAGCAGCCGGTTCCAGTGCCGGACCATGCCGATCTGGCTGACGGTGAACGACACGAACACGCCGACCGTGTAGAGCGGGATCAGCCGGCTGACGGACGCGTCGTAGGCGTAGATCAGCAGCCCGGCCATCGTGGCGAGGATGACGATGCCGTTGCTGAAGGCGAGCCGGTCGCCGCGGGTGTGCAGCTGCCGCGGGAGGAAGCGGTTCTGCGCGAGCACCGACCCCAGCACCGGGAACCCGTTGAACGCGGTGTTGGCGGCCAGGAACAGGATCAGCGCGGTCATCGTGGTGACGAGCACGAAGCCCAGCTCGAAGTTGCTGAACACGGTGTGCGCGACCTGCGCGACCACCGGGTCGGCGTGCTCGACCGCCTGCCCGGTCTTCGGGTCGATCAACTGGCTGCCCTGGTCGGGTTCGGCGAACCTGGCGTCGGTGATGTAGGCGAACGCGATGACGCCGCCGAACAGCGTCATCGCGACGACCCCCAGCGCCAGCAGCGTCTTCGCGGCGTTCTCGCCCTTGGGCTTGCGGAACGCGGGCACGCCGTTGCTGATCGCCTCGACCCCGGTCAGCGCGGCGCAGCCGGACGAGAACGCCCGCAGCAGCAGGAAGACCAGCGCGAACCCGGCGACGTCCGTCTCGTCGCCGCGGACCTCGTAGCCCGCCGTCTCGGCCTCCAGTTCGGCGCCCGCGACCAGCCGCACGAGCCCCCACAGCAGCATGCTGACCATCGCGAACATGAACAGGTACGTCGGGATCGCGAAGGCGACCCCGGCCTCCTTGAGGCCCCGCAGGTTCCCGATGGTGAGCAGCACCACGATGCCGATCGCAACGGCGACCTCGTGCGGCCGCATGAAGTCCAGCAGCGCCCCGAGGTTCTCCACCCCCGACGACACCGACACCGCGACCGTCATCACGTAGTCGACCAGCAGCGCGCTCGCGACGACGACGCCCCAGTTGCCGCCGAGGTTCTCGGTGGCCACCTCGAAGTCGCCGCCGCCGCTCTGGTAGGCCCGGACGTTCTGCCGGTACGAGGCGACCACCGTCAGCAGGATCACCACCACGGCCGCGGCGACCCACGGGGTGTAGTGGTACATCACCAGGCCGCCCGCGCCCAGCGCGAGAAGGATCTCCTGGGGGGCGTAGGCGACCGACGAGAGGGCGTCGCTGGCGAAGACCGGCAGCGCGATGCGCTTCTTCAGAAGCTGCTCGTGCTGCTGCGCGCTGCTCAGCGCCCGGCCGACGAGCAGCCGCTTCGCAAGGTCCGGAACCTTTGACACGAGAGGAGACTCTAGCCCGTGGACGTGACGCCGCCGTCCCGCCCCCGCGGCCGGGACGGACGGGCCGTACCGGGTAGTACTCGCCTGGGCGGATGTGTAGGTTTGCAGCCCGGTAGGGATCATTCACAGGAAACGTTCCTCGGGTGCGGCACGGCATGGGCGGTCGGCGACGGGTGCCGTGCACGGCGCGGGGGGTACAGGGGGAGCGTCCCCCTGGACGGACAGAGGGAACGGCCGTGCATATCGTGATCATGGGATGCGGGCGGGTCGGCTCGACGCTCGCCCACATCCTGGAGGACAAGGGTCACTCGGTGGCCATCATCGACCAGAACCCGGAGGCGTTCCGCCGCCTGCGCAGCGGGTTCCGGGGCCGCCGCATCACCGGTTTCGGGTTCGACCGCGACGTGATCGCCGAGGCGGGCATCGAGCGCGCGTCCGCGTTCGTGGCCGTCAGCAGCGGCGACAACTCCAACATCATCTCCGCGCGGGTGGCGCGGGAGACGTTCGGCGTCGACAACGTGGTCGCCCGGATCTACGACCCGCGCCGCGCGGAGGTGTACCAGCGCCTCGGCATCCCCACGGTCGCGACCGTCCGGTGGACCGCCGACCAGATCCTGCGGCGGCTGCTCCCCGAGGGCGCCGAGCCGCTGTGGCGCGACCCGACCGGCGCGGTCGTCCTCGCCGAGCTGGACTCCGGGCACCTGTGGGTGGGCGAGAAGGTCGGCGCGATGGAGGAGCACGCGGGCACGCGGGTGGCGTTCCTGTCGCGGATGGGCGAGGCCCTCGTCCCGGACCGGGACACCGTGATCCAGGACGGAGACATCGTGCACATCATGGCGGGCGCCGACGACGTCGAGCGCGTGAACCTCGCCGTCGCGGCGCGGGACGGGGAGGAGTCCTGATGCGGGTCGCGATCGCCGGGGCGGGCGCGGTGGGCCGGTCCATCGCCGCGGAGCTGCTGGAGAACGGGCACGAGGTCCTCCTGATCGACAAGAGCCCCAAGGCCATCAAGGTGGAGATGGTGCCGCGCGCCGAGTGGCTGCTGGCCGACGCGTGCGAGATCTCCGCCCTGGACGACGCCGCCCTGGAGCGCTGCCAGGTGGTGGTGGCCTCGTCCGGCGACGACAAGGTCAACCTGGTGGTGTCGCTGCTCGCCAAGACCGAGTACGGGGTGCCGCGCGTGGTGGCCCGGATCAACCATCCGAACAACGAGTGGCTGTTCAACGAGTCGTGGGGCGTGGACGTGGCGGTGTCGACGCCGCGGCTGCTGTCCGCGCTGGTGGAGGAGGCGGTCAGCGTCGGCGACCTCGTCCGGCTGATGACGTTCCGGCAGGGCGAGGCGAACCTGGTGGAGCTGACGCTGCCGGAGGACGCGCCGCTCGGCGGGGAGCGGGTCGGGTCGGTGGCCTGGCCGCGCGACACGGCGCTGGTGGCGATCCTGCGCGAGGGCCGGGTGCTGGTGCCGACGTCCGACGACACGCTCGAACCGGGCGACGAGCTGATGTTCGTCGCCAGCCAGGACGTCGAGGACGAGCTAGCGGAGCTGCTAGGCGGTCACTGACGAGACGCGTCAGGGACCCGCCCGGCCACCCCGGTCAGGCGGGTTCTTTGCGCTCTATGGGGGTGCGGCCGCGGGCGAGGAGCCAGACCATCGCCGCGAGCGCCGCCACCTGCAGCGGCCAGCCCATCACGATCTTGGCGGCGCCGAGCAGGCCGCTCTGGTCGCCGTCGGCGAGGTAGATCGGGTACTGGACGGCGACCCGCGCCGCGCACGGCAGCACCAGCAGCCAGGTGAGCCGCGAGCACAGCTTCACGATGCCGGGGTCGCGGCGCCATTCGGTCGGGTCGCCGGTGACGGTGCCGATGATGAAGCCGACGACCGGCCACCGCACCGCGATCGAGAAGATCATCGCGGCGGCGTAGCCGGCGTTGAGCAGGATGCCGGGCAGGAACGCGTCCTCGGCCTTGCCCGAGCGCAGCGCGAAGAACGCGGCGACCGCGATGCCGACCAGGCTGTTCAGGACGAACTGCGGGTTGGAGCGCTGCGCGATCCGGACGACGAGCAGCAGCACGGCCGCGCCGACTCCGGCGGCGACGGCGGGCTTGATCTCGTCCAGGGTGACGTAGGTGCCGGTGAACGCGATGGTGGGGACGGCGGCCTCGATCATGCCGCGGACGCCGCCGAGCGCCTTGGTGAGCTGGGCGCGCACGGCCGCCTCGACGGTGTCGTGCGCCGCCTTCTCCTTCTCCGGCGCGGCGGGAGCTTCGGGCGTCGCGGCCGTCGCCCCGGGCTCGCCGGACGCGGCGGGGTCCCCGGTTTCGGTGTCCACGCCGTCCTCCCGGCTCGCTTCGACTTCGCTCACGTCGCACTCCCGGCCGCTCGCCGCGGCCTCATGAACCGCCGCGCAGCTCGTATCGCGGATTGAACATGACCTTGCGCCCGTCCTGCGTGCTCACCAGCCCCTCGGCGCGCAGCATGCGCCCCGGGTCGATGCCGGCGATCTTGCGGCGGCCGAGCCAGACCAGGCTGATCACGTCGGTGCCGTCGTACAGCTCGGCCTCCAGGGCCGGGGCGCCGCCCCGCGGGCGGAGCGTCACCGTACGTAGCGTACCGGCGACGCAGTGCCGCTTGCGCTCGGCGCACTCGGTGATCGGCGTCGCGCCCTCGTGGCCCGAGGATTTCTGCAGGTCCTCGGCCTCGAGCTCGGCGTTGCTCGACGCCATGCGACGCAGGAAGCGGCGCAGTCCGCCCTTCCCGCGCTCGGCCGATACCTCGTCCATGTCTCGAAGCGTATGGCATCCCCGGACGAATCGGACCCCTTGCCGCGCCCTCGATCGGTTCCCGCTTCGCAAGACTTGGAATGAAGCATTCCGTTCTGCTATTATCGGAACAGAGCATTCCGCTCCGACAGGAAGGAAGAGCCGTGACCGCCACGCTCGACACCCCGGTCTCACCATCTGAGACGCGCACCGACGCCCCCATGGAGAGCACGGCACCTGTTCCGGTGGGGGGACGACCCCCCACACCCCCCGGAACCGCATTGAGTCCGCGCCGTTGGCTCGGCCTCTCCGCGGTCCTGGCCGCCACCCTGCTGAACCTGCTCGACTCCACCGTCGTGAACGTGGCCGCGCCCGCGATCCGCGCCGACCTCGGCGGGTCCTACTCCGCGCTGCAGTGGATGGCCGCCGGGTACACGCTCGCGCTCGCCGTCGCGCTGCTCACCGGCGGGCGGCTCGGCGACATGTTCGGCCGCAAGCCCGTCCTGCTGGCGGGGGCCGCCGGGTTCCTGGCGACCTCGGTGGCCTGCGCGTTCGCCTGGTCGCCGGAGAGCCTGATCGCCGCGCGGGTCGCGCAGGGGCTGTGCGCCGCGGTGATGATCCCGCAGGGCTTCGGGCTGATCCGCGACCTGTTCGGCGCCAAGGACGTCGGCAAGGCGTTCGCGCTGCTCGGCCCGGTGATCGGGCTGGCCACGATCCTCGGCCCGGTGGTCGCGGGGTTGCTCGTCGACGCCGACCTGTTCGGCACCGGCTGGCGCGCGATCTTCCTGATCAACGTCCCGGTGGGGGCCTACGCGCTGGTCGTCGGCGCGCGGGTGCTGCCCGCCCCGGCCCGGTCGCAGGCAGACCGCTCCGGCGGGCTGGACGTCACCGGCATGCTGCTCGGCGGGCTCGGCATGAGCATGCTCGTCTACCCGCTCGTCCAGGGCCGCGAGCTGGGCTGGCCGGCCTGGTCGCTGGCGCTGCTGGCCGGGTCGGCGCCCGTCCTCGCCGTGTTCGCGCTGCACCAGCTGCGCCGCGCCCGCCGCGGCCGGACGCCGCTCGTCCGGCTGAGCGTGTTCGCCAACCGCTCCTTCAGCTCCGGCGTCCTGTTCGTCGTCGTCTTCTTTGGGCTGATCACCGGGTTCTCGCTGGCCGTCGGGCTGTTCCTGCAACTCGGGCTCGGCTACACGCCGCTCGCCGCGAGCCTGGCGATGGCGTCCTGGGCGATCGGCGCGTTCGCCGGGTCGGCGTTCGGCAGCATGGCCATGGCCGGCCTCGGGCGGAACGTCCTGCACATCGGCCTGGGCATGATGCTCGCCGGGCTGGCCGCCCTGTACGCGGTGTTCGAGACGGCCGGGACGGGCCTCGGCGGCTGGCACCTGGTCGCGCCGCTGCTGCTCTTCGGCGCCGGAATGGGGATGATCTTCGTCCCGCTGTTCGACATCATCGTGGCGGGCATCGCCGACCACGAGGTCGGGTCCGGGTCGGCCGCGCTGGAGTCGATCCAGCAGCTGGGCGCCTCGCTCGGCATCGCGATCCTCGGCACGGTGTTCTTCGGCGCGATCGGCGCGCCGGCGGCCGGGCACTTCGACCCGGCGGCCGCGCTGGACGCCGCCAAGCGGGTCGCCGAGCTGACGATCGCCCTCACCGCGGTCGCGTTCCTGGTCGCGTTCCTCCTCCCCCGCCGGGCCCGCTCGCACTGACCCGGCCCGCCGAACTCGCCGTCCGAGCCGGGCGGCGTTTTCGGCGTTTCCGGCCCTTTCCGGCCCTCCGGGCCGTCAGGAGCGGCGGACGCGCGACGCCGCCATCGCGGTGAAGTAGCCGATCTCGGGGACGTTCATCAGCCTGGCGGTCCCCACGTACAGGGCTCCGCCGCCGAGACCTCCGACGACGACGGTGAGCAGGGCGGGGAGCCGGTCGCCCGGCAGAAGCCCGAAGCCCCAGACGGCCGCCGCCCCGAACGCGACGGCGGGCAGCGCGGCCAGATGCAGGCGGACGAGCGCGAGGAGGATGCGGCGCCCGTCCATCCCGCCGAGCCGCCTGCGCAGGACGAGCGCCGCGCCCGTCGCGCCGGCGAGGTAGAACAGCCCGTACGCGACGGGCAGCCCGAGCACGACCTGCCGCGCCGGGACGAACCGCAGCAGCGCGAACGCCGTGACCGCCTGCGCGATCCCCGCCGGAATCGCGATCAGACCGGGCGTGCGCGTGTCGCCCAGCGCGTAGAAGATGCGCATCAGAAGCTGGTGCAAGGTGAACGGCAGCACCATCACGGCGAAGACCATGAGGACGACGCCGATGCGGCGCGCCCCGTCCACGCTGAGGCTGCCGTAGGCGAAGAACGTGACGGAGCCGGGGATCGCGAACACCAGCATCCCGAGCCACAGCGGGACGAGCAGCGCGCAGGCCAGCCGCAGGCCGCGGGAGAAGTCGTCCCGGACGAGGTCGCGCCGCCCGTCCGCGACGTGCGCGCTCATCCTCGGCAGCAGCGCCGTGATCACCGACACCGCGATGATCGCGTACGGGAGCTGGAACACGACCAGCGCGAACTTGTAGGTGGCGAGCCCGCTCCCCGAGACCGGGCGGCCCGCCGCCTCCGCCGCCCGCTCGGCGGCGCGCGTCGCGACGTTCGCGGTCACGAGGACGCCCACCTGCGCGACGACGATGTAGAGCAGCATCCACGACGCCGCCCGCACCGCCTCGCCGAGGCCGGAGCCGCGCAGGTCGAGGCGCGGGCGCCAGCGGAACCCGGCGGACCGCAGCGTCCAGGCGAGGACGGCGCTCTGCGCGATCGTGCCGACCGCCGAGCCGACGCCGATGAGGGCGAGCTGGCCGTCGGTGACGGTGTCGGCGGTCCGGCCGCGTCCGGCGACCCAGAGGAAGACCAGGCCCGCGGCCATCGTGATCAGGTTGTTGACGACCGGCGCCCACATCGGCGCCCCGAACCGGCGCCGGACGTTCAGCATCGTGCTCGCCAGCCCGCTGACGCCGATGAAGAAGATCTGCACGAGCAGCAGCCGGGTGAGCAGCACCGCCACCTCGCGCTGCCGCCCCTCGTACCCGCCCGCGTACAGGGAGATCAGCTGGTCGGCGGCGAGCACGGCCGCGACGGTCAGCACGGCCAGGGCCAGCAGGACGACGCCGAGCAGCCGCCGCTCCGTCGCCGCTCCCCCGTCGGCGTCCCGCATCCGCCGCTTGACCAGGAACGGGACGAAGACGCTCGCGAGCAGCCCGCCGAGCAGCAGCTCGTACACCGTGTACGGGATCATCTCGGCGGCCTGGTAGGCGTCGCCGAGCAGCGCGGTGCCGAGCGCCGCGCCGATCACGACCGTGCGGAGGAAGCCGGTGGCGCGGGAGAAGACCGTCCCGATCGCCATGACGGCGCTGGAGTGCGCGACGCCGGGCGGCGCGGCCTGCGCGGCGCCGCCGATCTCGTCGCCCTCCGAGCCGGGCCGGTCGGCGGTCCCCGGGTCGCCGACGTCGCCGGGGTCGCGGAGCGGGACGAGCCCGGTCTCCGGCTCGCCGGGCGGCTCGGCGCGCTCGGCCTCCTCGATGACCGCCGGCATCAGGACACGCCACGGGCCGCGCTCGTCCTTTATGTCGGGCTCGTCCACGGTCATCACCCCCGGACGCGCCAGTATGCCGCGTGGGGCGCCCACCCTTCACGGATGAGCACCCCACGCGGCCTTGCGAGGAACACGGATGCTTGACTCCCGGGCGGTCAGTTGAGCGCCGCCTCGACCGCGGGGACCCGGACGGCCTTGCGGGTCGCGGCGTAGGCCGTGGCCCCGGTGAGGACGGCGGCGAGCGCGACCACCGCGAGGTAGGTCCACACGCTCCCGTCCGGGGTGGCCGAGTCGCGCCGGGCGAGGCCGAACGGCACGATCGTGAAGACCGACGCGACCGTCCCGACCAGCACGCCGGTGACGGTCAGCACCGCCGACTCCACCGCCACGCCGCCGAGCACCTGGCCGGGCGTCGCGCCCGCCAGCCGCGTCTGGCCGAACTCGCGGCGGCGGTGCGCGGTCGCCGCGATCAGCGTGTTCACCAGCATGATCGCGGTGAACAGCACCACCATCCCGATGACGACGAAGTTGAGCGTCTCGATGTTCTTCTGCTCGCTGGTCTTGGCGAGCCCGGCCGCGTCCAGCGCCGCGTTCTCGGTGGACTGCAGGAACAGCGTGCCGACCGCCGTCGCGACGAACAGGATCACCGGCGTGACCGCGGAGGCCAGCGCGCTCGTCCGGCGGCTCATGGTGTCGGCCGCGAGACCGCCGGCGGCGCCGCCGAGCAGCCGCAGCGGGCCGGCCACCAGCGCCGTGACCCGCCGCATGATCGCCGGGGCGAGCAGCGACAGCCCGATCGCGGCGAAGATGTCGGCCTGCCCGGACGTCGCCATCGCCATGCTGTCGCCCTCCATCACGGTCACGGTGATGACCGCCTGCTGGACGGCGACCAGCAGGAAGATCACCGCGAACACGATGCGCTTCTTGCTCAGCCCGCCGGTGTCGACGGCCGCGTCCGCCAGCGACTCCGTCACCCGGACGCGGGTGGTGCGGCGCGCGGTGATCAGCGCGGCGCCGACGGCGGACACGACGGTGATCCCGATGCCCATCGACACCGCGATCGGCCCGAAGGTGTAGCCGACGTCCGCCGGGACCTGGTCGGTGTCGTGCAGCATGCCCAGCAGCGCGCGGCCGAGGAGCATCCCCGGGACGATCCCGAGCAGCGCCGCCGCCACCGCCAGCCCCGCCGCCTCGCCGACGATCATCCGGCCGAGCTGCGCCGGGGTCGCGCCGACGCTCTTCAGCAGCGCCATCTCCGCGGCCCGCTGCCGGACGGACAGGGTCAGCGTCGAGGTGACCGCGAAGACCACCAGCAGCAGGCCCCACCCGCCGACGACGTTCGCCATCGTGACGAGCGTCTCCCTGGCCGTCCCGGTCGCGCCGCTCGCCTCCGCCGTGTCCAGCATCGACGCGAACGCCATGATGATCGCCGAGCCGAGGAACATCGCGAGGAAGCTCGCGACGAACGCGCCGGTCCGCTTGCGCAGTGAACTCATCGCCAGCTGGAACATCTCGTCACGCCCCCGCCATCGTCCGCTGACGCTCGACCTCTTCGGCCAGGTGCGTCATCCGCTCCGCGACGGCCTCGGCGGTCGGCGCGGCCTGGTGGCCGACGATCCGCCCGTCCGCCAGGTACAGCACCGCGTTCGCGAACGACGCGGCGACCGGGTCGTGGGTGACCATCACGACGGTCTGGCCGTGCATGTGCACCGACTCCTGCAGCAGGCCCAGGACGTCGCGGGCGCTCCGCGTGTCCAGCGCGCCGGTCGGCTCGTCCGCGAACACCACCCGCGGCCGCGTGACCAGCGCCCGCGCTATCGCCACCCGCTGCTGCTGCCCGCCGGACAGCTCCGACGGCAGGTGGCCGAGCCGGTCGCCCAGCCCGACGCGCTCCAGGACGGCCCGCGCCCCCTCCCGGTCGACCTTCCGTCCGGCGAGCTTCAGCGGCAGCACCACGTTCTGCATCACGTTCAGCGTCGGCAGCAGATTGAACTGCTGGAAGACGAAACCGATGCGCTGGCGGCGGAACTTCGTCAGCGCGGCCTCGCCGTCTCCGGTCAGCTCGGCGCCGTCCACGAACACGCGCCCCTCGGTGGGACGGTCGAGGCCCGCCGCGCACTGCAGCAGCGTGCTCTTGCCCGACCCGGACGGGCCCATCACCGCGGTGAACGACCCGGAGGGCAGCGACAGCGACACGCCGTCCAGCGCGACCACCTGGTTGCCCTCCGCGCCGTACACCTTGCGCACGCCCTCCAGGCGAAGCGCCTCACCCGACACCTGGCCCGCCGGGCCCGGCCCCTTACGTCCGATCATTTTCTTCCCTCCAGCCCGGCGCTCCTTCCTGGTGCGCCCTGCAGGAACGAAATTACGGAGGGCGACGGCCCGCGAGGATGGGTCCAGCACGCCGAACGGGGTAGGCAAAACCCCACCATTTCCTGGGGCTCGCACGGCCCCGCCTTCGACCGGGTCCGGCGATCCGGGTTACAGTCGCTGGCGGTGCGCCGGGAAGTCTGGTCGGCAGGTCCCAACAGCCCCATGCCGATCTGGAGGCCCCGTGCCGGCCATCGCCGCGATCGTCATCTTCGTCTGCGCCTACGTGCTGATCGCCTCGGAGAAGGTGCATCGGACGGCGGTCGCGCTCGGCGGCGCGGGCCTGATGCTGCTCCTGCACATCACCGACGCGGACGGCGCGTTCTTCTCGGAAGAGTCCGGGATCGACTGGAACGTCGTGTTCCTGCTGCTCGGGATGATGGTCATCGTCTCGGTGCTGAGGCAGACGGGCGTGTTCGAGTACGTGGCGATCTGGGCCGCCAAGCGCGCGCGGGGACGTCCCTACCGGCTGATGGTGATGCTGGTCGTCCTGACGGCAGGCGCGTCCGCGCTGCTGGACAACGTCACCACCGTCCTGCTGATCGCGCCCGTCACGTTCCTCGTCTGCGAGCGGCTGGCGCTGAAGGCCGAGGTGTACCTGATCGCCGAGGTGCTGGCGTCCAACATCGGCGGCACCGCGACGCTGGTCGGCGACCCGCCCAACATCATCATCGCGAGCCGCGGGAACCTGTCGTTCAACGACTTCCTCGTGCACCTCGCGCCGCTCGTCGTCGTCCTGCTCGTCGTGTTCTGCCTGCTGTGCCGCTGGCTGTTCCGCTCGGCGTTCCACTACGACCCGGAGCTCGCGGCCGAGGTCATGGAGCTGGAGGAACGGGAGGCCATCACCGACCGGCGGCTCCTCGCGCAGGGGCTCACCGTCCTCGCCATCGTCGTCGCGGCGTTCGTGCTGCATCCCGTCCTGCACTACGAGCCGTCCGTCGTCGCGCTCCTCGGCGCCGGGCTGCTCGTCGCCGCCACCAAGGTGACCACCGAGGACGCGCTCAGCGAGGTCGAATGGCCCACGCTGGTGTTCTTCGCCGGGCTGTTCGTGATGGTCGGCGGCCTCGTCGAGACCGGCGTCATCGGCGACGTCTCCGCGGCCGCCGCCGACGCCACCGGCGGCGATCCCGGCGCGGCCGCGATGCTGCTGCTGTGGGGGTCGGCCGCGCTGTCGGCGATCGTGGACAACATCCCGTACGTCGCCACGATGAGCCCGATCGTGTCCGACCTCGTCCAGGAGTACCCCGGTGACGAGGGCCGGGTCCTGTGGTGGGCGCTCGCCCTCGGCGCCGACCTCGGCGGGAACGCCACCGCCATCGGCGCGAGCGCCAACGTCGTGGTGCTCGGCATCGCCGCCCGCAACGGCACGCCCATCAGCTTCTGGCAGTTCACCCGCTACGGCCTGGTCGTCACCTTCGTCACGATCGCTCTGGCCACCCCCTACCTCTGGCTCCGCTACCTGTAGGCGATGGGAGAGGATGGACGGATGGACGAGGTACCTGAGGACTGGGACAGGGCCCTGACGATCGTCGCGCATCCCGACGACCTGGAGTACGGGGCGTCGGCCGCGGTCGCCAAGTGGACGAGCCAGGGCAAGACGGTGACGGAGGTGATGGCGACCCGCGGGGAGGCCGGCATCGACTCGATGGAACCCGAGGAGGTCTCCCGGATCCGCAGCGCGGAGCAGATCGAGGCCGCGCGCGTCGTCGGGGTGGAGACGGTGGAGTTCCTCGACTTCCAGGACGGCGTGCTGGAGTACGGCCTGCCGCTGCGGCGGGCGCTCGCCGAGGTGATCCGGCGGTACCGGCCCGAGGTCGTGCTGTCGCTGAACTTCCGGGACACCTTCCCCGGCGGCGGGTTCAACATGGCCGACCACCGCGTCCTCGGGCTCGCCGTCGCGGACGCGATCAGGGACGCGGCCAACCGGTGGGTCTTCCGCGACCTCGGCCTCGACCCGTGGCAGGGCGTCCGGTTCGCGCTGTTCGGCGGCTCACCGCAGAACACGCACTACGTGGACATCACCGGCCACTTGCAGGCCGGCATCGACTCGCTGCTCGCGCACCACGTGTACTTCTCGAACCTGGGCGCCGGGTTCGACGGGGCGGCGTTCCTCACCGGCAACGCCGAGGAGGTCGGACGCGCAGTCGGCGTCGAGCACGCGCTGACGTTCGAGATGATCGAGACGTAGCCCCGGCCGGCGGCGGCCAGCGGTCGCGGTTCTGCCAGCGGCGGGCGGGCCAGCGGCGGGCGGGCTAGCGGCGGGCGTTGGGCCGCTTGCCCTTGTTGGACTTGCTGCGTTTACGGGCCCGGCGTTTGCGCGTCTTCTTCGACATGTCCCGATTGACCACCCGGGAGGCGTCCGGCGCAAGGAATCCGCGGCGCGCGGCTCAGCGAAAACCCGCCGGCCGCACGTCCGAAATGGCGCGCGGCACGGCGGGCAAGTTTCTGCGGGAGCGGACGGCGGCCGGGCTCAGCGGACCACGGCGACCGGTCAGCGGACTGCGGACCACGGCGGCCGGGTCGGCGGACCCAAGCGGCCGGGTCAGCGGACCTCGGTGATCTCGGGGCCGCGCTCGAAGGGGTCGAAGGTCTCGACGGCCTCCTCCTCGTCGTCGTCGCCGCCCTCGCTGAACTCCTTCGGGATCCGCAGCTCCAGCAGGTCGCGCGGAGGCATCGGGGCGTCACCGCGGACGACGACCACGCCGCGCAGGACGTCCTCCAGGACCTGCCACTGCTCCTCGTTCTCGATCGCCGCGCCCTGCACGACGGCCTGCAGGAACCAGCGGGGGCCGTCCACGCCGAGGAAACGGATGATCTGCGGCGCCCAGCCCTGCTCGACGAACTCCGCCGGGATCTGCTTGCGGAAGTCCTCCGGCATCTCCGCGAGGACCTCCTCGGTCAGCGGCTGGGGGACCATCGCCAGCAGTTCGGGGCCGAACGGGCCGTCGCCCTCCTGGGTCTGGCCCTGCGCCTCCTCCTGGATGTCCTTGGCGGTCTCACGGCGCACGTCGTCCCAGATGCCGCTGCGCTTCGGCGCCGCGAACGCCTGCAACTGCATGGCGCTCTCCTCGTACTGCACCAGCACGGCGACGGGCCGCCCGTCCAGCGGGTTGCCCTCCTCGTCCACCTGGGTCGCCTCGAAATTCACCTGGAAGCCGAGGCCCTGGGCGACCGGCACCAGGATGGACCCGAAATCGAGCCGCTGCAGCTCGGGGAAGGAGTCCTCGGAGTCCCACGGGCCGCCCTCGGCCGGCTGCGCCTCGGCGGGAGCCTCTTCGGCGGCGTCCTCGGCGGCCTCCGCCGGCTCATCGGTCACCTCGGGCCCCTTCTCGGGCTCCTCGGCCTGCCGGCGACGTCCAAAAGCCACGACTCACGCTCCTTCTCGACTGTGCTCATTGCCTGCATTATCCGCGCCCGCGGGCCCTGGCCCTCCGGGCGCAGGACCGAATCCGCCGGTGGAGCCGAAGCCGTCGGTTCCGCGCGCCGATCCGGGAAGCTCGGCGACCTCGTGGAACACCGCCTGCTCCACCCGCTGCACGACCAGCTGCGCGATGCGGTCTCCGCGCCGCAGGGTGACGGTGGCGCGGAGATCGGTGTTCAGCAGGGTCACCTTGATCTCACCCCGATAACCGGCGTCGACCGTACCGGGTGCGTTGACTATGGTCACCCCCAACCTAGCGCCCAAACCGGACCTCGGGTGAATGAAAGCCGCGTAGCCGTCGGGCAGCGCGATCGCCATGCCCGTAGGGACCACGGCGCGCTCACCGGGCGGCAGTTCGACGTCCGCGGCCGCGACGAGATCGGCGCCCGCGTCGCCCGCGTGGGCGTACTGCGGCAGGGGCAGCCCGGGATCGAGCCGCCGGATCAGCACATCGACCTTGCTCACGCGTTCACCTCACGGACCTCGCCCACGCGTTCACCTCACGCTCACCTGCCGGAAAACCTCACGACCCTACCGAGGGCGCGGTGCCGGGCCGGTGCTGAAACGCCGTCCGCCGCACGAGTCCGGCAGTTGACCTTACCCGTTCCCGGACATGACCACTTCCGGAAGATTCAGCCCCAAAGCGTGGATTCACGCGTAGCGTCGCTTCCGTTACCCGCGGTGCTTCTGCGGGAATTGCGTCCCGCAGGAAAGGGGGCGTTCATGGGCACATCCGAACAGGAGATCGTCCACCGCTCGCTGGACGGTGTCAGGGTACGGCTCGCGGGTCCCCATGACCTCGGCCGTCCCTGCACGTCGGTCGCGGCGATCGCCGAGGGCGGGCGGCTTCACGAGATCTCCAGCGGCACCCGGGCGGGCGCGCTCGCCTGGGCCGAGGACATCGGCGTCGACCGGTTCGACGAGGAGTTCCGCGTCCAGGACGGGCGGCTGCGGATCGGCCGGGCCGCGGCGGACCACGACACCGGGACCGGGGTGCGCGAGACCGTCCTCGCGGCCGTGTGGGAGGGGCGTCGCCACGCGGTGTTCACGCACCTCTACCACGCGCGCCCGGCGGACGCGGTGGCGTTCTTCGACTCGGTGCGGCTGACCGAGCACAAGGACGGGGTCATCGCCGTCCCGCACGGCCGGGCCCGCCGGCCCGCGCCCGCCGAGCTGGTCAAGGAGGTCCCGGGCCTCGGGCTCCTGGAGATCAGGCCGCTGAACCGGCAGACGCGGCGGCGGCTCCCGTCGTGGCGCGGCGCGTCCGTCGCGGGCGGCGAGCTGTTCCGCGACAGCGTGGACGGCCAGGGCACCTATTTCATGCTGGCCCTGAAGTCGCTGCTGGTGACCGTCCTGCCCGAGGAGGACGAGGTGCGGGAGGTCCCGCGGCGGCTCGCGGGCCTGACGGTCGAGGCGGTCCCGTGACCGCGCTGGCGGCGGGCGTCGCGGCGGTCGCGGTCCCGCTCGTCCTGCTCGGGTCGCTGATCGGGCACGCCAGGCGTCCCGGCCTGCTCACCTCCGCGCTGCGTGCGCACGGCACGGTCCCGCGCGCGCTCGCGGGTCCCGTGGCGGCGGCCGTGGTCGTCGCGGAGGCGCTCACCGGCGTCGGCTGCGCGGCGGCGCTCCTGCTCCGGCTGGACGGGCCGATGCGCATGGCGTTCGGAGCATCGGCCGCACTACTCGCCCTCTACGCGGCATATGGGACGTACGTGTCGCGCACACGCCACAACGTGCCCTGCGGCTGCGCGGGCGCCGACGCACCGATGACGGGCTGGGTCGCGGGACGGGCCGCCGCCCTGTCCGCGCTCGCGCTGACCGGCGCCCTCCACGGGCTGCCGAGCGGGTCGTCCGCATACGAGTCGTTCATCGTCGTCACGGCGGGGCTGGGTTTCGCGGTCCTCCTCTGGACGCTCCCGTCCGCCATGATCGAGAGGAGGTCTGCCGGATGAGCTTCCAGAGCAGCGCGCTGCTGCTGTCGTGGGTGGCGATCCTGCTGCTCGCCCTGGTGGTCGCCGGTCTCGTCCGGCAGGTCCACGCGCTCGGCCAGGGCACGTCCCGCCCGACCGGCCTCGGCCCGGCGCCCGGCACGCCCGCGCCGTCCTTCGGCCGCCTCGGGCCGGGCCTGCTGCTCTTCCTCGACCGCGACTGCGGCGTCTGCACGGACGTGCTCGCGGCCGCCGACGACCTCGGCCCGCCGTTCCACGCGATCTTCGCGGGCCCGCCCGCGGACGCCGCGTCCGGCGCGACCGTCCTGTCCGGCGAGCGGGACGGCCTGTTCGCCGACTACCGCGTCCCCGCCACCCCGTTCGCCGTGATCGTCGGCGCGGACGGCCGCGTCCGGACCGCCGAACCCGTGGGCTCGCCCGAAGCCCTCCGCGCACTCACCTTGGAGGCGGCACGATGATCGAACTGGAAGACGTCCCGCCGCTGCGCGGCCCGCGTCCCGCCGAGGCCCGGCGCGTCCGCCGCCGCGTCCCGCCGGACGCGCCGACGTTCAGGCCGGTGCGGCGCAGCGTCCTCACGGGCCTCGCCGCCGCCGGCGCGACCGCCGGGCTGAAGGCCCTCGGCGTGTTCCCGCCCGCGCGGGAGGCGCTGTCCTCCGGGTTCGAGCTGGTCGGCTACTACGACATCTATCCGCGCTGCCCGTCGTACGCGTCCGGCCACAACTGCTCCCCCGGCTGCGGCCCGAGCCTGGTGTGCGCCTCATGCTGCCGGACGAGCGGAAAGTACAAGGGCTTCCACAAATCCGGTGTCTCGGACCCGGGACGCTACAAACTGCGCCCCAGCGACTGCTACGGAAGTCACTGGGACGGATGGCTCTGGGCCTACTCCAAAGCCTGCGGAAATTGCAAGAAGGGCATCACCTGGCGCTGCCACGACGGCTGGAAGAAGTCGAGCGCGGGAAACTGGTACAAGACCATCTGCCGTAAAGCGACGGCGTGCAAGAACTGACCGCCGGACGGCTGCGGCGCGGGCTGACCGACCCTCTCCTTCCCGTCGCCGCCGTCGCGCTCCTCGCGCTATCGGCCGCCGCCCTGAACGCCGCCGTCCTGTGCTGGGCGTCGATCGGCGTCCTCGCCGGATTCTCGCTTTCCGGCAGCGTTTGAACGCGCAACAGCGAATCCGTGCTGTTCTCGCCAGGTTGGCGAGCTCCCGTACGGCAGGGCGAGATCCTGGCCGTCTTCACCGCCGGACTGCTGATCGGCGGCACCCTGAGCGCCGCGGTGATCTGGCTGCTCTCGGGCTTCTCCGCACCGCTGCCCACGTCCGTCCGCACCGCCGCGATCCTCGGAATCGCGGCCCTCGGAACGGCCCGCGAATTCGGCCTGCTCTCCCTTCCCCTCCCACAGAACGCCCGCCAGATCCCGCAAGAAGTCCTCCAGACCAACCTCCGCCGAGGCACACTCCAATTCGGCTTCGAACTGGGCACCGGCGTCCGGACCTACGTCTCGTCCACCGCCCCTTATGTCCTCGCCTTGGCCCTCCTCCTAAGCCACGAGCCCCTCACAACCGCCCTCCTAACCGGCACCGCCTTCGCCCTAGGCCGCGCCCTAAGCGCCACCCTCACCTACCTCTCCCAAGACGACGCCAGAGACGCCGCCATCGCGACTCGAATGCCCGCCATCAAAACCACCACCGCCCTAACCACACTTTCAGCACTCACCCTCCTAGCCCTGTAACGACGTGTGCTGGACGAGCTCAGGCGCGCGAGGGATCGTGGACGGATGAGAGACTGAGATTCGTCCGTCCATTCGGAAGGTTCGCTGTGATCTGGTCGCTGGTGGTCTTCGCGGTGCTGCGGGGGTTCGCTGTGGCCGAGTGGGCGGGGTCCGGGACGGGGCAGCCGGTGTTGCTGGCGTTGGCCACGGCGACCCTGGCGGGGCTGGTCGTTCTGGCGGCCGTCCGGATCTGCGCGACGCGACGTGGGCACCGGGCCGCGCTGGCGCGAGTGCGGACGACGTTGCGAGAGCGGACCTTGCGCACGGCCATCCTACCCCGCCAGCCTGGCGGTAGCATGTGAGGTAGGATTTACCGCATGAGCGAGCCTACCCGGAAGTACTCCGTGACCATGCCCAGCGACGTCGCAGAAGAGGCCAGGTCGAGAAGCGGCCCTTCCGGATTGTCCGCGTATGTCACGGCAGCCGTCGCACGTCAGATCGAACGAGACAAGCTGGACGAGCTCATCGCGGCCTGCGAAGCGGAGAACGGCCCAGTCGACCCCGCCGGGGTCGAGGCAAAGCTCGCAATCTTCGATGAAGCCGAATCCACTCACCCCGGCCAAGTGGCATGACTCGTTCCACTGCCGTCCTGAACGGCACGCTGGTGCTGGACTGTGAAGGTCTAGCCAAAGCCACCATGCGCGACCGTGAAATGACTGAATGGCTGGCCGCCGCGCGGGTTAGAGACAAGCGCGTCACAACGAGTGCGGCCACGTTGGTCGAAGTGGCTCATCCAGGCATCAAGTGGGCCGCACTCCAGTGGACTCTTTCGCGAGTGAACGTTGAGCCCGTGACCGAATCAATCGCTCGGCATGCTGCCGCTCTCCTGCGTGATACTGGTCTGCACGGCCACAAGTACGCGATCGACGCGATCCTTTCCGCGACAGCCCTGGCCGCTTCGCACCCGGTCATGATCCTTACGTCCGACCCACAGGACATCCGCGCGTTGTGTGGTGAACAGGTGACGGTAGTCAAGATCTAGTAGCTGCGGGGTTGTATCTGCTGGCGTCGGGGGCGTGGACGGCGGTGGAGCGGGAAGTGCTGCGGCGGCGGGTCGTGGCTGCCCCTTGACGGATGTCGGGGCGTGTCGGTTCGATGGAAACCGAATGGCGTTCTGAACTCTGTGAGGACGGTGTGCGGTGACGGCAGTGCGGGACACCGGCGAGATCGACCTGTCCGACCTGACCTTCTGGTCCCTGCCCCCGGACCGGCGCCTGGCGGCGTTCGCGCGGCTCCGCGAGCGGGACCGGCCCGCGTTCTTCCGCGAGCTGAAGATGCCGTTCATCAGGACCGGGCGGGGCTACTACGCGCTGACCAGGCACGCCGACGTGGTGGAGGCCAGCCGGACGCCGGAGGTGTTCAGCAGCGAGCCGTCCTCCACCAGCATCGCCGACCTGCCCCGGTACATGGCCCGCTACTTCGGCTCGATGATCAACATGGACGACCCGCGGCACGCCAAGATCCGGCGGATCGTGTCGCGGGCGTTCACCCCCCGCGTCCTCGCCAAGCTGGACGCCGACCTGCAGACGACGGCGACGCGGATCGTGGACGACCTGCGCGGCAAGGGCTCGGCCGACTTCGTCACCGACGTCGCGGCCCGGCTGCCCCTGGAGGTCATCTGCGACATGATGGGCATCCCCGGACGGCTGCGCCCCATGGTGTTCCAGCGGACGAACACCATCCTTGGCCTCGGCGACCCGGAGTACACCGGCGGCAAGGACCTCTACCGCGGCGACATCACCCGGATCGGCGTCCTGTACGGGCTGCTTCAGGCGATGGCGGCCGGGTACGAGCTGAACCACCTGGCGATGAAGCTGGCGCGGCGCCGCCGCCGGTACCCCGGCGACGACCTGGTGTCGCGGCTCGTGACCGCCAACGTGGACGGCGAGTCGCTGACCGACCAGGAGATCGGGTCGTTCTTCATCCTGCTCGTCGTCGCCGGGAACGAGACCACGCGGAACGCCATGTCGCACGGCCTGAAGCTGTTCACCGACAATCCGGAGCAGCGGGCCCTGCTGATGGAGGACTTCGACGCGCACGCGCCCGGCGCGGTGGAGGAGATCGTCCGGATGGCGACGCCGGTCATCCAGTTCCGCCGAACGCTGACCCGCGACTACGAGATGAACGGCCAGCAGTACCGGACGGGCGACAAGGTTCTGCTGTTCTACAACTCCGCCAACCGCGACGCCGACGTGTTCACCGACCCGGACGCCTTCGACATCACCCGCTCCCCCAACCCGCATGTGGGGTTCGGCGGCCCCGGCCCGCATTTCTGCCTGGGCGCCAATCTGGCCCGGCAGGAGATCACGGTGATGTTCCGGGAGCTGTTCACGCGCGTGCCGGACATCCGGGCGAGCGGCGAACCCAAAATGCTCTACTCCAATTTCATCAACGGCATCAAACACCTGCCCTGCACTTTCTGAGCGGCGGGCCCGGGCGCCGTGGCGCGGCTTTCGGCGTCCGGGCCCGCCGCGGCTCAGGGCGCCTTGTATCCGGCGGCCCGCGCGGCGGGCGACACGGCCAGGTAGTCGAGGGCGCGCTGCGTGGAGCATTCGCGGGACGGGTGGTAGTCGCGCCGCAGGTACGAGCGGGCGGCGGACACCATGAACCGGTTGCTGGGGAACAGCCCGCGCCGCACGGCCCGCCGGTAGTCCCGGATCCGGGGGCGGACGCCCTTCAGCGCCGGGTCGGCCCGGCACAGGTACGCGGCGCCCGCGTACACCATGAGCGGCATCGCGAGGACGCCTAGGAAGAACGCGATGAACCGCGTCCAGTACCGTCCGGCCACGTGCTGGTACACGTCGAACGCGACGGAGCGGTGCTCGACCTCCTCGGCGCCGTGCCAGCGCAGCAGGTCCATCATCGTCGGGTCGGCGCCGGCGTCGTCGAGTTCGCGGGCGTCCAGGATCCACTGGCCGAGGGCGGCGGTGTAGTGCTCGATGCCGGCGATGATCCCGATCCGGACGTCCAGCCACCGCCGCCTGGGCACGAGCGGCAGCGGGCACCGGTCGCCGAGCAGCCGCGTGAACATCCACTCGATCCGGCCGGTGAGCGGACGCGGGTCGAGGCCCTGCGCGAGCATCTGCCGGTCGAGGACGCCCTGGTGGGAGTAGGCGTGCACGGCCTCCTGGCCCATGAACCCCTTGACCTCCTTGTGGAGGCGCGCGTCGTCCTCCACGAGGGGCAGCGTCTGCTTGTAGACGTGCACGAACCAGCGCTCACCGGCGGGCAGGAGCAGGTGCAGGACGTTGATGAAGTGCGTCGCGACGGGCTCGTCCGGGATCCAGTGCAGCGGCGTGTCCGTCCAGTCGAACTTCACGCGCCGCGGAGTGATGACGGGATGCCGCTCGTCGATCTCGCTCATCGCCCTCCATCCAATTGGACTTGGCATCCAATATTGGGAGCGGGACGGGACCGCGTCAAGGGGCGGCGGAGTCGCTCAGGTCACAGGGGCGAGGACGACGTCGACGGTCAGGTCGGCGGGCGCGTCCTCCAGCGTCAGGTCGGCGATGCGCCCGGCCGCGGCCAGATCCGGACGTGCGATCCGCATCACCTCGGCGCCCCGCACCACCGCGCTGGACACGTCCGCGCGCATCGACGCCTTCGCCTCCGACTTCGCCTTGCGGACCTGCCGGAGCGCCTCCCCCGTCGCCGCCAGGACGGCCGGGTCGCCGCCCGGGGGCAGCTCCGCCGTCGACGGCCACGGTGCCGTGTGCACCGACCCGTGCCGCCACCACGACCAGACCTCCTCGGTCACGAACGGCAGGACGGGCGCGAACAGGCGCAGCATGACCGACAGCGCGGTGCGCAAAGCGGCCCGCGCCGACTGGCCCTCCGGCCCTTCGCCGTAGGCGCGTGCCTTGACCAGCTCCAGGTAGTCGTCGCAGAACTCCCAGAAGAACCGCTCCGTGCGCTCCAGGGCGCGCGCGTAGTCGTAGCCCTCGAACGCGTCCGTCGCGTCCTGGACGACCCCGGACAGCGCCGCCAGCATCGCCCGGTCGAGCGGTTCCGTCACCGCCGCGTCCGCGCGCACGTCCCCCAGCCCCAGCACGAACTTGGACGCGTTGAGGATCTTGATGGCGAGCCGCCGCCCGACCTTGATCTGGCCGGTGTCGAACGCCGTGTCGGTGCCCGGACGCCCGCTCGCCGCCCAGTACCGGACGGCGTCGGACCCGTACTCGCGCAGCAGGTCGATCGGGGTGACGACGTTCCCCTTCGACTTGGACATCTTCTTGCGGTCCGGGTCCAGGATCCAGCCGGACAGCGCCGTGCCCTTCCACGGCAGCGAGCCGTGCTCCAGATGCGCGCGGACGACCGTGGAGAACAGCCACGTCCGGATGATGTCGTGCGCCTGCGGACGCAGGTCGTACGGGAACACCCGGCCGAACAGGTCGGCGTCGCGCTCCCAGCCGCCCGCGATCTGCGGGGTCAGCGACGACGTCGCCCAGGTGTCCATGATGTCCGGGTCGCCGATGAAACCGCCCGGCTCGCCGCGCTGCTCCTCGGCGAACCCGGGCGGGACGTCGGACGACGGGTCGACCGGCAGCGCGTCCTCCGACGGCACGATCGGCGAGTCGTAGCGCGGCTCGCCCTCGCCGTCCAGCGGGTACCAGACGGGGATCGGCACGCCGAAGAACCGCTGCCGGGAGATCAGCCAGTCGCCGTTCAGGCCCTCGACCCAGTTCTCGTACCGGGCGCGCATGTAGCCGGGGTGCCATTCCAGCTCGCGGCCGCGCGCGATGAGCTCCGCGCGGACGCCCTCGTCGCGCCCGCCGTTGCGGATGTACCACTGCCGGGTCGTGACGATCTCCAGCGGCTTGCTGCCCTTCTCGTAGAACTTCACCGGCCGGGTGATCTTGCGCGGCTCGCCGTCCAGGTCGCCGGATTCGCGCAGCAGCTCGACGACCCGTTCCTTCGCGGAGAAGACCGTCTTCCCGGCCAGCTCGCCGTACGGATCGGAAGGGACGCCGTCCGGCGGGTCGGCGGCGAGGCGCCCGTCCCAGCCGATGATCGCGCGGGTGGGCAGGTTCAGCTCGCGCCACCAGGTGACGTCCGTGACGTCGCCGAACGTGCAGATCATCGCGATGCCGGACCCCTTGTCGGGCTCGGCCAGCCGGTGCGCGACGACCGGGACCTCGACGCCGAACAGCGGCGTGCGGACGGTCGTCCCGAACAGCTCCCGGTACCGCTCGTCGTCCGGATGCGCGACCAGCGCGACGCACGCGGGCAGCAGCTCGGGACGCGTCGTCTCGATGTAGACGGGCCGCTCGTCGCCGTGGAACCGGATCCGGTGGAACGCGCCGGGCTGCTCGCGGTCCTCCAGCTCGGCCTGGGCGACGGCCGTGCGGAACGTGACGTCCCAGAGCGTCGGCGCCTCGGACAGGTAGGCCTCGCCCCGCGCGAGGTTGCGCAGGAAGGCGCGCTGGGACGCCCTGCGGGACACGCCACCGATCGTCGTGTAGAGGTGCCCCCAGTCGACCGAGAGGCCGACGCGGCGCCACATCTCCTCGAACGCCTTCTCGTCCACGGCGGTGAGCCGCTCGCACAGCTCGATGAAGTTGCGCCGCGAGACGGGCAGCTGGCGCTTGGGGTCGGGCTTGGCGGGCGGCTCGAAGTCCGGATCGTACGGAAGGGACGGATCGCACCGCACCCCGAAGTGGTTCTGGACGCGCCGCTCCGTGGGCAGGCCGTTATCGTCCCAGCCCATGGGGTAGAAGACCGCCCGACCGCGCATGCGGTGATACCGCGCGACGGTGTCGGTGTGGGTGTAGGAGAAGACGTGGCCGACGTGGAGGGAACCGCTCACGGTGGGCGGCGGGGTGTCGATCGAGAAGACCTCGCCGCGCGGCCGCGTGCGGTCGAAGCGGTAGACGCCGGCCTCGTCCCAGCCGCGTACCCACTTGTCCTCCAGGCCGTCCAGGGAGGGCTTGGGCGGGACGCTCGGAGTACGCGGCTGCTCTGTCATGGACCAATCGTATTGACCGAGCCCCGCATCGCATGCCAATTACCGGCGCCAACGCGACGATCACCGGCGGACGGTTCCGGTAGCGTCGGAACCACCGGACGACTGGAGGACGATCATGGCGGACAAGGGCGACCTCGGCTGGCGGGTGATGGCCGGCGCCGCGGCCTTCGCGGGCGGCTTCGTCGCGAAGAAGGCCATCACGCTGGCCTGGAAGAAGAGCACCGGGAAGGAGCCGCCGACCAACCCCGAGTCCCCTGAGGTCGCGCTGACCGAGGCGATCGGCTGGGCCGTCGTGATGGGCGTCGGCATGGAGCTCGCCCGCCTCCTCGCCACCCGCGCCGCCGCGAAGCAGTGGGCCAAGGGCACCGGCCAGCTCCCGTCCAACCTCAAGACCGAGGCCTAGGAACGCGAGCGCCGGAGGTCAGTCCGCCGACTTCAGCCGACGGTGGTCGCGCGGGAGCGGGGGCGGGGCTCCCATGGACTGGCGGAGATCATGGCGGATCTTGGCGGCCAGGGCCCTGGTGGCGGAGCGGTTGAGGGCGGCGCCCGCGGCGGCGCCGGTGAGGAACGGGCCCATCGTGCCCAGGGTGCGGCCGAAGGTGCGCAGCATGCGTTTGCGCAGGGCCGACTTCGCCGCCGTGCCGAGGGCGCTGGTGAGCGAGCCGGTCTCCAGGGGGTTGATGCCGCGCTGCCGGGCCCAGGACGTGACGAACGCGGCGCCGCGGGTCGTGCCGGTGCCGTGGACGGTGACCCCGTACACCTCGTGCAGTTCGGCGATCATCTTGACCTCGATGGCGGCGACGATAAGGGTCTCGGCCGCGAGCTGAGCGGGGGCGGTCAGCAGCAGCGGCGGGGCGGCGAACTCCACGGCGGCGAGCGCGCCGCCGGCGGCGCCGACGGCGGTCGTGCCGTTCCCGGCCACCTTCACGATCCTGTCGGCGAGTTCCTCGCCCATCAGGCCGCGGTGGTGGGCCTGGAGCGTCTCAAGGTCGCGGATCGGGATGTGCGGGGCGGTCTCGACGAGCACGTCGCCGAGCCACCGGCCCCGCGCGACGCCCGCGGCGCCTGCTCTGCGGGCCTTCTGGCCGAGCAGTGCGGCCAGACGGCCGAGCAGGCGCCCGCGGGTCTCGCGGTCCATGTCCTCGTCGGCGGTGAGCCGTCCGACCAGCTCACCGAGTTCGGCGGAACCGTTCCGGCGGGACGGCTCCATGTCCTCCTGACGTTCGATCTCTCCCGGCACCCTGCGGCCACTCCCGGTCAGGCGGCGCACTCGCGGCAGATCGGCTGGCCGTTCTTCTCGGTGGCCAGCTGGCTGCGGTGGTGCACCAGGAAGCAGCGCGTGCAGGTGAACTCGTCGGCCTGCCGCGGAACCACCCGGAAGGTGAGCTCCTCGTTCGACAGGTCGGCCCCGGGCAGCTCGGCGACCTCACCGGCGTCCAGGTCCTCGTCGATGATGCTGGCGGCCTTGTCGGCGCGCCGGGCCTGGAGCTCCTGGAGGCTGTCCTCGCTGAGGTCGTCGTCTGTCTTGCGTGGGCTGTCGTAGTCGGTCGCCATCTTCTATCTCCATCCCCCTCAGTGCTTTATGCGCCCCGTCGCGCGGAACTAACGCTCGGGGGACCGTTCTTGTGCCCGATCCGGGCGGGAAATTCTGTCACGGTTGGTGACCTGCGACACACAAGGCGCGACCGTCCCCACGAGTGACACCCATCACCCGCATCTCTTCCGAGAAATGTGTCTTCTGTCACATATCGAACGGATGTCGCGGTATGGCGCCGTAACCAGGGCTCCCGCCGCGGTTCGCGCGGCGGTCGGGGATCATATCGGTCCGGGGGGCGTTGTGCGCGCCGACCTGCCCGGCGCGGCGGGACGGCCGATCGGGCAGGTCGGACATCGAACCAGACTCTTCAGTGAAACGTCTGAACTAACGCGATATCGTGCCCGCTTGAGGTTGGGGGCGGGTCCCCTGCGGGGCCTGCCCGGCGATCGCCGGCGGAAGGCCCTCGCAACGGGGTCCGGCGCACACTATCGCGGGACATCACTGCACTATCGCGGGACATCACTGCGGGTCACTGGAGGGTCAGATGCCGGATGCCGCTCCGCTGGAGCCGGGCGATCCTAGGGCACTCGGGCAGTACGAGGTCGTCGGACGGCTCGGCGCCGGGGGTCAGGGCGCCGTCTTCCTGGGCAGGACGCCGGGAGGCGAGTACGTCGCCGTCAAGCTGCTGCACGCCCAGATGGCGAACGACCCGGCCGCGCGGGCCCGGTTCACGCGCGAGGTGGCGGCGGCGCAGAAGGTCGAGCCGTTCTGCACGGCCCGCGTCCTGGAGGCCGACGTCCACGGCGACCAGCCGTACGTCGTCAGCGAGTTCATCGACGGGCCGTCCCTGCACGACGTCGTCGCGCACGACGGCCCGCGCAGCGCCGAGGAGCTGGAGCGCCTCGCGATCGGCACGGTGACGGCGCTCGCCGCCATCCACGAGGCCGGGATCGTCCACCGCGACTTCAAGCCGAACAACGTCATGCTGGCGTCCGACGGCCCGCGCGTCGTCGACTTCGGCATCGCCCGGACGGTCAATTCGCAGGAGAGCGCGGTGACCGCCACCGGGATGGTGGTCGGCACCCCCGGCTACCTGGCGCCCGAGCAGCTCACCGGCGCACCGCTCACCCCGGCCGTGGACATCTTCGCCTGGGCCGCGACGATGGTGTTCGCCGCGACCGGGCAGTCGCCGTTCGAGGCGGACACGCTGCCGGTCATCATCAACCGGATCCTCAACGAGGACCCCGACCTGTCCGCGCTGCCCGCCGGGCCGCTGCGCGACCTGGTCGGACGCTGCCTGTCCAAGGACGCGGGCCTGCGCCCGCCGGCGGCGCAGCTGCTGCTGAACCTGCTTGGGCACGTCGGCGTCGCGCCGGGCTCCCAGGCGGGCGGGCAGGGCGACCTGCTCAACCAGGGCACCCGGATCGCGTCGCAGCTCGCGCCGCCGCCCCCGGTGCCGGCCGCGCCGCGCCCGCAGCACCCGCCGCAGCAGCAGATCACCCCGCCGCCGATGCCGATGCATCAGGCCGGGATGCCGCAGGGCCCGAACACGCCGCCGCCGCAGCCGATCACGCCGCCGCCGATGCCGATGTACCAGGGCGGGGCGATGCCGCCCCCGCCGCCGACGCAGCCGCGGATGCCGATGGGGCAGCCGGTCCCGCCCGGGCCCGGGTACGGGCAGCCGAAGCAGTCCGGCGGCGCCGGGCCGATCCTCGCGATCGGCTGCGGGGTGCTCGCGCTGATCGTCGTCATCGTGATCGTGGCGATCGTGGTCGTCGCCGCCAACAGCGACGACCCGGACCCGGATCCGTACACGCCGCCGACGACCTACTCGCCGCGGACCGACTTCCCGACGCCGTCCACGACCCGCGGCGGCCTCATCGGCGTGTGGCGCGGCAACGGGTCCCAGCCGGGCGCCAGCTCGGGGCACACGAGCTTCGACGTCCGGTTCACGCTGGTTTACTCCAGCGGCATCGGGACGTACACCTACCCGTCCGGCTCGCAGGTCGAGTGCCGGACGCGGCTCACGCACCTGTCCGGTGACAGCAGCAGCACGCGGATCGAGTACCGGGAGACCCCGTACACGGGGATGGACCCGTCGGAGTGCGCGTCCGGCTACATCACGTTCATCCCGTCCGGGTCCGGCACCACCATGCGATGGGAGTGGCGGCAGACCCGCTCGGCCTCGTCCGCCCAGGCCTTCGGAACCGTGAGCAAGTGACGCACGAGGTCACGCCGCTTCGCGCGGGTGACCCGTCCCGGCTCGGCGCGTACCGCCTGACCGGCCTCCTCGGGGAGGGCGGCCAGGGGACGGTCTACCTCGGGGAGGACGAGCCGGGCCACCGGGTCGCCGTGAAGCTGCTGCACGCCCGGTTCAGCGGCGACCCGAAGGCGAGGGCGCGGTTCGCGGCCGAGGTGGCGGTCGCGAAGCGGGTCTCGGCGTTCTGCACGGCCCGCGTCCTCGACTCCGACGTCGAGGGCGACCGGCCCTACATCGTCAGCGAGTACATCGACGGCCCGCCGCTGTCGCAGGTGCTGTCCGCGGAGGGCCCGCGGAAGGGCACCGACCTGGACCGGCTGGCGATCGGGACGATGACGGCCCTCGCCGCCATCCACCAGGCGGGCGTCGTGCACCGCGACTTCAAGCCCGCCAACGTGCTGCTCGCGCCGGACGGCCCGCGGGTGATCGACTTCGGCATCGCGCGGGCGCTGGACGCGACCGGCACGATGTCGAGCACGGCCGTCGGCACGCCCGCCTACATGGCCCCCGAGCAGATCTCGGGGGCGCGGGTCGGGCCCGCGGCGGACGTGTTCGCGTGGGGCGCCACGATGGTCCACGCGGCGACGGCGCGTCCCGCGTTCGGGCACGACTCCATTCCGGCGGTCATGCACCGCATCCTCAACCTGCCGCCCGACCTCGGCGACCTGCACGCGCCGCTGCGCCAGATCGTGGCGGACTGCCTCAGCAAGGACCCGGCGCTGCGGCCCGCGTCCCAGCGCGTCCTGGCGCATCTGCTGGACCTCGCGGGGAGCCTGCCGCGACCGGCCGCCCGGCCGGACGCCCCTGGCGACGACTCGGTGATCCTCACGCAGGGGGCGGCGACCGCGGCGACGGAGTCGGCGCGGCTGCAGATCATCCCGGCGCAGCCGCCCCACCAGCCGCCGCCCCACCAGCCGCCGCCGAGCGCGGCGCCGTGGCCGCCTCCGCCTCCGCCGCACAACGGGCAGGGATACGCCGGGGCATGGCCGTCCTCCGCGGCCCCGTCCCCGGGGTCCGGCGCCACGCCTCCCCCGGGGAGGCGCGGCAGGCGCGGCATGGGGGTGCTGGCGAGCGCGGGCGGCGCCGCGCTGGTCGCCCTGGTGGTCGCCGGCACGGTGATCGCCGTCAAGCTCGCCGGTGACGGCGGGCCCGACCCGACCACGACGACGGCGGCCGGACGGACCGGCGGCACGTTCCCGATGGCGGCGAGGGCCCCCGGCACGGGCGCCGACGAGATCGACCCGTCGCACGCCTACGGCGGGACGGAGCGGTTCCTGACCAAGCAGCTGTTCACCGGCCTGACCGAGCTGGGCCCGGACGGCGTCGCGCGCAACCGCCTCGCCACGCAGATCACGCCGGACGCGTCCTGCCGGCGGTGGAAGATCCTCATCAAGGACGGGACGAGGTTCAGCGACGGCAGGCCCGTCGACGCGCAGGCGTTCGCCCGCGGCTGGTCCCGCAGCGCGGCGGCGGACGCCGGCGGCGGCTCCTTTCTGATGAACGACATCGAAGGCTTCTCCGCGGTCGCCGGTGGGAAGACCGCGACGCTGTCCGGTGTCAAGGTGGTGTCCGGCACCGCCCTCGACGTCACGCTCACCTCCCCCAACTGCGACTTCGCCGCACGGCTGTCCGAGCCCGCTTTCATGCCCGTCCCCGAGGATGCGGGCAAGCCCGACAACACCGCGTACAACACCCGGCCCGTCGGGAATGGGCCGTTCAGGCTGCAGGAGTATCAGCAGAACAGGCGGGTCTCGCTGGTGCGCAACGACGCCTGGGCGTTCGGCAAGGCGAAGTTCGACGGCGTGGACGTCCGCCTCAGCGCCGAACCGGTCCTCGGACGCACGGCCTACGCCGCGGGCGAGGTCGACTGGTACACCGTCGGCACCGATCAGCTCGGCACCACCCCCACGGCCGACATGATCTCGCGGCCCGCGCCGTTCACCCGGATGCTCGTCCCGATCACCGCGCGCGGGCCGATGAGGTCCAGGGAGGCCAGGGAGGCGGTGTCCTACGCCGTCGACCGCGAGGGGCTCGGCGCGCTGTTCGGCAACGCCTACAAGCCGGCGCACGGCCTCGTCCCGCCGGGGATCCCCGGCTTCGGCAGACCCGGCGCCTGCCCGTCGTGCGACGGGACGGACCCGGCGAAGGCCAAGGCGCTCGCGGAGCGGGCGGGGCTCGGGCCGGGGTCGGAGGTCCGGCTCTACCACCGTGCCTCGACCGCCGACGAGAAGCTGGTCCACGCCGTGCGGAGCATGCTGCAGTCGGTCCTCGGCTGGAAGATCGACCTGCGGGTGATCCCGCTCAGCGAGTTCGAGCGGTTCCGCAAGGAGCTCGTCGCGGACGACGCGTCCGGCCTGGCGTTCTTCTCCTGGGGGCCCGACTACCCGAGCGCCTACTCCATGCTGTGGCCGCTCCTCGGCGGCACGCTGGTGGCGACCGCCGAGAACACCCACTACAACCTGTCCGGCTGGAAGAACGGGAACTTCGACGACCTGATCTCCAGCGCCCTGCGGACGCAGCCCCCCGGCACCCGCGCGAACCTGTTCCGGCAGGCCGAGAAGCTGGCGCTGGACGACATGGCCCTCATCCCCCTGGTCAACAACGGCGCGGCCGCGGTGCGCAGGGGCGGCAAGTTCGTCGGCCTGGAGATGGACTACGACGGCGACCCGACCGTGGCGTCGGCCGCGCTCAAGTAGGGCCCGGCGCTCAGAGGATCAGCCCGGCGGGAGCCGGACCGTGACGATCAGTCCGCCGCCGGGACGCGGCGCCGCGTACACGGCGCCCCGGTGCGCGAGCACCACCGACCGGACGATCGACAGCCCGAGCCCCGCGCCCTTGGCCGACTCGACGCGGTCGGCGTTCAGCCGCCGGAACGGCTCGAACAGCCGCTCCACCTCGTAGGCGGGCACCGCCGGGCCGGTGTTCTCGACCTGGATGGTGGCGAACCCCTCCAGCATGCCGGTGCGGATCCACAGCTCGCCGCCGTCCTCGACGTTGTGCTTGATCGCGTTCTCGACGAGGTTGGACACCAGGTGCTCCAGCAGCACCGGGTCGCCGAGCGCCGTCCCGGACGTCAGCTCCGGATGGACGGCCACGTCGAGGTCGTGGTCGCCGCGCGCCGAGTGCTCCAGCACCGTCGTCGCCACCTCGGCCAGGTCGACCGGGGTGCGTGTCGCGAGTTCCCGCTCGCTGCGGGCGAGCAGCAGCAGGCCCTCGATGAGGCGCTCGTGCCTGGCGTTGGTGGCGAGGAGCGTCCGGCCGACGGCGCGCAGGTCGTCGGACACGTCCGGGTCGCCGAGCGCGACCTCCAGCAGCGTCCGGTTGATCGCGAGCGGGGTGCGCAGCTCGTGAGAGGCGTTCGCGACGAACCGGCGCTGCGAGTCGAACGCCATCCCGAGCCGTTCGAGCATCGCGTCGAAGGTGTCGGCCAGCTCCTTGATCTCGTCGTCCGGGCCCTCCAGCGCGATCCGCTCGTGCAGCGTGCTCTCCGACAGGCGGCGCGCGGTGGTGGTGACCCGCTGCAGCGGGCTGAGCGCCCGGTCGGCGACGAACCAGCCGAGCACCAGCGTGATGACCCCGACGCCGCCGAGCGCCAGCAGCGACCGTCCGACCAGCTGCCGCATCGTCTGCTCGACGAACTGGCGCTGCAGCGCGGCGGCCTCCTCGTCGGAGATGTTGAAGCCGATCACCTTGACGCCGCCGAGGATGTCGGCCATCAGCACCGACATCACGAACAGCAGCAGCGCGCCCGCCATGAAGAACAGCAGCCCGTACAGGAGGGTGAGGCGCAGCCGGACGCTCATCCGGGGCAGCGCCTTCATGTCGCCGAACGTCCCGCCGGTCCCGCCGCCGTCGCCGCGCCACATGCCCTTGGGCGCCTGGGCCGGCTGCGGGACCTGCTGCGGGCCGGGCCGCCGCCACGGGCCGCCGCCGGACGTCTCCGGGCCGTTGCGGGGTGCGGGTTCGGTGGTCACAGCCGGTACCCCACGCCGGGCACGGTCTCGATCACCGGGGGGTCGCCGAGCTTCTTGCGCAGCGTCATCATCGTGACGCGGACGACGTTGGTGAACGGGTCGATGTGCTCGTCCCAGGCCTTCTCCAGGAGCTGCTCGGAGCTGACGACGGCGCCCTCCGCGCTGAGCAGGACCTCCAGGACGGCGAACTCCTTGCGGGTCAGCTCGACGGGGCGGCCGTCCCGCGCGACCTCGCGGCGGGCCGGGTCGAGGCTGATCCCGGCGCGCTCCAGGACGGGCGGCAGCGGCGCGGCGGCGCGGCGGCCGAGGGCCCGCACCCGGGCGATCAGCTCGGCGAACGCGAACGGCTTGGCCAGGTAGTCGTCGGCGCCGATGGACAGGCCCTCGACGCGGTCGTCCAGCTCGCCCGCCGCGGTCAGCATGATGATCCGCGCCGGGTAGCGCTGCGCGACGAGCTGCTTGCAGACGTCGTCGCCGTGGATCTTGGGCAGGTCGCGGTCGAGGACGATCACGTCGTACTCGTTGACGCCCGCCCGCTCCAGCGCGCCCGCGCCGTCGTAGGCCACGTCCACCGCCAGCGTCTCCCTGCGCAGGCCGGTGGCGATCGCGTCGGCGAGCACCCGCTCGTCCTCGACGACTAGAACACGCACGTGGTCCCCCTCCGTGGGCCGGGACGAGGCCCGTCCCGGCCTCCAGATATGCCACGGGAGCCGTAAGACGCCCGTAAACACCTGTTCAGATGATCGTTGTCAGCGCCGTGGTGGCAGGGGCGCAAGAATCCGCGAAAATTGCATCAGGGTTCAGGTTTACCTTCAGCCTAGGGCTGGGTAGGCATGGGCACGATCCGGGAGGAGGCCTATGGGCGAGTTGTCACGAATGATCCACCAGCGACTCGATGACGCGTACGCGTCGCTGCGAAGCGCCCATGCAGAGGGTGACACCTACCTGGCGGACATTCGCCAGGAGGAGATCAACGACCTGCGCCGGATCGCAGCGAACAATGACATCGGTGTAGAGCCGCCCCGCTGCGACTGAGAACGCGCGAGCGACACGGGGAGCCCGGGACATGTGCGGTCCCGGGCTCCCCGTTCCACGTCCCGCATCGGTCGTTTCACGTCCTGGCTCAGTCGCCCAGCGGGTCCAGTGGCGCCAGGAGGTCGTGCAGGGCCTCGAAGGTGCCCGGGCCCGCGGCGATGGTCAGTTCCGGGCCGGGCGCGGCGCCGTGCAGGCCCTCGACGCGTCCGCCCGCCTCCCGGACGATCAGCCCACCGGCGGCGATGTCCCACGCCTGGACGCCGCGCTCGTAGTAGGCGTCGACCCGTCCGGCCGCGAGCGAGCAAAGGTCGACGCAGCAGGAGCCGGCGCGCCGGATGTCGCGGACGTTCGGCAGCACGCCCGTGAGGACCTGCGCCTGCCTGGCGCGCCGTCCGGCCGCGTAGCCGAACCCCGTGGCCACCAGCGCCTTGTCGAGCGGCACCCGGGAGTTCACGCGGAGTTCGCGCGTGCCGGACGCCGTGTGCTGGAGGGCGCCCGCGCCGCGCACGGCCGTGTACGACTCGCCCCGGCGCGGGATCTCCACGACCCCGGCGACGGCCGTGCCGTCCACCTCGGCGGCGATGCTGACCGCCCAGTCGGGCAGGTCGTAGAGGTAGTTGACGGTCCCGTCGATCGGGTCGACCACCCAGCGGACGCCGCTGCCGCCAGACCGGTCGCCGCCCTCCTCGCCGAGGAACGCGTCGTCGGGGCGGGCGGCCCGGATCCGCTCGATGACCAGCTGCTCGGCGGCGCGGTCCATGCGGGTGACGACGTCGGTCGGGGACGACTTGGTCTGCACGACGTCCGGGCCGCCCGCGGGACGCTTGTCGACCAGCATCCGGCCCGCCTCCCGCGCGGTCTCGGCGGCCAGCTCCAGGAGGTCGTCGGCCAGGCTCATCGCGCTCATGCTCCTCGTGGGGGGACGACCCCCCGCACCCCCCGGTCCGCTTCGCTCATTTCGCGGCCAGCAGGTGGCGGGGCAGGGCGGCGAACCTCGGGTCGGTGCCGGGGGTGGCGGCCCGCGCGTACGCGATGCCGAGGTCGGCGGCCCGTTCCGCGCCCTCGACGTCGAGGTCGAACTTGACCTCCATGTGGTCGGACACGAACCCGATCGGCACGACCGCTACGGCGCGGACGCCTTCGCCGTGCAGTTTCTCCAGATGGTCGGTGATCTGCGGTTCCAGCCAGGGCTGCGTGGGCGGGCCGCTGCGGCTCTGGTAGACGAGATCCCACGGCGTTCCAGGGGCGGCCTTCTGCGCAACCGTCCGCGCGGCGGTCTCCAGCTCTTCGACGTACAGGTCCCGGTTGGGCTGGGACAGCGGCACGCTGTGCGCGGTGAAGACCAGCCGCGCGTCTTCTGGTAGACGGCTCAGAGCGTCTTTCGCGGCGTCCACGAACGGTTCTATGAAGCCGGGCCTTTCGCAGTAGACGGGGAGCTTGTCGATCTCAGGCGCGTCCGGCACCTCTTGGCGCGCGCGCGCAATGTCGTTGAGGTACTGGTCGTTGGTGGAGTATCCGCTGTAGGCGGACGTGACGAAAGCGGCCGCCCGGCGCACACCGTCCACCCGCATCTGCCGGACGGTGTCGGCCAGATACGGGGTCCAGTTCCGGTTGCCCCAGTAGACGGGCAGATCCACGCCGTGCGCGGCGAAATCGGCCTCGATCGCGGCCTTGAGGTCGCGGCACTGCTGATTGATGGGGCTGACCCCGCCGAACAGGTGGTAGTGCTCCCCCACCGCTTCCAGGCGTTCCCGTGGGATGTTCCGGCCACGAGTCACGTTCTCCAGGAACGGGATCACGTCCTCGGGCCCCTCCGGCCCGCCGAACGACAGCAGAAGCAACGCGTCATACGACGTCATGCTTCTATCCAATCAGCTCTCCGATCAGCTGAACCTCGCGGCGTACGCGCGGGCGAGGCTGAGGACCTTCTGGACGTACCAGTGGGCGTGGTTGTACTGGTACACCGCGTTGTAGAGCTGCTTGCCGCCCCTGCCCGCACCGTTCGCGCACAGGTATTTCGCTGCTCCGGGGATGGCGTCGTAGGGGTTCATGATGTCGGCCTTGCCGTCGCGGTCGCCGTCCACCCCGTACGCCCTCCACGTCGCGGGCATGAACTGCATCGGCCCGAGCGCGCCCGCGCTGGACGGGCCCGCGTTGCGGCCGTGGTCGCTCTCGACCTGGCCGATCGCGGCGAGGACCGTCCAGGACAGGCCCCGGCACGCGGTGGCCGCCTCCTTGTACAGGTCCAGGTAACCGCTCGGACGGCCGCCGTCGCCGGGCGCCTGGTAGTCGTGCAGGTTGACGACGTTCGTGCCGGGCCCGAGGACCTTGGTCACGGCCTTGACGACCTTGGCCGGGCTCACGCCGGGCGCGTTGACCAGGACGGCCACGTTCGGGACGAGCCCGATCTGACCACCGGAGCTCCCGCTGACGAGCATGTCGATGCCGGGCAGGCCGAGGGGCCCGGAGCCGCCCATCGTCAGCTCGGGCATCGTCCGTCCGACCACCGGGTACCGCATGCCCCGGTTGAGCCGGAGCTGCTCCGCGGCGGCCGTGGACACCACGAACCGGTCGGCGGCCAGCGCCTCCCACAGGGCGTTGTCCTTCGCCGTGCCGGGCGGCGTCCACGAGCGGAACGCGGACGGGTCGACGGCGAACGTGTTGACCTGGCGCCCCTGGAGCTGGACGGCGCCGCCCGCGACCGCGACGACGTCCCTGACCCGGCCCAGCGAGGCGATCTTCTTGATCTTGGCGGCGGGGATCGAGCCGCGGCCGACCGCCAGCACGTCCGGCGGGACCACGCGCCGCAGCGGGGCGACCTCGCCGCCGGTGGCCACGTTGACCGGGTCGCCGGGCGGGACGCTCGGCGGCGGCTGCGCTCGCGGCGAGTCGGCGGCGGGCTCCGCGTCCTCCGTCAGCGCCGCGATCACGCCGCCGGACGCGCTCGCGACGGCGAGGACCGCGATCCCGGCGACGGCGAGCCGCAGGCCCCGGCCACCGCGGCGCGTCCTGGAAGGCGCGCCTGCGCTCTGCGGCCCCCGCTGCTTCTTCTCCGGCTTCGGCCTGCGCGGTCGCATGTCGGGCTGGGGCTCGGGCTCGGTGCGCGGTGCTGATGGAGGAGCCACAACTTTTCCCAACGACTGTCGCTTAGGACGGTTCCCCGCCTTGTCACTTCATTCCCACATGTAACGGGATCATGGGCGAGCCGGTATCCGACCGGATAGTACGGTATCGCCGGATTCGCCCCAGGCGCTTCCGAGCGCAGAACATGAACTTTCCTCACGAACGGGAGCCGAGTAGAGTCACGGCATGTCCCCCGTGAGCAACCAGACGTGGCGGAACTGGGCGGGAAACCAGCAGGCCACGCCGCATCGCGTCGTGACGCCGCGCACCGCCGGCGAGGTCGGGGCGGCGGTGCGGTCGGCCGCCGACGACGGCCTCACGGTCCGCATGACGGGCACGGGCCACTCCTTCACCGGCGCCGCCGTCGCGGAGGGCGTCCTGCTGCGTCCGGAGGGGCTCACGGCCGTGCGCTCGGTCGACACGGCGTCCGGGCTTGTCACGGTCGAGGCGGGGCTACCGCTGCACCGGCTCAACCGCGTCCTGGACGACCACGGCCTCGCGCTGGCCAACATGGGCGACATCCAGGAGCAGACCGTCGCCGGCGCCCTGCAGACCGCCACGCACGGCACCGGACGCGACGCCGCCGGGCTGGCCTCCCAGGTCGCCGCGCTCGAACTCGTCCTCGCCGACGGCACCGTCGTGACCTGCTCCCGGAAGGAGCGTCCCGACCTGTTCGACGCGGCGTGCGCGGGCGTGGGCGCACTCGGCGTGGTCACCGCCATCACCTGGCGTACCGTCCCGGCGTTCCTCCTGCGGGCCCAGGAGGAACCGATGAAGTGGGACGAGGTCCTCGCACGCCTGGACGAGTTCGACACCGCCAACGAACACTTCGAGTTCTACTGGTTCCCGCACACCGAGGGCGGCCTGACCAAGCGCAACAACCGCGTCGAGGGCCCCGCGGAGCCGCTGTCCGGGTTCAAGTACTGGCTGGACGACCAATTCCTGTCCAACACGGTGTTCGGAGCCGTCAACCGGCTGACGCATCGGGTTCCCAGCACGACTCGCTTCGTGAACGGCATTTCCGCCAAGGCTCTCGGCGCGCGCGCCTACAGCGACACCTCGTACAAGGTCTTCACTAGTCCGCGGACCGTCCGCTTCAAGGAGCAGGAGTACGCGATCCCGCGCGAGGAACTCGTCCCGGCACTGCGTGAGCTGCGTGCCCTGTTCGCGCGGAGAGACTGGCGCATCAGCTTCCCGATCGAGGTCCGGATGCTTCCCCGCGAGGACGCCTGGCTGTCGATGGCCCACGGACGGCGCAGCGCGTTCATCGCCGTGCACGTCTACCACCGCGACGCGCACGAGGACTACTTCAGCGGCGTCGAGGACATCATGACCGCGCTCGACGGACGTCCGCACTGGGGCAAGCTCCACACGCGCGACGCCGCGTACCTGGAGAAGGTGTATCCGAGGTTCGGCGACTTCCGCGCCCTGCGCGACGAACTCGACCCCGACCGCCGCTTCGCCAATCCCTATACGAAACAGGTCTTCGGCGACTGAGGCGGCTCAGCCGGCGGGCGCCTGCGGGTCGGCGCCGCCCGGCTCCTGGCCGCCGCCGTCCGGCGGGCCCTCGGTGGGCGCCGGTGTGTCCGGAGGCGTCGGAACCGACGACGTGGGCGGGGTCGTGGGCTGGTCGGTGGGCCGCTGGGTCGGCTGCGTCGTCGGCTGCCCGTCCGGTGTGGTCGGCTGCGTGGAGGGCGTGTCCCCGGTCGGCGTCTCGCCCGGCGTGGCGCCCGGGCTGCTCGGGTCGCCGGACGGGGTCGGCGACGGATCGTCGTCCGGCTGCCCGCCACCGCCGCCCAGCACCTGCGTGACGGTCAGGCCATTTCCGCCCTTGCCGATCGCCTGCCCGGTGGTCGCCTCGTAGATCGTGATCCCGCCGATCACGATGGCGAACACCGCGGCCGACGACACCGCGAGCTTCACCCAGTGCGCCCTGGCCCACTCGACCGTGTTCTCCCACGCCGACCGCCGGGCGGCCTGGCGCACCGCGTCCTCCCCCGCGGCCTCGGCGAGCGAGGCGGCGACCGCGTCCACCGGGTCGAGGCGCGTCGAGTTCGGATCGGCGCCGGACGGCGAGTCGCGCCGCGTCGCGCCCGGATCACCGCCGGACAGGGGATCGGATCGGGTGGCGTTCGGATCGCGGCCGGGCAGGGGGTCGAACCGGGTGGCGTTGGGATCACCGCCGGTCAGGGGGTCGAACTGCGTGGCGTTGGGATCGCCGCCGGGCGCCGGATCGAACCGGCGGGTGGCGTTCGGGTCGCCCGACCACACCGCGGTGCGGGTCGGGTCGGCGCTGGTCGCCTCGTCCACCGCGCCCTCCGCCTCGTCCCGCCGCCGCGCCTCCGCCTGGAGATGGGTCAGCTCCTTGAGCCGGCCCCGGCCCTGGTCGAGGTAGTGCTTGCCGACCGCCGCCCCGGCCGTCGAGATCACGCTCATCAGCGCCGCGCCGATGATCGTCCCGTACACCCCCAGGTAGGACGCCCCCAGTGCCGCGGCCGCCGTCGCCGCCGCGCTCGCGATCAGCTGCGTCGTGCTCACGTCCGGCAGCTTGCGCGGCATGCCTCTGATCCCCCTCGTCCATCGCCGTCGAATCCCCGGAACAGAAACTAACCGGGACATTCGGGTAGTTCCGCCCGCGAACGTGACAATCACAACGCCGGGCCGGTTGGAGCCGCGCGCCCCCGTCAGGCAGAGTGAGGAAAAAGATGGACAAGAATCAGGCTGGGCGGCGCCCCGCCTGCCGCGTCACCGGCAAGCTAGGTCAGGTGCCCTCTTCGACCTCGTGGAGGGGGCTTCGAGAGCGGCGATGTTCGGACATGCCGGGTACGGTGCTGGCAGCAGGTGTGTCCGAAAGAGAGACTCGGGAACCCGGGGGAAGGGCACGCATGCGCCCTCGGTGGGCATCGGACGGCCGGCCGGTGAGAGCAAGGCCGGGCCGGTCCGGGGTCCTCCGTGCCATAAGGACAGGGCAGGAAGGACACGCATGCAGGAGCTGCGCCTCGTCGCGGTCAGCGAGGACGGTACGTACCTCGTCCTGGCCACCGCGGGCCGAGGCACCCGGTTCACCCTGCCCGTCGACGACCGGCTCCGCGCCGCGGTCCGTGGGCACTTCTCCCGCCTCGGCCAGTTCGAGATCGAAGTGGAGAGTCCCTTGCGCCCCAAGGAGATCCAGGCCCGTATCCGCTCCGGCGAGACCGCGGAGGAGATCGCCGAGTCGGCGGGCATCCCGGTCGAGCGCGTCCGCTGGTTCGAGGGACCGGTCCTGCAAGAACGCGAGTACATGGCACAGCAGGCGCAGCGCGTCGCCGTGCGCCGTCCCGGCGAGTCGGCGCCGGGACCGCCGCTGGGCGAGACCGTCGAGGAACGCCTCGGCCGCGGCGGCGTCGACCTCGAAGAGGTCGAATGGGACTCCTGGAAGTGCGAGGACAACACCTGGCGCGTCCGCCTCTCCTTCTTCGACAACGCCCGCCCGCACGCCGCGGAGTGGACGTTCGACCCGCGCCGCCGCCTGGTCTCCCCCCTGGACGAGATCGCCGCGCGCCTCACCGCCGTCGACTGGGACGAGGAGCCGCTCTCCGACACCGTCACCCCGCTCGTCCCGCGCCGTCCCGCGATGAAGGTCGTGTCCAGCGACCGCGGCCCGGCGCCCCGCGGGCTGCCCGCCGAGCCCGAGCAGCACGCCGCGCACGAGCAGCAGCACGCCGCGCCCGCACCCGCGCCGCCTGCGCCTGTGCCCGAGCCGCTCCGCGCCGCCGAGCCCCGCGGCTACGTGGCCGAACGCGGCCCCGTGGCCGAGCCCCGCACCCGGTTCCAGCAGCCGAGCGAGGCCGCTTCGCTGCGCGAGGCCGTCCAGCCGCGCGAGTCGGACGACCGCGTCGAACCGGCCACGCGCACACCGTCGTCGCTCCGCCCGACCGGCGCCCGCGAACAGGCCGCCCCGGCCGAGCCCGCGGAAACCGTCGCCCGCGACGAGACGCCCGAGCCGGGCGAGGCCGCTCTGGGACGCGACACGACCGAGTCCGCCAGGCCAAGTGAAGCGGCACGGACGCCCGAGCCTGCTCCACCCATCGAGGCGGACGAGGCGCGCGACACCGACACGTATGAGACCGCCGCCGAGGATGAGGCCGCCGCCGGGCAGGACGCGGCGCCCGCGGTCGAGAGCGAGACCGTCCGTCCCGAGGAGGAGGACGACCGCGAGGCCGCCGAGGCGGAGACGGTCGCGGACGAGCGCGACGACGAGCCGGACGAAGCCGACCGCCACCAGGAGACCGCCGAAGAGGCACCGGCGGAGGAGGCGCCCAGCGCGGCGGCTCCACGGCGCAAGCCCCAGCCCGCGCAGCCTGTGCAACCTGCACAGACTGCGCAGCCCGCGCCGTCCGAGCCCGCCGAGGACGAGAAGCCCGCTCGGGACAAGCCCGCGGCCGCCCAGCAGCGTCCCGCGCAACGGCAGGCTCCGCGGACGCCGGCGAAGAAGAAGCCGGCCGGCCGTCCCGCCATGCCCGCGGCGACGCAGGAGAAGCCGGCGACCGAATCGCCCGCACCGGCGGCCGCCGCGGCGAACGGTGAGCCGACGCCCGCCGCGCCGCGTCCGGCACGGCGCCGCAAGGCCAAGGGCAAGCGCGCCTCCGTGCCGTCCTGGGACGAGATCATGTTCGGCGCCCGCCGTCCCGAATAGCCTTCCGCGCGCAGGTCAGGGGCGGGCGTCGGGCGGGGACTCCAGGAACGGCGTCAGCCACGCCGGGGTGATGCCGGCGGCCAGGGCCACGGCGTCCTCCTCCGCCATGTCCGTTGCCGAGTAGCCGCCGTCTCCCGCGCCGACGGCGGCGAACAGCGTCGCCAGGCCGAGCCTGCGCTGGAAGAGGGTCCGGCGGATGCGCCACCCGATGATGGCGTCGTGCTCGACGACCACCTGGCGGCGCCGCAGGGAGCCCGAGCGCACGCTGAGGCGCCCCCCGTCGGTGACGTGGCCGAGCTGCCGGTACCGGTCCAGGCCGAGCGGAACCGCGAGGACGGCGAACACCGCGCACACGTAAGCGACCCAGGGCTGACCAGCGAGAACGGCGAGGCCCGCGATGCCGACCGGCCCCGCCACCGCGCGGACCAGTCGACGCCCCCGAGCGGCGGGCGGGTGGGCGATCAGAGGGCCGGGGACGTTCCCGACGACGCGCGCCGCGAGCGACTCGGCGACCGTGCGCGGCGCGGCGGGCAGCAGGCGGCCGCGATGCGCGGCGTCGCCGAGGCCGGTGATCAGCGCGCCGAGGCGCGTCACTCCGGCCATCCGCTCGAACGGGTTGTCGGCGAGTTCGACCCCGCGCAGGCGCCGCCGTTCGAGCGAGACGCTGCGGCGGGTGAGGAGCCCGCGCTCCACGACGACGGAGCCGTCCCGCTCGTGGACGGTGAAGTCCCAGTTGAACAGCGTGAAGACGATCACCGACATGACCGGCATCGCGATCAGGACGAGGATGGCCGGCGCGACGACGAGGGCCGTGGGGAGGCCCACCACGTCATGGCCGAGGTCCTCCACCCGCTCCCGCGTGATGAGGCCCAGGTCGTCGCCGAGGTTGTAGACGGTGCCGAGGAGGCTCCCGGCCAGCGCGAACGGCGTGAGCAGGTAGGCGCCGCTGAGCGGCGCGTACACGTACCAGCGGCGCCGCATGCGGGCGAGGACGCGGCGCGGCGGCGCGGGCGCGTCCCTGGCCAGGAGGATCCCGCGGAGCCGTTCGGCCTCCTGCCGGGAGACGGCGTTCAGCGTCCCCTCGCCGCCGTCCGCGCCCGCGTCGATGTGGAGGACCGCCAGGCCGAGCAGCCGATGCGGGAGGGACGCGCTGATGTCCACGCCCCGGATCCGGTCGCGCGGGATGGTCTTGACCGACCGTCCGATGAGCGCCCGCCGGAGCTCGATGCGGTCGCCGTACAGGACGTAGGTGAACGTCACCCAGCTCGCGATATGGAAGATCAGCCCGAACGCCAGCCCGGCGAGGGTGAAGTAGAACGCCGTGGACAACCCGCCGACGAGAAGCCCCGTCGTACCGGCCAGGACCAGGGCGATGAGTTCCCGGACGGCCCCCACCACGAACGTGAGCGGATGCAGCCGCTGAGCGTGACCGACCTCCTGCGGCCGCGTCCCGTTCGACCCGGGCGCGGCGGGCGCGGCGGGCGCGGCGGGCGTGGCGGCCGTGGCGCCGCCGTCGCGATGGCCGTTGGACGGCGAGCCGTCGGACTGCGAGCCGGCGGTCCGGTCGTGCGCCGCGGGATCGGGCGCCACGGGTTCGGGTGCCGCGGGTTCGGGCGCCTGGTCGCCGTCCCGGACGTTCACGTCGCGTCGTCGCGGAGGTCGTGCGCGCGGTGCGCGAGGTCCTCGGCCAGGCGGGTCGCCACGTCCACCGGAAGCCCGGCGACCTCGGACGACCCGGTGTGCGAGGCCGTGTTCACCTCGATCGTGGCGAGTCCCAGCAGCCGCTCGATCCAGCCCTGCTCGGTGTCGACGGTCTGGATCCGCCCCACGGGGACCAGCATCCATTCGCGGCTGAACCAGCCCGTCCGGGTGTAGACGACGTCGGCGCTGACCTCCCACCGGTGGACGCGGTAGCGCCAGACCGGCGCGACGGTCACCATGAGCAGCCCCGCCGTGCCGACGATGTAGGGCAGCCAGCCGACCCGTCCCGACAGCCATCCGGGCATCCCGTCCCACCCGGCGTCGCCCACCCAGGCGGCCACGCCGAGCGCGAGCCCGAACGCCAGGCCCCACAGCAGCAGATACTCGATGGCCCAGTGCGCGATCGCGCGGCGCGACACCCGGTGTTCGGGCGGCCGCAAGCGCGGCGGGTGCGGCCCCCCGCCGTCCTTCTGGTGACTGCGCCGCACCGACGTCACACCGCGAGTTTAGAACGCCGGAGGCGCCCTCCAGCCGTTTCTCCCTGCGCGAACACCCTGTCCCCGGCACCAGTTCCCCCGGGTCGCGGGGACGGACCTCCCGGGTCGCGGGCACAATCCGGCGGCCGTCAGCGTTTTGTCAGTGGTCCATGCGATGTTGTGGGCGCGTCAGGCGCCACCGGCGGAGCTTGGCCGGGGCGGCGGGAAAAACTGGATGCATACCACCCCGGACACCGCATATTTTGGGCTGCCCCTCGTCTGAGGGGCGGAGACGTCCGGCGAACGAAATCACCTAGGAGATCACATGACGTACGCCATCCAGGCCGACGGCCTGGAGAAGCGGTTCGGTGAGACCCAGGCGCTGGCGGGCGTCTCCCTCACCGCCGAGGCCGGAACGGTCCTCGGCGTACTGGGCCCGAACGGCGCGGGCAAGACCACCATGACCCGGATCCTCGCCACGCTGATCGACCCGACCGGGGGCAGCGCGAGCGTCAACGGGTTCGACGTGGTCAAGGACGCGCACAAGGTCCGCCAGCTCATCGGCCTGACCGGCCAGTACGCCGGGGTGGACGAGATGCTCACCGGCACCGAGAACCTCGTGCTGATCGCCCGCCTGCTCGGCATACCGCGCCGCGACTCCAAGGCGCGGGCCGCCGAGCTGCTGGAGCGGTTCCAGCTCACCGAGGCGGCCGAGCGCGCCGCCAAGACGTACTCGGGCGGGATGCGCCGCCGTCTCGACCTCGCCGCGAGCCTGGTCGGACGGCCGCAGATCCTGTTCCTCGACGAGCCGACCACGGGCCTCGACCCGCGCAGCCGCAACGGCCTGTGGGACATCGTCCGCGGCCTGACCGACGACGGCGTCACCGTCCTGCTGACCACGCAGTACCTGGAGGAGGCCGACCAGCTCGCCGACGACATCGTCGTCATCGACCGCGGCCAGATCATCGCGCATGGCACGTCCGACGTGCTGAAGTCGCAGGTCGGCGGTCAGGTGCTGGAGGTCCGCCCGGTCCACGCGGCCGACCAGGACGCCGTGGCGCGGATCGTCGGCGACCTGGCCGAGGCCGTCCCGGACGTCCGCGACGGCCAGATCAGCACGCCGATCACCGACCCGCAGCTGATGCCCGCCGTCGTCCGCCGCCTCGACGACGCGGGCGTCGCCGTCGGCGAGCTGTCGCTGCGCAAGTCCAGCCTGGACGAGGTGTTCTTCGCCCTCACCGGCCACCACACCGACGACATCGAAGCCGAGGCCGACGAGCTGGCCCTGTCTGCCAAGAAGCAGGCCGCCGACAAGGAAGGGGCGTCGGCATGACCACCGCGACGTTCGCGCCGCAGGAACTGTCCAAGCGGGTCGCGCCGGGCACCGCCGTCCGCAACACGATGACCCTGGCCTGGCGCAACCTCGTCCAGATCAAGCACAACCCGATGGAGCTGCTGGACCTGTCCATCCAGCCCATCATGTTCGTGCTGCTGTTCGCGTACGTGTTCGGCCCCGCGATGGAAGGCAGCGTCGACGCGTACCTGCCGATCGTGATCCCCGGCATCATCGCGCAGAACGCCCTGTTCGCCGGGATGAGCACCGGATTCGGACTGAACACCGACATCACCAAGGGCGTCTTCGACCGGTTCCGGAGCCTGCCGATCTCGCGCAGCGCCCCGCTCGCCGGGCGGATCATCGCCGACACCGCCAAGCAGGCGTGGTCGATGATGATCCTGCTCGTGGTCGGCTTCGCGATCGGCTTCCGGATCGAGACCAACGTCCTCGCGCTGCTGACCGCGTTCGTGCTCCTGCTGACCTTCGCGGTCCTGTTCTCCTGGACGTCGGTCTACATCGCGATGAAGGTCAACGAGCCGGAGAAGGTGCAGATCTTCGGCTTCGTGGTGATCTTCCCGCTGAGCTTCCTGAGCACCGCGTTCATCAAGTCGACGAACGGCATCCCCGGGCCGGTGGCCTGGGTGATGGACAACAGCCCGGTGACGCACCTGGTGGAGGCGATGCGCGGCCTGCTCGTCGGCGGCCCCGTCTTCGAACACGCGTGGGTGGCCCTGGCCTGGGGCGTCGGAATCTCCCTGGTCTTCGCCCCGCTGTCCCTCCGCGCCTTCAAGAAGCGCGCCTGACGGCGAGACGCCTCTGACAGCGAGACGCCCCCGCGGCCGGGTGATCGGCCGTGGGGGCGTCTTGTGTTGGACGAGTGGTCAGGCTGCGGTTTCGGTGGGGCTCGTGTCGGTGGCGGCGGCTTCGGCGATCTTGGCCTTGGCGCGGGCGTCGTCCAAGGCGGCGAGTTCGAAGTCGGCGCGGGGCTGCTCGACGATGGCGAGCGAGACGGTCTCGCGCTTGAGGAACAGCGCGAGCGTCCAGTCCGCCACGACGCGGATCTTGCGGTTGAACGTCGGGACCATCGCGCCGTGGTAGGTCCGGTGGAAGAACCACGCGGGCCAGCCCTTCAGCTTGAAGCCGAGCGGGTTGGCCACGCCCTTGTGCAGGCCGAGGCCGGCGACGGTGCCGAGGTTGCCGTGGACGTACGGCTTGAGCGTCTTGCCGCGCAGCGACCGGACGATGTTGTCGCCGAGGACCTTGGCCTGCCGGACGGCGTGCTGCGCGTTCGGCGGGCAGAACTCGCCGTCCTGCGTCAGGTCCGGGATCGCGGCGTTGTCGCCGGCGGTGAACGCGCGGACGAGGCCCTCGATGGTCAGGTACTCGGTGCCCTTGACGCGGCCCTTCTCGTCCACGGGCAGGTCGCCCTGCCGGACGACCGGGGACGCCTTGACGCCCGCGTTCCACACCAGCGTCCCGGCCTGGAAGGCGCTGCCGTCCGACAGCTCGATCCGGCCGCCGACCGCCGACTTGAGGAGGGTGTTCATCTTCACGGCGATGCCGCGGCCGCGGAGCTGCTCGGCGGTCCACCGGCCCATGTCGGGGCCGACCTCGGGCAGGATGCGGTCGGTCGCCTCGACGAGGACGAACCGCAGGTCCTGCGGGGTGACCTTGCGCATGTACTTGGTGGCGTCGCGGGTCATGTCCTCGAGTTCGGCGACCGCCTCGACGCCGGCGAACCCGCCGCCGACGAACACGAAGGTCAGCGCCTTGCGGCGCATCTCCTCGTCGTCGGTCGACTCCGCGATCTCCAGCTGCTCCAGGACGTGGTTGCGCAGGTGGATGGCCTCGCCGACGGTCTTCAGGCTGATGCCGTTCTCGGCGAGCCCGGGGATCGGCAGCAGCCGCGGCACCGCGCCCGCGGCCATGACGAGGTAGTCGTAGGAGATCCGCTCCGGCCGCCCGGCCAGCGGCTGGACGATCGCCCATCCCTCGTCGTGGTTCAGCTCGGTGACCCGCGCCTTGCGGACGGTGCACTTCGGCAGCACCCGGCGGAGCGGGACGACGACGTGCCGCGGGGAGATGTTCCCGGCGGCGGCCTCGGGAAGGAACGGCTGGTACGTCATGTACGAGTTGGGGTCCACGACGGTGACCTTGACCTCGCCCCGCCTGAGCTCGCGCTTGAGCTTCTTCTGCAGACGCAGGGCGGTGTACATGCCCACATAGCCGCCACCCACGATGAGGATGTGGGGAGCGCCAGGGGTTCCCTCGGCGGTCCTGGCCATTGCGGCCTCCAATGTCACGGTCGGCTTGTGAAGACATTCACAAGCTACCTGATGATCGTGCTCGGCACCATCGAGAACCATGTGAAGAACATGAGAATTTCCCGTCACAGCAAAGAAGGCCGGTGGTGAAGCTGTGAAACTCGCCACTCCTTCTCGATTTTCCGGACGGACCAGGACAAACCACGCATGACCAACGTCACAGGCCCCTCTCCCGGAGAGCCGTCGCGCGGCGGGACGAAAGGCGCGTTCCACTCCCCGCGAAGCCCTATCGTTGGGGCGGACGAGGAAGGGGGCGCCGGCGGCGTGATGCGGGCTGCCGAGACGCGAGGCCGAGATGACGGCGATCCGGCGGCGCGCGGCGTACGATCTCGCCCGGGAGCGAATCGATGATGAGCAGAGACCGGCGTCCGATCACGGCCGCGGCGGGCGCGCTCGCCCTCGCCGGGACCGTGGGCGGCTGCGGGCTGATCGGCCAGCCCCAGAACAAGAGCGCCGAGTTGTCCGAATGGTTCACGGTGACCAGCCCCGTCTTCCGCGATGGGCGCGACTTGCCCCCGCGGTACGGCTGCACGACGTACCCTGGCGGACAGGGCAGGACCCCACCGCTACGGTGGTCGGGCACTCCGGCCGGGACCAGGTCGTTCGCGATCGTGATGGACGACCCGGACGCGTCCGGCGGCGCCTACGTCCACTGGGTGATCGCGGGCATCGACGGGACGGTGAACGAACTCGTCGAGGGAGCAAGTCTGGACAGGACCGTCGAAGGGTTGACCACGGACAAGAAGGCGGGCTACGCGCCGCCGTGCCCGCCCAAGGGAGAGCAGCATCGGTACCGGTTCACCATCTACGCGCTGGACGATCCGGCACCGTTCCAGAACGGCGCGGCACTGAAGGACTCACTGCCGGCCATCGCCGAGCACACGGTGGGACGGGGACGGATCACCGGGAACTTCGGCGGCTAACAGGCGCGTTGACCGTGGAGCCTCAGAGCACCGGGTCAGGGCGGACCCCACCGGGGGGCTGGAGCTGACAGGGGTGGACCGATGGGCCGCACTGGCCGATCGGCACGCGCCGTGTGAGGGTAAATGTGCGCGAAGGGTGTGACAACGGTCATAGCGGTCGGACAGAATCGGGCTAAGCCGCGCCGGCGGACTCCCGTGGACGTCCGGCAACCGGTGACGGCCGGAGCGGACCCGAGGTCCGCGCCGGAGACTCTCGCCGGGCCAAGGCATTGGGTGGTGGCATGACTTCTTACATCGTGGTCTTCGGCCTCATTGTGGTCGTGGTCCTCGTGGTCGTCCTCGTGGCCCTGGGTCTGCGGGCAAGCAGGGCGGGACGCGACGACGACGACTGGATGGACGACGAGCCGCAGCAGCCGCGCGGCCGCAGAGGAGTCCAGCAGCCGCACGACGAGATGGGCGGCCCCCCGGACGGCTACGGGTACAACGACGGTTACGAGGCCGGGTACGACAACGGCTACGACCGTCAGGGCATGCCCGAACCGGCCATCGACCGGCGCGTCGCCGGCGGTCCGCTCGCCGCCCCCACCGGCGGCCAGGCCCCGCCGCCTCCAGCCCCGAGCGCCCAGGCGTCGGACGAGATGGAGGACGACGACTACTGGGCGACGATCACCTTCGACAAGCCCAAGTTCCCTTGGCAGCACGACAACGACGGCGCCCGCGCGGACGTGGATCCCGCCGCCGACCCGCTGAACGTGCAGGCGCCCCCAGAGCAGGCACCGATGGAGCAGCCGCCGTTCGACCAGCCGGGAATGCCCCAGCCGAGCCTGACCCAGCCCGTGTCCATGAGCGCCGACGGCCCGATGCTCGGCGGCATGGCCAACGGCATGGGGGCCAACGGCATGAGCGGCAACGGCATGGGCGGCGGCCAGGTCGGCGGAACCGGCCCCCAGCAGATGCCCGCTCCCGGCGGCTTCCAGGGCGGCTCCCAGTTCACCGGGCAGGAGCCCGGCTCGACCTCGCACGACCCGATCCCCGCTGGCCTCGCCGGTCCCTCCGGACCCGGCGGGATCGGCGGCCCGGGCGGCCCCGGCATGCAGGGCGGTCCCGGCATGCAGCCGCCCTACGGCGGTCAGGAGCCGCAGCCCGCCTACGGTGCGGCCGACCACGGCCCCGGCGACCCGTCCTACGGCGGGCAGAGCCACGACCCGTACGGCGGAGGCGGCCAGAGCCAGGGCCAGGACCAGTACGGCGGCGGTCACGACCAGGGCTACGGCGACTACGGCTCCGACCCGCTGGGCAACCGTCCCGCCGCGGCGGCCGGTCCGCCGCCCGGAGGACGCCAGGACGGCTACGACATGGGCCTCGGCTCGTCCGCGCCGGGCGGCGGGACGCTCGGCGGCGACCCGCGCGTGTCCGACCCGCTCGGGCTGCCCCTCGGCCGTCCCGACGAGCCGTCCGCCCCGCCCGCTCCCCCGGCGCCCGCCGCTCCGGCCGCGCCCGCGGCGCAGGCGCACGGCGGCCCCGGCGGTTCCGGGACCGACACCGACGGCCACAAGCTCCCGACCGTGGACGAACTGCTCCAGCGCATCCAGAACGACCGGCAGCGGTCGGCGGGCAGCACGGCCTCGTCCGACATGGGCGGCTCCTACGGCGGCTCCCTGAACGACCCGCTCGGCGACCCGCTGGGCAGCGGCTCGTTCGGCTCCGCGGGCGGCGCGGGGGCGGGCGGCAACGGCAACACGGGCCCGTGGCCCAAGCCGGGCCAGTCCGGCGGGTACGACCCGGGGATCGGCGCGGGCGTCCCGTCCGGCGCCACGTCGGGGTACGACTCGGGCCTCGGCGGCGCGTCCGGATACGGGCAGGGCGGGCCCAACGACGGGTACCCGACGGCCCCGGCCTACGGCGACTCGCCCCGCTACGACGACCCGCTGAGCGGCGGCGGGCGCGAGCCGTTCGGCGCGCTCGGCGGCGCGGACGCCGGTTCCGGCGCGGCCCCGGGCGGCGCGGGCGGCGCGGGCGTCTACGGCGACTTCAGCGGCAGCAGCTACAACGGCAGCGGCGACCCGCTCACCCCGCCGCACGACCCGAACGCCACCCAGGCGTACGACCCCAACGCGACGCAGGCGTACGACCCCAACGCCACCCAGGCGTACGACCCGAACACGACGCAGGCGTACGGGTCGGGCGGGTACTACGGCGGCTCGCAGCAGGGCGGATACCAGCCGGGCGGGCAGCAGAACGACACCGGCCCGTACGGTTCCCGCCAGCCCGCCGACGACTGGGAGAACTACCGCCGCTGAGCGGAGAACGACACGCAGGACGAGGGCCGCCGGATCCGTCCGGCGGCCCTCGTCGTGTTCGCGGGTGGAGCACCGTCAATCCTGGTTATATACGTAGAGTGACTTCAAAGCCACTCAGTGTCTCCGTATTGCGGCGCGATCTCCTCTCGTCGTTCGTCGTGTTCCTCGTCGCGATCCCCCTGTCACTGGGCATCGCGGTCGCCTCCGGCGCCCCGGTCGCCGCGGGGCTGATCGCCGCCGTCGTCGGCGGGATCGTGGCCGGCCTGATCGGCGGGTCGCCGCTGCAGGTCAGCGGCCCGGCAGCCGGGCTGACCGTGATCGTCGCCGGGCTCGTGCAGACCTACGGCTGGCGCGCGACCTGCACGATCACCCTGCTCGGCGGGCTGCTGCAGCTCGCGCTCGGCGCCAGCCGCGTCGCCCGCACCGCGCTCGCCGTGTCCCCCGCCGTCGTGCACGGGATGCTCGCGGGCGTCGGCGTCGTCCTCGTCCTGGCGCAGGTGCACGTGGTGCTCGGCGGCAGCCCGCAGCACTCGGCGATCGACAACCTGCGCGAGCTGCCGGGCCAGATCGTCGACCCGCACACGCATCCCGCGCTGCTCGGGGCGCTGACGGTGCTCGTCCTGCTCGTCTGGTCCCGGCTGCCGCGCGACGGGTGGCTGCGGCTCGTGCCGGGCCCGCTGCCCGCCATCGCGCTCGCCACCGTGACCGCGTGGTCGCTCGGCTGGAACGCGCAGCGGGTGGAGCTGCCGGAGACCCTCCTCGGCGACTGGCAGGCCCCCGTCCTGCCGGACGGCTCGCTGCCCGCCGTCGTCGGCGCCGTCGTGTCGGTCGGGCTGGTCGCGGCCGTCGAGTCGCTGCTGTGCAGCGTGGCCATCGACCGTTCGCGTCCCGCCGGCGTCCCCCGCGCCGACCTCGACCGGGACCTGCTCGGCCAGGGCGCGGGCAACGCGGTGTCGGGGTTCCTCGGCGGGCTGCCGATCGCGGGCGTGATCGTCCGCAGCACGGCGAACGTGGACGCCGGCGCCCGCACCCGCTGGTCCACCGTCCTGCACGGGGTGTGGGTGCTGGTGCTGGCGCTGGCGTGCGGCCCGCTGATCGAGCAGGTGCCGCTGCCCGCGCTCGCGGCGCTGCTGGTCGTGCTCGGCGTCCGGCTGATGGACACCGCCCGCGTCCGTGACCTTCGTCACCACCGCGAGGCGCCCGCCTACTTCGCCACCCTCGTCGGCGTGGTCGTGCTCGGGCTCGGCGAGGGCGTGCTGCTCGGCATCGGGATCACGGCGGTGCTGGCGCTGCGGCGGCTGACCCGGCTGTCGGTCCGCTCGGAGCACCTCGTCCCGGCGCCGGAGGACGGGCCCGTCCCGCCCCGCACCCATGTGGTCGTCGAGGGGACGCTGACGTTCCTCGGCGTCCCGAAGGTGACGCGCCTTCTGCAGGACGTCCCGTCCGGCTCCCACGTCGACCTGGACCTCAACGTCGACTTCATGGACCATGCCGCGTTCGACGCCATCCACCAGTGGCGGCTGGCGCACGAACGGCAGGGCGGCAGGGTCGACATCGATGAGGTTCACGAGGCTTGGTATGAAAGAGCTGTGACAGGCGAAACGTCCCAACCGCGCAAGACGCCGCCGCCGACCCGCTGGTGGGCGCCCTGGGGCAACAGGCGGCGCAGCTCCGAGGCCGAGCTGGACGCGCCCGAGGTGTCCCCGGCCGCGGTGCTGCTGGACGGCGTCCGCGAGTACCACGGCCGCACCGCCCGCCTCGTCCGGCCGATCATGGCCGAGCTGGCGATGGAGCAGAAGCCCCAGCACCTGTTCATCACCTGCGTGGACTCCCGCATCGTGCCGAACATCATCACCGCCAGCGGGCCGGGCGACCTGTTCATCAACCGCAACGTCGGCGCCCTCGTCCCGAGGCACGGCTCCCGCACGCCGGACGACTCCGTCGCCGCGACCGTCGAGTACGCCGTCAACGTCCTCGACATCCGGACGATCACCGTCTGCGGCCACTCCAACTGCGGCGCGATGGCCGCGCTCCTCGCCGGCGGCACCGAGGTCGACCATCTGACCGGCCTGTCCCGCTGGCTCAAGCACGGCAACCACAGCCTCGCCCGCTTCCTCGCCGAGGAGCCGCCCGGGACGGACGAGTCGCCCCTCACCCGCCTCTGCAAGATCAACGTGATGCAGCAGCTCGACAACCTGCTCACCTACCCCTGGCTCCGGGACCGGGTCGAGTCCGGCGAGATCGAGCTGGTGGGCCTCTATCTGGACCTGCAGTCCGCCAACGTCGAGATCCTCGACCGCGGCACCGGCGCCTTCACGCCTGTCCCGGACAACCCCGTCCCGGACGGGCCCCCGCAGCCCCGGTCGCTCACCTGAAAACACAGCGTGGGTCGTCCCCCCGCAAGGACGACCCACGCGTCTCCACCGCGACCCAGCGCACCGGCAGGCGCCCCGCTCCGCTGGACCTCCGCCGCGGTCTTCGGTCAGCGGCTGATGAGCTCGCTGTCGCGGCGCGTGTAGTCGCGGACGTACATCCCCGACACCCGGCGCGCGCGCCGCGAGCGGCGGTCGGACGCCGGGAGGAACAGCGCGTCACGACGGCTGGCGCGCGAGAAGTCCCACAGGTACACGACACCGGCGAGTCCCCCGGCGAGCACGAGGGCCACGAACGCGATGACGAACATCAGCTCTCCTCTCCACGGAGCCCAGCACCCGGCTCCGCGTCGTCACCGATCAAGGCGATCAGCTCTTACCTGGACAGTAAGCGCGTCGTTTCATGTCATCTGTGTCGTGTGACCCGAACCTGTCGAGTCGTATGGCACTGCGAAGTTGCCTGCACGTCCCGCTCCCAGCGGGCGATTAGTGTGTCTCACAACCCCATGAAGGAGGCCGCGCGTGGCGGACGGATCCGTCTTCGACCCGGACATCGACGAATGGCTCAGGCAGCGCGTGCAGGCCGCGACGGCCGCGGACACGTCCGTCGAGGGCTTCCGGATCCATCTCCGGGCGGGCAACGAGCTGGCGCTCGGCCGCCTCCCCGATCCGCCGGTCGCCGCGGCTGAGCGCGACGTCGTCCTGGACACGGCCGGGGGCCCGGTGTCCGCCCGCGTGGTCGAGCCCGCGACCCGGCTCACCGACGCCACGATCCTGTTCTTCCACGGCGGCGGATGGGTCGCCGGCGACGAGCACACGCACGTCCAGTACTCGCGGCGGCTCGCCGTCGAGACCGGCTCGACGGTCGTCGGCGTCGGCTACCGTCTGGCGCCCGAGCACCCGTTCCCAGCGGCGTTCGACGACTGCCTGGCCGCGACGCTCCACGTCGCCGCCGCCACTCCCGGCCGGACGGCCGTCGCCGGCGACAGCGCGGGCGCCCAGCTCGCCGCCTCGGTCGCCCTCGCGTGCCGCGACCAGGGGATCCCGCTGGCCGCGCAGCTCCTGATCTCCCCGGTGACCGACGTCACGGGCGGCTACGCCGACCCGGACGTGAACGCCCGCTACCCATCGCGAACGGACCGGGCGGACGGCTACGGCCTCACCCTCGCCGCCATGCGCTGGTTCGCCGAGCAGTACGTCCCCGGCGACCGGGAAAGCTGGCAGGTGTCGCCACTGCGCGCCTCCGATTTGGCGGGCGTCGCACCGGCGTCCGTCCACACGGCGGGCTACGACCCGCTCCGCGACGAGGGCAACGCCTACGCCACAGCCCTGCGCGCCGCCGGCGTCCCAGTGATCCACCGCGAATGGCCCACCCTCAACCACAGCTACTTCGGCCTAGGCGGCGTCTCCCCAACAGCCGAACAAGCAGCCCACCAAGCCGCCTCAGACCTCCGCACCCTCCTCACCACCGGAGAGGCCGAGCCCCCCACTGAGCACACAGAGGGCGGACGAGTCGGCCTGTAAGCCGGGTTCTGTGCCTGCCGTCCCTTGGGGCGGCGGGTGGCGGCCATCCATCTCGGGCCGCCGTTGCCGGCGGCCTCCAGCGGTCTACCCGCAGGCTCGGGCGGGCAGCCCTCGGACGCCTGCGCGGAGCCTCGCGGCCCCTTCTTGACCTTGCTCCGGGTGGGGTTTACCGAGCCGCCCACGTCACCGTGGGCGCTGGTGAGCTCTTACCTCACCGTTTCACCCTTACCACCGGCGGACCGGCGGCGGTTTGCTTTCTGTGGCACTGTCCCGCGGGTCGCCCCGGGTCGGCGTTACCGACCACCCTGCCCTGTGGAGCCCGGACTTTCCTCGACGGGGATCGCTCCCCGACGCGGCCGCCCGGCCGGCTCGTCCGCCGTCCTTCAAGGGTAGTGGGTGCGCAAGTCACTCGCGCCCCCGCTTCATCACGGGAGGGTGGTCAGGGCCTCGTCCAGGCGGGACTGCGGGAGGGGGTGGTCCTCCATCTCGCCGGCGAGGAAGCGGTCGTAGGCGGCCATGTCCAGGTGGCCGTGGCCGCACAGGGCGGTGAGGATGACCTTGGGTTCGCCGGTCTCGACGCAGCGGCGGGCCTCCTCGACGGCGGCGGCGAGCGCGTGGGTCGGTTCGGGGGCCGGGACGATGCCCTCCGTGCGGGCGAACAGGAGGCCCGCCTCGAAGCATTCGCGCTGCGGTTTCGCCTCGGCCTCGAAGAGGCCCAGGTCGTAGATGTGGGAGAGGAGCGGGGCCATGCCGTGGTAGCGGAGGCCGCCCGCGTGGATGGGGTCGGGGACGAAGTCGTGCCCGAGCGTGTGCATCTTGAGCAGGGGCGTCAGGCCCGCGGTGTCGCCGAAGTCGTAGGCGTAGCGGCCGCGGGTGAAGGACGGGCACGCCTCGGGTTCCACGGCGCGGACGACCGGGTCCATGCGTCCGGCCAGCTTCTCGCGGAGGAACGGGAAGAACAGGCCCGCGAAGTTGGAGCCGCCGCCAGTGCAGCCCACGATCAGGTCCGGGACGTCGCCGACGGAGGCGAGCTGTTCGAGGGCCTCCTCGCCGATCACCGTCTGGTGCATCAGGACGTGATTGAGGACGCTGCCGAGCGCGTACCGGGTGTCCTCGGGCGCGGCTGACTCGACGGCCTCGCTGATCGCGATGCCGAGGGAGCCGGGCGAGTTGGGGTCGTCCGCGAGGATCTTCGCGCCGGACGCGGTGAGCGGCGACGGGCTGGCGTGCACCTTCGCCCCGTACAGCTGCATCATCGAGCGGCGGTACGGCTTCTGGTCGTAGGAGGCGCGCACCATCCAGACCTCGCAGTCGAGCGCGAACTGGGCGCAGGCGAAGGCGAGCGCGCTGCCCCACTGGCCGGCGCCGGTCTCGGTGGTGAGGCGGCGGACGCTCTGGCGCGCGTTGTAGTACGCCTGCGGGACGGCCGTGTTCGGCTTGTGCGACCCGACCGGGGACACGCCCTCGTACTTGACGTAGATGCGCGCGGGCGTGCCGAGGGTGCGTTCGAGGCGGTGCGCCCGGATCAGCGGCGTCGGGCGCCAGAGCCGGTACACCTCGCGGACGTCCTCGGGGATGTCGACGAACCGGTCGCCGGTGACCTCCTGCTCGATGAGGTCGGTTGGGAACAAGGGGGCTAGGTCGCCTGGGCCGAGCGGCTCGCGAGTTCCCGGGTGGAGGGGCGGTGGCGGCGGCGCGGGCAGGTCGGGGACGACGTTGTACCAGCGCCTCGGGAGCCTCGACTCGTCCAGCAGGATCTTCGTGGTCACGGTTCCTCCCCAGGTCACGGTGCCCTCTCGCGCAGCGTAAGCGGCCGGGGATCAGGATTCCAGGTGGTGGACGTCGTTGAACGCGCGCAGCGACGCGGGACCGTCGGCGTACCAGTCGATGGACGACAGCGCCGCCACGTCCAGGTGCATGCGGTAGAGGGACGTCATGGGCGCGCCCAAAGCGTCCTTTACCAGGAGTTTGATGGGCGTGACGTGCGAGACCACGAGGACGGTCTGCTCGCGGTAGCGGACCTTCAGCTTGTCCAGGGCCGTCCGGACGCGGCGGGACACCTGCGCGAAACTCTCCCCGCCGGGCGGTGCGACCTCCGGGTCGGCGAGCCACGCCTTCAGCTCGGCGGGCCACGCCTTGCCCGCCTCGTCGAACGTGAGCCCCTCCCATTCGCCGAAGTCGGTCTCGCGGAAGCCGTCCTCGACGCGGACGTCCAGGCCGGTGACGGCGGCGATCTCGGCGGCGGTGTCGCGGCAGCGGGACAGCGGGGACGTGACGATCGCGTCGAGCCCGCGGTCCTTGAGCGCGAGGGCGGCGGCGCGGGCCTGGGCGACGCCGTGCGCGGTGAGGGGGATCTCGCCCGTCCCGGCGAAGCGCTTCTCGGCCGACAGCGGCGTCTCGCCGTGCCGCAGGAGGATCGTGGTCGTCGGCGTGGCGGACGGCGGCGTCCAGGACGGCGGCGGCTCCGGCTCCCCCGGCGTCTCCTCGATCTTGCGGACCCACTGCTCGCCGCGGGCGGCGGCGTCCATGGCCTCGTTCGCGAGCCGGTCGGCGTGCGCGTTGCGGTTCCGCGGGATCCAGCCGTAGGAGACCGAGCCGAGGCCGTCCGCGACGTCGCGCGCCCGGAGCGCCAGCGGCACCATGTCCGGGTGCTTGATCTTCCAGCGGCCCGACATCTGCTCCACGACGAGCTTGGAGTCCATCCGGACCTCGACGCGCGCGGACGGGTCGAGCTGCGCGGCGGCCGTCAGCCCCGCGATCAGCCCCCGGTACTCGGCGACGTTGTTGGTCGCGTGCCCGATCGACTCGGCGACCTCGGCGAGGACCTCCCCGGTGAGCGCGTCGCGGACGAGCGCCCCGTACCCGGCCGGGCCGGGGTTCCCGCGCGACCCGCCGTCCGCCTCGACGACCAGCTTCCGCGAACTCACAGGCCCGACTCGGGTGTGCGGATGAGGATGCGGCGGCATTCCTCGCAGCGGACCACCTCGTCCTCGGCGGCGCTGCGGATGCGGTTCAGGTCGACGGTGTTCAGCGCCAGGTGGCAGCCCTGGCAGGCGCCGCGGAACAGCTTCGCCGCGCCGACGCCGCCGAACTGGCCGCGCAGCTTCTCGTAGAGGGCGAGCAGGTCGTCCGGGACGTCCTTGGCGACGGCGGTGCGCGCGGCGCTGGTCGTCCCGGCCTCCTCGTCGATCTCCCGCAGGGACGCGTCGCGGCGCTCGGTCAGCCCGGACAGCTCGTCCTGCGCGGCGGATCGGTCGGCGCGGAGCGCGGTGACCTTCCCCTCCGCCTCCTCGGTCCGCTCCATGATCTCCAGCACGACCTCCTCCAGGTCGGACTGGCGCCGCTGCAGCGACTCGATCTCCGCCTGCAGGCTGCCGAGGTCCTTGGCGGACGCCACCTGCCCGGAGTCGAGGCGCTTCTGGTCCCGGTCGGCGCGGGTGCGGACCTGGTCGACGTCCTGCTCGGCCTTCTTCTGCTCCCGCTCCAGGTCGCCGACCTCCGTCTCGGCCGCCACGATCGCGTCGCGCAGCCCGGTCAGCCGCCCCTCGAGGCGCTCGATCTCCGCGAGCTCGGGCAGCGTCCGGCGGCGGTGCGCCAGCCGGTCCAGCGCGGCGTCGAGGTCCTGCAGGTCGAGCAGGCGAAGCTGGGCTTGCGGTGCGGCTTTCACAGTGCTCCTTCGTCGTGGAGGCGCCACGCGTCGGTGACGAGCGTGGACACCCGGGTCTCCAACTTGCCCGCTTCGGGGGAGGCCGCGGCCAGGCGCCGTCCGGCGTCGGCGAGCCAGGGCCACTCCGTCGCCCAGTGCGCGGCGTCCACCAGGGCGGGTCCGCCGTGCTCGGCGAACTCCGACGCCGGGTGGTGGCGCAGGTCGGCGGTGAGGTACACGTCGACACCGGCGGCCCTCGCGGTGTCGAGCAGCGAGTCGCCCGCGCCCCCGCACACGGCGACCGTCCGGACGGGACGGTCCGGGTCGCCCGCCGCGCGGACGCCCCAGGCCGTCGACGGCAGCCCGGCGGCCACCCGTCCGGTGAACTCCCGCAGCGTGACGGGCGCGTCCAGCTCCCCGATCCGGCCGAGGCCGCGGCGGGGATCGTCATCGGCGGCCACCATCGGACGCAGGTCCCCGGCGAGGCCGACCGCCCGCGCCAGCGCGTCCGACACGCCGGGATCGGCCCGGTCGGCGTTGGTGTGCGCGGTGTGCAGCGCCACCCCGTTCCTGATCATCCGGTGGACGAGGCGTCCCTTCGGCGTGGTCGCGGCCACCGAGTGCACGCCGCGCAGCAGCAGCGGATGGTGCGTGACGACCAGGTCGGCGTTCCATTCCAGCGCCTCGTCGAGCACCGCGGCCACCGGATCGACGGCGAACAGGACCCGTCCGACCTCCTGGTCGGGGTCGCCGCAGACGAGCCCGACGGCGTCCCATGGCTCGGCCCACGCCGGCGGATAGAGATCCTCGAGAGCCGCGATGACATGGGAAAGACGCACGTCCCGCAGGCTACCGCGCCCAGCCTCCGCCAACGAGCGTCACTCGGGGGTGCCGGGGTCTGAAACGATGGGCCGGGGGCACCCCGACAGAGAGGAGTACGCCATGTCGGCTTCCGGCGCCGCCGCGGAACCGGAGCCCGCAGAGCCCACCGCAGAACGTCCGTACATGCCCGGCTACGGCATCCAGGGACCCGAACAGGGAAGCGGCCTGCTTCCGTGGTCCTGGGCCGTGGAACAGCTCATGGCGGCGCGGAACTTCTGGCTGTGCACCGTCCGGCCGGACGGACGCCCGCACGCCATGCCGGTGTGGGGCGCCTGGTCGGGTGAGGCACTGCTGTTCAGCAGCAGCGCCGCGTCCCGGAAGATGGTGAACCTGCGCGCCAACCCCCGGGTGACGGTCACCACGGAGGAGGCGGAGAACCCGGTCGTCATCGAAGGACTCGCGGAGGTGCTCACCGACAAGAGGGACCTGCAACGCTTCATCGACCTGGTCAATTCCAAGTACGCCACCCGATATCGTGTGGACTTCCTGGACCCAGAGGTGAACGCGACCGTCGCGGTGCGGCCACAGCAGGTGTTCGGGCTCCGCCAGGGAGACTTCACCGGATCTCCCACCCGGTGGTCGTTCGCGACCTGACTGCCTGCCGGGATCATTCTGGAGACTCACCGCGTTGGAGAGTGTGTGAAGCCACCCTTTCGCCGCCGCAAGCGCGTCAAAGGCCGCGCCATGGGCAACCGCCCCGAACCGGCCGAGCAGGAGACCGTCGAGTGGCCCCGTGACGGCACCGGCAAGTCGACCATGATGGGCGCCATCCGCGGTGACGGCAAGACGGGGGCGGGCTTCGGCGGCGGCATGTTCGAGGACCTCGCCTCCGTGTTCGAGGGCTCGAAGAAGATCAAGGTCGAGGAGCAGGAGCGGCAGAAGCTGCTCCGCAAGGACGACCACGAGCAGACGGGGGCGGGCAGCTCCCGCGACGACCTGGCCTCCGGCAAGATCCGCATCCGCCGCACCCCGCCGCCCGACTGAAAGTCTACTCGAACATTTGTTCGAGTCCGGGTTATCCTGCCATGGTGAGCACCTACGTTCCGCCCGGCTGGCCCTCGCAGGTGCATCCACCGGGCTCCGACCGATTCGAGGACACCGCCCTGGCCTGGTTGCTCGAGCTCGTCCCGCCCGAGTACCGCCGCTACGGCGTCCTGCGCCGCTACCCCATCGCCCTCGCCCGCATGGCCCGCCACCACGTCAGCGCGTCCGTCGAGGCGGCCCGGGAGGGCTTCCGCACCGCCCGGGTCGACCTCGGCGACGTCGTCCCGCCGCACGGCATCGAGTCCGTCCTGGACACCTACCGCCGCGAGGGCGCCCGCCTCGTCGCCCTCCTCCAGGGCATCGAGCTCGTCGAGACGGCCCTGCGCGGCCTCGCCGAACCGGACGACCCCGCCCATCGCCGCCCCTTCACCCCCAAGCTGTGACCGTCCCGTTGACGCTGAGTCGCGGCGTGCGCAAGCCTTGACCCGACGTTGACGGGAGGCGGAGCCCGGTGAGCACACCGCCTGGGTGGTACCCAGATCCGGAGTTGATGGGCCGCGAACGCTACTGGGACGGACAAACCTGGACAGACCAGTCCCGCCGCTACGAACCCCACTCCCGCCACCGCCGCCGCACCACCACCTCACCCCCTCCCCCACCCCCAGAACGCCCCTTCGCCCACACCGCCCCCACCCCACCCAGCCCAAGCACGCCGAAACGCCCACCACAAGCCGCCCCGCCTCGCACCACACCCCCCAACACCGACCCACCCCCCACGTCCGCCCCACCTCCGCCACGCCCCGCACAACACCCGTCCACCCCACCCGAAAACAGCACCCCGACATCCACGCCACCTGAGCCCGCGCCCCCTCAACCCGCTGCGCCTGCCCAGCCCGCATCACCCCAGTCCGCCAACGCACAGCCCGCACCTCCCCCGGTCCTACCACCTCAGGTCACACCGCATCGGCCGACAACACCCCCTCACCCCATGCCCCCACCTCAGGCCGCCCCGCCAGCTCAGGCCGAGTCGCCGCCTCAGGCCGGGTCGCCTCAGGCCGCGGTCCCACAGCCCGCACCGTCGCCTCGGGCCGCGCCACCTCAGCCTCCGGCGCCTCTAGCCGCGCGGCCTCAGCCGGTGCCACCTCAAGCCGCGCCGCCACAGCCCACATCGTCGCCTCGGGGCGCGCCGCCTCAGGCCGCGCCACCACCTCAGGCCGGCTCGCCACAGGCGGCGGCCCCACAGCCCGCACCGTTGCCTCGGGCCGCGCTATCTCAGCCTCCGACGCCTCTAGCCGCGCGGCCTCAGCCGGTGCCACCTCAAGCCGTGCCACCAGCTCAGGCCGGGGCGCTGCCTCAGGCTGGGTCGCCACAGGGCGCGGGCCCACAAGCCGCGCCGTGGCCTCGGGGCGCGTCGTCTCAGGGTGCGTCCTCGGAGGGCGCGGCGGGGGTGGTCTCGCCGCCTCAGAGTGATGCGGGTCTGGGGGCGGTGGGGCGTGGTGTGGCGGGTGATGTTGGCGGTCCGGCGGGTCGGGGGTTGTCTGCTGAGGGTGTGCCTTCGCAACCGGGGGCGGTGAATCAGGCTGTTCCCGGCTCGATGCCTCAGGAGGGGCGGTATTTGCCTCCGGGGCGGGCGGTGGACGTGCCGGAGCGTGGTCGGCGGCGGGTGGGGGTGGTGATCGGGGTGGTCTTGGTTTTTGAGGCTGTTCTTGTTTTCTTCCTCGCGGTCGGGCTGCACGTGGTTTGGCCTGTTTGGGGCGGGGGCGTGGCGGTTGGGTTTTGGACGGTTTCGTTGCTCGCCACTCTGGGTGCGCGGACGGCGTACGGGTATCGGGAGCCGACCGTGGAGGAACGAGGTCGGTTGGAGCAGCCTTGGCAGGACGTCCAGCGGCGTGCCGGGGGCGATGCGTATCGGCTGGTCGTTACGGAGTCGGACGCGTTGAACGCGTGCACGCCATTCGGGCGGTCCGTAGCCGTCACGTCCCATGCGGCGCGGTTGTTGCCTCCTGTCCGGCTGGAGGCGGTGCTTGCGCATGAGCTGGGGCATGCGGTCGGCTGGCAGGCCGGGGCGGCGTTCGTGCGTGCGCAGGTTTTGGTGCCGAGCCGGGTGTTGACGTGGGTGCTGCGCGCGCCGTGGTCACTGGTCGTTTCCATGTGGAAGCGGGCGGTCGCGTGGCATCGGCCTATTGGGTTCGTGCTGGCGTTGCTGGTCGCCGTTGGTGCGATGGCGGTCACGGTTGTCGTGGTGTTGCCTGCGGGGGTCGCGTTTGTGGTGGCTTCGGCTGGGCGGGTGGTCGCCGGGTGGTGGGAGGCTCGGGCGGACGCGGCCGGAGTTCGGATGGGGCTGGGCGCCGATCTGCTGGCGGCGGTCGAGCATCGGATCGAGGACGCCGATCGCGAGGAGCCGATGCCGATGCCGCTCGTCCGGCGGGCTCAGGGGCTGCGGCGGCGGCTCGGCTGAGCGGTCAGCTCTTGCCGCCGAAGAGGGGCGGCGGGCCGCCGCGACCGTGGGGTGGTGTTTCGGGTGTGCGGGGGCCTGTTTGGTAGCCGGGCGGCGGGCCCGGGTCGGTCGAGAGTGGTGTGCGTGGCGGGGGCGGTGCGGGCTGGGCGGCCCACTGCGATGCTGCCGGGACGGTCCATGGGGCGGGCTGGTCGGTCGTGTCCGGGGCGGGGAGGGCGGGCTGCTGCTGGACGGGTGGCACCTCCGGGAGGGGGCCGGTGGTGACGCGGTCGAGCGTGATGATGGACGGGTCGCACTCGACGGCCGTGAGGGTACGTCCCGCGCCGGGCGTCGACTCGACCAGCAGCAACGCGTGGTCGGGTAGGTGCTGGAGGGTGACGGGCTCGACGGCGTACTCGTACACGCGTTGCGTCGTGTCGGCGTCGCTCCAGTTGGTGCCCTGCGCGTAGGCGTAGGCGGCCGACCAGTTCCGGGACGTCGACGTGGCGGTCCCCTCGGTGTCGCTGCTGCTGGTGGAGCCGCCCCGGTTGCTGCCGCGCTGGTAGGACGCGGAGCGGTCGGGAAACAGTTCGCCGCCCGAGTGGCTGGTGCCTGACGAGCGGCTCGTCCCCCAGGTCCGGGACGTGCCCGTCGTGCGGCTCGTGCTCAGCGTCTCGGAGTCGGCCTCGCCCTCGGTGCCGGTGGACGTGTGCGACTCGTTCCCGCCGATGTTCTTGGTGATCTGCGACAGGACGAAGCGGTGGTCGCGTCCGATGAAGTCGGCGGCGCGGGTCGCGTCCTCGTGGTTGCCGAGCCGCATGAACGCGACGGCCCCGCCGCCGATCATCTCCGCGGACGTCTCGCGCAGCCGCCGGAACAGCAGGGTCAGCGGGACGCCGCGCCTTTCGCACGCGTCCGAGAGGCGTTCCAGGTGGCGGCGGGCCAGTTCGTCCGCGCCGGCGACGATGAGGGCGGGCGTCGAGTCCTGCGACGCGGTGATGCGGTGGGTGACCCATTGCACGATCAGGTCGGTGAGCAGCTCGGACCGGACGTTGCGGGCCTGGCTGTCCAGCGCGATGCAGGTCAGGTATCCCGCGCCCGTCTTCGCCGGCTCGGTGCCGAGGTTCTCCAGCGGGTGGACGTAGGACTCGATCCGCGACAGGTTCGCGTGCGCCTGGCGGCGGTACTCCACGGTGAACAGCTCGCTCGCGATGCGCCGCCGCTCGTCGCGCGTCAGGGCGTCCCCGTCGTCGGGTTCGCCCATCAGCGCGCGGAGCGCGGCCGCGATCCGGCCGAGGGTGACGTCGTCGCCGAGGGCGGCGCAGACCTTGGTCAGGATCCGGTCGTCCATGCTGCGTTCGGCGCGGGCGGCGTCGGGCGTGCCGCCGTGCATGGACTCGACGATCGCGTCCACGAGGTCCTGCGGCGACATGTCGGTCAGGAGGCTGGACGACGACTGGCGGCTCGGCAGGAGCTGCACGTCCACCCCCGTCCGGGCCTCCTGCGACAGCTCGACCAGTTCCCGGCTGACGACCTCCCGGGACAGGTCGAGCACCAGCAGCGGCTGGACGGCGAGTGTGGACGTCCCGTACGTGGTGAGCAGCGCTTCCCACGCCCAGAGCGTCCCGCCGAACACGTCCAGGCGGTGGGCGGGACGCCTGGCCGCGCCCCATTCGGGGAGGCCGTCCAGCCGCGCGCGTTCGGCTGACTCGTGCGCCTGCTTGCGTGCCTGCCACTGGCGGGCCTGGTCCTGGTAGCCGGTCGCGTGCTGACGCTGGGCCAGCTCGTGGGCCGCGCGGGCGTCCTGCCGCTGCCGGGCGGTCCATGACGTCAGCACCAGGCCCGGCGACGCGGCCATCGCGGCGAGGACGAGCGTCCCAAGGGGGACGGTGTTCGGGATCGTGAAGGCGACGGCCCCAATGCCGGCGGCCAGCACGAGGATCCCGGCGACGCCGAGGCTCAGGGGGAGGGTTCGGCTCCGGTGGCGCTGCGCGAGCCGCTCGGTCTCTGCGACACGGCGGGCCAGGTACTCAGGCAGCGGCCGCTGCCGGGGCGGGACCTCGGGGAAGGGGCGCAGGAACCACCAGCGGTCCCGGAACACCCAGCCGAGGCGTGGCTCGGGGCTGAAGAGCCGCTCGACGCGCGTCCGAAGCCCTCCGTGATCGACGGGTCCACCCCTCACGACGCTGAACTCCCGTCCTGTCTCGGATGCGCAAACCACCCAAGCAGATTGACAGGGGACTTGTCAGGCCGTCCGTCCTGCTTCGACCTTCCCAAGGGCCGTCTTGCTCAATAGCCTGACAGCCCATGACCCTGGATCTGGACGGGACCGCAGGCGACGTCGACCGTCCGGCCGCGCCCGAGCCGTCCTCGCAGAAGCCTGTGGAGGCGATGGATCGGCCGTTGTTCCCGACGGTGACAGACCATTCTGGGTATGCGTTCTGCGAGCGTGAATTCGCGTTCGCTGGGGTTTCTCCGGAACAGGTGTGGGACATGCGGACGCGTCGCGCTCCGCTCGGAATGCGTCCCGAGCAGTGGGACGAGTGCGTCGTCGAACTGCGCGCCGCGCTGGTGTACGACGGGTTCGGTGATGTCGAAGTCCGGCTTCAGGGGCCGAGTGCGCGGTTCTGCTCGCATGATCCGAGGAAATGGTTTCCGCAGACCGAGAGCCAATTGCGGGCCAAGGTCATCCAGCGTCACCGTGGAGCGTCGGACGATGAACGCCTGCGACGGGCGGACGACGCCGTCGCGAAGTACCGGGACGCGGGGTTCTCCCAGGAGCGGCCGAAGCCGATCACCGCTTTCTTCGACGGCATGTACGCGCTGGACGCCGCCGAGGAGCCGGACGGCTACGAATTCCAGATCACCGGCAGCACATGTGACCTGCAGCAAGGCGCTCCGGCGCTGCGCGGCTGGGTGCGGCGCTGGGAGGGCGCGACCGGCCGCGGGGTGTCGCTGTCCATTGCCGATCGCCATCATGCGGGCGCGGGTCTGCGCGAGGATGACTGGATGGTGATCGGGCCCGAGGACGAGAGGCGCGGCGAGAAATGACGCGGGTCGAGACGTATTTTTCGGTGGACGTCGAAGCGGACGGGCCGATTCCCGGGCCTTACTCGATGCTCAGTTTCGGGATGGCGGCCTGCGGGACGTTCGACGGCGCGGAGTTCACGCCGTCCGACCCGGCCGAACGCACTTTCTACGCCGAGCTGAAGCCGATCGGCGACGATTTCGTCCCGGAGGCGCTGGCGGTGAGCGGGCTGGATCGCGAGCAGCTCGCCCGCGAGGGTCTCGACCCGGCGAAGGCGATGGGCGACGCGGCGGCATGGGTGAAGGAGGTCGCGGGCAGCGCTCTGCCGGTTCTGGTGGCGTATCCGCTGGCCTACGACTGGATGTGGCTGTACTGGTATTGGATGCGGTTCACGTCGCGGTCGCCGTTCGGCCATTCGCGCCATCTCGACATCAAGACCCTTTACGCGGCGAAGGCCAAGGCGATGGTCGCTGAATCGACGAAGCGGCAGATGCCCGCCGCGCTGCTGTCGCGCCTTCCGCACACCCATAACGCGCTGGACGACGCGATAGAGCAGGCGGAGCTGTTCCAGAACCTGATGCGCTGGGACGGCTGACATGTGGGACGCCGTGCGCGGCCTGCCGGTCTGCCGCCTGCTGGAGGTGCCCCGTCCGGGCGAGGCGGCGGACGGCCGCGACGAGTGGCGGGACCAGCGGCTCGCCGCGCTCGTGTCGGCGTATCACGCGGGCGAGGAGCCGGTGCTGGTCGGCTGGCGGCGCGCGCAGCCGTTCGGTCCAACTGAGGTGTTCGTCGGCGGCGACGGACTCCTCGCCGACCATGACGGACGGTCGGCGACGCTCAGCCTCCCGGCCGGCGGACGCGGCGTGATGCTCCCGGACGGTATCGCCGAAGACTCGATGCCCCACTGGGTGAGCATCGGCGCCATCGCGGACGGCCTGCTCGCCGACGACGACACGCCAGACGAACCCGCAAGGCCGTCCCTGGAGGACGGTCTCCTCTCCGTATGGACGCAGCCGTTCGCCTGGATGCTGGTCGCCGAACCCGTGACCCTGGACGAGGCCGAGCGGCTCGCCGACGAGCTGGCCGTCCGGCAGCAGCGCGCCCAGTCGATGGCGGAGCTGTCGCCAGAGGAGTCGGTCGCGGCCGTCCGGCTGGAGCGGCGGCATCGCGAGCTGCGGCAGGCGGCGACGTCGGGGCTGTGGCGGGTGCATCTGATGGCGGGGGCGGAGACGCCGCGGGCGGCCGCGCGGGTCGCGGCGCTGGTGTGCGCGTCGGCCGATCTCGGCCGGTTGCCGTATGCGCTGGTCCCGGGCGCGCAGGGCCCGTTCGAGGCGAGCACGCAGCTGGTGGCGGCGGTGGCGCGGCCGCCCGTCCGGGAGGTCGCGGGGGTCCGGTTCGTGATGCGGCCCGAGTTCGACGTGACGCCCGAGTCGAGCGGCGCGGGCGTGGGGCTCGGACGGGTCCTCGACCGCAACCGCCGCGACGTCGGGCCGCTTTCGGTGCCGCTGTCCAGCCTCAACCGGCATACGTTCGTGTGCGGCGCGACCGGCGCGGGCAAGTCGCAGACCGTCCGGTCGCTGCTGGCTGAGGCGTCGCGGGTCGGGCTGCCGTGGCTGGTGGTCGAGCCCGCGAAGGCGGAGTACCGGCTGATGGCCGCGCGGCTCCCGGACGCGGAAGTGATCACGATCCGGCCGGGCGACACGGAGGCGATCGCCGCCGGGATCAACCCGCTCGAACCGGCGCGGGGCCCGGACGGGCGGCCGTTCCCGCTGCAGACCCACGCCGATCTCGTCCGGGCGCTGTTCCTCGCTGCGTTCGACGCCGACGAGCCATTCCCGCAGGTCCTGGCCGCGGCGCTGACCCGCTGCTACGAGCGGCTCGGCTGGGACCTCGCGCTCGGCGAGCCGTCCATCCTGGGGACGTCGCCGCGCTACCCGGCGCTCGCCGATCTCCAGGACGCCGCCGAGCAGGTCGTCGGCGAGATCGGCTACGGGCAGGAGATCACCGACAATGTGCGCGGGTTCATCCGGGTCCGGCTGTCCAGCCTCCGGCTCGGCACGACGGGGCGGTTCTTCGAGGGCGGCCATCCGATCGACTTCGACGAGCTGCTCGCGCGCAACGTCGTCCTGGAGATCGAGGACGTCGGCGACGACCGCGACAAGGCGTTCCTCATGGGAACGGTGCTGGTCAGGCTGGTCGAGCATCTGCGGATGCGGCAGCGGGCGGGCGCCGCGCCGGGGCTTCGCCACCTGAGCGTGTTCGAGGAGGCGCACCGGCTGCTGCGGCGGAGCGAGCAGGCGGGGCCGGCGGCCCATGCCGTCGAGACGTTCGCGAGCCTGCTCGCGGAGATCCGCGCGTACGGGGAGGGGCTGATCGTGGCGGAACAGATCCCGTCCAAGCTCGTCCCGGACGTGATCAAGAACACCGCCGTCAAGATCGTCCACCGGCTGCCCGCGAAGGACGACCGGGACGCGGTCGGCGCCACCATGAACATCACGGACGCGCAGTCGCAGTTCCTGGTGACGCTCACGCCCGGCGAGGGCGCCGTGTTCACCGACGGCATGGACTACCCGCACCTGATCCGCATGCCGGACGGTTCGCACCTGGAAAAGGCCCCTGCACTGGTGGCGTCCCCGCGCGCGCTTGTGAGCCCGCGGAGCAGCACCTGCGGGACGGACTGCCGCGACACCCCCTGCACCCTCCGCGACATGCGCACAGCCCAGCGCGTGGTGGCCGACCGTCCCGAGCTGGTCCTGTGGGCGGAGCTGGCGGCGGCCGCCCATCTGTCCGGCTGGGGCCCGCCGCGACTGAACGTCCCGGTGCTGGACGACCTGCCTCCGCGCCTCCGCGACTGCGCCATATCCCACGCGGTCGACGCCGCCGTCGCGACCCGTCGCGCGCCCGCACAGCTCGCCGACCACCTCACGGTCATCTTTCACGAACGCCACTGCGCGAACGACGAGACGGAATACTTCGCCGTCCCATATCGGTGGTGCCTCGTCCTAGAGGAACTCCAGCAAGCGCACCATGCGGTGCCTGGCGCGGGCAGGCATCCGCGTAGCGGAGAATGGGCGTCTCTCTACAGGAGAACCATTCCGGGTGACACTCTCGCCGACCAGCTCAGTCACGTCGCCACCTGGTGGGAACGCGACCAGCGTGACCTGAACACCCGCAACATCGCACTCTGGGGTGGGACCCCGTCGGCTATCGAAACCGCAGTTGGCGCACTCCGTACCGACACTGATTGGCCTCAGCGCCTGCGTGAGGCGACCTCCGACTTCGCCAACGTGGACGGCCTTCTTCACAACTTCTTCACAACACCGGAGGCCGAGACTCGTGCATGATGTCAATCATGGGGGTTTTGGAGCAGGTGGCACCGAATCTGGTAGACGTTCTGCGGCGTGACGCCTGGTGGATGGGCTGGAACACCCTTCTGGCCTGGATCCCGGTGGCACTGGCCTGGGTGCTCTTCCGCGGCCGGCAGCTCTCCCGCTCGCCGTTCTGGTGGGCGGGACTAGTCCTTTTCGTGCTCTTCTTGCCGAACGCGCCGTACGTCGTGACGGACCTGGTCCATCTCCGCGGCGACATCATGATGGCCGACCGCGGCGGGCCCGTCGTGACCGTGATCCTGCCCGTCTACGCGCTGCTCATCGGCTCCGGGTTCCTGGCCTACTACCTGGCCCTGGGCGCCGCGCTCCGGCACCTGGCACGCCTCGGCTTCGGCGCCTGGCAGGGCCGCGTCACGATCGCCGCGCACGCCGTCTGCGCCGTCGGCGTCTTCCTCGGCCGCTGGGCCCGGCTCAACAGCTGGGAGCCGGTCGTCGACCCGCACGCCACGATCGAGCGGATCGTCGTCCAGCTGACCTGGGCCTGGGCGCCGGTGCTGATCGTCGGGACGTTCATGGTCACGTGGCTGTGCCACTTCATGACCAAGGCCATCGCCGAGGCGTCGTTCGACGCCACCGTGAAGGGCGCCCGCCGCCTCCGCGCGACGCTCACGTCCTGAACGTCCTGAACGTCCTGAACGAGACCGCCGCCCCTCGGAGCGAGGGGCGGCGGATGCTGGTCACGACTGTCCGGAGGGCGGTCCGGGGGGCTGCTGGCCCCACTGCTGCTGGCCGGGCGGGGGCCCGGCCTGCTGCTGCGGGGCTTGCTGCTGCTGGGGCTGGTACTGCTGCTGGGCCTGCTGCCCGTACGCGTATCCCGGAGCTTGCCCCGGGATAGGCGGCGGGTCAGTTTTCGCACCGGCCGCGAACTGCCAGCCGAGCCCGACGAGAATCAGCGACAGACCGGCGAGGGTGAAGTTGAGCATCGTCGCCAGCTGCAGCTGGATCTCGCCCTTGTCGGCATCGGCTTCGTCCGCCTTCGCGCCCGCGGCCAGGCTGAAGATGAGCGCGAGCCCCACGAGCAGGAGGCCGACGCTGAAGAAAAGGACGAAAATAGGGCTGATCTTCTTCCCTGACATGCCGTGCACAATACTGAGAAACGGCCTGTTTCGGGGGTCAGGCGGCGTAGTTGCGGACGAGGCGGAGCGCGTCCGCGGCGTGCGGGCCTTCGGCGGCGAGACCGGTCTCCTCCGGCCTGAGCCTGCGGGCGCCGACGCGGCAGAACTCCGCGGCCCGGCCGGTGATTTTCGTGGGGGCGGCAGGGTCGCCGAACGTCCAGCGCGTGCCGTCCGGAGCGGTGAGGTCGCAGAAGACGGGGACGTCCGGGAGGCCGTCGAGGGCGAGGGCGTACGGCAGCGTCCGGTGCGCCAGCCACGCGACGTGACGGATCCGGGCGGTGTCGGGGTACGGGATGCCCAGCGGGACGGTGACGTCCTGCGCGTGGGCCCAGTGCTCGGCGAGCCTGGTGGTCGCCAGCGTGCGCGGCGACAGCGACGTCCGCACCCAGGACAGACGCGTGCCCGGAGGGTGGCCGCGCAGGATCTCGGGGGTCGCGAACGCGGCCTTGCGCCAGCGCGCCAGCAGCCCGGCGGGCGGCGCCCCTCGCTCGGCGGCGACCATCGCGTCGGCGACGCCGTCAACGGTGTTCCCCCCGTCCGCCGACAGGAAGGCCGTCCCCTCCCCGATGGACGGGTCGACGATCACCTCCTCGGTCTGCGCGAGGTGCAGGACGACGTCGGAGACGCTCCAGCCCTCGGCGCCGGACGGCATGGCCCACTGCGCCGGGTTCAGCGCCTCCAGAATGGCGTCCAGCTGGCGATACTCCGCGGCGAGATCATCGAAAATGTCCACCATTCCGCCACCATACCGAATCTGGTTCTGTTCCGCTTTCCCGCGCGAGTACCTGATCTTGTCAACGGCCGTCAACCGGACTTGCCGGTTCAAGACACATCCGGCCGGCGATCCGGAACCGTGTTGTAGCGTCCCGTCGAACACCCCGCGCATCGCTCCCACGTCGGCAGAAGGGGACCCTGCCCATGCATGCGCTCAGACGTTTCAAACTCTCGACACTCGGTGTCGCAGCCCTGATCGTCCTGGCCGTCGCCGCCCTGCCCGCGGCGACCGCCGGGGCCGACGAGGAGACGGCGCCGAAGGCCGCGTCCGCCCTGGCCTCCGGGGCGTACTTCAACCGGCTCGGCCAGCCCGACGACAACCTGGTGGACCATCTCGTCGACCTCATCAACGGCACCCCGGACGGCGAGCGGATCGCCGGGGCCACCTACCACTTCGACGAGCCCCGCGTCACCGACGCCCTCATCAAGGCCAACAAAGAACGTGACGTGACGGTCGTCCTCATCACCGACTACAACGCCTACGAGGACGAGCCCGAGGTCAAGCGGCTCAAGAACGCGGTCGAGGGCCAGGGCAACAATTCCTTCGTGGTCCGCTGCCCGGCGCGAGGCTCCAGTACCGCCTGCATCGGCACCGGGGCCATGCACAACAAGTTCTTCCTTTTCTCGGAGACCAGCGGCAGCAAATGGGTCGTGTCGACGACGTCGGCGAACCTCAACGTAGGTTCGGGACGGAACCTGTTCAACAGCACCTACACCCACGTCGGCAACGAGGGCCTGTACGAACAGTACGGCGCCTACTTCAACGACCTCGGACTCGCCGTCCAGGACGCCAAGTACTACGAGAACAACCCGCCGCAGATCACCGGCAACACCAAGAGCTATTTCTACCCGCGCGGTGAGGGCGACACCGTCACCAGCACCCTGAAGGAAACCGCCTGCCCCGGAATGGTCCAGGTCGGGATGTGGTCCATCAGCCGCGGCTCCCCCACCGAGGAACTGCGCAGGCTCGCCGACGACGGCTGCACCATCCGCATCGTCGCCCACCACATCTACGACCAGGCCTGCGAGAACCTCACCAAGCCCGGCCACGGGACGATCACCCTCTACGGCTTCAAGGAAGGCAAGCCGTACATCCACGCGAAGAACATTCTCATCAACGCCACCTACACCGGTGAACCGCACCAGGTCGTGTTCACCGGCAGCGCCAACCTCAACACTCCGTCGCTGCGCGACAACGACGAGAACGTCCTCCGGATCATGGACGAGCCGCGCACCTACGAGGCGTTCCACCGCAACTTCGACGCCATGATCAACGAGGCCGACTACAAGGTGACCACCGAGAAGGAATGCAAGGAACTGTTCAACGGCCAGGAGAGCTAGCGAGCGACTGGACGCGGCGGGGGCGCTGAAAGGATCGGCGCCCCCCGCCGCCCTTCGTCTGAGGCGCGCCCTCGTCCGACCTGGCCGAACGCCCCGCGGAACCGCTCCGGGATACGGCCGCTTCTACGGGACGCTTTCTCCGCCGCGAATTTTCACCCCACGCCGACGCGATGCGAAGACGATCTTTTCGGGAAATTGAATTTTCTACGGCGCCGCGTCCGGGGATACGGGGCCTGAGCTGCGGTTTCCGACCCTATTCGACAGATGTTCACAACGGTCGGCGGGAGGCGGCGGGAGCCGATACAAAATACGATCCCACATCAGACATAGGTCGCGCCCTATCGGAGCGGGTCGCGGCCGACGGCTCCCGCCGAAGCGAGGTCCCCCGTGAAACGCACCCGCCGTCTGACCCTGTTGGCCGCCACGGTCACCCTGTCCCTGGCCCCCGGCCATCTGGCCGCCGCCTCCCCAGCGCCGGACAGCCCGGCCGCCGCACCTTTCTGCTACGGAGAACCCTCGACCCCGACCGCCGACATCAGCGACCTCAAAGCGCGCTTCAGTGCCTCGAACTGGATGCCGACCCTCCAGGAGATGTACAAGCGCCGCTGGCCCAGCGGGGAGAAACTCGCCATCGCGCAGGCCGGCGACCAGTACTGGGAACAGTTCGTGAACACCCGGAGCTTCGACGGCTTCGCCGAGTCGATGATGGTGGCGATCCACGAAGAGACCCACATGTGGGACCTCGACCCGTCCCGGACCCGGTGGGACGTGCACATCGCGGCCTGGATCAACGCCTCGCAGCAGGCGTCCGCCGTCCCGCTGCACGGCGGCTTCGCCCGCCGGGAGATCCTCCCGCTCATCACGGACAAGTACAGCGACAGCATGGACGGCATCTACCTGCGCGACTCCCAGCAGGGCTCGTACAAGCTGCAGGGCGTGCTGGCCGAGCAGAACGCCGGGCTGACGGGCCTGCCCGCCGTCACCGTGTTGCAGGAGTTCATCAAGGGCGTCGGGGCCAGCAACTCGCGGGACATCGCGGCCACCAACCTCCGCTACCTGCTGCTCTACCTGCGCGTCGCCAAGGACAAGCACCCCGACTACTGGGCCAAGATCAAGGCCGAGCCGAAGCTGCGCGAACTCGTCCTGACCCAGTTCCTGCGCACGGCCTACTGGCTGGAGAAGTCCGCCCCCTTCACCGGCAAGCTCGGCAGCCCCGACGCCGACAAGATCACCGCGACGAACTACTCCGCGGCGAACATCGCCATCCTGGAGGAGTTCACCGGCGCCAAAGTCCGCGTCGACACCGACAAACACTGCACCACCTGACCAAGGCAACGGCGGCCGCCTCAGTCACCTCACAGAGACGGCCGCCCGAACGGCCGCGCAAGGCGCCCTCCGAGTGAGCAGGAGGACGACGCACCGAGTAGCGCTTCCTCAAGCTGGAGTGCCGGCAGTCGTACCAGGAGGCTGAGGGCATCCGGTCACAGGAGGCGTACCGGCGCGGTGACGTCTCGCTGGCCCGCAGCCTTCCGGAGAAGGAGGCGATGGGAGCCCAGCCGCTTCGCGACGAGGTCAGAGCGCGGAACCTGGACTTCACTCGAGTCCGGCTGCTCGCCTACCCGCTCACCGACTACCTGCGCCACGAGATGGGTTGCGCGAGCCTCGTCCGGTCATTCGTAGTGGGTGCGGCAGGCGACGATCTGGACGGTGTCGGCTTCGATGACGTAGACGATGCGGTGTTCGGTGGTGAGGCGGCGTGACCAGAAACCCGCCAGGTTCTGACGGAGGGGTTCGGGCTTGCCTGTGCCTTCGTAACCGTTGCGACAGATGTCCTCGATCAGCCGGTTCAACCGTTTGAGGGTCGCACGGTCGTTCTGCTGCCACCAGAGGTAGTCGTCCCAAGCCTCCGGCGTGAAGAGGATCTTCACTCGGCTTCCCGGCCGCCGTCTTCGTTGAGTTCGTGCGGTTGGGCCTGGCCGCCGCGCAGGCTCTGAATCGAGGCGGCGAGATGGCGCGCGTTGGCGGGAATGCCGAGCAGGAACGCCGTCTCCTTCAGCGACTCGTACTCGCGCAGACTGATCACAACGGCTGGGTCGCGGTTGGGCCGGGTCACGATGATCTCATCGAGATCTTCGGTGACGCGGTCCAGGGCCGCAGCCAGATTCGAGCGGAACTCGCTCGCGGACATCGGGTGCATCGCACCTCCCTTTCCCTGAAGTGTACGTAATCACGTACATCGACATCAAGTCTGTCGTGCGGATCCGCGAAACCGCGGCTGTTCCTGCCGAGGATTCTCGATCTGCTGGCGAACCGCCCGCCCGACCGGATCACCCTCAGCGTCTACGGCGGGGGACGAAACGCTCCCGACCCAGTCCGCCGCCCGTCTGCGGAAGCGGAAGACCTTCACCGGTTGCAACGCCGGGCACACGTTCTTCCACGTCAACCCGTTCGGCAAGGACCGCCGGTCGACGGCCGCGGAGACGATCGTCCCTGCGCTGAGCATGCGCGGCGGCGGCCTGGTGAAGGTCTACCACTACAGCGCCTCGGGGCCCGACCTCCCCGCGCTGATGGGCTTGGGCGAGCGGTTGGCGAAGACCCACAGCGCCGGGGCCGGCGGCAGGGTGATCTGGTTCTCTGACCGTCCGGACGGGGCACGCGGCAGGGTGATGGTCAAGCGCTTCTCCTCCGACGACGAGCGACCGGCGCGCAGCGTCCAGCCCCTCACGGACTGCCCGGCCGCCGACACCTTCGGAGCGTTCGCCGACGAAATCGGGCCGGACGGCTTCCCGTTCCTCTACCAGCGGATGAAGGCCGGGCACCAGGACGGCCCTGCCCGCCGTCACCGTGTTGCAGGAGTTCATCAAGGGCGTCGGGGCCGGCAACGCGCGGGACATCGCGGCCACCAACCTCCGCTACCTGCTGCTCTACCTGCGCGTCGCCAAGGACAAGCACCCCGACTACTGGGCCAAGATCAAGGCCGAATCGAAGCTGCGCGAACTCGTCCTGACCCAGTTCCTGCGCACGGCCTACTGGCTGGAGAAGTCCGCCCCCTTCACCGGCAAGCTCGGCAGCCCCGACGCCGACCGCATCACGGCCGCAAGAACAGCCGCGCGGAGCGCAGAGCCTGACTTTAGGAAAGATACTTTTCACCCGTCGAGTTCACCCGATATTCAACGATCATGTCTGTATCGCGAGCCTCGATCGCCTAGCAAGTCGTCAAGGAATTTCCTGCGTTTCTCGGTTATCCGGCAGGGGTATCGCCATTGGCGACGTCTGCTCGGGAGGCTCTTATGAAGGCGATCGGTCGGCTCGGCAAGGCACCCGCCGAACGTGGCGACACGACCTCGACGACCGGTTCCCCGGATATCCTCACCCTCAGTGATGGCACATTCGCCGTCATCGGTGTCGACATCACCGAAGAACTTGGGCAGACTCCACTGGGAGATGCCCGGTGCGCTCCGAACGAACGAATCGTTCAAATCACACGTGCCACTCTCATCGCCGCGAAGAAAGATATCCCGGACGAATGATGCATCGACCGCCCGAGTGGGCTCTGGACGGCAGCGAGCGGCTCACCCTGGCGGGCTTCCTGGAGGCCTTCGGCGAATCTTGGGGACGCACCGAGCAGCGCTTCCTCAAGCTGGAGTGCTGGCAGTCGTACCAGGAGGCCGAGGGCGTCCGATCACAGGAGGCGTACCGGCGCGGTGACGTCTCGCTGGCCCGCAGCCTTCTGGAGAAGGAGGCGATGGGAGACCAGCCGCTTCGCGACGAGGTGAGAGCGCGGAACCTGGACTTCACCCGAGTCCGGCTGCTCGCCCACCCGCTCACCGACTATCTGCGCTACGAGATGATCAACTATGAGGTGCGCGGCCGGCTCGGCGAGCGCATGGAGTTCTTCGCGCCGCCGTCACCCGTGGAGGAGTACTTCGACTTCCTGCTGTTCGACTCCCATACGGCCCTCATCCATGACTACGGGCCCGGACCGGTCGGCCACCAGGTCGGCGGCTGGCTCACTCGGCACGCGAAATCGCTGCGTGCGCTGGCCGAGATCGTCACCGATCTGCGCACCCGCGGCAAGCGGCTGAACCCCCTGAACACAAGTTCCGGCACGCCCCCGGCCTGACGTAGCGGCTGCCATGACGGGAAGACTGAGACGGGCGGTTCCCATTGGCCTCGCGATCGCCACGGGGCTCTTCGTGGTGGCCCTCTGCGTCCTGGTTCCGCTTCTCCTGCTGCTCCGGCTGGACGACGACGAGCTGGCGCGCTGGTCGGACATCGGGCAGGCGATCAGCCCGGTCGGCATCCTCTTCGCAGGCGCCGCGTTCCTGGGCATCACCGCCGCGCTCCTGCTGCAAGGCCGCGAACTGCGGAACCAACGTGAACAGCTGATGCTCGCCCATGAGGAGCAGATGCGCAGCAGCGAAGTCGCGCTGCGCGAGCTGCACACCGATCTCATCAAGATGGCCATCGAAGACAGCGAGCTTCGCTCAGTGTGGCCCGAGTCGACCACTACTGCAACCTGATCCTCAACCTTCAGAAGGTCGCCTACGAGACCCGCACGATCGAGCTCCCCGAACTCCGCAACGCGCTGCGCTTCCTCATGACGAGCCCCGATCTGCGCGCCTTCTGGTCCCGGAGCCGCGCGTCCCGAGTTTCCATCACCGACGGTGATGACGCCGAGGACGAGTTCACGCGCGAGGTCGACACCGCGTACACCGACACCATCGTCCCGTAGAGGCGGGGCCGATTCCGGCGCACCAGGCACGGCACCGTCCGGGTGGTGTGCGGCGGATCGTCCGTGCCGTGGCGGGGGGCAGGACGACCGCCGCGACTCAACGAATGGGGTACCGCCCGGGCGGTTTTGGCTGGACGGTCAGTGCGTCTCGGCGGCGGACTGGACGGCCGTCCGCAGGGTCGCGCGGGTCAGCAGGAGGACGGGGCCGTCCGGGTCCTTGCTGTCCCGCACCGCCACCACACCGGCCACGTCCGCCAATTCGACGCACTCAGCACCGTTGGAAGTGCTGCGGCTGCTCTTGCGCCACACCAGGCTGCTCGGAAGCTCTGCCAGCTCGACACATTCAGCACCGTTAGAGCCGCTGTGGCTCGACTTGCGCCATACCAGGTTGCTCGGAAGCTCGGCCAATTCGACGCAGTTGCCGCCGTTCTCACCACTGCGGCTGCTCTTGCGCCAGTTGAGGTTGTTCAGAGGCATAGAGCCATTGTCGGACGCGCGGCTGACGCTGTCATTGGGCGCGTTCGCTTGGCGGGGGTTGCCTTTGAGGTAGGTGGATAGGCGGCAGGTGGTGTGCGGCGGGTCGTCCGTGCCGTGCCGAGGGTAGGACGACCGCCGCGACTCAACGAATGGGTACTGCCGGGGTGGTTCTGAGCTGGACGATCAGTGCGTCTCGGCGGCGGACTGGATGGCCGTGCGGAGGGCGGTCCGGGTCACCAGCAGGACGGGCCCGTTCGGGTCCTTGCTGTCCCGCACGGCCACTGTGCTGGGAAGCAAGGCCAGTTCCACGCAGTCGCCGCCGTTGGATGCGCTGTGGCTGCTCTTACGCCACTTGGCGTTCCTCAGGTCCATTTCTCCTGGACCACCTTTCTGATCAACTCGCGCGTCATCTGTACCGTGAGTGCCTGCGAGCGGAGGGCAACGAGGGTTTTCGCCAGGACGGACAGATCTGCGGGGTCGTCTGTCGTGATTGGGCGTACGGCCGTCTCGATATAAGCGACCTCGCTTCGATCATCCATCGTCGCAATCACGAACGCACCCGTGTTGCCGTCGTGCTCGCCACTTCCCAACACTACTTGAACCGTGACGTTGGGCAACATGCTCATCTCGATGAGGTGCTCCAGCTGTTCCCTCATGGTCTCGGCCGTGCCGACGGGGTTCACGAGCGCGTGTTCATTGAGCAGGATCACGTAGGTCGGTACGGACCCCTCGTCGTCCTCGGGTGCCTTGGTGAGGATGGCTTGGCGGGCGATCCGCGCGTCGGCAGCCGCTTGGTTGTTGTGCAGGATCGCCAGTGCGTACGCCGGAGTCTGCACCAGGCCGGGGATCACGGAATGCTGCCACGTGACCAGCATCGCCGCGTCCGCCTCGACCTCCGGCCAGTCGAACCAGATCGGCACCGGGCGGCCGTCCTTGTTCAGGTCCTCCCACAGGCTGAGGAGCGAGCCACCAGCCTCCAAGTGATCGTCGATGAGTTGGACGAAGGTTCGGGAGGCGCGCCGCTTTCCATTCTCGATTCGGCTTACCTGTGCGCCGCTCATTTTCGTCAGGTGCGCGATGGTCTCCTGCTTGACGCCCTTCGCCTCGCGCAGCCTGCGCATTTGGCGGCCGAAGGCGACGAGGGCGGGTGCTTCTCGGGGGTGTTGTCGTCGCGGGGGCATTGCTGCCTACCTCTCCGGGGGTAATTACCAGCCTTCGCCAGAGACTTCCCGATCACCTCCAGTTATGGCTGGTAAGCGCATCGTAACCCAGGAAGTGGCTGAATGTGTGGTGAACGCCACACAGAGTGAGGAGACATCATGGGCGAGGCGGTGCAGAGCGAGATGGTGGTCAAGCGGGATCTGCGGGCGGTGGCGGAGGTGCGGACGTTCGTGCGGCTGGTGACGGGCGGGTGGGGCGTGGACGACTTCGTCCCGTGCCTGATCGCGAGTGAGCTGGTCACCAACGCGCTCCGGTACGCGACCAAGGCCGAGGACGAGGTGATCTTCCGCATCGGCCGCACCGAGCGGGGCGTGGTGTGGGTGGAGGTTCAGGACCTCGGTCTGCGTCATGCCGCGCATCGTGAGCGCGGACGTCAACGGCGAGTCGGGCCGGGGCCTGTTCGTCGTGGAGCAGTTCACCCGGTGCTGGGGCGCGCGCCCGCTGGCCGGGGACGTCGGCAAGGTCGTCTTCGCCGTTCTCAACTCGTGAAGACCACGCGGAGGGGCGGTTGGAGGGGGCCGTCCCTCCGCGTAGCTCGCACCTGGGCTGTGGGTGTCACAAACCACCGAGCCATTTCGTCTTCAGGCGAGGCGGCAGCCGAGTAGCCGAGAGAAATGGGGACTTCGATGCACGACACCTCTTCCGGGGCCGCGGAGGGCGGGACGGTGGTCGCGCTTTTGCGGGCCGTGGCGGTTCTCAGCCTGCTCGGGACCCTGTCGCAGGGCTTGACGGCCGGGATGTTCCTGAACGGCGATGTGAATTCGATCGATCCGCATCAGGTGAGCGCGTTCGTGGTGGAGTTCCTGGTGATCGTCCAGGTCGTGCTCGCCGTCCTGGTGTGGCGTCGCAACCGCTCCCTGAAGTGGCCGCTGCCGGGGGCGATCGCCGTCCTGGTGTTCACCTTCGTCCAGGCCGCCCTGGGCGTGGAGGGCTCGGTCGCCGCTCACGTCACGCTCGGCGTGACCCTGAGCGCGATGGAGATGGCGATGGTCTTGCGGTCCTTCCAGCTCCGAACGCACCGGCCGGGGTCGACGTCTCAACCCGCCGTCAGGTAGCGGGGCGGGCGGGGGAGGTTGGGTGCCAGGCGGGCTGTGACCTGCTTGCGGATGGCGGGGACGGCGGGCGCGGGGGCCAGCGTCGCGACGCAGGTGCCTATCGTCCGGCCGCCTAGGGCACCGGCGTCCAGGGCCGCCTTCAAGGTCTCGTCGTGGGTCGGGTTGCCGGGGGTGTGAGCGTCCGTTAGGAGCGGGCCGAGGTCGGACGGGCGGTCCGCTAGGGCGGCGGCGGCTCGTTTGGCGGTCTCGGGGGCGGTGGGTTGGACGGTGGCCTGGCTGCGGGTTCCTACGTCGATCAGCAGGAGGCGCAGGTCCGTTCCGGTCAGGTCGCATGTCCCTCGTGCCGGTGCGGCCGTCGTCGGGGCGGTGGTGCCGTCTTGGAGGTCTTGTAGTGCTCGGGTCGTGGCGTCGGTCGTCTCGGCTCCGGTGAGCAGGCCCATATCCGCTGGTAGTTCGCGGTTCACCACTAGGTGAATTCCTGGGGGCGCGGTCATGGCCTTCAGGCTGTCCCGGGCCCAGTCGGGTGCGGTGGACGGTGTCACGACGCCGTGGTCGTGGTGGTTCATCGAGAAGAGGGACGTGGTGCCGTCGTCCGAGCGGCCCGCGGCTACTGCGCTGCCCCAGGGGAGCGGGACGTCCAGGCCGTCGAGGAGTGGCAGGGTCCCCAGGACGTAGCGGGTCGTTGCCGGTGGTTTGCCGAATACGCGTTCAAACAGGCGGGTCATCCACTGGAACTCCTCCTTGATCACGCGAGCTTCTCCAGCCGGTCGGCTGCCTCGGCGGCGCCTCCGGCTGCGGCGAAGGACTCGCGGACCCGTTCGGCGGCGGCGCGGTGCGGGCCGTCCGCGAGGACGGTGGCGAGGGCCGTCCTGAACTCGTCCGGGCGGACGCGGCTGAAACGGACGGAAACACCCGCCCCGGCGGCCTCCACCTGCCGGGCGATGACCGACTGGTCGTCCCGGATGGGGGCCACCACCAGCGGGAGCCCCTGGGAGAGGGACTCGCAGACGGTGTTGTGGCCGCCGTGGCAGACGACGGCGGAGAGCCGTTCGAGCAGCTTGAGCTGCGGGACCTGCGCGCGGACGAGCACGTTCGGCGGCGGGTCCGCCACGACGCCCGGCGGCGCCACGAAGATCGCCTGGGCGTCCAGGTCGCGGACGGCGTCGGCGGCGACCCGGAAGAACCGTTCGCCGGACGGGCCGTTCAGCGTGCCGAGGGAGACGAGCGCGGCGGGGCGTCCGTCCAGCCAGTCCCACGGGAACGGGCCGGGCGCGGAACGGCCGAGGGCAGGGCCGACGAAGGCGAAATGGCCGGGGAAGAACGAGATGTCGCCGATCAGCGCGCCGGTCGAGAAGATGAGCACGAGGTGGTCGGAGAAGCGCAGGTCGAGCAGGTCCTCGATGCCGTGGTCGAGCTGGAACTCCGCGATCCGCTCGCGGATCCACTCCTCCACCTTCGGCATGTCGGCGAGCGGGCGGGTGAACTCCGCGGACGTCGACGCCGACGTCGCCCACGGGATCTCGCGGCGGCGGGCCGCGACCGGGGCGGCGAGGACGAGCTGGTCGGCGACCACCACGTCCGGGCGGAAACGGTCGATCGCCTTCTCGACGCCGGGCAGCATCGCGTGGCCGAGCGGGACGACGAACTCCTCCCACATGAAGCGGAGGGCCGCCAGGCGCCGCAGCCCCTGCCAGTCGTTCCAGATGTCGGGCAGGCGCCTCCCGAAGTCGTCCCCCACGGAGCCGATGACGCGGGAGCCGGGGCGCAGCAGCGGCTCGATGGACGGGCGGTGGCCCGTCCAGGCGACCTTGTGGCCGCGGCGGGCGAGCTCGGCCGCGACCGCGGCGGGCGGGTTGACGTGCCCGGCCAGCGGCGGGACGGCGAACAGGAACCGCCGTTCCGGTGTTTTCGCGCGCCTGATCCTGGGGTCGTCGAGCAGGGACGGGACGGTGCGGCGGCGGGCCTTCATCGGACGGCTCCGGCGGGCACCCGCGTGCCGGCGTGGTGGGCGAGCCAGGGCAACAGGACCTCCAGGATCTCGGCCGTTCCGGTTGGGAGCATGAAGTGGGAGTAGCCGGTCAGGGTGTGCAGCGTGCAGTTCGGGACGTGGTGGAGGAGCAGCCGCCCGGCGTCCGCCACGTCCGAGTGCTGGCCGTAGACCGCCAGGACGGGGCACGGCACGGTGGCGAGCGCCGCGGGACGGACGGGGGGCATGGCGGCGAGGTCGTCCAGGACGGTCGTGCCGTTGAGGAGCGCGTCGGCGGCCGCGGCCGCGCGGCTCATGCGGCGCTCGCCGAAGGCGAGGAGCTGGTCGGCGATCCGCTCGTATTCCAGCTTGAGCGCCGACTGCGCCAGCCTGTTGAGGAGGCCCCGGTTCCAGTCGGACCCGTCGCCCGGGCCGTGCGCGTCGATGAGGACGAGCCCCGCCACCCGGCCGGGGTGCGCGAGGGCGGCGTTAAGCGCGACGGCGCCGCCGAAGCTGTAGGCGACGAGATGGACGCGGTCGTGGCCCAGGGCGTCGAGGACGGCGAAGAGGTCCGCGACCGCGTCGGGCACGCTGTATCCGGTCGGCGGGCGCTCGGTGAGGCCGTGCCCGCGCAGGTCGTACAGGACGCACCGGGCCCCGGCCTCGGCCACCGGCGAGGCCAGCGTGTAGTAGAAGCTGGACAGGTTGTCGATGGCGAGGCCGTGGACGAACACCACGACGGGCGGGCCCGTCCCGCATTCCTGGACGTGGAACCGGAGACCGCGCGCGGTCACCTCAGGCATGCGCCCGCTCCTGGGCGGCGATGTGGTCCACGACGTCGCCGACGGTCAGGTTCATGAGCTGGTCGAGGTCCAGGCCGGCGATGAACGCGGGGAAGTCGACGCGGTCGCCGTAGCGGGCGCGGAGCCGGTCGACCAGCGCGACGAACTCGATGCTCTCCAGGCCGAGGTCGTCGCCGAACGTGGTCCCGGGGCCGATCTCCACATCGAGCAGGAAGTCCTCCCCCACCACGTCGATCAGCATCCGGACGACCTCGGACCTTACGTCGTCGCTCATGTGCGGGATTCCTCCATGTCCGCTCCGCCGGCCGCGACCGTCCAGGCCACGACGTGTCCTTCGATTTCGCGTGTTTCCACGGTGGTGACCGTGCCGTCCGCGGCGATGAGGAGCCGCTCGGCGTCGGCGACGGTCACGACCAGTTCCACCGGACGTTCCGGATGGTCCGAACGTTCTGCCGAATGTTCTGCCGAATGTTCTGCCGGGTGTTCCGATGCGGGGGTCATCGAGCGCAGCACCGCCTCCTTGGCCGCGCGGACGCGTCCGTCCCTCTCGTTCTGGGCGAGACCGATGCCGGCTGGTTCCCGGCCTGGTCTGACCAGCGCCACGCCCAATTCGGTGTCGGAGGTGATGGAGATGGTGAATGGCTCGTCGAATGGGCCCGTCACGGTCGGCCCGTCGTGGACGGTGAGTTCCGCTGGGAAAAGGGGGCCGTGGCCGTTCCGCCAGAGGTGGTCCCGGACGGCGTCCTTCGCTGCGATACGTCCTAGTAGCCAAGGCCCCTGCGCGAACGGCGGGAGGGCTTCGTACTCAGCGCGTTCGCTGGCGCACAGGTACTGGCGCATGAGGAGGTCGCGTGAGGCTGTGCCGTCCCAGCGTTTGCGGGCCAGGCACCAGCCGCCCGGCTGCGGTTCACCCGTTCCCGATACTTCGGCGGTGAATTTCATCCGCCAGAGAGCCTCGTCGGTGTAGAAGCGGTGCGTCGTCCAGGCGTCGATGCGCGCCCATACCGTTCCGTTCTCACGGACCAGTTCGGCCGAGCAGCGCATGGTCGTGTCGGTCAGGGACTGGTTCCAGATGGTCGTCACCAGGTGTTCGCCTTCGGGCGGCAACGGACCGTACAGGGAGACCCGTTCGATCCCTACCGGGAACACCATCTGGTTGGTGTCGCCGTACACCTGGATCCAGTGGCCGCATAGCTGACCTGCGCTGTCCAGGAGCGCGCCGGGCGTATGCGAGGACTTCAGTACGGCGCGCACACCGTCCTCTGCGAGGGCCGTGATCTCGGTGATGCCGCGGAAGAGCGGGCCGTGGAACATCCAGCGTTCCTCGTACAGCCGGTCCGCTGTGACTATGGGCGGGCCTTCGATGGTCAGCGGCGTGGCGTCCGGCGCGGGTGGGGGCGGGTAGCCGTCGGCCAGCAGGACGGTCCCGTCCGCGTGGCCCTGGATGACGACCTTCACCTTGCGCGGGCGGTCGCGCTCCTCGACGAGGTAGGCGCGGATCTCGGCGGTGGTGGGCGGGGCGGCCACGATCCAGCGGACGGCGCGGACGTTCTCGAATCCGATGACCACCAGGCCGGGCAGGAGTTCCCGTGCCGTGTCGGCCAGGACCTCCAGCAGCGTGGCCAGCGGGACGATCGGGAACCGGTCCGACATGTCGGGCCAGCCCGGGGCCTGCGGGAACACGCAGTGGTCGGCCAGGTACGGCATCGCGTCGAGCGAGAAGACACGCGAAACGACCAGCTCCGCGGCCACCGACGGAGCGTCCGCGCCAGGCCGCCCGCCGCCGGACGACTCTTCACCGGACGGCTCTTCTCCGGCCTGCCCGTCCTCGCCCTGCCCGTCGTCGCCCTCTGCTTCGCTTTCGCTGAAGTGCGGGCTCGCGGGTTGCGGGGCTCGCGGTCGCTCGGGCGGCGGGGCGTCGGCCTGGTCGTCTTGGGCGGGGGCGTCCTCGATCGGGGCGCCGGGCGCCGGTCTGGCGCCGAGGGCCTCCACGACGGTCCGCGCCCCGGTCGCCGCATCGTCGAGCAGCGCCTCCAGCTCGGCCAGGACGGGGTCGTCGGCCGGAAGCGGCGGGACCCCGGACGCGAGCCGGATGGGTGGGACGGCGCCGTCCAGCCTGACCAGCGGCGTGCCGAGGTCGAGCCGCAGGCCCGTCGCGGTCGGGGGCGGCGGGGACGCGCCGTACCCTTCGGCCCACAGCGCGGCGGCGACACGGCGGAGCTGGGCCATCCCGTCCCGCTTCGGGGTGTTGACGGCCATGGCGAGGTGCTCGCGCTCCCCCAGCGCGTCGCCGACGAACCCCGTGAGGCTTCCGGGCCCGACCTGCACGAACACCCGCACGTGGGCCGTCGCGTAGAGCTCCTCGATCAGGTCGCTGAACCGGACGGGTTCGAGCAGGTGCCGGACGACGAGTTCGCGCACGTCGGCGGGCGTCCGCGGGTACGGCGCGGCCGTCGTGGCCGACCACAGCGGCACGCGGGAATCGTGGATCGGCAGCGCGTCGAACAGGTGTTGCACCTGTTTCTCGTAAGCCTGCGCCAGCGGCGTGTGGAAGCCGGACCTGAACGGCAGCTCCTGCCCGAGGACGCCTTCGGACGCCAGCCTCGCCAGGATGTCGCGGACCTCGTCCGCCGGGCCGCAGATCACCGACTGGTGCGGGCAGTTGTCGTGGCTGACGAAAACACCGGAACGTCCGGCGACGGCGTCGCGGGCCTGGGCGGCGCCGCAGCCGAGCGCCCCGTACACGGCGTCGGGGACGTCCAGCCCTTCGCCGTCGAGCGTCCGGATGAACTCCTCGACCGCGTCCGCGTCGTACCTGCCGGTGGCGATCATCGCCGTCCATTCGCCGAGGCTGTGGCCCGCCGCGACGTCCGGTTCGATGCCGAGCCCGGCGAGCGCGGCGGCCAGCAGGCGGCCCACGCCGATGACGTCGGCGGCGTGTCCGAGCAGGTCGGAGCGGCCGGTGAGCGCGGGTCTCGGCAGCCCGAAGTGCTCGGCGACGTCGTCCACGCGGGGGTCGAACGCGGGCTCGAATCCGGGAAACAGGAAGGCCAGCCGTCCGCCTTCGGCGAGCAGCGGACGAGGTGCGAACCACACGTCGCTACGGCCTCGCCAGGGCGTCCCTCGCTGGACGACCGCTCGCGCCAGGTCGAGCCTGCGCGGCGTGGGGGCGACCAGGGCGAGGCGGCACGGAAGGTCGGGGACGTCCTCCGGCTCCTGCTCCGACACCCGCGCCAGAAGTTTCTCGTCGGGCTCGGCTAGGGCGGCGGCCAGTTCTTCGGGCGTGTGAGCGGCCAGCTTGAGGACGCGTTCGTCCGACTGTGGCGTGTCGAGCCTCCGCCGCCGTGCCCGCCGGACGCCGCTCGGCGGCGGCTCCTCCAGGATCACGTGCGCGTTCGCGCCCCCGAACCCGAACGCGTTGACCACCGCCCGGCGCGGGCCGTCGTGCCGCTCCCACTCGGCGGCCTCCCGCACGAGCCGGAGCCTGCTGTTCTCAAGCGCCGGGTGCGGGTCGTCCACGTGGAGCGTCGGCGGCAGGACGCCGTCGCGCAGCGCGCACGCCGCCTTGATCAGCCCGGCGATCCCGGCGGCGGGCATCGCGTGCCCGATCATCGACTTGACGGTGCCGAGCCCGATCGGCGGGCCGCCCGTCCCGAAGACCCGGCGCAGCGTCGCCAGCTCCGCCTCGTCGCCCGCCGGGGTCGCGGTGCCGTGCGCCTCGACCAGCCCGACCGCCCCGGGCTCCGCCGGGTCGAGGCCCGCGTCCCGCCAGGCGCGCTCGACCGCGAGGACCTGCCCGTCCACGAGCGGGCTCATGATGCTCGACGCGCGGCCGTCGCTGGACGACCCGGCGCCGAGGATGACCGCGTGGACCCGGTCGCCGTCCCGCTCGGCGTCCTGCAGCCGCTTGAGCAGGACGATCCCGGTCCCCTCCGCCAGGAGCGTGCCGTCCGCGGACCGGTCGAACGGCCGGATCGTCTCGCTCGGGCTCAGCGCCCGCAACTGGCTGAAAACACTCCAGACGGTGGCGTGGTGGGCGTGGTGCACGGCCCCGGCGAGCATCGCGTCGGCCTCTCCGCTGCGCAGCGCGCGGACGGCGTGCTCGACCGCCAGCAGCGAGGACGCGCACGCCGCGTCCAGCGTGTAGGCGGGGCCGCTCAGGTCGAACCGGTTGGCGATGCGGGACGCGGCGAAGCTCGGGACGAGCCCGACCGAGGCGTCGGGGCCGTCCGGGCCGAGCCGGTCGCAGAACGCCCGGCGGATCTCGTCCAGCCGCTGCTTCCCGAGCTCCGGGACCAGCTCGGCGAGGACCCCGGCGACCTGGTGGGACGTCCGCACCCGCTGGTCGAAGCGCGCGACGCCGGGCGTGATGTAGCCGCCGCGCCCGATGACCACGCCGATCTTCGACCGGTCGGGGAGGCGGTCGTCGCCGCCCGCGTCCGCGATCGCGTCGCCCGCCGCGCGCAGCGCGAGCAGCTGGTCGGGCTCCATGCCCGGCACCGCGGCGGGCATGATCCCGAACCGCACCGGGTCGAACGTGGCCAGCTCGTCGACGAACCCGCCCCGCCTGCAGTAGAACCGGTCGCTCTCCGGCGCCCGCTCGTACGCGCCGGCGTCGTAGTAGAGCGCGGGGTCCCAGCGCCCGGACGGGACGTCGGTGATCGCGTCGACCCCGGCCAGGACGTTGCGCCACAGCTCGGCCGCCGATCCCGCGCCGGGGAACACCGCCCCGGCGCCGACGATCGCGATCGGCTCCCGGGCGGGGCTCACCGGACGGTCCCGGTGAACACGACCTGCGTCTCGTCGCCGTGCGCGATCTCCCGCAGCAGGGCCGCCGCGCCCGCGTCCGGGTCGATCAGGCCGGTGCCGCGCCGCGCGTACTCCTCGGCCAGCTCCGGCGTGACCATTCCGCCGCCCGCCCACGGCCCCCAGTCGGCGACGAGCACCCGGCCGTGGAGCCGCGTCCGCCAGACGTTGGCCAGCGTGTCGCACGCGTCGTTCGCCGCCGCGTAGTCGGCCTGCCCGCGGTTGCCGTAGACGCCCGCGATGCTGCCGAAGACAACGAAGAACCCGATGTCGGGCTGGACGGCATGGGCGAGGGCGGACGCGCCGTCCACCTTCGTGCGGTAGACCCGCTCGAACGACTCGGGCGACTTGTCGCGGACGAGGCGGTCCTCGACGATCCCGGCGCCGTGGACGACGCCGTCGAGGCGTCCATGCCATGCGTAGACGCTGTCAACGACGTCCTGCACGGCGTCCGGGTCGCGGACGTCCCCCGCGTGGTACCGGACGGACGCCGCGTGCTCCCGCAACGCCTCCAGGTTCTGGCGGATCTCCCGCTCCGCCAGGATCGTCCGGATCGCCGCCTCGATCTCCGCAGGTCGCAGCCCTCCCCGGGCCACGAGCGCGCGGCGGAGCCCGGCCTCGTCGGGGGCGTCCGGGGACGCGGGCTCGGCGTCCGGCTCCGGGGTGCGTCCCATGATCTCTATGTGGCAGCCGCTCGTCCGGGCCAGTTCCAGGGCCACCCGGGCGGTGATCCCCCGCGCGCCGCCGGTGAGCAGCACGACGCCGTCCGGGCCGACCGGTGCGTCCTGGCCGAGGGGGGCTTCGGGGGTGCCGTCCAGCTCGGCCGGGACGACGGTCAGGCCGCGCCGCAGACCGCCCTCGTGGCCGACGACGACCGGCTCGTCGGCGTTGAGCAGTTCCGCCAGGACGCGCTGCGCGATGGTTCTCGGGGTGTCCTTGGTGTCGACGTCCAGCGCGCGTACGAGCACTTCGGGGTATTCCTGGGCGACCGTCCGCGCCAGGCCCCGCAGCCCCGCGCCGGGCGCCGGGTCTCCGATGCCGCCGCGCCCGTCGAAGCGGCGTCCGAACGTCCCACCGGCCCCGCCCGCGAGGACGAGCCAGCGCAGCCCGCCCGCCAGCGCGTACCGGATGCCTTCGTACGCGCCGGGCAGCACGCCCGTCGCGCCCGGCCGCAGCGCCGCCAAGTGGATCAGGCCGTCGCAGGCGTCGTCGACCTCGCGCGGGGTCCGCACCTGCGCTCCGAGGCGTTCGAGCATGTCGGCGAGTTCCAGGGCGATGCCGCATCCGTCGTCCACGATCTGGAAGCGGCGTCCGGCGAACACCGTCCCGGACTCGGGCGGGACCGGCAGCGCGTCCAGGTCCACGACCCGCAGGACGTGCCGCACGATCTGGGCGTCCCGCGGCACGTCGCCGCTCTGGCCCCACGTCCCGTTCCCGACGCGCGGCCACACCTGCCGGTCGGCGGACGCCGAGATGAATTCCTCCACCGGCGGCCGGGCTGGCGCGCTCGCGGACTGCACCTGCACGGCGGCGGACACCTCCTGCGCGCCCACGGGAACCTCTTGCGCGGGACCGGCCTGGGGCGGGACGACGGCCTGCGGCGCGGCGCCGTCGACGTGGGCGCGGACGGAAGTGACGAGGTCGCCGATGGTGGTGACGTCCCCGAGCCGCTCGGGAGCGGTGAGGCCGAGGTGGTCTGCGAGGTCGCCGAGGATGACCGCGCGTTTGATGGAGTCGATGGAGAGGTCGGCCTCCAGGTTCAGGGCCGCGTCCAGCATCGTCTCGGGGTAGCCGGTGCGGGCGCTGATCACCGCGAGGACGGTGGCGTGGACGTCGCGGGGCGCCTCGTCCGGGACGGTCTCCCCCGGCAGGACGGACCGAGGCGCGGGCACGGGAGCCTCGGGCACGGCGGGCGCGGTCGCGGGGGCCTCGGGCGCGGGGGCCTCGGGCAGGGGCGGCGGCGTCGCGCCGAGATGGCGGAGGACCACCTCCCGCTGCGCCGCGATCATCTCGCGCCCGGCGCGCAGGTACTCCAGGACGGCGTCCTCCGGCCCGCGCGGGCTGAACCCCGGGACGCGTTCGGCCGGGCGGAGCGCGCCCGCCGGGTAGCCGCCGTCGGCGGTCCGGACGAGATGCCCGTTGACGACCCAGCCCGGCACGCCCGGAGCGGCGGCGGAGAGCGGGCGGGCGTCGCGTCCGGCGAAGAGGGGCAGCGGGTCGACGGGGACACCGGCGGCGGCCAGCTCGGCCAGGGTGCGGAGGAGGTGCGCCAGGCCGTTCTCGCCGGGCGCGTCGCAGCTCACGGCGGTGTGCGGGCGGTCGCCGAGGATGGCGCCGACGAGGCCGGTGAGGACGCGTCCAGGCCCCGCCTCCACGAAGGTGCGGGCGCCCGCGTCGTACATCGCCTCGATCTGCTCCACGAAGCGGACCGGCGCGGCGACCTGCCCGGCGAGGGTGGCGGCCAGCTCGGCGGGGTCGGCGTCGTAGGGGGCGGCGGTGGCGTTGGCCCAGACGGGGAAGGCGGGCGAGCGGAGGTCGCGGCGGAGGAGGTCGGCGCGCAGGTCGGCGGACGCGGCGGCGACGAGCGGGCTGTGGAACGCGCACGCCACCGGCAGGCGCTGGGCGGCGAAGCCCGCGCCGGACAGGACGGGCATGGCGCGTTCCAGCCCCTCGGACGTCCCGGAGATGACGACCTGGCCAGGCGCGTTGTGGTTGGCGACGACGATGCCGGACAGGCCCGCCAGCCTCTCCCGGACGTCGCGGAGCGAGCCGGCGACGGCGGCCATCGCGCCCGGGTCGTCCCCGGCGGCGGACAGGATCGCCTCCGCGCGGGCGGCGCTCAGCTCGATCATGTCGGCGTCGTCGACGACCCCGGCGGCGCACAGCGCGACCAGCTCGCCGTAGCTGTGCCCGGCGGCGAGGTCGGGGTGGACGCCGAGCGCGGTGAGCAGCCGGTGGACGGCCAGCCCGGCGATGCCGAGGGCGGGCTGCGCGACGCGGGTGTCGGTGATCTCGGCCTGGTGGCGGCGGGTCTCGGCGCGGCCGAACGCGGCCGGCGGGAACATCGCCGGGGCGTACCGTCCGCCGGCCAGGCGGAGGAGGCGCTGCAGGCGCGGGAACGCGACGAACAGGTCGGCGAGCATGTTCGGACGCTGGCTGCCCTGCCCGGGAAAAAGGAACGCGACCTGCCCCGGCTCACCCGACGGCAGAAAAACACCGGGCGCCGGACGGAATTCCGCCGCGAGGGCGAGCTTTCCCCGCAGGTCGTCCAGCCCGGTGGCGACGAAGGCGACCTGGACGGGCCCTTCGAGCGCGGCTGCCGTCCGGGCGAGGTCGCGGAGCCGGGGCTCGGCCCGGCCCTCCGCCAGGGCGGAGAGGCGGTCGATCTCGGCACGGGCGGCGGCGCGGTCGGCCGCGCGGATCAGGAACAGCTCGGCGGGCCACTCGGCCAGCCCCGACACCGGTTCCGGCGCGCCGTCGTACCCGGACAGGACGGCGTGGAAGTTCGCACCGCCGAACCCGAAGCCGCTCACCCCCGCGTACCGGTCGCCGGGACGGGCCGCCCACGGACGCGCGGCGCCGCTGAACGCGAACGGGCCGTCCGGCGTCCACTCGGCGTTGGGACGGGCGAGGTGCAGCGTCCCCGGCAGCACGCCCGTGTGCAGGGCGTACGCCGTCTTGATGAGACCGGCGAGCCCGGCCGCGCACTTGGTGTGCCCGATCTGCGACTTGACCGACCCGAGCGTGACGCCGCCCGGCGCGGCGTCGGCGAACGCGGAACGCAATGTCGCGAGTTCCGTCCGGTCGCCGACCTCGGTGCCGGTGCCGTGCGCCTCGACGAGCCCGACCGACGCGGGCGCGACGCCCGCCTGCTCGTAGGCGCGGTCGAGCGCGCGGCGCTGCCCTTCGGCGCGGGGGGCGGTGAGGCCGAGGGAGCGCCCGTCGCTGGACCCGGCGACCGACTTGACGACGGCGTAGATCCGGTCGCCGTCGCGCTCGGCGTCCGCGAGGCGCTTCAGCACGACGCACGCGACGCCCTCGCCGAGCGCGATGCCGTCCGCGGACGCGTCGAACGCGGCGCACCGCCCGGACGGCGACAGCGCGCCGACCGACGCGAACAGCAGGTAGTCCTGGATGCCGTTGTGCAGGTCGGCGCCGCCGCACAGCACCATGTCGCTGGAGCCGGAGAGGAGGTCCTTGCAGGCGGCGTCGAGCGCGGCGAGGGACGCGGCGCACGCCGCGTCGACGGTGTAGTTGGCGCCGCCGAGGTCGAGGCGATTGGCGATCCGCCCGGCGATGACATTGGTGAGGACGCCGGGGAACGAGTCCTCCGTGGGGTGCGGGAGCTGCTCGTCCAGCCCGGCCGGGACCTCGCCGAAGTAGGACGGGAGCGCGGCGCGCATCCCGTAGGCCGCGCCGAGGTCGTTGCCGCCGTCCGCGCCGAAGAACACCGAGGTGCGGGCGCGGTCGAACGGGCGGTCGGCGTATCCGGCGTCCTTCAGCGCGCGGGCCGCGACCTCCAGCGACAGGAGCTGGATCGGGTCGATGCTGCCTAGCGCGTTGGGCGGGATGCCGTACGCGAGGGCGTCGAACGGGACGTCCGGCAGGAACCCGCCCCATTTCGACGGCGTCTTCCCCTCCCCGGACGGGTCGTAGTAGATCTCCGGGTCCCAGCGGGTGACCTCGGTGATCGAGTCGGTCCCGCCGACGATGTTCGCCCAGTAGGCGTCGGTGTCGCGGGCGCCGGGGAAGACGCAGCCGATCCCGACGATCGCGACGTCCGCGGGCCGTGCCGCGGCGGGGGCAGGACGCGCGGCGGCGATCCCGACCTCCTCGGCACGGGCGGCGAGAAACGCCGTCGCACCGGACGTGACCTGCTCGTGCAACGCGGCGACGCTGGTCGTGGACCACCTAAGCGACGCCACCTGCCCGAGCATGTACATGCCCTCGGCCCGCTGCACCGCGGGCTCCACGGGCGTGGATCGCCGCAGGCCCTTGCTGGCGAGGCGCAGCCGCCCGAGGTTCAGCTTCTCAAGGCGGTGCCACACCTCCTGGCGCGGCGTCCCGGCCTGCTCCAGTTCGCGGCGGGTGTCGGCGAAGACGTCGACGTAGGGCGTCCGGGCGCAGCGGGTGGCGTGGCCGGGTGACGTCTCCAGCAGGGCCGTGCCGTCGCACTCGACCGCCGCGTCCTGGAAGCCCGGCAGGATCGCGCCCGCCGCCACCGCCTCGGACGTGAACAGGTACGCGGTCCCCATCAGCACGCGGACGTCGGCGCCGCGCTCGGCCAGCGGCCCCGCCAGCGCCGCGACCATCGCCGCGGAGCGCTCGTCATGGACGCCTCCCGCGAACACCACCGACAGCTCGGCGGGGTCGCCGCCGAACGCCATCAGCCGCTCGACCTGCGCGTCCCACAGCGGGAAGCTCGCCCGCGGCCCGACATGCCCGCCGCACTCCCGGCCCTCGAACACGAACTTCCGCGCGCCCTCGCCGAGGAACCTGTCCAGCAGGTCCGGCGACGGGACGTGCAGGTACGTGCTGATCCCCGCGGCCTCCAGCGGCTCGGCCTGCGCCGGACGGCCCCCCGCGATCAGCGCGTACGGCGGCGCCGCCTCGCAGACCGCCGCGAGTTGCGCCTCCCGGACGTCCTGCGGCGCGAACCCGAGTATCCCGACGCCCCAGGGGCGTCCGCCGAGCCGGTCGGCGGTCTCGCGCAGCAGCGTCCGGACCCGGTCGCCGTCCATCAGGGCGAGCGCGAGGAACGGCAGGCCGCCGTCCTGCGCGACCGCGGCCGCGAACGCCGAACCGTCGCTGACCTGCGTCATCGGCCCCTGCACCACCACGGGCTCCGGCCGCGGCGCCAGCGGCCCGGCGCGCACGGCGGCACGCAGATGCGACCCGATCTCGTCCCGGACGGCCTGCACCACTCCCCCGGCGGTCTTGTACCGCCCGGCCAGCGCCGCGGCCAGCGGACCGTCCTGGCCCACGGGAAGCAGCCGCGACCGCAGCCCGGTCGCGCCGAGCCGCGCGTTGACCTCCGCCGGGCCGAGCCCGGCCAAGTCGATCTCCGGCAGGTCAGGGCGCGTGTAGACCCGATGCCCGTGGACGACCGCGGTCTCGCCGCCGTCCATCGCCGCCAGCGCCGACGCGACGTCGGCGGGCAGATCCATCTCCCGGACGAGGGCGAGCTGCACGTCCAGGACGACCCCGGCCGCGCCGCCCGCCACCGCCGCCGCGGCCGTGTGCGTCCCGATCCCGCCCGCCGAGTACACCGGGGCGTCCACGCAGGGATCGGCCATGAGCCGCTGCAGCAGGACGAACGCGGTCAGCTCGCCGACGCGTCCGCCCGCCTCGGAGCCCCGCGCGATGAGCCCCACGTCCCCGGCGATCTCACGGGCCACGGGCACGACGGCGGCGGCCTCGTCGGCGTCCACGACCTCGATGAGGAGGCGCCGGCCCCGCGCGAACCCGGCGACGTCGAGCGGGTCGTCCGACCGCAGCGCCGGGGCGTCGACCACGACGGTGCCGACCGCGTCCGGGATCTCGGCGGGCCTGACCCTGCACCCGGCCGGGACACGGACGCCGAACGGGCCCGTCCACCAGCGGCGCACGTCCGCGAGCGCGGCGAGCCCCGGCGCGCGGTCGGCCCCGAGGTCGAGCACCCCGACCCCGCCCGCCCGCGCGACCGCCACGGCGAGATGCGGTACCGGACGCCCGAACGGGGTGACCCCGATGATCTCGGCCCGGAGACCCTCGCCCTTGTCCGCCGCCATGCACTGCCCCCCGACGTCCCACTGCGGCTCGCAACAACGCTGCGCAACACTACGGTCGGCGAGCGTCCGATTACCCAGACGACACACCAGAGAGCGAGCCGATGCCCCCAAGCAAAGAACTTTGAACCCTCCCTTTGCCTATCGGGGGGGCGACCCCCCGGGCCCCCCGGCTGCGCGGCACGGGTCTCCTCGCTCCGCTCGCTGGCGCTCGCTGCGCTGCGGGGACGCGGCGCGCCGGGCATGCCCGCTGCGCTCGCTGGCGCTCGCTCCGCGTGCCTGCCCGTAACCGTCGGCTGAGGTTCAAACTGGCGGAGCCATGGGGTTGCTCGATTGTAAGATCTATCTCACAGCCCGTAGCGGTCGTGCGGCGGGCAGGCGGCGCAGGTGGGTGCGATGGCGACGCTCAATCCGGCGAAGGGGCGGTTCCGGCCGCCGGTGCGCGGCGGAAGGTTCCGGCTTCCGGCGCGGCGGCGGGTGGCGTCCGGTGGTCCGGATCCCGTGCGGGCCGCGCTCGCGCCGCTGCTGGCCGCTCATCGTGCCGCGTACCCGGGGGCCGACGAGGCGGAGCTGCTGCACGGCTACGAGGTCGCGGAGCGGCTGCACCGCGGGCAGCTCCGCAAGTCCGGCGCCCCGTACATCACGCATCCGCTGGCCGTCGCGATGATCCTCGCCGGGATGGGCCTCGACACGACCACGCTCGTCGCCGCGCTGCTGCACGACACCGTCGAGGACACCCCGTACACGCTCGGGGAGCTGCGCGCCGAGTTCGGCGAGGAGGTCGCGGTCCTGGTGGACGGCGTGACCAAGCTGGACGGCGAGCGGTGGGGCGACCGCGCCGAGGCGGAGACGTTCCGGAAGATCGTGCTGGCCGCGGCGGCCGATCTGCGCGTCCTGGTGATCAAGCTGGCGGACCGGCTGCACAACCTGCGGACGCTGGGGTTCCAGCCGCCGCACAAGCGGGCCCGCATAGCGAAGGCGTCCCATGAGCTGCTGGTCCCGTTCGCGGAGCGGCTCGGCATCCACGTCCTCAAGCGGGAGATGGACGATCTGGCGTTCGCCGCCCGCCTCCCCGAGCAGCACGCCGCGACCGGCGAGGCCGTCCGGCAGGCGCTGCGGGAGGCCGACCGGGCGTTCGCGCCCGCGACGGAGCTGATCGGCGCGGCGCTGGCCGAGCACGGGGTGGCGGCGCGCGTCCAGATCAGGCCGTCCCACCTGTACGCGGTGCACCAGTCGTTCGGCGGCGACCTGGCCGGGCTGCGGCCCTGCGAGGCGGCGCGGCTCCTGCTGCTGGTGGACGGCGCCGAACGCGACTGCTACATCACGCTCGGCGCGGTGCACTCCGCGCTGCACCCGGTCGCGGGCCAGGTCCGCGACTTCATCGCGATGCCGAAGGACAACCTGTACCGGTCGCTGCACACCCGGGTGATCAGCCCGGACGGCGACCCGTTCGAGGTGATCATCCGCACGGAGGCGATGCATCCGGTCGCCGAGCACGGCATCGTCGCGCACATCCGCGACGCGGGCGACGACGCGTCCACGGCCGTCGCCGGGCGGCGCGACCTGGTGTGGCTGAGCCGGCTGCTCGCCTGGCAGTCGGACGCGCCGTCCGGCGAGTTCCTCGACCGGCTGCGCACCGACCTCGCCGCGGGAAACGTCGCCGCGTTCACCACCGACGGCGACATCGTCGCGCTGCCCGCCGGGGCGACCGCGCTCGACTTCGCGTACGCGCTCAACGCGCGGACCGGCGACCGCTGCATCGGCGCCGTCGTGAACGGGCGGCTCGCCCCGATGTCGGTGCAGGTCCGCAGCGGCAACGTCGTGGAGATCCTCACCGATCCCGCCGGGTTCCCGTCCGAGGACTGGCTGGGCATCGCCGCGACCGTCACCGCCCGCGTCCACATCCAGCAGCGCCTGACGCTGCGGCGCGCCGAGGAGGCCGCAGACGCCGGACGGCGCCGCCTCTACCGGGCGCTGGCCAGGCGGGACGTCGACCTGCTGGCAGCCGAGGCGCACGGCGACTCGCTGGCCGTGGCCCGCGCGCTCGGCTACGCCGAGATCAACGAGATGTACGCGGCGCTGGACGCGGGCGCGCTCGCCCTGGACGACCTGCTGGCCCGCTTCGTCCGCCCGTAGCCGGGGTCCGTGCTCAACGACGGCGGCGGCTGAACGACCCGTCCTGCGGGAACGGCCGCGAGCCCGCCACCACGGCGGACAGCAGCACCACCACCGCCGTCCCGCCGATCAGGTTAATGCCGGCGGTCGCGAGCGCCGCGTCGAACGGGCCCTTCAGCGTCAGCGGCAGGATCGTCAGCAGCACGACCGCGATCGCGCCGATCCACGCGAACGCCCGCACGGGACGCGCCGCCGACGCCACCAGCAGGTGCATCAGCGCGGTCGCCTGGATCGTGCCCGCCATCGCGCACAGCGCGTAGCTGGTCGCGGCGGGCGTCGCGGCGGTGTGCCCGCCCGCGAACACCGGGACCTCCACCCCGAACGTCGTGCGCAGCCCGACCACCGCGGCGAACGCGAGGAGCCCCCCGCCCAGGGCCGCGGCGATCCCCGTCCACCACAGCGGCCGCAGCGACGGCCCCGACGCCGCGGCGATCTCGTCGTGCAGCGCGATGAAGTCCTCGTACCGTCGCGCCGGAGCCTCCGCCGGGCGCCGCCGCGCCGTGGCGGGGCACCGGAACGACCGCTCCCATGGCCGTGGCGCCGGGCGGCCGGCGCGCCTGCCGTGCAGGCCGCCGGAGTACCGCCCGAATGACGAATCGGGCATGTCCCCTCCCCCGTGCGAAACGTAGAGGTGGTACCCGGCACCGAACGGGGGAACTCCCCCAAGCGCACCATTTTGCAGATGTTTGGCCCCGTTCCGCGGCAAAGCAGCCCGTGTCCGCGTCCCGCTCAGCGCCCCGGAGGCACGGCTCGTCGGCCCGGAACGCGGCGAACCCCGGGGAGCGATGCTCCCCGGGGCCCCTCTCCCCCCACGACCTGACGGGCGGACGGACGGCTCGCCGGACGGGTCAGATCTGCCCGGCCTTCTCCAGCGCCGCGCAGCAGGTGCCGGTGATCAGCCGGGTCACCACGTACGGGTCGACGTTGGCGTTCGGGCGCCGGTCCTCGATGTAGCCCTTCTTGTCGACCTCGACCTGCCAGGGGATCCGCACCGACGCGCCGCGGTCCGACACGCCGTAGCTGAACTCGCTCCACGGGGCCGTCTCGTGCATGCCGGTCAGCCGCCGCTCGATGTCGGCGCCGTACCCGGTGACGTGCTCCTGCGCCTTCGCGGCGAGCGCCTCGCACGCCGTGATGATCGCGTCGTAGCCCTCGCGCATGGCCTTGGTCGAGAAGTTCGTGTGCGCGCCGGCGCCGTTCCAGTCGCCCTCGACCGGCTTGGGGTCGAGGGTGGCGGAGACGTCGTGGTTCTCGGCGATGCGGTACAGCAGCCACCGCGCGACCCACATGTGGTCGCCGACCTCGACGGTGCCCGCCGGGCCGATCTGGAACTCCCACTGCCCCGGCATGACCTCGGCGTTGATGCCGGAGATCTTCAGGCCGGCGGCCAGGCAGGCGTCCATGTGCTCCTCGACGATGTCGCGTCCGAACACCTCGTCGGCGCCGACGCCGCAGTAGTAGAAGCCCTGCGGGGCGGGGTAGCCGCGCTCGGGGAAGCCCAGGGGGCGCCCGTCCTTGAAGAACGTGTACTCCTGCTCGATGCCGTACCAGGAGTCCTGCGCCGCGTACTGCTCGGCGATCGGACGCAGCTTGGCCCGCGTGTTGGTCTCGTGGGGCGTGCCGTCCACGAGGAAGACCTCGCAGAGCACCAGCTTGTTGTCACCGCCGCGGATGGGGTCGGGGCAGGAGAAGACGGGCTTGAGCACGCAGTCGGAGCGGTCGCCGGGCGCCTGGTTGGTGCTGGACCCGTCGAAGCCCCAGTCCGGCAGATCGGCGCCGTCGGCGAGGATCCGCGTCTTCGACCGCAGCCGCGCGGTCGGCTCGGTGCCGTCGATCCAGATGTACTCGGCCTTGTAGCTCAACGTCGGTCCCTTCCAGGCGGTTTCGGCACATCACAACCTGCCAACCAGGCATTTCGGACCTGTTGCCCATTTGTGAACGCCATGTAAACCGCGACCGGGTCGTCCCGAACCCCGGCGTCCGCCATAATCGGCCGACATGTCGCAACAGCTCCGTGAGCACATTCGCGTCCTGCTCGCGCTCGGCGCGGACGACTTCGACGCCATCGTCGGCCGCTGCGCCGAGTACCTGGACGACACCCCCGACGTTACCTCCCTCGCCGCCGAGATCGCCGCCGAGGAGTTCGCCGCCTACCTCGCCGACCAGCGCACCTGGCCCGACGTGACCGACTCCGACCGACTCCTGCGCGCGTTCCGCGACCTCGACGTCTCCGGCATCGTGGCCCGCGCCGACTTCGCCTGCTGCCAGAACTGCGGGATATCCGAGGTCGGCGGCGAGGTGCCGCGCGGCGAGCAGCGGCGCGGCTACACGTTCTGCCACCGCCAGGACATGGAGGCCGCGGTCTCCGGCGGCGGCCTGATGCTGGCCTACGGCGTCTTCAAGGACGCGGCCGAGGCGTCCACCCAGCCGGAGATCGGCGAGGACGTCGCCGAGGCGCTCCGCCGCCACGGCCTGACCGTGCGCTGGGACGGCGACCCGTCCCGCCGCATCGAGGTCGACGTCACCTACCGGCGCCGCCGCTCCGGCCGCCTCGCCGCCTGGCCGGACGGCCCCGCCCCGCCCGTCCCCGGCACCGACCGCCTGGACGTCACGTACAGCGACTACGCGCGGGGCCGCAACGCGGAGGACCCCATGCCGATGACGCTGGCCGAGGCCCGCGGCCTCCTCCTCGAACTCACGCCCTACGCCGACAACTTCGCCGTCTTCGAGGGCCGCTCGGGCGACGTCGCGCAGGTGATCTGGGAGACCGGCCCGCGCCTGTGGCTGGAATTCCCGGACCCCGCCGCCCGCCGCTCCCACGGCCGCCACGTGACCGTGGCCGAAGCCGAGGACATCATCTCCGTCCTCGCCGCCGAGGACCGCGCGGCCCTGGACCTCCTCCCCGGCCACACCACCGAGAACTGGCCCACATAACGCCCGTCAGTTCGCAGAATTCACCCGCCTTCCCGAGAACCCTTTGACTTTTTACCCCGCTCACATCAACGGAATAATGTTTCCGGTTCAAGATGATCGAGGAATTCGTTTGCCGCGCGGCGCGGCAAAGCCAAGCGAAAAGGGGGAAAGGGATGAGGCGGACTATTGCGGCCTCGGTCGGCACGGGAGTCGTGCTGGCCGGGCTCGCCACCATCGCGCCCGCCGGCCAGGCGGCGGCGCAGGCCGGCGGACGGACCCACGTCGTCCGGCCGGGGCACTCGATCCAGGCGGCCGTCGACCGGGCCAGACCCGGCGACACGATCCGGCTCAAGGCCGGCCACTACGCCGGCGGCGTCCTCGTCCGCAAGCGCCTCACGATCCGCGGCGAGGGCAACAAGACGATCGTCCGTCCCGGCCACCGCGACCACTGCGCGCGGGCCAAGGTCCCCGGCATGGGCTTCTGCGTCGTCGGCTGGACGAAGCGCCCGGTCAGGGGGGTGACGATCCAGCAGCTTGTCGTCCGGAACTTCAAGGGCACCGGCGTGTTCGGCACCTACACCGACCGCCTGAAGGTCCAGGCCGTCCTCGCGAAGCAGAACGGCGAGTACGGCATCGCGCAATACAACTCCACCCGCGGCCGGTTCGTCTGGAACTGGACTCTCGACAACCGCGACGACGCCGGCCTCTACGTCGGCGACACCGCCAACGCGTACGGCACCGAGGTCGCCTGGAACCATTCCTCGGGCAACACGCTCGGGCTCCTGATCCGGCACGCCCGCCACATCCAGGTCCACCACAATTCGCTGACGAACAACTGCACCGGAATCGCCCTCGTCGACGACAGCCAGCGAACGGGACAGGGCAACACCCAGGTGTGGAAGAACCGCGTCTCGATGAACAACAAGATCTGCGAGGCGCACGGCCAGGTCCCGGCGCTCAGCGGCACCGGAATCCTGTTCTTCGGCGGCGACCACAACGAGATCGTCAAGAACACCGTCCACCGGAACCGCGGGAAACTGCCGTACTCCGGCGGGATCGTCCTCTTCCGCGGCACGCCGCCGCGCAACCGGCCCGCCCACCACAACCTGATCAAGGCCAACAACGCCCGCGGCAACAAGCCGTACGACCTGGTCAACAACAGCGGAAGCACCACCAACCGCTTCCGCGACAACACCTGCGGAACGTCCAACCCGAACGGCCTCTGCTGAGAGAACCACCACGAAACCCCTGTCCCCGAACCCCGGGGACAGGGGTTTCGCGCCAGAGCGATGAGTTAGGCGGTCGGCCACGGTCAACATACAGACCCGCGAACTCGGAGGAGCCCATGACCGCACTACCACCCGTCGTCGACGCCGAGACCTGGCGCCGCCACCTGGACGAGCTGCGCGTCCGCGAGAAGGCCGCGACCCGCGAACTCGACGCGATCGCCGCCCAGCGCCGCCGGCTGCCGATGGTCGAGATGCCCGAGTACACCCTCGAGGGCGAAGAGGGCCCGCTCACCCTGGCCGAGATCTTCGACGGCAAATCCCAGCTGATCGTCTACAACCACATGTGGTTCCCGGACGAAAAGTGGCAGTGCCCGGGCTGCACAGGGCTCACATCACAGTTCACACGCCTGGAGTTCCTGGAGCCCTACGACGCCAGGTTCGTCATCGTCACCCAGGGCCCGATAGACGAGGCCCTCGACTACAAACAACGGGTCGGCAACAAAATGACCTGGTACTCCACCGCGAACAGCCCGTTCGGCACCGACGTCGACGCACCCCCTGGCGGCGGCTTCGCCGTCAACGTCTTCCTACGCGACGGCGACACCGTCTACCGCACCTGGCACACCAACGGCCGAGGCACCGAACAACTAAGCCACACCTTCCCCCTGATCGACCTACTCCCCTACGGCCGCCAAGAAGAATGGCAGGACTCCCCAGAAAACTGGCCCCAATCCCCCACCTACACCCGCTGGCAAAGCCCCGAACAAATAGCCACCCACTACGGCCCAACCCCCTGAACGGACACCGCGACGGCTGGGCAAACGTGACCCGGCGATCGTCACCGATGCTGGACGGCCGGGCAGATCACGGGGTTGGGATCGGTGCGGGCGAACCATGCTGCCGGAACTGTCCGTCCGTCCGGCAGAAGGTGGGTGGCCGAGCCTGCTACGAGGACGAACCCGGCCGATTGGAGCGAGCGGATGCAGGCAGCATTAGTGGGCTCGGTACCGGCTCTAACCTCGGCATAGCCAAAATGGTCATGGGCAAGCTGGTAGATGGCGGTGAACAATTCGGCACCCAGGCCCCTGTCGCGGTAGTCGGGGCTCAAGCTTCCACCGACCTGGCAGCCGTCCGGCGTGACCTCCTGGATTGCGGCCATCCCAGCGTAGGCACGGTTCGATGGGTCGATCGCCACCAGCAAAAGCGGAGCACGGACCGGCGCCCAGCCCAGCAAGGGACGCCTCAGCCTGGGACGCCTGTCCAGCAGACGTTCTCGTCGGGGCTCGGGAACCACACTTTCGGGTTCCCACCCGAGCCAACGCTGGGCACCCGCGTCGCTGGCCGCCGCCAGGGCCGCCATGCTGTCGGTCATCGTCGGCGAGCGGAACAGCAGCCGCGGGGTTGAGATCACATGGCGGCCGCGCACGCAGCCCCCGGCAGATCGGCGCGAGACGACTTTCGGCATCGGGGACGGCCCGCTCTCTCAGGTCCTGCGGACAAAGGCCGGGGGTGCGACGGCCTCTGAGACTATCGGCCCAGGAACGTCCCACCGGCCGCGATAATGGCCCACCATGATCGCTGATCTTCACGAACTCATCAGGTTCCACCTCGCTCGGGGGCAGGACGGCCACCGAGCAATCCTGAACCACTGCGCCGCCTACCTCGGAGACGACACCGACGTCACCGCGACGGTCGCCGAGGAATTCGCGTCCTACCTGGAAGACCAGCGCACCTGGCCGGACGTCCTCGACTCCGACCGTCTGCTGCGCGCCTTCGGGGACCTCAACACGACCGGCATCGTGGCGCGCACCGATTTCGCCTGCTGCCTGACATGCGGGACGAACGACATCGGCGGCGAGGTCCCCAGCGACCAGCAGCGACGCGGCTACGTCTTCACGCACCGCCAGGACATGGAGACCGCCGCCGCCGGCGGCGGCTGCGACCTCGCCTTCGGCTCCTTCCACGGCACGGACATCGGCGAGGAGATCGTCACCGCCCTCCGAACCCACGGCCTCGCTCCCGAATGGAGCGGCGACCCGTCCGACCGCATCCACGTCCCCCTGACCTGGCGCCGCCGCCGCTTCGGCCCCCTCGCCACCTGGCCGGACGGCCCCGCCCCCGAACCCACGACCCCGCTCCTGGAGGTCTTCTACAGCGGCTACCGGGGCGGTGTCCAGAACGCCGAGGTCCCGATGTCACTGGGCGAGGCGAGAAGCGTCCTCTTGGAACTGGCCCCATACGATGGCAATTTCGCCGGCTTCGTAGGCCGCTCCGAAGGCTGCGTGCAGGTCACATGGACCAAGGCCGGAGACCTCTCCCTAGACTCCCCCGACCCCGAGAACCGCTGCTTCCGCCGCCGCAACGTCACCATGACCGAAGCCGAGACCATGATCACAATCCTCGCCGAGCAGGACCGCGTCGCCATCGAAGACCTAGGCAACCTGACCACAGAACCCTGGTCCTAACCCACAAGTTCAACGCCGGGCACGCAAGCGACGTCACTTCAGCCGTCCCGCACAGCGGGCCTTCCCTGTGAGGAACGTGTCCTCACAGGTCAGACCGACTGCGGTGGGCGCGGACGGGTTCGAACCGCCGACTCCTCGCTTGTAAGTGTTCGTGATCACCCGGATGGGGCCCTGACCAGCACCCGGCCACCGTCCGGGGTGCGACCTCGTCCACAGGCGGCCCAACCTAATGGCACGCGAATGGCACGCCCTCACACCATGATCACCGAGGTTGATCCCGCTCCCGACCTGGCGAGAACCACACCCCTCGCGTTTCCCACTGGCACGCGTATGGCACAACGTTCGCCCAGCTGCCGCGTGGTGGTCTCGGCCGTGGCTCGCGTGGTGCCCGGTCCCCGTGAGCGCTCGGGCGTGCGGCGTAGCCGCTGTTCTACCCCTACCTTCCTCCCCCCGGCCCCGACGAGACCTGTACTTAGCGGCGGGCGGGTTCTGTCAAGGGTGGCGTAGCCATCACGTAGTGACGCCGTAGGCGCCCTTGACAGGTTCCGGCCGTCGCCATCCTCGACAGATCGGGGCCGGGGGGACCCTGCGCATTTCCAGCTCAGCTTGCAACGTCCCGTACCGGCGGAGTCGGGTTCTCCGGGCGGAATCGTTCGGGCGGCGGCGCGTACCCCGTGGAGGCCGGACGGGGCGGGGCAGGCGGCCGTGGCACGACGCGCGGCCCGGCGCGGCCGTCCGGTGACCGGCGCCCACGCCGCACGCTCCGGGCGGCCAGGCGCGGGGCCGCGCCAGCGGCCCAAGCGCCGCCGCCCCTTGATCCAAAACAGCCCAATTCGGCAAGCCTCATGCGCTATTGCGCCATGCCGGCCAAGAGTCGGGGGCCATCTAGAATCCGCAAGGTCATGCCGGATGGCTCGCAAGCATTGGAGAGTTCCTGGCGAATATTTTTCGGAAGCTCTTCTAGACATATTGCTAGGTGCACATCGGAACCCACAAGCAAGCTCTTCTTGACATCTCGCTCATGGTCTTGGCCGATAAATCCGGCCGCACTACTCTTGGCTTCACCGGAGAACATCTGATAGTCATTCCATCCGATAATATCCAAGTCTCCCCTACTTTCCCCTGAAACGGAAAAATCAACACCCGGTATGACAAATGCGCCCTCTTTTCGGAGAAGCGCAGCAGCGGCCAACGGAGCGAGCCCACCGTTCTGACTAACGCGCTGCAGTAGGGTACTAAGCCTATAGAATAGAGCAGGCTCGCCATTGTCCGAGGAAGCGTACTTAGCGGTCGACCCGCAACCAACACAAGTTGCGACATGTCTTACGGATCGAATATCTTGAAAGTCTTTAAGTGAGCAAACATCGCAATCAATTCGCCAACCACGTAGAACAAGCTTTCTTTCGATCAGCTCATTCAAGAGAAGCGGGACTTCCGACGAGTTGATCGAGAATGCAGTGAAGGCCCGGTGAGAGGTGATGTCCGGGAGCCTCTTAGCAGTAAGCCTTGTCAGTGCAGCCTGCTTGACCAGTGCATCTTTTTCTTGCTCAGTCACAATGTCTTTAGCGCGAAGCTTCTTTAGTTCTCGCACAAGCTCTCGGCTTGGATCCGGCGTCAATGCGAGAATCAATGCTATAGTTTCAGTATGTCTAAATATTTCCAAGTCGCCACCGGCGCTAACTATTCCTCGAATCTGTTGGGCCTTATCATTCGCTTCATAGACAGCCCCTTTCTCCGCGCAGGCGGTGGCAAGTATTTCTGCAGGATCGGGCAGCTTGATCTGGAGATTGTACTCAGAAGCTGCGTTAGTGATAACACGAAGAGACTTGTTGGACCAAGAAGCGTTCTGCAGGTACATCCTGGCCACGCTTGGCCGCAAAGGTCCCCTTATCTCTGGAGCGGATAGATTGAGCGCAACCTTCCCATAGCCAGCCGCAAAATTCCATTCCAAGGGCGATTTGCCTCGGAGATCCGATGTAGGGTGTTGCAGTACCATTTGCACTTCGCTGGCTGGGCCAATCGACCGCTCACAGCACCAGAACTTGCGTGGGTCAATGTTCTCTCGAAAGAGAAGGTCGCGCCGGGGGTCTATCTTAGATGCAATGCGCTCGTTAAACTTCCTCTCATTGTGACGCCGCAGACCAATACTTTTGCCGATTTCTGCCAACGCCCCATCCTCTTCGATGCTAGCACTATTCAGAAAAATGTCCGGCTTGGTCGAGGATGAGTGAAGGATACTTTCTTTTATTTCAGCGACGAGCCTGGAGTCCTGTAGCGCATCTTTTGTTATCAAAACACTCGAAGCATTTCGCCATCCCTTGGGGCGAATAACCCGTAGATTCCAGAACCACAGAGCGTCTGTAAAGCTATCTTCATCCTTGGACACCCATAGCAGCGCAGCTGTCTGCATTATCGGAGCAACTAGTACTGTGTCAGAATCGTTGCGCACCGTGGCGTTTATGACAGTGCGGCCACCTACTTGCGCCCGGAATATCTCCTGCAGATCTGCATTCTCTTGCACAGTTGCCCCATGCTGCCGCCAGAAAGCAACCTCCTCGGGAAGTGCTACATGCCCAGCGGCAGCCAGGCCAATAAGGTTCAAATCGCCAGGCAGCACGATTTCCGTTGACCGAGCTTGCTCCTTTGACAGTCCTGTAAGTGGATGTATATTCCAGAAAGTTCCATCCTCCAGTTTTGCAGCGGGAACGATGGGCCATTCGAGTTTTACGGAGGGCGAAGTGGCCGATGCGTTCCCCATCGAATCGCATGTGAAGTCGACTACCAAATCAGTGTGCAGGATCTCAGCAATCTGGATCCATGCGGAATCAATCGTTCCATCCTCTCTGACGGGCATTATTGGCGTCCTCATACCTCCCCAAATTGTCGAGGCGGCAAGTATTGCATTACGCAATTGATTTTGATTTCCATCCCGAACCAGAAAGGCGCGACGATATGGTGCCACACTCAGACGAACATAGGTATGCCCCAAATAGGTTCCGGTCATTCTTTGTTGACCCCTCACTAATTGGAGAACCTTCGATGTCGAATCGGCCAGGTTCTGAACTTTCGAGATCAGACACCTTAACACACAGCTACCTTACTCTAGGTGGACCCGCTCACAGTATCCACCACGAGATTCGTATCGCTGAGATCTGGGAGAAAGAAGGAAGCTTCCGCTTTGCGTAGTTCATCGATAGTGGTACGGCCTGTGGCAACAGCGATGATCTGAGCTCCGCCTTCTTGAGCGGCTTCCACGTCGCTCACTGTGTCGCCGATTATGTATGTGGTTTCTCTGGCATAGGCGTGGCCCGTGTGGGTGGCGGCTCGTTGTTGAGCTATGGGGACTAGGTTGGGGCGGACTGAGTCATCGGTGCCGTAGGCGCCTATTTCTAGGGCTAGGTAGTGGGCTAGGTCGAAGGTTTCTAGCTTGGCTATGGCTGAGGGCTTGGGGTTGCCGGTTAGGACGGTTTGGGTGATGTGTGGCAGCTCGGCGAAAGCTTGGAGGGCTTCGCGGGCTCCTGGGAGGGCTCGGCCTCGTTGGCGCATCTCGTCGGCTCGGGCTCGGTAGCCGACGGCCTGGGCCTCGACGAACTTGGGGAAGGAGTCGCCTGGGTCCTCGATGCCGTAGAGGTCCAAGGTTTCGCGGAAGATGACTTGCTCGGTGCGGCCGGTGACGTCGGCTAGGCGGTCGATGTGGTGGCCGGTGACCTGCTCGAACGCGTCCTTGAAGACTTCGCTTCCTACGCCCCCCGTCTCTATCAGCGTGTGGTCGATGTCCCAGAGGATGAGCTTGTGCACAGTGTCATGTCCTTCGTGGGCTGCGGTTTGTGGGTGTGGCTGCCTACGCTGGTCTCTGTCTAGTCTTCCCGCCCTCCGGGAGTGAACGTGTCTGGGTCGGATGAGATCGGCATCGGTGAGCGTCTGCGGTTCTACCGTCAGGGGCGCAACAAGACACAGGCCGTGGTCGCTGGGCTGGCCGGTGTGAGTGAGGATTACGTCTCGCAGATTGAGCGGGGTGCGAAGACTCCCACTATCGGGCTATTGCACAAGTTCGCTCGGATTTTGGGTGTTCAGGTGTCGGTTCTGCTTGGCGAACCGACGTTTGAGCAGAACGGGACGATTCATCCGGTGGCGTCGGAATTGCATCGGCGGATGATGTCGTTTGGCGCTCCGGATAGTGGCGCGGATATCGACCTTGCCGGGCTGCGGCGGAGGGTTGATACGGCCTGGGAGATTTGGCAGACGTCGGCTCGGCGGTACACGGAGGGGGCCGAGGTTTTTCCGGCGTTGCTGTCGGATGTCCAGGCGGCGGCGCGGTCGTTCCGGGCGTTCGGTGAGGTTGAGCAGCGGCGGGAAGCGGCCCGGTTGTCGTCGGACATGTACTTTTTGCTGCGGACGTTCGCGAAGCGGATCGGGCGGACTGATCTGTCGTTGGTGGCTGCTGATCGGGCGATTGCGGCTGCGTATGAGACGGATGATCCGCTGAGGATCGCGGGGGCTCATTGGAATCTTGGGCACATCCTGATCGCGCAGAATGAGGCGGAGGCGGCCGAGGAGACGGTTGTTCACGCGATCGAGGAACTCAAGCCTCATCTCGATGGCGGAGGCGATTGGGTGGCGATGTCGGGGGCCTTGTGGCTCGTGGCGTCCGTTACTTCGGTGCGTCAGGGGGACGCGTGGGCGGCTCGGGATCGGCTGCGGGAACACGCGTTGCCGGCGGCCGAGTCGACCGGGGAGGGCAACGTGCTGTGGACGGTGTTCGGGCCGACGAACGTCCATCTCCATGCGATGAGTGTCGAGATGGAGGCGGGCGAGTCGGCGGAAGGGCTGAGCATCGCCGATCGCATCGACGTGACCTCCTCGCCTTCGCTGGAGCGGCAAACGACCTTCTACTTGGAGTTGGCACGGCTGCATGAACAGCGGCGGGACGATGCGGCGGTGTTGTTGCATCTGATGAGCGCTGAGGTCAGTGGTCCGGAAGATCTGCGGTACAACGTGCTGGCGCGCGATCTGGTGCGTGGGCTGCTGAAACGGGCGCGGCCGAGCATGGCTCCACAGGTGCGGGCTCTGGCCAAGCGCATTGGCCTGGTAGCTGCGTAGGACCCGGACCGGGAGTCGACCCGAACTGAGAGTTCGGGTTGTGGGCTTGATTCGCTCTTAACGTCGTGGCGCGACGTTCCGAGAGCGGCCAAGGAGTCCCCACCTTGCAGAGCACCACGGCGAATCCCTCGTCTGCCGAACCTTGCGTTTCATGCGGCGGCCGGAAGCACAAGTTCGTGCTCCCCCGGCGGCGGCTGGTGATCGTTCCCGCTGATGCGGTGCCGGTCGCTGCGCCGGATCGGGTTCCGGAGGAGTGCACGCGGTGCGCCGGTACGGGAATCGAGGTGGCCTAATGCAGTCCCGTGACGTGGAACTTGTGCTCCTGGGTGAGCTGTATGTCGCGCTGGCCAAGCTCGGGGTGGACGTCGAACTCCGGGACTCGATTCCGGGGCTGACCGTCCGCGTGCACAGAGAGGGTGACCGGCCGGTCTCCGGCTACGTCGTCCTCCACGGATTCCATTTCACCTGGTGGCGGGTCGACAACAATCACCCAGCCACAGACGTGACGGGCTCGGCCCAACGGATCGTTGACTACCTGCGGTCTGATCTGTGGCGCGGTGCGGGCTCGTGAGAGCGGTGGTGAACGGGACTGAGTTCGACGTGGCGGCGGTGTGTAAGGAGATCGAGCGGCGGTGTCCTGGCGTGGTGGCGTGGTTCGGTACGCACACCCACCGATGGTGGGCGCTGCTGTGGTTGGGATCGTGGCGGCTCGTGGAAGCGTCGACGCCCAAGGACCTGTTGACCGCCATCGAGTCGGCGCGGTCTCGGCGTCCGGCCGGTTGGTAGAAGCCGCGGGATCGGCGACGTGTGCCCCGTGGGGACGGTAGCTGTGCCGTCGCCGATCCCGCTTCCAACCTGGTGAGCTGGGCAGAGGCGTGACAAGCGGGGGCTGGTGTGGCTACGCTTCGACTACTTGAGTTGTCGAGCTGATGGCAGGTCGTCATGTCAGATGACATGGGGTACGCGCCCCCGAAGTACGCCCAGATCGTTCAGACGTTGCGGCGACGCATCGCGAACGGGACCTACCCGCCTGGGTCCGCCCTGCCTTCGGAATCGCGGCTCGTCAAGGAGTTCGGGGTCTCGCGTCCGACCGTCGTCCGGGCCTTGCAGGCGATGCAGCTGCGGGGCGAGATCGAGCGGGAACACGGGCGGGGCTCCTTCGTTAAGGCCGCGCCTCTGCCAGCTGGCAATGAGCAGTCGCGACCGGCGCGGACGGTTCTCGACCAGTCTGAGGCCGACTCGTCGGTCGATGTGGTGGCCGTGGGGCCGGCGGACGCTCCGCCGCATGTGGCGCGGCTCCTCGGAGTGGTCGACGGCGTCACGGTGCTGCGGCGGCAGTACATCGACCGTGAGGGCGATACTCCGTGTGAGTTGGTGTCGGTGTGGGTGCCGCTAGACGTTGGCCGTGCGGCGGGTCTCGACCATGCTGAGGCGTTGACCGCTCCCCTGCGTCGACTCGTCCAGGCCGGTACGGGGCCGCGACTGGCACAGGTGGTGGAGCGGCTAAGCGCGCGGCGTCCGACCTCGTCCGAGTCGAAGTTGCTGGAGATCAGCAAGACGTCACCGGTTCTGGGCGTGCTCGCCTCCGTGCATGACTCGGACGGACGGGCGGTCATGGTGGTTGACCTGGTGCTTCCCGGCGAGCTTCACGACCTGGAAGACACCTACGCACTGTGATGTGACCTAAGTCACTCCTAGATCTCGAATACTCGACTTGTCGAGTTGCGTTTCATCGCTTACCTTCTAAGCAACTCGACAATACGAGTTGTCGGGTAGTCGAGAAAGAGGATGTGATCGTGATGGCGGTACAGGGTCCGTTCAAGGTCACGTTCGGGGACGTGTTCCCGTTCGGGGCGTTCATCAAGGGCGGTGTGGAGCCGGTTCGGGACTTCGACCGGTCGACGAAGGAGAACTTCGTGCAGGCGCGGGACAAGGAGTCCGGCGAACTGGTGTGGGCGGTGGAGGTCCTGGACGCCGACCCGGAGTCGAAGGGCACGTTCAAGGTCAAGTTGTCGGCTCCGGTGCAGCCGGTCATGCCGGAGGCTCCGGCGGGGTTCCCGTTCGTGCCGGTGGAGTTCGACGGGCTGTCGGTGACGCCGTACGTCAACTCCGGTACCGGGCGGCTGGCCTACTCGCTCAAGGCGTCGGCGATGCGCCCGGCCAACCTCAAGGGCGGCGGGGGCCGGTCGGCGGGCAAGGACGGCGGCGCGGCCACGAAGGACGCGGCGTGATGGCGGGCGGGCGCATGTCGGCGCTGTCGCTGCCGATCGACGCCGGGGCCTCGGTGGAGTTCAAGCCGTTCCGAGCACGGACGCCGCTGTTCACGATCGCGGCCGGGCGGGTGCTGGTCACTCTCACCCTTCCCGAGCGGGTCAACGCTGGTGATGTCGAGTTCGCGCGACGGCTGGCCGAACGATCGGCGGCGTTCGCGGTGGAGGTGGAGCGGCTGTACCGCTCCGGCCGTCCCTCGTCGGGGCGTCCTTCGGGGCGGTCCTCGGGGAAGGGGAGGGCGGCGTGAAGGGCACCTTCGGCGCGGCCGACATCCATCTTGGTGAGGGTGTGCGCCTGGCCTGCCACACCTACCCCAACGACCCCGACTCCGGGCCGATCCTGACCATCGACGCGGCGGGCATGTCGTTCGCGCTGTCCAACCGGTCGCGCGGCGCGGTGGAGCTGGGCGACGTCGACAACGCGCGGCAGCTGCTGGAAGTCGTGTCCCGGTTCACGGCCGAGGTGTAGCGGCTCCACGCGCTCAACACCGACTCGGCCGACTCCGCCCAAGACGCGGCGGCCTGATGTTCGGGTGGGGCGGCTGGAGCTGGTACCACCAGCCGCCCCGCTTCTCTCTCCCCTGATCAGTGCAAGTGAAAGAGGTGTCCCATCATGGCATGGGAGTTCCGCAAGCTCGGACCGGGCGAGAACGTCGCGGTCGAAGCACAACACGACCCGTTCGCAGCGCCGAAGTGGGCGCCCCCGGTGTGGCACATGCCCGAAGGGCTCGTCCTGATCGTCAACGCCGTCCGCGCAATCGTCCGGACGGTGGTGTTCCTGGTCCGCAACATCGTCCCCGTGTCCCTCGCGTCCGGGCTGGGCTGGCTCGGCGTCCGCTACGGGTGGCTCGTCCCCGTCCTGGTCCTGGCCCTCATCGTGGTCGGCTTGGGGGTGTGGGCGCGGGTGGACCGCCCGTCCTTCGTCCGGTTCGCGTTCCGTCCGGCGCGGTCCCGGTGGCGGCTGGTCGCGGTGTACCGGCGGCACTGGCAACCCGTCCTGGTCACGGCCGGACTCACCAAGATCCACAAGGGCCGCGAATACCTGCCCTCCCTCGTCCGCGTCCGGTGCGGCCCGACCTCCGATCGGGTGCTGGTGAAGATGCTGAAGGGGCAGGCTCCGGACGCGTGGGAACGGGTCGCGGTCAACCTCGCCCACGGCTTCGGCGCTTCGCTCGTCCGCGTCCGGGACGGGAACAAGCCGGGCCGGGTCTGGCTGGAGTTCGTCCGCCGTGACGCCCTCGCCGAACCCATCCCCGCACTCCCCATCCCCGACGCGGCCGACGTCGACCTGTCCGCCCTGCCGGTCGGACGGGCTGAGGACGGCTCCCCGTGGCTGCTGCGGCTGCTGGGAACCCACGTGCTGATCGCGGGCGCGACCGGGTCCGGCAAAGGGTCGGTGATCTGGTCCGTCATTCGGGCGGTGCTGCCGTGGATGCTGGGCGGGCTGGCGGAGGTGTGGGCGGTCGACCCCAAACGCATGGAACTGTCCTTCGGGCGTCCCCTGTTCGAGCGGTACGGGCGCTACTCCTCCGACCCGTCCGGCGGCATGGTGGCGCTGTTGGAGGACGCGGCGGCGGACATGAACGCGCGCGCCAACCGCTTCGCCGGTCTTACCCGCTCGTTCGCTCCGTCGCATGAGTTCCCGTTCCGGGTGATCGTGGTGGACGAGTTGGCGTTCCTGACCGCCTACTGCCCTGAGCGTGATCTGCGCAAGCGGGCCGAGTCGGCGTTGGCGGTGCTGACCTCGCAGGGCCGGTCGGTGGGGTACTGCGTGATCGGCGCGCAGCAGGACGCCCGCAAAGAGGTCAACAACCTGCGCAACCTGTTCCCCGACCGCATCGCCCTGCGCCTGGACGAAGACGAACAGGTCGACATGGTCCTCGGGGACGGGGCCCGCGACCGAGGCGCGCTGGCCGACCAGATCTCCTCCATCCCCGAGACCGGCGCCGGAGTCGGGTTCGTCCGACTGGAGACAAGTCCGGACCCGGTGCGAGTACGGGCCGCGTACGTCTCCGACGCCGACATCCGGGACATGGTCGCCCTCGCCCTCCCCGACGCTGAGGGGGCGGTGTGAGGCAACCCACCCTCGACGCCCCCGACGTCGACACCTCCCCGCCCGAACCCGAATCGGAACCGGTGGTCAAGACGCTGCCTCCGCTGGCGCGGGGGGTGCTGGAGGCGGTCGCGGTCGACCACGGGGTGTGCATCCGGCCGGTGCCGATGCGGCGGGTGGACCTGACCACGGGCGCGGGTGAGGTGGTGTACGTGCCGTGCGGGCACACCCTGGCCTCGGTGTGCCCCTCATGCGCCGAACGCAAGCGCAAACTCCGCGCGGTGCAGTGCCGTCAGGGCTGGCACCTGACCACCGAACCCGTCATCACCCGCGCCGACCCCGACGCCGAACAACGCGCGTGGATGGAACTGCGGGCGCACGCGACGGCGGCCCGTGATCGTGCGGGCCAGGACGGCACGGCGGACGTGGAAGGGCCCGAGTTCTGGGACGCGGTCGTGCGGGACCTGGATCATGAGCTGGCACGCTCGGGCGTACGTGGTGCCATCAAGACCGGTGATGAGCCCAGGGGCCGGCGGACCCGGTCGACCCGGCGGCGGCAGGATGCTCCGGAGCTGCCTCGGCGGCCGGTCGACTCCCGCACGGTCGGGAAGGTGTTCCGCGGCCGGGACGGCCGAACCTTCCGGCCCTCACTGTTCCTCACCCTCACCCTGGACTCCTACGGCCGGGTCCGCGGCGATGGAACGCCGGTCGACCCGGACGGCTACGACTACGTGCGGGCGGCGCGGGACGCCTTGCACTTCTCCAAACTGGTGGACCGGTTCGTGCAGAACCTGCGCCGCTTCGTCGGCTACGACGTGCAGTACTTCGCGGTCGTCGAACCCCAACGACGGCTCGCGCCCCACCTACACATGGCCATCCGCGGCACCATCTCCCGCGCCGAACTGCGGCAGGTGGTCGCGGCCACCTACCACCAGGTGTGGTGGCCCTCCACCGACCGCGTGATGTTCGAGGGCGAACGGCTGCCGGTCTGGGATGCGGCGGCCGGACCAGAGGGCGGATACCTCAACCCGACAACCGGGGAAGTCCTCCCCACCTGGGATGAAGCGCTAGACGCCCTCGGCGCGGACACCGATGCCCAACCCCTGCACGTGGTGCGGTTCGGACGCCAGATCGACGCTCAAGGCGTCCTGGCCGACACTCCCGACTCCCGCAAGCTGATCGGCTACCTCACCAAGTACCTGGTCAAGGGCGTCGCCGAATGCCACGCTCCGGACACTGACGCGCAGCGTGCGCACGTCGACCGGATGGCCGAAGCGCTCCGGTATGAGCCGTGCTCACCGACGTGCGCGAACTGGCTGCGCTACGGCGTCCAGCCCAAGAACCCCCGCAAAGGACTCACCCCCGGCTACTGCAAGGGCAAGGCACACCGCCGCGAACACCTCGGCTACGGCGGCCGCCGCGTCCTGGTCTCCCGCAAATGGTCCGGCAAAACCCTCGCCGACCACAAAGCCGACCGCAAAGCCTGGGTGCTGGCGCGACTGGCAGAGGCCGGAATCCCCGTCACCAACCCCACCGACCCGACCGCCGTGCACGTCTGGGAACGCGCCGGACCCGGCGACCCCGACGTGAAACCCACAGAACAGCGACTCCTGCTCCTGATCAACGAACGCATCCAACGACGTCGGCAACTCGACCAAGCGACCTCATCCGACCTTTCGGCAACTGAGATCAGGAGGGCCGCCTAATGGCCAACAAGAGGGGCAAGCGCCGGTTTGGCAGCATCCGCGAACTGCCTTCCGGGCGCTTCCAGATCAGGTATCCGGGGCCGGACGGCAAGATGCGCTCGGGCGGCACGACTTACGCCACCGAGCGTGAGGCAGAGAGACAGCTCGCGCTGATCGAAGCCAAGTTGATCACTGGCGACTGGACGGACCCGAAGCGGGCCAAGGTCAAGCTGTCGGAGTACGCGGCCAAGTGGATCAAAGAGCGGACCGAACTGCGGGCGCGGACGGTGGAGATCTACGTCGGCCTCCTCCGTCGTCACATCACGCCGTATCTCGGCAATGTGCCCATCGGAAAGATCGACACGGCGACCGTCCGCGAATGGCGAGCCGCCCTGATCGATGCTGGCGTCGGCGCTTCTGAGGTGGCAAAGGCGTACCGGCTGCTGCGGGGCGTGCTCATGACGGCGACCGATGACATGATCATCGCTCGCAACCCGTGCCGGATCAAAGGTGCCGGTGAAGAGAAGCCGGACGAGCGGCCGGTCCTCACGGTCGCCCAGGTCTTCACACTGGCCCGGATGGTTCCGGAACACCTGCGTGCCCTCGTCCTCCTCGCGACGTTCGCAAGCCTCCGGTGGGGTGAGGTCGTCGCGCTGCGCCGGATGGACCTCGACCTCACCGCGGGGACGGTCACCGTCCGGCAGGCACAGGTCGAACTCGACACGGGCGAACTGATCATCGGGCCGCCCAAATCACGGGCGGGCCTGCGGACGGTGGCGCTCCCCCAAGCGATCATCCCCGACCTACGGCGGCATCTCGGCAAGTTGACCGGGGCCAAGGACGACGCGCTGATCTTCACGGGCAAGCGCGGCGGCGTCCTGCGGCGGGCGAACTTCCGGCGCGCTACCAAGTGGGGTGAGACCGTGGCCAAGCTCGGCGTGCCGGACCTCCACTTTCACGATCTTCGCCACACGGGGAACACCTTCGCGGCCGAGTCGGGCGCGACGCTCCGCGACCTCATGGAACGGATGGGACATGACAGCGTGCGGGCAGCGATGATCTACCAGCACCGGACGGCGGGCGGGAACCGAGCGATCGCTCAAGCGATGGACAACAAGATCAACAACGCTAACCCGGATGACGACGATGGGGCGGCCGGAACGCTCGCGCTCGTCGGATAATGGCACGCTAATGGCACGAACCCCCTGTTCTCATGATCGAGAACAGGGGGTTTTCGCTGGTGGGCGCGGACGGGTTCGAACCGCCGACTCCTCGCTTGTAAGGCGAGTGCTCTACCCCTGAGCTACGCGCCCGTGTTGCCGGGAAAGCGTACCCGGTTCGTGGGGGCGGGCGCGAAACGGTTCTGGGGGGTGGGTCAGGTGTCCAGGTGGACCCAGACGCCCTTGATCTCGGTGTAGGCGTCCAGGGCGTAGGGGCCCATTTCGCGGCCCCAGCCGCTGGATTTGTAGCCGCCCCAGGGGGCGGCGGCGTCGGGGATGGGGAGCATGTTGACGAAGACGGCGCCGGCGCGGATGTCGGCGGCCAGGCGGTGGGCGGTGGAGAGGTCGCGGGTCCAGATGGACGCGGCCAGGCCGAAGTCGGTGTCGTTGGCGCGGGCGGAGAGTTCTTCGGGGTCGTCGTAGGCGAGGACGGGCAGGACGGGGCCGAAGATCTCCTCGCGGGCGATGGTCATGTCGTCGGTGACGCCGCCGAAGACGGTGGGTGCGTAGAAGTTGCCGGAGGAGAGGGGGCCGTCGGCGCGGTGGCCGCCCGTCACGAGTTCGGCGCCCTGGTCGGTTCCTGTGCGTACGTAGGTGTCTACGCGGTCCAGGTGGGTTTCGGAGACCAGGGGGCCGATCTGGGTGTCGGGCGAGAGGCCGGGGCCCAGGCGGAGGCCGGAGGCGGCGGCGGCGAGTTTCTCGGTGAACTCGTCGGCGCGGCGGCGGTCGACGTACAGGCGGGTGTAGGCGGCGCAGACCTGGCCGCTGTTGAGGAGGGCGCCCTGGAGGTTGCCGGCGACGGCCTTGTCGATGTCGGCGTCGCGGGCGATGACGCTGGGGGCCTTGCCGCCGAGTTCGAGGGTGACGCGCTTGAGGTTGCCGGCGGACGCCTGGACGATCTCGCGTCCGACGGGGCTGGAGCCGGTGAAGGAGACCTTGTCGACGTCCGGGTGCGCGACGAGGGCGCGGCCGACGGCGGGGCCGCCGGTGAGGAGGTTGACGACGCCCGGTGGGAAGCCCGCTTCGGCGCAGAGTTCGATCAGGCGGACGGTGGTGAGGGGGGTTTGCTCTGCTGGTTTGATGATGACCGTGTTGCCGCAGGCCAGCGCGGGGGCCAGTTTCCAGGCGGCGATCATGAGGGGGAAGTTCCACGGGGTGATCAGCGCGCAGACGCCGACGGGCTCGCGCCGGACGTAGTGCAAGGTGTCCGGGAACGAGACCGGGGAGACCGCGCCTTCGAGCTTGGTGCACCAGCCGGCGAAGTAGCGGAAGTGCTCGGCGGCGCCGTTGACGCTGACGGAGTGCGCGACGCCGAGCGGCTGGCCCTGGTCGCGGGTCTCCAGTTCGGCGAGTTCGGCCTCGTTCTCCTCGATCAGGTCGGCGACGCGCCAGAGAAGGCGGGCGCGCGCGTTGGGGAGCATGGTGGCCCACGCCGGGTCGCGCAACGCGGTCCGGGCGGCGTCGACGGCGTCCTCGACGTCCTTCGGGCCTGCCTCCGCGCAGGTCGCGAGGACGGTCCCGGTGGCGGGATCGGACGTGGTGAACTCGGCGCCGTCCGCCGCTGCGGCCCACTCGCCGTTGATGAAGAGCCGGGTGTTCATGTTGACCTCCCTCGCAGGTGAGGAAAGTCTCGGCGGACGCGGCGCGCGGGTCTTGTCTGTGGGCGTACGGGAGTTGACCACCCGTGTAACGATCACTCGCCGGTGACCGTCACCCTGTACTCGCGGGGGCTGGCGCCGTAGGCGGCCTTGAACAGGCGGCTGAAGCGGGCGGCGTCGACGAAGCCCCAGCGGGCCGCGATGGCGCTGACCGGGCGGTGCAGCTGGAGGGGGTCGCGCAGGTCGCGGCGGCAGTGCTCCAGGCGGCGTTCCTTGATCCACGCGGAGACGGTCGTGCCCTCCTCGCGGAACAGGTTGTACAGGTGGCGGGACGAGACGAAGTGCGCGGCGGCGACGTCGTCCGGGGACAGGTCCGGGTCGTCCAGATGGCGCTCGATGTAGGCGCGGATGCGGAGCAGCAGCGCGCGGCGGCGGGAGTCGGGCGTCGGCGCGGTCAGGTCCAGGCGTTCGGCGAGGAGGGTGACGAGCAGGTCGACGATGTTGTCGCCGAGCCGGACGCTGCCCTGGTCGTCAAGGACGTCGAGCTGCTCGGCGAGCTGGAGGAGGAACGGCGACAGCAGCGCCCCGACGCCCTGGCGGCCGGAGATCCGGGTGGCGGTGAGGCCGGCGACGGCCTCCTCGGGCAGGTGCAGCAGGCGGCGCGGGACCATCAGGACGAGCTGCCGGTAGGAGTCGTCGAACGCGAGCGTGTACGGACGCGTCGTGTCGTAGATCGTGAAGTCGCCCGGGACGAGCGCGGCCTCGCGCCCGTCCTGCGTGAGCAGGCAGTACCCGCTGAGCTGGACGCCGATCTTGTAGTGTCCCGGGTCGGACCTGGCGATCAGCGCGCCCGTCCGGCGGACGACGTTCGGCGTCGACGCGACGTCGGCGACCTTCAGCGCGCCGAGCTCGCGCCCGCGCATGCGGCCCTCGAAGCGTTCCGGACGGGTCGTCTCGGCGCGCAGCGGCACGAACATGTCCGTGACCGAGCTGCGCCAGAACTCGAACCGCTCGGCGACCGGCAGATCCGCCGTGCGAATGAGTGTCGACATGGGCGTTTCCCCAGATAGAGCCCCGTTTCCGTGTTGCACGACATAGTGCACCTTCCGGGCCGGTTCGCGCCAGTGGCGTCCCGGCCCGGACACCGGCGCTCAGGGGCGCCCGGCTCCGCTCAGCTCATGGCCTGCCGGACGTTGTGGGTGTCGCAGAACTGCTCGAAGCCCGTGATCGCACCGTCCCGCACCCGCCACACATGGACGAACCGGACGCGCATCGCCTGCCCCGTCGCGCGGTAGGTGCCGGAGTAGTGGCCGATCGCGACGACCGTCCCGTCGCCGCCGTCGATCAGCTCCGCGGCGTCGGCGCGGAAGCCCTTCCAGTCCTGGCCGAGCCGTCCGAACACCCCGGCCTTGATCGCGTCGGTGCCGACGTAGGTGCCCGCGTAGGGGAACCCGTCCATCTCCGTCCAGGCGATGTCGTCGGCGAACGCCTCGACCATGCCGTCCAGGTCGCCGCGGTCGGACGCCGCGTAGTGGGCCTTGATGATGTCGTAAGCCTCGCTCATGTGCTGCCCTCCGTGTCTGAGAAGAGTCCAGCGTCTCGTCCGGGCAGGGCGCTTGGCCATGCCCGAACAGTGCTTGTCTGTGGCGGCATGGTCATGACGCCGGGGTGATGCGGGCCAGCGCGGCGGCGAGGCGGTCGGACGCGGTCGGGGCGGCGGGGGCCGGGAGCCCGCCGACGATCTTGAGCGCGAAGCGCATCAGGGCCGGATGGGACAGGCCCTGCCGGGTCGCCAGGCGCATGATCCGCGGGTCGTCGATGGCGCGGGTGAAGGCGCGGCCGAGGGTGAACGAGCCGCCGTTGGCGTGCTTGATGGCGGACGGGTACTTCCGCAGGACCCGCTCGGGGAACGCCGACGAGAACGCGGTCGTGATCACGTCGGCGGCGATGCGGGCCGCTTCGAGCGCGTACGCGATGCCCTCGCCGTTGGACGGGTTGACCATGCCGCCGGAGTCGCCGACGAGGAGCAGCCCCGGGAGGTAGTGGGGCTGGCGGCTGAAGCCCATGGGCAGCGCGGCGCCGCGGACGGGCCCGACGGCGTTCTCCTCGGTGAACCCCCACGACGCGGGAAGCGGGGCGAGCCAGCGGGAGAACAGCCGGTGGTAGTCGGGGTGCTCGCCGCGGAGCAGCGCCACGCCGACGTTGCAGGTGCCGTCGCCCATGCCGAACACCCAGCCGTAGCCGGCCGGGGCCAGGTCGAGCCAGCATTCGAGGTGGTCGTCGTCGTGGCGGGGGCTGCGGAAGTAGCGGCGGCCCGCGATGCCGATCGGACGGTCGCGGCGCGCCCGCAGGCCGAGGGCGACGCCGAGCCGGGACGAGGCGCCGTCCGCGGCGATGACCAGGCGGGCCTCGTGGTCGCCGCCGTCCGTGCGGACGCCCGTGACGCGCCCGTTCGCCTGGAGCGGGGCTGTGACCTTGGTGTTCTCCCGGAGGTCGGCGCCGGCGGTGACGGCGCCGCGGGCGAGGAGCTCGTCGAGGTCGGCGCGGGTCCGGGTGAGGCCGTGGCCGTCCGGCCAGGGGAGTTCGAGGCGGCGGCCGGCGCCGATGAGGCGGATGCCCTTGTTGGGGAACCAGCCCGGCGCGGTGAGGTCGATGCCGAGCGTCCGGAGTTCCTGGACGGCCCGCGGCGTCAGCCCGTCCCCGCAGATCTTCTCGCGCGGGAAGGACGTCTTCTCCAGGACGAGGACGTCCAGGCCGGACCGGGCCAGGTGGCGGGCGACTGCGGATCCGGCCGGACCGGCGCCCACGACGATCACGTCGCGCATCACGGACGCCGATTGAACCACTCGGCGCCCGGCGGGCTCAACGCGGTCACGTATTGGGCGGTTCCGCGCTGATGTCGGCGAGGGCCGATCGTTCGTCGCGCTGGACGGCGAGGTCCCCGATCGAGACCATCCCGATCGGGCGGTCGCCGTCCACGACCGGGATACGGCGGACGGCGTGCCGCCGCATGAGCTGGACGGCGGCGTCGGCGTCGGCGTCCGGCGCAACGGTGATCATGTTGGTGCTGCAGATGTCGGCGACGGCCGTGGACATGTCCTTCTGGACGGCGACGGCGCGGACGACGATGTCGCGGTCGGTCACCAGGCCCCGGAGCCGCCCCTCGTGGACGACGAGGACGTCGCCGATGCCGTGCTGCCGCATGAGGTCCCCGACCCGCGCCAGCGGCGTGTCCGGGGACACCGCCACGGGCACCGGCGTCATCACCTCGTTCACCTTCTGGGCCATGAGCGAGCCTCCCCTCTCGGGGCCTCGCCTACCCGCCGGCGACCGGGATATGTCCGTCCCAGCCCTGATCCTGGGACTGGGCATCGGTTCTAGGACTGGGCGTCGGGGCCGTCCTGCTCGGCGAGGAAGCGCTCGAACTGCGCGCCGAGCTCGTCCGCGGTCGGCATGTCCTGCGACTCGGCGAGGAGGCTGTCGCGCTCGGCGGCCCCGGCGAACGCGTCGTACTGCTGTTCCAGGGCCCGGACGACCTTCTCCACCTCGTCGTTGCCGTCCACCTGCTCGGCGATGTCGGCGTCGGTCGCGGCGGCCGCCTCGCGGAGCGGCTCGACGGGCAGCACCAGCCCGGTGGCGTCGACGACGCCGTCCAGCGCGGCGACGGCGGCGGCCGGGTACGCGGACTGCGCGAGGTAGTGCGGGACGTGCACGGCGAGCCCGACGGCGTCGTGGCCCGCCTCCCCGAGCCGCAGCTCCAGCAGCCCGGCGACGCTGCCCGGGACCTGGACCTTGTCGAACCAGGAGTTCCGCGTGACCAGCTCGGGCCGCGTCGCGTGCGAGGTGATGCCGACCGGGCGGGTGTGCGGGACGCCCATCGGGATGCCGTGGAAGCCGATGACCAGCCCGATGCCGAGCCGCTTGATCAGGTGCAGGACGGCCGCGGTGAACCCCTCCCAGAGCCGGTCCGGCTCCGGCCCGGACAGCATCAGGAACGGGCTGCCGGCGTCGTCGCGGAGGAGCCGCACCACCAGCTCGGGCGCCTCGTAGGACGCCCAGTGGTCGCGGTCGAACGTCATCGGCGGGCGGCGGGCCCTGTAGTCGATCAGCGAGTCGACGTCGAAGCGGGCGACGACGCGGTGCTCCAGCGCCTCGAGGAGGTGCTCGCGCACGAGCTGTCCGGTGGACCCGGCGTCCACGAAGCCGTCGAGGCTGTGCAGCAGCACCGGAGCCGTCAGCGGCGGCAGGTCGGCGTCGAGCTCGTACAGCTCCTCAGGGTTCAGCAACTTCTCCCCCACATCTCCATGTCGTCGTCACAACAGTAGGACATGCGGAGGCCAATCCCCGGATCGCCTGTGACGCCGGTCACCCGTGGGCGCGACGCGGGAAGGGCGCACGACGTCGTCGCTAGGGAAGGCTCCACAGGGAGACCGACAGCAGGCCCAGGCTGACCGCGATGAGGAGCATCGCGACGGACTGGCCGCCCCCGTCGGCGGCGGGCACGGTCCGGCCGCGGGTCACCAGGGCCGCGAACCACGCGAAGAAGCCCACGGCGACGACGTCCATCGCCACGGCGAGCCCGGTCACGAGAGCACCATCCTCCTCATCCGAGCAACCCTAGACGAGTGCGGTCGCTCACATCTCCGCCTCGGCGTGCACAACCGGTCCCATTGGATACAGAATCTAGTTCGAAAACCAGGGAAGGGGCATGCGCATGACCGCCGAGCGCGCGTACGACATCGTCCTGTTCGGCGCCACCGGCTTCACCGGCGCCCTGACCGCGGACTACCTCGCCGAGCACGCCGACCCCGGGACGCGCTGGGCCCTCGCCGGGCGCAACCGCGCCAAACTGAGGGCCGTCCGCGACCGGCTGGAGAAGCTGAACCCCGCGTGCGCCGACCTGCCGCTGCTGCACGCCGACACCACCGACGCCGCCTCGATCGAGCAGGTCGCGAACGCGGCGCGGGTCGTCATCACGACGGTCGGCCCGTACACCGAGCACGGCGAGCCCCTCGTCGCGGCGTGCGCGCGCGCCGGGACCGACTACGTCGACCTGACCGGCGAGCCCACGTTCGTCGACCGCATGTACGTGAAGTACCACGACGCCGCCGTCCGCAGCGGCGCGCGGATCGTGCACGCCTGCGGGTTCGACTCGATCCCGCACGACCTCGGCGCCTACTTCACGGTGAAGCAGCTCCCCGAGGGCGTCCCGCTGCACGTCGAGGGGTTCCTGCGGGGGCGCGGGGACGCGTCCGGCGGCACCCTGCACTCCGCGGTCGGGATCTTCGGGGACCCCATCGGCATGAGGCGCGCCGAACGCGAACGCCGCCGGATGGAGGAGCGTCCCGCCGGGCGGACGGTGCGCGTCTCGCGGCGTCCCACCCCGAAGGCCCGGATCGGGGACGGCTGGACGCTCCCCCTCCCCAGCATCGACCCGCAGATCGTGGTCCGGTCGGCGGCGGCGCTCGACCGCTACGGCCCCGACTTCAGCTACGGGCACTACGTCGCCGTCAAGCGCCTCGCCGGCGCGGCCGGGCTGGCGGCGGGCGCCGGGGGGCTGCTCGTCCTGTCCTCGCTGCCGCCCACCCGCAGCCTGCTGCTGCGGCTCCGCAAGCCGGGCGACGGGCCGTCCGAGGAGAGGCGCGCACGCAACTGGTTCAGCGTGAAGTTCGTGGGCGAGGGCGGCGGCAGGCGCGTCGTCACCGAGGTCGCGGGCGGCGATCCCGGCTACGGCGAGACGGCGAAGATGCTCGGCGAGTCGGCGCTGTGCCTCGTCCACGACGACCTGCCGGACACCGCCGGGCAGGTCACGACCGCCGCCGCGATGGGCGACGCGCTCATCGACCGGCTGGTCAGGGCCGGGATCTCGTTCAGGGTCCTGGACACCGTGCCGCACGGTCGCGACGCTGGCTGATGACGCGGGCCGATGAGGTCGTGACATGGGCCCCGCACGCGCGCGGGGAGGCCCCGGGATCCCGGGCCGCGCGCGACGCGGGCGCCGGGAGGGCGTCTCAGCGGGCGCGCCGGCGCCCTCCCGGCCCCGTCACAGCTCGTGCCAGGGGATGTCGGGACGGCACGGCGCCACCACGGCGAGGGACTGGCCGCCCTGGATCCGCTCGTCCGGCGTCGCGGTGAGGCGGAACCGGGCGTTGGGACGGTGCGACTCGCCGACCGCCAGCAGGGTGCTCCCGCGGCGCAGCAGGAAGACGGCGACGTCGATGCGGGACCATTCGCCCGCGTCCGCCGGGACGTCCACGCGGTAGAGGGTGCCGTCCGAGTCCAGCGTGCTGGCCAGGTTGTGGTAGATCGCGGCGACGCCCGGGTTCCGGATCGCGACCGCGACGACGGCGGGGTCGTCGATGTCGACCGGCTCGATGTCCGGGCTGATCAGGCCCAGCGCCTCGGTGATCTCCGCGCGGCGGCCGCCGTCGTGGACGCCGGCCAGCAGGTGCACGGACGCCACGTCCTTCCGCCGCAGGTAGGCCGACACGCCCAGCATCACCCGGACGGTCTCGTCGTCGGAGCGGCCGACCACGACCGCGGTGCGGGCCGCCTCCAGGCACGCGCGGTCATAGGCGGTGTCGTCGAAGGCCACCACGTCGTACAGGCCGGGGTCGGGGTTCTCGCCCGCCAGCTCGCCCGGCCAGAAGATCGTGACGACGGGCGTCTTGGCGAACTCCGGGTCGGCGCGGAGCTGGCCGATGATGGCCCGCAGGCCGTCCCGGTCGTAGCCGACCATCACGATGTGCTGCTTCTTGTGCAGCTGCGCCTGGCCGTTGGCCCTCATGGTCCGTCCTCTTCCCATCCAGAGCGTCAGCTCGGCGAACATCACGAGCCCCGCGGTGAGCCCCGCCACGATGATGATCACGCCGCCGATCCGGCCGCCGACCGACTCCGGGTACAGGTCGCCGTAGCCGGTGGTGGTGCCGCTGACGAGGAAGTACCAGATGTACTGGTCCGGCCGCTTGATGTCGGCGCCGGGCTCCTCGAACACCGCGATCAGCAGCCAGCCGGTCAGGAAGGCGGCGAGGAGGACGAGCGCGGGCGCCCGCCAGGAGCGCCCGGTGATCCTGGTGACCAGGCGCATCAGCACGATCGGCATCCGCGCAGCGTGCCAGCGGAGAAAATGCCGCGTCAAGTCCCAAATGCAGCGGTCGGGACGACCGGAATTGGTCAGTGCGCGGTTACGCGGCCGGGCCGGGCCAGGCCGGCCCCGGCGCGGTTACGTGGCCGGGCCCCGGCGCAGTACGCGGTTCAGGGCCGCGGCCACTTCCGCGGAGAGGTCGCCGTCGCCGGACGCGGCGGGCGGGCCTGGCGGCGCGCCGGAATGGACCAGGTCGGCGGGGACGGCCTCGCGGGTGTGCCCGCAGTCGCGGCACTCGACCTCGCCGAGGCGGCACACCAGCCGCGCCGAGCCGCACGCCGCGCAGCGGTCGAGATCGTCCGCCGTGCCGTGGACGGACTGGCAGCCGGGGCAGATCAGGACCTGGCGGTCCGCCCGCACCCCGCGCTTCCACGGGCTCGCGCCCCGCACGGGGTCGGTCTGCCGCGCCCCGCAGCGAAAGCAGGGCATCACACCTCCAGGGGTGCGGGGACCGGTTCCGGCCATCGGACCCGGTCCGTTTCGCTCAGATACCGGCGAGCGCCTTGCGGTACTCGTCGATGTCGCGTGCGTCCGGGATCGCGTTCACGACCTTCCAGCGGACCACGCCCTCGGTGTCGATGATGAAGGTGCCGCGCAGGGCCAGCCCCTTCGTCTCGTCGAACACGCCGTAGCGCTGTGCCGTCCCGCCGTGCGGCCAGAAGTCGGCCAGCAGCGGGAACTGGTACTTCTCCTGGTCGGCCCAGGCGCGCAGCGCGTACATCGAGTCGACCGACACCGCCAGGACCTGCACGTCGTCGGCGCTGTCGCCGCCCAGGGTGGGCAGCTCGTCCCGGATCTGGCACAGCTCGCCCGTGCAGACGCCGCTGAACGCCAGCGGATAGAACACCAGGACGACGTTCTTGCCCCGTCCCCCCTGGTCGGCGGCCCGGAAGCTCGACAGCTTCACCGGAGTGCCGTGCTGGTCCTTCAGCTCGAAGTCGGGTGCGACGTCGCCTACCTCAACCGCCAATGCCTCTCCCAGGATTCGGTCCGCTCACGGCGGGGTATGCCCGCCCCCCACTGGCGTGGGGGACGGGCCCAGTCTGTCACCCCGCGCCGCCCGCCGGACGTCGGGCGACCGAACCGGGGCGTTCCGCTGAGTGCGCCCGTGAGTGCGCCCGCCTACTTGCGGACCTTGGGCGCGACCAGCCGCGTCCCGGACCACTCCTTCGCGGCGCTGACGCTGCTGGTCTGCGACAGGCCGGCCGTCTGCGCGGCCTCTCCGATGTCGCTCGGCTCCACATGGCCGTCGCGGCCCGCCTTCGGCGTCAGCAGCCAGATGTCGCCGCCGCCGGTGAGCGGGATCATCGCGTCGGTCAGGCCCTCGAACAGGTCGCCGTCCTCCTCGCGCCACCACAGCAGCACGACGTCGACCACGTCGTCGTAGTCCTCGTCGACCAGCTCGTTCCCCGTGACGGCCTCGACGGATTCGCGGAGCTCCTCGTCGACGTCGTCGTCATAGCCGATCTCCTGCACCACCTGGCCCGCCTTCAGGCCGAGCCGTTCGGCCAGGCTGCGCTCAGACTGCGCCTGACCCGCGGTCGCGCTCACGAAAGTCCTCCCATTGTCGTCGTCCGCACGGTGTCGTGCTTTTGCTTTCCGGCCCCCGGGACGGGCGGCCCGCCCGCACCTGTGCGGTGTTTGCCGGACAGTCCACACAAGTGAGGGCCCCTAGCGCAAGTGTCTTCCCGGCTTTTGGTGGCCTCATTGGCCCGATTACGGAGATCACAGTAACCGCGCGTACGCGGAAAGTGACAACTCCTGCGTCATGCCCATGCCCCGCGAGGGGGACGGCACTAGGATCGTTTCGCTCATCCTTTAAGGAAAGACAGGCGTACCTGGCGATCCGGGTTGTCCACATTGAGGTCGACCAGGGCCACCGACTGCCAGGTGCCCAGCGCGAGCCGCCCGCCGACCACCGGAAGGGTCGCATAGGGCGGGACGAGCGCGGGCATGACGTGCGACCGGCCGTGCCCCCGCGACCCGTGCGCGTGCCGCCAGCGGTCGTCCGCCGGGAGCAGGTCGCCGAGGGCGGCGAGGAGGTCGTCGTCGCTGCCCGAGCCGAGTTCGAGGATCGCCACGCCGGCGGTGGCGTGCGGGACGAAGACGTGCAGCAGCCCGTCGCCGCCCGCCGCCGCGGCGAACCGCTCGCAGTCGGCCGTGATGTCGTGCACGGCCTCACGCGTACCGGTGGCCACCCGGACCACGGTGCTCTCCATGGTCCCGTGTCTACCCGATCCGCGCGCCCGGACGCATCCGGCGCCGGACGTACCCTGCGTCCGGCGCCGGGCCGATCATGCGGTCGCGTCTCCGGGCTAGCGCGACAGCTCTTCCCTGGGCTCGATCACCGCGTCCGGTCCGGGATAGACCAGCGTTTCGTGGCCGTCGGCGAACCGCACCACGTAGGGCGGGTCGCCGTCCGGGCCGCGCACTTCGATGATCTCGCCCGTCCGGTCTGCCTGGCCCACGACGTTGCCGTGAACGTGCAGCCGGTCTCCGACTTGTCCGTTCATCACTCCCCCAAGCTCGTTCGCCCGCCACCGGGACGGGCCGTGCCGGGCATGTGGTGCCGTTGTTCCCAGCCTCATACGTTCCCCGCGCGGCGTCGAGGGGAATCTTCCCCGATCCGGGAAAAACCGGGCATGGCGCAGGTCGGCGCCCCGGCCTGCCGGGGAGAATGGTTACCGACTGGTAGAGATGCGTTAGCCGTCATTAGCGGCGACGATGGATCAGGTACCGAGGCGACGAACAGTCGGCCGGGGACCGGCGGCCCGCCGCACTGCGGCGACCGGTCCCACCAGCAAAGACGGTAAGGACAGAGGGGACCCCGTGGCTTCCGGACGTCAACGCTTTTCGATCATCAGCGACGGGCTGCCGAGCCAGTTGCCCGACATCAACCCGGACGAGACCCGGGAGTGGCTGGAGTCGCTGGACACGGTCATCAAGACCGAGGGCCGCGGCAGGGCGCGCTACGTGATGCTCCGGCTCCTGGAGAGGGCGCGGGAGCTGCAGGTGGGCGTGCCCGGCCTGCGCAGCACCGACTTCATCAACACGATCCCGCCGGAGCACGAGCCCTGGTTCCCCGGCGACGAGCACGTGGAGCGGCGCATCCGCGCCTATATCCGGTGGAACGCGGCGATCATGGTGTCGCGGGCGAACCGCCCCGACATCGGCGTCGGCGGGCACATCGCCACGTACGCCTCCGCCGCCTCGCTGTACGAGGTCGGCTTCAACCACTTCTTCCGCGGCAAGGACCACGGCGAGTCCGGCGACCAGGTGTTCATCCAGGGGCACGCCTCGCCGGGCATCTACGCCCGCGCCTACCTGGAGGGACGGCTCCCGGGCGACAAGCTCGACGGGTTCCGGCAGGAGCACTCGCACCCGGGCGGCGGCCTGTCGTCCTACCCGCACCCGCGGCTCATGCCCGACTTCTGGGAGTTCCCGACCGTCTCGATGGGCCTGACGGCGATCGACTCGGTGTACCAGGCGAGGTTCAACCGCTACCTCTACAACCGCAAGATCAAGGACACGTCCCGGTCGCACGTGTGGGCGTTCCTCGGCGACGGCGAGATGTCCGAGCCCGAGTCGCTGGGCGCGATCGGCCTCGCCGCCCGCGAGGAGCTCGACAACCTCACCTTCGTCGTCAACTGCAACCTCCAGCAGCTGGACGGCCCCGTCCGCGGCAACGGGAAGATCATCCAGGAGCTGGAGTCGTTCTTCCGCGGCGCCGGGTGGAACGTCATCAAGGTCATCTGGGGCCGCGACTGGGACCCGCTGCTCGCCCAGGACGTCGACGGCGTCCTGGTCAACCAGATGAACACCACCCCGGACGGCCAGTTCCAGACGTTCAGCGTCGAGGCCGGCGAGTACATCCGGGAGAAGTTCTTCGGCGCCGACCCGCGGCTGCGCAAGATCGTCCAGCATCTGTCGGACGACGAGCTGCGCAAGCTGTCGCGCGGCGGGCACGACTACCGCAAGGTGTACGCGGCGTTCAAGTCGGCTCGCGAGCACGTCGGGCAGCCGACCGTGATCCTCGCGCACACCATCAAGGGCTGGACGCTCGGCTCCGACTTCGAGGCCCGCAACGCCACCCACCAGATGAAGAAGCTCACCAAGGCCGAGCTGAAGGAGTTCCGGGACCGGCTCTACCTCGACATCCCCGACTCCGCGCTGGAGGCGCCGCTCCCGCCCTACTACCACCCGGGCGAGGACTCCGACGAGATCCAGTACATGCGCGAGCGCCGCGCCGCCCTCGGCGGGTTCGTACCGAAACGCGTAGTACGCGCCAAGCCGCTGAAGCTGCCCGGCGACCCGGTCTACAGCGAGCTGAAGAAGGGCTCCGGCAAGCAGAACATCGCGACGACGATGGCGTTCGTCCGGCTGCTCAAGGACCTGATCAAGGACGAGAACATCGGAGCCCGTTTCGTCCCGATCGCCCCGGACGAGTACCGCACGTTCGGCATGGACTCGCTGTTCCCCACGTCCAAGATCTACTCCCCGCACGGCCAGACGTACGAGGCCGTCGACCGCAAGCTGCTGCTCTCCTACAAGGAGTCGGAGAGCGGCCAGATGCTGCACGAGGGCATCAGCGAGGCCGGGTCGATGGCGTCCACGATCGCCGCCGGAACCGCATACGCCACGCACGGCGAGCACATGATCCCGGTCTACATCTTCTACTCGATGTTCGGGTTCCAGCGGACCGGCGACCAGATGTGGGCGCTCGGCGACCAGATGGGCCGCGGGTTCCTGCTCGGCGCCACCGCCGGACGCACCACCCTGACCGGCGAGGGCCTGCAGCACGCCGATGGGCACTCCCCGCTGCTCGCCGCGACGAACCCGGCATGCGTCCATTACGACCCGACGTGGGCGTTCGAACTGGCGCACATCGTCCAGGACGCCTTGCGCCGCATGTACGGAACCTCCGAGGAACACCCGAACGGCGAGGACGTCTTCTACTACCTCACCATCTACAACGAGCCGTACCAGCAGCCCGCCGAACCCGACGACCTCGACGTCGACGGCCTTCTCAAGGGCCTGTACCGGTACCAGACTGCCCCAGAGGTCGCCTCGGGGAACGGCGAGGCCCCGCGAGCGCAGATCCTGGCGTCCGGCGTCGGCGGCCGCTGGGCCCTGGAAGCACAGCGCCTCCTAGCCGAGGACTGGGGCGTCGCCGCGGACGTCTGGTCGGCCACCTCGTGGAACGAATTGGCCCGCGAGGCCCGCGACTGCGACGAGTGGAACCTGCTGAACCCCGAGTCCGACCAGCGCGTCCCGTACGTCACCCAGAGGCTCGACAACGTCGCCGGGCCGATCGTCGCGGTGTCGGACTTCATGCGCGCCGTCCCCGACCAGATCGCCCCCTGGGTGCACGCGGACTTCACCGCGCTCGGCACCGACGGCTTCGGCTTCTCCGACACCCGCGCCGCCGCCCGCCGGTTCTTCCACGTCGACGCGGCGTCGATCGTCCTCGCGGTCCTGACCCGGCTCGCCCGGCACGGCGAGGTCAAGCCGGAGACGCTGCAGCAGGCGATCGAGCGCTACCGCCTGAACGAGGACGTCGGCGACGTGTTCGCGGGCGGCGCGGGCAGCGCGGAGAGCAACACCGGCGGCGAGAGCTGACCCGGCCCGGGATGATCGCGGAGGTGTAGGCCGCGATCAGCCGGGCGGCAGTGCGACGCCAATGGCGCTTGTGGCGCGACGGAAGGGCCCCGAGGTTCTCGGGGCCCTTTCCGCGTCCTGGGTCCAGGTCAGGAGACGGGCGGGGGCGTGAAGACGCCGAAGCGGTTGCCCGTGGGGTCCTCCAGGTAGGCGAACTTGAGGCCGTTGGCCGTCGTCATCGTGGGCTCCGCGACCTTGCCGCCGTTCTTCTCCGTCTGCGCGCAGGCGGTGTCGACGTCCTCGACCAGGACCAGGAACATCGCGTGGTTGCGGGACGCGTCGGGCTCGTGCGAGATGCCGCCGCTCGGCGCGTCGGCCCCCGGGTAGGTGACCAGGTCGTAGCCGTCCGAGTCCGGGTCGAGCGCGAACTTCCAGCCGAACATGTCGCCGTAGAAGCGGCGGGCCTCCTCCGGCGCGTGGGTGCCGACCTGGAACCACGTGACGGTGTTGAACGCGGGAACACTCATCGATTTCCTCCTTCGAACGCTGCTGGCATCAGCCTCATGGAGGCCCGCGACAACCCCCTGTCGGGGTTTCCGGACGAGTTCTCACACACGCGGAATTCCGCCCACACGACAGTGCGGGGCCCGTCCGTCCGGAATCCCCAGCTCTCCGCCAGGGCCTCCACGACCCGCAGCCCGCGTCCGCCCTCGGCGAGGGTCTCGGCCTTGAGGTGCGGACGCCTGCCGCCCGCGCCGTCGTCGGAGACCTCCAGCCGGTAGGCGCCCCGTCCGGCCAGCAGGGTGACCGTCACCCGTCCGCCGTCACCCGAGTCCGTGTGGGTGATCGCGTTGCAGACGGTCTCGCTCCCGACCGTCACCAGGTCGTCCAGCAGCGGATGCGCCTGCGGCACCATGTCCCGCAGGAACCGCCGCGCATACGCGACGGACCTCCGCACGCCCGGAAGCGTGAGCGTCCCGACCACGACAAGCCCACCGCTGATCACACCCACGACACACCCCGCCGCCCAACCGCCTCACCCTCGCTCGACGGCGTCCAACTCATCACGAGCGCTCCCATCCAGCGCCTCCCTTCGATTCGGAAACGCCCGCTACATTCGCCATCCGATGCGCTCGCATCACCCGCCCTGAACGTTTCCCGACTGAACGTTCAATGCGTGTACGGACAGCCACACTCGGTGACACGCTGGAGAGATGCCTTCCGGGAACGCCCCCACCGTTCGCCAGCGCCGGATCGGCTCGGCGCTCCGCAAAGCCCGCGACCACCACAACCTGACCGTCGCCACCGCCGCCGGCCGCTTCGGCCGCTCCCAAGGCTGGCTGAGCATGGTCGAAAACGGCCTCCAGACCATCGCCCCAGACGAACTAAGCGCCCTACTCGACTTCTACGCCATAGCGGACGGCCCCCTCCGCGACTCCCTCCTCCACCTCGCCACCCACAAACTCGGTTCATGGGAACGGGCCTACGAGGACAGAATTTCGGCAGCCGCCCTTGACCTCGCCAGCCTTGAGGAGGACGCCGCCGAGATCCGCACCTTCCAGTCCAACGTCGTCCCGGGACTTCTCCAGATCCCCGACTATGCCCGAAAAATCATCACAATCGGCAACGCCAAGCGGCCGCACAGCATCAAAACGCTTGTCGACTTTCGACTATCTCGCCAGCGCGTACTGAGCCGCTCCAAACCGCCCCAATACACACCGATCATCGCGGAGGCCGTCCTCCGCAACCAGGTCGGCGGCGACCCCGCGATCATGCGGGCACAGGTTCGACGGCTGGCCGAAGCCGCCCGACTCGATCACGTGGACCTTCGCGTCCTGCCCAGCTCGACCAGCGAGTACCTCGGGCTCATTACGCCATATCACCTTGTGTCTCTGCGCCCACCCGGACGGCTTACCGTGTCCGTCTACGACCAGCTCACCAAGAGCATCTTCCTGGAGGACGAGACCGCGGTCGCGACCCATCAGGAGATCTTCGGACTGCTGCTCTCAGCGTGCCTGAGCAGATCCGCTTCGCTGATCCTCATCGAGGAGATAGCGTCACAATCATGAACGCCCCCAAGCCGCCCCAAGCCCATTGGCGCAAGAGCACTTACAGCGGTGCCCACGAAAACGAATGCGTCGAAGTCGCCGACCTCAACGATCGCATCGCCATCCGCGACAGCAAGGCACCGCACACCGGCCACCTCGCCCTCACCCGCCAAGACTTCGCCACCCTCCTCACCCACCTGACATCGAAGCCATGAAAGCCCCACCACGCTGGCGCAAGAGCACCCACAGCGGCGGCGACGAAGGCAACTGCGTCGAAATCGCCGACCTCAACGACCACATCGCCATCCGCGACAGCAAGGAACCGGCGGCTGGCCACCTCGCCCTCACCCGCCAGAACTTCGCCGCGCTCCTCACCCACCTGACATCGAAGCCATGAACGCCCCCGGCGTGGAAATCGCCGACCCGGACGGCCACATCCCCGTCCGCGACAATGTGGTCATCATTGCCCAAGACGTCAGACTTCCCGAAGTCCTTGAACACGTCGAAGCAGGCCGCCTCGTGATCGTCACTCCTGCACCGCCCTCCTAGCCGAGGTCGCGGGACGACACAGAACGGCCCCTTACAGTAAGCCCCACCACCGCACCGTCACCCGCCAGGGCTTCACCACCCTCCTCACCCACCTACAGCGTTGAGGCAAGGCAGCGGAGGAGGGGAGGGAGGCCAGGCGGCCAGTTCCTCTCACGCCGCTACGCAGTGGGAACTGGTCCATGGCCACCGAGTCGCGAGGCTGCCCACCCGGTCACGATCACAAGGCACGAGGACCAGCCCGGCCGTTCGCTGGGCTTTTTCTGGGCATTGTGTTTCACTGAGAGCATGCCCACAAAAAGCCCAGTCGAGGGAGCGGTGGTCGCGGCGGTCACGCGCCTGCTGCGGCAGGGGCTGCCGGTCACCCCGGCCGGCGCGGACGCCGCCCTGCTGGACCTGCGCGGGGTGGTGGCCAGGGCGGTCGACCCCGCCGACATCGCCAGTCGCACCGCGGCGCTGGACGGCACCCTGCGCGGGCTGCTGGCCCGGTTTCCCGACACGCGCTACGCCCCGGCAGCCAGGGTGCTGTTCGGGCTGCCACCGGCCGAGCCGGGGCTGAACCTCACCGCGCGGCGAGACCTCGCAGCCGAGCAGGCCGGGCACGAGGTCCACCACTTCCGCAAGCGGGTCGAGCCCAAGCTCATCGAAAAGATCGCCTGGGAGTTGCTGGCCGACGCCGACCGGTTCACCCGCACACCGATGATCGCCCCCCGGCTCGCGCCGGTCACCCTCCGCCAGCCTGTCCCGGCCGATCCGTTCGCCTGGGAGGTCACCGAACACGAGGAACAGCTGGCTCGTTTGTGGTCGGCCCTCTACGCCGCTCGCGCCGAACTGCTCACCGTCGAGCGGCTGGTCAGCCTGCGCGCAGACCGGATCGACCTGATCCACGCGGCGGTGACCGCGGCCTGGCGCTGGGCCGCCGCCCGCGCCGAGGCGATCGGCTACACCACTGACTACGCGCCGGAGTCCGACACCTCCGTCGACGACCTGCTCGCCCTGACCGGCTGGACGCCGGAGTTGGCCGATTCGCAGGCGTCCCGGCTGACCGAAGCCGCCGCCGGGGACGCCAGCCGTGACCAGTTCGTCCACGCCCTGCACAACGAGACCGGGCTGGGCAGGGCCTGGATGGACGGTTTGCTCGGCAAGGACCCGCTTCCCACCGCCATCGACGAGAACGGATCGACTCAGTGACAACGAACCCGCTTGCGGCGGCGCTCGATGCCGCAGCAGACGGCCCGCCGCGCCGCTATGTCATCACCGGCGGCCCGTCGTCGGGCAAGGACGACCTGATCGAGCGGATCCACGCCGCCGGCATCCCCTGCATGCAGGAGGAGCCCGGTCGGGAGATCTACCGCAAGCACCGCGAACGGCTCGGGCGGCACCTGCGCCGCGAGGACCGGCGCGAGTACTCCCTGGAAGTGCTGGAGGCGTTCATCGCCGAATACACCGCGCACACCAGCGGGATCAGGTTCTACAACCGCGGCATCCCGGATGGCTACGGCTGGGAAGGCTTCTTCGGGCTCAAGCCGACCACCAGATTGGAGGAGGCGACCCAGCGCCACCGCTACGACGCGATCTTCGTGCTGGACCCGCTGGACACCTTTGAAGACCCCGACGACATCGTCTGGGCCAAGGATCGCGAGATCCGCCGGGTCCACGAGCTGATCGTGCAGGGTTACTACGACGCCGGCTACGAGCCGGTGTTCGTCGCTCCCGACTCTGCCGCCGCGCGGCTGGACTTCATCTGCGCCAACCTGCGCCTGCCCAAACCGAGCCGAGGAGTGTGATCTCTTTTGCCCCGCAACGGGCAGTCGACGTCGTTGATCTCGCCGAACAGCGTCCTGGCCAACGCCCTGCTGCGCACCATCGACCTCCTCCGGCCGCGGGTGCTGGCGACCCGGCCGGCGCGGATCGAGTTCGTGGTCGGCACCCAGATCAACGGAGCCCCGCATCTGGGCACCAACCTTGTCCAGACCGCCGCGTTCCTGCTGGCCAAGACCGCCCGCCGCGAGTTCTCCATCGACACGATGGTGCGCTTCGGGGCACTGGACAACGCCCCGCACGACGTCGTGCTCGACCCCGAAACTCACCACGCCTACCAGCAGACCTATATCCATGCTCTGGGCAAGGACAAGATCACTGAACTGATCGACACCTACTATGTCGAGTTCTTCGACTCGTTGTCCGAGGCCACCGACACCGACTACGCGGTGGAGACCTACACCGGCCAGCAGGCAACACCGGGGTTCCGGGCGGAATTTCTGCGCACTCTGGAACGGCTGGAGGACATTCGCTGGTGGATGGCGCCCTCGCATGGCACCGTCCACATCCGCATTCCCTGTTCCGACTGCGGCTGGGCGGAAAAACGCGCCGACCGGACCAAACTGGTCCGGCTCGACGAGGACGGCGCCACATTCACCGCAGTCTGCCTGGACCACGGCCCCTATGAGAGCCACGTCGACCCCGAAGACGACCAGCCCTACCTCGACCTGGCCACTCTCTATCGCAACCTGGTCAAAGAACGCGCATTCGGCCGCGACCGGGACGTCCTGCACGTGATGATGAAGGGCGGCGACTGGGCCTTCGGCTGCCAGCTCGTCGACGGCACGCTGGGCGCTCTTGGCACCCCTGCCGCGCAAATGCCGATGCGGATCTTCACCCCACAGGTCCTCGCGCCGACCGGAGCGAAGCTGTCCAAGTCGCTGTTGCGCGGGCAGGGCAAAGACGCCCTGCCCGCCGATGTCGAACCCTGGATGCTCGATACCACTACCTGGCCCGGCGAACTCGACAACTACGTCGACTCACTCGTCTGGCTCGTTGGCCGGCTACTTACCGACCCCAAGCACTTCTTCCGCTCGTTCACCGTCAAGGAACTCGGCCGCCTCATGACCGCACGACCCGCCACCCTGCCCATCCGCGCCCACGAAATGGGCATCTACAAACGCTATTTCGACCTGATTGCGACCGGCCGCAAGACCACCGAGATCCGGGTCAACGACTCCAGCCGCAAGAAGATCAAGGAAGGTTCGCTGATCCGGTTCCGCTGCCAGGGCGATCAGATCCTCACCCGGGTCACCCGAATTGTCCGCTACACCAGCTTCGAGGAAATGTTCGACCACGAGACCATCACCTCGGTCAATCCTCTGGCCACACGGGAGGAACAGCTCGCGAACATCCGGCAGATCTATCCGCCCGAACGGGAAGCCCTGGGCGTCGTCGCCATCGGCATCGAACTCGTCGACCCGCCACGCACCGACCTGGCAGCAACGCCCCCGACATAGGGAACTGGACACCTGATGCCAGTCAAGCGAGTTGTAACCTTTCGCTGTAGTTGGCCTGGTCGTATCGAGTTGTCACGCAAAGCCCGCCGGGGATTCACTGCAGATCGCCCGTAGATTTCAACGGATTTGGCCTCGATGCGAGCGCCGCCATGCACCAACGACCGGCGACTACCAGCTACGAAAACCTTGTGTGAGTCGGGAACTACACCCATTGTTATGAGCTGTAAGTGTGTGGAGGGCCCAGAATCGGTTCGGCATAGTTGGCCGCATCGTGTGGGCAACGCCAGACAGGCATTCCATCGACGGCTTCAGCCATCATTGGATGCTGATGATTCGGGCAGGCAGGGGCTGGCCGGCCTGAACCAATCTCCATGATGTAATCCTGAATATGGGAAGCCAACGCGACGACCGCGTCAGGCTCTGAAACACCAAGAGGGTACAGAGCGTATCCGATATTCTTTCGACCACTTTCACTGAGCGTGATCCGGACATGGGAGAGTGACTCGTCGGCCGAGATATCAGCATCGACGCTCCCTGAGTGCAACTCCAGGATCAGGTGATCGGCGCCGGGCATGTCCTCGGTTCCGTAGGGGGCGACTTCTATGATGTTGACGTGAGTGCATGCGTCACTGCCGAGGCGATCGAGAATCGCCTCGGCAGTGTCACGCACATGCGTGAGAAGTCGTTCGTGAACCATGTGCTCGATTCTATTGGCGCACCTGTACGGTGCCCGCGGTGGTGAGGGTTCCCGTGCCCGTCTGGCCGCCTACATTGACGCGGAAGACATAGAAGTCATTGTAATCGATGTCGTCACCCCACCACACTGGTCCGAGAGTGCCGTGGAACTGGTAGTCAGGAGAAACCACGTGTGGGGCGTTCCACGGCCTGGCCTGGCCGTTCTGCCACCAAGCCATGCCTCGTTCCGCCACCAGGCCGGTGATGATGGCTCGCAACTCGGGGGAGATCTTGTAACCCCAGGGAAGAGTGCTGGTTCCGGGGGCACCGCAGTAGAGGGCTATGGAGAAGTATCCATTGTTGTCCATTCTCCCGATCTTTTGACCGCACTGCAGAACATCGGCGAGTCGCTGATTCCGTACCTGGCCGCGGGTCAGAGCGTGACGTAAGCCGCTGGCTTTGCTCTTCGATAAACCTGCGCCGGGAAACTTGATCACGAGCTTCGATCTATGATCGGAGTCGCCGCCTTCGATGGTTATGCTCTTGACGTTATCCGCGCCCACCGCCGCCGATGCCGGAGCAGTTGCGAAGAGCCCACCAATGAGCAACACCCCCATCGCGGCTATTGCGATGAGCGAGCGCACGAATGCCGACACATTGTTCGTTTGAGAGGACGATTGCATGCGGAAAATGACCCTTTCGATTGGAGCGTCCTGGCGTCCGATAGCGCCAACCAAAGGGGCGATCTTACTGTTGCCTTCCCCCTTTTTGGCGCCTTGATTCCCTCCGTCGGATTGCCTTGGGATTTTTGGTGTGTGTTGATCGTCTCCTCAACAAGAGGAATACGACAGCGAACGTAACACCCCCGTGCGGCGTCGGGCAAGATCCAGTAGGTCTTGCCGATAGTGACCACCAATTCGACAGAGAGTTGCGAACTCAGACACTATCGGCCTCGATTCCCAGATCAGGACCTACCCTTAAGAGGGGGTGTAGGTGCAGGTAGCTTCTTGGGAGAAGGGAATGGTCTCCCTGGGTGATTTGGCCGCATGTGGACATGGATCTTAGATCCCGAGCGGTTGTCGCTACCGAAGGGGCGAAGGCGCGTAGTGCCCTTTTGGCCCGCAACTGGTGGAGCGCCACCTCTATGTAGACCGCGCTCCACAAAACGACACAACTCAAAACGATATCCAGAACGCCGAACTGATCCCTTTAACGTCATTCGGGTTGGATGACGTTATCCGCTTGCGTTGGTCGCCCAGGTGGCGCGCTGGTCACAAGGCGACGTCCTACCGGTGATCGGCCGTGCGCACGCGCTGCGTCTGCTGTGGCATCGGCGGCTGGGATCAATCTCACCGCCCCGCCTCGCGCTAACCGGGGGGGCAGATCCCCTGAAAGGGGCCACCTTTCGAGAAAGGTCTCACGAGTGCATCGGGCCGAGCTGCCGGAGGTCATCCGGACAAAGGCCGAAGGCCGTGCCGGGGCCATCTACTCGGCTGCGCCGAGACCACGCGCACCGCCGGACTCAGGAGCAGGGATGTGCGGCTCCTTGAAGCGGAAGTGATGGTGGGCGGAGGGCGTGACAGCCCCTGTGCCGGGGTTCTTGGACGAGTTCGAGGGGCGGACGACGTAGTCGGTCGGTGGGGCGACATCTCGTCGAAGCCGCAGTCGAGGGCCAGTTCGTCCAGGAGGGACGTGGGCGGGCGCGATCGATGCGGCAGACGCGGGCGTCGTTGTGGAGGTGGCGTCAGGCGGTTAGGGGCCCTTTTGTTCGTGGGTGCGGTTGTAGTGGCGGCGGGCTTTTTCGCGGTTGCCGCAGGCGGCCATCGAGCACCAGCGGGCACGGTTGGCGCGGCTGCGGTCGAGGAGGAAGAGCTGGCACTCGTCGTTGGCGCAGGGGCGCAGTCGGCCGGGTAGTTGCTTCTCGGTGGCGGCCCAGGCGAGGACCATCTCGACGGCCAGGCGGGCGTGCGGGGGTGTGTTCACCTTCCAGCGAAGACCGTCCGAAGTGAGCTCTGGGGTCTGGTGGACCCCCTCTAGCAGCGGGCTCAACGCGGTGGGCGGGCTTTCTCCCTTCACCACGTCCCGCAGGATGTCCCGCGCCTCGCGCAGCAGGGCCAGTTCCGCGGGGCTTCCTTCGCCGCCGTGCTCCCGCGCCCAGCGTGTGCCGCCGGCCGGGTCGCCGAGCGCGTCCTGTTCCTCGCCGTTGACCAGTGGCCTGCTGTTGAGCAGGTCCAGTAGCGCTTCCATCGGGTGCCGCTCTCCTCCTAACCAGATCGGATGCTTTGACAGGTTAGCCCATTCCGTGTTTACATGGCGAAGACCTAACCGGATTAGCTGCGTGAAGGGGTTAGAATGAGTTCGGTGCGCTACCAGACCGCCACTGTCGACGGCCGCAAGATCTTCTACCGGGAGGCCGGTCCCGCCGACGGGCCCGCGATCGTCCTGCTGCACGGCTTCCCGACCAGCTCGTTCATGTTCCGCGAGCTCATCCCGCTGCTGGCCGAGGACTACCACGTCATCGCGCCGGACCACCTCGGCTTCGGCCACTCCGACTCCCCCCACGTGGACGAGTTCACCTACACCTTCGACGCCCTCGCCGAACTCACCTCCGGGCTGCTCGACCAACTGGGCCTGGACCGCTACGCCATCTACGTCCAGGACTACGGCGCCCCCATCGGATGGCGCCTCGCGCTCCAGCACCCCGAACGGATCTCCGCCATCGTCACCCAGAGCGGCAACGGCTACGAGGACGGTTTCGTCGAGCCGTTCTGGGCCGACCTCTGGGCGTACGGGGCGAACCCCGGCCCCGACACCGAACCCGCCGTCCGCGCCGCGCTGAGCGTCGAGGCCATCAGGTGGCAGTACGTGCACGGCGTGCCCGACCCGAGCCTGGTCAGCCCGGACACCTGGGAGCACGACCACGCGCTCGTCTCCCGCGAGGGCAACGACGAGGTCCAGCTGGCGCTGTTCCGCGACTACCAGAACAACCGCCCGCTCTACCCGCCGCTGCACGAGTTCCTGCGCACCAGCGAGGTCCCGGTGCTCGCCGTGTGGGGCCGCAACGACGAGATCTTCGGCCCGGCGGGCGCGCTCGCCTTCGCCCGCGACGCCAAGGACGCGGAGGTGCACCTGATCGACGGCGGTCACTTCCTGCTGGAGAGCCATCTGGACGTCGTCGCGGGTTACATGCGCGGCTTCCTCGGGCGGGTGCTGCGCCAAGGGAAGCCCCGGTAGAAGGGTGGCCCCGGACGGAGGGCCTGTGTTCGGACGCTCAGACGAGTTCTAGTGGGCGGACGATGTAGTCGGTCGGCGGGCGCGTCATCTCGTCGAAGGCGCGTTCGGGGGCCCGTTCGTCCAGGAGGGCGGCGCGGCGGACGCGGTCGATGCGGAAGACGCGGGCGCCGTCGCGGAGGCGGCACCAGCCGATCAGGTACCAGTGCAGTGAGACCGCGGTGAACGCGGCCGGTTCGACGTCGCGTTCCGTTTCGGTGCCGTCGGCGTCCACGTAGCGGAGCCGGACGACGCGGCGGGCGGACATGGCCTCCTCCAGGACGGCGGGCACCGAGGTGGGCGCCGGGTCGGGCCGGCCCCCGTCCGGCGGCGTCATGAACCGGACGCGTTCGGCCAGCTCGCGGGCCGAGGCGCTGTCGGCCGCCGACATCGCGGCGACGATCTTGTGCAGGGCGGTGCGGGCGGACCGGGAGTACGGCGACCCGCCCGCCCTGGACAGGGTGATCGCGACGGCCACGGCCTCGGCGGGCGTGAAGTTCAGCGGCGGCAGCGTGCGGCTCTTGTCGAGGGTGTAGCCGCCGCCCCGGCCCACGTCCGCGAAGATCGGCACCCCGGCCTGCTGCAGCGCGCCGATGTCGCGCTCGATCGTGCGGACGCTGACCTCGTACCGCGCGGCCAGCTCACGGGCGCTGACCCGGCGCGGCGCGCAGGCCCGCAGCTCCTCCACCAGTGCGTACAAGCGGTCGGTGCGGTTCACGCGGTGACCGTACGCCCCGCCTCCGACATTCAGAGGCCGCGCAGGAAGGCGATCATGGCGTCGTTGACCTCGGCGGGGCGCTCCTGCTGCGTCCAGTGGCCGCAACCGGACAGCCAGACGGTGTCGCGGAGGTTGGGCACGAAGTCGCTCATCGAGGCGACCGCATCCCGCGCGCCGACGGCGGTGACGTCACGGTCACCGGCGATGAACAGGGCGGGCGGGCCGATCCGCGCGCGGTGCCACGCGGCGGTGAGCTCCCAGTTGCGGTCGAGGTTGCGGTACCAGTTGACAGGCCCGGTGAAGCCGCTGGACGCGTACTCGTCCACGTAGGTCGCGACGTCCTCTTCCGTTAGCCAGGCCGGCAGTTTCTCCGGTTCCGCGAGCGTGTCGAGGAAATCTCCGCCGTCCGGGATGGTCAGCAGGGGCGCGGGGGCGTCCCCCGACAGGCCGTACAGGGCGCGGCGGAACGTCACCACCCGGTCGCGGTCGAAACCGGCCTCGGGGAAGTCCGGCCGCTGGAAATGGACCATGTAGAAGCCGTCGCCGAACAGGCGGCGCATGGCCGCGACCGGCGGGCCGCTGCCGCGCGGGCGGTGCGGCACCGACATCCCGATCACGCCGCGCACCTTGTCAGGACGCATCTGCGCGGCCGCCCACGCGACTGGGGCGCCCCAGTCGTGCCCGGCGACCACGGCGCGGTCGGCGCCGAGCGCGGAGATCAGGCCGACGGCGTCCCCCGCCAGGTGCAGGATCGAGTACTGGGCGACTTCCGCCGGGCCGCCCGTCCGGGCGTAGCCGCGCTGGTCCGGCGCGACGGCGTGGAACCCGGCCGCGGCGAGCGCGGTGAGCTGGTGCCGCCACGAATACCAGCACTCGGGGAAGCCGTGCAGGAGCAGCACGAGCGGCCCCTCCCCCGCCTCGGCGACGTGCATACGCAGCCCGCTCTCCGACTGGACGAAGCGATGCGTGATCTCGGTCATCGGTACCCCCAGGGTCCTCAGAGTTGGGCGCGGGTCCAGGCGAGGAGGTCGTCGGCGGGCAGGGCGTTGACGAGCTGGGACTCGGGGACGGCGCAGCGTGCGGCCCGTTCGCAGCCGTAGGGCTGCCAGTCGAGCTGGCCGGGGGCGTGGGCGTCGGAGTCGATCGCGAACCGGCAGCCCGCCTCGACGGCCAGGCGGAGGAGGCGTTTCGGCGGGTCGAGGCGCTCCGGGCGCGAGTTGATCTCGACGGCGACGTCGTAGGCGGCGCAGGCGTCGAAGACGAGGGCGGCGTCGAACTCCGACTCGGGGCGCAGGCCGCCGCGTTTTCCGCCGGCCTTGACGATCCGTCCGGTGCAGTGGCCGAGGACGTTCACGCGCGGGTTCGCGATGGCCGCGACCATGCGTTTGGTCATGGCGACACGGTCCATGCGGAGCTTGGAGTGGACGCTGGCGACGACGACGTCCAGCCGGTCGAGGAGATCGGAATCCTGGTCGAGGGTGCCGTCCTCCAGGATGTCGACCTCGATGCCGGTCAGGACGCGGAACGGCGCGAGGTCCTCGTTCAGCTCGGCGACGATGTCGAGCTGGCGGCGGAGGCGGTCGGCGGACAGGCCGTTGGCGACCTTCAGGCGCGGGGAATGGTCGGTGAGGGCGAGGTATTCGTGGCCTAGGCCGCGTGCCGTCTCGGCCATTTCCCTGATGGGTGAGCCGCCGTCCGACCAGTCGCTGTGGGTGTGCAGGTCGCCTTTCAGGGCGGCGCGGATGGCGGCGGCGGCCTCGTCCACGGGCTCGCCTTCGGTGGCCTCCAGGCGGCGCAGGTAGACGGGGGTCTCGCCGCGCAGCGCCTCCTCGATCACCAGGGCGGTGACCTTGCCGATGCCGGGCAGGGCGGTCAGCGTGCCCGCCTTGGCGCGGGCCGCGAGGTCGTCGCGGGACGTCCGCTCGGCGAGGTCGGCGGCCGTGCGGAAGGCCCGCACGCGGTAGGTCGGCTCGTGGGCGCGCTCCAGCAGGAACGCGATACGGCGCAGGGCTTCGACGGGCTCCACGCATCGCACCGTACCCAGGTATGACACGACGTGTCCCACCACGGTGTCATCCGGGTGCGCCCCGGTCTTCTCTAGCCTGGGCTCATGGCCGGGGAGAACACGCTGCTGCGGTACGTCCTGCGGGACGTTCTCCTGGCAGCGGCGGTGACGGGCCGGGCCGACCCGGTGCCGCTCGACCGTCCCTGGCCGTTCCTGCTCAGATGGACGCGGTTCATCGGCGTCGGGCGGGCGCGGTTCGGAGTCGTGGTGAACGTCCTCGGGCTCGCGCTGACCGTCATCATGATCGGCGGGACGATCTCGCTGCTGTCGGACGAGTCGATGCGGCGCGGCGCCGAGATGTCCGGCGCGACCGAGCTGTTCATCGCGCTCGCGGTGACGGCGCCGTTCGTGCTGCGCGACCTGCATCCGCTCGCCGCGTGGCGGTGGAGCTTCCTGGGGACGGTGCTGGTCGACGTCGGCGGATGGCTGAGCACGACGTACGTCCCGTGGGGCGCGATCACCGCGCTCGCCTGCGTGTACACGGTGGCGGTGCGCTGCTCGCGGGAGGTCACGCTCGGCGTCGCGGTCCTGTCGTTCGCCGGAGTGTGGATCAAGGACGCGGACACGGCGCTCAACGCGTCGATACTGCTCGTCCCGCCGCTGGCGGTGGGGTACGCGGTCCGGCTCCGGCAGACGTCGCGGCGGCAGCTGGCCGAGCAGCGGCTGCGGCTCGCCTTCGAGGAGCGGCGGCACCAGGACGCCGAGGCGGTGCTGACCGAGCGGCAGCGGATCGCGCGGGAGCTGCACGACGTCGTCGCCCACCACATGTCGATGATCGCGATCCAGGCGGAGGCGGCGCCCTACAAGGTCGACACGATGCCGGACGAGACGCGCCGCGACCTCGCCGAGATCCGCGCGACGGCGCTGGACGCGCTGACGGAGCTGCGCCGGGTCCTCGGCGTCCTGCGCTCGGAGGACGGCGCCGAGACCGCGCCACAGCCCGGCCTCGACCGGCTGGACGAGCTGGTGGGCAACGCGCGGGCGGCAGGACTGCGGGTGACGACGCGGCTGGACGGCGACCTCGCCGGGCTCCCGCCGGGCGTGGGCCTCACCGCGTACCGGATCTTGCAGGAGGCGCTGAGCAACGCGATGCGGCACGCTCCCGGTTCGCAGGTGGAGGTCGAGGCGTCCCGCGCGGACGGCATAGTGTGGCTCGGCGTCGTCAACGGGCCGCCCGCCGACGGCCAGACCCCTGACCCGGGGCTTCCGGGCGGGGGCCACGGGCTGGTCGGGATGCGGGAGCGGGCCGCCGCGCTCGGCGGCGAGCTGACCGCCCGGCCCACACCGGACGGAGGATTCGCGGTGACCGCCAACCTGCCGGAGAAGGCACGGGACAGGACGTGACGATCCGCGTCGTGATCGTCGACGACCAGGGCATGGTGCGCGCCGGGTTCGGCGTGCTGCTGAACGCGCAGCCCGGCATCGAGGTCGTCGGCGAGGCCGTGAACGGCGAGGAGGGCCTGCGGCGCGTCGCCGCACTGCGTCCCGACGTGGTGCTGATGGACGTCCGGATGCCGGTCATGGACGGCCTGGAGGCGACCCGCCGCATCCTCGCGGGCGCCGCCGAGGACGCCCCGAAGATCCTCATGCTCACCACGTTCGACCTGGACGACTACGTGTACGAGGCGCTGCGCGCGGGGGCGAGCGGGTTCCTGCTGAAGGACGCGTCCGCGACGGAGCTGGCGGACGCCGTCCGGATCGTCGCGGCGGGCGACGCGCTGCTGTCGCCGTCGATCACCCGGCGGCTCATCGCGGAGTTCTCCCGGCTCGGCGGGCCGAGGGCGCCGTCACGCACGCGGCTGGCGGAGCTGACGGAGCGGGAGACCGAGGTCCTGACGCTGGTGGCGCGCGGCCTGTCCAACGGTGAGATCGCGCACGCGCTCGTCGTCGCCGAGCAGACCGTCAAGACGCATTTCGGGCGGATCCTGATGAAGCTCGAACTCCGGGACCGTCCGCAGGCGATCGTCTACGCCTACGAGGTCGGGCTGGTCCGTCCGGGCGACTGATACCCAGGTCGCATCTGTGGCACCTGGGTCGCATCCCGGAAGACCACACCGCCGGTTGATCCGCGCTACGGCCTCCGATTTCTAGCTTCCTTGTCAGTGCTTCACCCCACTGACCAGGGAGGACGTTTCGGATGCCCAGCGTTCGCAAGGCCGTGGCGGTCGTGTCCGTTCTGGCGATGGCCGGGTCCGCGGCCGGGTCGGCGGCCGCCGCGACCGGCGACACGGACGTGTACGCGGCCCCCGGCCCGGCGCCCGGCCTCTCGGCGGCGACGCTCGACCTCCGCCACCAGGCCGTCGACCGGGAGATCGGACGCGCGCTGGCGACCGCGCGGCACGTCCGCGACAGTGACCGGACGCGCGCCTTAACGGCATTCCTGGCCGACGGACGGCGGTTCCTGTCGTTCGATCCCCGAGGCCGCGGACGGGTCGTCGAGGTCATCGGCGACCTGCGGCGCGCCGACCGGATCGCCGTCGTCGTGCCCGGCGCGGACAACTCGCTCACCAACTACGACTCCCCCAAGTTCGCGGGCGGCGGCAGCCGCGCGCTCTACCGCCACGCCCGCGCCGCCGCGCCAGGCGCACGGCTCGCGGTGATCGCCTGGCTCGGCTACGACTCGCCGTCGTCGCTCAGCACGGGCGTCCTGACGAGCGGACGGGCCGAGGAGGGCGCGCCCGTCCTGCGCCGCCTCCTCACCGCCGTCCACCATGTGAACGGGCACGGACGGTTCGCGCTGCTCTGCCACAGCTACGGCTCGGTGGTCTGCGCCAAGGCCGCCCCGCATCTCGCGCCGCTGCCGGTGGACGAGATCGCCCTGTTCGGCAGCCCCGGCACCACGGCGGACGACGTCGCGGACTTCCGGACGTCCGCCCGCGTCTGGGCAGGCCGAGCGAAGGGCGACTGGACGCGGTACGTGCCGAACGTCCGCTTCGCGGGTCTGGGGTTCGGGCGCGACCCCGTCTCGCCGGGCTTCGGCGCGCTCCGCTTCGACGCCGGGACGGGCCCGCACAGCGCCTACCTGAAGCCCGGCTCCCGCGCGCTCCACAACCTCGCCCTGATCGCCCTCGGCCGCGCCGCGGAGGTCACCCGTGCTTGAGACGGCGCCGCGCCCGGCGGCCGTCCCCCAGGAGACCCCTCGTGACCTGGCCGTCGACGCGCTGCGCGCCTTCGCGATCCTGGGCGTCGTCCTCGGCCACTGGCTGGTCACCGCCTTCGTCACGGACGGCTCCAGAGAGCACCTCCGCGTGACGAGCCCGCTCAAAACGATGCCGGATCTCACACCCATCTCCTGGGTGCTGCAGACGCTCGCCGTGTTCTTCCTGGTCGGCGGCTATGCCGCAGCGAAAGGACTCCGTCCCGGCCAGCCATGGGCACCGAGGCTGCGGCGGCGCCTGGCCCGCTTCGCGCGGCCGCTGCCCGTCCTGCTCCTCGCCTGGCTCCCGGCCGCGGCCCTCCTCCGATGGGCCGGATTCTCGGCGGACGGCGTCCGCACATTGATCGAACTGGTGATCAGCCCGCTGTGGTTCCTCGCCGTCTACGTGGTGCTCACGGCGGCGACTCCCCTGATCGCGGCCGTCTGGGCCCGGCTCCGGCTCCACGGCGCCGCCCTGCTCGTCGCCGCGATCGCCGTGATCGACATCGGCCGCTTCGCGCTCGACGCGCCCGCCTGGACGGGCTGGGCCACCGTCCTCACCGGCTGGCTCGTGCCCTTCTACCTCGGCATCGGCTGGGCGGACGGGGCGCTGCGCTCCCGCCGGGCCGGGCTGGTCCTGCTGGGCGGTGGCGCGGCGGCGACCGCCGGGCTTGTCCTGTTCGCCGGGTATCCGGCGAGCATGGTCGGCGTGCCGGGCGCGGCGGTCTCGAACCTCAGCCCGCCCACGCTCGCGGCCGTGTCCTTCGGCCTCGCCCAGACGGGCCTGGCGCTGCTCCTCCACGGCCCGCTCACCCGCTGGACGCGACGCGCCCGGGTGCGCGCGGCGATCTCCGCGGCCGGCCGCTCCGCCATGACGATCTTCCTATGGCACCAGACCGCGTTGCTGGGCGTCACGGTCGGGGCACTGCTCGCCTTCGGTAGCCTGCCAGGACTGCACACCGCGCCTGACCAGCCGGAATGGGTCGCCGAACGGCTCGCCTGGCTGGCCGCCTTCGCCGTCGCGCTCGCCGCGCTCGGGGCCGGGGCGCACCGCCGTGAACGGCCCCGCGCGGCGCCCGGATGTGACACGCGCCACGACGCCCCCAGACGATCTTGGATGGTAGAAAGACCACGATGCCGCCGCCACGTACGATCGTCCCGAGGCGCGCCCGACGGCTCCGGAGAGCCCTGGCCTGCGCCGTGTCCATCACGGCGGTCCTGCTGACGACCGCCGGGACCGGGCACGCCGACCCCTACGCGCCGCCCGTCGCCGTCCCCGACATGGCGCCCTCCACGCTGGACGTCCGGTACGCGGCGGAGCGCCGGTCCATCGAGAGGGCCCTCACGACGGCGCAGGACGTCGGCGACACCGACCGGGCGCGGGCCCTCGGCGCGTTCCTCCGGCCGGGCCGCCGGTTCCTCTACTTCGACGCGCGCGGCAACGGACGGGCCGTCGAGGTCATCGGCGACCTAACCCGGGCGCGGCGGATCGCCGTCCTGGTGCCCGGGGCCGACACGACACTGACGACGTTCGACACGCGCGGCGGCAAGCCATGGTCGACACCGGGCGGCGGCGCGCACGCCCTCTACGCGCAAGGGCGGGCCGGGTCGCCCCAGCCGGGGTTGGCCGTGGTGGCATGGCTGGGATATGCGGCGCCGGAGACGTTCAGCAACGACGTCCTCACCGATGAGCGCGCGGGTGAAGGAGGTGTGGCGCTTCGGCGCTTCCTGAAGGGCGTCCACGCGGTCAATCCGTCCGCCAGTGTCGGGCTGCTCTGCCACAGCTACGGTTCCGTGGTGTGCGGCCGGACGGCACTGGACGGCCCCGACACCGCTGCCTGGCGGCAGGTCACCGACATCGCCCTCTACGGCAGCCCCGGCACCGCCGCGCCGACGGCCGCGAAACTGGACGGAGCCGCACGGATCTGGGCCGGACGGGGCACGACCGACTGGATGGAGGACGTCCCCCACGTCCGCGTCTTCGGGCTCGGGCTCGGGCCCGACCCCGTCTCGCCGGCGTTCGGGGCGCGGGTGTTCGACGCGGGAACCGGCGGCCACAGCGACTACCTCCGGCCCGGCTCCGCCTCGCTCCGCAACCTCGCCGCCATCGCGCTCGGACGCCCCGCCGAGGTCACACCCGGCTGACCGGCGCACGGAAAGGTGCGACCGCGATGGGCCGGTCACCTCCGGGTAATGGCACCCTGGGGAGGTGGACACCGCGAGCGAGGCCGAGATACGCGAGCAGACGACCCAGCGCCTGGAGAAGGCGATGGGAACGTTCGGCACCGCGGCGCTGAACCGCATGGAGGAGCAGCTCCCCTGGTTCCGGCGCATGCCCGCCGACCAGCGCTCCTGGATCGGCCTCGTCGCGCAGGCGGGCATCGCCGCGTTCGTCGAATGGTTCAAGAACGAGGAGAAGACCCGTCCGGCCATCGCCGGCGAGGTGTTCGGCACCGCGCCCCGCGAGCTGCTGCGCGCCATCAAGCTGCAGCACACCATCGACATGGTCCGCGTCATCATCGACGTGGTGGAGACCCGGCTGGACGAGCTGGCCGCGCCCGGCGGCGAGGCCCAGCTCCGCGAGGCGATCCTGCGCTACACGCGCGACGTGGCGTTCGGCGCCGCGCAGGTGTACGCCCGCGCCGCCGAGACCCGCGCCGCCTGGGACGCGCGGCTGGAGGCCCTCGTCGTCAACGCGGTGCTGCGCGGCGAGGTCGACGACGGCATGCACTCGTGGGCCGCCGCGCTCGGCTGGACGTCCAAGCCCGTCACCGTCATCGCCGGGTTCACGCCGGAGGACGAGGAGCCCGAGGTCACCATCGACCAGATGCAGCTGGCCGCGCGCCGCGCCCGCGCCGACGTGCTCGCGGGCGTGCAGGGGCGCCGCGTCATCGTCATCGTCGGCGGCGACACCGACCCGATGGACGCGGCCCGCCCGATCGCCGCCAAGTGCGGGCCCGGCCCCGTCGTCGTCGGCCCGCAGGTCCCCGACCTGTACGACTCGACCCGGTCCGCGCAGGCCGCCGTCGCGGGGCTGCGCGCCGCCGCCGGATGGCCGGACGCGCCCCGTCCCGTCCCGGCGAACGAGCTGCTGCCCGAGCGGGCCCTGGACGGCGACGACGACGCGCGCCGCCACCTGGTGGAGAACGTCTACAACCCGATGCTCGCCGCGGGCGCCCCGCTCCTGGACACCCTGACGACCTACCTCGAACAGGGCTCGTCGCTGGAGGCGACCGCGCGGCTGCTGTTCGTCCACCCCAACACCGTCCGGTACCGGCTCCGCCGCGTGTCCGAACTCACCGGCCTCGCGCCGACCGACGGGCGCAACGCGTTCACCCTCCGCATCGCGCTCGTCCTTGGACGCTTCCAAAAGCGCTGGTAATCACGGGCTTGTAGGGGTTGTACAAAGGGGTCCGACCAAAGTTCGTGCTGATCCGCATCGTAAGCGGGGGGCGTTGCCGTCAGGCTGGTCTGGTGATTCTCCTCGCATCGCCCGGCCAGGGCGCCCAGACCCCCGGCTTCCTGCAGCCTTGGCTAGAGATCCCCGGAGTCGCCGACCGCCTGGCCTGGTGGTCCGCCGTGACCGGGCTCGACCTGGTCCGCTACGGGACGAGCGCGGACGCCGAGGAGATCCGCGACACCGCGGTGGCGCAGCCGCTGCTGGTCGCCGCCGCGCTCGCCGCCTACGAGGCCCTGTACGACGCCGAGGACGGCCCGCCCGCCGTGGTCGCCGGGCACAGCGTCGGCGAGCTGGCCGCGGGCGTGATCGCCGGGGTCCTGTCCCCCGAGGCGGCGCTGGTCCTCGTCCGGGAGCGGGGCCGGGCGATGGCCGAGGCCGCCGCCGTCACCGAGACCGGGATGACCGCCGTGCTCGGCGGCGACCCCGACGAGGTCCTCGCCTCCATCGACAAGCACGGGCTCACCGCAGCGAACGTCAACGGCGCGGGCCAGGTCGTCGCCGCCGGGACGGTCCGGGCCCTCGCCGGGTTCGCCGACGACCCGCCCGCGAAGGCGCGGCTCCGTTCGCTGTCGGTCGCCGGGGCGTTCCACACCGAGCACATGGCGCCCGCCGTCGACGTGCTGCGCCGCATCGCGCCCGGCGTGCGCACCGCCGACCCGTCCACGCGGCTGCTGCAGAACCGCGACGGCGCCGTCGTCAAGGCCGGACGCGAGTTCGTCGAGCGGCTCGTCGAGCAGGTCAGCGCCCCGGTCCGCTGGGACGCGTGCATGGCGACCATGCGCGACCTCGGCGTCACCGCGATCATCGAGCTGCCGCCCGCCGGGACGCTGACCGGCCTCGCCCGCCGCGAGCTGCCGGACGTCGAGCGGGTCGCCCTCAAGACCCCCGCGGACCTCGACAAGGCCCGCGAGCTGATCAAGGCGGACGCGTCATGACCGGCGGGCTCCGCATCCCCGAGGCGGCGGCCGGCGCCCGCATCCTGGCGTTCGGCGACTATCGCCCGGCCCGGATCGTCACCAACGAAGAACTCGCGGAGACCGTCGACACCAGCGACGAGTGGATCCGCAGCCGCGTCGGCATCGCCGAGCGCCGCATCGCCGGGGACGACGAGGGCATCGTCGAGCTCGGCGCGCACGCGGGCGGGAAGGCGCTCGCGGGCAGCGGGCTCGCCCCGTCCGACATCGACCTGGTGATCCTCGCCACCTGCTCGGCGGAGTCGCCGATGCCGGGCTACGCCCCGCAGGTCGCGCACCGGCTCGGCATCGACGCGCCCGGCGCGTTCGACATCAACGCCGCCTGCGCCGGATTCTGCTATGCGCTCGCGACGGCGAGCGCCGCCGTCCGGGCCGGCAACGCCCGCAACGTGCTGGTCGTCGGCTCGGAGAAGATGTCCCAGTGGCTCGACTGGACCGACCGCTCCACCTGCATCATCTTCGCCGACGGCGCCGGGGCGGCGGTCGTCGCGGCCAGCGACTCGCCCGGCATCGGCCCGGTCGTGTGGGGCAGCGCCGGCGACAAGTACGACAAGATCATCATCCCGACCCGGCACTCCTTCATCACACAGGAGGGGCAGGCGGTGTTCCGGTGGGCGACCACCGCCATCGCGCCGGTCGCGGTCGAGGCGTGCGAGCGCGCCGGGATCCGCCCGGAGGACCTCGCCGCCATCGTCCCGCACCAGGCCAACCTGCGGATCATCGAGGCGATCGCCCGCAAGGTGAAGGCCAAGGACGCCGTCGTCGCCGACGACATCGTCCAGTCCGGCAACACCTCGGGGGCCTCCATCCCGCTGGCCCTCTCCCGCATGATCGAACGCGGCGACGTGCCGTCCGGCGCCCCGGCCCTCCTGGTCGGGTTCGGCGCCGGGCTGTCCTACGCCGCCCAAGTCATCCAGATCCCGTAGGCCGTCACGCCTGCTCGCAGGCTCTGGACCAACCCACCGAAGGAGAAACGCAGATCATGGCAGAAGTCGCCACCGAACAGCAGATCCTGGACGGCCTCGCGGAGATCATCGACGACATCGTCGGCATCGACAAGTCCGAGGTGACCCCGGAGAAGAACTTCATCGACGACCTCGACATCGACTCGCTGTCGATGGTGGAGATCGCCGTGGCCGCGCAGGACCAGTTCGGCGTCGAGATCCCCGACGACGAGCTGCGCAACCTGAAGACGGTGAAGGACGTCGTCAACTTCGTCCAGAGCAACGAAGCCCCGGCCAAGAGCTGACGCGGGCGGGCGTGCCGCCGTTCCGGTGACCCGGGACGGCGGCGTGCCCGCACCCACCCCCTTTTCAGTCCGCAAGGAGCACCTGCCATGAGCAAGAGCCAGACCAGAGTCGTCGTGACGGGTCTCGGTGCAACGACCCCACTCGGCGGGGACCTGCCGTCGACCTGGTCCGCCCTGCTCGCCGGAGAGTCCGGGGTCCGCCCCCTGACCTTCGAGGGCGTCGAGGACCTGCCGGTCCGGTTCGCGGCGACGCTGAAGGCCGACCCGGCCGACACGCTGCCGCGGCAGTCGCTGCGCCGCCTCGACCGCAACCAGGCGATCGCGCTGATCGCCGCGCGGGAGGCGTGGGCGGACGCCGGGTTCGCCCAGTCGCGCGGCGGCAAGCCGCAGAAGGGCATGGACAAGGCCGGTGTGGACGGCGGCTTCGACGTGGACCTCGACCGGCTCGGCGTCGTGGTGTCCAGCGGCATCGGCGGCCTGCACACCGCCCTCAACAGTTACGACGTCTACCGGGAGAAGGGCTGGGCGCGGGTCTCGCCGTTCACCGTCCCGATGCTGATGCCGAACGGCGCGTCCGGGCACGTCGGCATCGAGTTCGGCGCGACCGCGGGCTCGCATGCCCTGGTCAGCGCGTGCGCGTCCAGCGGCGAGGCCATCGGCTACGCCATCGACATGATCCGCGCGGGCCGCGCCGACGTGATCATCTGCGGCGGCACCGAGGCGTGCATCCATCCGCTGCAGATGGCGTCGTTCGGCTCCATGCGCGCCCTGTCGACCCGCAACGACGAGCCGGAGCGCGCGTCGCGCCCCTACGACAAGAACCGCGACGGGTTCGTCCTCGGCGAGGGCGCGGCGGTGATGATCCTGGAGACGGAGGAGCACGCCCGCGCCCGCGGCGCGCGGATCTACGGGATCGCGTCCGGCGCCGGTTACTCCAACGACGCGTACGACATCGTGCTGCCCGAGCCGACCGGCTCCGGGCAGGCCAAGGCGATGCAGCGGGCCCTCGCGGACGCCGGCCTGGAGGCCGACGACATCATCCACATCAACGCGCACGCCACCTCGACGCCGGCCGGCGACGTCGCCGAGCTCGCCTCGATCAAGGCGGGCCTCGGCGAGGAGGTCGCGTCCAAGGTCGTCGTCACCGCGACCAAGTCGATGACCGGGCACCTGCTCGGCGGCGCCGGCGCGCTGGAGTCGATCTTCACGATCCTGGCGCTGCGGGAGGGCCTCGTCCCGTTCGTCGCCAACCTGGAGGACCTCGACGACGAGGCCGACCTGGACATCGCGCGCGACGAGCCCCGCAAGCTCCCCGACGGCCCCGCCGCGGCGCTGAGCAACTCGTTCGGCTTCGGCGGCCACAACGTGTCGGTCGCGTTCGAACGCGTCCTCTGACGGCTCTCGAACGGCCCGGCGGGTTTCCACCCGCCGGGCCGATTCCGCGTTCTGTCCCGGGACGTCACACGGCCGCATGCAGCCAGCGGACGGGAGCGCCGTCCCCGGCCCGCCGGAAGGGCTCCAGCTCGTTGTCCCACGGGGTGCCGAGGAGGCGGTCCAGCTCGTTCTCCAGGGCGACCTTGCCGTGCGCGGCGTTCGCCATGACGGAGCGCAGCCGGTCCTCGGGGACCATGATGTCGCCGCTGGCCCCGATCACGCCCGTGAACACCCCAAGGGACGGGGTGAAGCTGAACCGGACGCCGTCGGTGCCCGGCGTGGGATCCTCGGTGGCCTCGAAGCGCACCAGCTTCCACGTCCGCAGCGCGGAGGTGATGCCGGCGGCGGTGCCCGGCCTCCCCTCCCAATGCAGCTCGGCGCGCAGCGTCCCCGGTGCGGCCGCCTGATCTGTCCACTCAAGGGAAACGGGCACACCGAGAACACCTGCGGCGGCCCACTCGATGTGCGGGCTCAGCGCAGGCGGCGCGGAGTGGACGTAGAAAACGCCACGTGCGGTCACCGGACCTCCTGGATCTGTACCGAGGCTCGTCTTCCCCTACGGCCTCGTACGTCCCAAGTCGGCGTCCGCGTCCCTCATTGTGCATCATCGGCACGTGTCGCACCACCGTGAGTTCACGGATTATCGAACGCTTGACCACAGGATGCACATCGTTCACGGGCGCTGACCGACCAGGGTAGGGCCTGCGACGCCGCCGCGCGGCGAAAGTTCAAGACGATCGCGGCCGCCTCCGGCCGCGTTCCGCTGTCCGTTATCGGTCACGAACCGTCGCCTCGCGGGCACGATGAGTGGCAGGGGCCGGGGCCGATGCGAGAGCGAGGACGAATGTTCGATCAACAGGCGCGGCTGGAACGGGTGCTGGCGCGGCACCGCGACGCGGTCGTGGTGGAGCCGGCGCCGGGGCGTCCGGCGCTGATCCGCCGGGACGAGATCCTGGTCGCCGGGCAGGACGCCGGCGCGGCCGAGGGCCTCGTGCGGCGCTGGTACGACTCGCGGCACGACGAGCGCGGCGTCACGCGGCTCAGGCTGCGCGCCGCGGCGAAGGTGGACGTGTGCGAGCTCGCGTCCGGGCTCGGCGCCAGCGCGCAGGCCGCGGAGGGGCGGCGCCGCCGGCTGAGCGTGTCGCCGAACCATCTCGTCCACGGGCAGCCGATGTGGTGGAGCGGGCCCGCGGACCTGCCCCGTCCGGCCGCGCCCCTGCCCGCGCCCGAGGCCGCCGCGACCCGAAGGGACGTGACGGTGGCGATCCTCGACACCGGCCTGTCGCCGCATCCCTGGTACGCGGACGCGGAGTGGTACCGGGAGCAGCGCGCCGAGGTCGAGGAGGTCCTCGACGCCGACCTGGACTACGAGCTGGACGCGCAGGCCGGGCACGGCACGTTCATCGCGGGCGTGGTGCTGCGGCACGCGCCGTCCGCGCGGCTCCTGGCGCGCAGCGTGATCGGCGGCGACGGCGTCGGCGACGAGCTGGACGTGATCCGGGCGCTGGAATGGCTCGCGGAGCGCGGCGGCGCCGATGTGGTCAACATCTCGCTCGGCTGCCACACCTACGACGACCGTCCGTCCCCGGTGCTGGCGCGGGCGATCGCGGCGCTCGGCCGCCGGACGGTCGTGGTGGCGTGCGCGGGGAACACGGCGACCGACCGTCCGTTCTGGCCGGCGGCGATGAAGCCCGTCGTCGGCGTCGCGGCGCTGGACGGCGGCGTCCGGGCCGCGTTCTCCAACCACGGCTGGTGGGTGGACGCGTGCGCGCAGGGCGTGGACGTGGCCAGCACGTTCGTCCGGTTCGACGGGACGCGCCCGCCCGCCGGCGGCATCGACCCCGACCTGTTCGACGGCTACGCGACATGGAGCGGGACGTCGTTCGCGGCGCCCGCGGTGGCCGGGCGGATCGCCGGGCTCGCGGCGGCGCAGGGCATCGACACGGTCACGGCGGCGGACCGCGTGCTCGATCCGGCGGCGCACCGCGTCCTCCCGGACCTCGGCGTCGTGGTCGGTTCCGGAGAGCGGCCCGGCCGCGAAGCGGCGACCGTCCACGCGGAGTCACCTGTCGATGCCATAGGGTGAGCGCTTAGCGGGGGGCCTCGGGAGGAGACTTCGGTGGCCCATTGGGACGAAGGTACGGACGAGTTGGTGGTCCGGGCGCGCGGCGGCGACGGCGACGCATGGGCTCGGCTGGTGGATCGGCACAGCGGGCTGCTGTGGTCGATCGCCCGCTCGCACGGGTTGGACGACGCAGATTCCGGCGACGTGGTGCAGACCACGTGGCTGCGGCTGGTGGAGCGCATCGACGGGTTGCGCGATCCGGGCGCGACGGCGTGCTGGCTGGCGACGACCGCGCGGAACGAGAGCCTGCGGCTGGTCCGCCGGCGCGCCCGCGACCTGCCGCTCGTGCCCGCGCCGCGCGCGCCGGAGCCGGAGCCCGAGCGGGTGGTGCTCGACCGCGAGCGGGTCGGGCGGGTCGGCGCGGCGCTCGACGCGCTGCCGCGGCGCTGCCGGACGCTGCTGCGGCTGTTCGCGCTCGCGCCGAGCCAGGCCGAACTCGCCGCGGCGCTCGGCATCCCGGTCGGCAGCGTCGGCCCGACCCGGGCGCGCTGCCTCGATGCGCTGCGGAGGCTCGTGCCGTGAACGACGACGAACTGCTGGCGGGCGTCCGCGACGCGTTCGACGCGCTGGACCCGGTGCCGGACGACGTTCTGGCGGCGGCGCGCGCGTCGATCGCGTGGCGGGCGCCGGGCGCGACGCTGGCGGAGCTCTCGCGCGACCGGGGCGGCCGCACGGCCGCGGCCGGGCTCCGCGGCACGACGGGGCGGGTGCTGACGTTCACCTGCCCCGGCGGCGAGGTGGAGATCGAGGTGGCGGAGCACGGGCCGGACCGGGAGCTCACCGGGCGGATCGTGCCGTCCGCGGCCGCGCTCGTCCAGGTCCGGCACCCGGACCTGCCGCCCGGCGGGATCACGGCCCGCGCGGAGCCCGCCGGTCTGTTCTGCGTGCCCCGCGTGCCGGCGGGCCTGGTGAGCCTGGTCTTCCGCCTGGACGACGGCACGTCGATCGTCACGAGCTGGATCCGCTTGTGATCGGGCCGTTCCGGGGGGCGTGGGGGGTCGTCCCCCCACATGAGACCGGCGGTGGCGAGGGCTCGCTCCTCCGGCTGGCCGCCGCCGACCCGGCCACCGCGTACGCGCGGGCGCTCGCGCTCCTGGACGGAGGCGGCGGAGTGCTCGCGCTGCGCGTGGCCGGGCTCGCCGCCAAGGAACTAGGACGGCTAGACGAAGGGCTCGCTTTCCTTCACCGAGCCTTGGACCTGGCCGACGACGTCTATACGGCGGCGCAGGTGCGGATGAATCTCGTCGGGCTGCTTACGGCGCGCGGTGACGTCGCTGGGGCGCTGGCCCACGCGAAGGAGGCGGAGACCGTCCTGGACGGTCCGGACGCAGACCGACTGGCCGCGAACAAGGCATGCGCCCTGGCGAGATCCGGACGGCTGGACGAAGCACACGATGTGGCCGCGCAAGCCTTGCCCCGGTTAAGGCGCGGGCACGATCCGGCCGCTCTCAATGGCCTGCTCACCAATCTGGGACTGGCGCGGGCGTTGCGCGGCGATTTCGCCGGGGCCGAGTCGGCGCTCGCGGAGGCGATCGCTGTGGGCGAGGAGGCTGGGCTGCGTCACCAGACTGCGATGTCCAAGGGCAATCTCGGCTTCGCGATGGCGCGGCGTGGGGACGTCCCGCGCGCGCTTCGTCTCTACGCCGAGGCCGAGCCGCATCTGACAGGTGAACGCCTGGCGCAATGCCGGTTCGACCAAGCGGAAACGCTCATCTTGGCGGGTCTGCCTGACGAGGCCCGTCCCGTCCTGCTCGCGGCCTTAGAAGAGACCACGGCGAATGGCTATGGGTGTGACGTCGCGGACGGGTTCCTGCTTCTCGCCCATGCCGAACTGGCCGCCGGGCACCCGGAGCAGTGCACGGAGGCTGCCGAACGGGCACGGGCCACGTTCGCTGAGCAGGAACGCACTGGATGGATGCTCCTAGCCGAGCACGTCCTGCTGCGCGCGCGGTGGGCGTCCGGTGAACGGTCGGCCGTCCTGCTGCGTTCGGCCGTGGCCACGGCCGAACGGCTGGAGAGCGGCGGCTGGGTCGACGCGGCCGACGAGGCCCGTATCGTCGCCGCGCGCGTGGCGCTGTCCCTGGGTAGACCGGCGGGACACCTGCTTTCGTCGGTCGGACGGGCAAGCGGCCCTGCGTCCGCGCAGATCGCCGCCTGGCACGCCGTCGCCCTCGAACGTTCCGCACGGGCCGACCGCAAGGGCGCCGTGGCCGCGGTCAGGCTCGGGCTCCAGGTGTCCGAAGACCACGCTGAAGTGCTCGATGCGCTGGATTTGCGGGCCCGAGCGTCCGGACTCGCCACCGAACTGGCCGAGTTCGGTCTCGGCCTGGCCTGCTCGCCACGGGAGCTGCTGGCCGTCGAGGAACGGAGGAGGGCGATCGCGCGTCCGGCCCGCGTCCGTCCGCCGGAGGACCCGGAGCGGGCGGCGGCGCTGGCGGCGTTGCGCGCCCTCAGCGTCGAGCGCACGGCCGACACGGCGCGGGGCGGCGCCGTCCCGCCGGTGCTCTCGCGGGAGATGGCGGACCTGGAGGCGAAGGTGCGGGCGCGGACGCGGCGCCGCCCGGCCGGCGCTTCCCCGCCCCGCTCCGCGGGCCTCGCCGAGATCGCCGCCGCGCTCGGCGACCGCGCCCTGGTCGAGATGATCGCGATCGGGCCGGACCTGCACGCCGTCACCCTCGCCGACGGCCTGCTCCGGCGGCACCGCCTGGGCGCGCGCGACGCGGCCGCCCGCGAGACGCGCCTGCTCCGCTACGCCGTGCGCCGCCTCGCCGGGCACGACGGCGACGGACAGGCGCTCACCGCCCTAGCCGACGCGGCCGAGCGCCTCGACGGCCACCTGCTCGATCCGCTGCGCGCCGACCTCGACGGCCGCGAACTCGTCATCGCCCCGACCGGCGCGCTGCACGGCCTGCCCTGGGCGGTGCTGCCGTCCCTGGCCGGGCGGCCGTTCACGGTCGTGCCGTCCGCCAGTGCCTGGCTGCACGCCCGCGACCACTCCGGCCCTGCCGACGGGCACACCGTCCTCGTCGCGGGGCCTGGTCTGCGCCACGCCGGACGCGAGATCGACGCCCTGCGACGCCTCCACCCGGACGCCGTCGTCCTGGACGGCGGGGACGCACGCGCGGAAACCGTCCGTGACGCCCTGGACGGCGCTTCCCTCGCCCACATCGCCGCCCACGGCGAGTTCCGGCAGGGCAACGCCCTGTTCTCGCGCCTGCGCCTCGCCGACGGGCCGCTGATGGTCCACGACCTGGACGAGCTGGCCGTCCCGCCGCGCGTGATCGTCCTGTCCGCGTGCGACATCGGCCGCGCCGACGAGGGCGACGCCGTCCTCGGCATGGCGGGCGTCCTGCTCGCCCTCGGCGCCGCGACGGTGATCGCCAGCGTCGCGCCCGTCCGGGACGCGGCCACGCCGGAGTTCATGTCCGCGTTCCACACCCGCCTCGCCGCCGGTCAGAGCCCGTCGCGGGCCCTGGCCGCCGTCGCCCGACCGTTGGGGGTGGCGGGCCTGCTCTGCATGGGCGCCGGCTGACGCCGCCGGCCCGCGGGTTCAGCGGCCTGGCCTGCGGGGTGGTCGCGCCTGCGGGTTTCAGTGGTCGCCGGTGGCGATCGGGTTGGACGGGTCCGTCACCCAGTTCGACCAGGAGCCCACATACAGCGCGGCGGGGATCCCGGCGAGGCTGAGGGCGAGGATCTCGTGCGCGGCCGTCACGCCGGACCCGCAGTACGCGCCGACGTCGAGCGCGTCGGTCGCGCCGAGCTGGGCGAAACGTTCGCGCAGCAGTTCGGGCGGCAGGAACCGGCCGTCCACGCCGACGTTCCCGGACGTGGGCGCGTTGCGGGCGCCCGGGATGTGCCCGGCGACGGGATCGACGGGCTCCTGCTCGCCCCGGTACCGCTCGGCGGCGCGGGCGTCGAGGAGGACGCCCGCCGTGGCCAGCTCGGCGGCCCCCTCCGCGTCCAGCACGGGCAGCCGGCCCGGGTTGGCGATGAAGTCGCCCGGCTTGACCTCGGGGTCGTCGGTGCTCACCGGACGGTCCGCCTCCGTCCACGCCCGGTACCCGCCGTCCAGGACGCGGACCCGGTCGTGGCCGAAGTACCGCAGCGACCACCACACGCGGGCGGCCGAGGTGGAGTCGGCGTCGTCGTAGACCACGACGAGACCGCCCTGCGACACCCCGGCGCGGCGCATGGCCGACTCGAAGGCGACGGGCTCGGGAAGGGGATGGCGGCCGCCGGGACCCGGCGGCCCGGCCACGTCCTGGTCGAGGTCGACGAACACGGCGCCGGGCAGGTGCCCCTTGCGGTAGGACTCGATCCCCGGGGGGCCCGCCAGATGCCATCGGACGTCCAGCAGGACCACGGGCGTCTGCCGCCGGAGCAGCCGGTCCAGCGCGGGCACTTCGATGAGAGGGTGCACACCGCCAGTTTGACCGCCGACGCCCCGATTAGGGAGGGGCGATTCCTTGTTCATCTCACCTACCCGCGGGTTCGGCGCCTGGATGCCTTCAGCTCCAGGACGTGGTCAATGCCGGGATGTGGTCAGGAGCGGGACGAGCTGCTCCGCCGGGACGAGGGAGCCGTGCATGCCGACCATCCGGTTCAGCCACGGCTCCCGCTCCGACGCGACGATCGCGAGATCGGCGTGCGGGACGGCGATCACGTCCCCGACGCGTTCCAGCATCCCCGGGCCGAGCGGCCCGAACCAGCCGTCCGCGACGGCCTCGTCGCGCGGGACGACCCACGCCCGGTCGCCGAGCAGGGCCGTCCAGGCGGCGAGGACGTCGGCGTGCGCGCCGGGCTCGGTGTAGACGTACCGGGCGCGGGCGTCGCCGCCGAGGAGCGCGACGCCGTCCCGCAGCTCGGGGACGGTGTCGGCGTCCACCCGCTCGGTCGGGTCGACCATGCCGTGGTCGGCGGTCACGTACAGGGCCGCGCCGGGCGGCAGGATCTCCGCGATCCGCTGGACGAGCATGTCCATGAACCGGAGCTGGTGCCGCCAGTCGGCGGAGGCCGTCCCGTAGCGGTGGCCGGTCGAGTCCAGGTCGGCGTGGTACACGGTGACGAACGAGCGGTCGCCCTGGCGCAGGGCCAGTTCGGTGCGTCCGACGAGCTGCCCGAACCCGTCGGCGGCGTGGTAGCGGGCGCCGCGGGTGGTGGCGCGGCTGAGCGGGGTGCCCCGGTAGTAGCGGAGCGCGACGTAGCCGACCTCGACGCCGTCCGCCGCCGCCCGCTCGTACACGGTCGGGACGGGCTGGAACTCCTCCGGGACGACGGAGTCGTCCTGCCAGCGCAGGCAGTTCAGCAGCCGTCCCGTGCCCGGGATCGCCACCTGCACGCCGAGCAGCCCGTGCGCGCCGGGCGGGGCACCGGTGCCCAGCGACCCGAGGCTGCTCACCGTCGTCGCCGGGAACCCGGACGTGATCGCGCCGCCGTCCATCGCGTTCAGGTACGGGGCCTCGTCCGGGTGGGCCTTGAGCTGCTGCCAGCCGAGCCCGTCGATCAGCAGGACGCAGACGCGCGGCGCCGGCGGCAGCCCCAGGACGTTCACCGCGTCCGCGACGCCCAGCGACGCCAGCACCGAAGGCGGAAGATCGGCAAGCGCGCCCGCCCCGTACCGCGGAACAGGCGGCTCCGGGACGAGTGAGCCCGCGGCGGGCGGCTCCGGGACAGGCCGGCCTGGGACGGGCGGCTCGGTGCCGGGCGCGGTCACCGTGCGGTCGCGGCGGACAGTTCCTCGGCGAACGCCAGCACATGACCGACGGCGTCCGCGCCGTCCGCGGCCTCGCTGACCCGCAGGGACAGGTCGTCGGACGTGACGCTGCCCGTATACCCGTGATCGGCCTCGCAGTTCTCGTCCCCGCAGGTCGCGGGCTCAAGGTCGATGTGGGCGATCGCGCCCCAGCCGATGGTCAGCACGACCTCCGTCGGCGGCACCCCCGGCACGTAGGACGCCGGGTCCGGGACGACCCGGGTCACCGCGACCGACTGGACGCGCTCCAGCTTGACGGCCTCGGTCGTGGTGGACGCGTGCGGCTGCGCCATGCCCTCGCCTGGCGGGTGCTCGTCGGTGTGGCACACCAGCAGCCGGCTGGCCGACAGGACCAGCACCGTCACGTGCCGCCGCACCTCCATCGCGGGGTCGAACGTCGCCTCGTGGTGGACCACGTAGGCGACGACGGGCTCGTCCCCGATGGCCGACTCGACCGCGTCCGCGACCAGGTCCGGGTAGTAACCGCTGCGCTCGATCGCCGTGCGCAGACCGCCGGCGGTCGCTCGGGTTTCCCTCATGGCCCCATCCTGCCCTGTCCGGGGGCGGACGTGCACATGACGGCCCGTCCGCCGGCCCCCGCCCACCGCCATCCAACGGACGAGCCCCGCTCGACGCCCGGCGGCACGGTCATCGCCGCGATCGCGGGGTACGGGGTCCGCATGGACGAGAAGCCACTTCCCAAGCCGCCGCCGGTGCCGCCGCCCACCCCGGATCCAGCGCCGGCACCGGACCCGCTGGTGCCGCCCACCGAGCCCCCTCCCGGCCCGCCTCCGGGACCCGCGCCGCAGCCTCCCGGCCCCGTCCCGCCCGGACCGTCCCCCGAACCCGTCCCACCAGGCCCGCCGCCAGAGCCCACACCACCCGGACCAGCACCGGAACCCACACCGCCGACCCCCGACCCCGACCCGGTCCCACCGGGCCCGGAGCCGGACCCCATCCCCCCAACCCCAGAACCAGGCCCACCCGGCCCCCCTGGCCCCCCACGCTGACCGCCCCCGCCGCACTGGCTGCCCACCGCACTGCCCGACCCACCACACTGACCGACCCGCGCACGGAGGTCGCGCTGACCGGCCGCCGCGCTGACCGGCCAACCGCGCTGACCGGCCAACCGCGCTGACCGGCCAACCGCGCTGACCGGCCAACCGCGTTGACCGGAAGCCGCGTTGACCGCCCGCCACGCTGACCACCCCGCCGCACAGATCATGCCGCCGCACGGATCGGCCCGGCGCACCGGCTGGCCGCCGCACTGACCGGCCCACCCCGCTGACCGACCCACCGCGCTGACCGGAAGTCGCGCAAATTGCACTGACCGGCCGCCGCAAGGGTCGGCCCGGCGCGCTGGCCGGGCGTCGGGGTGCGGGACGGACGGGGTCAGGACAGGCGGCGGGGCCCGAGTTCGGGCCGCGGCCCCAGCGGACGGGCCAGGCTCAGCGTCACGTCCCTGACGGTGACGCCCGACGCGTCCGCCATCACCGGGCTCAGCTCCAGCCGCGCCACCTCCGGCAGGTCGTAGCCGAGGCGGGACGCGCGCAGCAGCAGTTCCTCCAGGGCGGCCAGGTTCACGGGCTCCGCGCCGCGATGGCCGAGCAGCAGCGGCGCGGTGCGGATGGCGCGGATCATCTCGGCCGCGTCGACGTCGGCGAGCGGCGAGAGCCGGTAGGCGCGGTCGTCCAGCAGGGCCGCGGTCTCGCCGGCGATGCCGAACGAGATCACCGCGCCGAACGAATGGTCCTCCCTGATCACGATCCGGGTCGGCACCCCGCCGCCGCCCTCGCCCCCAGCGACGCCGATGCCGTAGCAGGCCAGAAGCTCGACCGCCTGATCGGACGAAGCCTCCACCGGTCCGCCCACGCCGCCCTCGCCCGCCGGACCGCCGGCGGGCAGCCAGTCGGCGACCAGTGCCCGAGCGCGATCACGGTCCACTCCGTCGAGCTCCGGCATCCGCCCCGCCGGACGCTGCCGCCACTGCGCGTACCGAATCACGTACGCCAGCGCCCGGACGGCGTCCTCCGGCGACGGGTAGGAAGGCACCGAACCCTCCGCCGGCATCCCGTCCGGCCCGGTCACCCGCAGATCGGCGGGCATTCCCTCCTTGCCCAGGTATGTCGCCACGATCGGCTTCGAAGCGCGGGCCGCCAGCCGCATGATCTTCTCGGGGACGCGCACGTCGTAGCCGCCGATCGTCGGGGGCGTGAACAGCGCCACCACGGCGTCGACCGTCTCGTCCGCCAGCGCCGAGGCGAGCGCCGCCTCGTAGTCGTCTGCGCCCGCCCGCGGGCCGAGGTCGATGCGAGGCCGGACGTCCAGGCCGAGGGCGACGGCCTCGTCCTGCGCCAGCAGCCCCAGCGAGTTCGAGTTGTCGATGATCGCGATGCGGTCGCCCGCCGGGAGCGGCTGGTAGGCCAGGACCTGCGCCACGTCGAACAGCTCCGACAGGTCCTCCACGCGGATCACGCCGGCCTGCTCGAACAGCGCGCTGACCGCATGGTCGGGCAGCGTCAGCGCCCGCGCCGCGTGCCCGATCGGGACGCCCTGCGTGCTGCGGCCGCTCTTGACGGCCACGATCGGCTTGCGGCGGCCGAGCCTCCGGGCGAGCCGCGCGAATTTGCGGGGATTCCCCAGCGATTCCAGATACAGGAGGACGGCCTTCGTCGCCGGGTCTTCCTCCCAGTACTGCATCAAGTCGTTGCCCGACACGTCCGCCCGGTTGCCCGCGGAGACGAATGTGGAAAGCCCCAGACCGCGCTCAGCCGTCCGCTGCAGAATCGCAATTCCGAGCGCGCCCGACTGTGAGAAGAAACCGACCGGCCCTCGTCCCGGCATCGTGGGGGCCAGTGTCGCGTTCAGGCGCACGTCCGCGTCCGTATTGGCGATTCCCAGGCAGTTGGGCCCGACGACACGCATCCCGTAGGCCCGCGCTAGCCGCACCAGCTCCTCCTGCCGGCCGCGCCCGTCGTCGCCGATCTCCCCGAACCCGGACGACACGACGATCAGGCCCCGCACGCCCTTGCTCGCGCACTCCTCCACGACCTCATGGACGGCGTCCGCCCGGACGGCGACGACCGCGAGATCCACATCGTCCGGGATCTCCAGGACCGACGGATACGCACGGACGCCTGCCACCGCCACCGCCGTCGGATGCACCGGATAAACGGGCCCGCTGAAGTCGCCCGCCAGCAGATTCCGCAGCACCGTCTGCCCGACGCTGTGCTCCGCCCGGCTCGCCCCGATCACCGCCACCGACCCCGGGAACAGCAGCCGCTGGATCGACCGCGACTCCGCCCGGTGCTCGCGGGCCGTCATGACCTCCAGCGACGTGTCCGTCGGCTCCAGGTCCAGGACGAGCTCGATCACGCCCTCCTCGAACCGCTGCTCCGCCCGGTACCCCGCCTCCCGGAACACCCGCGTCATCCTGCGGTTGTCGGGCAGGACGCTCGCCACGAACCGGCGCACGCCCCTCTCCCGCGCCGCCGCCGCGATGTGCTCCAGCAGCACCGGCCCGAGCCCGCGGCCCTGATGCGCGTCCTCCACCAGGAACGCGACCTCCGCCGTCTCCGGCCGATCGCCCTCCCCCGGCCGATCGCCCTCCCCCGCCCGGCCGCCGTCCGCCGCCTCCGTCCGGCCGCCGTCCGCCGTCTCCGGCTGATCACCGACGCGGTCGTACCGGACGACCGCCACCATCTCCTCACCGATCGTGGCGATCAGCGCGACCCGCCGGTCGTGGTCCACGCCCGTGAAGTGTTCGACATCACGGTCCGACAGGTGCGGGCGCGGCGAAAAGAACCGGTAGTAGATCGACTCGGGGGACAACCGCGCATAGAAATCGCGCAGAAGCTCCGCGTCGCCGGTCCGGATGGGGCGCAGATGCGCCGTCCCGCCGTCGCTGAGGACGACGTCGGCCTCCCATTGATCCGGGTAACGCTCGGTCACGTACCCGAGGGTAGGGCACCGGCTCCCGCCCGCCCGCGACACGAAAAACTGGCTTCCTCGGTTTCGCTGCGCGTTCGAGACCTAATCGGGGCGCAAGAGCTGTTACGGTCGAGCACACGCTCAGAATTGCCGCTCGCGCGGGCCGTGTTGATCGAGGTGATGACTCCATGACGCGCGTGGTCGTGGTCGGCGATCTCATGACAGATACCGTGGCACGTGCCGCGTTTCCCCTGGCCAAGGGGAGCGACACACCTGCCGCCGTGACCATCCACGGTGGCGGCTCAGGTGCCAACGTGGCCGCCTGGCTTGCCGTGGAGGGCATCGACGTCGCCTTCGTCGGCCGCCGCGGCTCCGACATCGCGGGCCGCAACCGGGACATGGAACTGATGGGGTACGGCGTCGACGCCCGCCTCGTCATGGACGGGGAGCGTCCCACCGGGACGTGCGTGGTGATGGTCACCCACAAGGGCGACCGGACGCTGCTCTCCGACCCCGGCGCCAACGCCGCGCTCCTCCCCGAGGACATCGAACGGTGCAAGGACCTTTTCACCCAGGGCACCCACCTGCACCTGTCCGGCTACTCGCTGATCAACGAGGGCTCCCGCAAGGCCGCCATCCACACCCTCGACCTCGCCCGCAAGGCGCAGATGTCGGTGTCGGTGGACGGCGGCTCGTCCTCCCCGCTCAAGCGGATGGGCGCCGAGCCCTTCCTTGAGTGGACGCAGGGCGCCCGCCTCCTGGTCGTCAACGCCAAGGAGGCCGAGATCCTCACCGGCCGCGACACTCCCGAGCAGGCCGCCAAGGTCCTCACCGCCTGGTACCCGCAGGTCGTGATCAAGGCCGGCGGGGACGGCGCGCTCTGGTACACCAACGGCCGTCCCGAGCCGGTCACCGTCGCCGCCGAACCCGTCGAGAAGGTCGCGGACGGCACCGGCGCGGGCGACGCGTTCGTCGCGGGCTTCGTCCCGCCGTGGCTGGACGGCAAGCAGCCCGCCGACGCCCTGACCGCCGGCTGCCGCCTAGCCGCCCGCGCCATGCAGCACCTGGGCGCCCGCCCCACCCTCGACGTGGTCGACAACCAGATCAAGTAACCCTCGCCCGGACATTTTCACGCGGGACGCTCCAGGAGCCACGCCCACCAGCGCGCCGCCGGCGATGAGCGCAACGCCGAGCAGCACGCGAAGGCCCCGCTGGACAAGGAGCGGGCCGTACACGTCGGCACCGGACATTTCGGTGATGGACACGCCAGCTCCGGACACGTCAGCTCCGGACACGTCGGTGATGAACGCGTCAGTGATGCACCGCGTCGGTTATGGACGCCTCGGTGATGGACGCGCCGGTCATGGACGCGGCGGTCATGGACGCGGCGGTCATGGACGCGGCGGCGGGACACGCTGGTGATGGAGACCGGCCGCCGCTCGTGGGCGACGCGGCCGGCGGAGCGAGGGAGGTTAAGGGCGACGAAGCCGCAGGTTAGCCCTCCTGAGCGCCGCGGCGTTCGCCAGGCGGGAACCGGGGATCAGGCGAGCGGGGTGTAGGTGCGGACGTCCTCTCTCACTGCGGCCCACAGGCGGTTGAGGGGGTGGCCGGCGTCGTAGCGCTCGAGATCGGCGCGGCGGACGAAAGCGCCGGTCATCAGTTCCGCCTTGGGCTCCAGGTCGTCGTGCAGCGCGATCGTGCGCAGCGGGACGGCGTCCGGGTCGTCCTGGGCGGCCATCCCGCGGCCGATCGAGCCGGTGACGATCATGCAGCCGCGGACGAACCCGGAGCGCAGCAGCGACAGCCCGTAGTGCACGTCGTCGATGTCGGCGACCACCGTGAGGCGGTCGCGGAAGCCCGTCCCGTACCAGGTGGCGAGCAGATCGGCGACCAGCCCGGCGGGCGGCACCACCAGGGGCACGCCGGCGAGCCGGCTGGTCTCGACCGGCGTGTCCGGCAGCTCGGCCTCCGGGAGGTTGGTCAGCAGCAGCGCCTGGCCCCGGGCGTACTCGATGACCTCGTACTCCTCCAGGCGCAAGTCGCCCTCGGGGGTGCTGACGATGCTGCCGCAGATCAGGTCGACCTGCCGGGTCTCCAGCCGTGACCACAGCTCCTTCGTCCGGACGTGGGCGACCTTGAACTCCACCTCGCGCTGCCGGAACTCCTCCGACACCAGGTTCCACGCCCGCGACACGATCGGCAGCGTGAACTCGGTGGTGCCGACGGTCAGCATCCGGCCGAGGCGGCGCCGGCTCCAGTGGATGGACTCCTGCCATTTCTCGATCGTCAGGCCCGCCAGTTCGACCGTGGCCTCCCCCGTCGGCGTGAAGAGGAAGTCCTTGCCGCGCCCCTGGCGGACGGTCAGCACCTCACCGCACAGCGACTGGCTGTTCCGGTTGAGGGTGTCGAGCTGCTTCTGGACGCTGGACTGCTCGCGTCCCAGAACGCGGGCGGCCCTGAGCGCGGACCCCGTCTCATGCACGACCAGCAATGTCCGCATTTGGTCGAACGTCATATCGAGCAGACCGGACGGACAGTCCAGGAGTGCGTCAAGGGCCGGTGACACGGTGAGGGACATTACTACCTGTTCCGCAACCCCCGTCGAAATGGCCGGACGGTCACTCTGACGGGAAATGATGACATTTCCCGCTGAACTTATCTCAAGATGTTCTCCCAAACAACTGGACAGAGTTTTCTAACCTCTAGAACACTTCCTTCGGGCCACTCCCTGCCGCCGTCATCCGTCCCATCAAGGGCGGCGGCGCTCCCGGGCGTGCCCCGGCGGTGCCGGCCGCCGGGGCCGCCGCCCGGGGTCCCGACTCCCGTTCGCCGCGGCCCTTCTCCGCCGCGGCGCCGGGGCCGGACGCCGGCCCGTGTGCGGGGCCGCGCGCACGGGCCGGCCCAACTCGTCGCCCGCGCCCCACGGGGGCGCGCGGGCGGCGCGCCCCCACCAGTTCAGTTGGGGGTGGCCAGGGCCAAGGGGAGGGTGGCTTGGGCGCCGGACTGCCTTAGGAGGCGGGTTGCGACGGTCATCGTCCAGCCGGTTTCCACTCGGTCGTCTACCAGGAGGACGGGGCCTGGGGTGTTGGGGAGGGTTTCGGCGAGGGCGGTCGGGACGGCGAGGGTTTGCCAAACGGAGCGGAGGCGCTGGGCGCTGTTGTGGCGGCGCGGGACGGGGTCGCCGGTGGGGGTGAGCTCGCCCAGGTACGGGAGGCGGCCGATTTCGGCGATGCTGCGGCCGAAGGTGGTGACCAGGCGAGGGCGGGATCGGGAGCCGATGGTCACGACGCCGGTGGGGCGGGCGGGCCAATTCCAGGCGGCGAGGACCTTGACCACGGCGTCCAGCAGGTCGGCGGGAACATCGATGTCGTCGGCGGCGAACAGCTCGCGGAGGCGGTTGCCCCAGCCGATGTCGGTGAGGCGGCCCAGGGCGCGGCCCGTCTCGGCCTGCAGTTCGATGCGGCCGGAGACGCCCAGGTCGTCCTTGACGCCGGCGGGCCACATGCGGCGGGGCGCGATGTCGACGCCGGGACGGTGCAGACGATCCCTCGCCTGCGTGGTGCTCTTTTGTGTGACGTCGGCGGACCAGTGGCGGCCGGTGCAGTTGTCGCAGCGGCCGCAGGGGGCGGCGGCGGGGTCGTCCAGTTGGCGGCGCAGGTACTCCTCTCGGCAGTTGGGAGTCGAGATGTAGTCGAGCATCGCCTGCTGTTCGCGGCGGCGTTCGGCGGTGACGCGTTCATAGCGTTCGCGGTCGTAGGACCAGGGCCGGCCGGTCGCCGTCCAGCCGCCCTTGACTCGGCGGGCCGCTCCGTCGACGTCGAGGACCTTCAGCATCATCTCGAGGCGGGAGCGGCTGAGGTCGACCTGGGGTTCGAGGGCGCCGGTGGAGAGCGGGCGGTCGGCGGTCTCCAGGACGTCGAGCGTCTGGCGGACGACGTGCTCCGGCGGGAACGCGAGGCTGGCGAAGTAGGCCCAGATGTCGCGGTCTTCCCGGCCGGGAAGGAGGATCACCTCGGCGCGGTCGACGCCGCGGCCCGCGCGTCCGATCTGCTGGTAGTAGGCCACCGGGGACTGCGGGGCGCCCACATGGACGATGAAGCCGAGGTCGGGTTTGTCGAAGCCCATGCCCAGGGCGCTGGTGGCGACGAGCGCCTTGAGCTTGTTGTCGAGGAGGTCCTGCTCGGCCTGGAGCCGTTCGGCCTGCTCGGTCTGGCCCGAGTAGGCGGCGACATCGTGGCCGCGGTCGCGGAGGTAGCCGGCGATCTCGTGGGCGGCGGCGACGGTGAGGGTGTAGATGATGCCGGAGCCGGTGAGTTCGCCGATGTGCTCGCCCAGCCAGGCGATGCGCTGCTCGGCGGTGGGCAACGCGACGACGGCGAGGTGGAGCGAATCGCGTTCGAGCGGGCCGCGCAGGACGAGGGCCTCGTCGCCGGCGAGCTGCTCGGCGACGTCCTGGGTGACGCGGGCGTTGGCGGTCGCGGTGGTGGCGAGCACCGGGACGCCGGGCGGCAGCTCGGCCAGCAGGGTGCGGAGCCGCCGGTAGTCGGGACGGAAGTCGTGCCCCCAGTCGGAGATGCAGTGCGCCTCGTCCACGACGACCAGCCCGGCCCCGGCGGCGAGCTTCGGCAGGACGAGGTCGCGGAACTCGGGGTTGTTGAGCCGCTCGGGGCTGACCAGCAGGACGTCGACCGCGCCGTCCTCGACCTCGGCGAAGATCTGATCCCAGTCGCCGGTGTTGGACGAGTTGATGGTGCGGGCGTGGATGCCCGCGCGGCCGGCGGCCTCGATCTGGTTGCGCATCAGCGCCAGCAGCGGCGACACGATCACGGTGGGGCCGGCGCCGCGGTCGCGGAGCAGCCGGGTGGCGACGAAGTAGACGGCGGACTTGCCCCAGCCGGTGCGCTGGACGACCAGTGCCCGCCGCCGTTCGACGACGAGGGCGCTGATCGCCGTCCACTGGTCGTCGCGGAGCCGCGCGTGGTCGCCCGCGAGGGCTCGCAGGCAGCGCTCGGCATCGTCCCGGAGCAGGTCTGATTCGCTCATGCGTCCTTGGTACCAGCGCCGCGGAGCCCCCCGCACCAGAACCGCGTTCTGTGGATAAACAGGGCCGCTGATTTGGGGCGGGTGAGGCGCGGGTAGCCTGCGAGTCAAGATCGGTTTCCAGCGCGGAAGGAACCTGGGCGGGGAATGGGCGCGGCGGAACGCTTGCGACGGACCTTGCAGGTCCTGATGGAGCACACACCCCCCGAACCGCTCGAAGAGGAGCCCACCGAGGTCGTTGACCCACGGGCGGTCGACCTCGTCCTGCGCGTGGGCGAACTCCTCCTGGCCAGCGGTGAGACTACCGAGCGTGTTAACGAGGCCATGCTCGGCCTGGCGGTCGCCTATGAGCTTCCGCGCTGTGAAGTCCAGGTCACGCTGACGAGCATCCTGGTGTCGGCTCACCCGGGGAAGGGCGAACCGCCGGTGACGGGGACGCGGGCCATCCGCCGCCGCACACCGGCGTACTGGCGACTCACGGCGCTGCACCAGCTGGTACAGGACGCGTCCATCGGGATGCTGGAACTTGAGGACGCGCACGCGCGGCTCGCGGAGATAAAGAGGGGACGTCCTCCATACCCGGCCTGGCTCCTGGTCGTGTCGCTGGGGCTCATCTCTGCCTCGGGCAGTGTGCTGACCGGCGGCGGACCGCTCGTGGCGGCCACGGCGTTCATCGCCACCCTGCTCGGCGACCGCGCCGCCGCCGCGCTCGCGCGCCGGGGCATCGCGGAGTTCTTCCAGCTGACGGTGGCGGCCGCGATCGGCGCCGGAGCGGCGGCGATCGTGGTGGCGCTGGGCAGTCCGGGCCAGGCGGCGACGGTCGTCACGGGCGCGATCCTGGCGCTGCTGCCGGGACGCCCGCTGGTCGCCAGCATCCAGGACGGCATCACCGGCGACCTGGTCAGCGCCGGGGCACGGGTGCTGGAGGTCTTCTTCATGATCGCGGCGATCGTCTCCGGGCTGGGCGCGGTCGTCTACCTCGCGGTCAAGCTGGGCGTGACGATCGACGTCCGGCACCTGCCCACCCCGGCGGCGGAGCTGGAACCGGTCGCGGTCATGGCGGCGGGCGCCATCTCGCTGACGTTCGCGGTGTCGCTCGCCGTCCCCCGGGACGTGCTGACCGCCGCGGCGCTGGGCGGCGCGCTGATCTGGGTGCTGTACGTCCTGGCGCGTGGATGGCACGTTCCACCCGTCCTGGCCGCGGCCATGGCGGCCACCGTCGTCGGCATCCTGGCGAACTGGCTGGCGCGCAGACACGGGCAGCCCGTCATGCCGTTCGTCGTCCCCGCCATCGGCCCCCTACTGCCCGGCACCGCGCTCTATAGGGGAATGGTCGAGCTCAACACCGGTTCCCCAGAGTCGGGTGTGCTGAGCCTCATCGGCGCCGTGTCGGTTGCCCTCGCGCTGGGCGCCGGCGTCAACCTCGGTGGGGAACTCGTGCGGGCGTTCCAGCACGTCGGGTTGAGCGCGTCCGGGCGCTGGGCCCGTCCCGCGGCGCGACGCACCCGCGGCTTCTAGCGGCCGTCTCCGTCCGCAGCTTCCAGGCGCTCGTTTTGTCGGTGGCGGACGTTACGTTCGCCGCATGTACCGACAGGGAGACATCCTGATCCTGCCCGTGCCCGAGGAGGCGGTCCCGCAGTCCGTACGCGATCTGCGGCCCGCGCTGCGGGACGGACGAGGACGCATGGTTCTGGCACTCGGCGAGGCCACCGGGCACGCGCACGCGCTGTCCGCGCCCGGGTCGCTACTGCGCGCACCCGACCCGCTCACTCCGGACCATCTGCATTTGCCGTCCGGCGGACGGCTGGTCCACGAGGAGCACGCGCCGATCACCCTGCCGAGGGGCTGGTACCGGGTGATCCGCCAGCGCGAGTACGTGCCGGGCACCGTCCGCGTCGTGGCCGACTGAGGGGCGTTGGGATGCTCACTGCTACAGCACGCGAAGCCCATTACGTCGTCGGCGACTGGCAGTCGGCGGCCTTCGGCACCGGTCCCGCTGACCGTGACCGGGCGGAGGCAGGCGTCGCCGCCGCGTACGAGGCCGCCGGTCTGGACGCGCCAGAACGGTACGTCTGGGTGCCCTCCCCCGCGCGCGGGGCCGTGGCGGCGGCCGTCCTGGCCGGGCACGGCGACGCTCTGGCGGCGGCAGGGCTCGGCGAACTGGTCGATCAGGCCAGGGCCGACCTCGGAGACGTCACAGCGGCGACGAGCGTGCTCGCCGAGGTGAGGACGCGTCCGTGGGAGGCCGAACGCACCGCGGCCTGCTCCGAACAGGGGCCGGAGCAGTGGCCGCAGGTGTGGGCCGAGACGGGCGGCATGCTGTGGAACCAAGTCCAGGCGTTGGTCACGCGTGTGCGGGGCGCCATCGGCGACCTCGTAGAGGGCGACATGACCGACGCCCAGGTGGAGGCGACGGCGTCCCTGCTGCGGGGCGCCACGCTCGACGCCGTCCTCGGCCAGCACGACGCGCCCTGGCTGGCACTCTTCGAGACGCTCGGACGGCTGGACGGCCCCCTCGCGGGCCTCGCGGAGGCCGCCCGCGCCACCGGCTGGTGGTGGCCCTACGAGCGGCTGGTGATTCTGTCGGAGCGGCCTAGCGAACTGCACCGTGACGAGCCCGGACGGCTGCACCGCGGCGACGGCCCGGCCCTCGCCTACCCGGACGGTTTCGCCCTGCACGCCTGGCGCGGCATGCCGATCCCGCCCGATTTCGTCGACACGCTGACCGGTCTCACGGCGTCCCGCATCTCGTCCGAGGAGAACGCCGAGCTGCGCCGGGTGATGCTGGAGATCTTCGGCTACGACCGCTATCTGGCCGAGACGGGCGCGCGTCCCGTCCACCGGGACGAGACGGGCGTCCTGTGGTCGATCGACCTGCCCGGCGACGAACCCGTGGTCATGGTGGAGGTGGTGAATTCGACACCGGAACCAGACGGAACCCACCGGACTTACTACCTGCGCGTCCCGCCCAGCACGCGCACAGCGCGCGCAGGCGTCGCCTGGACGTTCGGTGTGGACGAGGCCGACTACCACCCCGAGAAGCAGACCTGAGCCTATGGACGGCCGGGACGTCTCGGCCTCCGGCGGGTGTCCGTTGGTCGCACTTCCCCAGTCACCAACGGACGCCCGCCCAGTTCCCGCCGCTCATGGCGTCACGGTCTGCGCCCAGGTGACCTTGCCGCCGACGGTGGAGCGCCAGCCCCACGACCGTGCCAGCGCGCCGACGAGCAGGAGGCCGCGGCCGCCCTCGGCGTGAAGGTCGGCCCTCGGCGCGGACGGCCCCTCCGGGTTGTCGTCCCACACCTCGACCATGGCGGTCGTGTCGTCGGGTAGCGAGACGACGAGCGTGACGGCGGTCGCGTGCCTGATCGCGTTCGTGACGAGTTCGCTGGTGATGAGTTCGAGGTCGCCGTTGACGTCCTGGCGGTTCCAGTCCTCCATGGCGGCGCGCACCGTGTCGCGCGCCGCGCGCACGGCCGCCTCGACCGGCCTGAGCGCGAGGACGAGGTGAGGACGAGGTAAATGGTCCACGGATCCGCCTAAGTTTCACCGGCTAACGCAAGCATGCGCCCTCTCCCCCGACCGCGCACGAGAACCATCCCATTGACCGTGACCGGCCCACGCCTCGGGCGCTCCCGGCCCGCGCCTTAGGCGACCCGGGCTGCGCATTGGGCGTCCGTGTCGGGGGTGGGGGTGTGCGGGCGGGTCAGGGGTGGGAGAGGAGGGCGGGGATGCGTTCGAGGATGCCTCCCGCGAAGGTGTCGTAGAGGCCGAGTGGTTCGAGGTGGACGTAGCCGATGTGGCAGTCGCACGTGTCCAAGGGGCAGGGGCGGGGAGCGAGGGCGTCGCGGAACGAGCCGTCGTAGAGGTTGCCCAGGACGGCGGGGACGAAATGGCAGCGGCGGACGGTGCCGTCGCCGTCCACGGAGACGATGGTGTGGCCCGTCCGGCAGGTGAGACCGCGGCTGGCGTGCGGGCGGCGGCTCACCGGGAACAGGGGGTCGACGGCGGTCCAGGCGTCGGCCTCGGCGTCGTCGTAGACGTGTCCTTCGGCGGCGTTGACCCACAGGTACGTCTCGGCGGGCAGGTCGGCGCGGAGTCTCCGGGCGGCGTCGAGGTGTTCGGGCAGGCCGACGATGCCGACGCTGAACCGCACGCCGCGCGCCGCCAGATCGCGGCATTTGCCGAGGAAGCGGTCGTACGGCACTTGGCCCGGGTGGTACGTCGCCCAGAGCGCGAGGCGGGTGAGGTCGGCGTCGGACGTCCACGACAAGCGGTGGCTCAGGTTCGTCTGGATCGCGACCCGCTCCACGTGCGGGAGATGGCTCAGGTCGACGAGGGCGCGCCGGTACCAGGATCGGACGAGTCCCTCGCCCCAAGGGGTGAACAGCACGGAGATGCCGTGGTCTTGTGCGGAGACCCAGGCGGTGAAGCGTTCGAGTGCGGCACGGTCGGCACGGAGTTGTTCCGGGGTGTCGCGGCGCTTGGCGAAGGGGCAGTACGGGCAGTCGTAGTCGCAGCTGGCCAGTGGTCCCCGGTAGAGGATGGTCAGGTGTTCCATCAGCGGGCCTCGTAGGAGGCCATCAGCGCTTGGACGCGCGAGGAGAACAGCGCCGGGCCGATTGCGTCGGAGTAGGCGAGCCCTTCCGGAGTCAGCCGAATGGTGTCCTCGGACGTTTCCAGCCAACCGCGGTCGTGAAACGACTTGAGGTCAGCGGGGAAGTCGTCCAGTGGGTCTGTGTTGAAGCGCGAGTGGTAGAGCGTTCGGTCAAGGCCGGTCGCTTGCAATAGGGATTGGACGAGGTGTCGGCGGCGGAGTTCGTCGTCGTCCAAGTCGAAACCGACTCGGGCGGTGGTGAAATCGTCCTCGCGCACGTAATCATCGATGATGGAGCGCACGTGCCTTGTCTCGACGGCATATTCAAACGAGTAGTGCAATCGGGACGTGTAGGAACGGGCTCCGCAACCTAGGCCGACCATGCCGTCCGTCTGGCAGCAGTATTCGGTGCCGTTGGCGGTGGCTGAGGGTAGGCGGAACATCCGCATCGACACCTGCTCGTAGCCTTCGCCCAAGAGATGGTCTCGGCCGATTTGGTAGAGCGTGGCGCGCTGGTCGTCCCAGTCTTGGGCGCGATGTTCGAGCCCGGTCTTCGGACGGACGTAGAGCGGATAGAGGTAGATCTCCTCTGGACGCCAGGCCAGGGCCGCGTTCAGGGAGTGCGTCCAGGTCGCGGGTGTCTGGCCGTCGATGCCGTAGATGAGGTCGATGTTGAGGGTCGGAAAGCCCACCGCACGGATGCGGTCGAGCGCCGCCTCGACTTCGGCGCGCTTCTGGGGACGGACGGCCGCACGCGCCTCTTCGTCAATGAAGCTCTGGACGCCGATGGAGATCCGGGTCGTCCCTCGTTCGGCGAGCACTGTCAGCCGGTCGGTGGTCGCGGTTGCCGGGGACGTCTCCACGCCCAGCGGAACCGTGCCGAATCCCGGGAACCGTCCGGCGATTTCGCAGAGACGCTCCAGTTCGGGCGCGGTGAGGTAGGTCGGCGTGCCGCCGCCGAACGCCGCGGTGGTGAACGAGCCCTCGCCGTCCAGGGCGTCCAGGACGGCGGTGGCCTGCCGGTCGAGCGCGTCCAGGTAGGCGCCGGTCAGCTCTTCGGGGGCGCCCGTGCGGGTGAACAGATTGCAGAAGCCGCATCGCATTTCGCAGAAGGGCACGTGCATGTAGAGAAAGAGCGAATCGAGCGGCTCGTCAGCCCATACATCAGATAGTGCAGGCGGTGTAGGCAGCGGACGGTAGGCGGTCTTGTGCGGGTATGCGTACACGTACGCCTGGTATTGATTCACGACAGAACGAACTCCCCGTATGGGACGGTCCAGACGACCTCGTGACCGATGCGGTGCCCAACGTGGCCGTCCTCGCCGTACGCCGTCCCGTGGTCGGAGCAGACGATGACGAAGCAGGGGCGGCGCATCAGGGAGAACAGCCGTCCGATGTGGGCGTCGACATGCCGCAGCGCGGCGGCGTGGCTGGCGCGCGTGTCCCCGTGGGAGGGTGCGGCACCGTCCAGGTAGAACCAGTTGGGCTGGTGCAGGGACGCGACGTTCAACAGCAGGAACAGGCGGCGTTCGGCAGGCAGACGCGTCATGATTTCGGCGACGCGGTCGATCTGGTTGGGCAGCGACTCGGGGTCGGTGACTCCGAACCCGCGCTCCCAGTGGCTCTCGGCGAACAGCGACGGAATCGCTGATCCGAGCGGTGTCTGCTTGTTGAAGAACCCGACGCCGCCCACGCAGACCGTGTGGTAGCCGACCGCCGCGAGCCCGGACGGCAGGTCGGCGGCGTCGAACGTCCACGTGCCGTCGGTGGTCGTCTCGCTGCCTGGGAACGTTCCGGCGAAGAGACGAGGGTGCGGCCCAGGGGTCACAGGCGTCGGCAGGAAACCGGCGAGCATCGCGGTGTGCGCGGCGTAGGTGAAACTGCCCGGCGTGTGGCGGCGTTCCCAGCGGCCCTCTGGGAGGAGACCGGTCAGCGTGGGCGTCCCACCGGACGCGGCCAGTTCGGCGGCCACGTCGTAGCGCAGCGTGTCGAGGGTCACCAGCAGCACGTCATGGCTGCCGATGACCCGGTTCATGTCGTACATACGGGCAATGCAGCTCTAGTACGGAGGGCTGCTCTGATCTGGGCGGTGTACGTGTCCAGGCCCTCGGCGGGGCCGCCGGGAAAGCCGGTCAGGCCGGGCAGCAGGTCACCGAACGCGTTGACCTCGCAGACGGCGAGGCGTCTCATCCCCTGGCCGAGGAGCAGGTCGACGCCGACCATGAGACTGCCCGGGAAACACGTGGCGGCCCGCGCGCACACGTCCAATGCCCGTTGCCAACCGTTCTCGCCAAGGGCGCGTTGCACTGCCGCTAGGTCGCCCCTTGCGCCGCCCAGATGCAGGTTGGTCATCGGGTGACGGCTCGTCCGGACGACCGCGTGCGTGGGTTCACCGCCGATGACGACGACGCGCAGATCGAAGACGCGGCCGCCGACCGTGGCCTTAGGCAGCCAGCGCTCCACGTGGAGGCCGTCCGGCGCGAGCGCGTCGATGAGGGCGGCCACCTCGTCCTCGGTCTCGTAGGTGCGGACGCGCAGCGAATTGAAGACCCCGTCCCCCGCCATGAACGCCGAGGTCACGGCCTTCACCCGGCGCCCACCTGGGCCGGACGCGGTCTGCAGCGCCACCACCCCGGACGCGGACGAGCAGTGCGCCGGCTTGACGAACACCCGCCGCTCCCCCGCCTCGTCCATCCGCGAACGGAGCGCCGCGTACCCGTCGACCTGCGGCAGGGCGGGCGGGACGGGCACTCCGGCGGCCTGGAGGCGGGCATGCGCGAGCCGCTTGTCGAACATGACCGCGATCTCCCCGACGTCGCCGAGGAGCCGCGCCCCGGCCGCCGACGCCGCCGCCGGCAGCCGGCCCAGCGCCGCCGTGAACGTCCGGTGCCAGCGCGCCCCGCCGCCCACCCGGGCCGGTTCGCCGGGGCCGCGCAGCAGCGCGTCGGCCTCCGGGTCCTCGCCGGGCGAGTCGACGCGCAGCAGGTCGCCGGGCCGGAGGACGATCTCGGCGCCGCGCAGCACGTCCGTCCAGGCGATGAGCCTGGGTTCGGGCAGCCCGGACGACCGGCACGCGGCCGCGAACAGCGCGGGACGCCGGTCGCCGGGCGTGCCGACGACGGCGAACGTCATCCCGCCACCGAGGCGCGATGCCCAGAAACCCCCAGGATCCGGGTCATTCGGCCACCGCGATGTAGTGCCAGTCGCCGTCCGGCTTCTCCTGGTCGTCCAGATCGACCTCGACGCCGGGCAGCGCCGCCCTCACCCGCCCCACCATGGCGTCCGACAGGAAATGGTGGTGCAGGTCGAGTTTGCGCAGGTGCGTGAGCGGCTGGCCGGAGAGCAGCGCCTCCGCGCCCTGGTCGGTGAGGATGCCCATCGCGAGGCTGAGCGACTCCAGCCGCGCCACGATCGGCGCTCCCGCGACCGCCGCCGCGATCTCGTCCTGGATCTCGCTGTCCTCCAGGCCGAGGTGGCGCAGGGCCGGGAACCGCTCGCCGCCGAGGAACGGGGCCAGGTCGGCGACGGTCGAGTCGCCGCCGTAGTTCTCCTCGCCGAGCCACAGGTCGAGGTGCTCCAGGCTCGGCAGCTCACTCGCCCCCACGGCTTGGACGACCCGCCCCGGCAGCCCGCCCGACTCGAACCGCAGCACCTTCAGCCGCTCGTTCTTGAGCGGTGCGAGCGTCAGCCCCTGCGAGCCGCGGACCTCGAACCGCTCCAGCCCCGGAAACGCGGTGAACAGCGGCGAGATGTCGGAGAGCTCGATCCAGGAGATCTCCGACTCCTCTCCGGTGATGTCGCCGAGGAACAACGCCTTCAGCTTGGGGAAGGACGCGGCCGCCCCGCACAGCAGCTCGACCGGGTCGGCGACGTCGTCGTCATAGGAGGCGCCCCAGTAGCCGATGATCAGCGCCGTGACCTCGGTGGTGTCGATCGTCCGGAGGAACCGCGCGAAGATGTCGGCGAACGGCTCCTCGCCGAAGGACGTCCCGACGTACCAGGCCGCCTCGGCCGCGGGCGGGAAATCAGCGGCGGGCGCCGCCCCGCGGCCGTCGTCCTCCTCCTCGGTGTCGTCGTCCACCCCCGTCTCCTCGTTGAACGTGGCCACCGGCAGGCCGGCGTACTCCTCAAGGTGCTCGTAAACGCCCATGGGTCCCCTTCGCGAGCGAGATCTTCGGCCCTGTCCTATCAGGAGCGACGGACAGTACGCCGCACTTTCCCGCGTTTGTCGCGATCAGGACCCGCGGTCAGGAGGAAACGAGCACCGAGCCCTTGTACTTGTCCTCGACGAACTTCTTGACCTCGGGGCCCTGCAGCAGTTGGACGAGCTTCTTCACGCGCGGGTCGTCCTTGTTCTCCGGAAGGGTGACGACGCCGTTCGCGTACGGGTTTCCCTCGGGCTTCTCGGCGGCGAGCGCGTCCCTGTTCGGCGCGAGACCCGCCTCGATCGCGTAGTTCCCGTTGATGACCGAGAGGTCGACGTCGTCCAGCGAGCGGGGCAGTTGCGCGGCCTTCAGGGGCTTGATCTTCAGGCCCTTCGGGTTGCTCGCGATGTCGCGTTCCGTCGCGGTGGCGGGCGCGTCCGGCTTCAGGGTGATGAGGCCGTTCCCGGCCAGCAGCTTCAGCGCGCGCCCCTCGTTGGCCGGGTCGTTGGGGACGGCGACGGTCGCGCCGCGCGGCACGGCCTGCAGGCTCTTCGCCTTCTTCGAGTACACGCCGAGCGGTTCGAGGTGGACGGGCGCGACGAACGACAGCGTCGCCCCGGACTTCTTCTCGAACTCCTCCATGAACGGCACGTGCTGGAAGTAGTTGGCCGTGACCTGCTTCTCCTTCAGCGCGGTGTTCGGCTGCTGGTAGTCGCTGAACGTCACGACGTCGAGCTTCAGCCCGGCCTCGGCCGCCAGATTGTCCTTGACGTACGTCAGGATGTCGCCGTGCGGGACGGGGTTGACCGCGACCTTCAGCGGGGCGTCCGGATCGTCCGACGCCGCCGACGAGCCGCAGGCGGTCAGGCCCGCGAGGAGACCGACGGAGGCCAGCGCGACAGTGATCTTGCGTAGCACGACAGGTGCCTTTCTCTGCGTTATCTGTGGGTCAGGCGGCGGGCCACGAGGTCCCCCGCCGCCTGGATGATCAGGACGAGGACGATCAGCAGCGCCACGGTCGCGACCATGACCTTGGTCTCGAAGCGCTCGTAGCCGTAGACGACGGCGAGGTTGCCGAGCCCGCCGCCGCCGACCGTCCCAGCCATGGCCGTGTAGCCGATCAGCGCGATCACGGTGACGGTCAGCCCGGACACCAGGCCGGGCCGCGCCTCGCGCAGCAGGACCTTGCCGACGATCTCCCGGCGGGTCGCGCCCATCGCGTCCGCCGCGGCGATCACGCCCGGGTCCACCTCGCGCAGCGCGATCTCGACGAGCCGCGCGTAGAACGGGATGGCGCCGACCGTCAGCGGGACGATCGCGGCCGCGTTCCCGATGCTGGTGCCGACGACCGTCCGGGTGAACGGGATGATCGCCACCATCAGGATGAGGAACGGCAGCGAGCGCCCGATGTTGACGACCACGCCGAGCACCTTGTTGACCGGCGGCGCGGGCAGCAGCCCGCCGCGCTCGGTGACCACCAGCAGCACCCCGAGCAGCAGCCCGAGGACGGCGGTGAACAGCGTCGCCACACCGGTCATGTAGAGGGTGTCGACCGTGGCGGGCCACAGCAGCGGGGTGACCTCGTCCCAGCTCATCGAACGTCCTCCTCGACATCGCGACCACCGACTGCCTCGCCAGCGCCGGACGTCCCGGCGGCGGACGTCCCACCAGCCAGCGTCTCGGCGGCGGACGTCCCGGCAGCGGGCGTACCGGCAGCGGGTGTTCCGGTGGTCGACGGCCCAGCGGTCGACGTCCCAGCGGCGGGGGTCTCGGCGGGAGAGGTTTCGGCGGTGGGGGGCTTGACGGTCACGGCTAGGCCTGCCTCGCGTAGGAAGGCGAGCTGGGCGGCGTTGAGGGACGGGTCGCCGGGGAGTTCGAGTTGGAGGCGCCCGACGCGTTCGCCGCCCACCGTCTCGACGGCGCCGCCGAGGATGTTGACGTCCAGGGAGTACTTGCGGGCCAGCGCCGACACGAACGGCTCATCGGCGGCCCCGCCGACGAAGGTGACCTCGACGAGGGTGTGGCCCGCACGGGGCTCGGCGGGCGGCAGCGGGAACAGGCCGCGGGCCAGTTCGGAGTCCGGACGGGCGAGCAGCCCGGTCACCGGGCCCTGCTCGGTGAGGCGGCCGTCCCGCATGACGGCGGCCGAGTCGCAGATGCGCTTGACCACGTCCATCTCGTGGGTGATCAGCAGGATCGTGAGGCCGAGCCGCCGGTTGAGGTCGCGCAGCAGCTCCAGGATCGACGCGGTGGTCTCCGGGTCGAGCGCGGACGTGGCCTCGTCCGACAGCAGCACCTTCGGCCGTCCGGCGAGGGCGCGGGCGATGCCGACGCGCTGCTTCTGCCCGCCGGAGATCCGCGCCGGGTACGCCTTCGCGTGCTCGGTGAGCCCGACGAGGTCGAGGAGCTCGGCGACGCGGCGGGCCCGTTCGGCGCGCGGGACGCCCATGACCTCCAGCGGGAACGCGACGTTGCCGGCGACGGTCCGGCTGCCGAGCAGGCCGAAATGCTGGTGGATCATGCCGATGCCCTGGCGCGCCCGGCGCAGCTCGCCGCCGCGCAGGGCGAGCAGGTCCCGGCCGTCGATCACGACACGGCCCTCGTCCGGACGTTCCAGCAGGTTGACGCAGCGCAGCAGCGTGCTCTTGCCGGCGCCGCTGCGTCCGAGGACACCGAAGACCTCGCCCTCGGCGACGGTCAGGTCGACGCCGTCCACGGCGGTCACCTCGCGGCCGCGGCCGCGGTACACCTTTCGAAGCTTTTCGATCTGAATCACAGGGAATCAATCCATGCGGACGGAAGGCCACCGGTCAGGCGGCGGTGAACAGGTCGGGACACGCCACAGAAGGGCGCACGGCGGCAGCGCGGCGCACGGCGGCAGCGCGCGAAGCTCAGCCGGGCACGTGCGTGCTCAGGAGAGGCCGGGCGGGTACGGGGCGTGGCTCAGCAGATGACGTTCGAAATTCATGCGTGTCTCGCGTGTCGGGATCCGGCTCGCTTCGGGGCGCGAGGCTCAGGCAGGGGCCCTCAGCGGTCACACATTCGACGACAGCACATACGCCGCATGGCCCGCGCGGTCTGCGGGCGGTGCTCAAGGCACAGGCGTACGGAGGTCATGTCAGCAGTTAACCCGCTCCACACAAATGACGCAAATCCAGGCGGTGTGGTCACCGTCACTCTTCGTCGCGGAAGTCAAGGCAGGCGACGGCGGACGAAGATGCGGCGCAATCCGGAATCGAGTGGGCTGAAGGGGAGATGAAGGACGTGTAGCGGCGCATGGACGGGAGTACGCCAGACGGGTGAAACCAGACGAGCCGGACCTCTAGAGTGTGTCCGACGTGAGGGCCCTCTCGCGGGAGGGCCCTTTGTCCTGCCTGCACGTTGTCTCGCCTGCACGATCCAGAGGTCCCGCACCATGAACGACCACCCCGCACCATGAACGACCACGAGGTCCGCGAGGAGTGCATGCGGCTCCTCCGGGACGGCCTCCCCGACCCGGCTCCCGCCGCCCGCGACGACGGACGGGACTTCCTTCCGCTCGGGCTCGACATGGACGGCGACGTCGCCGTTGTCACGTTCCTGCACGAGCGGGGCGACGCGGCGCCCGGCTTCATCGAGGGCTGGACGTTCCACCGCCGCGACGGCGAGTGGATGGAGCTCGGCGGCGCCGGCGGGTCGGCCCCAGACGAGCCCCTGGCGCGCCGCTCGTCCGGTGAGATGGGTCGCCACCTGCTGAAGTACGGGTCGGGCCGGACGGTCCGCAACGCCAACCGGCTGCTGCCGTGGGGCGCGAAGTGGGTGAACGAGGCGCGGCTGCGCGCGGCGGCGGAGGTCGCGCGGATCCGGGTCGGCAAGCGGCTGCTGGACGTTCCCGCGCACGGCCACGTCGCCGTCGTGTGGGGCGCGCGCCGCGGCCCGGTCGTCGAGGCCCTCGCGGCGGACGGGTCGGTGCTGGACGCCCTGGACCTGGACCGCCCGGCCGCACCGGCCCGGCCGCAGCACTGATTCTTGACCGTTCGTTCTCGATAGGGCTATCGTCCAGGCCATGGCACGGACGAAGGAGTTCGACCCGGACGCCGCCCTCCGGCGCGCCCTGGACCTGTTCTGGGAGCGCGGGTACGAGGCGACGTCGATGGCCGATCTCGTGGCGCATCTGGGCGTCGCCCGCGCCAGCATCTACGCGACGTTCGGCGGCAAGCACGAGCTGTACCTGAAGGCGTTCGAGCACTACCTGCGGACGACGGACCCGGCGATCGCGGAGGCGCTGTCGCAGCCGGGGCCCGTCCTGCCGCAGGTCAAGGCGCTGATCGAGCGCTATGCCCGGGAGTCGTCCCGCGACCGGCCGAGGCACGGCTGCTTCGTCGTCAACACCGCGGTGGAGCTCGCCGCCCGCGATCCCGAGGCCGCCCGCCTGGTCGAGGCGAGCTGGAACTTCCTGGAGGCGTCGCTCACCTCGGCACTCACCCGGGCTCGCGCGCAGGGCGAACTGCCGCCCGATCGGGACCCGCGCGCGCTGGCCCGGTTCCTGGTCGTCTTCTTCCAGGGCCTTCGCGTGCTGGGCCGCGCACCCGCCGACGACAACCGCCTCCATGACGCGACACGCGAGGCACTGGCCGTCTTCGACTGATTCCTTCCCGTCCTTCAGTAGGGCGGGTCTTCTGCGGTCCAATTCAAGAACGATCGATCTAGTATCTAGGAGCCAGGTTCATGACGTTCGACGGCAGCATCGTGCTCATCACCGGCGGCGCGGGCGGTATCGGCCGCAGCATCGCGCACGCCTTCGCCCGCGGGGGCGCCACGGTCGTCCTCGCCGGACGCGACGCGACCGCGCTCGCCGAGGCGGCCAAAGAGATCGGCCCGTGCGCGGACCACGTCATCGCCGACGTGACGGACCCGTCCGCCGTCGCCCGGATGGTCGAGACCGTCGCCGCGCGCCACGGCGGCCTCCACGTCGCCGTCAACAACGCCGGGATCTTCGGCGCCGCCGGGCCGCTCGCCGACGTCGACGAGGCCGCCTGGGACGACGTCCTCGCGGTGAACCTGACCGGCGTGTTCCTGTCGATGAAGCACGAGATCGCCCACATGCGCGGCCACGGCGGCGGGGCGATCGTGAACATCTCGTCCAACATCGGCGCGCACGGCCGCCGTCCCGGACTGGCGGCCTACGCGGCGTCCAAGGCGGCGGTCAGCGTTCTCACCCGCGCCGCGGCCCTCGACCACGTCGCCGAGGGAATCCGCATCAACGCGGTCAGCCCCGGCGCCACCGACACGCCGATGTCGCTGCTGCCGGGCGAGACCCGCGCCCAGCGCGCTGAGCGGATGCGCACGGCCGCCCCGTCCGGACGCGTGGCGGACACGTCCGAGGTGGCCGAGACGGTCCTGTGGCTGGCGTCGGACGCGTCCAGCCACGTCGTCGGGCACGACCTGGTCGTGGACGGCGGCGCCACTGCCTGACACCCCCGCGAGACTGCCTGACACCCCCCCGCGCCACTGCCTGACGACCTCCCCGCCACCGCCTGACGTCCGATCGCTTTTCAGGGCGGTTCACCGGGAAGACTCAGTCCATGGCCCTCACACCCGACTACGACTCGGACCCGGAGCGTTTCCGCCTCGCCTCCAGGGTCACCAGGAAGTACCTGATCGGGGCGCGGAGCCTGCACGACCACATCGCCTCGAAGCTGCTGCACGGCGGGCCGTCCATCGTCCTGGACATCGGCTGCGGGGAGGGCGCGCTCAGCGACGCCCTCCCCGCCCCGCCGCCGTTCCGGCTGGTGGGGCTGGACGCGTCCGCCGCCCTCCTGCGCGCCCATCCGAGGCCGCGCGTCCGGGCCGACGCGCTGCGCCTGCCGTTCCGGGACGGGACGTTCGACGCCGCCGTCGCCGTGAACATGCTCTACCACCTGGACGATCCCGGTCTCGCGCTGCGCGAGGCCCGCCGCGTCCTCGCGCCCGGCGGCGTCCTGCTCGTCACCGCGATCTGCCGGACCGACAGCCCCGAACTGTCGCCCGTCTGGCGTCCCGAGCCGACGACGTTCGACGCCGAGGAGGCCCCGGCGCGCGTCTGCGAGGTGTTCGGCGAGGTCGAGGTGGAGCGATGGGACGCGCCGCTGATCACGCTTCCCGACCACGACGCCGTCCGCGACTACCTGATCGCTCGTCACATGCCCCGGTCGCAGGCGGCCGAGGCCGCCCGGCGGCTCAGGACGCCCCTTCCGGTGACGAAACGGGGAAGCCTGGTGCTGGCCCGCCGCTCGTGAGCGTCATGGGCGTCATGGGCGTCATGGCCGGGCGATGGCCCAGCCAGACGGCGGAACGGTGGCACTGTCGCCGGTGAAAACCGCCTGGCCGGCGACGGGCGTCCAGTGCGCGGCGGGCAGATACACCTGGGCGGGCTCGTCATCCAGGTTCAGAACGACCGCGAGCCGCTCTTCGCCATACCCGACCGTGTAGGAGAAGGCCGTGTTGGTCAGGGTCTCCGTCGTGCTGTGGGCGCGGACCAGCCAAGCATGGCGACGTCTAAGCCCGATCAGTTCCTGATGCAGCCGGTGGTAGGGCTCACCATGTCCGGCCGTCTCGTCGGGACGTTCCGGGAACTCCGGCCGTATCGCGTCGTCCCCACCCTCCCGTTCCTCCTTGACGCCTTGGAACGCGAACTCGTCACCGGCGTAAATGGACGGGACGCCGCCAACGGTCAGCAGAATCACCAGCGCGTGGGCGAGAAAGCGTTCGTCGTCTAGGCGGCTGGCCAGGCGGGTCACATCGTGGTTGCCGAGGAACGTCTGCGGCACGAACGTGTCGAGCATCCCGTCGTGCCGGTCGAGTGCGTGGGCCAGTTCATAGAAATTGCGGTCGTTCAGGGCGCTCCAGATGGCCTTCCACAGCTCGTACTGGGTGACGGAGTCGAATCCGGTGCGTTCGACCAGGCGCGCATAGTCGCCGTGGATGACTTCGCCAACGAGCCATGCCTCGGGGAAGCGCGCGCGGAGACGGTCCGTGACCGTCCGCCAGAACTCGGACGGGACGGCGTAAGCGGCGTCCAGGCGCCAGCCGTCTATGCCGCGCTCCAGCCAGTGGGCCATGACGTCGGTGACGTAGTCGGCGACTGCGGGCTCGGCGTGGTTCAGCGTGACGAGGCGGTCGTGCCCCTCGAACGTGCGCAGGTCGGGATGGAACCACGTCCGGTACGGGGACGCGTCGCCTCTGGCGGCGACGTCCGCGAACGGCGGGAAACTCCGTCCGACATGGTTGAAGACACCGTCGAACAGAATACGGACGCCTTTCTGGGACGCCTCGTCGATGAGCCTCTGCAGATCGTCCTCACCGCCGAGCCGTGGATCGACGCGGTAGTGGTCGACGGTGTCGTAGCCGTGCGTCTCGGACGCGAACACGGGGCCGAGCGCAAGCCCGTTGCAGCCAAGCCCCAAAAGGTGGTCGAGCCAATCGGTGACCCGCCCTAGCCGCGCCTCCCTGGGGGCGGACGTGACCTCGCGCTCGGCCCCGACGAAGCCGAGCGGGTAGACGTGCCACCAGATGGCGTGATCAGGCCAGCGCATGCGCCTCTCCCTACCCCAGAGACACGCCCGGTCACGCACGCACGAGCTCCGTCACCCGCGCACGAGCGTCCAGTCACGCGCGCATGAGTCGCCAGTCACGCGCGTACGAGGACCTCCGGGGTCAGTTCGTCTGGACGGGTGAAGCCAGAGAGCGCCAACGTCAACTCCAGTTCCGCCTGGAGGCAACGCAGGACGTGCTGTACCCCCGCCTCCCCCGCGAGCGCCAGCCCATAGGCGTACGGACGCGCGACCAGCACCGCCTCAGCGCCGAGTGCGAGCGCCTTGGCGATGTCCGATCCCGTGCGGATTCCGCTGTCGAACAGCACCGTCGCCTGGTCGCGGACCGCGTCGACCACTCCCGGCAGTGCGTCGAGGGAGGCGACGGCGCCGTCCACCTGCCGTCCGCCGTGGTTGGAGACGATCACGCCGTCCATGCCCGCGTCGACGGCCTGGCGGGCGTCGTCCGGGTGCTGGATGCCCTTGAGCGCGATCGGGCCGTCCCAGTGCTCCCGCAGGAAGATCAGGTCGTCCCAGGTCAGGCTGGGGTTCCCGAAGTTGGCGACCCAGTGCAGGATCGCCTGGTCCCGGTTGGCGTCGGTGATCGGGCCGCCGACCATGCCCTGGAAGACGGGGTCGCTGAGATAGTTGGCGACGCCGATTCCGCGCAGGAACGGCAGGTACGCCTGGTCCAGGTCGCGTGGACGCCACGCCAGCGTGAACGTGTCGAGAGTGACGACGAGCGCCGTGTACCCAGCCGCCTTGGCCCGCTCCAGGAAACTGACGGCGAGATCCCGGTTCTTCGGCCAGTACAGCTGGTACCAGCGCGGCCCGTCGCCGTTCGCGTCCGCCACGTCCTCGATGTTGTGCGAGGACGCCGTGCTCAGCACCATCGGTACGCCTTCTGCCGCCGCCGCCCGCGCGACGGCCAATTCACCATCGGGATGGACGATCGACAGAACGCCGATGGGCCCGAGCACCACCGGGGACGGCATTTCGGTGCCCAGCACCTGCACGGACAGGTCGCGGTGGGCCACGTCCCTGAGCATCCTCGGCACGATCCGCCACCGGTCGAAGGCCGCGCGGTTGGCCCGCGCGGTCGCCTCGCTGCCCGCCGCGCCCGCCACGTACCCGAACGCCCGCGCGGACAGCGACCGCTCGGCGAGGGCCTCCAGCTTCGTCAGGTCCGTCGGCAGCGCCGGGACGACGTCGCCGAGCCCCTGCAGATAGATCGAGTTCTGGAAGTCGGCCAGCGCGCTCAAGGATGCCTCCACCTGCGGAGATCGGAACCGTCCGGGACCAATCTGCCAGTTCCGGGGAGGTGACGGAACGGCACCGATCAGGCGAACCGGACGCCACACCCGGTGGGGCGGGCGAAAGTTGTCCCTGGGACCGGCAACAATGTGGGCATGGCACGACGCGGATCCCAGGCACCTCCCCCGCCGCCGGACTTCGAAGAGAACATCGTCGACGTCGACGTCTCCGACGAGATGCGCGGCAGTTACCTCGAGTACGCCCTCTCGGTGATCTACCAGCGGGCGCTCCCGGACGTGCGCGACGGGCTGAAGCCCGTCCAGCGCCGGATTCTGTACTCGATGAACGAGATGGGGCTGCGCCCCGACCGCGGGCACGTCAAGTGCGCCCGCGTCGTCGGCGAGGTGATGGGCAAGCTGCATCCGCACGGCGACAGCGCGATCTACGACGCGATGGTGCGGATGGCGCAGTCCTGGGCGATGCGGATGCCGCTGGTCGACGGGCACGGCAACTTCGGGTCGCTCGGCGGCGACGACATGCCCGCCGCGATGCGGTACACCGAGGCGCGCCTGTCCCGCGAGGCGATGCTCATGGTCGCCTCCATCGACGAGGACACGGTCGACTTCCGCCCGAACTACGACGGGCAGGAGCGCGAGCCCGAGGTCCTCCCGGCGGCGTTCCCGAACCTGCTGGTGAACGGCGCGGCCGGCATCGCGGTCGGGATGGCGACGAACATGGCGCCGCACAACCTCGGCGAGGTCATCGCCGCGGCCCGGCACCTGATCGACCACCCCGACGCCACCCTCGACGACCTGATGCGCCACGTCCCCGGCCCCGACCTGCCCACCGGAGGCAAGATCGTCGGCCTGGACGGCATCCGCGACGCCTACGCGAACGGCCGCGGGACGTTCCGCACCCGCGCCACGACGACCATCGAGAACGTGACGCCGCGCCGCAAGGGCATCGTCGTCAGCGAGCTGCCGTACGCGGTCGGCCCGGAGCGCGTCAAGGCCAAGATCAAGGAACTGGTCAACGCGAAGAAGCTGCAGGGCATCGCCGACCTGAAGGACCTCACCGACCGCAACGTCGGCCTCCGCCTCGTCATCGAGATCAAGAACGGGTTCAACCCGGAGGCCGTCCTGCAGGACCTCTACCGGCTGACGCCGATGGAGGAGACGTTCGGCATCAACAACGTCGCGCTCGTCGACGGGCAGCCCCGCACGCTCGGGCTCCGCGACATGCTGCAGGTGTACGTCGACCACCGCATCGACGTCGTCCGCCGCCGCTCGATGTTCCGCCGCAAGAAGCGCGAGGACCGCCTGCACCTCGTGGACGGCCTGCTCATCGCCCTCCTCAACATCGACGAGGTCATCCAGGTCATCCGGCAGAGCGACGACGCCGCGCAGGCCAAGCAGCGCCTGATCCAGATCTTCGAGCTGTCCGACATCCAGGCCCAGTACATCCTCGACACGCCGCTCCGCCGCCTCACCCGCTACGACCGGCTCGAGCTGGAGAAGGAGAAGGAGCAGCTCGCCAAGGAGATCGCGCAACTGACCGCGATCCTCGAATCCGAGAAGAAGCTCCGCGGCGTCGTCTCCAAGGAACTCGGCGAGGTCGCGAAGGAGTTCGCCACCCCGCGCCGGACGATCCTCCTCGAATCCTCCGGGCAGGCCGCGGCGACGGCCGTCCCGCTGGAGGTGGCCGACGACCCGTGCACGGTGCTGCTGTCGTCCACCGGCCTGATGGCCCGCACGCACGAGCCCGGCCCGCTGCCCGACAGCGGCCCCCGCACCGCGCACGACGTGCTGACGTCCGTCGTCCCCGCCACGGCCCGCGGCCAGATCGGCGCGGTGACGTCACACGGCCGCATGATCCGCGTGGACGTCCTCGACCTGCCGACGCTCCCGTCGTCGGCGACGCCGCCGTCCCTGGCGGGCGGGGCGGCGGTCACCGAGTACGTCGACCTGGAACCGGACGAGACGGTCGTGGGCATCGCCTCCGTCACCGACGAGGGCGGCGGGCTGGCCCTCGGTACCGCGCAGGGCGTGGTGAAACGGGTGGTCCCCGAGTTCCCGGCCAACCGCGACGAGTTCGAGGTCATCGGCCTGAAGGACGGCGACCGCGTCATCGGGGCCGTGCAGCTCCTCTCCGACGACCAGCACCTGGTGTTCATCACGACCGACGCGCAGCTCCTGCACTTCCCCGCCTCGATCGTCCGGCCCCAGGGGCGTGCGGCGGGCGGCATGGCGGGCATCAAGCTGGGCGCGGACGCCCGCGTCATGTGGTTCGGCGCGATCGACCCGTCCCGCGAGGCCCGCGTCATCACGGTCTCCGGCTCGTCGTCCGCGCTGCCCGGCACCGAGACCGGCGCGATCAAGCTCGCCGACTTCGCCGACTTCCCGGCCAAGGGGCGCGCGACCGGAGGCGTCCGCGCGCACCGCTTCCTCAAGGGCGAGGACGTCCTGCTCCAGGCGTGGGCGGCGCCGACCCCGCTCCGCGCCGCGGCCGCCAACGGCAAACCGGCCATGCTGAACGTGACCCTGGGCCGCAGGGACGGCTCCGGCGAGAAACTCGACAAGCCCCTGACCGCCATCAGCGGCCCCCTGGGCCCGCCACCCCCCGAGGAGGACGACCCCGAGGAGTGACCACGGCGCGCTGCGGGCGGGGTGCGCGGCGCGTGGGGTGGGCCAGAATGGGCGGTATGCCGATCGCATCGTTCATGGTTCCGCTCGGGTCCCCGGTTCCGGCGTTCAGCCTTCCGTCCATCGACGGCAGGACGGTGTCGGACGACGACTTCCCGGAGGCGTCCGCCCTGCTGGTGGCGTTCCTGTCCAACCACTGCCCGTACGTGCGCCGCATCGAGGACGCTCTCGGCGCGGTCACGTCCGAGTACGCGGGCAAGGGCCTCGCGACCGTCGCCGTGGGCAGCAACGACGTCGTCAACTATCCCGACGACGGCGTCGAGCACCTGCGTGAGCAGGCCGAACGCGCCGGGTTCGCGTTCTCCTACCTGGTGGACGAGTCGCAGGAGACGGCCCGGGCGTTCCGCGCCGCCTGCACGCCCGACCTCTTCCTGTACGACGGGGAGCGGCGGCTCGCGTACCGGGGCGAGTTCGACGGCGCCCGCCCGCGCAACGACGTCCCAGCGGACGGCGCCTCGCTCAGGGCCGCGCTCGACCTGGTGCTGGCGGGCAAGGACGTGCCGGAGCCGCACACGCCCAGCCTCGGCTGCGGAATCAAATGGAAGCCCGGAAACGAGCCGGTGTAATACAGCGCTTGTAATCACACAGGCCGAGTTACGCGGGAGTGGCTTCGCCCTCGCGCGGACGCGGTAGCACGACGGCTCTGACGTTCTTCGACCGCAGGCCGCGTTCGGCGGCCGCCGCCAGGGCTTCGAGCAGGTCGGACGGCCCGCCGTCGGCGTCGTCGTAATGCCAGAAGCGGACCAGTTTCTCGCCTTCGGCGCCCGGATTGAAACGGCCCGTGGTGAAACAGCCGGCGACGGCCATGCGGACGATGACGCGGGCACTTTCGTCCAGTTGCATCACGTAGGCGGCCGCGTCGATGAGACCGATCGCGGCGCGTGCGTTGCGGCCGTCGTCGCATGGGTCGGGACGGTTGATCCGCCATTGCGCGTACGGGCGCAGATAGTCCGCGATCATGCAGGTTCTGAGCACGGTCTTCATGCTTCCGGCCGCCGGGACGCGCCCGCCCGGCCTTTGACCGAGATCTTGCACCGTGGTGATCGACGATCAACCGGCGAGGCCGTGCCTGAACGCGTAGGTAACGGCCTGCGCCCGGTCACGCAGGTTCGCCTTGGCGAACAGGTTGTTGATGTGCGTCTTGACGGTCGCCTCGGAGATGAACAGGTCGCCGGCGATCTCGGCGTTGGAGCGCCCCTGCGCGATCAGGGCGAGCACCTCGGCCTCGCGCCGCGTGAGGCCGTCCGGCAGCCCGTCGCGGCCGGGACCGCGGGGCCGGTCGCCGGTCGCGACGGCCTCCACGAGACGGCGCTGGACGGCCGGGTCGAGCTGCGCCGCTCCCCCGCGGACGGCGGCGACGGCCCGCGCGATCTCGTCCGCGCCGGCGTCCTTGGTGAGGTAGCCGCGGGCCCCGGCGCGCAGCGCCGCGAAGATCGACTCGTCGTCGGCGTAGGTGGTGAGGACGACGATCTCCACGTCCGGATGGGCCTCCTTGATCCGGCGGGTGGCCTCGACGCCGTCCATGCGCGGCATCCGCAGGTCCATCAGGACGACGTCCGGCTCCAGTTCGGCGACCATCGCCACGGCCTGCTCGCCGTCCCCGCAGGCCCCGGCGACGTCGAGGCCGGGCAGCAGTTCGAGCAGCAGCACCAGGCCCTCGCGCACGACGGTCTGGTCGTCCACGACCAGGATTCTCGTCTTCTCGCTCACCGCGCCCCGTCTCCCGTCACACCGGCCCTACGCGACAAACCGGCATCACGCGTCACACCGGCACCTGGAGGGACACACGGAATCCCTTGCCGTCCGGGCCCGTCACCAGCGTCCCATCGATCAGTTCGGCGCGCTCCCGCATCCCGACCAGCCCGTACCCGCCGCCGCCCAGTTCCACGACGGGCTCGGTGGCGCCGCTATCGGTCACTTCGAGTTCGACCCTGTCGTTCAGATACCGCAGGACGACCCGTACGCGCGCGCCAGGAGCATGTCTGCGGACATTCGTCAGCGCCTCCTGCGCAGTACGGACGACGGCGAGCCCCGCCTGCGGCGACAGTTCGCGCGGTACACCGGTCACCTGCACGTCGCAGGGGCGGCCGGTGCCCGCATGGAACTCCTCGGCCAGTTCCGCCAGGACCTCCTTGGGCTCCGGGATCTCCCCGCGAAGCGTGGCCAAGGCCCGCCTGGTCTCGTCCAGGCCCGAACGGGCGAGGTTCCGCGCGCGCTCCACCCGGTCCAGGGCCTGCACACGGTCGCCGTCGCGGGACAGCAGCAGCCGCGCCCCCTCCAGGTGGACGATCTGCGCCGACAGCGAATGGGCGAGGATGTCGTGGATCTCCCGCGCGATGTGCGACCGCTCGGCGAGCACGGCGTTGGCGGCCTCCGCGCGGCGGGTCGCCTCCTGAGCGACCATGCCCTGGCGGCTCGCGGCGGCGCCCAGCGTGACGCCCATGAAGGCGATGAGCAGCCCGAGATCGGCGCCGTCGTCCCGGAAAAGCGCGCCGAGGACGCTCACCGCGAGGACCGTCACACCGCTCGCGGCGATGCCCAGGAGCAGGGGCAGCCGGAAGAACAGCGCCCAGAGGGCGATCATCGCGACGACGAACCCGCCGCCGAACTCGGGCTCGATCCCGTAGAAGGTGACCGAGGCCGTCACGGCGCCCACCAGCAGGACGATCGACGCCGTCCGCCACCGCGACTCCTTGTCCCGGCCGGCGCGCACGCCGCCGACCAGAAGGACGATCATGACGACGTTCAGGACGGTGATGACCAGGCCGACCCCGTGCAGCGCCGGCGGGTCCTCGGAGTCGAAGAGGGCACGCACGTAGGAGAACAGCGCCCACGCCAGCAGGACGCCGACGATGGCCGCCAGTGCGAACCGCTCGACACGCGCCGTCCTGCACTTCACCGACTTCACGGACTTACCGGACTTCGCGGACTTCACGGTATGAAGCTATGGGACGGCGGCCGTGCGCGGATCAACGTCAGGCTGGAGCTCCGCTCTCCACCGCCGGGTGGACGCGCCCATCCGCTGCCGGGCGGCGCGCCCATCCGCTGTCAGGGCGGGCGGGCGGCGGGTCAGACGTCGATGCGTTCGGCGTCGAGTTCGGACGCGCCGGCGGTAATGAATGCGCGCCGCGGGGCGACGTCGCTGCCCATCAGCAGCTCGAAGATCTTGGTCGCCTCGTCGGCGTCCTCGACGCGGATCCGGCGCAGGATGCGGTAGCGCGGGTCCATGGTGGTCTCCGCGAGCTGGTCGGCGTCCATCTCGCCGAGGCCCTTGTAGCGCTGGACGGGCTCCTTCCAGCGCTGGCCCTTGCGCTCGAACTCGACGAGCTTGCGGGTCAGCTCGCCGTCGCTGTAGCAGTAGACGTACTTGTCCTGGCCCTTCTTGGGCTTGACCAGCTCGATGCGGTGCAGCGGCGGGACGGCGGTGTAGACGCGTCCCTCCTCCAGCATCGGCCGCATGTAGCGGTACAGCAGCGTGAGCAGCAGCGTGCGGATGTGCGAGCCGTCGACGTCCGCGTCCGCCATCAGGATGATCCGGCCGTAGCGGGACGCGTCGATGTCGAACGTGCGGCCCGACCCCGCGCCGATGACCTGGATGATCGCGGCGCACTCGGTGTTCTTGAGCATGTCGGCGACGGACGCCTTCTGCACGTTGAGGATCTTGCCGCGGATCGGCAGCAGCGCCTGGAACTCGGAGTCGCGGGCGAGCTTGGCGGTGCCGAGCGCCGAGTCGCCCTCGACGATGAACAGCTCGCTGCGGTCGTCGGCGGTGCGGCAGTCGACCAGCTTGGCGGGCAGCGCGGAGTTCTCCAGCGCGTTCTTGCGGCGCTGGTTGTCGCGCTGGGTGCGAGCGGCGATGCGGGTCTTGGCGGCGCCGGCGACCTTCTCCAGGACGGCCCGCAGCGGCTGCTTCTGCCCGCGCGGCGGGTTCTCGAAGATCCCGCGCAGCTCCCGCAGGACGACCTGGGACACGATGCGGGTGGCGGCGGACGTCCCGAGGACCTCCTTGGTCTGCCCCTCGAACTGCGGCTCGGGGAGCCGGACGGTCACGACCGCGGTGAGTCCCTCGAGGACGTCCTCCTTCAGGACGTCCTCGTCGCCGTTCTTCAGCAGCTTGGTGGCCCGGAGCTGCTCGTTCAGCACCTTCAGCACAGCGCGGTCGAACCCGCGCACGTGCGTGCCGCCCTTCGGGGTGGCGATCACGTTGACGAACGACTTGGTGATCGTGTCGTAGCCGGCGCCCCAGCGCAGCGCGATGTCGACTTCGAGGTCGCGTTCGACGTCGGTGGGCGTGAGGTGGCCCTGGTCGTCCAGGACGGGCACGGTCTCGGTGAAGTGGCCGCGGCCCTGGAGCCGCAGGACGTCGACGACCGGGGCGTCCTTGGCCAGGTAGGCGCAGAACTCGCTGATGCCGCCGTCGAACCGGAACGTCTCGTCGAGGACCTCCTCGCCGCGCTCGTCGCGGACGTCGATGGTGAGGCCGGGGATGAGGAACGCGGTCTGCCGCATCCGGTCGAGGACGAGGGACTGCTCGACCGTGGAGTCCTTCAGGAAGATCTGCAGGTCGGGCCAGAAGCGGACGCGGGTGCCGGTGACCTTCTTGGCGACCTTGCGCACCTTCCGCAGGCCGGACTTCTTCTTGAAGCGGGCGTTCGGGCGCCCGTCGTCGGCGAACTCGCCGGGCAGGCCGCGCCGGAAGCTGATCGCGTGGGTGTGGCCGTCGCGGTCGACCTCCACGTCCAGCCGCGCCGACAGCGCGTTCACCACGGACGCGCCGACGCCGTGCAGGCCGCCGGACGCCGTGTAGGACACCCCGCCGAACTTGCCGCCCGCGTGCAGCCGGGTCATGACCAGCTCGATGCCCGGCAGGCCCGTCTTCGGCTCCAGGTCGACCGGGATGCCGCGGCCGTTGTCGGCCACCTCGAAGGACCCGTCCGCGTGCAGCGTCACGCTGATGTGCGTGCAGTAGCCGGCGAGGGCCTCGTCGACGCAGTTGTCGACGATCTCCCACAGGCAGTGCGCGAGGCCCCGGCTGTCGGTCGACCCGACGTACATGCCGGGTCGCTTCCGCACGGCCTCCAGGCCCTCCAGCACCGAGAGGTGCCGGGCGGAGTAGCCGTGCGGGTCTTCGGTGGTCGCTTCAGCGGTCGCGGCGGTCAACGTGCGTGCGCTCCTCGGGGGTGGGACGGTCGGCAGAAGAGTACCCCCGGCAGCCGACAATCCTCCGAAAGGCTCGCCGCCGCGGACGTTCCGGCACGCCTGAGCGGCGGTTCCTGACGGTTCGCCAGGCTACCCGGAACGCGGGCGTCCGCATTGCCGCAATTAGGAGTCCCTGCTCAGCGTCATGGCGGACGGCGGACTGATCACCATGCCGCCCTTCCGGCGGGACGCCGCCCGCTGTGACGTCGGTCACTAATTGGGCCATTCTGCTGTGGGCGTACGAAGAACCAGGTTGGGAACGTCAGCGTCGGGTTAGATGTTGTCCTAAGTACCGACCCCGAGCATGAGGAAGGTGCCGTGACTGGAGCCCTTGCCCCAACCAAGCCGTTGACCGTCGCCGACCGATGCGACCGCTGCGGCGCTCAGGCCTACGTCCGTGCAGTCCTTGTAGGCGGCGGCGACCTTCTGTTCTGCGCCCATCACGGACGCAAGTACGCAGAGGCCCTCCGCGCCAACGGGGCCGACATTCAGGACGAGACCGACCGGCTCATCGAAACGCCGACCGTCGCCCCGGACGACGAGCGGTGATCCCCATATAGCAGGAGCCTAGAACGGCGGCCATCGGAGACGGTGGCCGCCGTTCGCATTCCGCCCGTTCGGCGCTCCCCGAGCGAATTGAGACCCGACTCCGCTGCGTAATCAATTGATCGCGTAGCGTTTCAGCGAATGGCCGCCCGGGTGATGTGGATCACCGATCCGGTCCTGTCCTCAGCCGCCGGTGACATTCTTCACCCGATAGTGATAGCCGCTGACGTGCGCGAATCCCTCCGACTCGTACATCGCCCGCGCGGGCGCGTTCCGCTCGACGACGACCAGGTAGGCGCGCTCGCATCCCTGCTCGCGTCCCCAGTCGAGCAGGGCGCGCAGGACGCGCCGTCCCAGGCCCCGCCTGCGCGCTTCTGGCGCGACGGCCATCGCGTAGACGCCGAGCCACTCTCCTTGGGGGACGGCACGTCCGACGGCGACGCCGTCCAGTGACGCGTAGGCCGCCGGTACACCGGTGAGGATTTTCTCCGCCGTCGGGAGCTGATGGTCGAAGCGGCCGTCCACCGACCACCAAAGGTCCAGCCACTCCCTGGACGGCGCCGACGCGATCTCCACCCCGTCACGCTCGTAGGGGCCGGCTACGTCCGCCACCAGGGCGAGCGTCGGATCCACTAGCTCGTAACCGCGTCCCTCAAGGAACCCGTCGAGTTCCGCAGGCTTCGCCTGGGCGTCGATCGAGAACACAGTCGGCAAACCAACTGCGGTGTAGAAGCGCTCCGCCTGATCGACGGCGCGGCCCACGTCCCCTGGGTCGCCCAGAGGCAGGACGGAGTTGGCCCGCTTGGTCACCCCCGCGGCGTGCCGAAGCAGCCAGCCGCCCATATCCTGGGTGGACGGCGCGGGCCATGCCTCGGCGACAAGCCGGCCGACCTCCGGGAACCGCGTCATCCATCACCGCTTTCGGGGGGATCGTGCACATCCTGCTGCCGCCGTCGGAGAAGAAGGCTACCGGCGGGGACGGTCCGCCCCTCGACCTGGACTCGCTGAGCTTCCCCGGGCTCAATCCGGTGCGCGAACGCGTCCTGAAGGCCCTGACGCGGGCGAGCAGGCGCAAGAACGCGGCGGAGGTGCTCGCCCTTCCGGCGGGCCAGGCGGACGAGGCCCGGGCCCGCAACCTCGCACTGCGCGAGGCGCCGACACTGCCCGCGGCGCGGCTCTACACGGGCGTGCTGTACGACCACCTGAACCTCGCCGACCTCGACGCGGAGGCCGCCGCCGAGCAGATCATCGTCTTCTCGGGGCTGTGGGGCGCGCTGCGGCTCACCGACCGCGTCCCGCCGTACCGGCTGAGCATGGCGGTGTCGCTGCCCCCTGCCGGACGTCTGGGAACGCTCTGGCGCCCGCCAATGCGCAAGGCCCTGCGCCTGGACGACGACCTGGTCGTCGACATGCGGTCCGGGCCGTACGCGTTCGTGTGGAAGTCGCCCGGGCCGGCCGTCGCCGTACGGGTGTTCCGTGAACAGCTCGTCGACGGCGTGCCGAAGCGGACCGTGGTCAGCCACATGGCCAAGGCGACCCGCGGGCAGATCGCGCACGACCTGCTCAAGGCGGGCGCCGCGCCGCGCACCCCGGACGCGCTGCTGAAGGCCGTCGCCGACCTCGGCCACACCGCCGAGCTCAACGGCGCGAACCTCGACATCGTCCTGCCCGACTGACCACGCGGTCCTGGCCGACTACCACACGATCCCGCCCGACTGACCACACGAAACAGGGCTCCCGTCCGGGAGCCCTGAATCCGTCTTGCGGGAAGGTCAGTCGAGGTAGTCGCGCAGCACCTGGGACCGGGACGGGTGGCGCAGCTTCGACATGGTCTTGGACTCGATCTGCCGGATGCGCTCCCGGGTCACCCCGTACACCTTGCCGATCTCGTCCAGGGTCTTCGGCTGGCCGTCGGTGAGGCCGAACCGCATCGACACCACGCCCGCCTCGCGCTCGCTGAGCGTGTCCAGGACGGAGTGCAGCTGCTCCTGCAGAAGCGTGAAACTGACCGCGTCCGCCGGGACGATGGCCTCGGAGTCCTCGATGAGGTCGCCGAACTCGCTGTCGCCGTCCTCGCCCAGAGGGGTGTGCAGCGAAATCGGCTCGCGACCGTACTTCTGAACCTCGACGACCTTCTCCGGGGTCATGTCGAGCTCCTTGGCGAGCTCCTCCGGGGTGGGCTCGCGGCCCAGGTCCTGGAGCATCTGCCGCTGGACGCGGGCCAGCTTGTTGATGACCTCGACCATGTGCACCGGGATGCGGATGGTGCGGGCCTGGTCGGCCATCGCGCGGGTGATCGCCTGCCGGATCCACCAGGTGGCGTACGTGGAGAACTTGTAGCCCTTGGTGTAGTCGAACTTCTCGACCGCGCGGATCAGGCCGAGGTTGCCCTCCTGGATCAGGTCCAGGAACAGCATGCCGCGTCCGGTGTAGCGCTTGGCCAGCGAGACCACCAGCCGGAGGTTGGCCTCCAGGAGGTGGTTCTTGGCGCGGCGGCCGTCCTCGGCGATCCACTCGAAGTCTTCGAGATCCTCTTCGCTCATCGCGGCCGCGGCGACGGCGAGGCGCTCCTCGGCGAAGAGCCCGGCCTCGATGCGCTTGGCGAGCTCCACCTCCTGCTCGGCGTTGAGCAGCGGGACCTTGCCGATCTGCTTGAGGTAGTCCTTGACCGGGTCGGCGGTGGCGCCGGCGGCCGCGATCTGCTGCGCGGGGGCGTCCTCGTCGTCGTCGCCGAGGGTGAAGCCCTCCTCCTCGGCGGGCGCGCCATCGGCGGGCTTGCCCGGGGCGGGCGCCGCCGCCTTCGCAGCGGGCGCGGCGACGACCTCGTCCTCCTCGGGCGTCTCCACGGCCTCGGGGGCCGCCACTTCCTCGAGGTCGACATCGAGGTCGGCGAGGTCGGCGTCGAGGTCGACTTCCACGTCGTCGTCGACCTCGGGGTCGTCGGACGCCTTCTTGTCGGACTTGGCCGGGGCGGGCTTGGCGGCCTGCGCCGCGCCCTTCTTCGCCTGCGCGGCCTTCTTGGACTTGGGGCCCTTCGCGGGCGCGGCCTTCTTCGGCGGCGCGGGCTTGGCGGCCACGGGACGCGGCTCGGCCACGAGCTCTTCGGCGACCTCGTCGACGACGTCGTCCCCGACGACCGCGGTCACCGTGTCGGGCTGCTCCTTGGCCGCCGCGGCGGTCTTGGGCCTGCGCACCGGCTGCGCCGCGCGCTTGCGCGAACGCTTGGGCGCCGCGGAGTCGGCAGCGCTCACCATGACGGTCACACCCTCCTTGCTGAGGCTCCGCAGAATGCTGGAGGCCGCTGACACGGGGATGTCGGCCTCCTCGAACGTACGTCGTACGTCGTCGGCTTCGAGGCGATTGCCCTGGGACCGTCCACGCTCGATCAGTTGCGCGATGACGTGATCGTGCAGATCTGACGCTTTCGAGGTCGAGCTAGCAGGCGACACAAATACCTCTCGAACGAACGTGTGGCTTGGCTGACCCAAGTGCCCTGACGGGCCCGGCCTCACACTGTGTGGGACCGCACACGGGGCGGACCTCCCGGTGCGGGACCGCAGCGTACCCGCTCTCCTTGGGTCAAGCATTCTGGCACTGCTGCGCATTCCGCCTGTGAAGTCCTACCCGGTAACTCTCCACCTTAGAGGGCGCGGGGCGGTCCTTCGTACGTGCTGAGCCGTCTCCGCGTCGTCTTCGGCGCGGTTCAGGCGGGCTTGGGCGGGACGTGCAGGGCAAGCACGGTCACATCGTCTACCTGCTCATACCCGGCAAGCATCCGATCGACCAGGAAGTCGACGAGTCTTTCGGGATCTCCTACCACTTCAGGTGGGGCGTCCGCCGCTACGGCGACAAGCTCATCCAGCCCTGCGTCCACCCCACGCCTACGGTTCTCCACAAGTCCATCGGAATAGAACACCACAGTGTTGCCGGTCTCGATGGAAAAACTTGTCTGCTGCCGCTGGCTCGGCCAGCCGAGGGGCGTTCCCGGCTCCAGCGAGCTGACGCGCGCGGGCGTGTCGGGCGAGATCAGGAGGGGTGGCGGGTGGCCGGCGTTGCTGAACTCGCCGTGCCCGGTCTCGGGGTCGATCACCACGTAGGCGACGGTGGTGAACTGCTCCTCGTCCTCGGTGGCGCTGAACAGCCGGTCCAGCCCGGCGAGGACGGCGGCGGGACGCGGGTCGTTCAGCGCGAGGGCGCGCAGGGCGTTGCGGACGCGTCCCATACCGGCCGCGGCCAGGACGCCCTTGCCCATGACGTCGCCGACGGCCACGGCGAGGCGGCGGTCCGGGAGCCGGAACACGTCGTACCAGTCGCCGCCGACCTGGACGTGGCGTGTCGCGGGGTTGTAGCGGGCGGCCAGGACCATGCCCGGCAGCTGCGGCAGATCGCTGGGCAGGAGGCTGCGCTGGAGCTCCTCGGCCGTCTTGTGCTCGCGCTCGAACAGCAGGGCGCGCTCGACGGCCAGGGCACACTGGCCCGCGAGGGCTTCCAGGAAGACCCGCTCCTCCTCGGTGATCTCCCTAGGACGGGTGAACGAGAAACGGAGGGCGCCTATGGGCGCGCCCGCGGCCAGTAGCGGAAGACCCACCCAGGCGCGTTCTTCGGTGTGCTGGGCGAACAGGTCCTTCTCTCCGTGGCCGAGTTGCAGGCGCAGGCTGTCGGGATGCTCGGCCAGGAACGGGCGGCTCTCGCGCACCGCCACCGACATGACGGTCTGGTCACTGACCTTGATCGCGTCGCGGTGGGCGGGACTGCTGTCGCCCTCGGCGCCCGGCTGCGAAGGGGCCACGATGCTGAGGCGCAGCTTGTCGTCGTCCAGGAGCGCGACGGCGGAGTAGTCGGCGCCGATGGCCGACCGTCCGACCTCGGTGATGACCTGGACGACCTGCGACACCGTCAGCGCCTCGGCCAGCATCGAGGTGGCCTGCTGGAGGCGCGCCGTGCGCAGCGCCGCCGCCGACAGCTGCTCGGTCAGCCGTCCGCGCATCTCCTCGGCCTCGCGCTGCCCGGTGACGTCGGTGTTGGCGCCGACCCACTCGATGACCGCGTCGCCCTGCCAGATGGGCACGGCGCGTACGTCGAAGTGGCGGTAAGTGCCGCTCTTGGTGCGGATCCGGTAGTTGGTCTCGAAGACCCGGTTCTCCTCGACGCACTCGCGCCAGGCGGCCTCGATGCGGGGACGGTCCTCGGGGTGGACCACGGCCAGCCAGCCGCCGACCGCGTAGTCGTCCGGGGCCTGGCCGGTGATCGCACGCCATTCGGGCGCGTCGTCGATCACGCCGCCGCCCGGGGCGGCGACCCAGACCACCTGGGCGCTGGCCTCCACGAGCGAGCGGTAGCGCTGCTCCTTGCGGCGGATGACCTCCTCGGCCCTGCGCCGCTCGGTCACGTCCAGCGCGGTCAGGACGACGCCCAGGTGCTTGCCGTCGGCGCCCTTGGCGGGCAGCCACGAGCAGGCCAGGATGCGCTCTTCGAGCGCCGTCGCCAGGTCCGCCGCGTCACCGGGCGTCATGGGCGACCCCGCCTGCGCGGACGTGCCGTCATGCTCGCCCGCGGCGGGCTCGCCGACCGGGACGACCAGGTCGAGATCGCTCAGCGGACGATTCTCGTCGATCACCTTGCGGAGCGCCGACTCGAACGCCGTGGCCAGCGCCTCGGGCAGGACCTCACCGGGCTGTCGCTGCTGCAGATCGCCCACGGGCACGCCCAGTAGCGCGGCGAGCGCGTCGTTGGCCCTGCGGCAGCGCAGATCGCGGTCGAAGAACGCGAGCCCGGCCGGGGCCTCGGTCAGCAGCGTCGCGTACAGCGCGGCGTCCGACGCATCCATGGGCTGCCCCTCCACCCCTGAGACGCGGGGATGCGGGACGGACGTCTCGGTGCTCATGGACAACACCTCCGCCCCAGAGGATCCCGTACCGCGCGGCAAGTTTTCATCACTATGAGTGAATGGGAGCAGGCTAGCGCTCCCGCCTCCATCACAACACCGTCGGAGTCAGGTATTCATCATCTCGATGGTTCGCCGCGTACGGAAGCCCTGATGAACATCCTTGTCCCCTTCGGCCACAGGCGAACACGTCGGATTCGGACACCGTCGCGGAGGACGCGGAGGCGGCCCGCCAGGACGGCGAGTAGGAGATGTTACGGCGCTCGGGGGTCACAGGGCGTCAACTCGGCTTGTTCGGCGAGTTCCGGCCAGCTTCTCCCGCCCGTAGCGGGACGCTCTTATTTGGCGGCCTTGGCCGCGGATTTCTGTTCCTGCTTGAAGGCGCGGACCTTGGCGAGCGACTCGGGACCGGTGATGTCGGCGACGGACCGGTGAGAACCTTCTTCCCCGTAGGCCCCGGCGGCCTCGCGCCACCCGTCCGGCTGGATCCCGTACTGCTTGCCGAGCAGCGCCACGAAGATCTGTGCTTTCTGCTTGCCGTACCCGGGGAGGCCGTTGAGTCGTTTGAACAGTTCCTTGCCGCTGTCGACGCCCTTCCAGACTTTTTCGGCGTCACCGTCATGGTTGTCAACGAGGTACTGGCACAACTGCTGCACCCGCTTGGCCATGGAGCCGGGGTACCGGTGGACGGCGGGCTTCTCCGACAGCAGCGCCGCGAAGCGCTCCGGGTCGTAGGCGGCGATCTCGTGCGCGTCCAGGTCGTCGGTGCCGAGCCGCTGGGCGATGGTGTAGGGGCCGGTGAACGCCCATTCCATCGGGACCTGCTGGTCTAGGAGCATGCCGACCAGCGCGGCCAGCGGGCTGCGTCCGAGCAGTTCGTCGGCTTCCGGACGCTGGGCAAGATGAACCTTCGTGGCCATGCGCCTAGCTTAGAGCCCGCCCCGGATCTGTCAGAAGTCTTACGGCCACGCCCGGAACCTGGTGCGGGGCGTGCCGCGGTGTTCGAATGGACAGGTGAACGAGGACGAACGGGCGGAAGGCAGTCCCGTCGGGCGGCGGGTTGTGCTCGGGATGCTCGGTCTCGGTGCGGCGGGGGTCGCCGTGGGAGCGTCCATTCAGGACGGCGTGAGCCGTGCCTTAGCACCGGTAGGGCCCATCGGGGACGTCCTGCCTGCGGCTGGCGGGTTCCGCTACTACTCCGTCACGGGGAGCGTGAAGCGGCACAGTGCGGCCACCCATCGTGTGACCGTTGGCGGCCTTGTCGACAAGCCGCAGTCGTTCGGGATGGCCGACTTGGCGCGGTTCCCCCAGACGGTGCTCGACAAGGACTTCCAGTGCGTGACGGGCTGGCGTGTGCCAGACGTGCGTTGGGTGGGCGTGGCTCTCCCCGATCTGCTGGACGCGGTCGGAGTGTCGAGTAAGGCCCGTGCCGTGCGATTCACGTCGTTCGACGGCGTCTATACGGAGTCGCTGACGCTGCAGCAGGCGCGCCGGCGGGACGTCCTTGTGGCGACGCGGATGGAAGGCAAGCCCGTGACGCACGATCACGGTGGGCCGACGCGCCTCTACGTGGCGCCCATGTACGGCTACAAATCGCTGAAGTGGCTCGGCGGCATCGAACTGACCGACAAGGTCATTCCCGGTTACTGGGAGAAGCTCGGTTACGACGTAGACGCCTGGGTGGGACGGTCGAACGGGCGGGACGATGCGCCGACGTGACACGACCTCGTCCGAACGGACGTGGCTGGTGCGGTTCACCCTGGCGGAGCGGTCGATCCACCACGTGACCGCGTTGCTGATGCTGGTCTGCCTGGTGACCGCCGCGTGCCTGTACCTGCCGCTGCTGTCGACGTTGGTGGGCCAGCGGGAGACGCTCAAGACCGTCCATGTGTGGTGCGGATTCGCACTGCCCGTGCCCATCGTGCTCGGTCTCGTCTCCCGCGCCTTTAGGGCCGACCTGAGACGGTTGAACAGATTCGCCCCGCACGACTGGGAGTGGCTGAAGCGTCGTGACCGGAGGGCTGTGCAGGACGGGCGCGGAGTAATTCCCGTGGGCAAGTTCAACGCGGGGCAGAAACTGAACGCGGCGTTCACTGCGGGCGCGATCCTGCTGATGCTCGGCACCGGCGAGATCATGACGTTCCCCGACCCCTGGGGAGACCGGTGGCGGACGGGCGCCACGTTCGTCCACGACTGGCTCTTCCTCGTCGTCGTCGTGGTGACGGCCGGGCACCTGTGGGAGGCGTTCCGGGATCGTGGCGCGCTCAACGCGATGGTGACCGGACGCGTGGAGCCCGACTGGGCGGCACGGCACCACGCGGGCTGGGCGGCGGACGCGACCCCGGCAGACGCGACCCCGGCAGACGGGGCCTCCGGCGAGGACGGCGCAGAATTTGCCCAACGTCGTCCCGATATCTATTGACTCTCTTCGCAGAAGCGCTGGAATGGGACATTCAGGGATACCCGTGCGCGGAGGTATGCGCTGATGCCTGCACTGGCCGATCACCGGAGCGAGACTCGCGACGCACTCGCGCGACGGCTCTGCGAGGAGTTCGCGTCCTTCCACGCGGACAGGGTGCGGCGCTGCGTGGCCGACGTCCAGGCATGCATGGCGCACCTCGGTCTGGAGGCCACGCCCGCCAGCGTCGAGCGAATGGCGCGTGAACACCTCACCGGCATTCTGAAATCGGAACCGCCCTCTGGACGCGCCCCGGTCAACGGGGTCGACGGCTGAGCGGCCCCTTCGCGTGTCGCAGGTGGCCGCCGTCCCGTGTTCGGACGTGTCCTGGACAGCGCCCGCGGCCGATCTGAGAGGCTAGGAGGGTGAATCCCCGTCGCCACCACCGTTCCTCCGGGGAACCGGGCCGAGCGGGATCGACACCCCCCGACGAGGTCACCGCGATCTTCGACGGCATGCTGCAGCACGCCCGCGAGTTGCTGGCCGTGCGCAGCCCCTTGGACGCCGAACTCATCGTCAGCGAGATCCTCGGCGCGTGGTGGGGAAAGCGGGTGCCGGACGGCGACGTCGAGGAGGTCATCGGCGAAGCACTGGTCGACTACGCGGGAACGGCGGGAACCCCGGCCGCGCTTGCATTGCTCATCGGAATGGCCTACATGGGCACCCCCCGCCAGGCAGCCAAGGCCGAACGCGCGGCGCTGGAGCTGATGGGCAACGGCGTCGCCAGGCCGGGATGGGCCGACCGGGTGGGGATGGTGGCTCCCGAGGAGTGCTTCGTGTCCAGGGACGTCTACGGCGACCAGGACTCCATCGTCTGCACCTACACCTACGGGGGCACGGAACGGCACGCACTGGTCATCCTGGTCGATCGCAACAAGGCCGGGGCCGTCCCGCCCGCCGGCGACCCATTCGCCCGGGCCGCGCGTGCTGGACGGCCGCCGATGCCCGGGATGGTCAGGGACGCCTGGGTCTCGTCCAAGGTCGACACGCTTTTGGAGCACTGCCGCCGTGAGGGTCGCGACAACCCGCTGATGCGGTTCGAGCCCGTCGACTCGCGGGACGCAAGGGCACTGCTGCAGAGCGCGCTGGACCTCACTGACGACACAGACGATCCGCCGGTGAACGAGAACTTCGGCTCCTACCACGCCTTCGTCCGCGCGCGCGTGGACATCCTGCCGCCCGGCGGGCGGCTCCCCCAGCCTCCGGTGTACGGACGCGACAGGCGGGCAACGATCGCGGCGCGATTCCTTGCGTCGGACGAGGCCGAGGACCTGTCCGACCGCTCCGCTGCGAGCCGGTGCGTCGACCGAATCATCGACTACGGCTGCACCCACGACTTCGGGCGGCCGTTGCGGGTGAGCCCAATCAAGTGCGAGATGTTCCTGCTCGACTGGTTGCCGCGGAAGGTTCTGCTGTCCCCGACCGAACAGGAGGCCGTCCCGCACGTGCTGGCGGCGTGGGTGCGGTGGGCGGGCAAACGCACGGGGCTGCCCGAGGAGGGCATCAGGGCGACGCTGGACGCCCTATGGGACGCCACCGCGAAGTTCGCCGAGGCTTACCGCGACCCGTCCGCATTCGGTCTCGACCGTGAGCTGGTCGGCCGGCTGCTACCCGACGGCGACCTCGAGGCACTGCCGCGGCGGGCGTTCGCGCTGCCGTTCCTGTCCGGCACCCACAGGCGCTCAGGGCGGCACGGTTTCATCAACCTGTCGACCCTGGATCCGGCCGACCACGACGACCGCCGCATCATCCTGGAGTTCGAGCACCCAGGCGCGGACGAAGAACACCTGAACGCGCACGAACGCCTTGCCGAACGTCTGTGGGACGGCGACCCCCCGCAGTTGTGGGATACCGCACAATCACTGCTCGACATCGGTTACGAACGCCACGAGATCCTGCACAAACTCATCGACGTCCTGGACCGCTGCGGGGACGACCCGGAGGCGCTCCGCGAGGCCCTGCATGTGCTGCGTCACGAACCCCCGCCGGAGTGAACTCCCGGTTTGCACGCGGCGTCCCCGGAGGTAATCATCGGTTCTCGGGCATGGTCTCGCGGGGGCCCGGGGGGCCGGCCTCCGGTCGTAGGGAGTGATCTTGTTGGAGTGGTCCGAGTTCGCCCGTCGGCTGGGTCGTGAGCTGGCGGGTCTCGAACGGGACACCATCCTCATCGTGCGGGAGCGCGATGAGAGCCGGCACTATGTGCAGGCCATGCGGGAGCCCGACCGGCTCTACGCCGAGGCCGTCAGCAACAACTTCCTCGAAGGGCCGCTGCTGCTCACGCTGGCCGACGAGGAGGTCATGAGCGACGCGGGCTGGCGCCCGCCCTCCGACCCCGCCCCGCGCAACTGGTGGACGGAGCTGCCGGAGTTCGGCACGCCCGGCGGGATGCCGTCGGTGTCCGCCGGCGACTTCTCGCGGCTGGCGGACGTGATGGTGACCGCGCTGCGCGACGTCCAGGGCGTCCGGCGGCCGTCCGACCTCGTGTACGAGTCGTTCCACCGGCACGGCACCGGGCTGATCGAGCTGTCCGACTTCGGCATCGACGTGGCGGACCCGTCGCGCGTGAACAAGCGCCGCGCGTCGTCCGGCCGCGCGTCCGGCGACCTGCTCGCCGAGGCGGGTTCACTGCCAGCCGGGGCGCTGCCGGGAGGAACTCCTGGGGCGCCGGAGGGCCTCCCCAGCGCGGACATCGATCGGCTTGAGGCGCGCCTGGCCGAGGCCAAGGCGAACGGCGACAACACCGCGTACTTCAGGCTGCTGGCCAACGCCGACCTGGTTCTGCCGGCGACGGCACCGGCGGTGGAGGATCCCGACCGCGCCGAGTTCCCCACCATCACGATCGGCAGCAGCACCTACGTCACGGTGTTCACCTCGCCCGGCGCCCTGGCCCGTACCGGCGACCGGCACCCCGGCCTCTACCGGCGCACGTCGTTCGCCCGTCTGGCGTCCGGCTGGCCTGACCCGACCTGGCGGTTGGCCATCAACTGGGGGCTTCCCAGTGAGGTGCTTCTGGACTCGTCCGTCATCTCCCGCATGGACGGAGGAGCGGGCGCGGCGCCGTCCCTTACGCCGGACGTGCCCAACCCGTACGGGAAGGTCGATCCGAACGCGCTCGCCGGGCCCAACCCCGTCGCCGGTGGCTCGATCCCAGCGACCAATGGTTCGGCCCCTGCCGTGAACCGGCCGCACGAAGACTCCCACACCGCCATCGACCCGTACTCCACTGCCGAGCTACGGGCGGCGCTTGGGACAGGCACCGGCGAGCCGGAAAGCGCCCTACGGGAGAACTTCCCGCAGGAGGCCGTCGCACCGAAGCCCGCCGAACCGGCGCCTGCCGAAGCTGAGAACGCCAAGGCGGAGAATGCCGCTGCGCTTCCCCTGGGCGCGCCGACGAACAGGAAGCCCGCCGCAGGCGCACAGCCGCCGGTGGGCATCCCGATGCGTCCGCCCCATGGCACTCGCCTCTGGCGCTCAGCCGGTGAGGGCGACGAGACACCGCTCGCGGTCTACGACGCCATAGGCGGCGTGTGGGCGCCTGTGAAGGCCGACGCCGTTCCGGCTCCGCGGACCGACTGACTCGCATTCGGCTACCGTCGGGTAATGCATTTCCGCCGCCCCACGGACGTGAGAGTGGACCCCCTGTGGACTGGAACGACTTCGCCAAGCGGCTGACGCTGGAACTGTCACGCCTGCCGGTCACGTCGTTCGTCATCTTGCAGGGTCCAAGCGGGCTGCCCTACGTCCAGGCGATGAGGTCCGAGGGGCTGTTCGACGCCGAGGCAGTCGGGAGCGCGTTCCTGCCCCGGCCGCTGGCTCCGCGACAGGAGCGGCGGCTGAGGGCGCTCGGCTGGGAGCCGCCGGACGAGGAAGAGCGCAAGAACTGGTGGCAGCAATTCACCCTGCGCGAGCACCGCGACCGTCGTGACCGCGGCGACCGGGTGTCGGCGGAGCAGCTGGAGACATCCGCCCTCCTCGCCGGGCTGATGGTCGGGGCGTTCCGCGACGCCTACCACATCGAATCGCCGCTCGAACTCGTCTATCAGGCGAGCCGGGCCGGGCCGGACGGTGGTCCGCTGGCGTTGCCGGGTCTCGGCATCCCGCTGGCCGTGCCCGAGGCTGAGAGCGATCCCGCCAGCCCGTCCGGCTCCGATCTGGAGGCCGCACTAGCGGACGCCCGTGAACGCGGCGACCAGCACGGGTACCTGGACCTGCTGGCACGCGCTGTCCTGTATCTGCCCGCTCCAGGGGACGCGGTAGCCGCCGACCACCAGTTCGCTACGGCCCGGTTCGGCGACGGCACGTTCGTGCTGGCGTTCACCTCTCTTGAGGCGATGAGCCTCTCTCTGCAAGGGCAGGCCGCGCTCCACCGGGAGGCGTCCCTGGCGGAGCTGGCGCGCGGCTGGCCGCACCCGGCCTGGCAGCTCGCGATCAACCCGGGCCTGCCGAGCGCGGCCTACCTGGACGCGAACGCGCTCCTCGAGCCCGGCGCCGGACCTCGCGGCGCCGAACCCGCTCCCGCCGAGGCGCCGCCGAGCGACTCCGCCGCCGCCGGGACGGCTCCCAGCCCGCCGGAGAGCCCCTCTCCGCCGCCGTCCGAACCTCGGCTCCCGACCGGCGTTCCCGAGGGCTCAGAGACGCTCACAAGCGCGCCGCAGGTCGTGATCATGCAGAAGGCGGTGCGGCCCGAACACGTCCAGCACTACCTGGACGGCGGCTACGACCTGGTCGCCGGGTACGTGCACCGGGTCGAGGACGTCGCGGAGATGACGACCCCGGCGACGCTGATCGGCGGGCTCGGGCTGGCGTACGAGGGCTCGACTTTCACGCCGGCCGACGAGCAGATCTTCGTGATCCGCTGGCCGGCGGTGAAGCCGCCGCTGTTCCGCCGGGTCGGCGCGCCGGGCGGCCCGGCCGTCCCCGAGTTCAAGATCGAGAGCCAGCGGCTGCCGCACGGCGCCGGGCTGTACCGGCTCGGCACCGCGGGAACGGAGTCGCTGGTGGCGTCCTACGACGCCGATCTGCGCAGGTGGCTCGTGAAGCTCCCGGGAGGGTCGGGGTGAGCGTCCGGCACGGCTTCTACGCGGGCTGGCGCGGCGCCGAGTACGAGGCGAGCCCGGACGGCGACCTGGTCCGGCTCTACACCACGCAGCACGCCGACGGTTTCAGGCGGATCTCGCCGGATCGGTACGTCAACGTGGTGCCGCTGTCGGACGTGGAGCATCTGCGGTACGTCACGACGCACTGCACCTGGCACGGCGAGCCGTTCGTGGTTCTGGGCGAACACGACGGCTGGCTGCGCGTGGAATACAGCGGCGGTGAGGCGCCCGTAGCGGAACGGCTGGGGCTGGAGCTGTTCGACCGTGGCGTGTACCAGGCGTGGGCGTCCAGGCACGAGGTGGAGGACGTGCGCGAGGAGGCCGTCTGAAGCGCGACGATCAGTGGTAGGTCTTGGGCATGGCGGTCATCGACATCAACGCCGACCTCGGCGAGGGGTTCGGCGTCTGGGAGCTCGGCGACGACCTGGCGCTGCTCGACGTCATCACGAGCGCGAACGTGGCGTGCGGGTTCCACGCGGGCGATCCGCTCATCATGCGGCGGGTGTGCGCGGCGGCCGTCGAGCGCGGGGTGACGATCGGCGCGCAGGTGTCGTACCGGGACCTGGCCGGTTTCGGACGCCGTGAGATGGACGTGGCCCCACCGGAACTGACCGCCGAGGTCCTCTACCAGGTCGCCGCACTGGACGGCATAGCGCGCACGGAAGGCGGACGCGTCGCCTACGTGAAACCGCACGGGGCGCTGTACAACCGGGTGGCGCGCGACGACGTCCAGGCCCGCGCGGTGGCCGATGCGGTACGGGCGTACGATCCTTCGCTTCCACTGCTGACACTGGCCGGTTCCGCAGTGCGTGACGTCGCCGAGGGGCTCACCGTGGTCGCCGAGTGTTTCGCTGACCGGGCCTATACGCCGTCCGGTCGGCTCGTGTCGCGCCGTGAACCCGGAGCCGTCGTGCATGACCGGGACGCCGTCGTCCAGCGCGCCGTCAGGATGGCTGTAGAAGGCACTGTCGTTTCCGTGGACGGCGGGGAGGTCGCGCTGGACGCCCGTTCCATGTGCGTGCACGGCGACACTCCCGGCGCTGTGGAACTGGCCCGGTCGGTACGGGCGGCGCTTTCCGAGGCGGGGGTCGCACTGGAGCCGTTCGCGTGAGAGTGCTGCGCGCCGGTGACGCGGCCCTGCTTGTAGAGACCGGCGACCTCGTGACCGCGCACCGCCTGAACGCCGCACTGCGGGACGATCCGCTGCCAGGGGTCGTGGACGTCGTCCCTGGGGAACAGACCGTCCTGGTGATAGTCGACCCGTCGGCCGATCTGGACCGTCTCGCCACACGGCTTCCACGAATACGGCTACCTGAAGATGCGGCGGGAGACGTGGAGCCGGTGGAGATACCCGTCGTCTACGACGGGGAGGACCTGGACGAGGTCGCCGCGCTCACCGGACTGTCCCGCGACGACGTCGTCCACCGGCACGTCTCAGCCTCGTACACGGTCGCCTATCTTGGATTCTCCCCCGGGTTCGGTTACCTCACGGGCCTCGACCCAGCTCTGCACGTGGCACGGCGCGAGTCGCCGCGGACCTCCGTGCCGGCGGGTTCGGTGGCGATCGCGGGGCCGTACGCGGCCGTCTACCCGTCCCGGTCGCCGGGCGGCTGGCGCCTGCTCGGACGTTCCGGGCTGCGGCTGTGGGACGTGACCCGCGACCCTCCGTCGCTGCTCAGGCCGGGGACGCGCGTCCGCTTCGTGCCCGGGGAACCGTCGTGATCGAGGTCGTGCGTTGATCGAGATCGTGCGGCCGGGGCCGCTGGCGACCGTCCAGGACCTCGGGCGGCCGGGCCGCGCGCACCTGGGCGTGCCGCGTTCCGGAGCCGCGGACGAGCGCGCCTTCCGGCTGGCCAACCGGCTCGTCGGCAATCCCGAGGGCGCGGCGGCCGTGGAGTTCACGCTCGGTGGGGCGGCCTTGCGTTTTCACCGGAACGCCTGGATCTCGGTCACGGGAGCGCCAGTGCCGCTCTGCATCGACGGCCGTGCGTATGGGATGAATGCGCCGTGCCATGTCCGGGACGGCGGGCTGGTCGAGTTCGGTACGCCGTCGTCTGGGCTGCGCAGTTATCTCGCCGTGCGCGGTGGGGTCGCTGTAGAGGAGGTTCTGGGAAGTCGTTCGACGGACCTGCTGTCGGGGCTCGGCCCAGCACCACTCTCGCCTGGTGACCGCCTTCCGATGGGGTCCGCTAAAGGATTCGGCGAAATCGCTGTGGACGTCGCGCCCGCGCCCTCCCTGCCTGAGACTCCAGTGCTGCGCATCCTGCCCGGCCCACGTGATGACTGGTTCGCCAAGGATGCGATGGCCACGCTCACGTCCGCTGCCTACGTCGTGTCACCGGACAGCAACCGCGTGGGCGTACGGCTGGACGGTCCGCCACTGGTCCGTGTCCGCGAAGGCGAGCTGGGCAGCGAGGGCATGGTCACCGGTTCGCTTCAGGTGCCGCCCAGCGGAATGCCCATCATCTTCCTGGCCGACCATCCGACGACCGGCGGCTACCCGGTGGTCGCCGTGCTCGCCTCAGCCGACGTGGCCGACGCCGCGCAGTTGCGTCCGGGCCAGCGTCTCCGCTTCCGCGTTTAGCACCACGCGTCTATGTCACGCGCCTATGTCAATGGTGCGGCTACGGACCAGTCCAGGTGGGAGACGTCGTTGAACCCACGGATGGACGACAGCTCACCGAGCCTCACCAGCGACGAGATGGACCCGTTGTCGGGGGTGAGGAACGCGAACGGCCTGGCCCCGGTCGCGGCCGCGAGCGCCTGGGCGATCACACCGCCGTGGGTGAACACGGCGATCCGGCCTCCCGCGTGCGCGGCCGCGAGCCGGGTGAGGCTGGCGTCGACCCGTCCCGCGAACACCTCGTTGGCTTCCGCTCCGGGAATGACGTCCCAGCGCTCCTGGGCGAACATGCGCTGCGCGACCGGATCGCCATCGGCGACCATCTTCCGGAACAGGCCGCCTTCCCATTCGCCGAGATACACCTCGCGTAGGCCGGGCTCAACGCGAGGCTCCAGTCCCAGGCGACGGGCCAGCGGGGCCGCGGTCTGGGACGTGCGTCGCAGGGGCGTCACATAGATCGCGTCGAGGTTCTCCTCGGCGAGGCGCTCACCGAGACGATCCGCTTGTGCGTGCCCCTCCTGCGCGAGTTCGGGATCGCCTTGGCCGTCCACGAGCGGGAACGGCCGGTCCGGATGGGCGGGCTCAGAGGCGCCGTGCCGGATCAGCAGAATCTCGGCCGCGCCGTCCGGTGCCTTGTACCGCGTCTGCCGGTACACGTCCGGCTCGTCCGGCCCGGCCGGCCCGTCCACCTCGTCGCGCCGATCGGCCGTTTCGTCGCGATCGTCCATGGTCGGCACCCTAGATGAGCACTCCGCACACGCTTCGATCCGGGTCGCGCCGCAGTTGTCAGGACAGCAGCGCTTCCAGCCGGGCCAGTTCGTCGTTGAGCGGGTCTGCGGGAACGTCCTCGAAAGCGGTGACGGCCACGCCGCCGTCTTTCGCCTCCCAGACGCCCGCGACACGTCCCTCGTACAGGACGACGGGAGAAATCCAGCCTCCCGCGCGGCTCACTGCCTTACGGCGCTCCGCCGGTACGAGATAGGGCGCGCTCGTCCCGGCGCCCAGGACGTACTGGTCGAAGGCCCCGAGCAACCGCACGGACGTACTCGGTTCGGTGTTCAAGAGCTCGTCGCGGTGTTCGTCCAGGACGTACATCTGCACGCCCTCCACGTCGATTGTGGCGAGCCCGTCCTCGGCCGCGGTGAACCAGGCTTTGACGTCCTTCTTGCGGTTCAGCTTGCGCATCAGCCAGTTGTCGAACATGTCGGGCGTTGCGGGCCCGTGCGCACCGAGGAACGCGTGAACGGCCGTCCGGGCGGCGTCCTCCACGGACGGCAGGCCCGTCCAGCCCGGCAGCCACCGCTCTGGCGACGTGAACGTCACGCGGGTGCCCTGCGACGGCCCGTGACAGAGGACGCCCCACCAGGCCAGTGGCTTGAGCAGGGTGCCCCAGCCGGAACCGAGCACTTCGGCCAGATGTCCTGAGCCGGTCTCCTCGACGACGGCCGCGGTGAGCTCTTCGCGCGTGAGGATCGCGCCGTCGGCCAGCGCGCCGGTAGCGGCTTCGGCGATCGCCTCCAGATCGGCCGGCGTGGCACCGAAGTTCCTCTGCCAGACGGGTTTCTCCCAGTTGCGCACGGCGGCGCACAGGACGAGATAGGCGGCGGCCTCGTCCGCGGGCAGCAGATGCAGGGTTCCACGCATCGCCCAGGTCTTGACGAGAGTCCGTTCGTCCAGGAGCGCCCGCTGCACCGCACCCGCTTCGGGAGCCGTCTGCCGGACCGCGACGGCGAATTCCGCCGCTGAGGCGACCTGCGCCTGCACACCCGCTAGCCGCCGCGCTATCTGCACCGCCGACGCATCACCGGCGGATTCGATGAACTGCCGCCGCATCCGCCAGGCCAGCACCTGCGCCCACGTCACCGAGGTCATGCCCCGATTACAGCGCACGCCCAGGACAGGGATGGCACGGCACCCGCGCTTACGGGGTCAGGCCAGGCGGTGGGTGAGTTCGGCGAATGCGTCGCGGACGTCCTCAGTGGTGAGGACCGTGAGGTCGGCGGTGGTCGCGGCGTCGCCGAGCCGTGCGGCCCGCAGCGCCCGGCGTGCGCTCGCCTTCTCGTACATGGAGCGGGCGAAACGGCCGTTGCCCAGCTCGTCGATACGGCCCGACCCGCACGCGCGCTGGAATACCAGGGCGAGGTCGTCGAGAGCGCGTTCCTCCCACTGGTCGCCGCCTTCTTCGGCGATGAGCTGGGCGATGCGGAGCAGCTCGTCCGGCCCGTAGGAGGGGAAGTCGACGCGGATGTCGAATCGTGAGGCCAGTCCAGGGTTGGACGTCAGGAAACGGTCCATCTCGGCCTCGTAGCCCGCAAAGACGATGACGAGACGGTCGCGATCGTCCTCGGCGCGCTTGAGCAGCGTCTGCACGGCCTCCGCGCCGAACGCGTCCCCACCGGTGTAGCCCGGGTTGCTCAGCGCGTACGCCTCGTCGACGAAAAGCACACCGCCGAGCGCGGAGTCGACCACCTTGTTCGTCTTGAGCGCCGTCGCGCCCAGATGTTCGCCGACGAGGTCCGCCCGCTGCGCTTCGACCACTTCGGGACGGGCGAGGAGCCCGGACGCGGCGAAGATGCGGCCGAGCACGCGCGCGACGGTCGTCTTGCCGGTGCCGGGCGGCCCGGTGAAGACGAAGTGGCGTGTCGGCGGGCGGGTGACCAGGCCCTGCGCCTGGCGCATCCGGGCGACCTGGAGCTGCGCGGCGATCTCGCGGACCTGCCGTTTCACCGGTTCGAGCCCGATCATCGCGTCGAGCGAGCCGAGGGCCTCGTCCAGCGTCGGCGTCTCGGCGTAGCCGCGGTAGCGCTCGGTGACCTCGGCGAACGCGGCCTCGACGTCCTCGGCGCGCAGGGTGACCAGGTCGTCGGCGCTGGGGTTCGCCGGGCCCGCGGACGCGGACACGGCGTCGACCACACGCACGTCCCGCGCGCGCGCCGCCGCCTCGGTCAATGACCGGACGAACCGTCCGTTGCCCAGTTCGTCAACGATTCCGCGCCGTTCGACTTCCTCGAACCGTGCGGCGAGCCGCTGCCGCGCCTCCGGGTCGAGCCGGTCCTCACGGAGGCCGGTGTGGTAGTCAGCGATCCGGAGTAGTTCAGCAGGACGGTACGACGGGAAATGCACTCGTGTGCCGAACCGTGAGGCCAGCCCAGGGTTGGAGTCGAGGAATTCGGCCATCTGCGCGTCGTATCCCGCAAGGATGATGACCAGGTTGTCGCGATCGTCCTCCGCGCGCTTGAGGAGCGTCTGGACGGCTTCGTCACCGAACCGGTCCGGCTGGCCCTCGGCGGAGTTGGCCAGGCTGTACGCCTCGTCGATGAACAGCACCCCGCCCAGGGCGGAGTCAACGAGCCGGTTGGTCTTCAGGGCCGTCGCACCCAGGAACTCACCGACGAGGTCGGCGCGATGCGCCTCGACCAGGGCCGGCTCAGGCAGCAGCCCGAAGGCGTAGAAGATTTTGGCCAGGACGCGCGCCACGGTGGTCTTGCCCGTCCCCGACGGCCCGACGAACACGAAATGCCGCATGGGCTTCTCCGTGGGCACCCCGGCGGCGGCGCGCATGTGCGCGGCCTCGATGGACGCGGCGATGGAACGGACCTGCCGTTTGACCGGCTCAAGCCCGATCATGTTCTCCAGCTCGGCGAGCGCTTCTGCCACAGAGATCTCCGGAGCCCTTTCCTTGCGGGTCTCCGTGGGATTCGCACGCTCCGCGGCGACTGCGGTATCGGCCGCCTGCGCGGCGGCGCGCTGGTCATGGCCCGTGTGCACGACCGCTGAGACGCCCGCTTCTTCGTCGTCTGGGACGCGCCTATCGGATCTGCCAGGCCGACTCGGTCTGTCGCCCTTGTCGAACCGTTCGGGCCTGTCGTTTTTGTCGCTCCGGTCTGGGCGTTCACGCCTGTCGTTGCCGGACGGGTTCTTGCGCGGCCCTGCGGTGCCGTCCCCTTTCGGTCCCGCCTGTTCCTGGACCCAGCCCGTCTCGTACGCCTCGGCGGGCACCGTGCGCCGCGCCTGATCCCAGCGGTAGGCGAGGAAGGCCAGGGCCGTCACCCAGCCTGGCGCCACACTCGCCTCCGGCAGAGGATGCGCAAGGGCCGCGGTCACCACGCCCGCTGCGCTCAGCGCGAGGAGCGCGGAACGCCACGGCCTGTAACCGCGCAGCCGGAACGCGACGAAGGCCACGGGGAGTGCGAGCAAGGCCAGGAGCAGTGCAGGGCTCAGGTACGACGGGTGCCCTTCGTCCGGGTAAATGCTTCCCAGAGGCACCGACAGAGCTAGCCAGGCCGCGACCACCGCGACGACCGCCATGCCCGTGGGCGAACGCAACGTCAGATGGACGACGATGAGCAGGATCACCGAGAATGCCGCGGCGGCTAGGACGGGCCCTTCCAGCACCACCGTGGCGGACACGACCAGAGCGATGAGCAGTACCCCGCCCAGGAATCTCACGCCGGGGGTGACCTGGAAGTAGCGCCATCGCAGGCGCTCGAAGAGATCCCGCGCCGCGGCATCCTTCGCCGGGCGGGAGCGAGACCTGCCGAACAAAGCCATCAGAAGCGAGTAAAGCGCAGGACCGCCCGGAACGGGACTCCCCGCGCCCTGTTCGTTGGCTCCGGCACGCCGGCCTGGTGCGGAACGGGCAAGACCTCGGTCCCGGGACCAGCCCATTTGTAGTGTCCGGAAGTGGACGGCCGCTGCGATGATGGGCGCATGCCGACCGACCCCACGCACGCCCTGCCCGGACTGGACTCAGGCCCTGCCGCCGCCGCCAAGGAACTCTCGCGTGTCGCGGGCTACGAGATCGAGGACGAACTCCGGGCCATGTCGTCCGGGAGCCGCCGTCCTGCCGCGATCGCCGGAGTGGACGAGGTGGGACGCGGCGCCTGGGCGGGCCCAGTCGTGGTGTGCGCGGCGGTCACCGACCTGACACCGCCACCCGTCCTCCAGGGGCGCGGCAAGAGGACGGTCAGCCTCACCGACTCCAAGCTCCTCACCGAAGCCCACCGTGAGTCGTTCGCCGAAGTGCTGCCGGGATGGCTCGCAGGCCACGCAATCGGCGCGTCCAGTCCCGAGGAGATCGACAAGGTCGGCATGACCGAGGCGCTGCGGCGTGCAGCGATCCGCGCGCTGGAGTCGCTGCCCGTCCCGCCTGACGTGGTCATCCTGGACGGCAAGCACGATTTCCTAAGCCGCCCGTGGCGAGTGCGCTGCGAAGTCAAGGCCGACCAGAGGTCCGTCACCGTCGCGGCCGCCTCCGTCCTGGCGAAGGTTCACCGTGACCGGTTGATGGCAGAACTCGACGCCGAATTCCCCGGATACGGATTCGCGGACAGTGCGGGCTACCCCTCGCCTACCCACCAGAAGACCCTCGAGGAGTCGGGCCCTACGCCGCATCACCGGCTGTCGTGGTCCTATCTGGACGACCTTCCGCGCTGGCGGCATCTCAAGAAGCACCGTGACCCGCTCGCAGGGGAAGGGCAGCTCAGCCTTCTGTGACCCTGCCCCGCGCCCGGACATGAGTCATCCCTGCCGGCTCGGGTAGGGCGGGCCACGACAGGAGGTACATGCCATGGACACCGTCGTGAAGAAGCTGCTGCACGAGTCCGGCGAAACGTTCGCCGAGGAGGCCGGCATACCGCTGAAGGACCAGCCGGCCGCGCTTTTCAAGCTGCTCGTCCTGGCCAACCTGCTGAGCGCGCGCATCTCGTCCGGCATTGCCATGGCGGCGGCCCGCGAACTGTTCGAGGCGGGCGGCGGGACACCGCGCGGGATGAGCAAGCTGACCTGGCAGGAACGCGTCGACGCGCTCGGCCGCGGGCACTACGTCCGCTACGACGAGAGCACCGCGTCCCGCCTCGGCGACACCGCCGAGATCGTCCAGGACAGGTACCAGGGCGATCTGCGGCGGCTCGCCATCGAGGCCGGACGCGACCCGCGGAAGGCGGCCGAACTGCTCCAGGAGTTCCCCGGCATCGGGCCCACCGGCGTGGACATCTTCTGCCGTGAGGCCCAGTCCATCTGGCCCTGGCTGCGCCCCTACATCGACGGCCAGGTGCGGAAGGGCGCCGAACGGCTCGGCCTGCCCACCGACGCCGGCGAGCTCGCCTCCCAGGTGCCCGACAAGGACCTCGCGCGGCTCAGCGCGGCCCTGGTGCGGGTGGCCCGCGACAAGAAGCTCGCCGACGCGGTGAAGGCCGCGTGAGCCGCGTGAGCCGCGCGGAGGGTCACCGCGCGGAGGGTCGCGTCGCGCGGAGGGTCACAGCTCGATGATGACCTCGTCGACCGGCTTGCGGGTGATGTCGGGGACCATCGCGTCGTCCGCCGGGTAGCCGACCGGGATCACCACGTACGCGCGTTCCTCCGGCGGACGGTCGCACACCTCGTTCAGGAACTTCATGGGGCTCGGCGTGTGCGTGAGGGTCGCCAGACCCGCCTGGTGCAGTCCGGCCAAGAGGAACCCTACGGCGATGCCCACCGACTCCTTCACGTAGTAAGGCCGCGGGGTCTCCGGGCCCTTGTGCACCTCGAAGACGATGATGACCGCGGGGGCGTCCTCCAGGAACGGCTTGCGCCAGTCGGTGCCCAACGGCGCCAGCGCTTCGAGCCACTCCTGCGAGGCGCGCCGCTCGTAGAACTCCCGCTCCTCCTGCTCAGCGGCCTTCCTGAGTCTCCGCTTGCGTTCGGGGTCGGTGACGACCACGAACCGCCAGGGCTGAAGGTTGGCCCCACTCGGGGCGGTCGCCGCCGCACGGATCGCGTGCTCGATGACGTCCGGCGGCACTGGACGGCTGGAGAAGTCGCGCACGGTGCGCCGCAGCGTCATCCTGTCGGCGAACGCCTGGACGCGCTCGACCGCCTCCTCCTGCGGAACGTCGAAACGGGGTGCTGGGACGACGGGGTACTGCCGCTCAGAGCTCATGCGACGTTCCTACCCTTGGCGCCGGGCCCGGGACAATCGGCAGCATCAGCCAACGTTCCGGACCCTTCCCAGTAATGCGCGACGGGGTCGTTCAGTCCTTGCCGCGTGAGGCGACCCACTCCAGGTTCCAGGCGTACGCCTGGTCGACCGACATCTTCCCCCAGCGCGGACGGCCGGGAGGCGGCAGGATGAACCGGCCCTCCCGGCGGACGACCAGTTCGCCGTTCACGTTCTCGATGAGCGCGAGGACGGCGTCGCGGGACGCGTCGACGCAGTCGTCCATCCGCATGTCGATCGGCGACGCGCCCACCGGGAACAGCGTGGCGATCGCGTCCAGGCCGCGGAAGTCCTCGGCGCCGTCGTAGATCTCGGCGAACACCAGGATCCGCTTGAAGTCCGCGGTGTGGTCGAGGTTGATGTGAAGATTCTCACCCGTCTCGATCGCCCCGGTCCGGTCGTCCTTGTCGAGCTTGATGAACGGCGCGCGCTCCAGGGCGCCCATGTCGCCGAGGGCGTGGATGATCCCCTTGCGGCCGTCGCGGAGCTCCCAGAGGCAGCACAGGTCCAGGTCGAGGTCGACGCCGCGGCGGCGCTTGCCGAGCCGTCCCTTCGCGACGCCCGCCCGCGCGGTCCAGTTGAGGTTCACCCGCATGTGCCCGGACGTCGCGCCGTGCTTGGTGAGCGACACCGACGGCGAGTTCTTGGTCAGCGAGATGGTGCCGCCGCCCTGCTGAGGCTGCGCCTGCTGAGGCTGCTGGGGTTGCGCCTGCTGGGGCTGCGCCTGCTGCTGGGGCGGTGGGGGCGGGACGTACTGGCCGCCAGGCGGTGGGGGCGGAGGCGGAGGCGGCGTGTACTGGCCCCCAGGCGGGGGCGGGGGCGGAGGCGGTGCGTACTGCCCGCCGGGAGGCGGCGGAGGCGCCGTCTGCGGCTGCGGCGGCGTAGGAGGAGCCGGAGGAGCGGGCGGGGCGGGAGGCGGCGGTGCGGCGGCCTTACTGGGCTCGTCCTCCACCGAGATACCGAAATCGGTCGCCAGACCAGCGAGGCCCGAGTCGTACCCCTGGCCGACGGCACGGAACTTCCACGCACCCTGCCTCCGGTACAGCTCGCCTAGGACGAACGCCGTCTCAGTCGTCGCGCCCTCACTGTCGAACCGCGCGACCTCCGTTCCGGCGGCCGCGTCGACCACGCGCACGTAAAGCCCCTGGAACTTGCCGAACGCGCCTCCGTCCGAGGACGCCGCGACGACGATCCTGTCTATGGCGGGTTCTACGCGGTCCAGGTCGATCGACAGGACGTCCAGGACGGTCGGCCCCTGCTGCTTCCCGTCATGGCGGACCGCTCCCGAGTTATGCGCGGGCTGGTTGTAGAAGACGAAATCGTCGTCCGAACGCACCCGTCCCGTGTCCGCAAGCAGGAGCGCGGACGCGTCCGCGTCGGGCACGCCAGGACCACTCTGCCAGCCGAGCTCGACCCGGACCGAGGGAACCGGCACCGCGGTGTTGGCGCCCTTCTGCAACGACATGAACGCTCCTCATCATCGATCGATGTCCTCAACTTACGGGCCGTCGCGCGGCCTCGCGACCTGCAATTGAGGGACGCGCCGAATCGTCGTGGAGTTCCGGCCTGGCCGTCGACCATGTTTCGGCAGTCTGTTCACCTTGACGCTTGGCCCTTCCGGGGGGTGTGTGGCGCGGAGGCGTCAGGGGACGCGGGCCGTCCATTCCGGCGTGCTGAACTTGTCCGTGACGTACTTGCGGGCGAGGCGCAGCTCGTCCTCGCTCACCTCGTCGCCGACCAGGCCGTACCGGGTCCGGAAGTGCCCGATCATGCGGTCGATGATCTCCTCTCGGGCGAGGCCGGTCTGGCGGCGCAGCGGGTCGACGCGCTTGACCGCGCTGGCGATCCCCTTGTCAGAGATCTTCTCCCGGCCGATCCGCAGCACCCGCAGCATCTTCTCCGCGTCGATGTCGTACGCCATGGTCACGTGGTGCAGGACCGCGCCGGCGGCGAGCCGCTTCTGCGCCGCACCCGCGATCTTGCCCTGGTCGGACGTGATGTCGTTCAGCGGCTGGTACCACGCCTTGATCCCGAGCTCGCCGAGCGCGCCCAGCACCCAGTCGTCCAGGAACGCGTAGCTCTCCGCGAACGACATGCCCGCCACCAGCGTCCCCGGCGCGTACAGCGAATAGGTGATCGTGTTGCCCGGCTCGATGAACATCGCACCGCCGCCGCTGTTGCGGCGGACCACGTCCACCCCGTGCCGGTCCGCCGCCGCGGCGTCGACCTCGTTGCGCAGCGACTGGAAACTGCCGATGACCACAGCGGGCGACGCCCACTCCCACACCCGCAGCGTCGGCGGACGCCGTCCCGAGCCGACCTCCTCGGCGAGGACCTGATCCAGCGCCATGTGCAGGGCCGGCTCCTGCGGCGGCTCATGAATCAGCCGCCAGTCGTGGTCGCGCCAGTCCGACGCACGCGCGACAGCGCGCCGCACAGCGATTCCTACGGCCTCCGCAGTGATTCCCAGCATCACCGTGCCTTGCGGTAGGCCGGCGTCCACGCGCGCGCCGATCGCCTTTGCGTCGAGCCCAGCGGGGAGGCCGTCCAGGACGGCGTTGATGGCCTCCAGTGCGCGGTCCGGTTCCAGGAAGAAATCGCCGCTGATTCTCGGTTCGCGCAGCAGCCCGTCCACGACGTCCACGTCGGCGACGACGAGCTTGCCACCGGGGACCTTGTACTCACCGTGCATCACATACAGTCGAACCCCGCCGTCCTACCGCTGATTCCGTCTTTCGGCTTGGCCGGCGGGGCCTCTGGGCATCGTTACGGGTGGCGGTCGTGGGAAGGACGGTGCCGGTGAGCAATCTCGACGTCCGGCCGAAGCCGGTCGAGTGCGGTGGACGGGACGACGTGCCAGGCCGTCCCGTGCATGAACTCCTGCCCCCGCGACGCGTGCCGCTCGGTGAGAGCACAGTCGTCCAGCGGCTGCTGCCCAGTCTCGGGCGGCGGATGGTGGGCGCCTGGTGCTTCGTCGACCACTACGGCCCGGACGACATCACCGACGAGCCGGGCATGCAGGTGCCGCCGCATCCGCATATAGGGCTGCAGACAGTGAGCTGGCTGCACGACGGCGAAGTACTGCACCGCGACAGCCTGGGCAGCCTGCAGACCGTCCGTCCTAGGGAACTCGGGCTGATGACGGCGGGACGGGCCATCGCGCACTCGGAGGAGTCGCCGCGCAGCCATCCGGCCATCCTGCACGGCGCCCAACTGTGGGTCGCTCTGCCGGACGCCCACCGGCACACCGATCCCGCGTTCGAGCATCACGCCGACCTGCCCGTCGTGCAGAAACCTGGCTTCGGAGCCACCGTCATCCTGGGGCAATTGGACGGAGCCGCCTCCCCCGGCACGGCCTTCACACCGATCATGGGCGCGGACATCACCCTGGCGGACGGCGCCGAAGCACGGCTGCCGGTCGAGCCCGACTTCGAGTACGCCGCGCTCACGATGTCCGGCATAACGGAGATCGACGGGTTGCGGGTGGAACCCGGCTCGATGCTGTACCTCGGCTGCGGCCGCCGCGAGCTGCCGCTCAGGGCCGCCGACGGCGGCAGCGGGCTCGTGCTGCTGGGCGGCGAGCCGTTCGAGGAGAAGCTCGTGATGTGGTGGAACTTCGTCGCCCGGACGGGCGACGAGATCGGCCGGGCGCGCCAGGACTGGATGGCGGGCGACCGTTTCGGCGTGGTCCGCGGCTACGACGGGCCGCCCATTCCAGCGCCGGCGCTGCCCGCCACTCCCCTCAAGCCCCGCGGCCGCGCCCGCTGACCGAACTCACCATCGGCGGGTTCTAGAAACTCGGTTCATGGCGGACCGGGAAATTCATCGAGTTCGCGATGAAGCACAACTCATTCGCCCGGTGATGCAATTCGGCGGCGCGGGCGGCCCGCCCGGGATCGGCCAGGGTCGCCCGGGGACGGAGCACGACCTCCTCGAACCGTCCGCCGCCGTCCGGAGTCTCGGTCATGGTGCCGAGCGGGCTGTCCTCGTACGCGGTGACCACGATCTTCTCGACGGCGCACAAATGGAGGAACCACAGCATGTGGCATTCCGAGAGGGACGCGACGAGCAATTCCTCCGGATTCCACCGCGCGGGGTCGCCGCGGAAACTCGGATCGGCGCTGCCCGCGATCGGCGGCTTGCCGTCCGCGCGCACCTCATGGGCCCGCTCGTAGGCACGGTAGGAACTCGTCCCCGTCCCGGTGTTGCCCGTCCAGGTCACCGACACCTCGTACTGGTGGCTCTTCACGCGGCTCACTCTCCCCTCGCAGGCGGCGGACGGCTAACACAAAGGTAACGCCGCTCTCACGACACTCGCGATCATGCAGTTCAAGGCCGCAGGCCTCCTTGCCGGCGTCCTGCTCGCGGCGGCCGCCGTCCTCGTGGCCGGTTCTTCGACATTCGTGTACGAGCCCGTCCCCGTCCCTACGATTGCGGTGACGACGCCCATTCCGCGACAGAGGTCCACGCCCACGCCCACGCCCACGTTCACCGCGACGCAACGTGAAGCGCTCACGCGGACTCTCCGTGACTACCTCGATGGTCGTCCGGGCAGCCTGTCGCTTTCGGTACGGGACCTGACCACCGGCATCTCGTACTCCTACGGGAAGGGCCTGCGAACGGCGACGGCCAGCATCGTCAAAGTCGACATCGTCATGGCTCTGCTGCTCAAAGCGCAGCGCCGCGAACGTCCTCTCACGTCCGCCGAGAAAGGCTTGGCCGAGCGCGCGATCACGCTGAGCGACAATGCCGCCGCCTCCGCGCTCTGGCACGCCATCGGCGGCTCCGCGGGCCTCGCGTCCGCCAACGAGGAACTGGGCCTTCGCGACACCGACCCAGGCCCCGGCGGCGCGTGGGGGTCGACCGAAACGAGCGCCGCCGACCAGATCCGGCTGCTCACCGCGCTGATTTCGCCAGAAAGCCCCCTCGCCCCGGACGCGCGCCGCTACGTCCGCCGCCTGATGCGGGACGTTGCACCCGACCAGGCATGGGGCGTGAGCGCCGCGGGCGCCGACGCCGAGGTCAAGAACGGCTGGCTGCCCCGCGACGTCCACGGCGGCCGCTGGACGGTCACCAGCATCGGCATCGTCCGCAACGCAGGCCACCGCTACCTGATCGCCGCAGTCTCCGAGCGCCACCCCACGATGCGGGACGGCATCGAAGCCATAGAACACACCGCCGAAACCGTCACCGAGGCACTGACCAAAACCGCACCGGCAGAACGATGACGCACCGCCCCGGAGGCGTCTGGCACCCGCTCTCACCTGCGCCAGTCGCCGAATCCGCATGAAGGCCGTCATACTCTCCGATCGAACCGGGGATCACCGCACCCAAGGAGCGACGGCATGCGTCCTCGACCGTTGTACGACGCCGTGGCAGTCCTCGCGCGGCTCGGCGTGGGCCTCGTGTTCATGGCGCACGGCTGGCAGAAGATCGAGGCGGGCATCACCGCGACGGGCCGCTCGTTCGACGACCTCGGCGTCCCGCTCCCCACGGCCGCCGCCGTCTACGCCGCCTTCGCCGAACTCCTGGGCGGCGCCGCGCTGATCGCCGGGCTCGCCCTGCCGGTCACCGGCCTGCTGCTGTTCGCGGACATGGCGGGCGCGTTCGTGTTCGTCCACGCGGGCGAGGGCCTGTTCATGGTGGACGGCGCGACGGTCGAGAACGGCTACGAGCTCGTCCTCGTCCTCGGCCTGGCGAGCCTGCTGTTCGCCGCGGGCGCCGGCGGGCGGCTGACCCTCGACCAGTGGATCGTGACGAAGCGGCTGCGCCGTTCGGACGACGACGAAGAGGACGCGGCGAGCTTCGTGAAATCGCTCCGCCAAGCCGAAAGCCAGTCCGAAACCCAGTCCGAGACGACGAAGCAGCCCAGGAAGAAGCACCGGGCCCGGCGATCGGCGAAGAACCCGCCGCCCGCCGAGCCACCCGCCGAACCCGCCGCCGAAGGCTCCGAGGACGATCTGCTGGTGGCCGGCCCCCGCAAGGCGGCGCGGAAGCACCGCGCCCCCGGCGCCCGCCGCACTCGCCCGGCCGAGACCGCCGAGACCGCCGAGACCGCCCCGGCCGACGACAAGAACGACGCGACCTGACGAACGAACGAATCCCCCGCCCGCCGGGTGCGCGGCGGGCGGGGGATGGCTCAACGCGGACGCCTCAAACCGCCCGCCTCCGTGATCAGCTGCAGCCGCTGGTGGAGCCGCAGCCCTCGCAGACGTAGCAGCTGCCCGCCGGACGCATCTTCGTGCCGCAGGTGAGGCAGAGCGGCGCGTCCGCGGTGCGGCCCTGGCGGGACTCGATGACCTCCATGGACGAGCGCGCCTCCCCCGCCGGCGCCGCCGCCACCGGTGCGGGACGGGCGATCGCGGCGGACTGGGCCAGGGACTCGTGGTCGACCTCGTCCTCGGAGTGCAGGGCGGCGGGGTCCTCCCCGTTCGCCTGCATGGCGCGCTCCTCCGCCGTCAGGATGCCGAGACCCGCCCGCTCCTCGAAGGGCAGGTGGTCCAGCGCCAGGCGGCGGAAGATGTAGTCCATCACCGAGGTGGCCATGCGGATGTCCGGATCGTCGGTCATCCCGGCGGGCTCGAACCGCATGTTGGTGAACTTCTCCACCCACGTCTCCAGCGGGACGCCGTACTGCAGGCTGATCGAGATCGCCATGGAGAAGGCGTCCATCACACCGGCGAGGGTCGAGCCCTGCTTGCCGAGCTTGAGGAACACCTCGCCGACGCCGTCGTCCGGGTAGGACGACGCGGTCATGTAGCCCTCGGCGCCCGCGACGGAGAAGCGCGTGACGGTCGCCGGACGCTGCTTCGGCAGCCGCCTGCGGACCGGACGCGTCGCCCCCGCGGCCTCCGCCGGCGCCTCCTTGACCGCCTCCTTCTTCCCGGCGGCGGACAGCGGCTGGCCGACCTTGCAGTTGTCGCGGTAGATCGCCAGGGCCTTCAGGCCGAGCCGCCACCCCTCGAAGTACACCTTCTCGATGTCCTCGACGGTGGCCTGCTCCGGCATGTTCACCGTCTTGGAGATCGCGCCGGACAGGAACGGCTGGACGGCCGCCATCATCCGGACGTGCCCCATCGGGCTGATCGCCCGCTCGCCCATCGCGCAGTCGAACACCTCGTAGTGCGTGGTGCGCAGGCCGGGGGCGTCGACGACGTGGCCGTGCTCGGCGATGTACTCGACGATCGCCTCGATCTGCTCCTGCTGGTAGCCGAGCTTCTCCAGCGCCCGCGGCACCGTGTGGTTGACGATCTGCATGGACCCGCCGCCGACGAGCTTCTTGAACTTCATCAGCGCGAGGTCCGGCTCGATGCCGGTGGTGTCGCAGTCCATCATCAGCCCGATCGTCCCCGTCGGGGCGAGCAGCGAGGACTGGGCGTTGCGGTAGCCGTTCTTCTCGCCGACCTTCAGGCACTCCTGCCACTGCTTCGCCGCGGCCGCGTGGATCTCCTTGTCGATCGCGTCCAGCGTGCGGATGCCGTCGTTGGCGGCGGCGTGCTTGCGCATGACGCGCTTGTGCCCCTCGGCGTTGCGCGCGTAGCCCGCGTACGGGCCGACGACGCCCGCCATCTCCGCGGACCGGCGGTAGGCGACGCCCGTCATCAGCGACGTGATCGCCGCGGCGAGCGCCCGTCCGCCCTCGGAGTCGTAGGCGTGCCCGGACGCCATCAGCAGCGCGCCGAGGTTGGCGTAGCCGATGCCGAGCTGCCGGTAGTCGCGGGTCGTCTCCGCGATCTTCTCCGTCGGGAAGTCGGCGAAGGTGATCGACACGTCCATCGCCGTGATGATCAGCTCGGTGAGCTTGACGAACCGCCGGACGTCGAACGTCCCGTCGTCCGTGAGGAACTTCAGCAGGTTGATGCTCGCGAGGTTGCAGGACGAGTTGTCCAGGCTCATGTACTCGGAGCACGGGTTGCTCGCGGTGATGCGGCCGGTCTCGGGGTTGGTGTGCCAGTCGTTGATCGTGTCGTCGTACTGGATGCCGGGGTCGGCGCACTCCCAGGCGGCCTTCGCCATCAGCCGGAACAGGTCCTTGGCCTTGACGGTGTCGACGACCTCGCCGGTCATCCGGGCGCGCAGGCCGAACTCGCCGTCCGACTCGACGGCGTGCATGAACTCGTCCGACACGCGGACGGAGTTGTTGGCGTTCTGGTACTGGACGCTGCCGATGTCCTTGCCGCCGAGGTCCATGTCGAACCCGGCGTCCCGCAGCGCGCGGATCTTGTTCTCCTCGCGCGCCTTGGTCTCGATGAACTCCCCGATGTCGGGGTGGTCGACGTCCAGCACGACCATCTTCGCGGCCCGCCGCGTCGCGCCGCCCGACTTGATCGTCCCGGCGGACGCGTCGGCGCCGCGCATGAACGACACGGGTCCGCTGGCCGTGCCGCCGGACGACAGCAGCTCCCTGCTGGACCGGATGCGCGACAGGTTCAGGCCGGCGCCGGACCCGCCCTTGAAGATGACGCCCTCTTCCTTGTACCAGTCGAGAATCGACTCCATCGTGTCGTCCACCGACAGGATGAAACACGCCGAAACCTGCTGCGGCGACTTGGTGCCGACGTTGAACCAGACCGGCGAGTTGAAGCTGAAGAGCTGGTGGACGAGCGCGTACTTCAGCTCGTGGTCGAAGATCTCGGCGTCCTGCTCGGTGGCGAAATAGCCCTCCTTGAGGGCCGTGTCCGTGTACATGCGGACGACGCGGTCGACCAGCTGCTTCAGGCTCCATTCGCGCTGCGGCGTGCCGACCGCGCCGCGGAAGTACTTGGACGTGACGATGTTGACCGCGTTCAGCGACCAGAAGTCGGGGAACTCGACACCGCGCTGCTCGAAGTTGACCGAGCCGTCGCGCCAGTTGGTCATGACGACGTCACGACGTTCCCAGCGCAGCTCATCGTACGGATGCACGCCGGGCGTGGTGAAAATGCGCTCGACCTTCAGCCCCTTGCGGCCCCCCTTGCCGCGCCGTGCCGCCGAGCCGCTCACCGTCTCCGTCATGACCTTCCCCCTCTCGGGCCCACCCGCCGGGCCCTGTTCAGGAACAACCCCGCCACCGCACGGGGCATGCCCCGCGCGGAAACGCTCTTACATGTGCTGATGTGTTTCCGGAACCCGCCCTACCGAGGCGGGCCGGACTCCCCCGAGAAACCGGCCTTCCGCAGTGTTTCGATCTCCTTGGCGAAGTCGTCCAGCGACTCGAAGCTCCGGTAGACCGAGGCGAATCGCAGATAGGCGACCTCATCAAGCTCGCCGAGCGGCCCCAAGATCGCGAGGCCTATCTCGTGCGAGGGGATTTCCGCGGAGCCGGAGGATCTGATCTCCTCTTCGACCCGCTGACCCAGCTTCGCGAGCGCATCCTCGTCGACCGGACGGCCCTGGCAGGCCCTGCGCACACCGGCGATGATCTTTTCCCTGGAGAACGGCTCGGTGACGCCGCTGCGCTTGGCCACCATCACGAGCACATTCTCCTGCGTCGTGAATCGCCTGCCGCATTCCGCGCACGACCGGCGGCGCCGAATTGCGCCCCCGTCGTCGGTCGCACGGCTGTCGATCACTTTGGTGTCAGGGTTGCGACAGAACGGGCAGTGCACGTTACATCCCTCCCCTGACGATAACGCTTCACACCGCTGAACAGTTCCATATATGGGTGAAGTACATCGGTGTGACTACTAGATGTTGTGGTCCAACGGTACGACTCGCCGCAGGCGTACGCAACCTGATCTCACGCCTCGTGGATCACATCCGCCGCGTACGTCCAGGTCAGCTCCGTCCTCCAAGATTTCCTCCCGGGCGTGTCGTCACCCGGAGTCGCCGTCGCTCACAGAACGCAAGCTCACCCCCCAAATCACCCGCTCCCGACACCGCCACACCCCACATCCCCACCGCCGCCGACGTACGAGCCCGTCCGCCCGATGAGGACCCACAGGCGCCGCACCGCTCGCGCTTCCTTGGCCCCCGCCACCAAACCGCGATGCGGCCACGCACCCCCTCACATCACCCTCAGCCCATAGGCGCTGCCACCGATTCGCACACGGCCCGCCACCCGAACCGCGATCACTCGCCGCCGACGCCGTGGCCGACCTGGCGAAGGCAGGAGACCCGCCGCCGCACACCGCCGCCACACCCCGCCCATCCCACGACGGCCAACGCCGAGTCGGGCATGTTGGTCGAGGCGACCCGTCCGACACTCCGCGACCCGTCCGACACCCCGCGTCCCCGTCCGGCGTCAGGACGGCCTCCGCGGGTGAGGCGAGCCGCTCGATGTCGTCGGCACTCGAAACCGGCCGCGCCATGGCGACCAAGCTCTCGCGCGCCCACGCGCGCCCGGACAGAGGGTGCGTTCGACGGTCCAGGGCGGTCACCTGCCGAGTCGGGGAACAGGCGTGCCCGTCACGATCGGCGTCTCCGGCACATGTCTCGGGCGGGCGGTGGTTCAGCGGGCGGGGAGGCGGAGCTCCTGGCCTGGCTGGACGGTGGGATCGCCGCCTAGGCCGTTGAGATCAATGATGCGTTGGACGACGACGCGTGGGTCACTTCCCGGGTCGGTGTCCGCTGCGATGTTCCAGAGAGTGTCGCCACGTTCGACGACGACGGTTCTGGCGGGCTTGGACGGGTCGTCATGGGCCTCGCGGCCGCCAGCCATGGCACCGGGCCCCACCGTCAGCCACAGGCTTATGAGCGTGACGGTCGCGGCGAACAGGACCAGGACCACGCGCCCGCGGCGGGTCAGGCGGATCGGGACCCGGTCACTCTGGGGTGAACCCGACATCTCTCCCCTCCTCGACGTCGAATACATTTTCGATCGAACGCCTGTACGATGTTCTACCAGGAGGCGCCGACAAAAAGCGAGCACCACTTCGAACAATTGTTTGATCATTGGGCTCCGACGCGATAGGTTCCATGACAAGGAGTGACCGATCGAGGCGCCGGGAGGCGACGAGCGATGAGCAAGGTCCGGGAGCTGCCAGACGGCCCCATGGACGAGACGGGGCTGACGCAACGGCAGCGCATGGTGCTGGAGGTGATCCGCGACTCGGTCCAGCGCCGTGGGTACCCGCCCTCGATGCGCGAGATCGGCGAAGCCGTCGGGCTGACCAGCACCTCCAGCGTGTCGCACCAGCTCCGGGCGCTGCAGCGCAAGGGTTTCCTGCGCCGCGACCCCAATCGTCCCCGCGCGGTCGAGGTGCGAGTGCCGGGCGCCACGCCGGTGCGGACTGACGAGGAGGCCTACGAGGCCGCCGGAGGGCAGCCCGCGTCGTCGCAGCCCGCGCCCGCGTACGTGCCGCTGGTCGGACGGATCGCCGCAGGTGGGCCGATCCTCGCCGAGGAGGCCGTCGAGGACGTGTTCACGCTGCCGAAGCAGCTCGTCGGCGAGGGCACCCACTTCCTGCTGAAGGTCACCGGCGACTCGATGATCGACGCCGCGATCGCGGACGGTGACTGGGTCGTCGTCCGGCAGCAGCCGGTGGCCGAGCAGGGCGACATCGTGGCCGCCATGATCGACGGCGAGGCGACGGTGAAGACGTTCAAGCGCCGGGAGGACGGCCATATCTGGCTGCAGCCGCAGAACCCCGCGTACGAGCCGATCCCCGGCGACGAGGCGACGGTGCTAGGACGCGTCGTAGCGGTCCTCCGCAAGATGTGACACCCGCGCGGCCCCGCAACCCCGGGGCCGCGCGCCCGCCCCGCACGAGACACGCGCTCCGCCACATCATGGCCCGGACGACGGCCGCTTCCGCACGTCCCCGTCCCCGTCCCCGTCCCCGCCTCTGGCGGGCCGTCAGACCGGACACCAGCGGGTCGCCGCGAACGACCCCGGCGCACTCACCGCTGAACGGCACCCCGGTCGGCAGACCGCAGGGATCAACGCCCCGGACGACGAGCGTCTCCGCTAATCAGGCGGCCCTCAGCTAATCAGGCGCCCCCCAGCGGCGCCGCCAAACCGGACATCCGTCAGACCGTCGCAGAAGCCTGCCGTGCCACTACTGAAACGCCGCCCTGCGCTCTGCACGGGTCGAGAGGGTTCGCGGCCGCCAGCCCCGGAGCGGCAGGCCTGACAAACGACCGGCCTGACAAACGACGGGCCTGACGGACGCCAGACCCGGGACGACGGGCCTGACAAACGACCGGCCTGACAGACGACGGGCTTGACGGACGACGGGCCCGGACGACGGGCCCGGACGGCAGGCCTGACGGACGACGTGCCCGGGCGACGGGCCGGGGCGGCGGGCCTGACAGGCAACGGGCCTGATAGACGACCGCCTGACGGACGACCGGACCGGGGCGGCGGGACTGACGGACGGCGGGACTGACGGGCGAGGGTGTCAGCGCTTGGGGACGATGTTGACGATCTTGGGGGCGCGGACGATGATCTTGGCGATGTCGGCGCCGGACAGGGCATCCTGGATCTTCGGGGACGCCAGCGCCAGGCGCTCCAGGTCGGCCTCGGCGATTCCCGGCGCCACCTCCAGCCGGTCGCGGACCTTGCCGGCGACCTGGACGACGCACGTCACCGACTCCTCCACCAGCAGGGCCGGATCGGCGGACGGCCAGCCGGCGCTGATGACCGGCGCGGTCCGTCCCAGCAGCTCCCACGCCTCGTCGGCGGTGTAGGGCGCGAACAGCGACAGCACGACCGTCATGGCCTCGGCGGCCTCGCGGACGGCGGGGTCGGCGGCGCCGGGGCCGGAGTCGATGGCCTTGCGGGTCGCGGTGACCAGCTCCATGACCCGCGCGATGGCCACGTTGAACCGCTGCGTCTCGATCAGGGCGGTGGCCTCGTGGACCGTCCGGGCGGTGGCGCGGCGCAGGGCCGGGTCGCCGGACGCCGGGTCCGCGCCCGGGGCGGACGCGACCTCGGCGGCGATGCGGTGCACGCGGGCCAGGAACTTCGACATGCCGCGCGGTGACACGTCCGCCCAGTCGATGTCGTCCTCCGGCGGCCCGGAGAACAGGACCGCCAGCCGGACGACGTCCACCCCGAACTCGGCGATCTGCTCGCCCAGGTCGACGCCGTTGCCCAGCGTCTTCGACATCGCCTTGCCCTGGTTGATCACCTGGCCCTGGTTCAGCAGCCGCCGGAACGGCTCGGTGAACTCGACCATGCCCATGTCGTGCAGCACCTTGGTGAAGAACCGGCTGTACAGCAGGTGCAGGATGGCGTGCTCGACGCCGCCCGTGTACTGGTCGACCGGCATCCAGCGGCGGACCTGGTCGATGTCGAACGGGCCGCCCTCGTAGCCGGGCGAGCAGTAGCGGTAGTAGTACCAGGACGAGTCGACGAACGTGTCCATCGTGTCGGTGTCGCGCTTGGCCGGGCCGCCGCACTTGGGGCATTCGACGTTCACCCAGTCGGACGCGGCGGCCAGCGGCGACGTGCCCCTGGGGGCCAGGTCGGCGCCGCGCAGGCCCTCGGGCAGCGTCACCGGCAGCTGGTCGTCCGGGACGGGGACCTCGCCGCACGACTCGCAGTGGACGATCGGGATCGGGCAGCCCCAGAACCGCTGCCGGGACACCAGCCAGTCGCGCAGCCGGAAGTTCACCGCCGCGCGGCCGGTGCCGCGCTCCGCCAGGATCTCGATGATGCGGGCGATGGCGTCGGCCTTCGTCAGCCCGTCGATCGGCCCGGAGTTGACGATCTCGCCGTCGCCGGGCGTGGCGGCGCCGGTCTCGGCCGGGTCGGGCAGGCCGGTCTGGACGACGACGCGCACGGGCAGGCCGAACTTCAGCGCGAAGTCCAGGTCGCGCTGGTCGTGCGCCGGGACGGCCATGATCGCGCCGTGGCCGTATTCGGCCAGGACGTAGTCGGACGCCCAGATCGGCAGGCGCTCGCCGTTGACCGGGTTGACCGCGTAGCGGCCCAGGAACACGCCGGTCTTCTCCCGTTCGGCGGACAGCCGCTCGATCTCGCTCTCCCGGGAGACCTCGTCGCGGTACGCCTCGAACGCGGCCCGCTGGTCGGGCGCGCAGATCTCGTCGGCCAGCGCGGCGTCGGCGGCGACGACCATGAACGTCGCGCCGAACAGGGTGTCGGGCCGGGTGGTGTAGACGGCGACGGGCTCGTCCCGTCCCTCGATGGCGAAGTCGACGTCGGCGCCGGTGGAGCGGCCGATCCAGTTGCGCTGCATCAGCAGGACGCGCTCGGGCCACTTGCCCTCCAGCTGCTCCATGTCGTCCAGCAGCCGGTCCGCGTACTCGGTGATCTTGAAGTACCACTGGGTCAGGACGCGCTTCTCGACCAGCGTCCCGCAGCGCTCGCAGTGCCCGCCGACGACCTGCTCGTTGGCCAGGACGGTCTGGTCCTTCGGGCACCAGTTGACGTGGCCGCCCTTGCGGTAGGCCAGGCCGCGGTCGTAGAAGCGCAGGAACAGCCACTGCGTCCACTTGTAGTACTCGGGGTCGGACGTGTGCAGCCGCCGCGTCCAGTCGAACGACGGCGCGTAGCGGTGGAACGAGGACGCCTGCGTGTCGATGTTGGCGTACGTCCACTCGGCGGGGTGCGAGTCGCGCTTGATGGCGGCGTTCTCCGCGGGCAGGCCGAAGGAGTCCCAGCCGATGGGGTGCAGGACGTTGAAGCCGCGCTGGAACCAGTACCGCGCGGGGACGTCCCCGATGGCGAACGCCTCCGCGTGGCCCATGTGCAGGTCGCCGCTGGGGTAGGGGAACATGTCCAGCGCGTAGCGCCGCTCCCGGCCCTCGTCCTTCTCATCGGCCGCGAACGGTTCGAGCTCTGCCCAGCGGGCCTGCCACTTGTCCTGAACCGCCCGGGGGTCGTAGTGCTCGTCGCTGCTCACGCTTCCAGACTCCGGTTTCTTGCTCGTTCGCTGGCTGCAAATGGTCGTGGCCGTCCGCTGACATGAAACGACCCCTCGCGCAGGAGGGGCCACCACGTTGACGTCAGTCCGTCAACGTGGTCGTTCGAGGAGCAGCCGTGCCGACATACATCAAAGGGTAGCGCAACCGCAAGCCCTCCCGCGGGCCTTAAAGCACACGCGGAGCGGCTCACGCGGAGCGGCTCACGCGGAGCGGCTCACGCGGAGCGGCTCACGCGGAGCGGCTCACGCGGAGCGGCTTGCGCGCAGCGGCTGCGCGCACGGGCCGAGGCTGAGGAAATGACCGCGGCGGCCGCGGTCGCTCAGTGGCCGGACTCCTGGCGGGCCAGCGAGATGACGCCGGTCACCTGGACGCGGGTGAGCTGGAGGTCGGCGCCGACGGCGGACAGGGTCTCCTCCTCGGAGACGCTGAGCGGGCCGTCCACGAGGGCGATCTCTGCCGCGGCGCGCAGGATGCTCTCGCGCGCCTCGGGCGCGAGGGCCGAGGCGGCGTGGCCCATCTCGACGCGGACCTCCTCGAACGGGCGGCCGAGGTCGGCGCTCAGGGCGGTGTCCTCGTAGGCGGGCTCGCCGGCCTGCCGGACGACGGCGACGGCGCGCGAGCGGGCGGCCGCGTTGGTGTAGTCGCCGGAGCGCAGGACCTGGGCGATGGCCATGCGCAGGAGCATCGCCGGCATCTGCGCGAGCTGCGCGGTGGTCGGCACGTCGAGGACGCCGGGGTTCCAGCGCCCGTGGCACGTGTCGCATTCGATGAACTCGCCGCCCGTCTTCGTCAGCGGGATGACGGGGATGAAGAACAGGGTGAAGAAGTTGCGGCCCTGCCGGCGCCGGTAGTCGCGGTCGCCGCCGCAGTCGGGGCAGTGGAAGATTCCCCTGGTCAGGGTGAAGAAGACCACCCGCCAGCCGAAGATGATCACGATCGCGCGCCTTTCTCGGTGAAGCCGCACATCGTAACGGTGCCGGGGCGGGGAATGTGGTGGGGACTCCGCAGCGGATCCCGAGGACGCGATCCGGGCCTGGAATCGGGGGTTGACGCGGCGGGCGTCCATCCCTCATCCTCAATCTAATAGGAAGGTTTCCTATAAGAATCCCTTCCGACTCCCACCGTAGCACCCGTCCACCCGTCCGCCCGACCCCGCCCGCCCCGCGGCTGCCGACTCCGTCCGACCAAGGTCGCCTCCACCCCCGCCAGGAGACCGAGTATGCCCGCCAAGCTCCGTCCACCCCGGAAACGGACGCTCGCCCTCGCGGCCGTCGCGTCCGCCGGAATCACCGTGGTGACCGCCGCTCCCGCGCTCTCCCACGGCTACACCACCTCCCCCGTCAGCCGCGCGCTGTTCTGCCAGCAGGGCAAGGCGAAGAACTGCGGCCAGATCCAGTGGGAACCGATGAGCGTCGAGGGCCCCAAAGGGTTCCCCGCGCGCGGCCCCCGCGACGGCACGATCTGCGCGGGAGGTGTCGGCCGCTTCAGCGAGCTGGACGAACCGCGCGGCGGCCAGTGGCCCGCGACCAAGCTGACGAGCGGCCAGTCGTTCACCTTCACCTGGCGCCACAGCGTCCCCCACGCCACCGCCTCGTGGCACTACTACATCACCAAGGACGGCTGGGACCCCGCGCAGCCGCTCACCCGCGCCGCCCTGGACCCCGAGCCGCTGGTGAACGTCAGCGGCGGCGGACGGCAACCGCCGAGCACCGTCTCCCACGAGGCCGTGCTGCCCGCCAAGCAGGGCAGGCACCTGATACTCGCCGTCTGGGACATCTCCGACACCGGCAACGCCTTCTACCAGTGCTCGGACGTCGATTTCGGCTAACAGACCATCCCCCGCGGGCCGCGTCGCTCTCCGTCGCCCGCACCTGAGGGACCGGGCGGGACCGCGCTCCCGCCCGGTCCCTCCTTCTTTCCGGGCCTTTGTTCCTCCCGGGTCATGCGCCTTCCCGGCACTCCGCCTTCCCAAGGCTCCCCTTCCCCGACCCACCCTTTCCCCAGGTCTCCTCTTTCCCGGGCGTTTCCCGTTTCCCGTTTCCCGCATTTCCCCAGCCCAGGGGATGGCGCGGGCGGATGTCGATGCAGCAGGATGTGCGGAACGGTTTCGTACACTCGCCGGTAACTAACCGGCCGGTCACCATTCCGCGCGAGGAGTGCCATGCTCAACCTGTCCGTGCTGCTGGAGGACGCCGCCAGGGAGACGCCCGACCGCGACGCGGTCGTGTTCGGCGACATCCGGCTCTCCTACTCGTTCATCGACTCGGTCGCGAACCAGGTCGCGAACCTGCTGCGGTCGCGCGGCGTCCGGCCGGGCGACAAGGTGGCGCTGTCCTGCCCGAACCTCCCGTACTTCCCGATGGTGTACTTCGGGGCGCTCAAGGCCGGCGCGGTGGTCGTCCCGCTGAACGTCCTGCTCAAGCCGCGGGAGATCGCCTACCACCTGGCCGACTCCGACGCGAAGGCGCTGTTCTGCTTCGAGGGGACGCCGGAACTGCCGCTCGGCCAGATGGGACACGCCGGGTTCGAGCAGGCCGAGAACTGCGAGCACCTCTTCCTGCTGCCGGCCGACCCGGCGGCGGCCGAATCCCCCATCGAGGGGGCGGACCTGTTCTGGGCGGCGCTCGGCGGGCAGCCGAACACGTTCGAGACCGAGCAGACGGAGCCGAGCGACACCGCCGTCATCATCTACACCAGCGGGACCACCGGCCAGCCGAAGGGCGCCGAGCTCACGCACAACAACCTGCTGATGAACGCGATGGTGGACGACACCCTGTTCTACCGGACGCTGCACGACACGTCGCTGGTGACGCTGCCGCTGTTCCACATCTTCGGGCAGACGTGCGTGATGAACGTCGGGATCTACCGTCGCGCGACGCTCGTCATGCAGGCGAGGTTCGACGCCGAGCAGGCCGTCGCGCTGATGGTCAAGGAGAAGGTGAACATCTTCGCGGGCGTCCCGACGATGTACTGGGGGCTGCTGACCCACGACACGTCCGACGAGGACATCGCGACGATCCGGGAGAACCTGCGGGTCGCGGTGTCGGGCGGCTCGGCGCTGCCCATGGAGGTCCTCAAGGGGATCAAGAAGAAGTTCGACGTGGACATCCTGGAGGGGTACGGCCTGTCGGAGACGTCGCCGGTGGCGTCGTTCAACCGTCCGGACCGTCCGACCAAGCCCGGTTCGATCGGCCTGCCCGTGTGGGGCGTCGAGATGACGCTGATCGACGACGAGTGGAAGCGGGTCGAGGGCGAGGGCCCCGGGGAGATCGCCATCCGCGGGCACAACATCATGAAGGGCTACTACGGCCGTCCGGACGCGACCGCCGCCGCGATCAAGGACGGCTGGTTCCGCACCGGGGACGTCGCCCGCCGCGACGACGAGGGCTACTACTACATCATCGACCGCTCCAAGGACATGATCATCCGGGGCGGCTACAACGTGTACCCGCGGGAGCTCGAAGAGGTCCTGATGACGCACCCGGACGTGTCGCTGGCCGCGGTCGTGGGCGTCGAGCACCCGTCGCACGGCGAGGAGATCAAGGCGTACGTGATCCGGACACCGGACGCCGCCGTCACCGAGGACGAGCTGGTCGAATGGGGCAAGGAGCAGTTCGCCGCCTACAAGTACCCGCGGATGGTCGAGTTCCGCGACGAACTCCCGATGACCGCCACCGGCAAAATCCTCAAACGCGAACTACGCTGACCCGCCTTTTGGCCAGGCGGCCCCACCGCCCGGCCCGGCCAGGTGGTCACCGGCTGTCAGAACGTGTAGGGCAGTCGTTTGATGCCGTTGATGAAGCTCGACTCCAGGCGTTCGGGCTCGCCGGACGCGCGGATGCCGGGCGTCCGGTGCAGCAGCTCGCGGAACAGCACCGTGATCTCACGCCTGGCCAGGTGCGCGCCCAGGCAGAAGTGCGGCCCGGGCCCGCCGAACCCGACATGCGGGTTCGGGTCGCGCAGGATGTCGAACTTCTCGGGCTCGGTGAACACGGACTCGTCGCGGTTGGCCGACCAGTAGTACAGGAGCAGCTTGTCGCCCTCCTTGATCTCGTGCTCGTTGAGCGTGGTGTCGCGGGTGGCGGTGCGGCGCATCCAGATGACGGGCGACACGTACCGGACGATCTCTTCGACGGCGCCGGGGATGCGGGCGTCGAAGTCCTCGGTGAGCAGGGCTCGCTGGCCGGGGTCGTGGGTGAACAGGTCGAGGCCGTGCGCGATGGCGTTGCGGGTGGTCTCGTTGCCGGCGACGACCAGCAGGATGAAGAACGAGCCGAGCTCCTGGTCGGTCAGCGACTCGCCGTCGATGTTGGCGTTGACGAGCGCCGATGTCAGGTCGTCGGTCGGGTCCTTGCGGCGCTGCCGTCCGAGGTCCTCGACCAGGCCCTTGAGGGTCTCGCCCGCGCCGAGCAGCGCCATCGCGACCTGCTCGGGGTCGTCGGACGGGAGGTACTCGGCGTCGTTCCCCGCGAGGATGACGTTGGTGGCGTCGAACACGGTCCGGTAGTGGTCCTCGGCGATGCCCATCATGTCGCAGATGATCTTCAGCGGCAGCCGGGCGGCGATGTCCGCGACGAAGTCGCCGGAGCCTCCGCCCGCCCTCACGTTCTCCACGATCTCCGCGGCGACGGCCTCGACCTGGTCCTCGAACCGCTGGATCATGCGCGGGGAGAACGCCCGGGACACGATCCGCCTGATCTTGGCGTGCCGGGGATCGTCCATGCTGATCATCGAGCCGAAGTATTCATGCAGGTCGCCGGGCATGTCCCAGATGCTGGTGGCGCCCTTGCCGGAGCAGAAGTCCTCCGGCCGGCGAGACGCCTCGACGACGTCGGCGTGCCGGGTCAGGGCGTAGTACCCGGGACCCGGCGGCACGATGACGATGTCGGGTTCCTCGAAGCGCACCAGTTGGGGATGCCAGCGCAGGGCCTTGAACGCCTCATGCCGGTAGTCGTGCGGACGCCGCCAGAACTCCCAGTCGGTCAGGTCGATGTCATTGACCCTGAGCACCTGCCCACCACCTCGTCGCTTCCGACCCTTGATTCTGTTTACAGGCAGCCTCTCAAACGTAAAGCGACATGTGCACCTTGATCGCCCCGGGTGACCCGCCTCACACCACCCGCGCCCCTAGGCCACCAGACCCACGACCGCGCCACCACGAAGACAGGCCCGCGCCGTCCGCCGGAACGGCCCACGGCGTCGCGCGGACGTCCCGCCGCCGTCGCGAGAACGGCCCATGCGTCGTGCGGACTGCCCGCAGCGGTGTGAGAGCGGCCGTGCCGTCCTGCGGATCGGCTGGCGCCGTCGTGGGACGGCCGTGGCTTCGTAGGACGGGGATGGCGTCGTGAGGGCGGGCCGTGGCGTTGTTGGGAGGTTCTTGCGTCGTGACCTCCGCGTGGGCGGGTAGCATTCGCGGCGATTTGAGGAGGCGACATGGGCGATGTCACGGCCGGGGCTGTCACGGCGAACGGGCTGGACTTCGGGTACCTCACGGCAGGTCCGGCGGATGGGCCGCTGGTGCTGCTCCTGCACGGGTTTCCCGACTCGGCGCACACCTGGCGACACCTCATGCCGGAACTGGCCGGCGTCGGATACCGCGCCGTGGCGCCGTTCATGCGCGGCTATGCGCCGACGTCCGTCCCGGAGGACGGCGTGTACCAGACCGGTGCCCTCGTCGCGGACGCCGTCGCCTTGCACGACGCCCTCGGCGGCGGCCCCGACGCCGTCGTCATCGGGCACGACTGGGGCGCCTTCGCCGCCTACGGCGCCGCGAGCATCGCCCCTGGACGGTGGCGCAAGGCCGTCACTCTGTCCGTCCCGCCGCTTCCCGAGATGACCGGCGGGTTCTTCGAATACGAGCAGCTCAAGCGCTCGTTCTACATGTTCGTGTTCCAGACTCCTCTCGCTGAGGCGGTCTTGGGCCGGGCCTTCATCGAGGGTCTCTGGCGCGACTGGTCCCCGTCCGGGAAATGCGACCATGTGGATAACGTCGACCGCGTCATGGAGTGCCTGGCCACGCCCGAGAACGTCGCTGCTGTGCTCGGCTATTACAGGGCCATGTTCGACACGTCGCGGCATTCCGACCGCTACGTCGCCGAACAGCAGGCCGTCTCCGAGCCTGGCGACGTGCCCGTCCTCTACCTGCACGGTTCCGAGGACGGCTGCGTTGGCGTGGACGTGGTCGCGCCGGGCGGCGATCTTGGTGCCGTCCTAACGGCCCTCCCGCCTGGCTCCAACGCCGGTTTGGTGCCGGGCGCCGGGCATTTCCTGCAGCTCGACCGTCCCGCCGACGTGAACGACCGCATCCTCGCCTGGGTGACTTAGCGGACGCGGCTCGTAGGCACGCGGCGTGCACCTGCACGTTGCGTGCGCGGTCACATTGGCGGGCGTGTCCACGGGCGTGGGGGTGGCGCGTCTGCGGGCGTTTGGCGGTGCCGGCACGTGGGCCGACGCCCGCGCGACGTGTGGGCGGACGCGGGCATGTAGGCAGATGCGGGTGTGTGGGCGAGCGCGTGGTCAGCGCGTGCGGATCCGCGGCGTGGGAGACGCGAACGTCAGCAGACGCGGCGCGGGCCGTGGGCGGGTGCGTGCGCAGCGTGTGGTCGGACGCCCGTGCGGAAGTGGGCGGGGGAGGAGTGGGCGGGGTGCGCGCGTGCTGCGCGCATGCGCCAGCGCGAAGTGGCCAGACCCGGAGGCGGGCGCGTGCGCAGCGGGTGGGCGAACGCCCGTGCGGAAGGGGGCGCGTGGGCGGCGGGCGTGGGTGGGCGGGGTGGGGGCGCGCGTGCTGCGTGCGCGGGCGCGCGACGTGGCCAGACCGGGGGCGGGCGCGTGGGTGAGGGGCGTGGGTGAGGGGCGTGGGTGGCGGGCGCGCGTAGGTGACGGACGCGTAGGTGGCGGACGCGTGAGTGGCGGACGCGTGAGTGGCGGACGCGTGAGTGGCGGACGCGTGAGCTGTGGGCGCGTGAGTTGTGGCCATGGGGACGGGTGCGCGTGCGGCGCGTGAGTGGTGGTGGGTGGGACTCGGGGGGTTCAGGTGGCGAAGGGTGGGACCTGGGTCGTGTTCAGGTCTGGGCGGAGGCGGACGAATCTGACTGGGTGGCGCCAGCGTCCCTGCTCGACGGCGGTGTCCGCGCTGATTTCCACGACCGTCTCCGGTTCTGTTCGGACGTAGCGGATCGGCGGATGCGTCCCGTATGGGCCGCCTGCGAATCCGGCGGGCAGTTCCGCGGGCCATGGGTGGTCGGGGCCGGCGTGCCGGAGGACGTCGCCTAGCGACGCGCGGGCCTCGGGCGGGAGCGGCGTGGTCCGCGCGACGACGCGGAGACGGCCGTCGGCGTCGTGGCGGCCGAGGATCAGCGACTCGGGCGCCTGCCGGGTGCCGGTCACGCCGCCGACGATCGCCTCGGTGGTGACGCGGCGCTTCACCTTCCGCCAGCGGCGGCGTCCTTCCAGGTAGGGGCCGTCGGCGTCCTTGACGACGAGACCCTCTACGCCCTGCGCGGCGAGGGCGTCGAACCACACGCGTGCCTCCTCCGCGTCGGACGTCTGCGGCACGGCGACCACCCGCGCGGATGCCGCGTCGGCGTCGCCGAGGAGGGCCTCAAGGACGGCGCGGCGGGCGCGCAGCGGGCGGGGCCGCAGGTCCTCGCCGTCCGATTCGAGGACGTCGAACACGACGTAGTGGCAGGGTTCCGTCTGGGCGAGTTCGGCGCGGCGGCGTCCGGCGACGTGGCGGCGCTGCAGCGCGCCGAAGTCGAGGCGTCCGCCCGTCCCCCAGCGGACGATCTCCCCGTCGACGACCGTGCCGGGCGCCAGGCGCTCGCGGACGGCCGTCACGATCTCGGGGAAGGCGTCGTCGAGGCGGGTCCGGCGGCGGGACGACAGGCGGACGGCGCCGTCCTCGCCCACCATCGCGATCGCCCGGAAGCCGTCGAACTTCGGCTCGTACCGGCAGCCGCCCGGGCACGACTGCGGCAGCGGGATGTGGTCGACGGCCGCGGCCAGCATCGGCCTCACCGGGGACCGGATGTGCATGGCCACGCGTCCCCCCGAACTCGACCGTCCCGATCGCCGCGTAGCCTCCGTACCCCCGTCCACCTGCGTCGATATCCGGGCAGGACGAATGTTGACCCGGGGTTGGACGCCCAGAGGTCATCCCGGGGATGGACGCCCGGAGGTCATCCCGAGGTTGGACGCCCAGAGGTCATCGCGGCGTCGGGTGCCGGAGATCATCCGGGGGCGGACGCCGGGAGGGCCGTTCCGTCCGGTGCGTGGGCGGACGGGCGGGCCCGGGTTCGAGGTGCGGCGTCACGAACCCCAGTCGGGGCGGAGCGGCATGTGGCTGACGCCGTGGTCTCCCAGCTTCACACCGAGCGTCTGGTGCAGCTGGATCCAGTTCTGGTTGAACCCGAGCACGCAGCCCGCCATGTACACACGCCACACGCGGGCGGTGCCCTCGCCGACCTCGGCTACGGCCTCGTCCCAGTGGTCGTCGAGGTTCTCGCACCAGCCGGTCAGCGTGCGGGCGTAGTGCTCGCGCAGGTTCTCCTGGTGGCGGATCTCGAACCCGGCGTCGTTCATCTGCATCTGGATGTAGCCGGGGCCTTCGAGTTCGCCGTCCGGGAACACGTACCGGTTGATGAACCCGTTCTCCTTGCGGGGCGGCGCCAGGTTGTCCGGACGGGTGATGGTGTGGTTCAGCATCCGCCCGCCCTTCCGCAGCTTCCCGTACAGGAACGAGAAATAGGACGGCAGGTTCTTCTTCCCGATGTGCTCGGTGAGGCCGATGGAGCTGATCGCGTCGAAACCGGTCTCGGTCACGTCCCGGTAGTCCAGATGGCGGACCTCGGCAAGGTCGGACAGCCCGCGGTCAGCGATGGCCTTCTGCGCCCACTCGGCCTGCTGCTTCGACAGCGTTACGCCAAGCGCCTTGACTCCGTACTCCTTCGCGGCGTGCATCACCATGCCGCCCCAGCCGCAACCCACATCCAGCAACCGCATTCCTGGCTTCAGCGCGAGCTTCCTCGCCACCAGGTCGTGCTTGTTGAACTGCGCCTCTTCCAGCGTCGCGTCCTCTCGGGGGAAGCACGCGCACGTGTAGGCCATGGACGGGCCGAGCACCCATTCGTAGAACGTGTTGGACACGTCGTAGTGGTGCGAGATGGCCTTGGCGTCACGCCTCTTGGAGTGCCGCAGCCACGACGGGATGCGGCTGAACGGCGCCTCCTGCGGCGGCGGGTCCAGCCGGCGCGTGATCGCGCCGCGCAGCAGCGGGTCGCCCAGGACCGCGCCGAAGATCCGCGCCTTGTCGCGCGCCGTCACGTCGCCGAGCACCTGCTGCATGGTCGTCAGCGCCGTGATCATGTCGCCGTGGATGTCGAGCATCCCGGTGACGTAGGCGCGGGCCAGTCCCAGCGCCCCCGGCGAGTGCAGCAGGTACGACACGGCGAACGGCGAGCGGACGTCGACCCGGATGTCCGCGCCGGGCACCCCCGCCCGCGAACCGTCGTACGCCGTGAACTCCACTGGCGCCTCAGCCCCGGCGAGCTGCTCGAAGACCCTGGCCAGCGTCATTGTGATCCCTCCTGTCTCTTCGCCCCGGTCAGGGCGGCGAACGCCGCCGTCCCCGCCGGGGCACTCCCCCGATGCGGACGCCTGGTCAGCGCCCGCGTACGCACTTGTCGTAGAGGTCCAGCAGCCGCTCGCCGGGGTCGTACGTCCCCTTGAGCCGCCGGTAGGTCTCCCCGTCGTAGTACCGCCAGAACTCGTCCCTGCTGTAAAAAGCAGTCGAGTAGAGGGACTTGTGCCCGTCAAGGGCCGCGACCCTCCGCTCGATGAGCCGATTGTGGTATTCGGGGATCTGCCCTGGGGGGAGCCGGACCGTCCCCCAGAAGCCGACGTTCACGTATGGCCGTCCCTCGTCCAGCGGATACAGCGGCCACCGCTCCTTCGCCCGCAGCGGACACAACCAGATCGGGCTCATGCCGACCTTGTCGTGGAAGAACTCCAGGAACTCCGGCAGGCGCTCGACCGGAACCTCGATGTCCTGGATGACGTCCTCACGCGGCCGCAGCCCGCGCCACCGCTCCACCCGCGCGACGAAGTGGTACCGCCGGTCGTACGCGACGAGCTTGCGGTACACGTCGGAGCGCTTGTACTTGTCGGGCCACAGCCGCCGGACGGCCGGATTCTGGACGCCGAACGCGCCCGAGCACCAGAACCAGTCGGTGTCCCAGCGCCACAGGTAGTCGCGGATCGTCAGGAAGTCGACCGACCGTTCCCGGATCGACTTGTAATAGATCCTCTGACCTGTGTAGTCGGATGTGTACGGCGCCGAGTCGGCGAAGAATCCGAGCGTTATGTACTGCTCTCCGGGTCCGAAGACCGTTCCGTCCAGGAAGTCGACGGATTCGCCCTCGAACGTTCCCGACTCGGTGATCTCGCCCATCACGCGGGACAGCTCCGCCGCGTCGCCGAACCGGAGGTGCCTCAACCGGACGTACGGGCTGACGGGCCTGAGCTCGATCTTCAGCCGCAGCGAGTAGCCGAGCGTCCCGTAGGAGTTGGGGAAGCCGTAGAACAGGTCGGCGTGCTCGTTGTCCTTGGTCGCGGTGACGATCTGCCCGTCGCCGGTGAGGACCTCCATCTCCAGGACGGCCTCGTGCGGGAGCCCGTCGCGGAACGACGTCGACTCGATGCCGAGCCCGGTCACCGCGCCGCCCAGCGTGATGGTCTTCAGCTGCGGGACGACCGTCGGCATCAGCCCGTGCGGGAGCGTGGCGTCGACGAGGTCCTCGTACGTGGTCATGCCCTGGACCTGGGCGGTCCGCTCGTCCGGGTCGACGCTCAGCACCTTGTCGAAGCCGGACACGTCCAGGCCGGGCGCGTCCGAGGGGTCGCGCCAGCGGAACAGGTTGGAGGTCCGCTTCGCCAGCCGCACCGGCGTCCCGGCCGGGATCGCCTCGTAGGACCTCCTGAGCGCCTCCACCGCCCGCTCGTGGCCACCCTTGATCGCAAGCTCCGTCATCTGCCCCTCCCGGACACAGTTAATCGATCATCCCATGGACGGTCCACTCGACTCGGACGTTAGGGGGGTCACAGGAAGGAAGGGGAATAAAGCCGCATGCGCATACATCGACGTCGTTTCATCTCCCGGAGGCGACAGAACCGCAACAGTGCGGCCACGTCAACCTTTCCCCGAAGCCCCACACCGACAAACCATGAACACCAAGCCGCCCGCGACCACCTCACCGAAGCCGCCCCCGCCCACCACGAAACATGACCCGTACACCCCGCCCCAACGCCACCACCCCGCCGAGCGCCAACACCCAGCAGACCACACCCCGGCCCCCACGAACCCCCAGGCCCCAACGCCGGGGTGTTGTGGTTGTTTGTGAGGGGTCGGGGGCGGTGGCTATTTTGCGAAGCGCAGGATCCAGGGGTAGCGGAATGTGCGGCCGGCGAGGGCGTAGATCGCTGCGATGGCCGACAGGATCCAGGCCACCGCGTAGATCACGCCGCCGACCCCGAGGGTGGCGGTCGTGAACAGCAGAAGCGTCAGGTGGAAGTTCACCGCCTCCGCCGCCTGCCGCCGGACGTACTCGGAACGTTTGCCGCTCACCAGCATCAGCACCAGCGGCCCGACGAAAAGTGTCGGGACCGCGATGGCATGCGCCGCCGCCGCGAGCATGCGGTCCTCCCCCGTGGGCGCCTCGGCGTGCCCCGGCGGGACGGGCGCCTTCCGGGGCACGGGAACCAGGTCGCGGGTCACCGCGCCCAGGTCGTTCCGTGTCTTGGCCGTCATCGCCAGGTGCATCCGCATGTCGAACTCGTCGTGGTCGAGCCGGCCGTCGGCGTACGCGTCCTGAAGGCGTTCGATGACCGGTTCCCGTTCGGCGTCCGAGACCCTCAGATCCCCCACCGCGTAGCTGCTGTCCATACCTTTCATGGTCGGCGCAGCCGCCGCCCCGGGATATCAGGGAAGACCCTGAGGCTCCCCTGAATTCAGCTGGACGTACTCCTTCCCAGGCGTGAGGCGCCCGCCGAACAGCTCCGACACCGTCACGAACACGTACCCCTCGGCCGCCAGCCGGTCGATGATCTTCGGGACGGCCTTCACGGTCGTCCGGTGGATGTCGTGCATCAGCACGATGTAGCCCGGCTTCGCCGCCTCCAGCACCCGGCGCTCCACGTCCTCGGTGTCGCGGCTGTCCCAGTCCTGCGGGTCGACGGTCCACAGCACCTGCGCCAGGCCCAGTTCCCGCGTGATCTCGGCCAGCCGCTTGGACGTCGACCCGTACGGCGGGCGCAGCATCGTCGGCGTGACCCCGGACGCCCGCCGGATCGCGTCCTGCGTCCTGGTCAGCTCCGAAAGGATCTTCTTCTTGGACGCCCTTCCGAGGTTGGCGTGCGAATAGCTGTGGTCGGCGATCTCATGCCCGGCCTCATGCTCGCGCCGGACGAGTTCCGGGTGCTCGGCCACGTTCTTCCCGATCAGGAAGAACGTCGCCTTCACCCGCCGGCCCGCGAGGATGTCCAGCAGTTCGCCAGTGCTCGCCGCCGGGCCGTCGTCGAACGTCAGCGCCACGCATTTGGCCCGCGTGCAGTCGGGAGGCGGCGGCTTCGGCGCGGGTTCGGGCGCCTCGGGCGGCGAAGGGCCGTTCCGCTGCGTCACGGCGAACTCGACCCGCCCGGCGGACGGCGCCAGCGTGCTGAGCCCCCCGCAGATCGCGGCCGCGAGCACGGCGGCCGCCCCTCGCCGGACCAGGTTCGGCCCGTCCATCAACACCCCCGCTGCACCCCCGCTGCCGATGCCCCCCGAGCCGCCAGTCTAGGGCTCGCTCCCCCGCCCGCCGCGGACGCCGCCGCTGTGTCGGAAACCCGCCGCTGTGTCGGGAACCCGCGGACGCCGAACCATCGTTATCGTCGTACATCACAACCGGCCGCGGAACAGTTCCGGGGCCGCCACCAGACGACGGGGCAGGCCATGAGGTTCCGGGACCGATTCGGGATCCGCAAGAACCGCGGATCAACGGTGACGAGGCTCGACCGCGAGGCGACCGACGCCGACATCGAGGCGCTGATCGCCTTCGCCCGCTCCCGCCGCGGCGTCGAGTTCTTCGTCGAGCCGGAGACCTTCGCCACCGACACCACCGCCGTCGCCGTGGCCCACGACGGCGAGTGGACCCGCCGCCGCGTCGGCTCCCCCAAGGTCATCGGCAAGGTCGCGCGCGACCTCGGCCTCCCGGTCTACGACGTCCAGATCGTCGGCTACCCGCCCCGCATGCGCGCCTGGAACGAACGCCACCCCGACCGCCGCATAGACCCCGGCACCCCCGGCCAAGCCGTAGCCCCATAACCCGTAAGCGCCAGGCAGGGATGACACGCAGCCTGACCGCATGAACATCGCCGCACCGCCGCACTCCTAGCGCTACGCGAGTTGGCGCCGCGCGCGCCGGGCACGAGCACACCAGCGGCGCCCGCGCTGCCGGCACGCGCGCTGACGCCCTAAGCGCCGGTAACACAGGCACTGGGGAGACAAACGCGGCGGTGATGTGCCGCCATCCGGAGGCGTGGGCTCGCTCGGACGCACGTGCCGGTGATTCGTGTGCAGGCGGCTCGCGCTGGGGACATACGGGTGGGTGAGGGTGGTTCAGCAGGCCTTTCGTTGCTGGTTGTAGTAGGCGGTGGCCAGTTGGTCTGAAGTCATGCGGAGGCGGAGTTTTGAGGGTGGGATGCCGGCGTTGATCACCTCCCGGAGGATCACGGCCATGGAGTAGGCCGGGTCGGCGTCCAGGGCTCGTTCGATGGCGACGTTGGCCAGGCCGCCGTCGCCTGCGGAGTAGGCGGCGAAGGCCAGGAGAGACGCTGGGGCGGGGACGTAGGCCTCCTCCACGCGGCGGACGACGTCGCGCCAGAAGGCGATGTCGGTGGCCGGGGCGTCCTCGTCGATGCGGATCCAGGCCTCGTCGCGGAAGCGCAGGTCGGTGAGGAGGACGCCGAGCCAGGCGACCTCGTCGTCGGCCGGCGGGGTGCCGGCGCGGGAGAGAAGGGCGTGGACGAAGGCGAGGCTCTCGTCGGGCGGGTCGGGGCGGGAGAGCAGGCGTATCTCGGCGCGTTCGGTGGCCTCGCGCATGGAGGCGCGGACGGGGCCGTCCAGCGGCTGGACGGAGCGGACGAGTTCGGAGCGGTCGGCCAGGACGACCTGGCCGTCGAACGTCGCTTGGGCGGCGACGACGCTGGCGGAGATGTCGTAGGGGACGCCCTCGGGTGGGCAGCAGTCGTCGTCGCAGGTGAGCGACCACCAGCGGCCGTCGGCGACGCGGACGGCCTCGGCGACGGGCACGCCGGCGGAGTCGAGGGCCGCGCGCACGGTGGCGGCGGACTCGCGGACCTCGCCGTCCGGGCCGTAGCCGAGCAGGAGGGAGCGGCGGAAGCCGTTGCCGGCGAGGAGTGCGGCGACTCGTTCGGCGGCGTCCGACGACGGTAAGTCGAGCCGCATCGCGCATGTGCCGTTGCCGCCGCTCTCGAAGCCGATCACGACGAGGCTCCGGGACGGGTGGAACCCCAGCATGTAAGGGACGGCTGCGATGGCGTCTTGCGCGGAGCGGATCACCAGGGCTGTCATGTCCTCGACCCTCGCAGCCGAGGACCGCCGGGCGACACCGCGGCTGAAAATGTGGATAACTCGTCCCGGGACGCGAGTGTCCGCGGCGGGCGGTAGCGTTGGGCGACGTGCCCGCCCCTGATCTGCTGAACGGCAGCGATACCCGTATTCCCGACATGGCGACGCTGCTCGCCGCGGCCGTGTCCTCCATCGGAGGCGCGGAGCGCCCCGGGCAGGTGACGATGGCGCACGCGGTCGAGAAGGCGATCGAGTCCGGCGAGCATGTCGCCGCGCAGGCCGGTACCGGCACCGGCAAGTCGCTGGCCTATCTGGTCCCGGCGATCCGGCACGCGGTGGAGAAGCAGACGACGGTGGTCGTGTCCACGGCAACGATCGCGCTGCAGCGCCAGCTCGTCGATCGGGATCTGCCCCGGCTGGCGGAGTCGCTCGGGCCGCTGCTCGGGACGGAGCTGAAGTTCGCGATCCTCAAGGGACGCCGCAATTACCTGTGCCTGCACCGGGTGCAGACGGGCGTCCCGGAGGAGGACGAGGGGCCGAGCCTGTTCGACCCGCAGCAGCTGTCCACGCTCGGACGGCAGGTGAAGCGGCTGAACGAGTGGGCCGACGAAACCAAGACCGGCGACCGGGACGAGCTGGTGCCCGGGGTGGGCGAGCAGGCGTGGCGGCAGGTCGCGGTCACCGCCAGGGAGTGCCTGGGCGCGCAGCGGTGTCCCCACGGCACCGTGTGCTTCTCCGAGCTGGCCAGGGCTGAGGCCGGTGAGGCGCACATCGTGGTGACCAATCACGCGCTGCTGGCGATCGACGCGCTGGAGGAGTTCCAGGTCCTGCCCGAGCACGACGTGGTGATCGTGGACGAGGCGCACGAGCTGGTCGACCGGGTCACGTCCGTCGCGACCGGCGATCTCAGCGCGGCGGCGGTGGAGACGGCGGCGCGCCGGTGCGGGCGGCTCATCGAGGAGGCCACGGCCGACCGGTTGAAGGAGGCCGCGGAGGGGCTCGGACTGCTCCTGGAGGATCTGCAGGCCGGACGCATGGACGTCCTGTCCCCGGCCCTGGGAAACACCCTCGCGGTCGTACGGGACGCTGCGCACGCCTGCATCACCGCGCTCGGGCCAGAGAAAAAGGATGCCGAGCCTGGCGACATGGCGGCGCGCAAGGCGGCACGGTCGTCGCTGGAAGAACTCCATGACACGGCCGTGCGGGTGCTGGAGGCGTTCCAGCCGGAGATGGCCGAGCGGTTCGATGTGGTGTGGCTGGAGAAGCCGTTCGTCCAGGACGGGCGGCCCAGGCGTCCGCCGGCGCTGCACGTCGCGCCGATCGGGGTCGGCGGCCTACTGCGGACGACGCTGTTCGAGCAGCGCACCGCGATCCTCACGTCGGCGACGCTCACGCTGGGCGGGTCGTTCGAGCCGCTCGCCCGGCAGTGGGGCCTGCCGCCGCTCGACGAGGGCTCGTCACGGGACGCGAAGACGGCGGCCGAGGGCCTCGCCCAGACCGCGACGGAGAAGCGCGAAGTGTCGGAAGTGGTGTGGTCGGGCCTCGATGTGGGGTCGCCGTTCGACCATCCGAAGGCGGGCATCCTTTACGTCGCGCGACATCTGCCGCAACCCGGACGGGACGGTCTCGCCGACGCCTACCTGACGGAGATCACCGAGCTGATCGAGTCGGCGGGCGGCCGCACCCTCGGGCTGTTCTCGTCGATGCGGGCGGCCCGGCAGGCGGCCGACGAGCTGACGGACCACCTGTCCCACCCGCTGCTGTGCCAGGGCGACGACTCCACGTCCCTGCTGGTCAAGCAGTTCGCCGAGGACGAGCGGACCTGCCTGTTCGGCACCCTGTCGCTCTGGCAGGGCGTGGACGTGCCCGGCCCGTCCCTGCAGCTCGTGATCATGGACCGCATCCCGTTCCCGCGTCCGGACGACCCGGTGTCGTCGGCGCGGTCGCGGGCGGTCGCGGCGCGCGGCGGCAACGGCTTCATGGCGGTCGCCGCGACGCACGCCGCGCTGCTGCTCGCGCAGGGAGCGGGGCGGCTGCTGCGCTCGATGGACGACCGGGGCGTCGTGGCCGTCCTCGACCCGCGACTCGCCACGGCCCGCTACGGCGCTTTCCTGAAGAGCACGCTCCCGCCGTTCTGGGCCACGACCGACCCGGACATCGTCCGCGGCGCCCTCCGCCGCCTGGACGCCGCCGCAGCCGACCACGCCTGAACGCCGCCGTGGGCCGACCTCGCCTGAAACGCCGCCGCAGGCCGACCTCGCCTGAAACGCCGTGGCGGACGACCGCGTCTGAAACGCCCCTCGGCCGACCGCGTCGGAACGCCACCGCCTCCGCGAAACGCTGGGCGGAGGTCAGCGGCGGTAGGTGGTGAGGAAATCGCCTATGCGGCCTACGGCATCTTCGAGGTCGTCGGCGTACTGGAGTGTGACGACGCGGAAGTGGTCGGTGGACGGCCAGTTGAACCCCGTCCCCTGGACGACGAGGAGTTTCTGCTGTTCGAGCAGGTCGAGGGCGAAGCGCATGTCGTCCTCGATCGGATACATCTCGGGGTCGAGGCGCGGGAAGACGTACAGCGCGCCCATGGGACGGACGCAACTCACCCCCGGCAGGTCGTTCAGCAGCTTCCAGGCGCGGTCGCGCTGCTCGCCGAGCCGTCCCGTCGGCAGGACGAGGTCGTCGATGCTCTGGTAGCCGCCGAGCGCGGCCTGGATGGCGTGCTGGCCGGGGACGTTGGGGCAGAGCCGCATGTTGGCGAGGATGTCCAGGCCCTCGATGTAGGAGTCGGCGTGCTCCTTGGGGCCGGTGAGCACGACCCAGCCCGCGCGGAATCCGGCGACGCGGTAGTTCTTCGACAGGCCGCCGAAGGTCAGGCACAGGAGGTCGGGGGCCAGGGACGCGATCGGGATGTGCTCGGCGTCGTCGTACAGGATCCGGTCGTAGATCTCGTCCGCGAAGATGATCAGGTTGTGCCGGCGGGCGAGCTCGACGATGCCGGTGAGGACCTCGCGCGGGTAGACGGCGCCGGTCGGGTTGTTCGGGTTGATCAGCACGAGCGCGCGCGTCCGGTCGCCGATCCTGGCCTCGATGTCGTCCAGGCCGGGCGCCCAGTCGGCGGACTCGTCGCACAGGTAGTGGACGGGCGTCCCGCCGCACAGCGACACGGCGGCCGTCCACAGCGGGTAGTCGGGCGCCGGGATGAGGACCTCGTCGCCGTCGTTGAGGAGGGCCTGCAGCGTCATCACGATCAGTTCGGAGACGCCGTTGCCGAGGTAGACGTCCTCGACGTCCACGCCGGTGACGCCGTCGTCCTCCAGCCGCTGCACGATGGCGCGGCGGGCGGGCAGGATTCCCTTGGAGTCGCTGTAGCCGTGCGCGTCGGGAAGGTTGCGGACCATGTCCTGGAGCAGTTCCGGCGGAGCCTCGAAACCGAACGGGGCCGGGTTGCCGATGTGCAGCTTGAGGATGTTGTTGCCCTCGGCCTCCAGCTGCTTGGCGCGCTTGAGCACGGGGCCGCGGATGTCGTAACAGACGTTGGTCAGCTTGCCCGACTGGTTGACCTGCATGGACTCACCATAGCCACGGGCGGTCCGCCGCGTCCCGTCTCCCCGCCCACCGGGTCCCGTCCCCCTGCCGATGTGCAGGCCAGGGGGACGGGGGCGGCGGTCACGGGGCGGAGATCGCGGACAGGATCGCCAGCCGTGCCGCGCGCCGCGCCGGGCGGATCGCGGCGAGCGCTCCGGCGACCGCGCCGACCAGCGCGACGATCACCAGGGTGAGGACGGGCGGCGCGAACGGGTTGCCGAGCGCGCTGCCGAGCCCCCAGCCGAGGAACGCGCCGAGCCCGATCCCGCCGCCGGTGCCGAACAGCGCGACGATCACCGACTCCCAGCGGACCATCGACCTGATCTGCGGGCGGGTCGCGCCGACCGCGCGCAGCAGCCCGAGTTCCCGGGTCCGCTCGTGGACGGCCAGCGACAACGTGTTGGCGATGCCGAGCAGCGCGATGACGATGGCGAGGATCAGCATCCCGTAGACGACGGTGATGAAACCCTGCTGCTCCTCCGTCTGCGCCGCGACGAAGTCGTCCCGCGTCTGGACCTCCGGCGCGCCGTACGGCTTGGCGAGCGCGGTGAGCGCCCGCTGCGCGTCGGCGACGGACGCGCCCGGCTTGAGGACGACGAACGCCCGCGTGTCCAGCGGCTGCCGGGTGTGCGCGTTCCACACTGTCCGAGGGACGACGTAGTCTCCGGTCATGTCGGTGTTCTCGTAGACGGCGCCGACGGTGAGCCGCTGCGACGCGCCGTCCGCGAACGTGACCGGGACCTGCGCGCCGGGCCGCCAGCCCTTGTCGTCGGCGACGCTCTTCGACACGGCGAGCGCGCCCGCGTCCGACATGGCGCCCTGCGTGACGTCCAGGTCGAGGACGCGGCCGAGGGCGGCCGGGTCGGCGACGCTCACGGTGGACGCGTCGCCGTCCACGCGCATGCTGCCGGTTCCGGCGCCCGCGACCCGTTCGACCTGCGGCAGCTTCGCCGCGTCCTGGACGAGGCCGGTGCCGAACCCGCCGGTCTCGTTGCCCCCGGAGTTGACGACGAGCGGCCCCTTGAACGACCCGGCGACGTTGTCCTCCAGCGACTTGCCGAGCGACCCGATGAACACCGTCATCAGCGTGACGACGCCGACACCGATCATCAGCGCGGTCGCGGCGCCCGCGGTGCGCTTCGGGCTGCGGGCGGCGTTGTCGCGGGCCAGCGTCCCGGACACGCCGCGCGTCCGCGCCGCGGGCCCGCCGATCAGGGCGGCGACGGGACGCGCCGCGACCGGGCCGAGCGCGACCATCGCGACCACGCACAGGATCGCGCCCGCGCCCGCCATCGCCATCTGCTCGGTGACCGCGCCGAACACGACGGTCCCGGCGGCGACGGCCGCGAGCACGCCGCCGACGATGACGCGGGTGTCGGTCGGGCGGGCGGACTCGGCGGCGACCTCGCGCAGCGCGGCCAGCGGCGCCACCCGGGACGCCCGCACCGCGGGCCCGAGCGCCGCGACCAGCGTGACTAGCAGCCCGACCGGGACCGCGATCAGGAGCGAGGTGGCCGAGACGGTGAGCCCCTCCATCGCGATCCCGATGCGGAACTGCGTGAACAGCCACCGGAGCAGCGCCGCGAACCCCATCCCGCCGGCGAGCCCGGCGGCGGTCGCGGCGGCGCCGATGACCAGCGCCTCGAACCCGACGATCGTCATGACCTGGCGGCGGCCGGCGCCGAGGGCGCGCAGCAGCGCCGACTCGCGGGTCCGCTGCGCCATCGTGATCGCGAACGTGTTGTGGATGCTGAACGCGGCGACGAGCAGCGCCACCCCGCCGAACGCGCCGAGGACGGTCCGGAAGATCTGGAGGAATCCGGACTCGACCTGGGACATGCCCTCCTCGACCTGTGCCTTGTTCGTGACGGCCTCCGTCCCGGCGGGCAGGACGGGCTTGATGCGGGACGCCAGCTCGTCCTGGCTGACGCCGTCGTCGGCGCGGACGTAGACGCCGCTGATCCGGTCGGGCGACTTCGCGACGTACCGGCGGGCGCCGTCCAGGCTGAACGCCGTGAACGACGTCTCGCCGAACGCCTCCTCGTCGCCGAACATGCTGATCCCGACGACGGTCACCGGGACCTTCTCCGGCGTGAGCACCGCCGTCCGGTCGCCGACCTTCAGCTTGCCCTCGTCGGCGAACATCTTGTTGATGACGACCTCGTCGGGTGCGCGCGGCGCCCGGCCTTGGGCCAGCCGGTACGGGTTGAGCTTCGGGTCGGTCAGCCAGTTGCCCGCGGTGCGCGGGCCGCGCGACTCGACGATCGCTCCGTCCTTGGCCAGTAGCTGCCCTGAGCCTTGGATGACCGGTTCGGCGTTGGCTACTCCGTCCACCTGGCGGACCTTGTCCAGGGCGGACGCGTCGATCTGGCCACGCGAACCCCACGGCTCGTCGCTGACACTGGTCGAGTTGCGGACGCTGACGTCCGTCTTGCCGAACGACTGCGAGTAGTACCCGTCGATGCTTCCGGCGAGGGTGTCGCCGAGCACGAGCGTTCCCGTCAGGAACGACACGCCCAGGAAGACCGCCACCAGCGAGCCGACCATCCGGCGCTTGCGTCCCCACAGTTCCTTGAACACGAGCCTGATCATCGGTGGTCCCCCAGCCCGCGCATCCGGTCCAGCACCCGGTCGGGTGTGGGCGCGTCCATGACGTCGACGATGCGGCCGTCGGCGAGGAACACCACCGAGTCGGCGTGCCCCGCGGCGACCGGGTCGTGGGTGACCATCGCGACCGTCTGGCCCAGGTCGTCCACGGCGTTGCGAAGGAGCGTCAGCACCTCGGCGCCGGTGCGGGAGTCGAGGTTGCCCGTCGGCTCGTCCGCGAACACGATCTGCGGGCGGGTGACCAGCGCGCGCGCCAGCGCCACCCGCTGCTGCTGCCCGCCCGACATCTCGGACGGACGATGCGAAAGCCGATCCCCCAGCTTCAGGACGCGCACGACCGTGTCCAGCCATTCCCGGTTCGGACTCGTCCCGGCCAGGGTCATCGGGAGGACGATGTTGTCGCGGGCCGTGAGCGTCGGGAGCAGGTTGAACGCCTGGAACACGAACCCGATGCGCTCGCGCCGGAGCCTGGTCAGCCGCCGGTCCGACAGCGCGCCGAGCTCCTGGTCGCCGACGTAGACCTTGCCGGACGTCGCGTCCTCCAGCCCCGCCACGCAGTGCATCAGCGTGGACTTCCCGGCGCCGGACGGCCCCATGATCGCGGTGAACCGCCGCTCCGGGAGTACCACGCTGACGTCGTCGAGCGCGCGCACCGCCATGTCGCCGGTCCCGTACACCTTCGTGAGATGGACCGTGCGGGCGCCGCCCTCCCCGGCCGCCGCGCCGCCCGCCTTGTCGTCGTTGATCGATCGCCTTGCCTCTGCTGCGTTTTCCATGCCGGGATCGTGGCGTCGCGGTCCGCCGCGCGTCGTCGGGTGAGGAGATGCACCGCGCCTGCGCCCAGCGAAGCACCCGGGCGCCCCCGCCTACGTCCTCCGGGGTACGCCGCATCCCTCCCGAAGATCAATAAGACTCGATGTCCAATTGTGATGCGGGCAACATACATGCAGGCTTGCTTGCTTGTATGTCCGCTCGTACCGTCGGAGGCGTGACAGTGAGCAGCCGCCGACGCCACCGCCATGTGCCGTCCCGCCGCCGGACGCAGGAGGAGCGCAGGTCGCGCACGCAGGCCAGCCTCCTGGAGGCCACCATGGAGTGCCTGGTGGACCTCGGCTGGTCAGGGACGTCCACCACGGAGGTCGCCCGCCGCGCCGGAGTGTCGCGCGGGGCGCAGCAGCACCACTACCCCACCAAGATGGTGCTGGTCGCGGCGGCGCTGGAGCATCTGCTTGAGGCGCAGCGGCTGGCGTACGAGACCGCGTTCGCGGCCCTGCCGCCCGAGCGGCGCGACGTCTCCGGCGCGCTCGACCTGCTGTGGGAGGTGTTCCGCGGCCGTCCGGCCAAGGCCCTCACAGAACTGGCCGTCGCGGCCCGCACCGACGACGAACTGCGCCCGCTGTGCCGCGACCTGAACGAGCGGATCCTCCAGGTCATCCTGGAGGTCTTCGAGCGGCTGTTCCCGGAGAACACGCTGCCCCCCGACTTCGTCCCGACGATGCTGCGCGGCGTCTTCGCGATGTTCGTCGGACTGTCCATCCAGAACGCGCTGGACGACGACGCCGACGGCCACCAGGCCGCCGTGCTGCGCCAGGTCAAGGACGTCGCGCGGCTGATCGTCCCGGGCCCCGGGACGCCCGTGTCCGCGCCTTCCGACCCTCCCGCACGCCCCGACCCAACCTCCTGAACGCCCCGTCGGCCGCGGCCGACCGCACCACCCCGAGGGAGCGCCCGACATGCCGAAAGCCCCCACCGAACTCGCCGAAGAGGTCCGCGAGCAGGTCAAGGACAAGAAGTCCTATCTCGGCGTCATCGACCGCCTGAACAAGGCGTCGGTCGACAAGCACTGGGAGGCCTACGCCGACATCCCGTGGGACGACCCCGAGTTCACCGTCGACAAGAACGACCCGCGCTGGGTGCTGCCGCCGTTCGACCGGCTCGGCGAGACGGCCTGGTACCAGTCGCAGCCGCCCGAGATCCAGGCGCAGATCGGGCTCTGGCGCGTCGCGACCGCCATGAAGATCGGCCTGCAGTTCGAGAACCTGCTGAAGCGCGGGCTGCTGAACTACGCCTACCGGCTGCCGAACGGACGCCCCGAGTTCCGTTACGTCTACCACGAGACGACCGAGGAATGTCACCACGGGATGATGTTCCAGGAGTTCGTGAACCGGACGAGGATGCCGATCCGCGGCATGCCGCGCTCGCTCAGCCTCATCGCGCAGGCCGCGCCGTGGATCCCGCTGGTCAGCACCGAGATGTTCTTCATCTTCGTGCTCGGCGGCGAGGACCCGATCGACTACGTCCAGCGCAAGTCGCTCAAGGGCGGGCACATCAAGCACCCGCTCGAAGAGACCATCATGAAGATCCACATCGCGGAGGAGGCCCGGCACATCTCGTTCGCCCGGCACTACCTCAAGCACCGGGTGCCGAACATGAACCCGCTGCGCCGCCGGATCCTCGGCGTCGCGACGCCGATCGTCCTCGGCGTGATGGCGCGGATCATGCTGTCCCCGCCCGGTCCGATGGTGCGGCACTTCGGCATCCCGAAGGACGTCGTCCGCCAGGCGTACAAGAGCGAGGCGTCGATGGCGGAGATCTCCAACTCGGTCGGCAAGATCCGCGACCTGATGGCCGAGCTCGGCGTGATCAGCCCGGTCGGCAAGCAGGTGTGGAAGGCGTTCGGCATCTGGGACGAGCCGAAGCAGCGCCGCGCCGTCGAGCCCGGCAAGGCCACGTGACCATGACCTCCCCGGCAGCCCCCGCGGGACCCGCGGGACCCGCAGGGAGGCCCGCCGTGGTGACGCCCGCGGCCGGGCCGGGCGGCCCGTACAAGGTCGTCGTCGTCGGGACGGGCTTTTCCGGCCTCGGCATGGCGATCGGGCTGAAGAAGTCCGGCGTGCACGACTTCGTCATCCTGGAGAAGGCGGACGAGGTCGGCGGGACGTGGCGGGAGAACACCTATCCCGGCTGCGCGTGCGACATCATGTCGCTGCTGTACTCCTACTCGTTCGAGCCGAACACCGGCTGGTCGCGGATGTTCCCGAAGCAGCGGGAGCTGCTCCAGTACATCAAGGACATCGTCGACAAGTACGACCTGGCGCAGCACATCCGGTTCAACACGGAAGTGACCGGGTCGGAGTACGACGACGCCACCGACACCTGGCAGGTGTTCACGGCGGGCGGCGAGGTCGTCCGGGGGCGGGCGCTGGTCTCGGGCATGGGCCCGCTGCACCGGCCGAGCGTCCCCGACCTGCCCGGCCTGGCCTCGTTCGAGGGGACGACGTTCCACTCGGCCGAATGGGACCACTCCTACGACCTGACCGGCAAGCGCGTCGCGGTGATCGGGACGGGCGCGTCCGCGATCCAGTTCGTCCCGCAGATCGCGAAGCGGACCGGGCACCTGACGGTGTTCCAGCGGACGCCGCCGTGGATCATCCCGAAGCCCGACCGCCCCGTCACCGGGCTGGAGCGGACGCTGTTCCGGCGCATCCCGATCGTCCAGCGCGGGTACCGCAACGGCGTCTACCTGATGCAGGAGAGCTTCGTCCTCGGATTCAAGAACCCGAGACTGCTGAAGGCGGCCAGCACACTCGCCCGCCTGCACCTGGCGCGCCAGGTCCCCGACCGGACGCTGCGCCGCAAGCTCACGCCCGACTACACGATGGGCTGCAAGCGGACGCTCGTGTCCAGCGACTACTACCCGGCGCTGATGCGGCCGGACGTGGAGCTGACCACCGAGGGCATCGCCGAGGTCCGGCCGCGTTCGATCGTCACCCGGGACGGACGCGAGCACGAGGTCGACGCGATCATCTTCGGCACCGGCTTCCACGTCACGGACGCCTTCGAGGACGCCCGCATCGTGGGCCGGCAGGGCCTGAAGATCCAGGACGCGTGGAAGGACGGCATCCAGGCGCATCTCGGCGTCGCGGTCGCGGGCTTCCCGAACCTGTTCCTGCTGCTCGGCCCGAACTCCGGCCTCGGCCACAACTCGATGATCTTCATCATCGAGGCGCAGGTGCGGTACGTCCTGCAGTGCCTGGCGATGCTGGACGGGTCGGGCGGCTCGCGGATCTCCGTCCGGCCGTCCGTCCAGGACCGGTTCAACGCCTGGGTGCAGCGCAAGTCGGAGGGTGCCGTGTGGGTGGCCGGGGGCTGCGACAGCTGGTACCTGGACCGGAGCGGCGTCAACCGCGCCGCGTGGCCCGCGTCCACGATCAGCTTCTGGATGCGCACACGCAAGCTCGACCCACGCGACTTCCAGATAGAGACGGCGTCCAGATAGAGACGGCGACCCGCCCTCGTGACAGGCCGGGCACGCCCCCTAGAATCGCCGTAATTGAACACCAAATCCAATTAGCCGCCCCCTGCCGTTCGCGGCGTCCAACATCGAGCGGAGCCCCCATGAGCATCGCGATCGTGACCGGAGGCGCGTCCGGCATCGGCCGTGCGATCGCCACGTCCCTGGTGACGCGCGGCGACACCGTCGTGGTGACCGACATCAACGCCGAAGGCGCGGCGCACGTCGCCGACAAGCTGAACACCCTCGGCAAGGGCAAGGCGGCGTCCGCCCCGCTCGACGTCACCGACGCCGCCGCCGTCGCCGCCCTCTACCAGGGCGTCCACGCCGACCACGGACGCCTCGACCTGGTGTTCAACAACGCCGGCATCGCCATCGGCGGCCTCGCCGAGGAGTTGACGCTTGACCACTGGAACCGCGCGATCGACATCAACCTCAAGGGCGTCGTGCACGGCGTCCACGCCGCCTACCCGATCATGCTGGAGCAGGGCCGCGGCCACATCGTCAACACCGCCTCGCTCGCCGGGCTCGTCCCGATGCCGATCGGCATCCCCTACACGGCGACCAAGCACGCGGTCGTCGGCCTGTCCCTCGGCCTGCGCGCGGAGGCCGCCGGACGCGGCGTCAAGGTCAGCGTCGTCTGCCCGAGCTTCGTCGACACGCCGCTGCTCCACAACGTCAACCCGGACCTGCCCGAGACGCCGATGAGCGGCGACGCCACCGGCGACATAGCCAAGGCGTCCCCGCGCCTCTACACGGCCGAGAAACTGGCCCGCGACATCATGCGCGGCATCGCCAAGAACCAGGCGCTCATCGTCGCGCCCGCCCACGGCCGCCTCGCCTGGCGCGGCGTCCGCCTCAACCCGGGCGCCGCCGTCCGCGTGGCGCAGGTGGCCGTGAGCCGCATCCGCAAGTGACCGGCTACCCGTCCACCTTGGGATAGTGCAGGTCGAACGCGGGCCGCTCCGAACGGATCTGCGGGATCGACGTGAAGTTGTGCCTCGGCGGCGGGCAGGACGTCGCCCATTCCAGCGAATTCCCGTAGCCCCACGGATCGTCGGCGTCCACCGGGCTGGTACGCCGCGACGTCCGATACACGTTGTAGAGGAAGAACAGCGTAGATATCCCCAACAGGAACGCCCCGGCGCTGGAGACCCGGTTCAGCCCCGCGAACTCCTCGGGATAGTCGGCGTACCGCCGCGGCATGCCCTCGGCCCCGAGCCAATGCTGGACGAGGAACGTCGTGTGGAAGCCGATGAACAGCGTCCAGAAATGGACCTTCCCCCACCCTTCATGCAGCATCCTCCCCGTCATCTTCGGCCACCAGAAGTAGAAGCCGGCGAACATCGCGAACACGACCGTCCCGAAGACGACGTAGTGGAAGTGCGCGACGACGAAGTAGGAGTCCTGGACGTGGAAGTCCAGCGGCGGCGAGGCCAGGATGACGCCGGTCAGCCCGCCGAACAGGAACGTCACCAGGAACCCGACGGAGAACAGCATCGGCGTCTCGAACGTCAGACTTCCCCGCCACATCGTCCCGACCCAGTTGAAGAACTTCACCCCGGTCGGCACCGCGATGAGGAACGACATGAACGAGAAGAACGGCAGCAGCACCTGACCGGTCGTGAACATGTGGTGCGCCCACACCGACATCGACAGGCCCGTGATCGTGATCGTCGCGCCGACCATGCTGAGGTAGCCGAACAGCGGTTTGCGGCTGAATACGGGAATGATTTCGGTGACGATGCCGAAGAACGGCAGCGCGATGATATAGACCTCGGGATGCCCGAAGAACCAGAACAGATGCTGCCACATCAACGCGCCACCATGTGAGGCGTCGAAGATGTGCGCACCGAGCCGCCGGTCCGCCTCCAGCGCAAGCAGCGCCGCGGCGAGGACGGGAAACGCCATCAGCACGAGAACACTCGTCAGGAAGACGTTCCACGTGAAGACCGGCATCCGGAACATCGTCATTCCCGGGGCCCGCATTCCCACGATCGTCGTGACGAAGTTGACGCCGCCGAGAATCGTCCCGAACCCCGACAGCGCCAGCCCCATGATCCACATGTCGGCGCCGATGCCCGGCGACCGCAGCTCGCTGCTCAGCGGCGCGTATCCCGTCCAGCCGAAGCTCGCGGCGCCGCCCGGGGAGATGAACGACGCGAACAGCATCAGGCCGCCGAACAGGAACAGCCAGTAGCTCATCATGTTCATCCGCGGGAACGCCACGTCCGGCGACCCGATCTGCAGCGGCATGATCACGTTCGCGAAACCGACGAACAGCGGCGTCGCGAACAGCAGCAGCATGATCGTGCCGTGCATCGTGAACATCTGGTTGTACTGCTCGTTGCTGACCACCTGCAGCCCCGGCTCCGCCAGCTCGCCGCGGATCACCATGGCCATCAGCCCGGCCAGCAGGAAGAACGTGAACGACGTGATCAGGTACAGGTACCCGATCACCTTGTGGTCGGTGGTGGTCAGCCAGGACACGAGCACCGAGCCCCGAGGACGCGGCGAACGGCCCGCCTCCCGGAGTGGACGGCCGAGAAGGACCATGCCGGCCTCCCTGTGGACGGGCGATTCCACCACTATTCGCCGCACCCCTGGGCGACGCAAGCCGTGCCCGTGACCCGCATAGGCTGGAGCACGTGGAACGCATTCTGGTCAGCTCCTGCCTGATAGGACGGCCCGTCCGCTACGACGGCGCCGCCAAACCAGTGGGCGACGACCTCTTCGAACGCTGGCGCACCGAGGGCCGCCTCGTCCCGTTCTGCCCCGAGGTGTCAGGCGGCCTGACCGTCCCCCGCCCACCGGCCGAGATCGTCGGCGGCGACGGCCACGCCGTCCTAGACGGCACCGCCCACGTCCGCACGGACACGGGCGAGGACGTGACCGCCGAATTCCTCCACGGCGCCCGCCAGGCCCTCGACACCGCCCGCCGCTCCGGCGCCCGCATCGCCCTCTTGAAGGAGGGAAGCCCGTCCTGCGGCAGCCACCAAATCTACGACGGCACCTTCACCGGCACCCCCGTCCCCGGGGACGGCGTCACAACCGCCCTCCTAAAACGCGAAGGCATCCAGGTCTTCAGCGAAACCGACCTCCCCGCACTGAACGCCCTACTCCAAACCCTAGAAACCACCCCGCACCCACCCCCCAAGCCCTAACAACCATCAGCACACGAAGGCTGCGCCGCTGGCACATCCCCCACACCAACGTCGCGCGGCGGCCGCGCCCTTTAGCGGGCTACCCAACGCCGTCACACACATCTGACCGCAGGCGCTGGTGCAGCCCTGCATCGTCCAACCTGCTACGCAACTCCTTCCGCTAAGCCTCCCGCGCCGACTGAGCCGCCATCGCCAGGCCCTCAACCGGCCTACACCGCCCCGACCGAGGCGGCGGCTGGATTTCGCCCGAGACCTGGGGCAGGCGATCGTGCGGTTGCGGAAGACCACCTGGAACGAGTTCGTCCCATTCCTCCAGTTCGACCCCGAGATCCGCACGGTCAACGCCCTGTGGACACTTCCCAACGAGTAAGCCGCACGCAACAAGCGCGTCCACCTGGCCATAGTGAGCCTGGACCCACCGGCACCGGCCACAAACGCTGGAAGGCAGCCTGCCCGCAGCCCGCAAGTAGCCCGAACAAGATCGAGTTACACCCTTAACTGGACAGTCCCTGGCATGCTGGAGCGCCGCGGCGGCGACTGTTGTTCATCGGTACCGACCTCACAGTGGTTGGCTCGTGCCATTCTCAGTGTTGGGCGCGGCGGACGGGTCGGGCGCGACGGCGATGGCCTCGATCTCCAGGAGCCAGGCGTCATCGTAGATGTCCGTGATGATGATGGTGACCGCAGGGCGGTGGTCGCCGAGCGCCTCATGCCGGATCCGGGAGTTGAGTTCGCGGTAGCGCCGGTCGGACAGGTAAATGGTGACCTTGGCGAGGTTCTCAACGGTCATCTCGGCAGCAGCGAGCACCGTCTTGACGTTGTCCCAGGCCAGGCGGCATTGCGCGGCGAAGTCAGCCGGTACGTCGCCCTTAGTGGTCCATGGCGGTTGGCCGCTGATGTACAGGGTCCGCTGCGCCCCACGCACCAACGTTCCGTGGGTATAAGCCGGCGACGACTCAGGCAGGTCCGCAGGATCAATCGGCTCGATCACGAAAGACATCACTTTCCTCATCGCAGAGAGATAAGCGGGACAATGCTCTGAACGTTCGCCCACTTTAAGGCTGCGCTCACGCCACGTCGACCAAATATGTAGCCAAGAAACTGGGCTCCCCAGCCGCCGCACTGCCGCCAACACGACGATGTACAGATCACGGACTGATTCTCGCCCAGCGGACAGATGTGAGCCACGTTCTCTCCGCTACTACGAGCAGCAGAGGCTGCTGGCGTCCGAGCGGACGCCCCGGTGGCGACCGCGAGCATCCCGAGGCCGTCACCGACCAGGTCATTCGAACTCGGGCGTTGTTCGCGGCGGGTCTTGCGGGGTCGCGGCGGCGTCAGGCGGCGATCCAGTTCGCCAGCACTCTGCGTAATCTGGGCCGGGCCGGGGAGAGTGTCGCGTTGCTGGCCGCGGAACGCGACGCGGTGTCCGACGAGCTCGACGACGCCGTCACCGCGTTCCTGGCCCTGGCGCTCACCGATCTCGGACGGGACCGAGAAGCCGCGGCGCTCGCGCTCGGGGCCCTGTCACGCCACCTTCCGCGCTACAACCGCTCACTCGCCCACTACGCGAAAGCCCTCATGGAAAACTGACCCGCCACAGAAATGAGAAAGGCCCCGCCGATAACGGCGGGGCCTTCCCCGTAATAAATGTCCGGCGGTGTCCTACTCTCCCACACAGTCTCCCATGCAGTACCATCGGCGCTGAAGGGCTTAACTTCCGGGTTCGGGATGGGACCGGGTGTTTCCCCTTCGCCAAAACCACCGAACGCCCAACG
>NZ_JBIRAY010000007.1:0-433425 GCF_044326405.1 Actinomadura sp. 1N219 | reverse complement strand
GGCGCGGCGGTTCCCGGCGCGGTCCTCGGCGGTGGCGGCGGTCAGCACGTCCAGGCGCAGCTCGGCGGGGATCGCCGCGATCGGCAGGACGGACAGCAGCCGGTCGGTCGGCAGCGGCGGCGTCTCGCGCTCGCCGCACACCGGGCAGCTCGCCACATGCCGGACGAGCGACGCCGACGTCTGCGGGGACAGCGGCCACGACTCCGTCAGCGCCGAGACGCTGGGGCAGTCCTTCCAGTGGTTCTGCGCGATGAGGGACGCGTGCAGCGCGCTCGCGAGGTCCTCGCGGGACTTCTCGACCAGCGCGAGCGTCTCCTCCAGCGGCATGCCGAAGATGCCGGACAGGTCGACCTCGTCCAGCTCGTGCCGGACCGACAGGTCTATCGCCTCGCGCTGCCGCCCGTTGAGCGCGGCCAGCGCGCTGTGCGCGAGCAGCCTGCGCTCCTCGCGCCGGGCGAGCTGCTCGTCGGTCAGGTCGTCGTCGGCCTCCGGCGCCTCCTGCCCGGTGTGCCGGTTCGGGCTGTCGCGGCGGCGCATGCACTCCTTGCGGGCGATCGAGTACAGCCAGCCGCGCAGCCGGTCCGGCTCGGTGAGCCGGTCGATGTGCTCGCGGGCGGCGATGACGACGTTGCGCAGCGCGCCGGCCGCCTCGACGCGATCGCGGAGCAGCCCATGGCAGTAGTCGTAGAGGAACGGCGCGTAGGTGTCGTAGACCTCGGTCAGCGCGATGACGTCCCCGGCTCGCAGCGAGTTCGCGAGCCTGAGGTCGTCGTCCCGCCCGGGCCCTGGCTCACCGGCCACGGGAACCCTCCCAGTCGAATTCGGTGTTCTTGATCGTGCCCCCGTGAGCGGCGACGCCCGCCGGCCCGCTCTTGGTTGCCTGATCTTGCCACCAAGTTGCTGAGATTTCTCCCCTATGAACGGATTTCAGTGACGGCAGCGGCACACGCCGTGGCCGTCTCGCCTAGTGAGCAAGGCCCTCCGGACCCAAAATGTGATCTAGGTCACGTTTAATTCCGGCCGCCTCCGCCACCGCCGTCGGTGTCCGGGCATTCCCACGAGATGGAGCGGGATTCGCCGCCGGGAGAGAAGACAACGGTCCCGGTACCCGATCCGCTGCAACTCTCGGCAAGCCGCACCGTCGCGGAGCCCGGCTGGCCGTTGGAAAGCCTGCCGCCTCCGCTCACGTTGAGCGGCGCCCCGCCCGACGCCGACCATCTGACAGACCCGCCCACCGCCTGCACCGTGATCGTGCACTCGTCGCCCACGCCGTTGAGGTTGCATGCGGCGGGGCCGACTCTCAGCTGCCCGTTTCGGGGCCTGGTGCGGGTGGGTGTGGGGGTGGGGGTGCGGCGGGTGCGCGTTGGTGTTGGGGTGGCGCTGGTGGGCGTGGGGGTGGGGGTTTCGGTTTCCGTGGGCGTCGGTGACGGTTCCTCGGAATCGGTCGGCACGGCCGAGTCGCCTATGGACGCAGACGGCCCGCTCGGCGAACCCTGGGCGTTCGTCCCCTCGCCGGGCGAGTCGGACATGACGTAGAACGCGCCCGCCACGATCAGCACCACCGCCGCGACGGCCGCGAGCACCGGCCAGAGCGCGCGCGGGCCGCCCTTCCTCGACGCGGTGGGCGGGGCGGCGCGGTCGATGCTGACGGGCCAGCCCCAGGCGTCGAACGGCTCGGCCCGGTGCGCGATCGCGGCGAGGTCGGAGGCCAGCGCCGGGTCCGTGGCGGTGGCCATGACCAGGCCGCGCAGGTCGGTCGGCATCATCGCGACGGGCAGCACCTGAAGGAACCGCGCCGCCGAGATCGTCCGGTCGCGCCGCGCGATGCAGGTCGGGCACGTGTCGATGTGGTGGACGAGCTTCCGGACGATCGCCGGCGGCAGCGGCCACCCGCCGTCCTCGGCGAGCGCGGACACGCTGGGGCAGTCGCGTCCGTCGCGGGCGATGGACGCCGCGGCGAGCGCGTCCTCGAGGTGGGCGCGGGCCTCCCCGGACAGGTCCGTGGCGGCCTCGGCGTCGATGCCGAGCACGCCGCCGATCTCCACGACGTCCAGGCCGTGCCGGAGCATGAGGTCGAGCGCCTCGCGTTCGCGTCCGCGCAGCCCCGACAGGGCGCCGTGGACGAAGTGGCGGGCCTCCTGCCGCTGCGCCAGCTCGGCCTCGTCCAGGAAGCCCTCCTCGACCTCGGGCGCCTCGCGCCGGTCGGCGGGACGGTCCGGGCCGCGCAGCCGCCGCATGCACTCGTTGCGGACGAGCGCGTACAGCCAGCCGCGGAAGCGGTCGGGCTCGCGGACGAGGGGAACGTGCGCGTAGGCGGCGATGAGCGCGTCGTGCAGCGCGCCGGCCGCCTGGTCCTGGTCGCGCAGCAGAGCGTGACAGTAGTCGTACAGGCGTGCCGCGTAACGATCCATGACCTGGATGAGGGCACTTGGATCGCCTGCGGCCAGCGACCGCGCCAGGCGCTCGTCGTCGGCGCGGTCGAGATTGGGCCATCCGGACACAAGGTCCTCCTGCGGGCTGAGTCAGCATCCTCGTCCGCATCAGGGACGGGTTTGATGATCCAATGGGGAGCGAATGCGCTCTCCCTGCCCCTGCCTTCCGGCCCGGGGCCTGGGAGCCGTTCCAACCGGCTTGCCGGGGGTCGCACCCAGCCGGTCCGCCGGGAATGACGACGGCTCACTCACCCTGGACGCGGGCCAGGGGGAAAGCGGGTCGGAGGCCCGACGGCCCCGCTCCCCGTCGGGCCTCCACTTGAATTGACGGCCGACGCGCGCGCACGGTTGACACGGATCGAAGGAAAAAATCCAGAACTACCTGGCGCAATCGCATGATCACCGGATGGCGGTCACTGGATCCGGCGGGACAGCATCTTCAGGAAGATCTTCTGGATCTCCGCCGGCGTCATCGCGATCTGGACGCTGCCGTTCGTCACCTGGGCGATCTGCTCCAGCTCGTTGCGGTCCACGCCCTTGCCGAACCCGATCATGTTGACCTGGATCGGCTTGTTCGGGTCCTGCATGCCCTTGAGCTGGTTCAGCGTCGTCTGGAGCGTGGGGCCGCCGGGGTCGTCGTTCTTGCCGTCCGTGAGCAGCAGGATGGAGTTGCCGAACTCCGGCTTGTAGCTCTTGTTCATCCCGTTGTACGCGGCGAGCAGCGTCCGGAACAGGCCGGTGTCGCCGTCCGGCTTCGGCCGCATCTGCTGGAGCGTGGACAGGAAGAGCCCGCGCCGCGTGGTCGACCCGATCCGGTCGCTGAGCGGGCCGATCGGGATCATCTCCTTGTACGGCTTGTCGCCGGTCATGTTCGTCGAGAACAGCCACTGGCCGAGCTCGGTGTCGTCCGACATCATGCTCAGCCCGCCCTGCGACACCTGCGCGATGGCCTGCAGCCGGTTGAGGTTCGGCCCGACCTGCTCGGCCATCGAGCCGGACACGTCGATCAGCACGAGCATGCGCAGCCCGAGCGTCAGCTTCGACCACGCCTGCATGATCTTCGCCACGTCGGCGCTCTTCGGCGCGGGCAGCTGCCGCGGCCGGGCGGGGCTGACGCCGGCCTTCTGGTCGAAGCCGTTCGGCGCCTTGCCGTCCGGGGTGCGGAACCCCTGCGCGTGGACGTCGCTGCGCGTGGCCTCGGTGCTCATCGCCTTCTCCAGCAGGCGGGCGCCCTCCTGCTCGCCGGCGTCCGCGCTGGTGACGGTGAACGGGTAGTCCATCGACAGCGTGCCTTCGAGCGGGTACAGCGCGACCGCCGGCTCCTCCGGCCCGGTCCCGTTGTACTTCCACAGCGCCTGCTCGGACGACAGCGAGATCGGCTGCTTGCCGGTGCGGCCCTTGCGGAAGTGCGTGAACTCCGCCGCCACGTTCGGGACGGTGCTCTCCCGCACGGTCCGGACGATGCCGGTGAAGATCGAGTCCCGGTTCGGGTCGTTGGCCAGCAGCGTGTTGGTGATCATCAGCGAGCCCATGCCCGCGGCGTTCTTCATCGGGTCGGGCGCGACCAGCCGCACCGAGCCCGCCGGGATCATCTGGTTCTTGGTCACCGCGCCGCCCGCGACGCCGCCCGCGGCCTTGAGCAGGTTGTCCCAGGACGGGCTCGCGGTGATGCCCTGCTGCTTCAGCTGCGCCGCGAGCGACTGCGGCAGCCCGACGACGATCGGGCTCGACGCGACCGACGTCTTGGTCTTGGTGGTGGCCGCGGCGTCGCCCTGGCCGCCGTTCTGGCCGCCGCCCCCGCCGCCTCCGCCGCTCGACTGCGCCAGCGACACCCACAGCGACGAGTCGGGGATCCACACGTCCGGACGCTCGTTGGACGGGTTCGCCACGCCCTGCCCGGACAGCAGCGTCGACACCGTCGCCGGCTCCGCCTTCTTCACGGTCGCGACGACGCACTTGCCGTCGGCCTTCTGCTTGGAGTCGTTGAACCGTCCGACGGCCTTCTCCACGACCGGCGCGATGTCGGGCGCGGCCGCGACGGTCAGGTTCATCGCGTCGTCGCCGGAGCAGCCGCTCCCGCTCTCCGCGAACGCGTACACGCCGACGCCCAGCAGCAGCGCCAGGCCCACGGCCCCCGCCATCGGCCCGATCAGCGCGGACGCGCTCCGCTTGCGCTTGCGCCGCCCGTACTCGTAACCGCCCGACCCGCTGCCGTAACCGCCCGATCCGCCGTAACCACCGGACCCGCCGAAGTCGCCGGACCCGCCGTAGTCTCCCGATCCGCCACCGTAGCCGCCGCCGCCACCGCCTGATCCGCCTGGTCCGCCGCCGTAACCGCCGGATTCGCCCACCCCGCCGGCCCCGCCGCCGAAGAACGCCGCCCGGCCTCCGTCGGAGCTGCGGATGGAGTCGTATTCGCTGTATCCCGTCCCGGCGAGCGGGGAGCTCTCGGACGGCGGCCCCTGCCGGCCTTCGGCGGCGGGCTCATCGAAGCCGTAACCGCCGGCTCCCGACCCGTACCCGCCCCCCTCCGGAGCGCCACCGTACCCGCCGGACTCCGAGGCGGCGCCGTAACCGCCGGACTCCTGGGCGCCGCTGTAGCCGCCGGATCCGTACACGGGCTGCTCGCCCGACCGGCGCGGCGTGAACCATTCCGGCGTCTCGCCCGATGACGTGGGCGAGCCGGGCGGGGGCCCCGCCGGCGTCCCCTGCGGGCCCGCGGGCGGTTGCCCGATCGGCCGGCCCTGGCTGTCCCGCGCCCCGAACCAGTCGGAGGACCCGTCGTTGGCCGGGCCGAAGACGGGCGTGGACGGGTCGTAGCCGCCCTCGCCCGGCCCCTCGGGGAAGTCATTGCCATGACGTCCGCTCATGCCCTGCCCTCGATTCACCAGAAACCCACCGATGTTCCCCGGCACTGTAGTAGTACGAACTAGAGGTTACAAAGAACTCAAAAGTGATAATGACGCAGGTCATGCGCGTATGTCTCATCGTCGGCGAAGCCGCCCGCAGCCGTCACGCCCAGCGAGCGCAGCGCTACGCGCGCCCCACGCCCTCCGGCAGCGGGACGGCCCCCTGGCCTCGCCGTTCGGCCGGATCCGGACTTGCTCCCGCTCCTGTGGAGCGGGTTCCCGCACGTCGGACGGACCGCGACGGAGAGAACCATCACAGTCACCGCGAGAACCAGGGATGAGATCTACCGAGACCGAATCGGATTCCGGAAAGGTCGCGCGACGCTGCCCGCTCGCCCCGCGCGGCCATCACGCCCGGGTTTCGCCGTCCTGCATTTTCCACCCAGAAGTTGACGCGTGTTGAGGAGGCGGTGGCGCGCCTCGAAGGGCGCCGTGCCTGCGCCCCTTCTGCGGCATTCCTTGATCAGCCGACATCGTCGTCCCGTCCAAAGAGGCTGTTCGGGAACGGTGCATGTCATGGTCATCATCTATCGGCGCCTGACAGGCGATACGCGGTGCGGGGCAGAGGGCGCGTCCGTGCTCCCGGCCGGCTGCGGGAGACTTGGGGGATGGCCAGCCTGGTTCCCGTCTCCGACCCCGCGGACCCGCGCCTCGCCGACTACGTGCGGCTCCGCGACGTGAACCTCCGCAAGAGCCTGGAGGCCGAGCACGGCCTGTTCGTCGCCGAGGGAGAGAAGGTGATCCGCCGCGCGGTCGCCGCCCGCCACCCCGTCCGCTCCCTGCTGATGGCCCGCCGCTGGTTCGAGCCGCTCGCCGACGTCCTGGACGGCCTCGACGCCCCCGTCTACGTCGCCGACGACGCCACCATGGAGTCGGTCACCGGCTTCCAGGTCCACCGCGGCGCGCTGGCGTCCCTCGAACGGCTCCCGCTCCCCACCGTCGACGCCGTCGTCGCCGACGCGCGCCGCGTCATCGTCTGCGAGGACATCGTCGACCACACGAACATCGGGGCCATCTTCAGGTGCGCGGCGGCCCTCGGCGTCGACGCCGCCGTGCTGGCGCCGCGCTGCGCCGACCCGCTGTATCGCCGCTCGGTCAAGGTCTCCATGGGCGCGGTGTTCGCGCTCCCGTACGCGCGCATGACCGACTGACGGAACGGGCTGTCGACGCTGCGCGAACACGGCTTCCAGCTTCTGGCCCTGACACCCGCGCCCGATGCCGTGCCCATCGACGAGGTGCAGACGGCCGAACGCAGGGCGCTCCTGCTGGGTTCCGAGGGGGACGGGCTGTCGTCCCGCTGGCTGCACGAGGCGAACCACCGCGTCCGCATCCCGATGAGCGAGGACGCGCTGGAACGCGGCGTCGACTCGCTCAACGTCGTGGCCGCCGCCGCGATCGCCTGCTACAGCCTCACGCGCTGATCAGGCGCTGATCACTTGCCGAAGGTGCCGCGGCGGGGACGCCGGTGCTCGCCCTTCGTCCGCTTCGCGGCCGCGGCCGGCAGGCGCTTGCGTCCCAGCCGCGCCTGCGTCAGCAACAGCGAGAACGCCACCATCAGCGCGGCCAGCCACGCGATCTGCGTGCTCGCCATCCGCTCGAACGTGAGGTCCTGCGCGACGGGTGACTTGTTCCCCTGCAGCCGGCTCTGCGGCGACGCGACCTGACCCGGCGCCACCGACGGGTTCGGCGCGTTCGGGCTCGTGATCGGCGGCAGCGCCACCTGCGGGTTCCGCGGGTCGAACGACGAGTTCGGCGCCGGCGGGATGACTCCGCCCGTCGTCCCGGGACCGGACGAGCCGCCGCTGCTGGAGCCGCCTGAACCGCTGCTCGTGCCTCCGGAACCGCCGCTCCCGGACGACGTGGACGGCGGATTCCCCGAACTCGACTTCGTCGGGCGCGGCGTCTTGGTCTTCGTCGGCGGAGGCGTGGTCTTCGTTGGCGGTGGCGAGGTGTCGACCGGGAGCTGGGCGAATATCACGTTCCCGCTGCCGGTTCCCGTCACATCCTTGTCGTCGACCTTGCCCGCGACGGTGACCGCCAGCGTCACCGTGACCTTGCCTGTGATCGCCTCGTCGAGTTTCACGATGGACTCGACCGGCTGCGGCTTCCCGTCCGCGCCGATGAGGTTGCATGCGGGCTCGCCGTCGCAACCGCTCTTGACCTTGGGGTTCCCCTTGGCGGGGTCCGGTGTCAGCTTGACGCCGGTGACCTCGAGTTTCGACGGGGTACCGCCCTCGACGACGACCTTCGTGACGACCTTCGCTTCCTTGTCGGCCCCCACGTTGCTCGCCTCTGCGGTGACCGTGATGCCCAGCGTCGGGTCCGCCGAACCGGCTACGGCGGACGCGCCGCCGGCGGCGACCACGGCGGCCGCGCCGAGTCCGATGATGGTGGGTATGACCGCTGATCGGCAGATCACTGCCGCAGCACCTCCGTTGCGTCGCCGTTGAGCGCATGTGTCATCGCTTCGAGGGATCGCCTCGGGACACAAGCGAACACGGAACTAAGCCCCAAATCAACCCCATCCGGAATCATGTGAACTCTTCACGAACGTCTTCAACTTCCGATCTGGGGGCCCAGGTCTGCCAGATTCCCAGGTCGATGCGGTCTAGCCCGAGACTTTCGGCGACCGGAGCGCGTCCCCCTGAATATTCGACTCGCAGCCAGGTTTCGTGCTCGCCCACAATGACGAAGCGTTCACCGCGCCAGCGGCAGGTGGTCCGGACGTAGCGGAGGTCCTCGATCTCGGACGCGGGGACGACGCGGCGGTACCGTCCGGGGCGCAGCTCCTCGAACCCGTCCGTGGGCGCGGGCGCGTACAGCCTGACCTCGGCGTCCGCGCCGGGCGCCGCCTCGAAGTCGCGGCCGAGCCAACGCGCGACGTATCCGTCCCGGATCACTGCGCGGCCTCCGTCCGTCCGCCTGAAGCGTCCCGTCCGCCGGACGCGTCCGCGCTCGCGTCGGGCCGGAGCCAGGCGAGCCGGTCGGGGTCGTACATGGCCACGAACCGCTCGGACCGGTCGCCGCCGAGGTAGTACATCTCCGCCCCGAACGGCAGCCGGACGCTGTCCACCTTGTACTCGCGGATGGAACCGGCGCTGCCCGGCGCGAAGCCGCCGCCCACGAACGGCGGCCGTTCGATCACCCATCCGGCGTCGCCCCAGGTGGACAGCTCCTCCTCGTCCCGTCCGCCGAACGGGATGCGGTACAGGCCGGAACAATAGGCGGGCCAGCGGATGACGTACACGCCCTCGTCGCCGGGGGAGAACGGCGACCCTTCGTACAGGAGCCCCAGCGCCTCGTACAGCTGGACGGGCGCCTGCAGTTCTCCCACGTCGCTCGTCAGGTGGACGAAGCCGCCCACCCGGTCGTAGCCCTGCTCCAGGTACCAGGCGACATGCCCGTGCGGCACGACCTTCTGCATGATGGACGGCGCCGCGCCCCGGTCATCGAGGTCGGGCGCCATCTGCGGCACCGGTTCCGGCCGCGGCTGCGGCGCGGTCTCCCGGACGGAAGGAACCTCCTCCCGGACGGACGAAACCTCCTGCGCGACGGACGGAGCCTCCTGCGTGACGGACGGAACGTCCTGCCGGGCGGGGGGGACCTCGGGCCGGGCCGGGACGAGCCCGACCCGCGCCGCCCACTCGCTCAGCTCCCGCACCTGGTCGCCGCGCAGCGACGCGCCGATGTGCGTTCCCGGGTTGAGCAGCATCGCCCACTCGTCCCGGGGCCACGCGCCGATCAGCTCGCGGAAGTCGGCGTACACGAACCGCGACTCCGGCAGCACCTCGCGAAGCCGCACCAGCGACGTGAACACCTGCACCGCGGACTCGGTCCGCAGCGCCGCGTCCCACCGGAACTCGTACTGCATCGGCGTCACTTCGAGCGGCGCGTCCTCCGGGATCGGGACCAGCACGTTCGCGTTCAGCAGCACCCGCAGGAACGCGTCGGAGTCGCCGGTCGACGCCGCCTCGTACAGCTCCTGGTCGATCCGGTTCCCGGCCTCGAACTCGGGCTCCGGTTCCCGGACGGCCCGCAGCGGCCGTCCGTTCGGCACGGTGTCCTCGCCCGTGTCCGCATCGACATGCGGCGCGGTCTCGCTGAGAAGGCCCGGTTCGCCGGACGCTTCCGCATGCTCCGCAACTGCCTCCGGCACCTCTTGGACATGCGGGACGGGGTGCGCGTCCTGTGGATCGGCGGCGGGACTGCCCGGTGTTTCGTTCGTTTCCGGAATCTCGGACGGGGCCGGGTAACTCTCCTGCACGTTCGAGCCGAGTGCGGCGGAGATGGCGGACTCGGCGGGGACGTCCGGTCCGGCGGCGCTCGTGCTCGGCACAGGCTCGTCAAGGGCGGGCTGCGGTGCGGCTTCGGCGGGCGGAGGAGCGCTCTGCGCGTCTGGGGCGCTCAGCAATGTTTCGGCAGGTTGAGGTACCTCGTCGGGGATTTCGGGTGGTCCGGCGTGGCGTCCGCGCGGACGTTCCGGCGCCGTATCGCCGGGGAAACCGGCGACGGGGCTCTGCGCGGCCGGTGCGTCAGGCTCAGCGGGGACGGCAGGGACAGCGGGCGCAATCGGAACGGCGGGCTCAGCGGGGAGGGCGGGCTCAGCGGGGAGGGCGGGCGCGACCGGGACGGCCGGTGTCTCCGGCGGCGGTGGCGTGGACGCGGACGGGGGCGTCGCCGCCGCGTCCGGCCCGCGCAGCGAGCGGACCTGGTCGCCGGGCATGGTCGCGTCGATCGGCGTGCCGGGGTTGAGGACGAGCGTCCACCCGGTGTCCGGCCAGGCGGCGACCATCTCGACGAGGCTCGGCATGACGAACCTGGACGAGCCGATGGCCTCGTTCATCCACTTCAGGGACGTGAAGATCTGGATGGACGTGCGGCCGTGCACCGGCACGGGCCGCCACGGGAACCCGGGGTCGCCGGGGTCGATGCCCCACGGGGTGTCGGGATCGGCGGAGACGAGGACCTGTGCGCCGAGAAGGATGGCGAAGAAGGTGTCGGTGTCGCGTCGGCGGGCGGCGTCGAAGAGCTGCTGCTCGATGTCGTTCTGCGGGTCGAAACCCTCCGTCATTTGCTGCGCGGCGCGCTGGTCGGCCCAGGTGGCGAGGCCGGGGAGCTGCTGCGCGAGGATGGTGCCGCCCGCGGGGGAGCCCGAGTTGATGGCGAGCAGCCAGTCGTGGTTCGGCCAGTAGCGCAGCGCGACGGTGAACGGCAGCTTGATGTATTCGGTGCCGGTCCCAGCCGCGTGGGCGGCCTCGATGAGCCGTTCCGGGGACGTGAACATGGGCACGACGGTGGAGCCGTCCACCTCCCGGGTCTGCCAGGGGAAACCGGGACGTCCCGGACGCAGCGTGTAGTCGGTGTCGTCGGGGACGGGGAGCAGCACGTCCGTGGCGGCCAGCGTCTGCAGGAAGAGGTCGTGGTCGTTGTTGGCCGCGGCGCGGAGCAGGTCGCGCTCCACCTCGTTCGCGGGCTGGAACTCCTGCCGGGACGCCTCGTGGGACGGTTCGCTGGGCGCTTCGCGGGGGAGGTCGCGGTGCTGGTCGCGGAGCTCCTCCCAGGGCGCCGCCGCGCGGCCGACCTGCGGCGGGCGGCCGTCGCCCGCGGCGACCTGCCGGACGAACCAGGACGGCAGCCGCGCCTCGATCGGCAGGACGGTCCCGACGCCCCGGGCCGGGACGTCGACGGCGAGCCACCAGCGGTCGTCGGGCCACGTCTCGGCGATCTCACCGAACCTGATCGTCATGAAGTGCTGGTAGGTCTGGCCGAGGCAGGCGCGCATCGCCGACGCCGACGTGTACACGAGCACGTGCACCCGGCCGTCCTCCTCCTGCGTCGGCCAGGACGGCTGCGTCTCGTTGGCGAGCATCCCGTCCGCCACGTCCGGCGGGACGGGGACGACGAGCTCGCTCTCCGCGAGGAGCCGGAAGTAACTCTCCTGGTCTCCGGCCCGTACGGTCTCCTCCAGCCGGTGCTCGAGATCCGACGTGGGTCGCCACGCGTCGGCCACGGTCGCCACCCCCTGTTTCTTCCGTGCTCGTCCCCGCGCGACTGTCTACGCTACATGGGCGAACAGGACCAAAGAGCATCTTCACTCGGCGGCGCCGGAGTCCGCGCAGCTCAGCGGGCCGTCAGCCCGGCGAGGGCGGTGAGGAGGCGGTCGATGTGCTCCTCGCTCGTCCCGATGCCGAGGCTGGCGCGGACGGCGGTGTCCCGGCCCGCGGCGCACCCCGGGTCGTCCCCACCTAGCAGGTGGCTGAGGAAGGGGTGGGCGCAGAACTTCCCGTCCCGGACGCCGATGCCGTACTCATCGGACAGGGTAAGCGCCACGTCTCGCGCGTTCCAGCCGTCCACGACGAACGACACGATCCCGACGCGCGGCGCACGGTCGCCCCACAGAGTCAGCTCGCGGACGGACGGCAGCGCGGCCAGCCCGGCCCGCAGCCTCTTCACCAGCGCTTCCTCGCGCGCGGCGACCGATTCCCAGAGGTCCGACAGGGTTTCGCAAGCGGCGGCGAGCGCGATGACGCCCAGCACGTTCGGGGAGCCGGCCTCGTGCCGCTGCTCGGCGGACGCCGCCCACCGGGTCGTCCGCCCGACGGACGCGCTGGCGCCGCCGCCCTTCAGATAGGGGGCGGCGGCGCGGAGCCAGTCGGCGCGCCCGGCGAGGACGCCCGCGCCGAACGGCGCGTACAGCTTGTGCCCGGAGAACGCGACGTAGTCGAGGCCGAGCGCGGTCATGTCGATCGGACGGTGCGGGACGAGCTGCGCGGCGTCCACGGCGATGCGGGCGCCGTTGCGGCGGGCGACCTGCGCGAGCTCCTCGATCGGCCACAGCTCGCCGGTGACGTTGGACGCGGCGGTGACGACCAGCAGCCGCGACCCGATGGGGGACTCGCGCAGGGCCCGGTCGGCGGCGGAGACGGCCTCGGCGGGGGTGGCGGGCGCGGGCAGCCGCACGGCCCGCCGCCACGGCAGCAGGCTCGCGTGATGCTCGGTCTCGAAGACGACGACGCTCGTCCCGGCGGGGACGGCGTGCGCGAGCAGGTTCATCGCGTCGGTGGTGTTGCGGGTGAACACGACGGCGGAACGACGCCAGCCGCCGACGAACGAGCGGACCGTCTCCCGCGCCTCCTCGTACGCCCCGGTCGTGACCTGCGAGGTGTAACCGGCGCCGCGGTGCACGCTGCTGTAGTACGGCAGTGCACGGGTGACCGCCTCGTGCACCGCCTCCAGACAGGGCGCGCTCGCGGCGTAGTCGAGGTTGGCGTACGGGACGTGGCGTCCGTCCCGCACGGGCACCGGTACGTCCGCGCCGATGACGCGCGGGCCCGGCTGAACCCGGGCCCCCTCGGCGGGCGTCACAGCAGGCGTGATGGCGTCGCGAGCGGGCGGAACGGAGTGAGCGGGCGGAACGGAGTGAGCGGAGCGGGCGAGCAGCGTCGGCATGCCGGGACCTTCCGGGTCAGGGACCCCGGAAATCCGCCGGGATCCGCGCTTGCCGGAACGCGGATGCTGCGTCCGGCCAGGTCCTCACCCGGGGCACCCCATCGCGGACGAAGGGTTGCCGGCCAGCAAGCCGGGGCTTGGCGCTGGCGCTCATGACCTCATGCGGAAGTATATGCGGGGCCGGACGGGGATCAACCGGGAGGATGCGATGCGACACGGGATGGCTCGGGCGCTGGCCGCGGGCGCGGCGATGCTCGGCGCGTCCGGCCTGCTCGGCGGGTGCGGCGCGCTGGGCGGCGACACCGGGCAGGTGTGCGCCGACACCAAGAAGGCGTTCCAGCAGTACATCGCCCAGGTGAGGACCATCCCGGCGGCCGAGCCCGCGCGCTGGCGGCAGGCGACGGAGCAGCTCGCCGGACGCCTCGACGCGCTGGCGAAGAAGACCGGCGACGACGACCTGAAGAAGGCGCTCAAGGCCGAGGCGGGCAAGCTCCGCGCGGCCGCCCCGGCCGTCGGCACCGGCGACGTCGCGCAGCTCGACACCGTGATGAACCAGACCCCGGGCAGCATAGGAAAAGCCTGCGAGTAAGGGGTGCCGCGCGTCCCGGCGGGAGCCGTCCCGCCGGGTGTGGTCAGCCGTTGCCGCCTGGGCGGCCTCCGCCGCCGCCTCCGCCGGGATCATCGGGGTCGCCCGGATCGCCGGGATCGGGGTCGCCGGGGTCGGGCGGGAGGATGGTCGGCAGGTCGGTGGGCGGAGTCGGGAAGTCCGGCTCGTCGGTGGGCGGCGGGGGCTCGGGCGGCCCGCCCGTGTCCGGCGGCTCCGTCCCGCCGGGGCTGAGGCCGTCCGGCGGGCCCGTCCAGCCGCCGCCCGGACGGCTCGACGGCGACCCGAACGACTCCGGCTCGTAGCTCTTGATGTTCACGGCGTCGCCCATGTACGTCCGCCAGATCTGCGCGGGGAGCTGCCCGCCGAACGCGCCGTACCCGGGGATGTTCAGCGGTTTGCCGTCGCTGCGGAACATCGCCACGGACGTCGCCATCTGCGGGATGAAGCCGTTGAACCAGATCGCGCGGCCCTCGTCGGTCGTGCCGGTCTTGCCGGCGACGTCGCGGCCGTCGGGCAGCTGCGCGCCCGTCCCGGTGCCGCCGCGGACGACCTGCTGCATCGCGTACGTGGCGTCCCGCGCGTTCTGCTGGCCGAGCGCCCGCTCGCCCTTCTCGGTGAACGTGCGCTCGTGGTCCTCGTTGTCGGTGACGGCCTTCACCACGAACGGCGTCCGGTGCACGCCCTCGGCCGCGAACGTCGCGTACACGCCCGCCTGCTGGACGGGACGCAGCGACACGATGCCCAGCGGGAGCGTCGCGGCGGCCCGCTGCTCCGCCTTCATCTGCGACGCGGGGATCCCCATCTTCTCGGCCATCTCGACGATCTTCTTGTTGCCGATGTCCCGGCCGAGGTTCACGTACGCGGTGTTGACGGACCGCTGGGTGGCGGTGACGAGGTTCACCGTCCCGTAGCTCTCGTTGCCGTTGTTCTCGACGGGGTCGCCGGCGAAGTACTGCGGGGAGCTTCCGTCGTAGGTGGAGTTGAGGGACTTCCCGTCCTCCAGGGCGGCGGCCAGCGCGATCGGCTTGAACCCGGACCCGGCCTGCGCCCACTCGCCGAAGGAGCTGCTCAGCGCCTCCTCCAGGTAGCCGCGGCCGCCGTAGAACGCCAGGACCTGCCCGGTCGCCGGGTCGACCGACACGGCGCCCGTCCGGATCTTCTTGTTCATCCCCTCGGGGGTGTTCTGGTTCACCGACCGCCGCAGCGCGTCCATCAGCCGCCTGTCGAACGTCGTGGTGATCTTCAGCCCGCTGCGGTTGATCTCGTCCTCGCTGTAGCCGCGGCGCTCGATGAGCTCCTTCTTGGCCACGTTGACCATGTAGCCGCGCTGGCCCTTGAGGACGTCGGTGATGTGCGCCTTCTGCGGCACCGGGAACTTCATCGACATCGCCTCGGCAGGGTTGACGGCCCCGTCCCGCACCATGTTGTCGAGGACGGACCGCCACCGCTGCTCGGCGTGGACGCGCTGCGCCCCGGACGGGTCGGCGAAGTTGCTGGGCTGCTGGATCGCGGCGGCGAGGTAGGCGCCCTCGGCCGGGGTCAGCTCCGAGACGTCCTTGCCGAAGTAGGCCTTGGCGGCGGCCTGCACCCCGTACGCGTCGCGGCCGAAGTAGATGGTGTTGAGGTACTGCTCCAGGATCCAGTCCTTGGACTTCTCCCGGCCGACCTTCAGCGACACCATCACCTCCTTGAGCTTGCGGGTGACGGAGACCTCCTTGCCGATGCCGCCGTAGTAGTTCCGGACCATCTGCTGCGTGATCGTCGACCCGCCCTGGAGCTGCCGTCCGCTCACCGTGGACCACAGCGCCCGCGTCGTGCCCGAGACGGACACGCCGGGGTCGTCGTAGAAGCCGCGGTTCTCCGCGGCGATCACCGCGTCGCGGGTGCTCTTCGGGATGCGGTCGAGCTTGACCGCGTCGCGGTTGACGCCGGTCTTCGCGATCTGCGTCTTGCCGTCGGAGTAGTAGAACGTCGGGCCCTGCGCGATCGCCTGCTCCTGCGGCGACGGGACCGGCGTGAACATGTAGGCGACGCCGAACGCGGCGACGCAGAACCCGATGAGCCCGAGCAGGACGAACAGGGCCCGCCGCAGGTAGCGCGACCGGCGGCTCCGGGGTTTGCGCGGCCCCTTGCCGTCGCCGCCGCCTCCCGGCCCCCGCCCGCGACCGGGCGGTCCTCCCTGCTTGGACGACGCGACGGCGGGCATGGTCTTGGTATCACCGTTCCCGGGCTCTCCGACACCCAACGCCCCAGTCGCGTCCCGCACACCGGCCCCCGCCGGCTCGTCCGCCGCGTCGACCTTGGTCACGTCGCCGGAGGTCGCGGGCGCGGTCTCGGCCGCGTCGGTCGTGGTCTTGTCGGTGTCGTGGCTGTCGTCGGTGTTATCGGCGCCTGGAGATTCGGCCCCGTCCGCGGACGGGACGGCGTCGCCGTCGCTCTTGTCGCCGTTCTGAGATATGTCGTTCTCGCGGGTGAATTCCGCGTCTTGGGCGGATTCTCCGGTGTGCACGGTCAGCGTGGCGGTCGTCGGACCGTCCTCGCCGGCCGGCGGCGCCACCTCGGCGGTATGCAGCTCCGCCTCGCCCGGCCCGGTGCGCTCCTCGCCCTCCGGACCCTTTCTGCCGTCGCTCACAAGCCCCCCGTGAATAATGCGTTACCGACGATACCTGAGGGGATCGATGGGATGGGCCGCCCAATGCACAGTCCCGTGTTCCCAATAGGAGGACGGGTATTGCGCCTCCCCGGTTGTCGTGGGCGGATGCCGCACCGTGAACTTTCTGGAAACGCCGAAGGGCGGGGACCCGGCCGGGTCCCCGCCCCTCTCACGCGCTCACGCGCCGCGGCCGTGCCGCGCCCGCGTCACTTCTGGATCTTGGCGATGATGTCCACGACGAACACCAGGGTGTCGTCGCCCTTGATGCTCGGCGGGCTGCCCTTCTTGCCGTAGCCCTCGGCCGGCGGCAGGATCAGCAGCAGGCGGCTGCCGATCTTCGCGCCGGTGAGGCCCTTGTCGAAGCCCGGGACGGTGCCGCCGGTGCCGATCGGGAACTTGGCGGGCGAGCCGCCCTGCGCCCAGCTGGAGTCGAACTCCTTGCCGGTGTCCCAGATCTTGCCCTGGTAGTTGACGACCGCCTCGTCGCCCTTGGCGAGCGCCGGGCCGGTGCCCTCGACGAGGGTCTTGACCTCGAGCTTCTTCGGCGCGTCCTCGCCCTTGGGGATCGTGACCTTGGGCGCCTTGCCGGCCCCCTGGTCCTCGACCTTCGGCAGCTTCTTGTCGGTGAGCTCCTTCTTCGTCCCCTGCGGGGCGGGGCTCTTGGGGACGACGGCCTGGACGTCCACGACGAAGACGACCCAGTCGCTGCCGCTGAGCCCGAGCTGCGCGCCGTCCTTGCCGAAGCCCTCGGACGGCGGGATCTGCAGGACGACCCGGCTGCCGGCCGTCTGGCCGACCATGCCCTGGTCGAAGCCCTTGATGCCGCTCTTGCCGACGACGAGCGGGCGCGTCGGCTGGCCCTGCGCCTCCTGCTTGTAGGACGACCCGAGCTGCTTGCTCGTGCTCTGCTTGGAGCTGTCCTCTTCGTCCTTGTCCTTGGACCACTGGTAGAAGGCGTACTGGACGTACAGCGCGTCGCCGTTGGCGATCTTGGGACCGGTGCCCCGGATCGGGACGGTCGCCTTGCGCTTGCCCTCCGGCGCGAGATCGGTGGGAATGTCGACCTTCGGCTCGGATGCGAACTTCCCGGTCACCTTGATCTCGGGCCCGGGCCGGTTCACCCACCACACGACGCCGCCGGAGATCGCCAGCGCGACCACCACCAGACCCGCGATCATCAGGGTCCGCCGCTTGCGCGCCTGCTTGGCGGTCAGCGCGGACGGCGCGGACGGCCGGTTGAGCCCGCTGCCGCGTCCGGCGCTGATGCCGTGCGGGGTGAATTCCGGGGAGCGGATGTTCTTGGCGTTCGGGATCTTCGCCTTCGCCTTGATCGCCGGCTTGCCCCCGGGCTTGTCATCCTCGGACATGATTCCTCACTCGCTCCGGGTTCGACGACATCACGGAAGTGACCACCCTTCCAGGGTCGGTCTAAGCACAGCGTGAAAACCGCGCAAAATAGGCCGACCCGCAATCTACCGGTCACGCGGGCCTCTGTAAGGCCCCCGATGACTGGGACGGGCCAACCCGCAATCTATCGGTCACGCGGCCTTGCGTGGCACCGTGCGACCGGGACGGGCCGACCCGCAATGTACCGGTCACGCGGCTTGGAAGGGCGCCGCGTGACAGGGACGGGGCCGACTCGCAACCTACCGGTCACCCGGCCCCCGAAGGGCCGTGCGCCTAGGGCGGGGGGACCGCCAGAATACCCCGCCGCCCCTAACGCTCACGCCCGTCCGCCACCGCGAGGTGGCAGGCTGGGAGGATGCGCCTCGCGACGTGGAACGTCAACTCCGTCAAGGCCCGCCTGCCCCGCCTCCTCGCCTGGCTGGACGAGACCGCGCCTGACGTCGTCTGCCTCCAGGAGACCAAATGCCGCGCGGACCAGTTCCCGGCCGCCGAGGTCGAGGAGCTCGGCTACGCCACGGCGGCGCACGGCGACGGCCGCTGGAACGGCGTGGCCGTCCTCTCCAAGGTCGGGATCGAGGACGTCTCCAACAGCTTCCCCGGCGAACCGGTGTACGAGGGCGGTACCGACGATCCGCAGACCAAGCTGACCGAGCCCGTCCTGCTGACGCCGGAGGCCCGCGCGATCGGCGCCACGTGCGGCGGCGTCCGGGTCTGGTCGCTGTACGCGCCGAACGGCCGGACGCCCGACTCCGCCCACTACGTCTACAAGCTCGCCTGGTTCGCGGCGCTCCGCGACGCGCTGGCCGCCGAACTGGCCGCCGGGACGCCGCTGGTCGCGTGCGGCGACTACAACGTGGCCCCCACGGACGAGGACGTCTGGGACCCGGCCGTGTTCATCGGCTCCACGCACGTCACCCCGCCCGAACGCCAGGCCCTAGCCGACCTCCTGGCCCTGGGCCTCCACGACGTGGTCCCGACCCCCATGAAGGGCCCTCATCCATTCACATATTGGGACTATCGGGCTGGAATGTTCCACAAGAACATGGGGATGCGGATCGACCTTTTCTATGCCGGCGAGGACGTCGCCGGGCGTGTCCGCTCGGCCTATGTCGATCGGGAGGCGCGGAAGGGCAAGGGGCCGTCCGACCACGCTCCCGTCGTCGTCGACCTCGACTAGCTCGGCAGCTCGTCAGCTCGTTCTGCGGGCGAGGAAGCGGCGTTTGCCCGCGTCCGGGACGTCGTCCTGCTGGAGGACGGTGAAGCCGCGGGGAAGGAGTGAGGCGGGCTCTTCGGCGGCAAGGCACCATTCGGCGGGCAGGCCGGGCCGGTCGCGTCGCGCGTCCTCGGTGAACGCCTCCCAGGCCAGCGCGCCGCCGTCCAGGACGGCACGGGCCGCGCGGTCGAACACGGCGCGGTCCCAGAAGCCCGTGCAAAGGACGAGCGCGTATCCGGGGCCCGGCGGCCGCCATGCGCCCAGGTCCGCCTGGACGAGTGTGATCAGCGAGCCGAGTCCGCGGCGCGACGCCTCGGCGCCGAGTCGTCCGAGCGCGACCTCGGAGACGTCCACGGCCGTGACCGCCCGGCCGGCCTCGGCGGCGCGCAGGGCACTGCCGGACGGCCCGGACGCCAGATCGAGCACGCCGCCGTCCGGCAGGTCGAGCGACAGCGCCCGCTCCGCCAGCGGATGGACGGCCGTCAGCGGCGGAGCGTCCCCGTATTTGGCGTTCCACCGGAGCCTGTCCGGATGCCCGGCCAGGTCCGGTGGCACATCGTCCATGCGGCCGACTCTACGCCCGGCCGTCCCGCCGTCTGTTTCTTAGCCCCGCCGTCTGTTCCTAGCGGAGTTCTGCGGTGAGGAGGATGAACATCGCCGTCGGGAAGCCCCTGCGCCACCACGGGTCGTCCCGCATCATCTCTTCCGTCGGGTGCGGCTCGCGCAGGTCGGCGATGACGAATCCGGCGTCTCGGAGCGTTCCAGCATAGAACTCCAGTGGCCTGAGCCACGATGTCACCATCGAGGGTGATTCGAGCCCGTCCACCAGGAAGCGCTGGTCGATCCCGCGGGACGCGAAGTACTGCGCCGCCGGGATGCTGGCCGTCGCGCCCCGCTCCGAGTGCTCCACGTAGAAGCAGGGGTGCAGGGTCAGCAGGATCAGCCGCCCGCCGCTCTTCAGGACCCGGGCGATCTCGCGGAGCGCGTCGGTCGGGTCCGGCAGGTGGCTGAACAGGTGGTTGCAGACGACCAGGTCGAACGTCCCGTCCTCGAAGGGCAGGTCGTCGACGCTGGCGTAGGTGAACCTGGCCGCCCCCTCCGGCGACGGGTGCGAGGCCGCCGCGTCGACCAGGCTCTGGCAGGCGTCGATGCCGTCGACGTCCGCGCCGCCGGCGGCCAATGTGCGGGAGAGGTACCCCTCGCCGCAGCCCGCGTCCAGGACGCGCAACCCCCCGGCGGGGCCGATGGCGTCGAGGACGGCGGCGTCGGTCAACTCCGTCCGGTACCGGTCGCGGCGCTCCCTGATGACCTTGACCCAGTACTCCGCGTTGGCCTCCCATCGTTCCTGCGTAAGATTGGCGATGGCCTGCGCCGTGTCCTCCACCGGCTCCCCATTCTCCAGAAGCTGGTTCAGACGGTGCCCTTGAGCTGCCGAACCAGCGCGTTGCACGTCTGTCTGATCCTTCGGTCCCGGCAATCGACCCCGCGCAGTTCCAATGCCTGGATCAGCTCGACGATCTTGCCCCCGAACGCCGGGTCGCGTTTCAGCGCGAGCGGGATGTACGTCGACACCAGGTAGTAGAAGTAGGCGTCGTTGTACACCGCGATCTCGCGTAACACCTCGGTGGCCGTATTGCGCAGCGACAGGGAGCTCGGCAGGGTGAAATCACTGCTCAGACGGCTGTCCCGGGCGTAGGTCGGGAATGCCCATTCCTCCAGCGCCGTATACAGCGGCGTCGTCTCCAGCTCCCTGCGGTACCGCTCCGCGAGTTCGACGTCGTCGGAGTTGATCAGGATGCCCATGACGACGCCGCGCGTCATGAACGCGCTCTGCCGGGCCGGGACGTTGGAGCCGAGATCGGCCTCGATCGCGTCGGTCACCTTGCTGACCTGGTGCGCGATGACGTTGACCGCCAGGATGGAATGGAACGAGTACGTCTTGCGGTGCAGGCGGGGGGCCAGATCGACCGAGGAGTCCCGGAGGATCTGCGGGTCGTGCAGGATTCCCCGGCCCGGCTCGTCGGAATAGATGAGCTCGAGCGCGCGGTCCGGCTCGTTTCCCCAGAAGCGGGCGATGAAGGACGACGTCTTCTGCGTCGGCTCGCCGCGGACGACGCACAGCGCCGCCTCCAGCGCGTTCAGCAGATGCTGCTGCGGGACGGGCGAGTTCTCCAGCGCGGACAGGTTCACGGAGAGCCCGACGTCGTGCAGGTCGCCGATGAGGATGTCGCGTCTTTTGTGGACGGCGTGCGACATCGAGTATTCGGCGATTCCCGGGATGGACGACATCAGGCTCTGCAGGGAACGTCCGCTCACCCGGTCGAGCCATTCGACGTTGTCCCACAGGCGGAACACAGTGCTCTCGTCGAGCCCGGAGAAGGCCGCGACGTCGGACATGTTGAGACCCATGTCCTTGGTGATCTCGGAGAGTGACTTCGGCTCGCCGTCCGCGGTCATCGCTCGCCCTAGATGTGGCACTTGTTGGTGCTTCGATCGTACCGAAGCGCCGGACATGGCGCGCGAGGTGGCGGCGGTTGTGTTCGTTCTGTCATCGACGACGGAGAGCATGGCGGGCGGTCACTCCGTCCGCGCGGTGTCGCCGAGGTCAGCGGTGTCGTCTGGGTCAGCGGTGTCGTCTGGGTCGGCGGTGGCGGTGCGGCCGAGGTTGGCGGGCGCGGGGAGCCCGCAACCAAGGTCCGGGAACCGCCGCAGCCCGGTGTGCTGGGCGCGCGGCGCGGCGGCGTGGTCCAGGAAGCCCCTGTTCGCCTGGACGAGCCGGCCCGCGATCGAGCACCTGCGCGGCGCCCCTTCGGCGGGTTCCCGGCCGGCGGCGTAGGTGCCCTCGCCGCCGAGGTCGGTGCCGTACGGATGAGCGCCGTACGGACGGTTGCCGTACCGGCGGTCGCCGTACGGATGAGTGTCGTCCGGACGGGTGCCGTCCGGACGGGCGACGCCGGGGGCCGGCGCGTTGAGCAGCGGCCCGCGGGCGTCCGCCTCGTCCTCCCGCGGGCCGGGCGCTGACCGTTCGGTCAGGCTCGGCGCCGGCCCCAGCGTCACGGCAGTCGCCACCCTTCCCGGACGCCCACGCCGAACCAGAACGTCGCCCCGTTCTTGCTCCGGTGGGTGCCGAAATCGGTGGCGAGCGCCTTCATGAGAAGGAGTCCCCGCCCGTGCACCGGCAGGGGCTCCTTGGGCGCACGCGGCTGGCCGGGCGCGGCTCCGCCGTCGGTCACCTCGACGCGGACGTACCGGTCGAGGTGCATGACGGACAGCGTGATCGTCCCGTCCGGGCGCGGCCTCGCGTGCAGCACCGAATTGGTCATGGCCTCGCTGGTGAGCAGTTCCAGGTCGCCGAGTTCGGTCCGGTCGGCGCCGAAATGCTGCCCGACGAGTTCCCTGACGTAGGACCTCGCGAGCCGCACGGCGGCCGGGGTGGCGGCGAGGTCGATCTCGCCGATGAGCCGTCCGCAGGACTTGCCGTTGTTCCACGCGGACGGGATTCCGAGCTCAAGCGAAGGTGCGGGCGCCGGGACGAGCACAGGCGTCCCTGACCACGCGTCAGATGCGTTCATGGCGGCGTTGGCTTCACGTCTCCGTGTCGGGCTGTATGCGAACATGTGTTCTTCGGCCTGTGGAAGAAGTGGACGTGGGAGTGAAACAACACACACTCTGACGTACCGCACGTGGGCCAGTCACCGGCTCTTGCGCGCATGCAAGGGCCTTGCCGCACGCTGCGAATACTCACCATCGGTCCCGGTTCCGGCACGCGGCGGCGGACGGACGTCGGCAGGCCGGGCGACCCGCCGCCGCTGATCACGATTTCATTAAGGAATGAGCCGGGGCAGAAGAGTGTCGCGCAGGCGCGCCAGCGTCCTGTTCTCGGCCGCGGCGGCTTCCACTCGCCTGGCCAGGGGTTTGACGAACTCGTTGAATCCGCGCGCGTGCGCGTCCGGCCAGGGAATCTCATGGGCGGCGAGGTCAGGCCATTTCGCGCGCGGCATTCTCGTGCCGTCGCCGACCGCGGACGCGTGCGCCACCACCTCGTCGCTCGACAGCGCCGCGAGGAGCCAGCCCCGGTAGACGTCCTGCTTCGGGCGGACGATGAGAATATCGGTCGAGGCGATGCCGCCGACGAACGCGAGACCGGCCTTGTGGAAATAGGGGCGGAGCTTTCCGAAGAGCACATCGCCGGGCGCGAATCGTCGCTTCGCGCTGATCACGTTGGACGAATCCGTCCACGACGTGAGCCACATGTGGCGTTTCGGCATGTGTTCGAGGGCGATGTAGTTCGCGTCCCGGGGTATCCGGTCGGGCGGGATGTTCGCCCGGACCAGCGACCCCAGGCGCTCTATCCGGATCGTCGCCGTCGCCGCGGCTGCCAGTTCCTCGTAGCGGGCGCGGACGAGCTCGTCCGCCGTCGCCGCGATGCGGCCGTTCGCGGCGATCTTGTCGTCGAGGGCGGTGAGGACGGACGCCGCCGCGTCCTGCTCCGCGCGGGTCATCCGGGCGACGGCGAGCCGGCTCAGAATGGCCTGTGTCAGCAGCGGCTGGCCCGAGCCGATCCGGTACCGGTTCAGGTCGAGCCTTTTGAGCAGGTAGTAGACGTAGCGCGGGTTCACGCCGTCCTTCGCCGTGGCGATGATGGCGTTGTCGGTGACCCAGCAGCGGTCCCGGCTGTAATGGACGGCGCCGCAGTACGACCCGACCCGTCCGACAATGGTGGCGTGGGCTTCGGCGTTGTAGCGCTCGGACGCGCCGATGACCCCATTGGCGCCGTAGGTCTCGTAGGACGTGCCCTGACCAGTGGCGTGTGACTTTCCGTTCGAGAACGTGACGAGCTCGCCCAGTCTCACGTGCCCGTCACTCATCCAGGAGTCCGTCCGCGCTTCCCGGGCGTCCGTCCAGGTGTTCGTCCAGGCGTTCGTCCTGGCGGGCCAGTTCGGCGCGGACGACTTGGTCGAGCCGCGCCGACTCCTCGAACTGCGCGAACAACTCCTTGGTGAGGCGCTCGACCTTGTCGGAAAGGGGTTCGTCGCCCGCAGCGCCGGCGGTCGCCTTGGCCGTCCCTACATAGCGTCCCGGGGTGAGGACGTGGTCGTGGGAGCGGATCTCGTCCAGCCCGGCGGCGTGGCAGAACCCCGGTACGTCGGAGTGCGAGCCGTCCCGCCAGGAACGGTACGTACCGGCGATCCTGGCGATGTCGGCGCTGGTGAAGACGCGTTCGGTGCGGTCGATCATCGTGCCCATGCCGCGTGCGTCGATGAACAGGACCTGATTCCGTGCGGTCTTTCCCTTATCGAGGAACCAGAGGCACGCGGGAATGGGCGTGCTCCGGAAAAGCTGGCCCGGCAACGCGACGACGCACGACACCAGATCGGCCTCCACCATCGCGGCGCGAATGCCGCGTTCGGCCGACTGCCTGGACGACATCGACCCGTTCGCCATCACCACGCCCGCGGTGCCCGCAGGGCCGAGTTTGGCGACGATGTGCTGTATCCAGGCGAAATTCGCGTTCGTCGCGGGCGGAACTCCGAAGCGCCAACGCGAGTCACCGGGATCCCGGTACCAGTCCGACATGTTGAATGGCGGATTCGCGAGCACATAATCAGCCTGGAGTTCCGGATGGGCGTCCTCGTAAAAGGTGTCGGCCCACCGTGCGGAAAGGTCTCCGGAGATCCCGTGAACGGCCAGGTTCATCTTTGCCAGCCGCCACGTTCGCTCATTGGCCTCCTGCCCGTGGACGGCTATGTCATCCAGCCGCCCTCGATGGCTGAGGACGAACTTCTCCGCCTGCACGAACATGCCGCCCGAACCGCAGCAAGGGTCGTACACGCGCCCTTTGAACGGCTCCAGAATCTCGACCAGAACCTTCACCACACTGGACGGCGTGTAAAACTCCCCGCCGCGCTTCCCTTCGGCCCGCGCGAACTTCTCCAGAAAGTATTCGTAGACCTCACCGAGCACATCACGCGCGGATTTTCCACTCTGGCCGCCCCGCCCGGCTTGGCCACCCCGCCCACCCTGCCCGCGATCCCCGCCGTGCCCGGCGAACCGCACATCGCCGATCAGTCCGACCAGTTCGCCGAGGCGGCGCTGGTCGACCTCGTCCCGTCCGAAAGGCTTCGGAAGGACTCCGGCGAGCGGGGGATTGGCGCGCATGACCGCGTCCATGGCCGCATCGATCGTCGCGCCGATCGTCCCCGAATGGGCCTGCGCGGCGATGTCCGCCCACCGCGCCCCGCGCGGCACCCGGAAGGCGCCGTCGCCCGACGAGTCGGACACATACTTGAGGAACACGAGCCCCAGCACGAAGTCCCGGTAATGCGCCGCGTCCACGGATCCCCGCAGCTTGTCGGCGGCCTTCCAGAGAACCTCCTTGAGGTCCGGGTCAGTGCTCATGGGCCGATTCTCCCGCGCCGGGCGCATCCGCCACGCCACGTCGCGCGTGTTGGACGCGCGCCGCGATCCGGTGCGAGGCTGCGGGCGTGGTGGTCCTGGGCGTTCTGGCACTGGCCGCGCTGGTGGGATGGCTGTACCTGGCCCTCGGCCACGGCGGTTTCTGGAAGACCGGCCCGCTGCTCCCGCCCGGCACGGACCCGCCCGAATGGCCGGACGTGGTGGCCGTCGTCCCGGCCCGCGACGAGGCGGCCGTGCTTCCGGAAACTCTGCCAACCCTGCTGACACAGCGATATCCGGGCGATTTCACCGTTGTCCTGGTCGATGACGGAAGCAGCGACGGGACCGCCGACACCGCGGAACACCTCGCGCGCGATCAGGCGAATTTCCGCGTCGTGCGCGCGAAGGACCGTCCCGATGGCTGGGCGGGCAAGGTCTGGGCGATGTCGGAAGGCGTCCGGGCGGCGGGCGAACCCGAATTCCTTCTGTTCACCGACGCCGACATCGCCTACGCCCCCGGGACCGTGACGAAACTCGTCCGCGCCGCGACGTCCGAAGAGCGCACTCTCGTTTCGCAGATGGCGACGCTCAGCACCCGCACGGGCTGGGAACGCGCTCTCGTCCCCGCCTTCGTGTATTTCTTCGCACAGCTCTACCCGTTCCGCCGCGTCACCCGCGACGGGACGCGCACGGCCGCCGCAGCAGGCGGTTGCATGCTCGTCCGCCGCGCCGCCCTCGCGTACGCGGGCGGGCTCGCGGCCATCAAGAACGCACTGATCGACGACGTGGCCCTCGGACGCCTCATCAAGCGCGACGGCGGACGATGCCGCCTCGACCTGAGCCGCGACGTCGTCAGCCGCCGTCCCTATCCCCGCCTGTCCGACCTGTGGACGATGGTCGCCCGCAGCGCCTACCACCAGCTCCGCTACTCACCGGCCCTGCTGGCGGGCACCGTCCTGACCCTGCTCCTGATGTACGCGGTCCCGCCCGCCGCGACCCTGGCGGGCCTGATCGGCCTGGCCCTCGGCGCGAAAACCGCCGCGCTCACCACCACGACCGGCCTCCTCGCCTGGACGATCATGGCGGCCACCTACACCCCCATGCTGCGCTTCTACTGCCTGTCACCCTTGCGCGCCCCGGCCCTGCCCCTCGTGGCCCTCATGTACGCGGCCATGACCGTCGACTCGGCCCGCAGGCACCGCACCGGCAAGGGCGGCGCCTGGAAGGGCCGGACGGCTCCATAAAGGGCCGGACGGCTCCATAAAAGGGGGTGTCGCGCGGCAATCATTGTTGCTATGTGTAGTACTCCGTACCTTTTTGACAGGGGTGGGCGATGGCGGCCGGCGGATCGGCGGGGGAACGGGCGCGCCGCATCCGCGAGGAGGCGCTGAGGCTGCAGCGCCTCTCCCGGGAGGCGCACCGGCAGGCGGCCCGCTGGGAGGCCGCGGGGGAGGCCGAGCGGCAGGTCGCCGCCACGCTGATGTCCCTCACCGCCACCGGCTGGCAGCTCCTCGTCGACCGGGAGTGGCCCGGGACGTCCGCCGCGAACGTCGACATGATCCTGATCGGGCCGCCCGGCGTGTTCGTCATCGACGTCAAGCGGTGGCGCGACCCGCCCGCCGTCGTCGGCGGCCGCCTCCACTGCGGCGCGGAACCCCGCGACGGCGAGGTCGGCAAGCTCCTGAACCTGACCCGGACGGTCGAGGAGCACGCGGCCGACCTGGGCATGTCGCCGGTCGCGCTGAAGCCCCTGATGATCTTCGCCGGGCACCGGCTCGACGCGCGGGTGGGCGGCGTCCGCCTGCTGGGCCGCATGGACGCCATCCCCGCGCTGCTCGGGGAGCGGGACCAGCTCCAGCCGGCGATGATCCGCGCGATGTCCGGGCACCTGGCGGAGCACTTCCGCGAACACGCCTTGACGTCCCTCGACGAGCCCGCCACCCCGGCCGCGCCGCCCACCACGCCCACCACGCCCGCCGCGTCCGCGCCGCCCGGCTCGCCAGCGCCGCCCGGCCGACCCGGGGCGGACGACGCGCTGTTCGACGTCGAGGACGTGGAGCGCGCCGCGACGAAGTCGGTGCTCCAGGCGCCCATCGAGCGGTGGATGACGTTCCTGCACCCGGACCAGGTGTCGATCGTCCGGCGCGACTGGAGCGGACCCGCGCGCATCAGCGGCCCCGCCGGCACCGGCAAGACCGTCGTGGGCCTGCACCGGGCGGCTCACCTGGCCGGACGCACGACCGGCCGCATCCTGTACGTCACGTTCGCCAACAACCTGCCGCGGGTGCAGTGCCGCCTGTTCGCGACGATGGCGGGCGCGTTCGCCGGACGCGTCGAGTTCACCAGCCTCCACACGTGGGCCCGGACGTTCCTGGACGGCCGCGGCGTCCGCCTCGACCTCGACGGCAGCCGCGCCGACGACGCCTTCTCCCGCGCCTGGGTGAGCGCGGGCCGCGACAGCGTCCTCCTGGAGATCGACGCCACGCCCGGCTACTGGCGGGAGGAGATCGACTACGTGATCAAGGGACGCGGCCTGACGTCCCTGGAGGAGTACCGCACGGTCGCGCGGCCGGGCCGCCGCACCGCCCTGCGGACGGCGCACCGCGAGGCGGTCTGGCTGCTGTACGAGGAGTACGAGCTGCTGCTCGCCGAACGCGGCGTCTGCGACTTCAACGACGTCCTGCTGGCGGCGCTCGCCGAACTGACCGAGCGTCCCGTGGGACCTCCCTACACGGCGGTGATCGTGGACGAGGTCCAGGACCTCACGCTCACCGGCGTCCGGCTGCTGCACGCCCTCGTGGGGGACGGCCCCAACGGGCTGCTGCTCATCGGCGACGGCCAGCAGGCGGTGTATCCGGGCGGGTTCAGGCTCGCCGACGCCGGGATCCGGATCAAGGGCCGCGGGGCGGTGCTGCGGACCAACTACCGCAACGCCGCGACGATCCTGGAGACCGCGCTGGAGCTGGTCTCCGGCGACCCGTTCGACGACCTGGAGGGGCCGAGCCCGAACGGCCGCCGGACGGTGGACGCGACCTACCACGACGGCCTGGTCCTCCGCGTGGACGCCGCCGACGCCGCCGACCACGACCGCCGCCTCATCGCAGCGATCAACGACCTGACCGCCCCGGACGGGACGCCGTCGCTGGCCGGCGCGGCGGTCCTGTGCCGGTCGCGCCGCGACATCGACCACTACCACCGCCGCCTGAGCCGCGCCGGGATCCCCGTCCTGCGGCTGGAGCGCTACGACGGGCGTCCCGTCGAGGCCGTCAAGCTCGGCACCTACCGTCGCGCCAAGGGCCTTGAGTTCAAGCAGGTCTTCCTGCCGCACCACGACGCCGACGTCACCGCCGCGATCCCGAGCGCCCCGGAGGACCCCGCCGGCCAGGAGCGTTCCCAGCTGGCGCGGCGTCAGCTCTTCGTCGCGATGACCCGGGCCCGTGATCTGCTCTGGCTCGGCTCGGTCGCGACCCCTCGCTGACCGCCCCGCCGCCTGTTTGTCAGAAGCAGATAAAACAGCTGCCGGCGTTGCGTCCCGACCTTCATTGGATGCGAAGTCCAATTGAAGTACGGTCGGATGGCCGTCACTCGGACGGCATGGGGGATGACGAAGGGTCACGGACATGGCCGTCACACCGTCCATCACAGTCCGCCGTGTTCTGCGCGCGGTGCTGGCGTTCTGTATCGGCATCGCCATGGTGGCGACGGCACTCCAAGACGCTGCCGCCGCCCGCCCACAGAACGCCCCATCTCCCTCTGACGATCCGTTCTACAAGCCGCCCACACCGCTCCCGGACGGGAGGCCCGGCGACGTCATCAGGTCGCGGCCGTCCGTCTTCACCCTTGACCCGATCGGCAAGACGCCCTATCCCGGCGTCAAGTCGTGGCAGGTCCTCTACAGGTCGGAGACGGTGCAGGGCGAGCCCGTCGCCGTCTCGGGCGCCGTCCTCGTCCCGGAGAAGGCGTGGACGGGCGGCGGTGAGCGTCCCCTCGTCTCCTACGCGGTCGGGACGCGGGGCCTCGGCGACGCGTGCGCCCCGTCCTACACCCTCACCCAGGGCCTGGACTACGAGGAGCTGTTCATCGCCGACGCGCTCGGACGCGGCTGGGCCGTCGCGGTCACCGACATGGAGGGCCTGGGCACGCCGGGGCAGCACACCTACGAGGTCGGCGGCTCGCAGGGCAGGGCCGTCCTGAACATGGCGCGGGCGGCGCAGCGGCTGCCGGACGCGGGACTCGGCGACGGCGGCCCGGTCGCGCTCTGGGGCTACTCGCAGGGCGCGACGTCCGCGGGCTGGGCGGCGCAGCTCGCGCAGTCCTACGCGCCGGAACTCCGACTCAAGGGCGTCTTCGCGGCGGCGTCCCGGCGGACCTGCGCGCCGTCGCCGCGAGCCTGGACGGTTCGCCGTTCGTCGCGCTGATGCTCATGGCGGCGGTCGGCTACGACGCCGCCTACCCCGAACTCGACCTGGACAAATACCTCAACGCCCGGGGCCGCGAGCTGCTGGCGAAGGCCCAGAACGTCTGCCTGGTCAGCTTCGACGGCGCTTCCACGCTGATCACGACCGCGTTCAGGAAGATCAGCGACTACACGACCAGCAACCCGCTGGACACCCCGCAGTGGCAGCGGCGCCTGGACGAGAACAAGCTCGGCGCGACGGCCCCGAACGTCCCGGTGTTCCAGACGCAGGCCGTCTTCGACGAGATCATCCCGTTCAAGCAGGCCGACACCCTGCACAGAGCGTGGTGCGCGAAGGGCGCGAACGTGACGTGGCGGTCGTACACGGTCGCCGAGCACGTCACCGGCATGGTCTGGAGCGAACCGGCCGCGATGAGGTTCCTCGCCGACCGGTTCGCGGGCAAGCCCACCGACGGCAATTGCTGATTCCAGTCTCCGGAACCGACATAGGGCCATCCGGCTCCGCAGCGGGCAGGATGGCCCTATGGACTTAGTGGAGTTCCTCCGCGACCGCCTGGCCAGGGACGAGCAGATCGCCCAGGCGTGCGCGGGCGCCCCCTGGAAGGCCGCGCCGTCCGGGACGGTCAACACCGACACCGCCGAGGACGGGGGCGAGCCCGCCTTCGTGGCGAGGGCGGAGAACGAGGCGTACGCCGAGCACATCGCCCGCCACGACCCGTCCCGGACGCTGCGCCAGGTGGCCGCCGCACGCCAGATCATCGACGGCCACGAGAAGGAGGCGTGGATCCTCGCCCAGGGCCACCGGACCCCGGAGGCCGAGGCCGCCCACGCCGCCCGCGAGTCCGTCCTGCGCCTGCTCGCCCTCGCGTACGCCGCCCATCCCGCGTACCAGGAAGAATGGCGTCCCTGACGCGGCGCCCGGCGCCCCGGCCGGATGATCAATATGGGACGCGCCTGACACAACGGACCGAGGGCCTGTAACCTCGTTGGGGGAGCCGAGAGGCGCTGCAACGGGCACTGCCCGCCACGCTCGGCCCCGTCTTCCGGATCGACAAGGGCGCCTCCCACGAGAACTGGGAGGTGCTTGGAAATGACCGAGAACAAACTTCGCGAGCTTCTGGACCAGCGGATCGCCGTCCTCGACGGCGCGTGGGGCACGATGCTCCAGGGCGCGGGCCTCGGGCCGGGCGACTACCGCGGCGACCTCATCGGCGGCGACCATCCGAAGGACGTCACCGGCGACCCCGACCTGCTGAACCTGACCCGCCCGGACGTGATCCTGGACGTCCACCGGCAGTACCTCGACGCCGGCGCCGACATCACCACGACGAACACGTTCACCGCGACGAGCATCGCCCAGGCCGACTACGGCCTGGAGGGCCTCGTCCGCGACATGAACGTCCAGGGCGCCCGGCTGGCCCGCCAGGCCGCCGACGAGGCGGGCGGACGCCTCGTCGCCGGTTCCGTCGGGCCGCTGAACGTCACCCTCTCCCTCTCGCCCCGCGTCGACGACCCCGCCTACCGCAGGGTCACGTTCGACCAGGTCAAGGACACGTACGCGGAGCAGATCGGCGGGCTCGCCGAGGGCGGCGTCGACGTCCTCCTGGTCGAGACGATCTTCGACACGCTGAACGCGAAGGCCGCGATCGCCGCCGCCCGCGAGGTCGCCCCGCACCTGCCGCTGTGGATCTCGGTGACGATCGTCGACCTGAGCGGGCGGACGCTGTCCGGCCAGACCGTCGAGGCGTTCTGGCGCTCCGTCGAGCACGCCGAGCCCACCGTCGTCGGGCTGAACTGCTCGCTGGGCGCCGACGAGATGCGCCCGAACCTGGAGGAGCTGGCCAGGGTCGCCGGCACCTACGTCGCGTCCTATCCGAACGCGGGCCTGCCGAACGCGTTCGGCGGCTACGACGAGACCCCGGACGAGACGGGCCGCAAGCTCGCGGAATTCGCGGCGTCCGGCCTGGTCAACGCGGTCGGCGGCTGCTGCGGGACGGGCCCGGACCACATCGCCCGCATCGCCGAGGCCGTCCGGGAGAAGGCCCCCCGCGAACTGGCGAGGCCCGCCGCCGCGCCCCGCTTCAGCGGCCTCGAACCGTTCGAGATCGGCGCGGACACCGGCTTCGTCATGATCGGCGAGCGCACCAACGTGACCGGCTCCAAGCGGTTCCGCAAGCTGATCGAGGCGGGCGACCACCAGGCCGCGGTGGACGTGGCGCTCGAACAGGTCCGCGGCGGCGCGAACTTCCTCGACGTCAACATGGACGCCGACCTGCTCGAAAGCGAGCGGGAGATGACGACGTTCCTGAACCTGATCGCGACCGAGCCCGAGGTGGCCCGCATCCCGATCATGGTGGACAGCTCGCGGTGGAGCGTGCTGCAGGCGGGGCTGAAGACCGTCCAGGGCAAGGGCGTCGTCAACTCGATCAGCCTGAAGGAGGGCGAGGGCCCGTTCCTGGAGCAGGCCCGCCGCATCCGCGACTTCGGCGCCGGCGTCGTCGTCATGGCCTTCGACGAGAAGGGCCAGGCCGACACGACCGAGCGCAAGGTCGAGATCTGCGGGCGCGCCTACGACCTGCTCACCCAGAAGGCCGGTTTCCCCGCCGAGGACATCATCTTCGACCCGAACGTCCTCGCCGTCGCGACCGGCATCTCCGAGCACAACGGCTACGCGAAGGCGTTCATCGACGCGCTGCCCCTCATCAAGGAGCGCTGCCCCGGCGTCCGCACCAGCGGCGGCATCTCCAACCTGTCGTTCTCCTTCCGCGGCAACGACGTCGTCCGCGAGGCGATGCACTCGGCGTTCCTGCTCCACGCCGTCCGCGCCGGCCTCGACATGGGCATCGTCAACGCCGGGCAGCTCGCCGTCTACGAGGACATCCCCGCCGACCTGCTCGAACTCGTCGAGGACGTGCTGTTCGACCGCCGCCCCGACGCGACCGACCGGCTCGTGTCGTTCGCCGAGAACGTCAAGGGCAAGGGCACCAAGCGCGAGATCGACCTGTCCTGGCGGGACGCGCCCGTCGCCGACCGCCTCGCCCACGCCCTCGTCCACGGCATCATCGACTTCATCGAGGACGACACCGAGGAGGCCCGCGCCCAGGCCGCCCGCCCCCTCGACGTCATCGAGGGCCCGCTGATGGACGGCATGAAGATCGTCGGCGACCTGTTCGGCTCCGGCAAGATGTTCCTCCCGCAGGTGGTCAAGAGCGCCCGCGTCATGAAGCGCTCGGTCGCCTACCTGGAGCCGTTCATGGAGGCGGAGAAGGAGGAGGCCCGGCTCGCCGGGCGGGTCACGTCCGACCGCGGCCAGGGCAAGATCGTCCTCGCGACCGTCAAGGGCGACGTGCACGACATCGGCAAGAACATCGTCGGCGTCGTCCTCGGCTGCAACAACTACGACGTCGTCGACCTCGGCGTCATGGTCCCCGCCGCCAAGATCCTCGACACCGCCGTCGCGGAGGGCGCCGACGCCGTCGGCCTGTCCGGCCTGATCACCCCGTCGCTGGACGAGATGGTCTCGGTCGCGTCCGAGATGGAGCGCCGCGGCCTGCGGCTGCCGCTGCTGATCGGCGGCGCGACGACGTCCCGGCAGCACACCGCGGTGAAGATCGCGCCCGCCTATGAGGCGACGACGGTCCACGTCCTGGACGCGTCCCGCGTCGTCGGCGTCGTCTCCGACCTCCTCGACGAGGGCCGCGCCGAGACGCTCGCCACCGCCAACCGCGCCGAGCAGGCCAGGCTCCGCGAGCTGCACGAGAACAAGCAGCGCACCCCGCTCCTCACCATCGGGAAGGCGCGCGCGAACCCCGAGAAGGTCGACTTCGCCGACCTGCCGACCCCCGACTTCACGGGCGTCCGGGTCGTCCGGCCCGACCTGACGGCGCTCCGCGAGATGATCGACTGGCAGTTCTTCTTCCTCGCGTGGGAGCTGAAGGGCAAGTACCCGGCGATCCTCGACCAGCCCGTCGCCCGCGAGCTGTTCGACGAGGGCAACGAGCTGCTCGACCAGATCGTCGCCGACAAGTCGTTCGAGGCCCACGGCGCCTACGGGTTCTGGCCCGCGCACTCCGACGGCGACGACATCGTCCTGCCGCAGGCCCGCTTCCCGATGCTCCGCCAGCAGACCGCAAAACCAGCCGGCCGCCCGAACCGCTGCCTCGCCGACTACATCGCCCCGTCCGGCGACCACCTCGGCGGCTTCGCCGTGACGATCCTCGGCGCCGAGGACCTCGCCGCCAAGTACGAGGAAGAGAACGACGACTACAAGGCCATCATGGTGAAGGCCCTGGCCGACCGCCTCGCCGAGGCGTTCGCCGAGTACGTCCACCTGGAGGCGCGCCGCGCCTGGTTCGAGCCGGACGCCGACCCCGTCCTGGAAGACCTGCACGCCGAGCGCTTCCGCGGCATCCGTCCCGCGCTCGGCTACCCGGCGAGCCCCGACCACAGCCTGAAGGAGACCCTGTTCGACCTGCTGGACGCCAACCGCCTCGGCATGAAGCTCACCGAGTCGTTCGCGATGACCCCCGCCGCCAGCGTCAGCGGCCTGATCTTCGCGCACCCGTCGTCCCGCTACTTCACCGTCGGACGCGTCGGCAAGGACCAGATCGAGGACTACGCCACCCGCTGCGGCCTCCCCCTAGCCGAAACCGAACGCTGGCTGGCCCCCAACCTCGCCTACGACCCATCCTGACATGTCCTAAACATCCATCGACTCACCTCATAGCAGCTGGACCTCATTGTCTGGGTGGCCGGGTTACCGGCCGCCCAGACTGCGTTCCGGGGGGCCGAACCTTGATCGCGTTTGCCGCGTCGGTATGGGGCAAGGTCATCAATGAGGGGACAGCGATGCTGAACGTCCACGGGTGGAACGCGATCGACGGAGCGCTGCGGGCGCGGTACGGCGATGCTGAGCGTTTGGAGTGGGACGCGCCGATGCCCTACCGGCCGATGGGCAGCCCCATACCGATGGGCCAGTTCGTCACCAACACGATCGCGATCTACCCCCGCGACGAGCCGGTCCCGCACTGGCACCTCATCGGTTATGCGCTGACCGCCCCGTACGAGGAGCGCGGTTACGAGTTCACGCTCCGCGTCCCGCGCCTCCCGGACGAGCCGAACCCGCCGAACTGGGCGATGGCGCAGCTGGAGAACCTCGCGTCGTACGTGTCCAAGAGCGGCAACGACTTCAAGCCGGGCCACTACATCGAGTTCCCGAACCCCATCGACCCCGACCGTCCCGGTTCGGCGATCCGCGCGGGAGCGCTCGTGCTGGACCCGGAACTCGGCCGCGCGGAGACGGCCCAAGGCGAGGTCGCGTTCCTCCAGTTCGTCGGCATCACCACCGGCGAGCTCCACGCGGCCCAGTCTTGGAACGTCGAGGGCCTCATCGACGCCCTCGCGCCGCATCTGCCCGTCCTGCTCACCGACCTGGACCGTTCCTCCCTGGCCGACGTCCCGGGCGTCGCGGCGACGGTCCGCGAAGGCTCGCGGCGGGACGGCTCCGGCACCGGCTTCCTCTTCTTCCACCAGCTGGACGCGGACACGTCAGACGGCGTCACCCTGGAGATCGGCGCGCAGCACATCCCGCAGCTCACCCGTGTCCTGCCGGCGCGCGTCCCGCACGGCAACCCGCTGATCCTCCGCGGCCCCGGCACGCCCGTCGTCCTGCTCCCGGGCCCGTCGTTCGCCCACACCGAGACCGACCAGGCCCTGGAGATCACCCTCCCGGACACCATCTGCACCACCGTCGCCGAAACGGTCAGCCCTCGCCCCGGCACCTACACCGTCGACGCCCTCACCATCGAAGTCGTCCCGTAGGGCGCGGTCATTCAATGGTTCCGATCATTGGCAGGATGCCCGGGACCGCCACCTCGCCTTCGATCGCCATCGGCTGCGTCCGGGGGCGGGGCGCGACCGACCGCGAGGTCGATCCGCCTCCCGGATCGGCGGTCTCGCCCTTGGCGCCCTCGTACCGGGAGAGCTCCCGGACGAGTTTCGGGAGCCGCTCCTCATGCCAGGACTCCAGTTCGACGATCCAGGCCATGTCGTGCTCTTCTTCCAGCTCCAGAGCGGGTTCCTGCCGGTTGGACGGACGCTCTGGCATGGGGGGCAGGTTCACAGCACGTCCTTCCTGACAAGCTGGATTATGTCATTGACGGTGTTGTCCAGGTTTGTTCTTTTGTGCCGCCATGCCTCGTCGCCGTTCACGCTGGCCTGAACGAATTCCCGAAGCCTGTCTCTCAGCACTTGGACGTTCGTCACCGTCTGTGGACATCCGATGAGATCCATCCGTCCCATCGCCGCGTTGATCTCTGCGAAGTCGAACAGCCGACCGGGGTTCACCTCCGGCCGGTCGTCGCCGGGGTCGGGCCGTGAATGGGCGACGCGCAGCTTCGACACGGCCAGTTTCAGATCGACCGCGGCGCGCACCCGCTCCTCGCGCAGCCATCGGCGATGCTCGCTGCTGGAGTTCAGCCGGGCGACGAAGATGACGGTCACGAGCGACAGGAGTGCGCCGATTCCCGAGATGACCGGTGTGATCCACATTCTCGGTCACTCCTGCTCGTCATCGTCATCGTCGTCGCTGTTTTCGTCCTCTGCTTTCGGGTCCTTCGCCTTGCGCCGTTTGTCCAGCCATTCATCGAGAGACGGAGTGTTCTTGGCCGGCGGAATGGTCTCATCTCGGGAGTCGCCGTTCTCGTCGTCGGATTCGGCGCCCTCCTCGGCGCCGGTCACGCGGCTTATCGACGGAATGGAGACGGCCGCCTTGGCCTTCCGCAGCGCCTCCTGCGCCTGCGCCGCGGCGACGGTGCCCGCGACGACTCCGGGACGTTCGTTGGAGTCGCCCAGTTTGACCGTGAACGGCTCAAGCCGTTCACCGTCGACCGTGAGCACCACGGCGGCCCCGTGTTTCTGGATCCGGGTGAGGCCCTCGGCGGGGATTCCGACATCGCTTGAGAGCTGTTCGGCGTCCCGCTTGCCGACTCCCTGGACGATGAGGTTTCCGACATTGCCGAGAAGCGTGTGAGAGATGTCGTCGCTGTACGACCCCTCATGCTTGGAGAAGTTGTGCAGCTGGCTGATGGTCTGGTTGGCGACGGTGATGCCCAGGTTGAACTTGCGGGCCTCCGGGATGAGCGTCGCGAACGACGTGCCGATGAAGTTCTGGAACTCATCGACGATCAGGCTGGCGGGCGTCTCGCTGGCGAGGAACGCCCCGTCCATGGTGTAGCGCAGTACCCGGTCGACGATGAGCGAGCCGATGAAGCGGCTGGGGCCCGTACCGAGCGCGGTCCGTGGAATCTTCACCAGGACGGCCGCGCCTTCGCGCAGTGCGGCTTCCAGGTTCGCGCTCGGCTTCCCGCTGGTCGCCTTGACCAGTGCCTCGGACACGCGGAAGTCACCGAACTTGGAGATGAACCATTGTTCGACTTCCGCCTGCTCGGTATCGCGCATGCGCGAGTGCAGGCTCCACCGTCCCAGGAGGTCGTCGCGCTTCAGCTGCCGCAGCCGCCGCAGTGTCGCCGCCCGGTGCCTCTTGTCTTCGATCAGCCGGACGACGTCCCCGAGATAGGCCCATCGCCCGGCCTCCTCGTCCGCGATGGCGACGAGCGTCTGGAGGCAGAGCCGGAGCAGGTCCGTGAAGCGCGGCCCCGCCCATTCGAAGTACATGCTGTTGACGACCAGTTCGATGAGCTGCTCGATGTTGGCGTTGACGCCCGCCTCGTCGGCGGCATCGAGATAGATCGGGTTGAGGCTCGGCACGTCCTCGCCGGCGAAGTCGAGGGCCAGGAACGATCTCCGGGAGGTGGCGTGACGCACCGCGTAGTCGAACAGGTCGCCGTGCGGGTCGATGATGACGGCCGGTCCTGGACGGCTCAGGTCATGCCTGGCCAGATTCTTCAAAGTATTGGTCTTACCCACGCCGGTGCGGCCGATGACATAGGTGTGCAGCAGCCTGTCGGCATCCGGAATCCGGATCTCGATCTCGTCGTCGACGTAAGGTCTGGCCGCCTTGGCGGTTCCGATGACGGCGCCTTCGCCCACGACGGAGAATCCGGTGACGGGAATGGACAGCGGCCGGCGTGATCCGAGTCCGCGGCCCTCGATGTATCCGTGCGGGGGGTGCAGGATGCGGTGCGCGACCTCCACGGGGACGACGGGCGCGTCCAGCGTTTCCGGGCCTGCCGTGCGGTCTATCGTCTCGAACTGCTCACCGCTGAATACGGCGGCGCCGACCAGGTTGGCGAGGGCTTCGTTGGGCTCCGGTGTCGTGAGACGGATGTGGATTCCAAGGCCGACGGCCGAGACCGGCTGCGACGCGAACCATACGGTCGGCTCGGCCTGATCGTCATTCAGGACGGCGGTCGCGATCGACATCTGCTGGACCGCCGCCGCCGCTGCTGCCGTCGCCGGTTGCTTTTCCAGGCTGCCGTCCTGCCGGAGCCCGCTGATCTCCAGGGCGCATCCGCCGCCGGTCGCCCGGAGCACGTCCACAAGGAATCCGAGGTCTTCCCGGACTCTGGGGAACACCCCTTCTCCCGGCACGATGTCGACGGTGTGTCCGGTGACCACGGGATCGCGTGAGGTGTAGGTCGACCAGCCACGGAGGTAGACCGAACGCGCTATGCGCTCCACGGAGGTGAAATAGTCCACGCTCTTGTCGTCGGAGGGGCCGTAGAAATCGATGTAGAAGCGAGGCGACACATTGCCGGTCGCGGGATCCTGCCGAGTCTCCAGCCGGAAGGTGATACGCGACCCTTCCGGTGCTGACCTGGCGAACATCAGGAGGAGATCTTGCTGGTCGGAGAGAGTCGCCAGTGCGGAGTTGGACTGGAAGGTCCCGAGGCCGAGCGAGAAATGCCGCCTCAGTTCCAGGCCCTGGCCCTCTCCTTCCGGCCCTGCGGATTCGGCCGCGTTGTCGGTCCGGGCCGTCGCATAGGCGCCTGCGGCGCCTAGCAGCAGGTTGTAGTTGTTCTTGCTGTGAGAACTGCTCTGGGAGTTCTTGCCGATCTCGGTATCGATCTTCCGGGACACCTGCCGCAGCGTCCGCTGCCAATGACCGTGCAGGGACACCGTCTGCTGGGAGACGAAATGGGTGGAGAGCTGCTCCGCCTCTTCCGGTGTCACGAGGTCGTCGGTGTCCGACTCCTGGTAGTACCGGAGGGCGTCGGCGATGAGCGCGAATCGTGGATTGCTGTCGAGGTGCGCGAGCCAGCGCGGAAATTTGTTGAGCGTTTCCGGATTCGCGGTCGTGCTCCGCGCAAGGCCTTGGAACGTCCGGACGATGTCGGCCACCGCCGGCCCGTCATCCCGTGCGATCATCGCACTCCGTATGGTGACGCAGTTCTTTTTGCCGCGCAGTTGGCCGACCTTGTGCGGCGGGCCGTGCCACTCCACCGCGGTGATTCCCTCGGCCTCCGCGGGCAGCGGCCGGAGCACCCGGCGCTCGACGAAGCGGTCATTGTTGAGTCCGGCCGCGAAGATCGTGGAGCCGCCGTGGCGCGCGTGGTTGGCGAAGATGCGGGGGAAGTCGCGAGGCGCCTCCGGCTGGAAGGCCGCGGTGTTGCCCGTAAGGGCGGGTATCGCCAGGATATCGGGAGCGGGGTCGATGTCACCGAGGTTGTGACCGGCCGCCAGGTAGTCCTTGCATATCGCCACACCCAGATTGAGTTCCCGGCCGCCGCAGGTCACCGGCACGCAGCGGATTCCGCTCCCGGCCGTGATGACCTCGTCCTCGGCTGGATGCTGTTTCGCGACGACGTGGCAGTCTCCACCGCTGAAGACGACCGCTATGTTGGAGTTCGGCGCGACACTGTCCCCGGTGTACTTTGCCAGCAGCTCGACTTCATTGCGCCGGATCATGCCCAGGCCGGCGACGATTGTGATCTTCGGAGCGAACCCGGCGAAGATGTTCAACGTCGCCTCGTTGACGAGGAACGCGTACTCGGGGAAGACGCAGAGGTCGACGGCATTCTTCTCGACAAAGGAAAGGATCTGCTCCAGCCGTCCCTTTTGGTACTCCATCAGCTCGTCTTCGACCTTGCCGCGGAGCTGTTTGAAGGAAGGCATCTTGAGGCCGAGATGCGACAGGGTCGTTTCCCGGCTCGGTACCTCCCCGCCCCAGGCGAGCGGTTCCGGCGGGCCCCATGTCCCGAGCCCGGTAATGGTCGAGCCGGGGATGAAGTCGATTTGAACGGACGCCAGGTGGAGCACGATGCCTTCTCTAGATCAATGTGGCCACCAGACCACCCGGTCCCGGATGCGGGCCGAGTAGAGCGGCCTCCCTATCGAGTTTGCCCAAAATGGCAGGTTCATCTGTCGCCGGGTGGAGACTGTCCGTAAGCGGCCATGTCAGAGTCCGCATTAGGCCGACGAAATTGTCGAGCCGTTCCGGGACTGCGCGCACAGGACCTCCACCGCTGTGCTACCAAGAGTGAGCAGCCGTCCCCGCAATGAGGAGATCTGGTGTCGACAGTGACCGATGAGCGTCCCGCCCCGGGTGCCCTTGTCCAGGTGCGCGGCCAGCGGTGGGTCGTGAGCGCCGTCGACGACACGAGGGCGAGCGCCCTCGTCACCCTCCAGTCCGTCGAGGACGGACGGTACGGCGAGACGCTCTCCGTCATCTGGGAGGTCGAGCCGGGCCGGCGCACCCTCCCGTCCGGCTCCCTCCCCGAGGTGGGTCAGGGCAGGTTCGACTCACCGGAACGGCTCGCCGCGTTCCTGGACGCCGTCCGCTGGGGCGCCGTCGCGTCCGCCGACGTCAGGACGCTCCAGGCCCCGTTCCGCTCCGGCGTCGCCATCGAGGACTACCAGCTCGAACCCGTCGCCCGCGCGCTCGACGCACCCCGCGTCAACCTGCTCCTCGCCGACGACGTCGGCCTGGGCAAGACGATCGAGGCGGGCCTGGTCGCGCAGGAACTCCTCCTCCGCCAGCGCGGACGCAAGATCCTCATCGTCTGCCCGGCGGGCCTGACGGTGAAATGGCGCGACGAGATGGCGGAGAAGTTCGGCCTGGAGTTCACCGTCATCGACTCCGAGCGATGCGCGGACGTCCGCCGCACGCACGGCAGTGCCGCGAACCCGTTCGAGGTGTATCCGCTCGCGATCGTGTCGCTGCCGTGGCTGCGCGGCCCGAAGGCGCAGCGGCTGCTGGACGAGGTCGTCCCCGCCGACGGCCCCACCTATCCCCGCACGTTCGACCTGCTCATCCTGGACGAGGCGCATCACGTCGCCCCCGCCGCGCCCAAGCAGATCTACGCCGTCGACTCGCAACAGACAAAACTGATCCGAAGGCTCGCGCAGCATTTCACGCACCGCCTTTTTCTCTCCGCGACCCCGCACAACGGCTACCAGGCCAGCTTCACCGCGCTCCTCGAAATCCTGGACGACCAGCGTTTCGCCCGCGGCGTCGCGCCCGAGGACTCCGCCGTCAAGGACACCGTCGTCCGCCGCCTCAAGCGCCAGATCATTGACGGCGGCAGCCCGCGCTTCAAGGAACGCGACGCCCGCGAGATCCCGGTGGCGTATCCGGACGACGAACGCGAGATCCACAAACTCCTCCAGGAGTTCGCGCAGGCCCGCCGCCACCGCCTCAACCAGACCAGGAGGGGACGCAGGGCCGCCGACCTCGTCACGCTGCTGCTGAAGAAGCGCCTGTTCTCGTCCCCGGCCGCGTTCGCGCACACCGTCGCCGCCTACATGGAGACCCTCAGGTCCAAGACGCGCCGCGTCCTCCCGCCCGAGGACGAATGGCTGGAGGACTTCTTCGACGACACCGCCACCCTCGACGACGAGTCGCTGGACGAGGCCGAGTCCGACGCGCTCACCCTCACCGCCCCGCTCGTTGAGTCGCGCGACGACGAGCTGACCCTCCTCCAGCGGATGCACGACTGGGCGGCGGCGCACGAGGCGCAGCCCGACGCGAAGGCCGCCAAGCTCATCGAGTACCTGACGTCCGTCTGCCGCCCCGACCGTGACTGGACGAACGAGCGCGTCATCGTCTTCACCGAGTACCGCGACACCAAGAACTGGCTCCGCGACCTCCTCCGCACGCACGGGCTGGGCGGCGTCCGCGTCGCGGAACTCGACGGCTCGATGAACGCCGACGACCGCGAGAAGCTGCGGCTGGCGTTCCAGAAGGCTCCGCACGAGCATCCCGTCCGGATCCTGCTCGCCACCGACGCCGCCAGCGAAGGCATCGACCTGCAGAACCACTGCCACCGGCTCGTCAACTACGACATCCCCTTCAACCCGAACAAGCTGGAACAGCGCATCGGCCGCGTCGACCGCTACGGCCAACGGCACACCCCCGAGATCCGCCATTTCGTCGGCACCGGCTGGGACAAGGCCGTCGACTCCTATGAGGCCGACCTGGAGTTCCTGTCCCGCGTCGCGAAGAAGGTCGCGCAGATGCGGGAGGACCTCGGCTCCGTCAACGCCGTCCTCGCCGACGCCGTCCAGCGCCGCCTCCTCGGCGAGCGCATCGACGTGGACGCCGAGACCGCCAGGGCCGCGAAGAAGGAACGCGTCCCGTCCGAGTCCGACGTCGGCGACCAGGTCCGCAAGCTCCGCGACAAGCTGGACGAGACGGTCCGCGAGCTGCGCATCACCCCGTCCGGCGTGAAACGCGTCGTCGACACCGCCCTCGCGCTCGCCCGCCAGCAGCCGCTGAAGAAGGCCGCCGACCCCGACCCCGGCGTCTACGAGGTGCCCGTCCTGACCGGCTCGTGGGAGCGCGCGTCGGCCGGGCTCCTGGAGAAGCTGCCGCAGGACGGGCAGCCGCCCCGCCAGCTTCCCGTCACCTTCGACCAGAACATCGCCAAACACCGCGACGACGTCGTCCTCACCCACCTCGGGCACCCGCTCGTCGCGATGTCGACGCGGCTGCTGCGCGCCGCCGTGTCCAACGACCGCATCGACCTGAACCGCGTAGCCGCCGTGGTCAGCGATGATCCCGAGCTGGAGACGACGCTGGTCGCCGCGTTCTCCCGGTTCGTCCTCGTCGGCGCGGACGGCGTCCGCCTGCACGAGGAGGTCCTGCACGCCGGCGGCTGGGCCCCCGAGGGCGGACGGTTCCGCCGCTGGGAGAGCGTCCGGCGCCTCGGCGACCTCCTCGACCGCGCCCTCGCCACCGGCGCCGCCGCGACCCCGCGCATCCAGGCCCGCGTCGCCGACCGGTTCGAGTCGCTGCGCCCCGGCCTCGAAGGCGCCATCAAATGGCGGACGGACACCCGCCACGAATCCCTGAAACGCCAGCTCGTGCAGCGCAGCGAGGCCGAGTCCCGCCGCATCACCGACAATATCGAGCAGTTCCGCGACACGCTCCGCCGCCAGCTCGACAAGGGCGACGAGCAGGGCGCCATGTTCGCCGAGATCGAGACCCGCAGCCGCGAGGAGATCCGCCAATACCAGAACGACCGCAGATCCTGGGAGGACCGCCTGCAACGCCTCTCGGACGAGCGAGACCTCGAACTCCAGCAGATCGAGGCCCGCTATGCGAGCCCCGAACCGCATTCCTTCCCCGTCGCGGTCGTGTTCGTCGTCCCGAAGCGGGAGGCTAGCTGACATGGCCCGGTTCCCCCGTCACAAGGACGACTTCAACCACGCCGACTGGCTCAGCCTGATCGACATTTCCGGGCCGTTCCTCAGCGTGCCCGTCCTCCGCCGCGTCTGGCCCACCCTCGACGCGATCGACAAGGGCACCCGCGAACGTCTCCGCCAGGAACACGCCGCGCTGCCCGGACGCCCCTGGATCGACCACGTCCTGACCGAACTCCTCGGCTGGGACGACCTCCTGCACGTCACCGGCCTGGACGCCCTGGTCATGGACGTCCCCGAGCACGACACCACGGTCGCCCCCACGTTCGCGCTCCTGGAACCTGGCACGACCCCCGGGACGGACGCGAAGAACGTCCGGCTTCTCGGCCTGATCAGCGACGACCGCCCCACCCAGCGGATCAGGGACTCCGGCTGGGCCGCCACCCCCGCCGACCGTCTCGCCCAGCTCTGCCGCCACCACGACGTCCAGCTCGGCCTCGCCACCGACGGACGCTGGTGGACGCTCATCTGGGCCCCGCGCGGCGGCGTCACCACCACTGCCGTGTTCGACGCGGTCAACTGGCACGAGGCCGCCGAACGCGACGTCGTCCGCGCCTTCGTGTCCATTCTCAATAGGGCCCGCTTCTTCGCCGTCCCCGACGACGAGACCCTCGTCCACCTCCTGGACCAGAGCAAGGACAACCAGGAGGACATCACCGAGGCCCTCGGCGTCCAGGTCCGCCAGGCCGTGGAACTGCTGGTCGCCGCCATCGGACGCGCCCACACCGCCGACGTCGCCCAGGGCGGGCGCGGCATCGGCGACGTCTCCGCTCACGACGTCTACCGCGGCGCCGTCGCCGTCATGATGCGCGTCGTGTTCCTGCTGTTCGCGGAGGAGAAGAAACTCCTCCCGTCCGACAAGGAGCTTTACCGGACGGCCTATTCCGCCGGACTCCTCGGCGAGGAACTCCAGCAGCGCGCCCTCCTCGGCAGCGAAGAGGACCTGGAGCACACCTACACCGGCTGGCACCGCCTCCTGGCACTGTTCAACGCCGTGTATTTCGGGGTCGACCATCCCGACATGCCGATGCACGCCCACGACGGGTCCATCTTCAACCCGGAGACGTACGCGTGGCTCCCGCGCACCATCGACGACCGGACCGTCCTGCACATGCTCAAGGCCGTCCAGTACGTCGAGATCGGCACCGGGAAGAACAAGGAGGCCCGCAAACTCTCCTTCCGCGACCTGGACGTGGAACAGATCGGATACGTCTACGAGGGCCTCCTCTCCTTCGAGGGCTTCTACGCCACGGAGACCTTCGTCGGCCTGGTCGGCAAGGCCGGACTCGAAGAAGAGGTCGCCCTCAGCACCCTTGAGGAATTCGCCGCGTCCTGCCCGGACGTCCCGTCCCTGGCCGCGAAGTTCGCCACCGAATACAAGGACTCCCGCATCGGCTCCGCCAAGGCGCTGGAGAAAAGACTCGCGCCCCTCCCGGACGCCGAAAAGCAGGAGGCCCGCCGCAAACTCCTCGCCGTCACCCGAGGCGACTACCCGCTCGCCGAACGACTCCTGCCGTTCTTCAACCTCATCCGCACGGACCTCCGCGACCTCCCCGTAGTGATTTTGACGGACGCCCTGTACGTCACCGAATCGTCCCTGCGGAAGAACACCGGCACCCACTACACGCCCAAGTTCCTTGCCACCCAGGTCGTCGAAGGGGCCTTGGAGCCGCTCGTCTACTCACCCGGCCCACTCCAGACCGCGGACAAGAACGAGTGGAAACCCAAAACCTCCGACGAAATCCTGTCACTGAAGGTCGCGGACATCGCCATGGGCTCGGCGGCGTTCCTCGTGGCAGCCTGCCGCTACCTCGCCGACCACCTCGTGAACGCCTGGATCCGCGAAGGCGACGACCGCGCCAAGGACTACAAGGTCACCCCCACCGACCAGGCCTCCGACGCCGAAACCGACCCGGTGACCATCAACGCCCGCCGCCACATCATCGAGCATTGCCTCTACGGCGCGGACATCAACGAGATGGCCGTGGAAATGGCCAAACTGTCCCTCTGGCTAGTCTCCATGGACCCGCACAAGCCCTTCACCTTCCTGGACGACCGCCTCATCACCGGCGACTCCCTCCTCGGCATCACGTCCTTGGACCAACTCGAAGTCATGCACATGGACGCCACGCGCGGCCGGAAACTGCATGAAGACGAAGGCGCCCTCTTCGACCTGACCACCGGCGTCCGCGAGCTGGTCGGACGCGTCGCCGACAAGCGCCGCCAACTGGTCGAGATCGAAGGCACCGACCTGGACAAGCTGGCCACCAAGCGCGCCATCCTCACCGAAGTCGAGCAGGCCACCGCCCGCGCCCGCCTCCTCGCCGACCTCACCACCGGCGCGGCCCTGGCCTACGCCAGCAGGGGAGCGACCGGCCTGGACACCGGCTCCAAGCAAGCAGTCACTGAAGCCCTCAAGGTCATATCCGGCGACGAGACCGCCGACCTCACCGCCCGCGACCAACTAGCCATGTGGCTACGCACGGACTTGCCGGACGGAGCCTTCCCCCGCGAGCCCATCCACTGGCCCCTGGCTTTCCCCGAGGTCTTCGAAAAGGGCGGCTTCGACGCCATCATCGGCAACCCTCCATTTCTTGGTGGCCCAAAAATGCGCCCCGCTTTCGGCTATTCTTATCGTGAATTTCTCAGCGTGCACGTTGCTAGTAATGTGCGAGGGACAAACACAGACCTAGTTGCGTACTTCGTTCTTCGGAGCCACGTGCTGCTAAATTCCTTGGGTCAATCTGGACTCGTGGCAACAAATAGCCTTGCGCAGGGCGACACGCGTGAAGTTGGATTGGATCAGCTTCTGTCAAATGGCGCCTATATTCGTCAGGCGATCAAGAGTGAGCCATGGCCTTCAAAGGGCGCAATGTTGGAGTACTGTGCAGTCTGGATCAGTCTGTCGGCGCTCTCAGGAAGTGCTCATCGAATAGCAGACGGACTTCAAGTTGCCGGAATTACTTCATCGCTCCTACCTGAGTCGCGCGTTACTGGTAAAGCGCACAAGTTGGCAGAGAACTCGGGAATTTCCTTTCAAGGCACCGATATTGGTGGCCCGGGTTTTACGCTCGAGCCGGCTGTTGCGCAAGGAATGGTAGAGAGTAGAGCAAGTAATTCTGATGTCCTATTCCCATACCTTAACGGCCAAGATCTCAACAGTCGACCGGACGGCTCTGCCAGCCGATGGGTTATCAATTTTCGAGACTGGAGTCAGGCGGAATCTGAAAGATATACTCTTCCCTTTGAGCAGGTTGTCCGCTTGGTCAAGCCGGATAGGAGTAAGAAGAGTGAGGCGGTCAGGCGGGCCCCGTGGTGGCAATTCTGGCGCCGCAGGCCAGGGCTGTACGTGGCGATTGCACCACTTTCGAGAGTTGTAGTTATCGCACTGGTGAGTAAGACGGTTATGCCGGTAATGCTGCCCACCGGGCAGGTTTTCTCGCACATGCTCGGTGTATTTGCGACGGATGACACAGCAATGCTCGCTTTTCTGAGTAGCGCCCCTCATTACTGGTGGGCTGTCTCGCGAGCGTCGTCGATGAAGGCCGACCTGCGTTACACGCCCTCGGATGTATTCGAGACCTTGCCGTTGCCGGGGATGACGTCCGTGATGCGGGCGTTGGGGGAGCGGTTGGACGGCTTCCGGCGGGATGGCATGTTGGCGCGGCAGGCGGGGCTTACGAAGACGTACAACATGGTGAATGACCCGGAGTGCCGCGATGCGGACATCGTTGAGTTGCGGGCGATCCACCGGGCGATTGATGAGGCGGTGTGTCGGGCCTATGGGTGGGACGATCTGATCCCGCAGCTCGATCACGGGCATCACCCGGTTGGACGTGAGACGCGGTACACCGTTGGTCCGGCCGTGCAGCGGGAACTCGTGGATCGGCTGCTGGAGTTGAATCACGAGCGGTATGCGGCTGAGGTTGCTGCCGGGCTGCATGACAAGAAGGGGAAGAAGGGTGGTCGGGCTCGGGCGTCCGAGCAAGACGGTCTCTTTTGAGTGACGCATGAGTTGCGGCGTGATGCCGTCAGGTCCCCTCCTCGTGACGGCGGCACGCCGCAACTCGGTATGCGGTGGGCTGTGGCGTTGAGCCCGTTACGGGCGCATTCGGGCCCAGACCCATTTGCCTCCGCCCGGGTCACGGGTGGCGCCGCATCGGACGGACACGGCCCGGACGATGTGCAGACCCCGGCCCCCGTTGTCATCGAACGCATCCTCTGAGATGTCGAGGTCTTCGAGGGTGAGCGTGGTGCGCGGCTTGGGGCGGGGGTACTCGGGGTCGCAGTCCCAGACGGCGATGATGAGGCCGTCCGCGTCTCGGCTGACCTGGACGCGGATCTCCTGGTTCGGCGTCTGCCGCGCCGCGTTGGTGACGAGCTCCGAGATGATAAGAAGCGCGTCGTCGAGAATGTGGGAATAGTCCCAATTGCGCAGCCGCGAGGCCGCGAGTGTCCTTGCGAGCCCTACAGAGGCCGGTGTTCCCATTAGGGGAACGATCATTTCCCCCGTCGCCATCATCACCATCGTTCCGTCCTTGCCTGAGATTCCGATTTCCTGTGACAAGGATCACCGCAGCGTTCTAGGGTTTACTTGTTAGGAACAATAGACCAAACAGGAGTGCCGATGCCCATCGTCCGGGACCCCCTCGATCCCAAGATCTCCCTGTGGCATCTTCTGGCCTTCTACCTGCGGTTTCTTCGCGAGAAGCAAGATCTTTCGCTAACTCAGTGCGGAAAGATCATTGGTGTCGCGCGATCGACTGTTTCGAATATCGAGGCGGGCAGGCAGCGGCCGCAGGAGGACCAGCTCGTGAAGCTGGACCGGAAATACGGCACTGGTAATCTTCTGCAGCTTATGCATTGGTATGCCCGAAATGCCCACGACCCCGATTGGGGACGCCAGCTCGTCCGGTACGAGGAGCAAGCGGACGCGATCAAGCTCTACCACGGCAAGACGATTCCCAGACCGTTCCAAACCGAGGAGTACATGCGTGCCCTCGCGGAGGCGGGGACATCCAGAGACTTGGACGACATCGTGGCGAAGCGCCTCGGTCGTCAGAAGGTTCTGCTTGACCGGGACGAGCCGCCGTTCTTCTACGTCGTCTTGGATGAGGAAGTGCTCTCTGCCTGCGTTGGTGGCCCGGCAGTGATGAAAGCGCAGCTCGCCCATCTTCGGGAGATGATGGATCTTCCGAATGTCATCATCCGTTTCATCCAACCTTCAGCGGGTGCTCACGAGGGCTATGACGGGCCCTTCCAGATCATCAGCCTTGGAGACCGAGACATTGCGTACGCGGGTGCCCAGTACGGCGGGCGGCTGATCGAGGGGCCGGGCGAGGTGAGGGAGTTGCGGTCTATGTTTGATCGCATCAGCGCGAAGGCCCTCCCCGAACATGCCTCGCGCGCCCTCGTCGATCAGTACTTGGAGAAGTACCCATGAACGTCCAATGGCGGAAGAGCACTCACAGCAGCGGCGTCAACGATGAGCACTGCGTTGAGCTGGGACGACTTGCGTCGAGCATCGGAGTGCGGGACTCGAAGGACCCGGACGGGGGCCACCTCGCCCTGACCGTTGCCCAGTTCGCCGGCCTGCTGGAGCAGATCAAGCAGGACCCTGCCCACTGACCGTCCTCCCCTTCCCCCGGTCCCATCGCATCTCCTGCGCCCCGCGCGCACGTCCACGAGGCGCAGGAGACTCACCCAATACTCGCTACCGGTCCGCATGGCCCGGCCAGCACACTGGCCGGATGACCCAGGACCAGCCGGGAGAGATCCGGCCCGGCGACATCTATGAGGACTGCTCCTTCCATCCTGTCCTCTGCACGTTCAACGACGGCGATGAGATCCAGGGCATCTCGTTGATCGACGCGACCGCGCCACGTGCTTGCTCCAGCGGGTTCTGCGCCGTGATCAAACTGTCCGTCGCCGACGTCATCGACGCCAGGGCCGACTGGCCCGCCTACCAGGCGCGCCGCAAGGCCGAGTTCAACCAGGCCCCGTGACCATGCCCTGGGACACCCTGCGTCCCTCACCAAGCCCTAGAGCGCCGCCGCACGCACCCATCCGCTGTACGCCGCCGCACCACCGCGCCTCGACCTCATGTCCCTTGGACGCGTCCACCACTCGCGGCTCCGCTCCCATGCCCGCATGCGTCAATTCCCGTCCCCCCGCAACCAGACCGCGCCAGCTCACCAGCCACCGCCACCACCCAGCCCGCGCCCCCCGGTCCACCCGCTATCCCAACCCTCCAGCCCACCAACTCCGCCCACCAGACCGGAGAACCCGACTCACTCCGCCGACGCCTGCTCTCCCACCTGCCGGGCCTGCTGAACCGTCAGCCATCGCCTGGCGTAGTCCGCTGAGTCCCGCAGGAATTTGTCCAACCCTGCTTGATTGAATCGCGCCTTGTCGGCTAGATCGAGCAACACGGTCATCTCAACATCCATCATGGCTTGCATGTCGGCGCCATAAGGTTCGTGATCATCGAGGGTCTCGTCGCCGAGGGCAGCGCGGATCATGCATTCGGCCACACGGGGATTGACCTGTGACGCATTATCTCCGAGGGAGATCCGCAGGTCGGCCACATACCGGAGTATCTGCGCCATTGAGTATGTCGGTGCGAACTTTCGGTGCACGGCCACGGCGAATGCCGAGTAGACCATCAACGTGTAGCCGATAGCGGCCGCATCTTCCGTCTCGTTCTCATACACTTCTGCGGCGGCGAGATCAAACTTCAGCAGTGATCGCAACGCCGCGATGTGCTCGTCATGCAGCTCAACGTCCGTGTAGTCGGTCACTGAACTGCTTTCTCCGCCATTCTCCTTACCTTGGCCATGAAGGCTTCGAATTCGGCTTGGCTCGGGTTGGCGTCGTGGATCAGCGCAGCGAGCAGAAGCACTTTCGTCGCCAGCGCGACGTTGCCCTTGATGTCGTCGTTCGCATCGAGCGGCAGCTTGCCGATGACGAACAGTATGAGTCGTTCAGCAATGTCTGGATCGATGTCGTCGGCCACGTCCGGAACTCGCTCGCGCGTGTAGGCGATGAACTCGATGACCTCGGCGTCCTCGGCGGCCACCCCATCTCTGAGGAAGCGGTCCCTGGAGGCTTCGAAAAAGGCTGCAGAGACCAGCGCATTGTACGCAACGTTGTCCTCAGCCCGGTCCAGTCGTTGCAATATCTGGCGGTGCTCGTCGTAGCGGCCTTCGAGCTGAGCGCGCAGGGCCGCCACCTGGTCATCGGTGATCGCCATGTTGGTTTCCTCTCATTCGCTGTATTCCGTTGTGAGCGCGACGCCCGAGCTCAGCAACAACGATCGCAACACCGATGATAGCGGTGGCCGCGTCTCCATAGTTTGCAGTATGTTGCGTGTCAATAATCTGAGGATTCCTGTCATGAACGACACCGGGATGCCCTGTCGGCGGCCTGTCTCCGAGAACCTTTTGCGCCTTAATGCCGACATCATTGATGGTCTTGACTGCTTCCTCTACGTTGTCATTCCTGGTCGATCGCAGGAACCTGTTCCAATCCGAATCATCTTCGGGGTCGGGTTCTCGGAGGTCCTGGTTCTCGTTGACCGGGGTGAGGGGTTCGCCGCGTTCGCGGGTGAGTTCTCCGGCGGTGGCGGGGTCGAGGTCGGCGCGGGTCGGGAGTCCGGCGAATGGGTCGGTCTCGGACTCCTCGGGTGCCGGGGACGCGGGCTGGTTCTCAGCGTTCCTACCACGGTCGTCGTTGCCGTCGCCGGTGCCGTCCGCGATTTCGTCCGGCCTTTCCGTGTCTTCGGGGGACGGCTGGGGATCGTCGTGGTCGGCGGGCTGCCGTCCGGTGTCGTCAGTCTCGCGGCTGGTGTTCGGGGTGTCCTCGGCGTCGGGTGCGGCGGGCTCTCCGCTGCCGGGTGCATCGCCGGGCCGGTCGTCCGTCCGCTCGGCGGGGTCGCGGCCGGGCTCGCCCGGCGCCTCGGACCTGGGCCGCGGTTCGGTGGCCGGTTCGCCGGTCTCGGCGGCCTTCTCCTCTGTTTCGCCGCTGCCGGGGCCCGGGTCGCTGTCGTCCTCGATACCGGGCTCGCGGTCGGCGAGGAGGGGCTCGGCGGTGTCCGTCCCGCCGTCGTTTCCGGCGCGGGGTTCCTGGCCGGGCGCGTCGCGTCCGCCGGTCTGGGCGTCGTGCTCCTCCGGGCGGTCGGGCGCGTTCGCGTCGCTGTCCGGGACGCGGTCGGCGGGCTGTGTCGCGACCGGCTCGCCGTTCTCGTTCACGTTGGGACTGGTCTCGGCGCGCTCGTCCGCCCGGTGCTGCGGGCCGGGCGCGTCCCCTGCTCCGGTGCCGGTCGTCGCCGGTGCGGGGGCGTCGGTGTCGGACGTCTCCGTGTCCGCCGCCTTCTGCGGCTCCATCGCACGCGCCCACGATTCCGCTCGGGGGCCCCGTCCCGCCTCGGGCGGCTCCGCGGGCTCGGTCACCTGCTCGGCTCCCGGCCTGCCCGGTCCCCCCACGTCCCCGGCCTGCGCATCGGATGTCTCAGCGGCGGAACTCCCCGCGACCGGTTCACGGTCGTCACCGGCCCCGGCGTCCGCCAAGGCTTCTCCGGCCCGCCGGTCATCCGCCTGGCCGCCGACTGCCGGCCGATCCTGCGTGCCGGGCTGCTCGGGGTTTCCGGTCTCGGACGTCTCCCGGCTCGCGCTCAGCTCCTGCTGCGGCTCGATCGCGCCGGCCCACGATTCGGCTCGCGGACGGCCGACCGTGGCGGGATCGTCGTCGGAGGCACGACCGCCCTCCACGCCGGGCCTCTCCGCCGCGACCGGGCCGCCTGTCTTCTCCGCGCCGGACTCGCCGGGCTCGCCGGATTCACCGGGCCGCGGCTCGTCGCGTCCGGGCTCCGCCGCGTTGGGCTCGTCCCGCCGGTCCGTGCCCTCCGAGGCGGCTCCGGTCCCCGTCTCCGCAGTGCCGGGCTCGCCGGTGTCGGTGGTCTCGGTGCGGGTCTCGTCCGCGAAGGGCTTGCCGTCCCGCTGCTCACCCCCGCTGCCGGACTCGGCGGGTGCGCGGGCGGTGGCCCTGCTCTCCTGCCGCGACGGCTGTCCCGGCGAGCCCGGCCGGTCCGGTGGCGGCTGAGGGGCGCTGTCGGACGCTTGCGGCTGGTCGGCGGCCTCTGTCTTGGTGTCGGTCCCGCTGGTGTGGTCGACGCCCACCATCAGCCCTTCCGCCGGACGGCACCGGACCGGTTCCTCGACGACCGGCCCGGCCATGGGCGGACGCCACCCGGAACGCGCGGGGCCAACGCCCGGAAACGCCGCCCGACAATGAAACCGTGCGTGCCCGAGAATTGCACCTCTCCCGACCAATGCGCAGAAATCAATCACACGATTCCGTGACGCGGCGGGCGGTCGGCCTTGTTCTTCGTCCACCGGGGCCGGACGCACCGCCGAACAACACGTCAAATGCCGAACATCCCCCGAATTCGTAACCGTCCGGGACGCACCCGCACCATCGGCCCCATCCGTCCGCGACGCTCCCCGGACGTCCGGCCACGTCACCGCCCCCACCGAACCACCCGCGTTGTGGGGCCCGCCGCCCGCCCGGCCCCCTCGGCCTGGCCGCCCCCCGTCGCCCGCCGCCTCGGCCGCGACGAGGCCCGGCGACCGTTCGCACCCTCGCTATGTCAGCGTGATCGGTCTCCTGATTTCCGACAGTGGGCGGACGGGCTGCTACCGGAGATAGATCGGTTCACGACGGATGCCTATCGCAGGTACCTGCACCGTCGTATCCATGACTGGACGATCTACCTGACCGTCTTGACCGGTCATAATCCAGATGCTGCTGAGATGGCAAGCATCACGGACTGGATGCAACGCCTGATCGCCACTAAATCAACATCTCTGCCTGTACTCGCCATGCTTGCCGAAACGGGCAGCACTAAAAAGACACGGAATATCGCAAGAAACCGTGCCCGCAGCCGCGCAGTCAGAAACGAACGCTGACCTACATAACGGGCGGACCTCGGCTACGAAAAGTCCGGCAATGGCGCTGGTGTCAGCCCGACGGCAAATACACCCACTTCTCAAACACGTCGGTCGGGCCACTACCCGGCCCAACCGACGCCACGAAACTTCGAGGCTAACTGAACAATTTGCGCAGCCAACTGGTGACCTTTTGGAAGACGTCCGACGACTGCGACGAGGTGGACGCGCGACCGTACTTGTGCCTTGGCCCCTGCGTATAAGTCGGCTTGTACTCTCCTGGCTTCCTGCTCGTGTAGTGCGCCGCTTCAGCTTCCCGGTCCGCGGCTATCACAACACATTGCAGGTCGCCGTGCCAGACCCGGGACAGGCACCGCCGGCCCACTCCAGTCTGCCGGGCCGATCGCGCGAGGGCGGCTGCTGAGCGTGATCGTTTCAAGCTTGGCGGCGGGGTTTGGTGCCCTTCTTGTGATGGGCGGGACGTGCGTAAGGCTCGCCGGTGACGAGCATGAGACCGACGTTGTGGCGTGACGCTGGGTGTCTGTTCTTGGATCAGGGTGGCCGGCCTGTCCGCGATTCCGGCCTGTCCGCGAGTCCGGCTCGTCCGTGAGCTCGGCCCGCGCCCGGCGTCCTCGGGGGGTAGCCTGTGCGGGCTTCCGCCGCCATCGCTGGGCGACGTTCTGGGCTGCGCGGGTGGGCTGTTTGCGCGTTGCATGTGTCGTGTTCTGTCGGGTTCCTCGTCTGTGGTGCTGTACGCGCTGGGTGATAGATTCCCGGTGAATTTATCCCTTATGTGCACTGCTGGAAGGGCGGGGTTGGCTGCGTTCGCGGGGGCCGATTTCGAGCAGATGATGCGGCGGGAACGGGTGGCGCGCGCGGCGGTTCATACGGGGAAGAGCGGCGTCGGCTTCTGCGCCGGGCGTGATCATTCAGCCGGTGCCGCAAGGGCGGTCGACATGCACGCCGACCAGGGGATCGGAGCGCTCCACGGTGGGAAAACGTAAGGGCTCGCCCAAGCTTGCAGGTGCGGGCAAGGGCGTCTTCCACAAGATGGCCGGGGACGCGTTTCCCACGCCCAAGCGCCGCGGCGGCAACGGCGGCGGCGGTGGTAAGCCCGGCAACGGCAAGCCTTCGGGGAACGGCAAGCCCGGCGACGGCAAACCCGGTGACGGCAAGCCCGGCGACGGCAAGCCGGACAAGGACACGACCCAGAAAGAGTCGCGCGACACCGGAGACAAGACCACCACCCAGGACCCGATCGACCTCGCCACGGGTGAGGTGCTCTTCGCCCAGACGGACGTCCGGCTCGCGGGTGTGCTGCCGCTGGTCGTCGAGCGGACGCACCTGTCCAGCCATCGGCGTGGGCGGCTCTTCGGCACCTCGTGGGCCTCGACGCTGGACCAGTACCTCGAACTGGAGGCCACCGGGATCGCCTACGTCGCGTCCGACGGGATGGTGGTGCGATTCCCGCTGGTCAACATTCCGCGTGTCGTCACCCTTCCGGTCGAGGGCGCGCAGCACCGGCACCTGGCGATGACCGGTGACGGCGGCTACACCCTCACCGACGGACGCAGCGGGCGCACGCTGCACTTCCGGGCTCCTGGTGAGCAGACCGGCTGGTCCCGGCTCCCGCTGGCCGCGATCACCGACCGGAACGGCAACCGGATCGACCTGGTGTACGACGAGGGCGGCGCCCTCACCCAGGTGAGGCATTCGGGCGACTATCGGATCGCCGTCGACACCGTCCCGTTCCAGAGTCCGGTGGGCGGTGCCGGTGAATGGCGGGTCAGTGCGCTTCGCCTGCTCGTCCAGGACGCGGGCGGTTCGGCGGACGGCGTCATCCTGATGCGGTACGGCTACGACGCCAAGGGTGATCTGGCCGAGGTCGTCAACGAGTCCGGACGGCCGCTGCGGTTCTTCTACGACGACGAGCACCGCTTGACCTCGTGGCGGGACCGCGCCGGTCACGGCTACGACTACACCTACGACGACCGCGGTCGCGCCGTCGCCGGGGCCGGAACCAGTGGGCATCTCAACACCCGCATCCGCTTCGGCGAGCCTGACGCCGCGGGCATCAGGCGTACCGTCCAGACCGACTCGCTGGGGCACAGCACCACCTACGAGTTCAACGACGCGTACCAGCTGATCGCGCAGACCGATCCGCTCGGGAACACCAGCCGCTTGAGCGCGACCGCCACAACCGGGTTCTGTCGCACACCGATCCGCTCGGCCACACCACACGATTCAGTTATGACGAAGTCGGCAACATCACGTCCATCGGCCGGGCCTCGGAACGCCGTACCGCCGCCGTCTACAACGAGCTGAACAAGCCGGTCCAGATCACCGGGCCGGACGGCGCCGTCTGGCACCAGGCGTGGGACGAGCGGGGCAACCTCGTCAGCCGCACGGACCCGCTCGGCGCGACGACGACGTACGGCTACAACGAGCGCGGACACCTGGTCACGGTGACCGACCCGCTGGGCGACGTCACTAGGTTCGAGGTGGACGGCGCCGGTCTGCCGCTGGCCGTCACCGACCAGCTCGGCAATGCCTCCCGCTACCAGCGCGACGCCCTGGGCCGCATCACGGCCGCGACCGACGCGGTCGGCGGCACGGTCCGCTTCGAGTGGACGATCGCGGGCAAGCCCCTCTCCCGGACGCTGCCCTCCGGCGCCGTCGAGCGCTGGCGGTACGACGCGAACGGCGACCTCGTCGCCTACACCGACGCGACAGGGCGGCAGACGCGCACCGAGTACGGCCCCTTCGGCATTCCATCGGTCCAGTTCGGCGCCGACGGGTCCCGGTTGGAGCTGGCGTACGATCCCGAGCTCCGCCTCGTCTCGGTCACCAATCCGCAGGGCCTCGTCTGGCACTACGAGTACGACGCCGGGGGCAGGCTCGTCCAGGAAGCGGACTTCAACGGCCGCGCCGTGCGTTACGAGCACGACGCCTCAGGGCGGCTCGTCTCCCGCCGCAACGGGGCCGGCGAGATCACGCAGTACCTCCGCGATCCGCTCGGCAAGGTCGTCGAGCAGCGGGCAGGGGACGCGGTCACCACGTACGCCTACGATCCGGCGGGAAGGCTGAGCCACTCGTCCGGGCCGGGCGTCGACCTGCGGCTGAGCTACGACGCGAACGGCCGCGTCACCGCACAGGAATGCAACGGCCGCGTGCTGAACGCGGCCTATGACGCGCTCGGACGCCGCGTGCGCCGCCGCACTCCGTCCGGGGCGGAGTCGTCGTGGAACTACGACTCCGGGGGCCGGCTCGCCGAACTGCACACCGGCGGTCAGGCCCTCCGGTTCACCTACGACGCGGCCGGACGAGAGGTGCGGCGCGCCATCGGCACCGGCGTGGTCGTGGACCAGCGGTGGGACGCCGATCACCAGCTCGTCGACCAGGCCCTGTGGGCGCTGGCGCCCACGGCCGAACCGCAGCTTCTGCAGCACCGGGCCTACGGCTACCGGGCGGACGGGAACGTCACCGCCATCAAGGACCGCCTGAACGGCCCGCAGTCCTTCGAGCTCGACTCGGCCGGACGGGTGACGGGCGTCCAGGGTCACGGATGGACCGAGCGATACGCCTACGACGCCGCCGGAAGCCCCGTCCAGGGGGCAGACTCGCGCATCCCGGACGGCCCCCGTGACGGCACACCGGACGGCGGCTCGGCCGGCGGCCTCCCGGCCGATCGGACGTTCACCGGCCCCCGGCTCATCCACTCGGGACGGACGTCGTTCGAGTACGACGAGCAGGGGCGCGTCATCACGCGCCACGTCAGGACGCTGTCCGGCCGCCGCGACAGCTGGCGCTACGGCTGGGACGCCGACGATCGCCTCGTCTCGGTCAGCACGCCTTCCGGCGATACCTGGCAGTACTTCTACGACCCGTTCGGACGCCGCGTCAGCAAGCGGCGGTACGGCTCGGGACAGCTCGTCGAACGGGTCGACTTCACCTGGGACGGGACGACGCTGGTCGAAGAGGACTCGTCCCGCCACGGCCACCGGCAGGTCAGGACATGGACCCACGACCCGGGATCATTCCGGCCCACGACGCAGACCCGCAAAACCTGGAGCGATTCGCAGCAGACATATGACGAAGAGTTCCACGCCATCATCACCGATCTCGTCGGCTCGCCCCGGGAACTGGTGCAGGCGAATGGGAAGCTGACCCAGTCGTCCAAGGCCGACCTGTGGGGAGCCTCCCAGCACACGTCGGACTGCCCGTTCCGGTTCCCCGGCCAATACCGCGACGAAGAGACCGGGCTGGACTACAACCTTCACCGCTATTACGACTCCACGACCGGCCGCTATCTGAACAGCGACCCGATCGGCCTGCTCGGCGGCGCCAACCCCTACGCCTACGTGAGTAACCCGGTCCGCAGAATCGACCCTTCGGGCCTCACCGACACCGACCCTCCCTATTTCCGCGGGACGACCCAGGGATGGCCCGGCGGCGAGAACATGCAAAAGGCGGGAGTCGCGTCCGTCACGTCCGACCCCGGCGTCGCGACGATCTTCGCCACGCAGTCGGCAAGCGAGCACGGCGGCGAGGGCGTCGTGCAGATCCACCGCCCCGGCAACCTCCAGGACGTGGAGAAACTCGGCCCCGGCTACATCCCGAGAGAAGCCGAGATGGGCCTCGGCATCCAGGCTACCGACCTCGCCGACCGCGCCAACCAGACCATCCCGGCCGCCCGCGCCCGATCCATCCTCTCCGACATGGGATACGATATTCCGCCCAACATGACCACCGGCGACCTCAACCGGATTCTGGAAACGACTCCGAAACTCTCGCCGGACGAAATCCAGGACTTCATGGACAGGGCGGGTTCTTGTGGATCATGAGATAGAGCTGCAGATCTCCGCACCCGTGGAGACCGACGGCGAAGGCACCTTTCTCGTCATCGTGCGCGCCTTGCAGGGAACTCTATGGCCGGGCGTCAAACTGCACGCGATACGAGACACCAGCGGCAAGGAACGCCCCGCCGATCTGACAGTGCAGCGCATCTGGCTCTTCCAACGCGAAATCGACCTCCTCAGCCCCGGCTCAACCGGCAAACTCCAACTAACCGGAGACCCGGCAGGCGACCTCCCCGAAGGCTCCATACTCTTGGGCCGAACAACCGACAAGCCCACCCAAACCTAAGCCCAAAACCGCCCCGGCTTACGCCAGATACCGCGGTCCTGACGACAGGCCCATGACAGGGTCCTCCCATGCGGAGGCCCGCGCTCCACCCCGCCCGCTGGTGCCATCGCACGCCCCGGCTTTTCCCACGCCGAAATTGCCGTCTCATGCATCGTGAGTAGGGCACATGCGCCATCGGCGTCGTTCTGCCGGGTGTTCGGCTGAGCTATGAAGGTGGGCAGGTCGGCCATCCCGGGGATATGGCCACGAGCCGCCCCTTCCCGCTGGTGGTCACCTTAGTCATGGCGAGGTGGGAGGTGCCCTTGAATGGCCCGGTTAACCAGGCACAAGGAAGGCGTCGACCACACGGAATGGCTGGGCCTCATCGACGTCTCGGGGCCGTTCCTCAGCCTCCCGGTTCTCCGCCGGTCCTGGCCGGTCCTGGAGACGCTCGACAGGCCGACGCGCGAACGTCTCCGCCTGGAGCATTCCGCCTTTGCCGAACAGCCATGGATCGACTACATCCTGACCGAACTCCTCGGGTGGGGCGACCTCGTCCGCTTCAGCCCCGAGGCCGACGGCCTGGCCATGGAAGTCCCCACATACGACACCACGGTGACTCCCTCCTTCGCCCTCCGGGAGCCGGGGGCGAGGGCCGACGCGGATGCGAAGAGCGTCCACCTGCTCGGCCTCATCTGCGACGGGCATCCGAACCGGCGGCTCAAAGGCTCCCAGTGGCCCGCGACCCCAGTCGACCGGCTCGCCCAGTTGTGCCGACATCACGGGGTCCAACTCGGCCTGGCCAGCGATGGACGCTGGTGGGCGCTCGTCTGGGCGCCGCGTGGCGGTGCCACCACCGCTGCTGTTTTCGATTCAGTCAATTGGCACGAGGCCGCTGAGCGTGACGTCGTACGCGCGTTCGTGTCGATTCTCGGCCGGACCCGGTTCTTCGGCGTCCCTGATGACGAAACCCTGGTGCAGCTACTCCGGGCCAGCCTGGACAACCAGGAGGACATCACCGAGGCCCTCGGTGTCCAGGTTCGTCATGCCGTGGAGTTGCTGGTCGCCGCCATCGGCCGCGCCCATTCCGCCGACGTCGCCCGGGGCGGCACCGGGATCGGCGACGTGCCCGCTCACGAGGTCTACCGCGGCACCGTCGCCGTCATGATGCGCATCATCTTTCTTCTCTGCGCCGAGGAATGCGGACTGCTGCCCGCGGACAAGCCCCTGTATAGGGCGGCCTACTCTGCCGGACTGCTGTGCAGCGAACTCGAACAGCGGGTCCGGGACGGCAGCGAGGAGGATTTGGAGCACACCCATGCCGGCTGGTCCCGCCTTCTCGCTCTGTTCAACGCGGTGTATTACGGTATCGACCACCCCGATATGCCGATCCCGGGCCATGACGGCTCCATCTTTGATGCCGAGCGCTACCAATGGCTCCCGAACACCATAGATGACCGCACCGTCCTGCACATGCTCCAGGCGGTTCAGTATGTGCAGATCGGCGCCGGGAAGTCACGTGAGCGTCGCAAGTTGTCGTTCCGGACATTGGCTGTGGAAGAAATCGGCTATGTTTACGAGGGGCTGCTATCTCACGATGCATTTTACGCGGAGCAAACATACGTCGGTCTCATCGGGAAATCCGGTTGCGAAGTAGAAGTAGCACTCAGCACTCTTGAAGAGTTGGTCAGCTCATGCGCCGATGTCCCGTCCTTGGCCGCGAGACTCGCCGAGGACTACAAGCACTCCCGTATCGGATCTTCCAAAGGGCTGGAGAGACGGCTCGTGCCTCTCTCACGTGCTGCGGCAAAGGAGGCGCGGCGCAAACTCCTGGCGGTCACCTGGGGCGACTATGAACTGGCTGAACGCCTCCTGCCCTTCTTTGGCCTCATCCGTCGGGATCTGCGCGACCTGCCAATGGTCATCCTGACCGACTCGCTGTACGTCACCGACTCGTCCCTCCGTCGGAGAACGGGTGCTCACTACACGCCCAGCTCTCTTGCGAAGGAGGTCGTCGAAGGTGCCCTGGAACCGCTTGTCTATTCTCCTGGTCCGTTGCAAACTGCGGACAGCAGAGAGTGGACGCCTATATCGTCGGACGAGATCCTCTCATTGAAGGTCGCCGACATCGCGATGGGTTCAGGCGCATTCCTGGTGGCTGCCTGCCGTTACCTTGCCAATCATCTGGTCACCGCCTGGATCCGGGAGGGCGATGAACGCGTCCGCAGCTACCACGCTGAGACCACTACCTCGAGCTTTGATGCCGATGCCGACCCGGTCGTCGTCGAGGCACGCCGTCAGATCATCGAACACTGCCTCTACGGCGCGGACATCAACGAGATGGCGGTGGACATCGCCAAGCTCTCCCTTTGGCTCGTCTGCCCGGACCGGCCATTCGCCTTCCTGGACGATCGCCTCATCGTCGGCGACTCGCTGCTGGGCATCACGTCCCTTGACCACCTTGAAGTCATGCACATGGACGCGGAAGGCGGCCGGAGCCTCCACGAGGATGAGGGCGCCCTCTTCGATCTGACGGTGGGAATCCGCGAACTTGTCGTCCGCGTCGCCGAGAAGCGTCGCCGACTTGTCGAGATTGAAGGTACCGACCTCGGCAAGCTGGACGACAAGCGCGCCATGCTCAATGAGGCCGAGCAGGACACGAAACGCGGCCGCCTGCTCGCCGACCTCACCACGGGTGCCGCTCTCGCTTACGCCGGCAGAGGCGCGACCGGCCTGGACGTCGGCTCCAAGCAGGCCGTGGCCGCCGCGCTGAAGGTCATGTCCGGCGACGATACGGCCGAGCTCGCCGTCCGCGACCAGCTTGCCATGTGGCTGCGCACGGACCTGCCGGACGGAGCCTTCGAGCGCCGTCCCATCCATTGGCCACTCGTGTTCCCCGAGGTCTTCGAAAGAGGCGGCTTCGACGCCATCATCGGCAACCCACCCTTCCTTGGAGGCACCAAGATAACCGGCGTTCTTGGGACCTCATACCGAGAGGCAATGGTGGTTACCATTGCTAATAGCGTGCGGGCGGGAGGTCGATGCGACTTGGTTGCTTACTTTGTTTTGCGGTCACACGCCTTAATCGGCTCCGCTGGACAAGTCGCGATAGTCGCAACCAATACCTTGGCGCAGGGCGATACACGCGAAGTCGGCCTGGAGAGGCTTGTTGCTAGTGGTGTCACGATTCGTAAGTCGATCAGGTCGAAGCCATGGCCGGCGAAGAGTGCCGCGCTCGAATACTGTGTGGTGTGGACATCCAGAACCCCGTTAGGCGAAGAGGCTCATTGCATCTCTGACGATATCGTCGTCCGCGGCATTTCCCCTTCTCTTGAACCTCAGATAGGGAGTGCTGGAGGAGTTTGCCGCTTGGTCGCCAATCAAGGCGTTTGTTTTGAGGGGGCGAAAATTACCGGGATGGGATTCGTGCTGGATACCGGGTTGGCTGCTCGTGTAATAGCGGCTGATGCAAATAATGTGGAGGTGATCCGCCCTTATCTCACCGGACAGGACTTGAACTCTCGCCCTGATTTCTCGGCGAGTCGCTGGGTTATCAATTTCTTTGACCGAACCGAAGGTCAGGCGAGGTGCTATGAGTGGCCCTTCAAGATAGTTCAGGAAGAGGTCAAGCCGGAGCGGCAAAGGCTCAGACCTGACGGGAGCTACGTACTGAGAAGGCCACTCCCACAGCGGTACTGGCAGTACGCGGACAAACGAGCCGCGATGGTGCAAGCAATCTCTAAGCTGCAGCGTGTCATCGTCCTGACCAAGGTCAGCAGAGTCGTAATGCCTGCCTTAGTCCCGACTGGGCAGGTGTTCTCGCACATGCTCGGTGTGTTCGCGACAGACGACACAGCAATGCTGGCTCTGCTGAGCAGTTCGCCGCACTACCTGTGGACGCTTTCGCGGGCATCGACACTGGAGACCCGGGTGCGGTATACGCCGTCGGATGTGTTCGAGACGTTGCCACTGCCGGGGATGACGTCTGAGATGCGGGTGTTCGGGGATCGGCTTGATCGGTTCCGGCGGGAGCTCATGCTCGCGCGGCAGGCGGGGCTGACGAAGACGTACAACATGGTGCACGACCCCGGGTGCAACGACTTGGACATCGTGCAGCTTCGGCAGATACATGAGCAGATCGACGAGGCGGTGTGCCGGGCTTATGGGTGGGACGATCTGATCCTGCAACTCGACCACGGGCACCACCGCGGACGCGAGATGCGGTACACCGTGGGACCGGCCGTCCAGCGGGAGTTGGTGGATCGGCTGCTTGAGCTGAACCACGAGCGGTACGCGGCCGAGGTCGCCGCCGGCCTGCACGACAAGAAGCTTGCAAAGGGCAAGAGGGCCGGTACCACGCAGGCTCAATCGGACGGCCTCTTCTAGAGCACCACAGTCCGACGCCGCAAAGGCGGGCCCTTGACAACCCCAGCCAGCCTGACGCCAATGCTGGCTTCGGGGTGGACCTCTGCGCCCCCGCGGGGCATGTGACGCGGTAAACCCTTTTCGAGCGTTCTTTGCCGGATATGGCCCTTCGCATGGGCGAGCCGTGAGCGTGGCTGGTCACAGACTGGGGGTGCGCGTCCACCGCTCCGGCTTCCGGAGAAGGTGCCGAGCGCGACACCTTCCCCAAGGGTGGACGAGATTTCTGATCCACACGGGGGGAAACGGGCATGCATACAAGCAGGATCACCGTGGCGGGAGTCGCTCTGATCGCGGCGCTCACCGGCGCCTGCGGGCCAGTCGACACCGCGTCCGAGCCGTCGAACGAAGACCCGGCCGAGAAGTCGCCGGTGGCGGCCAAGATGGGCGAGGCGGCCAAGGACGGCAAGTTCACGTTCGTCGTCACGGACGTCTCGACCCGCACGGAAAGCATCGGTGACGAGTTCGTCGGCCGGGAGCCTCAGGGCAAGTTCGTCATGGTCGACGTGAAGGTGACCAATCACGCCACGGAGGCCCAGGGCTTCCTCGGCTCCGACCAGAAGCTTCTGGCCTCCGGGAACACCTACAGTGCGGACGACGAGGCCGCTGCCTACTTGCCGTCATCCCAGTCGCTGTACGAGCAGATCAATCCCGGCAACAAGGTCAGTGGTGTCGTCATTTTCGATGTCCCGCGGAAGGTGAAGCCCACCGCGATCGAGCTACACGACTCGGCCTTCTCGAACGGTGTCCGTGTCGACCTCAAGTAGGTACCGCCTCGCCGTTCAAGGGTCTGTTGGGGCGGTGAGGTTTTGGAGGGCGTGTTCGTAGGCTGCTCGCTCGTGTGCCAGGTCCGACATCTCGCGGGGTTCTTCGGCGGCGGCGAAGCATTCCGCGTCCGTCAGACCCCAGATGCGGGCCTCCAGCCAGCTCAGGCGGCGGTACTTGTGCGGGGCCATGCATTGGGAGCCGAAGTCCCAGCCGACCGCTGACACCGGCCTTCCGGAGAACTGCTCGCGGGCCCGGTCGGCGTAGGCGGTTCGGGTGATGGTCTTCGGGTGGAGAAAGGACAGGTCGAAGCCGTTGTCGCCGAGTCCGAACGCGGCCAGGCCGTAGAGGAAGGTCACCTCGATTCCGTGTCGTGCGCAGAATTCCGTGATCCTGGTCGCGCCGGAAAGCGTCCCGGCGTAGGAAAGGACGTAGACCCGGCGGACGGAATGGCTGTCGGTATAGCAGCGGAGCGCGGCGGTGATCGTGGCTCCGGAAGCGACGGTGTCGCCGATGAGCAGGGTTCCAGCGGGCGCTTCAAGGCAGGCGTACTGCACCTCGATGCTGGCGTCGCCGCCGGAGACGGCGGTGCGTGATGTGGCGATCAGGTTCGCGGGAAGGTTGTGGCCCGTCTCCGCCGCCGTCGCCTCGCCGAGCTGGTAGACGAGCCCCTTGCTGAGGATCATCAGCTCCGCGGTGTCGCCGGGCGTGAACTCGTCCGCCAGGTGGGCGATGAAATGGCGGCTGGAGCGAAGGCACGCCCGGCGGAACTCGACGCCGGTGAGGTTGCGGTCGAAGAGCAGGTCTTCCAGGGCGGTGTTGTGGACGAGGAAGAGGCGTGGACGGACGTCCACGACGTCCTCCGCGAGGCTGCGACCCGAAGCCGTAATCACCTCTCATCTGCTTTCGGCGTATGGGCGTCGGTTCAGTCGCTTCAAGGCCGCGAGCATGGGGGGATCGCCGGGGAGGAGTTTGTCGCGGTATTCGGTGATGGCCTTGTCGAGCCAGCCGGGCATGTGATGGGCGGTGCGGGCCTTCTGCGGGGCCAGTTCGGGGAGCAACTCGCCCGCGGAAAGGAAGTCGTCGGCGACCGCCGTTGCGAGTGCGGCGACATGAGGGTGCACGTAGTCGTGGACGAGCACGCCGCGGTATTCGAGTTCATCGGCCCGGTACCTGGAATTCCTCGGGGCCACGACGATGATGGGGGTGCCGAGTAGGGCGGCGGCGGTCATCTCCACTCCGATGCCTATTCCGCGCCTTTCGCGGGCGTCCACGATCACCGCCGTCGCGACCATGACCTGGTACATGTCGCGGCCGAACTGGCCGAGCGTGTTGGACGGGTCGGTGATCGGGTCGTCGGGGTTGAGGAAGACCACTTCCGCGGGCTGCGCGCCCTTGGCGACCTCCCGCCGTTCGACGTCCGACCAGCAGAGCTTCTTCTCGTCCGCGGCGCCCTTCGTGATCGAGCCGGAGCAGTACACGGATATCGCCATCAGTCGTCTCCCCGTAATGGTAGGCGGGTGCGGGTCGAATCGGTCAGCAGGTCGGCGACGGCGAGGATGTTGGACCTCGCCTCCGCATAGGTTTCGGCGGGACGGAACCGTGCCGATCTGCGGGCTTCGAGCGTGGCGACGCGCAAGGCGTCCGGGGCGGGTGCGGCATAGGCGCGATCGATGACCAGCCCGAATTCCGGCAGGGACCGCAGCCGCAGCAGCTCCTCCCAGCGGGCTATGCGGCGGACGAAATCGCGCACTTCCAGCCATTGGAGCGCGGAGTCGAGGCGGCGTGCCGAGAGCAGGCGGCCGTCCATTCCGCTCGTCCGCGGGGTGAGGCCGCAGGCCAGGTCCCCTAATGGCAGGTCGACGAGGACGGCCGCGTCCATGTCCAGGAGGTAACTTCGGAGATAGGCGCGGGACAGGAAGAACGCGAGCCTGGTTCTTTCGGCCGGTGTCAGTGGGATCGGCAGTGCTTGCTCCACGAACCGTCCGATGAAGGCTTGGCCCTCCAGCCGCTCGGGCAATTTCGTGAGCAGCCGCTCGGCGCGGGCCCGGGGGCGTTGCCATCTGTGTGCGGTTCCGCGTGCGAGGGCGTGCAGATCACCACCGGGCTGGAGCGCCGTCCGCCATTGGTCGCCGATTCCGGCCGCCGTTCCTCCGCCGTGGCGGGGCGCCCACAGGAAATCGGGATCGGCGCAGATTCCGCGCAGCCCGCCGTGCCGGTAGGGGTTGAGCGGGTCGCTCCTGTATTCGTGGACCTTCATTTCCCGGTAGTCGGCCAGGTCGGGGACCGGCGAGGTGTACCGGACGGCTCCGGTGCGCACCAGCGGCTCCAGGCAGCCGAGGAAGATCCGGTACCACGGGATCTCGAAGATGTAGGAGGCCGGGATGAGAAGGTGCCGCTCGGTGAGAAGGAGGGCCAGGCGGGTCGCGTCCAGCGCCTGGGTCAGGACCAGGCCCGCGTGCTCGCCTTCGACCCGCGCTCCGTAGCAGGCCAGAATCTCCGGGTTGGTGTACTGGACGAAAAGGGGGCGGTCCCTCTGGGGGATCGGTCCGTTGGTAGCGAAACCTTGCGCGGCGGGTGCCTTTCCCAAGACCGCGGTGACGTAGATGTCGCGCGCGGCCACAAAAGCGTCGCGGCGGGCCCACACGTGCTGTGCGGGAGCCGGACGCTCGAGCTCAGCGGCCATCGTCGTCCAGGGACAGGGAGATGTGCTGGTCCCTGCCCGCGATGAACGCGTTCCGCTCGGCCGTGATGTGCTGCACGACGTGGACGGGCTCCTGGTCCGGAAGGGACGCTCGGACCTGGACGACGAAGTCCTGCAGTTCGGCGGCGGCCTCGACATGCCGGGCGAGGAAGGCCGTCAGCAGGGCCGTCCACTCAGCCTGTTCGGCCGCCATGACCGTCTGCTCCGGCGGGGACTGCCGGCCCAGCCTGCTAGCCGACTCTTCCAGCCGCCGGGTGAGATCCTCTTCCGCCGCCGGTGCGCCACGGCTGACGATCCGCGTGAGGCGCCTTTTCGCGGTTTTCCAGAAGTCGGTGGCCATGGCCTCTACCAGAGCGGTCCCGGCCGCGCCCGCGAGCCCGGCCAGCGCGGGATCCATGACGCACACCTTTCCTGCCGGTCGCATCGCCCGACGTCCCTGATTGACGTCCCTGATTAAGGCCTCATTATGGGTCAGAAAACCTTGATCTTCCAGGGAATCGCGTATCCGCACGTCACTGTCAGGCATCTCAGACGACATTCTGGACACTAAAGTCCTGGGCTGACCATGCGTTTCGGGGAGCCATAATGCGGAGCCAGCGAGATTCGGAGGTGTGCTCGCCTCCTGAAACGGAAAACCACCACCGCTCTGCGCTTATCGGACCTTGTCCTTAATTGCTCGGCGTAAGGAAGGCGGCCCCGGTGGAAATTTCCAGAGAAACGCGTGTTCAGCGCTTATGGCGCATGTGGTGTGAGGGTGGCCGGGACCGGTCACCGGCGGTGGTTCCGATGCGCGGCGCAGCGGGATGTCGGTGGGGCGTGGTTGTGTAGCCAGTACACGAGATCGGACGGTGGAGGTGCGGCGGTGGGCGAGGGTGACGGCGGGCTGTTCCCGCAGCCAGGGGATGTGCAGCTCTCACTGGTGAAGGGGGAGGACGCGGCTGCGAAGCGTCCGCTGGACGTGCCGCAGACGTTCGCCGAGGGCGGGTCGTTCGAGGCGCGGAATGAGCTGGAGGAACTCGTCCGGCGCGACCTGCTCGGGCCTTGGGACGGGCCCGAGGAGGAGTTCAGACCTAAGGCGAGAGGGCCGCGCGAGCGGTACCTCGTCGGAATGCTGGGGCCGAGGCACTCGCCCGCTTCCGCGATCGAGAGCGCGGGCGAGCTGCCGGACACCGAGGCCGGAGTGGGCGGGGACGCCACCGAAGGCGGGCTGCCCGAGGTCGTCAGCCCGCAGACGCTCGGCAAGATCTGGGCGTCGTCGATGGGGCTGTCGTTCTGCGTCCCCGGCGAGGTGGACGCCGTCGTCGTCAAGGCGACCTGGGGACGCTACGACCTGCGCGAGCACGAGGACGAGGAAGGCAAGAAACTCCGGGTCTGGGCCAGAGAGCCGGTCGCGCAGGAGGAGGAAGTGCGGCTCGATGCGGAGGAGTCCTACAAGGTCTCGCTGAGCAAAGAGCACGACGAGGCCTCCGGTGTGCTTCTGCACGTGAACGTCCGGCCGCGGAACGGCAGGCACGTCGTGGAGATCGCCCTCGTCAACCAGCAGCCGGAACCGAACGGCAACAAGGACACGGCCTGGTTGTTCCAGCCGGAACTGACCGTCACGGCGCTCGACGGGGCCAAGGCCGTCTTCCTCCCGGTGGACGATCCGGTCGACGATCTCGCGGCCGCCGGGGACGACGCCGAGGAACTGCATCTGAGGCTGCTCTACCGGAACGAGAGACGCTATGCGGCCGGACGGAACGTCGCCGTCCACGCGGAGGTGGCGCCGGGGCTGAGAGTGGCGCACCGGCTCACCACCACATGGCTGCCCGTCCACGATGTGCCCGCCACGATCGCGCCGACCGGGCCCGGTACGCCGCTGGAACACGTCAAGCTCTCGATGGACGCCCTCGCCACGGCCGCCCCCGCACAACTCAGGGAAGGGCTCCAACCGCTGGTCGACGGCTACAACGCCTGGCTGGACGAACGGGAAACCGAGATCCCCGGGCTTCCAGACCCGCTGAAGGGAGCCGCGGCCAAGGCCGTCCACGACGCGCGGAAGGCGGCCAACCGCATCGCCGCCGGCGTGCGGCTGCTGTCCGACGAACGCAGCCCCGGGCACGCGGAGGCCCTGCGTGCCTTCCGCTTCGCGAACGAGGCGATGGCGCTCCAACGCCGGCACACCGCGATCACTCCGAAGAGGGAGGAGGGCCTCTCCTACGAGGACGCCCTGAAGTCCGTCGAGGAGCAGGGGGCGAAGGCGGCGAGCTGGCGTCCCTTCCAGCTCGCGTTCGTGCTGCTCAACCTGCCGTCGCTGACCGACCCGGCGCACCCGGAGCGCGCCGCCGACCACACCGCCCTCGTCGACCTGCTGTTCTTCCCGACCGGCGGGGGCAAGACGGAGGCGTACCTCGGCCTCACCGCCTACACGTTCGCGATCCGCAGGCTGCAGCGCACGGTCGGCGCAGCGGAGGACGCCCGGGACGGCATGGCGGGCGTCGCCGTCCTCATGCGGTACACGCTGCGCCTCCTCACCGCGCAGCAGTTCCAGCGGGCCGCCGCGCTGGTGTGCGCCGCCGAGATCCTTCGCCGCGACGACCCCGCCACGTGGGGCGACGAGCGGTTCCGGATCGGCCTGTGGGTCGGCGCGGGCGTGTCGCCGAACTGGTTCGAGGACGCCAAGGACCAGGTCATCGAGGCACGCGACCAGGGCCACGGGCACCGCGCCAACGTCCTGCAGACGCTCTCCTGCCCGTGGTGCGGCGAGGAGTTGCGCGCCGAGCGCGACCTGCACGTCGACGACGACCGGCGCCGCGTCCTGCTGTACTGCCCGCGCGGGGAGGGCGACGCCTGCCCGTTCTCCCGGAGGGTCAGCCAGGGCGAGGGCCTGCCGATCCTGACGGTGGACGAGGAGATCTACCGGTACGCGCCGAGCCTCGTCATCGCCACCGTCGACAAGCTCGCCCAGCTTCCCTGGAAGGGCTACGCGGGCATCCTGTTCGGGCGGACGCGCGGCCACTGCGACCGGCACGGCTTCCGCCACGACGACCTGGACGAGAAGACCGGGTGCGCGAGCAAGCACAACCGGAAGGGTGCGCTGCCGGGCGTCACCGCGAGACCGGTCGCCCGCCTCCGCCCGCCCGACCTGATCATCCAGGACGAGCTGCACCTCATCTCGGGGGCGCTCGGCACCACCGTCGGGCTGTTCGAGGCGGCCGTCGCCGAACTGTCGTCCTGGCCGTACCGGGGGCGGCGCACCGGCCCGAAGATCGTCGCGTCGACCGCCACCACCAAACGGGCCCGCGAACAGGTCCGCGGGGTGTTCGGCCGCGAGCTGGCGGTGTTCCCGCCGCAGGTCACCGACGTTTCCGACACGTTCTTCTCCCAGCAGGAGCCCGTCACTCCGGCCAACCCGGGACGCAGGTACCTGGGGATCTGCGCGCACGGCGTCCGCATCAAGTCCGCCGAGATCCGGCTCGCGGAGATCCTGCTGCTGGCCGGGCAGACGCTTTTCGACAAGTACGGCGACCCCGCCGACCCGTACATGACGATGGTCGGCTACTTCAACGCCACCCGGGAGCTCGCCGGCATGCGCCGCTACCTGGACGACGACGTGACGACCCGCGTCCGGCGGCACGGGAAGGCCAAGGGCCTGTCCGACCGCATCGCCACGCGCGGCGGCATGCTCACCATCCAGGAGCTCACGTCCCGCATCTCCTCCGGCGACATCAGCGACGTGCTCAAACGGCTGGAGCACGGTTTCGAGCCCGACCTCGACACCTCCCGCCGCCGCTACGACGCGCCCGCCGAGATGGCCCGGTTCATCAAGGAGCGCCGCGAGTCCAAGCCGGGCGCCAGGACGGACGGCAGGGCCACGCCGCACCCGCTCGCCCAGCGGTTCAGCGACCGGAACCGCGCCGAGCAGCAGCCGGTCGACGTGGTGCTGGCGACGTCGATGCTCCAGGTCGGCGTGGACGTCTCCCGGTTCGGGCTGATGATGATGGTCGGGCAGCCCAAGAACACGGCCGAGTACATCCAGGCCTCGTCCCGCGTCGGACGCGACCCCGCTCGCCCCGGCCTCGTCGTCACCCTCTACAACTGGACCCGTCCCCGCGACCTCGCCCACTACGAGGATTTCGAGCACTACCACGCCACCTTCTACCGGCAGGTCGAGGCCCTGTCCGTCACCCCGTACACCCGGCGGTCGCTCGACCGGGGCACGGCCGCCGCGCTCGTCGCGGCGGTCCGGCACGCCGCCGAGGACTTCTCCCGCAACCCCGACGCCTTCGACGTCGACCTGTCCGACCCGCGCGTCCAGGACATCGTCGACCGGATGCTGGACCGGGCCGAGGCCGTCGCCGACGCGCGCGGCCGCGGCTACCTCGAAGAGCGGATCAAGGTCGTGCTGGACGCCTGGGAGACCCAGCGATCCGGCGGCAGCGCCAGGCTCGGCTACCAGGACGGAACCTGGCGCAGGCAGACCATCAAGGGCCTGCTCAGGCCCGCCGGGAACGGCCGGTGGGAAACGATGACCGCCGGCATGTCCATGCGCGAGACCGAGAACGAGATCAACCTGCTGTTCCCCGGCGGCGACACCGTCTACGCGCCCGCCTACCACGAACCCGAGTGGTCGTTCGGCACGCCCGCGGACCCCGACGACGAGGCGTCCGAAGGCGACGAGCTCGGCCTGTCGGCGATCGACCGCGCGAACGCCAAGGAGGACCGGCCATGACCGAGAACGCGCTGTTCCGCCGCAGGGTCGGCAGCGTCCGTCCCAGCCACCTGATGTTCACCAGCGGCGTCGCCTCCCTGGTCGACCTCCCCAACTTCTCCGTCCTCATCAAGGGCCTGGACGACTGGAGCCATCGGGGGCTGCCCGAGGCGCTGCCGATCGCCGAGCCGCGCCTGCTCGCCGCCGTCCAGCAGAGCATCGGCAAGAGCGTCCAGAAGCTCATGCCCGCGCCCTGGATGGAAGGGCTCGACAAGGACCCGAACGGCCCGGCGTCCAAGGTCGGCGTGCCCGTCACGCCGTTCCCCAGCTGGTTCCGCTGCACCGCCTGCAACGAACTCGGCGCCCTCGACTCCGGGATCTTCGGCTTCGAGAACTCCAAGGCCCGCAAGCCGCACGAGGCCAGGTTCTTCCACGACAAGTGCAGGAAGAAGAAGCCGCTGGCCGTGGCCGCCCGCTTCGTCCTGTCCTGCACGGGCGGGCATCTGGACGAGTTCCCCTACGTCCACTTCGTGCACCGCGGCGCGGCGTGCCCCGCCGTCAGCCACCCCCGGCTGCAAATGGACGACCGCGGCGGCAACCTCGGCGCCAACGTCGAGATCAAATGCGTCAACTGCCGGGAGCGCCGCAACATCAGCGACGCGCAGGGCAAGCGCGGTGAGGAGAACCTGCCGCGGTGCCGCGCCCGCCACCCGCACCTCGGCGTCTTCGACCCGCAGGGTTGCGACCGCGCCCCCAAGCTGCTGGTCGTCGGCGCGTCCAACCAGTGGTTCGCCAAGACCCTCGCGGCCCTCCACGTCCCCGAGTCGGGGGCCAGCGCGCTCGACACCAAGGTCGAGAAGGAGTGGGCCGCGATCGAGGGGCTCGCGCCCAGCATGTACGCGTACGCGCGAGAGTACGTGCCGCCCTTCAAGGAACTCGACCAGTGGAGCGACGACGAGATCGCCGACGCCGTCGCCCGGCGCCGCGCCAAACTCGAAGGCGCGCCCGACGCGAAGGACGACACCTCCCGCTACCCGGACCTTCGCACCCCGGAATGGGAGGTCTTCTCCGCGGACAGGCTGCCCGACCCGAACCCCGACTTCACTCTCCGGCGCGACCTCGACGGCGTCCCGGACGAGCTGGCGGGCGTCTACGCCGACGTCGTCCAGGCCGAACGGCTCCGCGAGGTCCGGGCGCTGATCGGGTTCACCCGGCTGGACGCCCCCGACCCCGAGGACCCGACGCTCGTCGAGCTCGTCCGGCTCGCCCGCTCCGGCCCCGCGTGGGTGCCGGCCAGCGAGGTGCGGGGCGAAGGGATCTTCCTGAAGGTGCCCGAGGACCTGCTCCAGAAATGGGAGGCGCGCGTCGAGAAGTCGAGGGCGCTGGAACTGCACCGCGAGGCGTACGGGCGGCACCGCCGCAACCGCTACTCCGACCGGATCGCCGCCATGTCCGACTTCGACGAGATGGCGCTCTGGCCCGGCGCCAGGTTCATCGTCCTGCACACCCTCTCCCACCTGCTGATCCGCACCATCTCCCTCGAATGCGGGTACAGCTCGGCGAGCCTGTCCGAGCGCATCTACTCCGGGACCGACGACGACCCGCACCGCAGCGGCATCCTCATCTACACGGCCGTCCCGGACGCGGAGGGCACCCTCGGCGGGCTCGTCTCGCTCGCCGAACCGGAACAGCTCGTCCGGCTGACGCGGCGGGCGCTGGCGGACGCGCGGCACTGCTCGTCCGACCCGCTGTGCGCCGAACGCCTCCCGCAGTACCCGGCCGACTTCCTGCACGGCGCCGCCTGCCATGTCTGCCTGTTCGTGTCCGAGACGACCTGCGAGCGCGGCAACAGGTTCCTCGACCGGCGCTTCGTCGTCCCCGTCGGCGACGGTGACCTCGCCCTGTATCCGGAGCTGCCATGAGCGACGCCGACGATGCCGATGTCGCCTCCGGCGACGGTGCCGATGTCGCCTCCGGCGACGATGCCGCGTCGACGCCGCTCGACAGGTTCGAGCAGGGCGCCCGCGAGGCCGCCCTGCGGATCGGCCCGGAGGGGCTCCGCAAGCTGGCGGGCCTGTTCGGCAGGGGGGCGGGCCTCTCCGCCGTCCGCCTGTGCGTGCCCGGCTTCGAGGAGGAGGCCGACGCGCTCTTCGCCGCCACCGGCCAGGAGGACCTCCCCTATCGGGCCGTCGCGGCCTACCTGCGCGGGGTCGCGGCCGCGCAGGAGCAGTCCGCCGTCCGGGTGGAGTCGGTGTGGAGCGGGCCGACCGGCCACGCGGTGCCCGTCCGGTCGACCGCGCGGGTGCTGTCGCAGCTCGTCGGGCGCGCCCGCTACGAGCTGCTGCTGATGACGTACTCGGCCCGGCCCTACCAGCCGCTGCGGGACGCGCTCGCCGCAGCCCTCACCCGGAACGTCCTGGTCAGGGTCGTCGTGGAGACGCTGCAGGGGGCGGGGAGCGCGATCTCCGGCGCGGAGCCCGCCGACGCCTTCCGCGGCCTCGGCGTGGAGCTGTGGCACTGGCCCGTCACGCGCCGCCCCGACGACCAGGGACGCATGCACGCCAAGATCGCGGTCGCGGACCGCCGCGAGCTCTTCGTCTCCAGCGCCAACCTCACCCAGTCCGGGGTGAACAGCAACATCGAGGCCGGGCTGCTGGTGCGCGGCGGCACCGCCCCCGAACGGGCCGCCGAACATTTCGACGCGCTCCGCGCGGCCGGGATCCTGGAGCGCCTGTGAGCGGCCCCGCCGTGCCCGGCCCCGAGCCCGCCGTGTCCGGCCCCGAGCCCGCCGTGTCCGGCCCGGAGCCGGCCGCGAACGAGGGGGAGGCGCTGGTCAGCGCCGCCGACATCGCCCGGCTGACGGGGTTCGGACGGGCGGCGGTCAGCAACTGGCGCCGCCGGTACGACGACTTCCCGCCGCCCTCCGGCGGCACCGCCAACAGCCCGCTGTTCGCCCTTCCCGAGGTGGAGAAATGGCTGGCGGACCAGGGCAAGCCGCTGACCCTGACGCCGGAGGAGCGGCTGTGGCAGCTGCTGCGCACCGCCACCGACGACCTCCGCCTCGGCGAGGTCGTCGGTGCCCTGGGCCGCGGCGCCTACCTGCGGGAACGCGGCGCCGCCGTGCCCGCCCACCTGGTGTCGGCGGCGCGGGACGTGCGCCGCCGCCGGGGCCCGGAGACGTTCGAGTATCTCGTCCGGCGGCTCGTCGAGGCCCATGCGCGGCGCGTCGTCCCGACACCGCCGGACACGGCCTGGCTGATGGCGGGCCTCGTCGGGGGCGTGGACGGCGGCCGCGTCTACGACCCCGCCTGCGGGATCGGGAACCTGCTCATGGCCGCGCAGGAGCGCGGCGCGGCGGGCCTCGCCGGGCAGGACCGCGAACCGTACGGCGCCGACATCGCCCGCACCCGCCTCCACCTGCACGGGGACGGCGACACGCACATCAGCCCCGGCGACTCGCTCACCGCCGACGCCTTCCCCGGCGAGCTCTTCGACGCCGCGCTGTGCGACACGCCGTTCGGGGACCGGGCCTGGGGCTACGACGAGCTCGCCGGCGACGCCCGCTGGGTGCACGGGCTCCCGCCGCGCGGCGAACCCGAGCTCGCCTGGGTGCAGCACGTCCTCTGGCATCTGCGGCCCGGCGGCGAGGCGGCCCTCCTGATGCCGCCGTCCGCGGCCGTCCGCCGCTCGGGCCGCCGCATCCGCGCCGGCCTGCTGCGCACCGGGACGCTGCGCGCGGTGCTGGAACTGCCCGCCGGCGCGGCGGCCGGCTCACCCGCCGCGCCGCATCTGTGGCTGCTGCGCCGCCCCGCGGACGGCGCCGCGCCGCCCGCCGGCGTGCTGATGCTGGACGCCTCCGCCGTGCCCGCCCAGGCGGTGATCGAACACGCCCGCCGCTTCAGGCACGGCGGCGGCGACGCGGGCCCCGGCCGCCTCGTCCCGCTGCTCACGCTCCTGGACGAAGCGGTGGACGTGACCCCGTCCCGCCACCTGCGCGGCAGCGCCGAGATCCGGGCCGGCTTCGACGACGCCCGCGCGCGGTTCCGGGAGCGCCTGGCCGCGGTCAACGCCCTCGCCGCCGAGCTGCCGCCGCTCGCCGAGTCCGGCGAGCAGCCCATGACGACGCTCGCCGAGCTGATCCGGGACGGCACGGTCGAGCCGCTCAGCCCGCCCCTCAAGATGGATCTGGACGGCGCCGAGATTCCCGTCCTGACCAGCAAGGACATCGCCCTCGGCCGGCCCCCGTCCGGCCGGGCCGCGGCCACGCCGGGCCTCCTGATGCTCCGCCTCGGAGACATCGCGGTCGCACAGGCCGGGCGCCGCGTCCAGCCACGGGTGATCGACACCGCGGACATTGCGGCAGGGCCGCAGGTTCAGGTGTTCCGGTTGGACCAGAGCCGATGCGATCCCCACTTTCTCGCCTGTTTCCTTCACGCCGCCGGGTTGTCCGGCTCGTCGTCCGCCTCGTCTCGCGCGGACATCCGCCGGATGCCCGTCCCGCGCCTGCCCATCGAGGAACAGCGCTCCTACGCGGCCGCCCACCGCCGTCTGGTGGGGCTGTCCGCCGCGATGCGCGACCTCGCCGAGGCCGGCGACGACGCGGTCGCGCTGGGAATCGAGGGCTTGGGTGGTGGCGGGCTCCGTCCGGAAGGTTGAATGGCGGCGTGACGACCATCGCCGGCCGCTACGAGCTTGATCCCGTCCACATCGGCAAGGGCGGGATGGGGGAGGTCTGGGGCGCCGCGGACACCCGGCTGCGGCGCCGCGTCGCGGTCAAGTTCGTCAGGTTCGGCGACGACCCCGAGCTGGTCCGGCGGTTCGTCCGGGAGTCGCAGCTCACCGCCCGGATGCGGCACCCGGGAGTGCCCGTCCTGTACGACGCGGACAAGGTCGTGGGCGGTCCGTTCGGCGGGCGCCTCTATCTCGTCATGGAGCTGATCGACGGTGTCAACGTCGACGACCTGGTCGCCGAGCACGACCCGCTGCCGATCGGCTGGGCCGCCGCGATCGCCGCGCAGGTCTGCGCCGTCCTCAGTTACGCGCATGGCGAGGCGCTCGTCCATCGCGACCTGAAACCCAGCAACCTGATGGTGGACAAGGACGGCGCCGTGAAGGTCCTGGACTTCGGCCTCGCCGTGGCCCTGGACGCCGACGAACGGTCCCGGCTCACCAGCACCGGCCAGCTGCTCGGCACCCTCGCCTACATGTCCCCAGAGCAGTTCCGCGGGAGGTCCGGCCCGTCCAGCGACCTTTACGCGCTGGGCTGCGTGCTCTACCAGATGCTCAGCGGGCGAAGCCCCTTCCAGTCGTCCGATCACGTGTCGTTCATGCACGCGCACATCTACGAGGAGGCGGCCCCGCTCGCCCGGCTGCGTCCCGGCGTTCCGTCCGGGCTGGAAGACCTGGTGAAGCGGCTTATGGCGAAGGTGCCCGAGGCCCGTCCGGCGTCCGCCGAGGAGGTCTTCGACGCCCTCCACCCGTACACGGCGGGCCTCCAGGAGCTGCCCGGGGCCGTGCGCGCCGGACGCAGCGCCCTGCGCATGTACGCCGACGTCGCCGGCCGGACGCTCACGGCCTACGCCGCCCCGGCGGCACCGGCCCCGCCCGCCGCTCAGCCGCTGCCCGCCGTCCAGCCGTCGCTCGCTGCCCAGGCGCTGGCCACGGACTCCTTCAGCCTCGGCGACGTCGCCCGTACCCGCCGCCGCGCCGACCGCCTCATGCGCGAGTCCCGCTTCGACGACGCGGTGCGCATGCTGAACCAGACGTCCGCCCGGGCCGAAAGCGTCCTGGGCGGCGAGCACGCCGAGGTGATCGCGCTCCGGACGGACCTCGCGGACGTCCTCTTCAAGGCCGGGGACTACCCCGCCGCCGCGTCCGCCTTCCACGCCCTCGCCGCGGACGTGGCGCGCCGCGACGGCGCCGACGCGGAGTCGGCCCTGCGGCTCCGGTTCCAGGAGGCCAACAGCCGCGCGCTGGCCGGGGAGGTCGACCGCGCCCTCGCCCAGCTCAAGGACCTCATCGGCGACGAGGGCAGGCTGTTCGGGAAGGACGACGCCCGGGTGCTGGACCTCCGCCGGCAGCAAGGTCTCCTCCTGCACGGCGCCGGCCGCACCACGGACGCCATGCGCGTTCTGGACGAGCTCGCCGCCGACCTGGAACGCCTGCACAGTCCCGATGACCGGGCGCTGCAGGGCGTCCGGGAGTTGCTGGAGCGCATTGGGCGTGGAACGGCGGGATAGCTGGGCGGGGTGGGTCCTAGGTCTATGGGACCTTGCGGGTTGGGTCTGGTGGCCGACGCGGGGGAGGGGTGGACGAGTGCACCCTTTAGGGCATGACCACGACCTATGAGCCCGCAGCCGCCGGTAAAGACGCGTCACGTCTATCGACGCCAGGGTGGGCGGCGGTGCTCGCCGCGTCCATCGGGCAGTTCCTCGTCGTCCTGGACATCTCCGTCGTCAACGTCGCGCTGCCGGACATGCGCGCCGGGCTCGGGCTCGGCGCGACCGGGCTGCAATGGGTCGTCAACGCCTATTCGCTGACGTTCGCCGGGTTCCTGCTGCTCGGCGGGCGCGCCGCCGATCTGTTCGGACGCAAGCGCGTCTTCATCGCGGGGCTCGGCCTGTTCACCGTGGCCAGCCTCGCGGGCGGGTTCGCGCAGGACGCGAGCATGCTCATCGGCGCCCGCGCCGTGCAGGGGCTCGGGGCGGCGATCCTCGCGCCCGTCACGCTGTCGCTGATCACCTCCACGTTCCCGGAAGGTCCCGCGCGGACGCGGGCGATCGCCATGTGGACGGCCGTCGGCACCGCGGGCGGCGCGACGGGCGGCCTGGTCGGCGGGCTGCTCACCGACTATCTGAGCTGGCGCTGGGTGTTCCTGATCAATGTTCCGGTCGGCCTGGTCGTGGGGTTCATCGCCGTCCGGTGGCTGCGGGCGGAGCGCCGGGACGGCGGGCGGCAGCGGCTCGACCTGCCGGGGGCGGTGCTCGTCACGGCGGGCGTCGGGCTGCTGGCGTTCGGCATCGGCGAGACCGAGAAGCACGGCTGGACGGCGCTGTTCCCGGTGGCGGCGGGGCTCGCGCTGCTGGCGGCGTTCGTCGCGGTCGAGGCGCGGACCGCGCAGCCGCTGGTGCGGCTGGGGCTGTTCCGGCTGCGCAGCGTCGCGGTCGGGAACCTCGCCACGCTCGTCGGGACGATGGCGGGTTTCGCGCTCTGGTACTTCCTGTCGCTCTACATGCAGAACGTCCTGCACTACAGCGCGGTGCGCACGGGCCTGTCGTTCCTGCCGCACACGGCGGGCATCATCATCGGCTCCCGGCTCGCGCCGACGCTCATGGCCCGCATGGACGCGCGGCTCCTCGCCGGCGCGGGCGGGCTGCTGGCCGCGGCCGGGTTCGCGTGGCAGAGCGTGGTCCTGGACGCCGACGGGACGTTCGCCGGCTCGATCCTCGGTCCCGGCGCGACGATGGCGCTCGGGTTCGGGCTGCTGATGACGCCGCTGGTGCAGGCGTCCACGACGGGTGCTCCGTCGTCGGAGGCGGGGGCCGTGGCGGGCGTCGTCAACACGTCCCGCACGATCGGCGGCGCCATCGGCCTCACGGTTCTCGGGACGGCCGCGGCCCGCTCCGGCGCCGACCTGGTGGACGGGTACTCGACGGCCTTCGTCGTCGCCGCCGCCATCACCGCGGCGGGAACGGCGCTGGTGGCGTTCCTGCCTCGTCCAGAAAAGCGAACCTGAGGGCGCCTGCCGGAAGGAACGGACGCCCTCAGGTCGCGTTGAGGGGCGGCGGGGATTCAGTGAACCTCTTTCATCCGGTCCGTCCGCACGTGCAGGGTTGTTCGTGCGGGCGGACCGAGCTGGAAAAGGCTCAGTGGCGAGCCAGGATCGGCGCCTCGCTCAGGACGGTGCCGGGCTTGAAGCCCATGCGGCCGTTCTGGAAGTTGCGCTCGACCTCGGCGATCTCCGCCGCGTTGGGGTTCGGGTTCTTGCAGGCGGTGCCGGCGCTGGCGCCGGACATCAGGTCCGTGCACAGGCCGGTGCGCCGGTCCGGCAGGCCGAGGATGTGCCCCAGCTCGTGGGACGCGATCCGGATCACGTAGTGACCCTCGTTGGTGGCCTGGCGGCCCATCCAGACGGTGCCGCGGCCGAGGCCCGCCACCTGCGCGCGGGGCCAGCCGTTGTCGGCGAGGATGCGGACGTCGCCGGGCGTGCCCGGAACGAACTGGACGTTCTTGACGTGCTCGTTCCAGATCTTCGCGCCCTCGTCCCACGCCTCCTTGAACTCGGCGGCCTGGCTGGTGTCGTACCGGACGGTGCGGACGTTGGACTGCTCCGGCGCGGGCGCCGCCGAAGCGGACACGCCGGTGCCGGTCAGGAAGGCCAGACCGAGCAGCAGCGCGGCGCAGACCCTCAAGAACTTGCTTGCGACCATGGATACCTCACAGGGTGGGAGCGGATGAGGCGCCCTCCGCCGGGCACCGCGCTCCGGCGGAGGGCACGTTCATTCCTGAACGGTCAGCGGGTCGCGCTCGCGGCGCCGCCGATGATCTGGAGGATCCGGTCGCGGTAGGCGGCCGTGTCGCTGTAGATGGCCGGGCCCTGCGCGCAGGTCTGGCCGCCGCGGCTGGTGGCGCCGACGAGCTCCCACGCACCGGGTCCGCCGGTCACGGCCGGTCCGCCGGAGTCGCCGTAGCAGGCGCCCTTGCCGTTGCCGCCGTCGGTGCAGATCTCGTTCGCGCCTTCGATGCCGGAGCAACGGCTGTCGGCGACGATGGTGGTGTCGAGCTGCTGCAGGTTGATGGGAGCGCCGCCGCAGCCGCGCGTCGGGCAGGTCTGGCCCCAGCCGATCAGGCGGGTGGCCGACCCGACCGGCGCGGTCTGCGCGATCGGGATGGGCTTGGACGTGGCCGCGCTGGCCAGGCGCAGGATGGCGAGGTCGCCACCGATGACCTGGCGGCTCGCGACGCGCACGACTTCGCCGCCCGCGTTGTAGGTCTTCGTGCCGATCCGCACCTGGGCGGGCTGGCCGCAGTGCGTCGCGGTGATGACCCACTGCGGCGCGACGAGGGAGCCGCCGCAGCTGTGCGAGCCGCTGGTGCCCTGCAGCGAGGCCATGAACGTGTAGGTCTCGGTGGCGGGCACGCCGCCGACGATGTTGGTCCGCGGCGGCGTCGGCGGCGTGTCCGCGTTCGCGTTCGCCACCGAAGTGCCGGTCAGCGTCAGGACCGCGAGCGGTATCGCGGTCAACAGTCTGCGCTTCCTCATGAGCGGGGGGTCCTTTCATGGGGGTGGAAGAAGAAACGTGGTGACCGCCTGGCCCTGCCGGTCCCCGGCCGGTGCCGCGGGCGTGCCGTGGCGCCGGCCCCATGCCCACGACTATTTACCACCCGTGCAGAAATGACCAATAACAGAATGTGCACCCGCCCCCCGGATAGAACGCCTTCTACGCAGAAAGCGGGGACGACCTGCGAATCTTCTACCAGCACGCCTCGTGACTGAACGAAGGCCCATTTTTTCAATCCGCCCGCTGAGCTGTGAAAACGGTGCCCGGGGGCGCCCGCGGCGGCCCGTGCCTGTGAACACGTCCGCGGTCACGCCAACCCGCATTGCGACGGGATGCGCGGATGCGGGCTGGGAGAAGGTGAGCGGAACCGCACGGCACCTGGAGGTCGGGATTGGACGAGGACGCCTGGGTCACCTGTGTCGGATTCAGCATCGGCGGCTGGTGGCGGCTGACCACGCCGGAGCGGATCCGGGCACGGGTGGAGTCGGTCGAGAGCGCCCGGCGGTCCGGCCGCGGTGACGTCGAGGCGGTGTTCGCCGCCGGCGAGGTCATCGTGCTCGTGCTCCGGGCCGAGCCCGCGGGCACGGTGGTGGCGCTGGTGGACGTCCTGCGCCGGCACGGAACGGGAATGCCGGAACGGAGCGGTACGTGCATCGGCGTCACGGGCGGCTCGGCGGGGCCGAGGTCGGGCGCGGACGCGGTCGCCGAGTCCGTCCGGCTGCTGAGACGCGGGCGGGGACTCCGGACGGAGGCGCCGTTCACCGTCCTGCTGGGCGAACTGCTGCATTGGCATGTGCAGGACGCCTTCCCGTGTCCCGTGCCGCCTTTCCAGCGGATCGGAGGCGACGCGTTCGGACCGGGCTGCTGGGTCTGGTCGCCGAGCACTCCCGCGAACCCGGACCCGGAGGCGGGCATCCCGGCGGCGTCGGGCACGGGGCGGCGGGACGAGGCGCATGCGGAAGTGCGGGCGACGGCGCATGCGGAGGTGCGGGCGACGGCGTTGCTGCGGCGGGCCCGGACGCAGATGCGCGCGGGCGATCACGGTGCGGCGGCGGACGCGCTGCGCCGGCTCCTGCGCCTCCGGCCCGGTCCCGAGCCGCTGCTCGCGCTCGGCGAGTGCGAGCTGCGGCTCGGCGAGCGGCGGGCCGCGGTCGAGACGTGGCGGTACCTGCTGCGGCGGCATCCGCTGACACCGGCCGCCTATCCGCTGATGGACCTGGCCGAACCGGACGACGTGGCGCGCGCGTACCTGGAGGACGGCCTGCGCATCGTCCGCGCGCGGCCCGGTCTCGCCGCGGAGCCGGCGCGGCTGGAGCACGACCTGCTGCTGGCGCTGGCCGCCCGGGCGTACCGGCGGGGCGAGCAGCGGGCGGGCGACCGGATGGTGAACGCGGCGGCCGACGTCCATCCGGCGGGCGGCGGGCCGCTGCGGGTGCTGGCCGTGGAGGCGCTCAGGCGCGGGGATCGTTCGGGCGCGAGCCGGTTGCTGGCCGCCGCCCTCGCATGGGAACCGGAAAGGACGTAGATATGTGTCATGTGACCCGGTTCGCCCGTCGGGATCCTGCCATACTCGGTGCCCGTCCAGGCGGCGTCCGATCCGGGCGGGTCGGTGCGGCGAGATGCGCGTGCGCTGAGGAGACGTCCCGTGACGAGCTCCGGTTGGCATGACCTTTCCTATCTGGGGCGGCTGCCCCCGCCGGCCCAGCGGGCCGTGCTGCGGCTCGGCAGGCCCAAGACGGTGCAGCGGGGCGAGCTGCTCATGCGCCAGGGAGAGCCGGGCTCGTCGGTGTACGTGCTGCTCTCCGGCCGGGTCGGGGTGATGAGGATCGTGGAGAACGGGTCGCTGTCGCTGGTCGGCATCCGGCACGCCGGCGATCTCGTCGGCGAGATGGCGGTGCTCAACGGCGATGTGCGCAGCGCCACCGTGACCGCGCTGGACCGGTGCGTCGCCTCCGTCATCCCGGCGCGCGAGTTCATGCGGTGCCTCCAGGAGCGGCCGGAGGCGATGCTCGCGCTCAACCTCATGACCGGTGACCGGCTCACCCAGGCCAACACCTACCGCGCCGACGCCGCCGGCTACGACGTCGAGGCGCGGCTCGCGCGGGCGCTGCTGTACCAGGCGGGGCGGGCGCCGTGCTGGGAATGCGGCCGTCCCGTCGTCAAACTCCGGCAGAAGCATCTCGCGATGCTCATCGGCGCGCAGGAGGGGACCGTCCAGAAGGCCCTGAACGGTTCCGCGCTGCGGGAGCTGGTCGTGTGCGGCCGCGGCCGGGTGGTGCTCCGGGACGTGCCCGGCCTGGCGCGGCTCGCCGACATGGAGCCGCCCTCGGAGCTGTGCCGCTGAGCACGCCGCGCAGCCCGCGCCGCCGGGCCGTGCTGCCGCGGTTGTGCAGCGCGATGACTTCTGGGCCGAAATCGCTCTTCCCGTACTGGTGCGGGTTGTGACGTCCCCTGGGCCGTGAGACTGCATCCCGAGGGCCCGGGAGCGGGCCGGAGGGGAGACGCATGGGGGCCCGGTCGCGTCGTTCGCTGTGCGCGGGATTGGACATCAAGGGGTGGAGCAGCCGGCTCGTCCCCGAGCAGATCCGCGCTCAGCAGGCGCTGGTGGGAGTGGCGCTGGCGGCCTGCAGGGAGGCCGGGCTGCCCGAGGAGATCGTGCAGAGCAGCGGCGACGGCGTGCTGATCATGCCGCCGAGCGACATCGACGAGAGCGCGGTGATACCGGCGCTGGTCTCGGAGCTGGAGGTCGCGCTCTGGCAGGAGAACCGGCTGCTGGCGGACGGCGCGCGGATCCGGCTGCGGCTCGCGCTGACCAGCGGCCTGGTCACGCCCGGCCCGGCCGGGTTCAACGGCACCGCGGTGATCGACTGCTTCCGGCTGCTGGACAGCCCGCCGGTCAAGGCCGCGCTGGACGACTTCCCGCGGGCGCAGCTCGCGGTGATCGTCTCCGACCACCTCTACCAGGACGTGATCCGCAACGGGTTCCGGTCGCTGAGTCCGGAGGATTTCTGGCAGGTGCGCAGCTCCCTCCCCGGCAAGGGGTTCTCCATGGACGCCTGGCTCTACGTCTCGGACCGCGCCGGCGGTCCCGCGGTCGTCCCGTCCGGCCCCACGAGCGCACCGGACGCCGCAGCGCACGCCGCACCGCACGTCGCACCGGACGCGAGCCGCGGCGAGGACCCGGTCGCGAGGTCGGCCGCCGGGCCGGTGGCCGGGCCGGCCGGTCATGTGGCGCAGGCGCGGGCGCTTCTGGCGGAGGCACGCCCGCAGGAGGCGATGCGCCTGCTGGACGAGGTGTCGCCGGACGGCCGCGAGGAGTGGTCTGCGCTGCTCGACGTCCGCGCCGAGGCGCTGATGCGGCTCGGCGAGTACGAGCGTGCGCGGCTGGACCTGGAGGAACTGCTCGGCATGCGGGTCGATCCGGTGGTTCCGCCCGGGCCGTCGGCGCTGCTGAGGCTCGGCCGCTGCCGGGCGGCGCTCGGGGCCGTCCAGGAGGCGCGGCAGACCTGGCTGTTCCTGCTGGAGCACCGGCCCTCGTCGGTCGAGGCGTATCTGGAGCTCGGCCGGCTGGAGCGGCGCGCCGGGCGATACGCGACGGCGCAGAGCTTCCTGGTGGAGGGCCTGCGGCTGGTCAGGGGGGAACCACGCGGGATGGACCCCGCGACGGCGGACCGGCTGCTGGACGGCTTCCTGCGCGAGCTGGCGGCCCTCCCGGTACTCGACGACACGGAGGACGATGCGACCGTCTAGTTCCGACAATTCCGAGAATCAATTCTACTTACGCATTCTGGCGGCGGGCGCCGGGGCCTCGCCGTCGAATAGGTCGATCCTGCCCAGGAACGGAAAACTCGGGCATCGGCCGTTTCTTGATCACTAAAAGCGGGCGCCGTGGGCGAATTCGTAACAGTCGGATAACTGATACTGACTCCCGTGTCGTCGTTGGGTAATCATCGGGAAAGTTGGGGCCGTACGGGGTGGACATTGCACAGGGGTTCGGGAGAATGATGCGAAGAACGGGTCGTGTATTCACGCGCCCTAGAGGGAGGGCCGCCCTGGCGGCGGTGATCCTGGCCGTCCAATTGTGGCCATCGGCCATCGCCGCGAACGCCGCGCCGAATGGCGCGGCTTCCGCTATCGCGCACGCGAAGGCGCCGGCCGCCCCTGAGCCGACGCTGATGGACGTGTCCATCCTGGTGGACGAGTCGGGCAGCCTCACGGAGGCCGACGTCCGCGAGGAGATCAAGGCCGCCACCACGATCGCGCTGGGCGGGCTGAATTCCCGCAGCCGGGTCGCGATCTACGGATTCGGCAGCCAGAACCGAACCGGGCAGAACGCGATCACCGAGGCATGCCCGCCCGTAGTTCTGGACAGTTCTGTGAAGAAGGATTCCCTCGGCGCGTGCGTCCGAAAACTGCACCGCCGCGCCGACTCCGAAGGAAATGACACCGACCATGCCGCGGCACTGGCCAAGGGGCTTGGCAGCCTTGGCAACGGCGGGCCGCAAGGTGCCCTGAAGGTGGTCTTCCTGCTCACCGACGGCCGCCTCGACGTCCATCGCAGCCCCATTTACGGACGCATCGAAAGCGACCGAAACAGCGAGGCGCAGAAGCAGGTGGACACCCAGCTCGCGCTCGCCCGCGCCAACGGCACGCAAGTGTGGCCGCTGGGTTTCGGCGACCAGATCGACCAGCGCGCCCTGGACGGGTTCGCCGCGGGCGGCTCCCAGGGCGCGTGCGACAACCGGGCCGACTCCAAGCCGCGGGCCCGCGTCGTGCGCGACTCCGGGGACGTGCTGCGCTCGCTCGCCGAGGCGTTCGCCGCGGCGGGCTGCGCGGGCGTCAGCCGCAGCGACGAGGCGACACTGGGCGCCGGCGAGACGCGCGAGCTGACGATCGACATCCCGATCATCGCGACCGACGGCAACATCACCGTCGCCAAGGGCGACCCGCGGGTGCGGGTCGACTACGTCGATCCGACGGGCCGCACCGTGCCCGCCGAGGGAAAGATCGGCGACAGCGAGTTCCGGCGCGCCGGGGAGAACGCGACGGTCGAGACGCTGAACGTCGTCAACCCGCGGAACGGCGAATGGAAGGTCCGGCTCACCGCGCCGGACGACCTGTCGAAGCAGCTCGTCAGCGCCACCGCGATCTGGCAGGGCGCGGTGAGCACCTCCCTGGTCGTCGAGCCGCCGAGCGCCCGCACCGGCCAGCCGCTCACCGTGCGGCTCTCGCTGGTCACCCGCAAGGGCGCGATCACCGACGCGAAGTCGCTCGCGGAACTGACGTTCGCCGTCCAGGCCGCCGGGCCGTCACTCGGCGGCGCGGCGCACAACGTCGTCATCCGCGACGACGGCAAGGCCCCTGACGACCGCGCCGGGGACGGCCGGTACGCGGGCACCTTCGACGCGCCGCCGCGCCCCGGCGACATCACCATGACCGGCGTGGTCAGCGGCTACGGGATCCGGGCGGAGAAGGTCCCGGTGACCGTCGCGGTCAGCGCGCAGGGCCCGGCGCTGCAGGGACGGGTGGCGTTCACGTCCGGCCCGGTCGTGCACCCGGGCGACGAGGTCCGCGGCAAGGTCACGATGGAGAACGGCGGCGCGCCGGTCCGCGGCCGGCTGGTGCTGGACGGCGCCGGAAGCTCCCGCGCCTCGCTCTCGGGCCCGGTCGACCTGACGATCGCGCAGGGCCGGACGACCCATCCGTTCACGGTGAAGTTCCCGCGGGACGCCGGTCTCGGCGGCACCTCGCCGACCGTGAAGATCGTCGACGCCGCCGACCTGTCGAAGGTGTACGCGGCCAACCAGCTCACCGTCACCGTCGAGAACCCGCCCGGCTGGTTCGAGCGGCACCGGTACGAGATCGCCGCCGCGGTGCTCGCGCTGCTGCTGCTCGCGCTGCTGGTCTACCTGCGGCGCCGCGCCCGGCGCGCCCGCGTCGACGTGCGCGGGCTGCGCGCCTCGCTGCGGCGGGACGGCGACGAGCTCGCCGTCCTCAAGGCCCCGGGGAAATGGGCGCCCGAGTTCCGGTTCGTCGTCCACGACGCCGCGGACGGCGGCGACCCGGGCCTCGACTACCCGCATCCCGGCGACCGGCCCGTCCGCGCCCGCCGGGGCGCGGCGGGCAAGGTCGTCGTGCAGCTCCCGGACGGGCCCCGCTACGAGATGGCGGTCGGCGGCGAAGGCGAGCCGTTCGAGGAGACCGGCCTGACGCTGGCCTTCACCGACACGCGCCCCCGCCGCACCGCAGGACGGGCCGCGCCCCGCCGGGGCACGGGTGGGCGAACCTCCACGGCGCCGGCCGGCGGCGACGCCGGAGGCCGGAACGGATCCGGTCCCGGCACGGACCGGCCGGAGCAGCCCGCCACCCCCGCATCGCCGACCTACGACGACCCCTGGCTGTAGCGGCCGGTCAAGAAAGAAGTCTCCATGAAGCTTTACCAGCCAGTCCTGTTCGTGGGGCTCGGCGGCACCGGCTGCCTGATCGGGGCGGAGCTGGAGCGCAGGCTCAGGGAGGAGCTCTGCGGTCCGGACGGCACCGCGTTCCAGCGGCTCCGCGAGGACGCGCTGCCGTACCAGCTGCCCGACTGCATGCAGTTCGTGTACGCCGACGTCAACCAGGCCGATCTCGACCGGTTGCAGACCAGCGTCGTGCCGGGTCCGCAGCACCTGCCGGCCGTCCAGCGGACCGCGCACTACGTCTGCGGGCTGGTGCCGCAGGTGGACACCTACCCGGAGGTGGCGCGGAACCTTCGGCTGACCGCCGAGCGGGAGGTGGCGTCGTGGCTGCCGCCCGAGCACGGCGAGCCTAGGGTGACGCCGCTGCAGCGGGGCGCGGGCCAGCTCCCGACCATCGGCAGGGCCGCGCTGTTCGAGACGTTCCGCGGCGGCCTGGGCCAGGCCACCGCCGACCTGCACGCCGCGATCGGCGGCCTGTCCGGCCCGCAGGCCGCCACCGACCTGTACAAGCTCGGCGGCAAGTCCAGCAACAAGAACGCGGTGGACGTGTTCGTCGCGTTCTCGGTGGCGGGCGGCACCGGCGCCGGCATCTTCTACGACTACCTGCATCTGATCGGCGAGCTGTTCGAGCGCACGGACCTGCGGCCCAAGATCTATCCGCTGGTGCTGATGCCGTCGGCGTTCGTCGACGGCCTCGGCGGCGGCCGTCCCGCGCAGCTGAACGCGGGCCGCGCCCTGCTGGACCTGTTCCGGCTCGTCGACCAGCAGAACGGCGGCGGCGCGCGGCGGGACCTGCGCGGGTACAGCGCCCGGGCCGACATCGATCCCGACGAGGTCGCCGTGCACTACCCGGTGGACGGCCGGATCACGCTGCGGCCGGGCACCGCGCAGACGGGCTTCCTGTTCTGCCGCCCGGTGGGCGCCGAGCCGGGCGACCTGCGCCGCTCGGTGGTGTCGCTGATGCTGTCGCTGCTGGGCACCGAGCTCGACCAGCGGACCAGGTCGGACGCCGAGCAGCACCAGTCGTTCGCCGACAGCTTCATCAACGCCAGCGTCGACCGGCAGATCCCGGCCGAGAACGGCATCGGCAACCGCGGCGTGTCCACGGCGCTGGTGGCGTCGCTGACGGTCCCGGTGGACGAGCTCGCCGACCTGGTCGCCGGGAGGCTGCTGCGCGCCGGCGTCGACGACCTGCGCGGGCCGCTTCCCGGCGTGGAGTCGAACCGGTCGCTGATCCAGGAGTTCTTCGCCGTCGCGAACATCTCCGAGATCTTCACCCGGCCGGCGCAGGACCACGCGGAGCCCGACCCGGTCACCGGCGCCAAGGACGTCACCACCGCGCTCAACGACCGGGCCGAGGCGATGCGCGCGGCGCTGGCCAGGCTCCGCACCCGGCTCGACCGCGACATCCCCGAGCGGGTGAGCGGGTTCGACCCGCGCGACGCCGTCCCGCGGATGCTCGGCAAGGTCGACCCGTTCCGGCTGGTCCGCGCGCTGTTCGGCAACCCCGAGTCCGCCGACGAGGTGGAGCGCGGCGGCGCGGTCGGGCTCATGCAGCGCCGCCGCGTCGAGCCGCCCGCCCCCGAGGGACTCGGGCCGAACCCGCCGCCGCTGCCGACGCTGCGCGACCGGAGCCTCGGCATGGTCAAGGTCAAGTGGGCCGACCCGGAGCCGGTCGACGCCCGGCAGCGCCAGGACCAGTGGTTCCGGTGGCGGACCAACGTCGCGTGGACCGAGCCGTGGTCGCAGCTCGCGCCGCGCTGGCGCAAACCGCTGGACCAGGTCGAGACGGTGCTGCGCGCGACGACGCGGGCGCTCGTCGAGCACGCCGCGCAGGACCGCGACCGGTTCCGGGACCGGGCCGCCGACCTGTCCAAGTCCCGCGTCGGCGTGTCGTACCTGCTGCCGCCCGGCGGCGACCTGGAGCAGTTCCACACCCGGGTGGTCCGCCGGATGACCGACGACCTGGTCGGCAAGGGGCAGCTCCAGCCGAGCGCGACCGGCGCCGACCTGCTCGCCGTCCTGCTCGGCCCGGACGCCTGGCGGGAGGCGTACCGGACGGCGTGGGAGGCCAATGCCGAGGCGGCCGTCGCCGAGCTGCGCGAACGGGTGAAGGCAGAGGTCAAGATGTACTTCCGGATGGCGGAGCAGGGCCGCACGCCGCTGCTGCCCACGCTGCACGACCTCGTCGCGCAGGCCGCCGGGCAGGCGCCGCCGGAGTTCGGCGAGGCGGAGCTGGAGGAGTTCCGCGGCAAGCTCGCCGGGCTGGTGCCGGCGAACTTCAGCCCGCAGGGCACCGGCCGGTTGAAGGTCCTGGTGTCCTACCCGGCGGGCGCGGACGACCCGGGAATCGAGTCGTACCTGCGCGACGCCGTCAACCTGCCCGCCGGGCCCGACATGGTCTACGACTTCACCCACACCACCGCCGAGTCGATCGCGGTCGTGCTGTTCCGCTCGTCGATGGGCATCACCGACGTCCGCGAGGTCCGCGACGTCCTGCGCACCTGGGCCGACGCGATCGACCGGCCGCAGCGGCAGGACTACCTCCGGTGGCGCCAGCGGCTCGGCTACGACTTCGGCTACCTCGCCACCCACGAGGAGCACCGCGTGCAGATCCTGCACCGGATCCTGTGCGCGATGTGGAACGAGAAGGTCACCGTGGACGGCGACCCCGCCTCGCCGATCAGCGTGTCGGTCGAGCTGTCCGGCGGCGTGTCGATGACGCTGGAGCTGACGCCGCTGGAGCACGCGTCGTCCTGGGGCAGCCTGCTGCAGTCCTACGAGCTGTGGACGTTCGCCGACAACGCCGGAATCCGCCGCGACTTCTGCGCGCAGCTCATGCAGGAGGCGCCCGACGGGGTCGGCAGCCTGCCCAAACCTCCCGGAGACCTCTACCTGGTGCTGCGCGACATGGCGGACGGCCAGATCCGCCGTATCGACGAGATGCTCACCGAACTGCACTCCTCCAGCCGGGCCCGCGCCAGGCAGCTGCGGGACTTCTGGGCCCGCACCTATCCGGCCGCGCTGGACGCCGAGTTCACCGACGTGTCCGCGGTGCGCGCCAACCTGCGCGGGCTGGAGCGGCCCGCCATGGAAGCGCCGGGGGAGGGACGGTGAGCACCCGCGTCGTCCGGCTCGACCTGAAGGGCTGCGACGCGGGCGAGGCCGACTCCCGGGTCGCGGAGCTGCTGCACACGTCGCAGGACCTCGGCATGCTGCTGGTCGAGGACACCGCCGTCGCGGTCGGGCGGCACCGCGCCGCGTTCGAGGCGCTGGACGGCTCCCGGCAGGTGACGCAGCTGCTCTGCCTGGTCGTGGGCCGCCAGTCCGACGACGGCCGGCTGCGGCTGCCCGGCAACATCCAGCGGCGGACGCTGTGGGTGATCGACGAGACCGGGGTGGACTGGCCGCTGCGGCCCGGCGCCCGCGCCCGCCGCCGCGACGGCCGCGACGGCGACGGCCTAGCCCGGCTGTCGGAGCTGCTGCGGCTGCCCGGCGTGTTCGAGCGCACCCAGCGGCTGCTCGCCGAGGTGCCGTTCGGCGCCGCCGTGCCCGGCCTGCACATCGCCGGCGCCGCGGGCACCGGGCAGGAGGACTTCCTGTACGCGCTGCGGTCGGCGATCCGCCGCATGCTCGACCCGGCCTCACCGGTGTCCGCGCCGCGCGCGGACGACGCCCCGGCCGGACGGGTGGCGCTGCGGCTCACCAGGGACGGCGTCCTGCAACGCGCCGTCGACGCCGCCGACCTCGCGCTCGACGACGCGCAGCAGGCGGCGGCGGAGCTGCCCGGTGTCCGGGCGCTCGTCCGGGAGCTTCCGGCCGCCGTCTCCGTCGTGGCCGCGGGCGAGCGCCTCGCCGAACTCCGCGACCGGGCCGCGGACCTGTTCCAGGCGGTGCCCGGCGACGACCGGATCACCGAGGACCGGCGGGCCGCGATCGCCGCGCGCGGCGTCGACCCCCCGGCGGCCGAGGCGTTCGAGCCCGAGCGGTTCCGCGAGACGCTGCGCACCTGGCTGCGCGACAGCCTCGAGCGCGGGGCCTCGCTGACCCGCCTGGACCTGGACCTGCGCGAATGGACGGACGAGCTGGAGCGGCGCGGCGGCCACGCCCGCCGCCTCGCCCAGGTCTGCGCCGACCCGACGCTGCACCGGCTGCGGAACCCGCGGCCGCTGCCACCGCCGCAGCCCTGGCTGCCGCTGCCCGGCGCGGCGTCCGCCGCGCTGGCGGGGCTGTCCCCGCTCGGCGTCGCCGGCGGGCTGGTGATGGCGCTGCTGTGGACGGCGCTGGTCGCGCTGACCGTGATCCGCGGCCCCGGCGGCCGGATGGACGCCCACTCCCGCGCGCTGGCGGGCAACGCGCTCGGCGCGCTCGGCGGCGCGATCGCGGGCGGTCTCGGCGGGGACGCCGCCGCGACACCGGCCGGGGTGTGGGCGGCCGCGGTGTTCGCGGCCGTCGCCGGCGCGCTGGCCGCGATCGTCCACTCGTGGCGGTCCCGCGCCATGAGATGGGTGGACGACACCGGACTCGACCTCGCCGAGCGCGCGCTCCAGGACGTGCAGCACCTCCTCGGCCGGGCCGTCACCGACTGGTCCCGCCTCAACCGCGCGCTCGACGAGGTCGACGCGCTGAACCTGCTGCGCCAGGGGCTCGGCGGGGTGCGGGACGAACTGGAGGAGCGCTCCAGGGAGCTGGACAGGGACGTTCCCCCGCGGACGTCGAGGCCCCTGGCCGGCTACGGCGACACCGTCCAGTCCTGGCTCACCGACCTGGTGGTCGAGGCGGTGCGTCCCGCGCAGCGGGCCGCACCGGACGACGAGGTCGGCCGGCTCGCCCGCAAGGAGACGGGCCAGCTCATCAACGACTTGGAGAGCGCGGTGGAGCAGGGCCTCGCGGTGGACGCGCTCCCCTTCGTCACCGGGACGCGGCCCGCGACCCGCATCGGCGGGGACGACCTGGCCTTCCTCACCGAGCACGTCTCCTACGACCCGGCCGGGGAGATGTGGCAGCTGTGCGCACCGGCGGATCTCGGGCTGCTGGACGTCGCGGCCGGGCCGCGCACCGTCCGGTTCGGGCCCGTCGCCCGCGGCAGGCCCGCGGACGACGCGGCCGCGTTCCCGCCCGGCACCGTCCTGGTGCCGTCGTCGGCGCACTGCGGGGTGCTGCGGCTCGTCCCGCTGCAGGCCCGGGTCGTGGAGTGGCCGTGGACCGAGGACGACCCCGACGAGGCCCGCGAGGCCCGCGACGCCCGCGACGGGCATGACGGGCACGACGGAGGTGCGGTGTGAGCATCAGGTTGAGCTACCGCGACGTCCACGGCGCGAGGATCGAGGCGAAGGCCGTCGAGCTGGACGCGGCCGAGCCGCCGCTGCGGCCGCCGCTGGAGGCCGCGCGCCTGGAACTGGAACTGCCCGACCGGACGGTCGCCGTCCGGTGCGTCCGTCCGGTCGACCGCGGCCCCGGCGGGCTGGCGGACGGGTACCGGCGGCTCGACGCCGAGATCCTCGCCGGGCTGCGGCTGGCCCGGCTCTGCGACGGCGCCCCGTACCCGGCGGCGGTGTCGCGCCTGGTCGGATACGACGCCGACGCCGCCGAGCCGTTCGCGCTGCTGGAGCCGCTGCGCGGCGTCGAGGCCGGGTCCCTCGCCGGGACCCTGCCGACCGAGCAGCGGCGCCGCTTCCAGATCCGCCTGCTGCGCGCGGTCCGGCTGCTGAGCGCCGCCGGCGTCGCGCACCGCGCCATCGGGCCCGGCACCGTCCGGTGGGACGGCGACGACGTGCAGATCACCGATTTCTCGCAGGCCGCGCTGATCGGGACGCCGCGGACCGTCACCGGGGCGATGCCGTGGCAGGCCCCCGAGCAGCGGCCGGACACGCCGCCCGGCTGGGACCGCGGCGAGGTCGGCCCGAACGACGACGTCTGGGCGGCCGGCCGGCTGATCTTCCACATCGTCACCGGGGACGACCTCGACGACACGGCCAAGCTCGCCGCCAGGCCGGAGCTGGAGGCGCTGCTCGCGGGCGTCATCGAGCCGCCGGAGCGCCGCCCGGACGCGCAGACGCTGCTGCGCCGCCTCGGCGAGGCCGACCCGCCGCCGCGCCCGCTCACCGCCGACCCCGCGTTCACCCGCGGCCGCGCCGAGTTCTTCGCGCAGCGGCGGCGCAAGCATCCGCACACGGCGCCGGACACCGTCCGCGAGCCGCCGCCCGCCCCCGAGGCCACCGCGCCGCCGCCCGTGGACCGGCCGGGACGCGATGCCTCCTGGCTGCTGTGGGCCGGAGTCGCGGCACTGATCGTCGTGGCCGTCCTCCTCGCTCTCGGACGGTGACCGGTGACCACATCGCTGCTTCATCAGACGCTGTACCGCTGGGGGAGGACGGGACGCCTCGGCGAGACGGCCGAACCCGGGCTCCGGCCCGTGGCCAGCTCGCTGGACCCGTCGTCCACCGATGAGCTGCGCCGCTGGCAGGGCCTGGTCGAGCCGTGGCTGCGCGCCCCCGGCCTCGCCGGGCAGTCCGGGCCGAGCCTCTTCTACGCCGCGTTCGAGGACGACGCGGTGCTGATCCGGCGCACCCAGCCCGCGGGCGCCCGCACCGCCGCCGCGCACCTGCTGTTCGGGCCCGCCGGCGTGCTCACCACCCGGCTGGCGCTGGAACTGCGCGACTGGACGTGGGCGCCCGCCGACGTTCCCGGCCGCGCGCCGATGGTCAACCCGAACTCGCTGACCGCGCACCGGTCCGGCCTCGACGGCCCCGCGCGGGCGGACGCGCGGCGGGACGCGCTCGTCACGCTGCTGTCGCGCATCCTGGCCGGCCTCGGCCCGATCGAGGCGCCGGTCACCGACGACGCCATGGCGCTGCTGTGGGCGCTCGACGACATCTGCACCGCGCTCGGCTCGGGGCTGCCGGACTGGCCGTACTGGCGCCTCGCGTTCGAGACCGGCGGGCGGCGCCAGACCGCCGAACCACCCGGCGTGTTCCTGCGCTTCCGGCGGGACGCCGTGCGGCCGACACCCGACCCCACCACCCGCGCCGCCGCCGTCGCGCTCGTCCGGATGTACATGCTCGGCGGCGCCGACGCGCTGCGGGACCTGCGCGGAACCGCGGGGCTGGCCGACCTGGACTCCATGGCGGCCTGCGTAGCCCGGCTGATCGAGACGGCGCCGGCCGAGGCGGCGTCCGCGAGATCCGGCCCGAAGCCCGGCCCCGCGCCCGATCCGAGACCCGCCGAACCCACTGCAGCGAAGGTCACCATGTCCAGTGCCCCGTCCGCCACGGGCGATCAGGTGTCCTGCCCCATCTGCCTGGGACGGCTCGACTGGGGCGGCCTTCCGCTCTACACCTACGACCGGGGGCTCAACCAGTACACCGAACTCGCCGTCCCGAAGGACGCCAACGCGGAACAGCGGGCGAGGATGATGCGGACGGCGTCCGTGCGCTGCCCGAATCCGGGCGCCACGACGACCGCGCACTACCTGCCCGCCGGATACGGGCAGTACGGGGCGCCGGCCGTGTACGGGTTCATCGGCGGGACCACGTCCGGGAAGACGCACCTGGCGGCCACGATGGTCGCGGCCATCGAACGCGGCGCGCTCGGCGCCTACGGGATCACCGCGCTGCCGGTGGACCTGGACCGGCACCAGTCGTTCCTCCGCGACATGGTCCGGCCGCTGTTCACCGAGTCCACCTGGCTGACGCCCACCCGCGAGGGCGAGGTCGCGTTCGCGGACGCGTTCGTCGTGTCGGGCGGCGGCGGGAAGCCGCGGGCGATGGCGCTGTTCGACGTGGCCGGCAGCGAACTCGGCAACGTCGGCGACGCCAAGCGGTTCCTCGACATCGCCGACGGGCTGATCTTCGTCGCGGACCCGACCAGGTTCGGTCCGGGCAGCCTCGGCGACCCGGCGTTCAACACGGTGCTCAGCCTGCTGCGGTCCTCGGAACGGCTGCCGCGGGTCAGCGCCGCGGTCGTCCTCAACAAGGCCGACCTGTTCAAGTTCGACGACCCGGTCGCGCGGTGGCTGTGCCGCGACTCCGCCGTCCTGGACCCCGCCGAGACGCTGGAGGAGAGCGCCGACGTGTTCGCCTACATGTACCAGCGGGACGCCGAGGCGTGGACGCGGCCCTACCAGGAATGCGACCGGGCCACCCTGCACGTCGTCTCCGCGACCGGCACCGACGCGGTCGAGCGCGGCGTCCGCCCCCTGCGCGTGCTGCGGCCGCTCGTCGCGCTCATGGCGATGACCGGCCTGCTGACCTCCGCCGAAGCCCAGGACATAGGGATCTGAGATGACCGAGGCACCCATCGACCAGATCGAGTTCCGCTGGGATTCCCGCGACGACCTCACCGGCATCGCCACGTCGTTCGACCGCACCGCGGACTTCAGCCGCTGGAACCAGCTGCTGCGCCAGTACGCGGGCGTCTCGGGACGCGGCAACTCGGCGGCGGCGGAGGCGCCGTCCAGCGCGGTGTACCTCACGTACCCGGACGGGATGGCGGCGCTCATCCTGCGCTGCCGCGACCCGCACGCGAGGCCCCTGTACGACGCGGACACGCGGCACGCGCACGGCGCGGGCGCCGGTCGCCTGGACCTGGTAGCGCGCGCGCTGATCGCGCCGAGGACGGTGCTGACCGCGCAGAACGCCCTGCGGATCACGGTGACCGAGCCGAAGGTCCTGTTCGAGCCGCCGCCCGGGCAGGCGCCCCGCGGGGTTCTGCCCAGGCTGGCCTGGCCGATGATACGGGCGGACGTCGTCTCCGCGCGGAGCATCGAGCCGATGGCCAGGAAGGCGCAGGGCCTAGCCCCCATGATCGCCGCGGTGCTGGCCGGGCCGGAGCGGCCGGTGACGGTGGTCCTCCCGCCGGACGACATCCGCCAGGCGGCGCACCAGAGCCGGGCGCTCGCGCTGCTGTGGGCGTCGCGCGTGCTGCTCCAGCCGATCTTCCAGGGCCGCGACGACGGCCCCGCGCCGTTCGGCTGGCGGCCCGCGTTCTCCACCTGCGAGGCGCCGCTGAGTTCCAGCGACGGGCGGGCGGGGCTGTGGCTGACGTTCCGCGACCGCGGCCTGGACGCGCCGCCGGTCGGCGAGGCGCCGGCGGTGGTCCACCTCGACCGCTCCGCCGCCGGGCAGGGGGTGATCGACGCCGCCGCCAACCGGCTCGCGGAGGCGTACCGGGCCGACGGCGACGAGTGCGTCAGCCTCGTCGAACGGGTGGTGCGCGGCCACCGGACGCTGTCCGACAGGATCGAGGCCATCGCGTGCAGCGAGGAGATCGCCCACGTCCTGTCCGCGCAGCCCGCCGTGAACGTCCGGCGCCCGCCCGCGCTGCGCCCGGTGGCCGCCACCGTCCAGGCCGTGGGTCCCGTCCCCGCGGCGCCCGCTCGGCAGCCGTCCGCGCCGCCGCCACCGGACGTCCAGGACCCGGAACCGCCGGCGCGGCGCCCGCAGCCCGCCGATCCGCACCTGGTGGGGCTCTACCAGCGGCTGGGCTCGGCGCACGACGAGCGGGACTTCCGGCGGCTGCTGACCTGGATCGCCGCGCGCACCGCCCGGGGCGGCCGGCTGGACCGAGACGGGCTCGTCCTCGTCCTGAAGATCATGGACGGCCATCGCTGGTTCGCCGAGCCGGTGAGCACGCTGAACGCCGCCGCCGAGCGGATGGCCGACCTCATCCACCCGATCTTCGCGTCCGGGGCCGACGACGAAAGGCTTGAAGAGCGGCTGGCGCGGTGGCACGGCGGCGGCCGGCCTCCTCCTCTGCTCGCCGACGCGCTGAGCGTCCTGGCGGCGCGGCTGGAACCGGACCGCGCCGACTGGCTCGCCGACCACTGCCTGCGGCACGTCCCGCCGCCGAGGGGCCCGGCGGGGACGGCCTTCCTGCTCGCCCTGGTGCGGCTGCCGCGGAAGTGGCCCGCCGAAGTGGTCGGCCCGCTCGCGTGGCTGTCGCCGGTGCTGTTGCTGATCGTCGGCTACCTGCTGCTGACCTGACGCCGATGTTCGGAAGGCTCTGGATGACAGTCGCCGGGGGTGGTGCGGTCGCCGTGCTCGTGCTCGTCGTCGTGCAGGCGGCGCAGGACGACGCGAAGGACCGGGGTGACGCGCTGCGCGCCGACGCGCGGCGCGTGCACTGCCTGTCGGCGAAGCAGCGGCCGGGACTCGTCGAGGCCGCGGTCCGGCTCGGCGTGGCCGCCCCGGGCAGCACCGACGCCGGGTTCCTGCCGCGCACGGGCGGGCGCGCCGCGGCGTCCACCACGCTCGACGCGTGGAGCCGGGAGACCGGCGGCGGCTTCGACCGGGCGTGCAGGTCGCTGGCGGCGCTGACGGGCGCCAAGGCGTTGCAGGATCCCGCGCCCAAGCCGCCGCTGTGGCGGCGCGTGGCCGTCAACCCGACGTTCACGCTCGTCCTCGGCGCGTTCCTCACGCTCGCGGCCGGCCGGTCGACCGAGCGGGGCGTCCGCCGCCAGGTGCTCGCCGACCAGCTCAACACGGCGGCGGCCGAGTACCTCAAGGCCGCGCACGCCACCCGCCTCGCCCGCGCCGGCGAGAAGGGGATCGACAAGGCCGGGCTGGAGGGGCGCCGCGTCGACCTCGTGTCGGCCGTCCTGCGGACCGGGCTGCCGGACGCCGACCGGCGGGGCCTGGACGGCCTGCTCGGGTGCGCGCACGACGCCCTCGTCGGGCCGGGGTTCCAGCCGAAACCGGCCGAGACGGCGGTCCGGCGGCTGGAGACCGCGCTGGGACGGGCGGTCCGCGGCGAGCGCGTGGTCCAGGAGGCCGGGCCGTGAACCCGTTCGAGGACGAGATCGAGGACATGAACGTCTGCAAGGGCGTCGAGAACTGCCCGCGCCTGATCGCCGACTTCCGGCGCTTCTCCAACGCGCCGCCCCCGCTGCCGCTGCAGCAGGTCCGTGGAAGCGTCGTGCTGGTGGCGGGCTGCAAGTCGTACGGCAAGTCCGTCTACGGTCATCGCCTGCTCCACGAGTACCAGGCGGAGGGTCTGGCGCCGCTCGAGTTGCTGGACGACGGCCCGTTCGATGACTGCCCGGCCCGGCAGAAGGACGTGCTGCGCAAGCTGTGCAGCAAGACCGGTCTCCTGGACGCCGACGACATGTCCGGCGCGGAGTTCGACAAGCACGACTGGGCCGCGAAGCTGAGCAACGTCATGTCCCAGGCGGGCGGTGAGATGGTGGTGCGGCTGCCGGGGATGATGCCGAACGCGTCCGGCGTCGCGGCCGCCGAGCTCGCCTGGGAGGTCTTCCGGTACGCGGCGGCCGCCAACCGGAGCAAGAGCGTCTTCATCTACGAGTACAACGCGAAGGACTGGCCCCGCGACTGGGAGCTCCTCCGCGCCGCGATCGAGGAGAACAACGACCACAAGGTCCGCACGCGCGTCCTGGAACCGTTCACCCCCGACGAGTTGTGGGCCTACGCGGAAGAGATCATGGACGTCTCGCCGCACCAGGAGATCACCCTCGAGGAAAGCGTCCCCGGGTCGCTGAGAAGCCTGTTCGGCCACCGCTTCGGCGACCCCTCGCTGCACCTCAAGAGCGTGCACCAGCTCATGCGCAGGAGCTTCGCCAACGCCATCGAGGGCCGGAGCGCCACGGTCACCTTCGACCATCTGTGGCCGGCGGTCGAACTGCTGGGGAGTGAGAGGCCATGAACGTCGGCCCCGCCGCGCTGGTTCACAACCCGTTCCCGTCACGGCCGCCCGATCTGGGCGTCCACGACGCGGCCTGCACGGGACCCGAGGGACGGGACGAGTACGTCGCGTTCGCGGGCCGCCCGGAACCGCCGGACGCCGGCGGCGGCGTCGTGCTGATCGGCGGCCGCCCGAACCTCGGCAAGTCCGTGCTGGCCCACCGCTGCCTGCACCGCTACGAAGCCGCGGGCCACCTCCTGGTCGACCTGGCGGGAGGCCCGTCCGGCGGACTCGCGGGCCCGGCGGACTGCCTGGCCCGGATGCGCGGCACCCATCCGCTGCCGGACGAGCTGCGCGCGGCGCTGCGCGAGGTGCGGTCGGCCGAGCCGGTCGAAGGCCACGACGAGCTCGGCCGGGCACTGGGCGGGCGGCGCCTCGCGGTCCGGCTGCCGCGCCCCGACCCGAACCTGCGCCCCGCCGCGATCGCCGACCAGGTGCGGGCGTACGCGCGCGCCGCCACCGCGGCGAACTCCAGCGTCTACCTGTTCGAGTACCCGTACTGGGTCGAGAGCGACTGGACGCTGGTGCGCGAGAGCGTGGCGAGCGGACCGGACGGGGCGCTGGTCACGCCCGTCGCGCTGGAGTCGTTCGACGACCGGGAGCTGATGGCGTTCCTCAGCGCCCGCGTCGGCGGGAGCGACGCGCTCGACGCGCTGCTCGACCTCGACCCGCACATGCTGCTGCGGGCGCTGGCGCGGCGGCGCACCAGCCTCAGTCCGAACAACCTGACCTGGTTCAACGCGCTGTGCCATCGGGCGTTCGCCGCCGCCATCGAGGCCGGCGCGGCCAGGGTCGCGATCCACCACTACCTCGCCGCGGCGGTCAGGACCGGTGCGCCGTGAACGAACCCCAGCCCCGGCCCGGACCGCGCGGTTCCGCCCGCAACCCGTTCCCGGACGTGCCGGAGGTCCGCCTCGGCGGGGGCGGCGCGACCGTGCGGGTGGAGACCGACGCCGTCCGCGCCGTCCGGCGCCTCGCGCTGGACTTCCTCACCTCCCGCGCGGACGCCGGAGGCGACCTGCGCAATTCCGGGCGCGTCGCGGCGATCCTCGGCGAGTACGGCGCGGGCAAGAGCCACCTGGCGTGGGCGCTGATGGACGAGGTCGTCCAGATCGCCGGGAAGAGGCCCGTGGTGCTGGTCGCGTCCGGGCAGCCGAAGGACACCGTCCTGTCCATCCACCGGCGCCTCCTCGCGCCGCCCGGGTCCGGCACCGCCGGGCGGATCCGGCCGGTCGACACCGCCGCCGGGGTGCTGCTGTTCGGCACCGTCGAGTCGATGGTCGAGGATCTGAGCGCGGCCCTGCGCGGCGGCGGGGAGACCGGGCGGGACGCGTCGCCGCCGGCCGCGTCCGACGAACTGCCCGTCGACGAGGTGTGGGCGCTGCACCGGCGGCTCACCGAGATCGCCGACGGCGACGAGGAACTCGCCACCGTCCTCGGCCTGGTCTGGCACGCGGCCGCGGGCGAGGCGGCGTGGCGGTGGCTCCGCGGCGATGAGCGCTGGACGGACGAGGACCGTCGGCTCCTCGCCGACCGCGGCGTGCAGTCCCCGCCCGTCGGCGACGACCAGCGGGCCATCCGGGTGCTGCGGGCGCTGGCCCGGCTGTGCGGCGGGACCGGCCGGCGGATGGTGCTCCTCCTGGACGAGCTGCACATGATGCGGCCGCAGCGCGGCGACGGCCTCACCGAGACCGCCGCGACGCTCATGGAGCTGATCGGCTGGGCCGGGCAGACCGGGACGCTGCTCGCGGTCTGCGGGCTGCTCGACTACTGGGAGGCGCTGCCGCAGAGCGTCCGCGAGCGGGTGCCGGTCGCCAAGATCGTCCCGTCCGGGCTCACGAAGGCGCAGATCCGGGAGTACATCGTCAAAGCGCTGCACCCCGACGGCACCGCGGGGACCGCCGCGGAGACCGGGACGGACCCGTTCACCGAGAAGGCGGTGGAGGAGCTGTGGAAGATCACCGACGGGCATCCGCGGCGCACCATCACGGTCTGCCACCACGCCTACGAGCTGGCCCGCGGCGGTCCGATCGGGCCGCGGCAGATCCAGGAGGCGAGCCGCGCGCTGTGCGCGCCCGACACGCCGGACCATGTGCGCGAGAAGCTGTTCCGCTGGTGCACCGAGCTCGGCTACCACGTGCGGCGCGCCCCGCGCGACGCGCCGCCCCACCGGGAACCTGACCTGCGGGTCGGGTCCCGGCACGGCGCCGGCGAATGCGCCCTGGTGGTCAGCGGCCCGGTCGTGGAGAACTCGGAGTTGGAGGTGCTTCGCCGCCGTGCGTACGCGGTCGCCGGAGGTCACCGGGCGCGCCCGCGCGATGTCGTCCTGGTCATGGCGGGTTCGCTGGCCGCCGCCTTCACCGGCAAGGTCGAGGACGCGTTCGCGCACGTCCTGTACTGGGATCGCGACACCTTCCGCGACGACCTCGCCGCCACGCTGCACTCCTACATCTCGGCCGGCGACGCGTCGGCCGCGAACGCCGGGCTGTACGAGCTCGTCCTCGATCTGCGCCAGGAGCTGCGCGAACTGAGAACGCCGCCCGCTCTCGCACCGGCGGCGGCCTCGGTCCCGGCCGATGCGCGGAGCGAGCCGCCGGAGGGGGCCAGGGCATGGACGGACGCTGATCGCGGCGCCCGCTTCATGGAGGCCGACCGGCTCTGCCGCCAGGCACTGGAGTTCCTGGACGACGCGCACGGCAAGGCTCAGGAGTTCTGGCGCGGCCGCTTCCATTTCGACGCCGACGGGGCCACCATGCCGCGCTCGTACGCCCCGGGCGACCGGCAGGCCGCGCTCGCCGACGTCTGCGCCCCGGCGGTCCGCGGCGCCCGCGGGACGCTGATGTTCCTGGAGGACGCGGTGCGGGAGTTCGCCGGGCGCGTCCGCGACCTGCTCGGCGACGAGTCCAGGCCGATGCGGCAGATCCGCGAGGAGCTGAGGTACCTGCGGGACAAGCTCGACCATTCCGTGGCGGACCTCATCCGCATGTTCCCCGACGAGCGCAGCGACGCCGTGCGCTTCTTCGGCGTCGACCGGGCGCGGCTCAACGAGCACCTCGCCGGCCTCGGCGAGACGGTCTACAGCGCCGTCGTCACCGGCAAACCCAAGGACGGCACATGAGCTACCGGACGGTCATGGCCGCGGACCTCCAGGGATACGGGTCCGCGCCGCAGAACGTGCAGCACGTGCTGCAGGAGAACCTGGTCGGCTGCCTGCGCGACGCGGCGGCGAACGCCGGCCTGGACGCCGCGCGGTGGGAGGACCAGGGCAGCGGGGACGGGAAGCTGATGGTGCTGCCGCAGGGCGTCGCCGTCGAGGTCCTCGCGGACCGGTTCGTCCGCGAGCTGAACGCCGCGCTGCGCGCCCGGAACCGGGTGGCGAGCGCGGCGGCGCGGACGCGGATGCGGCTCGCGATCCACCACGGGCCGGTCGCCGAGGCCGCCAACGGGTACAGCGGGTCCGCGCCCGTGGTCGTGACGCGGCTGTGCAACGGGAGCCCGCTCCGGGACGCGCTGGACGCGGCCGGCGCCGACCTCGGCGTCATCGTGTCCGCGTTCGTGTTCCGCGGGTCGATCGAGGCCGGCATGACGTCCCTGGACCCGGCGGACCTGCGCCGCGTCCACCTGCGCGGCCTCGGGGACGACTCGGACGCCTGGCTCTGGCTGCCCGGCGGACCCGACCCGCACACCCTCCGCTTCGCCGACGGGCTGACCGCCGGACGGGAGGCCCCCGACGAGGATCCGCCGCCCCAGGACCCGGCGCCCCAGGACCCGGCACCCGAGGACCCGCCGCCCGGAGACGGTGCGTTCCGCGGGGCGGCGATCCACGCGCCGGGCGCCACGTTCATCGGCCGCGACCAGAAGAACTACTACGGAGGCCGGCCATGAGAGAGGCGCCCGAGCCGCCCAAGGCCGAGGATCCGAAGGCCGAGGACCGCAAGGCGGGTGACGCGAAGGCCGGTGAGCCGAAGGCCGCGGACGCCAAGGCGGCCGAGGCCGGGACCGGCGGCGCGGAGGACAAGGCCCCGTCCCGGACGGACGTCCTCAACGACCGCGGGCAGCGCGGCACGATCCAGGACCGCATCGGCACTGAGCGGGACGCGCTGGCCGGGTATGCGCCCGGCGGCACCGCGATCGGCCGCGACCAGCACAACTACTACTACGGCGCGCCGGGCGGGCAGCGCCGCCGGGTGGCGCCGCTGCGGCCGGAGGAGGTGCAGGAGGCGGAACGGGCGTTCGTCGCCCCGGAGGACTTCGACGAGCTGTGCCGCCGCGCACGCGACCGGAGGATCGTGATCCTTCAGGGCGACCGGGACAGCGGCCGCTTCGCCGCCGCGCGCCGGCTGCTGTGCGTCCTCGCCGGGGCGTCCGAGCCGCGCCTGTTCGGCGTGGACCCGGCGGTCCGGCTGGACGAGCTGACGAGCGACGACCTCACCGACGGCGCCGGATACGTCTACCAGGACCCGGTCCGGCCGGACGCGCTCACCGCGTTCGGGCTCGACAAGGCCGCGGGGCTGCTGGCGGACGCGAACGCCACGCTGGTGGTCACGGTCGACGCGGCGGCGACGCTCGCCGAGGACCGCGCGGCCGGGCTGGTGCTGCGGCTCGGCCGCGTCCGCGACCGGCGGGAGATCGTGCGCGGCCTGCTCGCGCTGGAGCTCGGCGCGGACCGGGCGGACGTGATCCTCGCCGAGCCGGACGTCCGCGACCTCGTCGACGCGCAGCTCGGCGAGGACGGCCCGCCGCGCCACGCCCGGACCGTCGCCGTCGAGCTGCTCAACGCCCACCGGCAGTCGCTGCCGCTCGCCGGGACCGCCGAGCAGTCGCTGCGCCTGCGGGACGACGAGCAGCGCGCCCAGTGGTTCGCGAGCCTGGAGACGATGTCCCTGCAGTGCATGGCGGTCGCCGCCGCCGTGCTCAACGGCGAGCCGTACGAGACGGTGGCGCTCGCCGCGATGAAGCTCAAGAACGACCTGGAGACCGGCGACCCGCACGCCGACTCGCTGCGCGGGCTCGACGCGCCCCTGAAGCCGACCAGGCGCAGATGGCTGAGCAGCCTGGGCGCGCGGACCGTCCGGTCCTCCGTCCGGCTCCGGTTCGGGGCGACCGCGCCGACCGAGGTCATCCGGTACCTCGACCCGTACGCGCAGGGCAAGGTGCTCGGCTACTTCTGGAGCGAGTTCGACGAGCAGCGGCCCCGGCTGCTGGACTGGCTGCGCTGGTGCGCCGAGCATCCGCTGGAGAGCGTCCGGACGCGGACGGCCGTCGCCACCGGCTTCCTCGCCGCCCGCGCGTTCGACCTGGTCCGCGCGTTCGTGATCGAACCCATGGCGCACGCCCCCGACCCCCGGCACCGGACGGTCGCGGCCGCCGCGCTGCACGCCACCGTGACGCAGCGGCCCGCGCTGCGCGAGCCCGTCCTCGAACTGCTGCGGGAGTGGAGCGGCGGGCCCGTCGAGCTGCGCGCCACCGCCGCCCGCGCCTGGCGGGTGGAGTACGAGGACGGCGACGCGTCCGCGGCGCTGGACTGGCTGGAGGAGCGCGCCTCCGACGACGCCGTCATGGTCACGGACGCGGTGTGCGAGTCCGTGACCGAGCTGTGGGAGACCGAAGGGCCCGGCGGGCGGACGCCCGAGCGGCTGCTGAGCTGGATGTCCCGCGGTGACGAGATCCGCCGCCTCACCGCGCGGCTGGCGTTCCTCACGACCGCCGCGCAGCTCGTCCGGCGGCTGCCGGGCGACGACTTCGACTGGCCCGGCCTCCTGCACATCGCCGCGCTGGACGCCGACCGGATGCGCGGCGTCGCGGCGCTCTGGCGCGGCGTCCTCAACGATCCGCTGGTGCAGGAGGAGGCCCAGGACATCCTGCTCGACTGGGCCCGCACCGCGGACGAGGTGCCGCTCGTCCGGCGCTCGCTGGCGCGCCTCGCCCAAGCCGTCGCGACCGACCGCCTGGTCACCGGGCGGCTGCGCTACGCGGCCCGCATGTGGGCCGAGGGCGACCGCGCGCCGGCGAGCTCCGCCGCCGTCCTGACCGCACTCAACGGAAGGTGATCCACGTGGCCGAGAACCCGGACGACCTCGAACCCGGCGCCGACCCCGCGCCCGGCGCCGTCGAACCCGGCGGACCCCGCCCCGACCCGCTCGCCAGGCGCCAGGCCGCGCCGTTCCCCGAATCCCTTCCCGAACGGTTCGCGCCCGTGGAGTCCGGCCCGTCCGATCCGCTCATCGTCGGCCGGGAGCAGGCCCGCGGCCCGCGGCCCGCGGCGGCGGCGCCCGGCCGCGCCTACGTGTTCTCCGACCGCGACGGCAGGGCCGTCCACCTCGCCGCGCAGCCCCGCCGGTTCCCCGGCCTCGGCGGCGCCCGCTACGAGTGGCGGTTCGAGGTCGACACGACGCTGCGCTCCGACACGTTCGTGGACGCGGTCCCGAGCCGGACGGAGACGGCCCGGTTCCTGGTGGCGGTGGAGGTGGAATGGTCGGTGACCGACCCGGTCCGGGTCGTCCAGCGCGGCATCGCCGACGGCGCCAGGATCGTCCGGCCCCGGGTCATGAACGCGCTGCGGTCCGTCGCCCACGGGTACCGGATCGAGCAGATCTCCGAGCTGGAGAGCGCGCTCACCGACCGGCTCGCCGCCGAGTGCCGCGAGCACCCCGAGGGCATCACCGTCCACCGCTGCTACGTCACCGCCGACCCCGACCAGCGCAGCCGCGCGAAGCAGGAGCTGCTGGACGACGCCCGCGTCGAACGGAAGCTGAGCGAGGAGGAGATCAGCGCGCTGCGCGCCTCCGTGAACAGCAGTTCCGACCTCTTCCTGCTGTACCTGGCGCAGGACCGCAACCGTGTCGGCGACCTGATCCTCGACATGCGCAAGCACGAGGCGATCAAGGAGAACCGCGTCATCGAGCTGTTCAACAAGGCCGTCGAGCAGAACATCATGCAGCCGGCCGAGATCCAGGACATGCTGCACCGGCTGCTCGGGCCCATCACCGGCGTGCTCCAGCCGGGCGGCAGGACCGACATGTTCGGCACGCAGCAGATCCCGGCCCCCGCCGCCCCGGAGCCCCCGGCGATCCAGGGGGCCCTCGCGGGCGACGACGACGGCGAGGACGACGAGGACGTCATGCCCGGGGAACTGCGGCGGCGCGCCGAGGACGGCGTGGGCGGCTGGAGGCCGATGCCATGGGACTCCTGAGACGCCGCCGACGGCCCGCCCCGCCGGCGCCGCCGGATCCTGACGGGGTGTCCGCGATGGAGTTCCCGCGCCCGTTCGGCGCAGGCGCGCGGCAGTCCAGGGAACCGTGGCGGCTGCCGGACGAGCCCGCGATCTCCGGCATCGCCGCCGACGCCGTCCGCGTCGGGTCGCTGACCGTCCGGGCCGCCTCGCTGGTCGGCCCCGGCCACCGCTGCGCCGAACCCGCCCAGCACCGGCAGGACGCCTACCGGCTCGGCCGCGATCCGGGCAAGCGGCATCTGCTCGTCGCGGTCGCCGACGGCATGTCCGACAGCAGCCGCTCCCATCTCGGCGCGAACGTGGCGGTCACCGCGCTGATCGGCCGGCTCCGCGCCGACCTCGGCCGCGGCGCGCCGCTGGACGGCCCCGCGCTGTTCCTCGACGCCGCGCGGCAGATGTCGGGCATGGCCGTCCAGCAGAAGGTGACGGAGAACGACGTGCGGGCCGCGGCGCTCGCCGTGGTCGTCCCGGTGGAGCCCGCCGCCGACGGCAGCCGCCGGGTCTGGGCCGCCTGGATCGCCGACGTCGGCGCGTGGGTCCGCGCCGAACCCGGCTGGGCGCGGCTCGTCGGCGACGACAAGCGGGGGTTCGACGGCGACGTCCTGACCGAGTTCCTCCCGTTCCACCCGGACCGCGCGCGGACGGCGGAGCTGACCCTGGAGAAGGGCGCGGTCCTGGCGCTCGCCACCGACGGGATCGGCGACGTCCTCGCCGACGGCGCCGCGCCCTGGTTCGCCGACCGCTGGGCGGCGCCGCCGCACATCGCCTCGTTCGTCGCCGACGTCGGCTACGACGCGAGCGGCCGGCTCGACGACCGCACCGCCGTCGTGATCTGGTGCGACCGGTGAGGGCCTGGTCGGACCGGCCGTTCGCGCCGGTCACGCAGCTGGCGGACGTCGCCGCCGAGGGCGCCGCGATCGCCGGTGAGAACGGGCAGTCCACCGCGGTGTACGAGACCGCCGCCCATCCCGGCTGGCTCGTCAAGCGCTACAAGCCGGGTTTCCCCGACGAGCCGCCCGAGGTCCTGGACCGGCTGATCGGCCTGCCCGCGGCGATGACGCCCGCCGAGCTCGCCGTCGTGGACGCCGCGACCTGCTGGCCCGTGAGCCGCGTCGTGTCGGGCGGGGCGACGGTCGGGGTCGTCCTGGCGAAGGCGCCCGCGGAGTTCTTCACCGACGTGCGGACCCCGTTCGGGCCGCCCGAGTCCGTGCCGCTCAGCCTGGACCAGCTCGTCCAGACCGACCCCGAGTTCTACACCGCTCGCGGCCTCGCGGTCCCCGGCCGGCGGGAACGCCTCCGCGTGGCGCGGAACCTGCTGCGCCTCGGCGCGCTCTTGGAACGCCGCGACGTCGTCTATGGCGACTGGTCGTACGCGAACCTGTTCTGGGAGCGCGACGCGGGCCGGGTCTTCCTCATCGACATGGACAGCTGCGGGCTCTCGTCCCGCCCGTGGGTGGAGTGCAACTCGTGGAACGACCCGGCGGTGCCGCAGGGCGAGCGGCTCACCGTGCGCACCGACCGGTACAAGGTCGCCGTGGCCGTGCTGCGCGCGCTGACCGGCGTCCGCGGCGAGGACCCGCACCCTGCCCTGGACGCGCTGGAGACGCGCCTGCGCAACGCCCCGTTCGGCGACGCGCTGCGCTGTTCCCTGGACGACCCGCCGGACCTGCGGCCCAGCTCCGGGGAGCTGCTGGAACTCTTGGACAGCGAACTGGACGCCCGCCCGGCCCGCCGCGCCACGACCGCCACGACGACCGCCGCCACGCCCGCCGCCGCCGTCACCCCCGCGGCCCGGCCGCCGACGGTGCCTGCGACCCCGCCACCTGCAACCCCGCCATCCGCGGCCCCGCCGCCCGCCGTGCCCAGGTCGCCCGCGCGTCCGGCCCCCGCACCGCCGTCCGACGGGAACGACCCGTTCGCGCCGGACTTCCACGCGACGACCGGCATCCGCGCCGAGCGGTTCGTCGTCCCGTTGATCATCGCCTGCCTGGGCGTGCTGGCCCTGATCCTGCTGATCGGCGTCGTCTCGGCGCTGCTGCCCTGATCCGCCGTCCCGACGAAAGAGGACCCGACATGACCACCTCCACCGGATCGGCGCCCGGCCGCGGCAAGGGCATGCCGACCTATCTCGCGCTGGACGTCTCCAAGTCGATGCAGCAGCACGAGGAGCTGCTGAACGAGACCCTCGCGAAGATCGTCAATACGCTGTACCTGAACCCCCGCGTCTCCGAGTTCGTGCACCTGTCGATCGTCACGTTCGCGTCCGAGCCCACCGTCGTGGTGAGGATGACGGAGCTGGGGAGGATGCGGCAGATGCCGGTGCTGCGCTGCGGCGGCGGCACCAGGTTCGGGCCGCTGTTCGCGCTGCTCCGCGACCGGATCGACATCGACGTCCCGCTCCTGCAAGACCAGGGCTACAGCGTCGTCCGCCCGGTCGTGTTCCTGCTGACGGACGGCGCACCGGCCGACCGTCCGCCCACCGCGTGGCAGGACCCGCACCGTGCGCTGGTCGACCCGGAGTGGAAGCGGCATCCGCGGGTCATCTGCTTCGGGTTCGGCGATGCCGTGGAGGCGATCGTGCGCCGGATGTCCACCGTCCAGACCTATATGGCCGACCCCGCGCTCGGCGACGCCACGAGCGCGCTTCCCGAGGCGATGAACGGGATGCTGAGCAGCATGGTCGCCTCCGTCCAGGCGCGGGAACTGCGGCTGCCGAACGAGGTGGCGGGATACCGGGTGCTCCCCGAGGAGTACGTCGAGGAGTAGCGCGGGGCGGCGCCCGTGAAGGTGCCGCGGTTCAGGAGGCGAGGACCTGGGGCTGGACGGGGGCGTCCGGGCGGGCCGGGCGGGTGAGGCGGCGGCCGAGGCGCTGCGCGGGGGCCTCGATCCAGCGCTGCGACGCCCAGCTCACGGCCAGCAGCGCCAGGACGAAGAACACCAGGCCGACCACGTCCTCCCGGCCGGAGATGTCCAGGAACTGCGCCGCCACCATCAGCAGCAGCGGGTGCAGCAGGTAGACCGAGAAGCTGATGGTGCCGAGGCCGGTGGCCCAGCGGGGAAACCGGCGGTGCCGCCAGCGCCACGCCGCCGCGAACGCCGCCGCGGCGGCCAGCACCGTGGCGCACCAGGCGAGCTGCGCCTTCCAGCCGTAGGGCGCCGCGTGCCACGTCCCGGTGCCGAGCGCGCCCGCCAGGACGACGGCGCACGCCACCGCGGCGGTGCGCCGGCCGATCTGGCCGTGCTCGGCGCGGTGGACGGCCGTCCCGGTGAACATGATCGCCAGCATGATCAGGCCCTCCCAGGCGTCGATGCGCCCGTTCGCCGTGACCAGCAGGACGGCGAGCAGCCCGCCGAGCAGCCCCCCGGCGACGCGCGGCGTGGGGCGTTTCGACACCGCCGCCGCGATCGCCACCACCACGCCCGCGGCGGTCACGGCGACGACCGGGCCCGTCCCGGCGGTGCGCGACAGCAGCGCGGCGGGGGCGTACGCGCCGGTCAGCAGGCCCGTGGCGGTGAGCGCGACGGCCACGACCGCGACGACGGCGAGGACGGCCGCCGCCGGTGCGGAACGGCGGTGCCCGCCCACCACGAACAGCGCGACGATCAGCAGGTAGAAGGCCATCTCGTACGACAGCGTCCACAGGACGTTCATCACGTTGGGGACGTTCAGGACGTCCTGCAGCATCGTGAGGTGCGCCAGGACGGCCGTCGCGGGGGAGTACTGCTCCAGCCCCGCCCGGAGCCCGAGCACGCCGAGCAGGAACGGCAGGATCGCGAGGAAGCACGCCACCGCGAGCAGCGGGTAGATGCGGAAGAACCGGCCGATCCAGAATCCCCGCACGCTCCCGCGACGCTCCAGGGAGGCCGGCACGATGTACCCGCTGACCAGGAAGAACACCAGCACGCCCGCCATGCCGGGGTCGAACCAGTCGGACATCTGGATCCGCAGGGACGGCAGGTACACGTAGCTGGCGTGGTGCAGCGCCACCGCCAGCGCCGCTCCGCCGCGCAACGCGTCCAGCCACCCAAGCCGGGACGTCGCGGAGGAAACACCCGAAGCGGGAATCATTACGACAGACTAGACGGCCCCGCGCCGGGCGCCAGGGAATGCGCCGGAACGGTTTCCGCCGCCCCGCCTTGGCCGCCGAGTCGCGGGGGCCGGGCCCGCCAGCACGCGCCGGTCGGCCGAAAGAATCTTGATCAACTCGCGTTTCCCTCCCCTGGCAAGCCGAAGATCACCGATGCGACGGCCGCCCGCGCGGCGACCGCGACGACCTGGCCCGGGGAGGCCGGGGACGCCCGGCTCTCCACGTGGAGTGACCTCACGTTACCGTCGGCTAGGGTCTGCACGTGGGATCCGAAAAGGCCGTGCTGCCGCCGGAGCGGCGCCGTGAACTGCTCGACACGGCGATGCGGGAATTCGTGCGCCACGGTTTCGGCGGCGCTTCGCTGAACCGGATCATCCGTTCGTGCGGAATGAGCAAGAGCTCCTTTTACCACTACTACGCGTCGAAAGAGGCGCTCTTCGACGCGGTCGTGACCGCCATCGCGGACGGCCTGCGCGACTCCGTGAAAGTGCCGGAGCCGGACGAGTTCGCCGTCCCCGATTTCTGGGACGCGGTGGCGCGGCTCTCCGACGACCTGATGCGCGCCGCCGGACGGGACCGCCGCCTCATCGACCTCTGGCGGCTCTTCTACGTCCCCGACGCGCCCGCCCCGGGCGACGGGCCGCTCGGCCGGGTCAAGGCCGGGATCGACGGCTGGCTCGGCGGCGTCCTGGCGGCGGGCCGCTCGGTCGGCGCCGTCCGCGACGACCTGCCGCCGTCCCTGCAGAGCGAGCTCACGCTGGCCCTGCTGTGGACGATCGACGCGTGGGCCCTCAAGAACCTCGACGCCATCGACGTGGCCGAGGGACGGCGACTGGCCGGCCTGCAACTGGCCATGCTCCGCAGGCTACTCGCCCCTCCGGCCGTCCCCTGAGATTGCGTTAAAGGCTGATCTTCGACGGCCGCCGGTGCGAGAGGGCGCCCTCTTCGAGTTCGGCGATCTCCGCCTTGCGGTCCGCGCCGAGCGTGCTGTTCTGGATCTTGTCGTGGAGCTTGAGGATCGTGTCCAGCAGCATTTCGGGCCGGGGCGGGCAGCCGGGCAGGTAGAAGTCCACCGGCACGATGTGGTCCACGCCCTGCACGATCGCGTAGTTGTTGAACATTCCGCCGGACGACGCGCACACGCCCATCGCGATGACCCATTTCGGCTCGGTCATCTGGTCGTAGAGGCGCCGCAGGACCGGCGCCATCTTCTGGCTCACCCGGCCCGCGACGATCATCAGGTCGGCCTGCCGGGGGGTGGCCGAGGCGCGCTCCATGCCCCAGCGGGAGAAGTCGTGCCGGGCCATGCCGACGTCCATCAGCTCGATCGAGCAGCAGGCCAGCCCGAAGGTCATCGGCCAGAGCGAGCTCGACCGCGCCCATCCGGCGACCTTCTCCACCGTGGTCAGCAGGAAGCCGCTGGGAAGCTGTTCCTCAAGTCCCATGACGCCGACGATACCCAAGAGTGGACCGGGTGGTCCAAACCAGTTTCGTGAAATGGGCCACGCGGTGCCGAAAAGGCGGACGCGCGTCCCGCGGGGGGACGCGCGTCCGGTGGGGATTGGGTCAGGGCCGGTGCCGTGCTGGCGCAAGGCGGCACCGGCCCTGGGTCTCACGGGATCAGGGGGTCAGGGGGTCAACTCCCCAGACTCTGATCCAGCGTCTGGGTGAGGATGCCCGGATCGCCGGACATCTCCCAGATCATCGCGCCGAGCAGGTTCTTGCTCTTCAGCCAGGCGACCTTCTTCTGGATCGCCCAGGGGTCGTCGAACGTCCACCATTGACCGTTGTCGCCGGTGAAGCAGGACGTCGCCACCGCCTGTTCGTCATGGACGATCTTGCAGTTCGGCACGCTGGCGAGCAGGTTGCTGTAGCCGCGCGTCCCGGCCTCTTCCGCGAACTGGCCCGGGGCCGCGCCGTTCGCGTCCTGCCATTCGCCGCTCTTGCCGCCGTCCTTGACCTGCTGCCAGCCCCGGCCGTAGTAGGCCAGGCCGATGGTCAGCTTGCGCGGGTTGATGCCCGCGTCGAGGTAGGGCTGCACGGCGTTCTCGACGCTGAAGTGGAACGGGTAGGGGTCGTCGGTGTCGGTGTACAGGTTGCCCTGGTGGCCCGTCCGCTTGGGCTCCCAGGAGTTGTCGCTGCCCGCGCCGTGGAAGTCGTAGCCCTGGATGTTGAAGATGTCCATGGACTTCGCGACCTCGGCCAGCTCCCAGCCGGCCTCGATCTTCGCCGGGTCCGCGGGGGTGAACGCGGTGAGCTGGTAGCGGTTGCCGGTCTCCTTCGTCAGCTCGTCGAGCTGGCGGCGGAACTCGTGGATGAGCAGCGTGTTGTTGCGCTTGTCGTCCGGGCTGACGTGGTTGCCCGGGTGCCCCTCGGCGCCCGGCCACTCCCAGTCGAGGTCGATGCCGTCGAAGATCCCGGCGCCGGTGCCCGGGCCGCCCTTGCCGTTGTACACGGGCAGGTTGCCCTTGATGTAGATGTCGAGGCAGGACTTGACGAACTTCTGCCGGGACGCGTCGGTCTTGGCGACGTCGGAGAAGTACTTCGAGTACGTCCAGCCGCCGAGCGAGATCAGCACCTTCAGGTGCGGGTGCTTCTTCTTGAGCTTCAGCAGCTGGTTGTAGTTGCCCTGGAGCTTCTCCCAGCCGGTGTCGGCCACGCCGTCCACCGACTGCGCGGCGCTGAACGGGCGCCCGTAGTCGGCCTCGGCGTCACCCGCGCCGTCGCCCTGGTTCGGGTCCTGCGGGTTCTGCGTGGTGCCCTTGGTGACGCCGTGCAGGCAGGTCAGGTTGACGGGGTCGATGTTGCCGAACGCGTAGTTGATGTGGGTCAGCCGTTTCGCGTTCCCGGTGGTGTCCAGGTTCTTCACGAAGTACTGGCGGCCGTAGATGCCCCACTGGACGAAGTAGCCGACCTTGGCGTAGCCCTGGCCGACGATGTCGTCCGTCTTCACCTTGACGGCCTCGCTGGCCCCGGACACGTTGTCGTAGCTGTCGCGGGCCTTGACGGTGAACGTGTACTCGGTGGACGGGGAGAGGCCCGCCACCTTCGCCGTCGTCCCGATCACGGTCGTCGCGACCTTGCCGTCGACCAGCACGTCGTAGTTCGCGACGCCGCTGCTGTCGGACGAGGCGCTCCACGAGAGCGACACGCTGCCGGAGTCCTTGCCGGTGCTGCGCAGGCCGCTGGGGACGGTGGGGGCCTGCGTGTCATCGGCCGGGTTGTTCGTCTTGACGGTGACGGGCGCGCTGGCGGGCGACAGGCCGCCCTTGCGGTCCCGCGCCTTGACGGTGAACGTGTACTCGGTGTTCGGCGTGAGGCCGGTGACCGTGGCGTTCGTCTCCGGCACCGTGGTCGCGAGCGTGGTGCCGCTGTACACCTCGTAGGCGGTGATCGGCAGGCTGCCGGGGGTCGCCGCGTCCCACTTCAGCGAGACGGTCTTCGTCGTCTTCACCGGGGACGTGAGGTTGCCGGGCGCGGACGGCAGCACGTCGCCGGACCCGTCGCAGTTGACGTCGTTGACCCGGCAGGTCACCGGCTCCGCGCCGGCCCTGCTGACCGTGAACGTCGGGCTGTACGGCTCGGTCGTGCGGCCCGACTGGATGGTGGCGTTGTAGTGGGCGGGCGAAAGGGTGACCGTGCTGCCCGACTGGGTGATCGAGCCGTTGTCGGCGCCGCTCGCGGTCACGCCGGACGGCAGCGTGAACACGATCGACCAGTTCGAAATCGTCGCCCCGGAATTGTTCGCGACGATGAACTTGGCGCGCGACCCGTCGATGGAGTATTCCGCGGTGACGCCCGCCTTCTCCGGCGGGCCCTCACCCGAGCCGTCGCAAGCCGCGCCGTTCAGCAGGCAGTTCGTCGGCTGCGCGGCGGAACTCAGCGTGAACGTCGGGCTGTACGGCTCGGTGCTGCCGCCCGCGCGGACGGTGTTGATATAGAACAGCGGACGGAGCGTCACCTTCGTCCCGTTCTGCGACAAGGTGGCGTTCTGCGGGTTGCGGGCGGTCACGCCCGAGGGGAGTTCGAACGTCAGCGTCCAGTCGCTGACGGCGGCCGTGCCGGGATTGGTGACCACATACTTCCCGGTCGTCCCGGACAAACTGAAGGCGGCCGTCAGCCGGTCCGCCGCCTGGGCGGGAGCGACGGCGAGTGCGGCCAAGACAATGAAAGCGGTCAGGATTCCGATTATTCGGCGCATGCCGAACACCTACTTCCGGTGGGAGTCTTCCGGGGGTCGGGTTCCTTCCGGGGATCGGAGAACTTTCAGGGACGGGAGTGCCTGCGGGGATCTGGGTGCCTTCTCGGATGCGGGCGCCTTCGAGGATGGGGGTCGGAGGATGGCCAGCATCTGTTCGATCTGCGCCGACCGGGACCGGTCGACGCGCTCCGCCAGCCGCCGCGTCCAGCCGTCCTCGCCCCTGCCGGTCTCCAGCCGGGCCATCTGGACCGCGTCGTCCTGGTGGCCGATCAGCAGGTTGAGGAACTGGCGCTCGAACTGGTCTGGCGGGGTCCGCTCCAACGCCGCCAGTTCGGCGTCGGTCGTCTCCGGCATGCCGCCGTGCGCGGCATGCTCGTGCGAGTCCGCGCGCAGCGGCCGCTGCCACCCGCGCAGCCGCCGCTGCATCTCCTTCGCCTCGGCGACCTGGGTGGTCTCGATCGCCGCGGCCAGGGTCTTCACTTCGGGGCTGACCGGATGCCCTTTCGCCAGCCGGACCAGCTTCACGCCCTGCTCCTGATGGGGAAGCATCATCTGCAGGAACATCACGTCGTCGGAATTGAAGCCGGCTCCGCCCCGCGACGCGGGGGCGGAGCCGCCGGACGGCGAACCGCCGGCGGCCCCGCACTGGGCGAACACCAGGAGAGCGCACGCGGCGAGGAGCGCCAGCGCGCCGTATTTCACGACACCGCGCTTCACCGCGGGGCGTCCCGCAGCGCGGCCGTCCGTCACAGGGGGTTCGGCCGGAGGGGTGGACTCGGCCGTGTGGCGGACGGTGACGCGGCGGTCGGCCACTGGGCGGTCGGCCGCGGGAGGATCGGCCGCGGGCCGGCCCTGCGCCGGGTCCCCCGTGGTGGCGGGGTCTCCGGGCGCGGGCCGTCCCGTGGCGCGGTGGTCGGTCGCGTGGCGCTTCATGTGGGGCAACTCATCGCGTGCGCATCATCCTCGTCGCGCTCAGACCTTCTGCCAGAGCGCCGCGGTGTTCGCGGGTTCCCAGCCGGCCAGCGCCGTGTGCGGCTGGAGGCACCGGTACGTCACGCCGTTGTAGGTCACCTGGGCGCCCGCGCTGTAGGCGGTGCCGGCCGTCCAGGTGCCGCTCGGCGGGTCCGTCGGCGGGTCGGTGGGAGGGTCGGTCGGGGGATCGGTCGGCGGGTCGGTCGGGGGCGTCGTCGTCCCGCCGAAGTCGACGTCGGAGCAGGTGTAGAAGGCCTCCTGGCTGCCGACCACGCGCTGCCAGATCGAGTACAGGACGTGCCGGCCCGAGCGCGGCGGGATGTTGATCGTCCACTTGGTGAACGTGGTCGGGTTCTGGCGGTTGAACGTCTGGATGTGCACCAGGTCCGACCAGCGCAGCGGCATCGTCGGGTTCCAGCCGTCCCGGGTGATGTAGAACTCGAAGTTGCTGGCCGAGTGCGGCGCGGTCGCGTGGTAGGTGATCGTCTGCTGGCCGGACGACATCCGCTTGGCGGGCCAGTCGGCGCGCGGCAGGTCCAGGCCGCGGTACTTGGCCCGCCCGGCGCTGCAGAGCTGCCCGTCCGGGATGATCTGCCGGTGCCGGCCGCCGGCGTCCAGCAGCGACACCTCGTTCCAGTCGTAGAACGCCTGGGTGCCGCCGGCGGCGACGGCGGCCTTGCACGCGTCCGACTTCGGGGCCTCAGGGCCCTCGTTCTTGCAGACGTAGACGCGGCTCGGCGGGTCGGACATGGTCCCGTGCGCGCTCGCGCCGGAGGAGGTGCCGAGCACCACCAGCGCGGACGCCGCGGGGACCGTGACCGCGACGGCCGCGACCTTTCTCGATCGGGTCGATCTCATTTACATTCCTTCCGGTGGGGGTGGTTTCCTCAAAAAGGTCTTCGGGGCTCTTCGGTGCTCTACGGAAGGCCGTTGAGGAATGGCTCGTGGGCGTTCATGAACTCCCACTTGAAGTAGTTGTCCCAGTTGATCGACCAGGTCATCAGCCCGCGCAGCGCGGGGGACGTCCCGCCGCGCAGCGTGTACGAGCCGCAGCCCGTCCCCTTGACCAGGCAGTTCACCGCCTGCTGCACCTGGGCGGGCGACGTGTGGCCGTTGCCCGCGGGGATCGCGGCGGGCAGCCCGATGCCGATCTGGTCGGGCCGCAGCCCGGGGAACGTGTGACCGGTGTTCGCGACCGGGAACCCGGCCTTCACCATGTCGGTCATCGCGATGTGGAACTCGGCGCCGCCCATGTTCTTGTACTGGCCGTCGAGCCCCATCACCGGGCCGGAGTTGTAGTCCTGGACGTGCAGGACGGTCAGGTCGTCCCGCATCGCGTGGATCACCGGGAGGTAGGAGCCGGTCCGGCCGTCGCCGCCGCCTGCGCCGCCGTAGAACTGGTAGCCGACCTGCACGAAGAACGTCTCCGGTGCCATCGTCAGCACGAACTTCTCGCCGTACTTGGCCTTCAGCGTCTTCAGCGCGGAGATCAGGTTGACGATCACCGGGGTCTTCGGGTTGCGGAAGTCGGTGTCGCCGCTGTTGAGGTAGAGCGAGTGGCCCTCGAAGTCGACGTCCAGGCCGTCCAGGCCGTACTTGTCGATGATCGCCGAGACGGACCGGACGAACGCGTCCCGCGCCCCGGTCGTCGTGAGCTGCACCTGGCCGTTCTGGCCGCCGATTGAGATCAGCACCTTCTTGCCCTGCGCCTGCTTCGCGCGGATCCCGGCGACGAACTCCTCGTCGCTCTCCACGTTCGGGCACTCGCTCACCGGGCAGCGGTTGAACCGGATGTCGCCGGACGTGACCGACGTCGGCTCGCCGAACGCGAGGTCGATGATGTCCCACGCGTCCGGGATGTCCGCCATCCGCACGTAGCCGGAGCCGTTGGCGAAGCTCGCGTGCATGTAGCCGATGAGCGCGTGCTTCGGCAGCCCGGTGTCGGTGCAGCCGCCCGTCCGGCCGCTGACCGGCGCCGACTTGGCCGACTCGCCGACGTCGTTGTAGGCGGCGACGGTGTAGCTGTGCGAACTGCACGCGGTGAGACCCGAGATGGTGGCGCTCGTCCCGGTCACGGTCGCCTTCAGCGCCGAGCCTTCGTAGACGCGGTAGCCGGTGACCGTCCCGGTGGCCGGCTCCCACGACAGCGCGATCGAGTTGTCGGTGACCGTGCCGAGCCTGGGGGCGGCGGGCGCGCCCGGAACTCCGGGCTGGGGTTCGCCGCCGGGGCCGTCCAGCTCCACGTCGTCCGCGTGGTAGGCGCCGGTGCCGTACCAGCCGTGGAGGAAGATCTCCGCGGACTTCTGGTCGGCTCCGGTCGTGAACGACACCGTCAGCTTGGTGTAGTTGGACGCGGACGGCGTCCACGTCTTCGCTCCGCCGGTCACGCCCATGTACACGTAACTGCCGCGCACCCAGGCCGACAGCGAATATGCCGTGTTCGGCTGGACGCTGACGGTCTGCGTGCACTGGCCCGTGCTGCCGGCGGTCACACCGCCGGCGAGCGCGTACGAGCCCGTCCGCACCGGAGTGGTCACGACGGAACCGCCGGTCGCGCACGTCCAGCCGCTCAGCGACCCTGTCTCGAAACCGGCATTGGCCAGTACGTTCTCAGCTTGCGCCGGGCTCGGGAGCCCGACGAGCAGCCCGGCGGTGAGAACCGCCGGGGCCCAGATCTTCTTCATGTCCGTCCTCTGGCGAAACGTCCCGCTCCCGCAGCGTGTCCCGCCGCGGGAGCGGGATCGGTTACGGAAGCGTGTCCAGGTGCGGGCCGACGGTGCCGGCGAACCGGCCGCCGTTGGTGACGTCCCAGTTGATGGACCAGGTCATCGCGCCGCGGATGTCCGGATACGTCTTGGACGGCTTGAAGCTGCCGCAGCTCGTGCCCTTGGCGAGGCAGTCGAGCGCGTTGTTGACCAGACCCGGCGAGACGACTCCGCCGCCCGCCGCACCGGCGCCCGCCGGGAGACCCAGCGCCACCTGGTCGGGACGCAGCCCGTTCTCGAGCTGGATGCACGCCAGCGCGGTCATGAAATTGATCGTTCCCTGCGAGTACACCCCTTGGTCACAGCCGAGCATCGTGCCTGAGTTGTAGTACTGCATGTGGACGACGGTCAGGATGTCCTTGATGGCCAGCGCGAGCTGGAAGTAGGCCCCGCCGGTGGACTGCATGTCGACGGTCTGCGGCGCCATCGTGATGATCATGTCGTTGCCGACCTTGGCGCGGATCGCCCGCAGCGCCTGCCCCATGTACTGCGGGTTGAGGCCGTTCTCCAGGTCGATGTCGACGCCGTCGAAGCCCCACTCGGCGATGATGGCGCTCATGGAGTCGGTGAACAGGGTCGCGGCGCTGCTGTTGCCGACCCAGATCGCGCCCTTCTCGCCCCCGACCGACAGGATGACCTTCTTGCCCTTGGCCTGGAGCGCCTTCACGTCCGCCTTGAACTGCTCGTCGGTGTAGCCGCCGACCGCGCTGGCCAGACCCGGGTCGACCTTGAAGCTGACCTCGCCGAAGCGGCTCGTCGACTCGCCGAACGCGACCGCGATGACGTCGTACTCGTCGGGCACCTGGGAGAGCTTCAGCGGACGGGCCTGGTTGACGAAGTCGTGCCAGTAGCCCGTCAGGAAGTGCTTGGGCAGCGCGCTGTTCACGCATCCGCTGGTCGTGCTGGAGACGGCGGTGCTGGCGGCCGACTCGCCGTCGGCGTCGTACGCCTTGATCGTGTAGCTGTGCGTCGAGCACTTCGCGAGGCCGCTGATCGTGGCGGTGGTGCCGCTGACGGTCGCGCGCAGGTCGGCGCCCTCGTAGACGCGGTAGCCGGTGGGCGTGCCGGAGGCTGGCTGCCAGCTGAGCGTCAGCGAGGTGTCGGTCCGCGCGGTGACGGTCGGGTTGCCGGGCGCGCCGAGCTCGCCGGGATTGCCGGTGTCACCGCCGCCGCACGGGTTGCCGTTGAACGTGCAGTTCTCGGGGGATCCGGGACCGTTCCCGAGGAACCCGAACGTCACGGAACCGCCTGCCGGCACCGCGGCGTTGTAGTTGCGGTTCTCGAATGTCTGGCGCTGCCCGTTCTTGGTGAGGAGGGCGTCCCAGTAGGAGCCGACGGTCGTCCCGGCGGGCAGGTCGAACTCGACCTTCCATCCGTTGATCGCCTGGCTGGACGCGTTGGTCAGCGTGAAGCGCCCCTCCCAGCCGGAGCCCCAGTCGTTGGGCTTGGTGAACGTCGCGGCGAGCGTCGCGGCGCTGGCCTGGGAGCCGCCGAGCGGCGCGAGGAGCGCGACGAGGAGGACGGCGATGACACCTAGAGCCGAGCGGACGCTGAGTGCCGAGCGGACACTGCGGACTGAGCGGGCGCTGGGAACGGAACGGGGGCGCAAGTCTGCGTGGGGGCGCAACTCTCACTCCATCGGTAGGAAGCTGGCGGATTCCCCCGAACCCCGAGATAGGTCACTGCTGCTAGATCGCTAATCGATAGGAAGGTTTCCTATCAGTTTTGAAAGCAAGGTAACGAGCCTCCGTGACCTGGGCAAGCCCTTTCCGGAACCTCGCCACCTGCATAGAGCAACCACCCCAGCTTGAACACCGAACCAGCCCGAGCCCCGCCGAATATCGGCACTACCTGCCCTGGAATGGCCCGTTCCATTGGCGAGACTCGCCAATTGGGTCGCGAGAGGAGCCCGGCGGAACATCCGTCCGGTGCGCCAATCGGTGGATCGCGGGAAAGGGTGCGGCCCGCGTCCCCGGAGCTGGGACGCGGGCCGCCTAGAGGGTGGTCAGAAACCGGCAGTGATCTTGCTGAACTGCCAGTCGGTCTGGTCGGTGCCGCTGCCGGGACGGTCGCGGTTGACCGCCCAGAACGTCAGCCGGGCCAGGTTCTTCTGCTTGGCCCAGTCGCGGATCTGGGTCCAGATCGCGGTGGTCGTGATCTCGCCCACGTCGGACCGGCCGTTCATGCCGGAGATGCCCATGTGGGTGTAGGCGACCTCGTCGGTGTACTTGAAGGCCGACTTCAGGGCCTCCTTGAGGCCCTCGGACGACTTGACGGTGTAGCCGTACATGTCCGACTGGCCGCTGAAGTTGAACGGCATGATCGACCAGACGTCCACCGGGACCTGCAGCTCGGCCGCGCGGTCGATGAGGCGCTTGCCCCACGAGTTCGGGCCGGTGTTGAGGACCGGGAGCGTCAGGATCGTCTGGATGCCGGGGTTCTTCTGCTCGACGATCTTCAGGGCGCCGAGGATCCGGTCCTGGACGGCCGGGCTCTCGAACTCGTCGGTGTTCTCGATGTCGACGTCGATGGACTTGAGGCCGTAGGCGTCGATGACCTTCTGGTAGGCGCCGGCCAGGGCCTCGGGCGTCTGGCAGTTCGGGCCGAGCTTGTTGCCCGACCAGCCGCCGATGGACGGCATGATGTCACCGCCGGCCGCGCGGATCTTGTTGATCGCCTGCTCGTCCACGCCGCCCTTCAGCGGGCGCTGGCTGTCCCAGGCCGGGTTGCAGCCGTTCTGAGCCAGGATGAACGCCATCGTGAACATCTTGATCCCGGACGCGTTCATCACCGTCACCGGGTCGGGCGGGTTGCCCCATCCCAGGTAGAGGTAGGGGGCGGCGTGCTTGCCGACCTCCGGCACGGTGCAGCCGCTCGTGGTGCCGGACACCGCGGATCCCGCGGACTCGCCGACATCGTTGTACGCCTTGACCGTGTAGGTGTGGTTGGAGCACTTCTCCAGGCCGGAGATGGTGGTGCTCGTGGCGTTCACCGTCGCGCGGACGTCGTCGCCCTCGAAGACGCGGTAGCCGGTGACCGACCCGGACGCGGGACCCCACGACAGGGTCAGGGAGCTGTCCGTCTTGCCGGTCACCGAGACCTCGCCGGGAGCGGAGGGCGCTCCGGGGGTGGTGCCGCCGCTGCAGGATCCGCCGTTGACGGTGCAGTTCGTGGGAGCACCCGGACCGCTGACCAGGAACCCGAAGGTGACGGACGCGCCGGCGGCGACGGTGGCGTTGTAGTTGCGGTTGGTGAAGGTGGCGTGCTGCCCGGACTTGGTGAGCAGCGCGTCCCAGTAGGAGCCGATGGTCGAGCCGGACGGGAGGTCGAACTCGACCTTCCAGCCGGAGAGCGCCGACTCGGTCGCGTTGGTGATCGTGTATCGGGCCTCATACCCCGAACCCCAGTCCGCGGCCTTGGTGAAGGTCGCCGTCGCCGTCGACGCGGCGTTCGCCGGCGTCGGGACGAGCAGTGCGAGGACAAGGGCACAGAGGGCGGTGAACAGGAGGCCAGGGCGGAATCTTGTCAATTTCACTCCCGGGAAAGGAGATGCGGACACGCGGGAATCCCCCGAACCCCGAGGTACGTCGGACGGCATGGCGGCCTATTCGGCGGGGGGCGAGCGGGGCACGAGTTCGACCTCAAATCTGATAGGAAACTTTCCTTTTAATCGACTGAACCGTAACCAGCCCGCCGTTTTCCGGCAACCCCGTCCGGCCGGCGCGGCATCAGCCCAGCCCAGCTAATGGACCGAACCACGCCGCTGTCAGAAGAATGTCGGCACTTTTCGCCAACCCATAGCCCGTTCCTTGGGCAAGTTCAGGCCGGTCGCGCTGGAGAGACCTCGTGGCGGTGGACGATCACGTCGAACCACTGGGACAGCGAACCCCCGGTCGTGGTCGAGCCCGCGCCGAAATGCGGAAGGCCGCGGGTGGCGGCGGGCGCGTCCAGCCACCGGCGGACCGGCGCCGGGGCGGGGGAGCGCAGGTCCAGGACGAACTGCGCCGCGCCGACCGCGCCGAACCGCCGCTCGAACCAGTTCGGCGCCGGACGCGCGAGAGCGACCGTCCGCCCCGGGCCGAGGCTCGCCTCGCCGTGGTCGAGGGTGAAGCCGATCGACCGGTACCGCTGCCCGTACCGGCGCCGCAGGTGCGAGCCGGCCGTCGGGTAGCGCAGGTCCTGGCCGTCCTGGGCGGTGACGTGGAGTTCCGGGGCGTTGGCGGTGTGCGCGCTCGCACCCCAGTAGACGATCTTGTCGCCGCCGCTGTACGCGCGCCACCACGCCAGGTTCTGCGCGGCGCGGGCGTCCCGATAGGCGTTGGCCGCGTTGAATTCCAGGAGGAAATGCTCGTAGAAGGACACGATCTGCCGCGCATGATGCAGAGCTATCTCGTGGTCGCGGCCCCGATCCGGGAGGTCCTCGACCAGCTCGTACACCTGGCGCGCATGCCGGACGTACGAACGTTTGTCATCCACCTTTTCTCTGAACCAGGTGGTGTATACGGGCATGTCCGACGTCCACGGACGCACGACCTTGTGCTTTCGCAATTCGGAAAGGCGTTCGGGAGCGGTCTTCGCGATATGAGCCTCGATGCCGTCGTAAGCCAGCGGACGCGTGAAGTAGTACTCGACGCCGACGAACCGGACCTTTTCCTCGTGACCGGCGTTGTAACCGCGCAGCCACCGCAGGACGTCCGCCATTTCGCGCGTCCGCCATTGGAAGCTCATGTCCCGCACGAGCGCGTCCGGGTCGCCCTTCCCGTCCAGGACGTACTCGTTGATCTTGAGTCCCATCGTCCAGTCCTCTTCCCAGGCGATGGAACGGAACCCCATCCGCTCCACCAGGAAGCGGAGGGCGCGCAGCTTGAGCGTGGTCTCCTCGGCCGTGCCGTGCACCGACTCGCCAAGGCCGACGACCGTCGCGTCCCCGACCGACCGGCGGAGGGGGACCAGGTCGTCCAGCGGCGCGGACGGGTCGGCGGTCGCGAGCGGGACGGCATGCCGCGCGATCCACCTGTCCACCGGCTCCGAAGCCTGGGCGTTCACCGCAGGCGCGCCGCTGAGCAGCACCACGATCCCGACACCTGGAGAGAGCCACGCGACGGCCCGTGTCCGACGTTTCATAAGAGCCTCCTCTGCTCTATGCCGCCGCCACGATCCCCGCTCCCTCCCCGTCCAGACATCCCCCAGCGGGCGACTCGCCGCCTACACCCCTCGGCGTACGGCCGTCATGACCTCACCAGTACATATCGACGTTCACCCGGAAATTCCAGTTCAAGGAGACCTTCTCGAAACCTACGAATACCTTGTGGCCCTCGTAGTAGAAGACACGCTGGCAGCCCTCGCCGAAGCACTTCGCCGCCTCCTCTTCGGAAATGACTCCCGCACCGCGACTGAGCCATACCGAAATATCCTTGGCGGGATGCGGATTGCAGGGGATGGCGGGGGAGCAGCCCTGCTCCAGCGTGATGTGCACCCTCCTGCTTTCCAGGAAGCTGTTCGTCATGACCAGCGTGTCGGCGTACCCCATCTGGCGGCGCCAATCCTCAAGGTAGGTGCGCGGCCGGATTTCGGCGAAATAGACAACGGTCCCGATCCCGCCCCCGAGGACGACGACGGCCGCCGCCAGCAGGATCAGCGGCACCTTGGGCCCCTTCTTCCGCCGCGGCGAAAACGGCGCCCGCCCGAACCCCGGCACCACCCCCGCCGGTCCACCGTGCATCGGCCCTTGCGGCGCGCCGTGCATAGGCCCTTGTGGCCCACCGTGCGTCGGCCCTGGCGGCCCAACGGGCGTCGGCCCTTGCGGCGCGCCGGGCGTCGGTCCTGGCTGCCCAACGTGCATCGGCCCCTGCATTCCACCGGGTGTCGGCCCTTGTGGCGCGCCGGGTGCCGGGGCGTACGGCCCTCCGGGCACGGGAGTGTGCGGTGCGCCGGGGGCCGGGCCCTGCGGAGTACCGGGTGCCGGGCTGTGTGCTGAGCCGGGTACTGGGCCCGGTGGGTCGGTCGGCATTGGGCTGGGCGGCGCGCCGGGGGCCGGGCCCTGCGGGGCACTGGGCGCTGGGCCGTGTGCTGAGCCGGGCATTGGGCCCGGTGGGCCGGACGGCATTGGGCCGGACGGCATTGGGGCGGGCGGTGCGCTGGGGATCCGGGGCGGGGGTGCGCTCGGCGGTGGTGGGGTGCCGGGCAGCGGGGCGGGCGGGCCGCCCGGCGTTGGGCCTTGGGGTTCGGGGGGCACCGGTCCGGGGCCGGAAGGGCCCGGAGCGCCTTCGGGCGGGGGCGCGTTCACGGCGTACGACGATAGCCGCGATAGATCAGGCGTGTCCTGACAAATGACGATCGGGAAGGAGTACTCCGGGGTTGAGGATTCCCGCCGGATCGAGGGCGGCCTTCGCGGCGGTGAGCGCGGCGGCGAACGGGGCGGGGCGCTGGCGGTCGTACCAGGGGCGGTGGTCGCGGCCGACCGCGTGGTGGTGGGTGATCGTGCCGCCGTTCGCCGCGATCGCCTCGGACACGGCCGCCTTGATCTCGTCCCACTGGGCGAGCAGGCCGTCCCAGCGGCCGGGCGCGTAGACGCCGAAGTACGGTGCGGGGCCGTCCGGGTAGACGTGGGTGAACCGGCAGGTCACCACGCCGTCGCCCGCCACCTCGCGGATCGCCGCACGGGCCGCCTCGGTGACCGCCTGGTGGAGCCGGTCGAACCCGTCCCAGGTGCAGGACGTCTCGAACGTCTCCACGATCAGTGCGTGGCGGGCCAGCGCGTCCCGCTGGTAGGGCATTCGGAGGAACGATGAGCGCCACGTGTCGCCGGGGCTCTCGCCCGCGGATTCGTCGGCGGCCTCGCCGCCGTGGTCGCGGCAGAGTTCCACGGCGCGGTCCAGGGCCGCGCGCACCGGATGGTCGGCGGACTCGAAGCCGAGCACCAGCACCCCGCCGCCGGCGGAGACGCCCGCGTTGACCAGCGCCTCGGCGGCGTCGAGGAGCCGGCAGTTCGCCGGGTTCAGCCCGCTCTGCGCGACGGCCCGGGTCGCCGCGACGGCCGCGGAGTAGTCGGCGAAGCTTACGGACGCCTTGGCCCGCCAGCGCGGACGCTCCCGCAGCCGCATCCACGCCTCGGTGATGACGCCCAGCGTGCCCTCGCTGCCGAGGAAGAGCCGGTCCGGGGACGGCCCGGCGCCCGAGCCGGGCAGGCGCCGCGACTCGCCGACCCCGCTCGGCGTGACGACGCGCATCGATTCGACGAGGTCGTCGATGTGCGTGTTCAGGGTCGCGTAGTGGCCGCCCGCACGGGTGGCCAGCCAGCCGCCCAGCGTGGAGAACTCGAACGACTGCGGGAAGTGCCGCAGGGTCAGCCCGTGCGGCCTGAGCCGGTCCTCCAGACGCGGGCCGAACACCCCGGCCTGGACGCGTGCCGCCCGGCTCACCGGGTCGATCTCCAGGACGTCGCCCATCCGGGTCAGGTCGACCGTGACGGCCGCGCGGCCGTCCTCGAACCGCGGCTCGATCCCGCCGACCACGGAGCTGCCGCCGCCGTAGGGGATCGCGGCGATCCCGTCGCGGCCGCACCAGTCGAGCAGGTCGATCAGGTCGCGTTCGCCGCGCGGCCGGGCGACGAGGTCGGGGACGTGGCGCAGGTCGCCGTGCAGGTTGCGGACCACGTCCCGGAACGCCTTGCCGTGCGCGTGCGCGGCCCGGTCGGCGGGATCGGCGGAGCAGAGGCCGGCGAGCGCGGCGGGCGGGGAGATCCGGGACGCGGGCAGGCCGAGCGAGGCGATGCTCGGCGGCTCATGATCGGTCGGCTCGCCGGGCGCCAGCGCACGCGCGCGGACGAGCAGCGCGTCCAGTTCGGCGCCGCGGACCGCGTCCTCGACGTTTCCCCAGCCCCACCATGACCGCGCCATCGCCGCTCCCTCCGCGTTGCCCCGTCGTCCACGATTCCGCTGCCCGGACCTGCTTGTTTAGGCGGCCCCCCGCTGTGCAGATTGTCAGAGGGGCGAGCGAGCTGTCACGGGGGTGGCGTGGTGCTGATTCAGGGGTGCGGGCCGGTGGTCGGCGCCGGGCTGTGCCTCGCGATGCTGGCCGCGTGCGGGGGATCTCCTGATCGCGAGCCGTCGTCCCCGACCACGGGCGGGGCGCCGGCGACCAGTGCCACCGCCACGGGCGGGTCGGCGGTGAACGGGAAGGTCATCGTCATCGATCCCGGTCACAACGGCGGGAACGCCGACCATCCGGAGGAGATCAACAAGAAGGTCTTCGTCGGCAACGGTTACAAGGCGTGCAACACGGTCGGGACCAACACGCGGGACGGTTACAGCGAGCACGCCTTCACCTGGGACGTGGCCAACCGGCTGGCGCGCGTCCTCCGGGAGCGGGGCGCCAAGGTGACGCTGACGCGGAAGGACGACACCGGCGTCGGGCCTTGCGTCACGGAGCGGGCGGACATCGGGAACCGGTCGCGCGCCGACGCGTCCTTGTCGATCCACGCCGACGGCGCCGAGGCGTCCGGGCACGGGTTCCATGTCATCGAGCCGGTGGCCGTGGGGAAGAACGCGTCGATCGTCGAGCCGTCCCGGAAGCTCGGCACGGCGGTCCGGGACGCCTACCGCTCCGGGACCGGCATCCCCTACTCGACCTATCGCGGACGCGACGGCCTGGACCGGCGCGGCGACCTCGGGGGGCTGAACATGTCCACGGTGCCGATCGTGTTCATCGAGTGCGGCAACATGCAGAACCCGGGGGACGCGGCGAAGCTGTCCAGCGCCCCGTTCCGGCAGCGCATGGCCGAGGCTCTGGCCGCGGGGTTCGAGGGCTATCTCCGCTGACCCGTTGATGCTTTCGTGAGGAAGTATTCCGGACGAAAGTAAAGTCAGGCGAGCCGTGCGGACATCCTCGTGAGGAGGACGCGCAGCAGCGCCAGCTCCTCCTGTCCCACCGCGTCCTGCACGCCGCGCCACTCGGCCTCGATCGCCGCGGTCAGCCGGTCGGACGACTCGCGGCCGTGTTCGGACAGGAACGCCAGCACCCGCCGCCGGTCGGTCTCGTCGACGCGCCGGAACACCAGCCCCGCCGACACCAGCCGGTCGATCACCTTGGTGAGCGTCGGCGCGGGGAGCAGGGCGAACTCGGCTATCTCGGTCATCGTGTGCCCGGCGCCGTCGGCGAGCAGGGAGATCACGCGCCATTCCTCGACGGTGGAGCCGGCCGTCTTCAGCGCGGCGGCGAGCCGGGCGGCGATGCCGCGTTCGACCCGCGCGAGCATCCGCGGCAGGTCCAGCTCGTCCTGCGCCATACGTGTTGTAGTCATCGCGAGATACAAGATTACCGTCTCATCGAAACTATTTTGGGCGAGGATCCACTAACGTCCCGGATATGGACGACCTGGACGTCGCCCTGGTGGTGCCGCGTCAGGGGCCCGCGGGACTCTTCGGGCCCTCTGCCGAGCTGTGCGCCCGGCTCGCCGAGGAAGAGATCAACGAGGAGGCGGGCGTGCTCGGCCGCCGCCTCCGGCTGAAGGTCGTGGACGGCGGCGCGCCGCCCGCGCGGGTCGCCGGCCAGGTCGGGGAGCTGGTCGGGTCGGGCGCCGTGCAGGCGGTGACGGGCTGGCACGTCTCGACCGTCCGGCAGCGGCTCGTCCCGGAGATCGCCGGACGCGTCCCGTACGTCTACACCGCGCTCTACGAGGGCGGCGAGCGCTCGCCCGGCGTCTTCCTCACCGGCGAGACGCCCGAGCGGCAGCTCCGCCCGGCGCTGCGCTGGCTGTCGTCCGAGCTGGGCGTCCGCCGCTGGACGATCGTCGGCGACGACTACGTCTGGCCGCGCGGCACGGCCCGCGCCGTGCGGTCCTATCTCGCCGAGCAGGACGCCGTGCTGTGCGACGAGATCTACGTCCGGCTCGGCACGCAGGACTTCGGCGAGCCGCTGCGCAGGATCGAGGCGAGCGGGTGCGAGGCCGTCCTGATGCTGCTGGTCGGCGACGACGCGGTGGCCTTCAACCGCGCGTTCGGCGCGGCGGGCCTGGAGCAGCTGCGGTTCAGCCCGCTGATGGACGAGAACATGCTGCTCGCGTCCGGCGTGGAGGGCACCCGGGGGCTGTTCGCGGCGGCGGGGTTCTTCGAGACGCTCCCGACCGGCGACGGCCTGGACTTCGGCGCCCGCTACCACCGGCGCTTCGGCCCGCAGGCGCCGCCGCTCAACAGCATGGGCGAGTCCTGCTACGAGGGCGTGCGGCTGCTCGCCGAGCTGTTCCGCCGCAGCGGCGGCGATCTGGACGTCCGCAGGATGACGGCCGTGTCGGAGGGCCTCGGCTACGACGGCCCGCGCGGGCCCGTCGAGGTCCGCGACCGGCACCTGCGGCAGAAGGTGTTCCTCGCCGCCGCGGACGGCCTGGAGTTCGACGTCCTGCACCAGCTTCGCCCCGACCCCCCTTGACCATTGATTCCGCAGGAAATAGTTTCGTCGTGAACTAAGGGGGGCTTATGGCCACGACGTTCGACCTCGGCGACCTCGTCCTGCAAGGCGGCGCGACCCTGCGCGGGGCGCAGCTGACCTATGAGACCTACGGCGACCTGGCGGCCGACAAGAGCAACGCGATCGTCTACCCCACGTGGTATTCCGGCCGCCACCAGGACAACGAGTGGCTCATCGGCGAGGGCATGGCGCTGGACCCGTCCCGTTACTTCATCATCGTGCCGAACATGCTCGGCAACGGCCTGTCCAGCTCGCCCAGCAACACCCCGCCCCCCTACGACCGGGCCCGCTTCCCGAACGTCACCATGTACGACAACGTCGAGGCCCAGCACCGCCTCGTCACCGAGCATTTCGGCATCGAGCGCCTGCCGCTGGTGACGGGCTGGTCGATGGGCGCGGGCCAGACCTACCAGTGGGCCGTCAGCCACCCCGAGATGGTGGAGCGCATCGCCCCGTTCTGCGGCTCGTCCCGCTGCAGCTACCACAACAAGGTGTTCCTCGAAGGCGTGAAGGCCGCGCTCACCGCGGACGGCGCGTTCGAGTACGGCTGGTACACCAGCCCGCCCACCCGCGGCCTCCGCGCCGCCGCCCGCGTCTACGCCGGATGGGGCTTCTCGCAGGCGTTCTACTGGGACCGCCTCTACGAGCAGCTCGGGTTCAGCTCCCTGGAGGACTTCCTCGTCGGCTTCTGGGAGGGCTTCTTCCTGGACGACCGCGACGCCAACAACCTCCTCACCATGCTGTGGACGTGGCAGAACTCCGACGTCGGGCAGACCCCGGGCTTCAACGGCGACACCAAGGCTGCGCTCGCGTCCATCAAGGCCAAGACGCTGGTCATGCCCGCCGAGAAGGACCTGTACTTCCCGCCCGAGGACGAGGCGTGGGCCGTCCAGCACATCCCCGGCGCCGAACTCCGCGTGATCCCCGGCGTCTGGGGCCACTTCGCGGGCCACGGCACCAACCCCGTCGACACCGCCTTCATCGACGCCGCCCTGAAGGAACTCCTCGCCCGGTAGCCGTGGTCCCGATGGCCGCCGTAGCCGATTGCTCAGAGGTCGCGGCGCTGGAAGGCGACTCCGGCGAGGCCGAGGACGACGGCGGCCCAGAGGAAGGTCCAGGCGACGTAGGCGACAGTGAGCGGGGCGTCGCTCAGGAACGGGTGACCGTCGAACCCGCCGGGAAGCCCGCTCGCAAACGCCGGGTGCTGAATCGCGTGCATGGCACCGCGCCATAGGCCGTCCGTCGGGAGCAGCACCCGGGAGACGGCCCCGACCCGCTCGACGCCCTCGTTGCCGAGGGCCTGGCCGACGCCGCCGACCACGCCCGCGATCCAGGTGGCGCCGAACAGGCCGACCGCGACGATGCCCGACGCCATCGGCGAGATCACGGTGGACAGCAGCAGGCCCAGGGTCAGCAGCACGGTCGACTGGGCGGCGAGCAGCGCCAGACCGGTCACCGGCTCGGGCGGCCAGTAGTCCATCGTGACCCAGACGATGACGAACTGGGCGAGCCCCGCCACGGCCACGAACCCGCTGGCGAAGATCACCAGGCCCAGCCATTTCCCCAGCAGCACGGCCGAGCGGCGGATCGGACGCGCCAAAACCGCCAGCGCCGTCCCCGACTCGATCTCGCCCGCCAACGTGGGACCGGCGAGGAACGCGGTGCCGAGCGCGGCGATCAGGCTCAGGCCGAACATCACCAGGTTGAGAATCGTGGACGCCGCCAGCCGGGCCTCGCCGCTGGTCAGCGTCCCGAACTCCGCGTCGAGCCGGGCGAAGCCCCAGGCGCTGAGGCCGAGCAGGATCACCGTCATCACGGCCAGGGAGCGCAGCACGCGCCGACGCGCCGCCTCCTGGAGGGTGAGGGCGGCGATGGTGAGCACGATCCGGGCGGTCATCGGCGCTCTCCTCCGGGGCCGGTGCGGAGGATGTCCAGCAGCCGCTCCTCCAGGCTGATCCGCCCGGGTTCGACGGCGTGCACCCGCACCCCGAGGGCGACCAGGTCGGCGATCAGGTCCGGCACGGTCGCCGGGTCCTGGTCGGCGGGAAGCTCGACGGCGAACTCGTCGCCGGTGCGGGTGAGGCGGCCGGCGGCGGCGAGCCGCGCCTCCGCCGCCGCGCTCACCCCGTCCAGGCGGAGCCGCAGCTCGCGGCCGCCGAGCAGCTCGGCCAGCGTGCCGGACGCGGCGACCCGGCCCTGGTCGAGGATGACGACACGGTCGCAGACCCGCTCCACCTCCCCGATGAGATGGGAATTCAGCAGCACCGCGACTCCTCGGTCCCGGAGGGACAGCAGCAGGTCGCGGACGTCGGCCCGGCCGAGCGGGTCGAGGGCGCTGGTGGGCTCGTCCAGGACGACGAGGTCCGGGCGGGCGACCAGCGCGACCGCCAGCCCGAGGCGCTGCTGCATGCCCTTGGAGAAGCCGCCGACCCGGTCGCCCGCGCGGTCGGCGAGGCCCACGGCGGCCAGGCATTCGCGCCGCTCTTCGTCCGGCACCGGGACGCCCGCGAGCCGGAAGTGCAGGCGCAGCACCTCGGCGGCGGTGAGCCACGGCTGGTACCGGAACAGCTCCGGCAGGTAGCCGACGCGGGCACGGGCGCGGGGGTCACGTGCCGGGCGTCCGAGCAGGAGCACCTCGCCCGCGTCCGGACGGACCAGCCCGAGCAGGATCTTGATGACGGTCGTCTTCCCGGCGCCGTTCGGCCCGAGCAGGCCGACCACCTCGCCGCGGGCGACGGCGAACGACACGTCGTCCACCGCAGTCTGCCGCCTGTATCGCTTGCGCAGGCCCGAGCACCACGCCGCCGGTGCCGGAGGAAGCTCCGCGAGCAGCTGCTCCGCGGCCTCCGTGCGGGGTGTCATCGCAGCCCCCGCGCCACCGACAGCACCTCGCGGGCGCTCAGCGAGCCCGCCACCGCGGTGATGATCCCGTCGTCCGCCCAGACCACGCCCGCCATCGCGCCGTCCCGCGCGGTGAGCACCGTGGCCGGGATCCCGCCGACGTCGGCCGTGGACGTCTTCATCTTCTCGGCCGACACGAACAGGGGCAGCGTCGTCCCGGCGCCGGAGTAGGCGCTCAGCTGCGTCTTGACGTTCTCCGGCAGGGTGGGCAGGGACAGCAGGTAGTCGCGCGCCGTCGCGAACGGGACGCTCGACGAGTACACGGTGGGCGCGACGACGCGGACCACGATGAGCGCAGGCGCCGGACGGCCCTGCGACCAGGCCGCGACGACCCCGGGCCCCGCGCCCAGCCGGTACCGGCTGCCGTCCAGGCCGGGCGGTGGCGGCGGCGCCTTCCCCCCGGCCGACGCGACGGTCTGCGCGGTCTTCGCCATCGAGAAGGTGAAAAGCGCGCTCGCCTTACCGCCGACCCGGTACACGGGTTCACCCGTCACACCTCGGGGGAGCCTGCTCACTCGCGGGACGGGGATTCCCGTGGCCTTCTGCGCGGCCGCGGCGTCGGCGACCTGGCGCACTTCGATCTTCGAGGTCACCGCGAGGTCGCCGAAGGCGTCGAGTTCGGGCAGCCGCACCAGGTCGGCTCGCGGGGCGGTGACCGGGGCGACCTTCTCGGCGCGGAAGATCTGGAACCAGTCCGCCGCCGCCGCGACGCCCGCACCGCCCAGGAGGGCGACGACGCCGACGACGGCGACCACCGGGTTGCGCAGCTTCGTCCGCCAGCGGCCCGGAGGGTCCGCGGCCGTCTCGGGTGCCGCTTCACCGGCGGCGACCGCTGCGGCCAGGCGGTTCCATCCAGCTTCGACGTCCGGGGCGAACCCGACGTCCAGCGCGGACCCGGCGGCGTCCGCGTCCTCCTGGACGGCCGCCAGCCCGGACAGGCACGCGCCGCAGCCCGCGACGTGATCGCGGTCGTCGACGGCGACGCCGGACGGCTCGTCCAGGAGCCGGCGCAGCGTGCCGTCACTCGGATGCCGCATGACGGTTCAACTCCTCCCGCAGAGCGGACTCGGCGCGCCGCACGGTGGTGCCCACGCTGCCAGGGGAAAGATCGAGAGCGGCGGCGACCTCGGCGTAGCTGAGGCCGCTGTGCCGCAGGACGAGGGCGACCGCCTGCCTGCGCGGGAGCCGCGCCAGCGCCGCCCGCACGCGGCGGCGCTCGTCGAGGGTCACGACCGCGTCGGCGACGTCCGGGCTGACGGTTCCGGCATCGTCGGCGGCCTCCTCCCTGGACGCGCGGCGGCGGCCGGAGCGCAGGTGGTTCAGCGCGGTGTGCGCCGCGGCGACCGACAGCCAGCCCCCCGCCTCGCCCGCCGGGATCGAGGAGCGCGCGAACGCCAGGAACACCTCCTGGGCCACGTCCTCGGCCTCGTCCCGGGAGCCGAGCACGCGCGCGGCGACGCCGACCACCCGCGGATACGCCGCGCGGAAGACCTCTTCGAGGTCGGCCCGCACGGCCTCCCGACTCGGACGACCCGACACCGCCACCCCGCCGCCCTTCCGCCCGGCCCGCTCGACCGTGCCGCCATGCCCTTCAGCGGACACCTGCCCATCAGCGGACAGGGCGGCGGGGAGCGCGGCGGCCGGTGCGCTCCCACCTTGCCCTACGAGGTCCATGCCTGTAGAGCACCGCCGGGGCCCCGCATGTGACACGGAGATCACCGTGGCCGCGCGCCGCGCTTTTTCGTGCCGTCCATAAAGGGCCGAATTGCACGGGTGATAAATGCTTTCGCGCGGGCCGAGCCGCGCACCTATCCGCTATGGCGAGAAATGTCTGATTATGGTCTGGGCGGTGGCCGGTGACCGGGCGATGAGATGGACGTCCCAGGACGGATCGGCGTCGAGTTCCCGTTCCACCGCCGACCACACCCAGCTCAGGCTCTCCGCCGCGTCCAGGCCGCCGCGCCCGGCGCCGAAGAGGGGCAGCGCGATGGAGCGGAGCGGCGGACGTTCGCGCTGCGCCAGCTGGACGGTGTTGTGCACCGCGCGGGCCACCGCCTCGGCCGACAGCTCGTACTCGTTCCCGTCGCCGACCGGGACGGCGACCGCCGCGTGGTAGATCCGGCGGACGCCCGCCGCGCGGAGCCGTCCGGGCGAGGTCGCCGCGACGGTGCCGGGCGCGACCGGAAGCCCCGGACGGCCGTGGTCGCGCATCCAGTCCGCGAGGCCCCGCTGGACGACGTCGTCCACGATCTCCCCCGTGCCGGTCGTCTCGGCGCAGGCCCGGCGCAGCGCCGCCGACAGCGAGTTCCGGAAGATCTTGGACGCCTCCAGATAGACGTTCTCCGAGGAGACGATGGCGTCCACCCCCTTGATCATCTCGACCGGCATGTAGTCGAGCGTGACCCGTCCGAGGCGGATGACCGCGGGGCTCTGCGGGACGTCGGCCTGGCGCGGCGGGCGGGGCGTCGCGGCGGGCATGCACAGCCGCAGCACCGCCTCCGCCGTCTGGTCCACGATGAGCTGCTCGTGGTGCTTGCGGAAGCGCTCGGTGCTGACCCCGTAGATCGAGGCGGCCTCCTTGCGGCGCTCGCCGACCGTCCAGTCCCGGGCCCCGGCGGCCAGGCCGAAGGTGAATCCGGCGGCGGCGGACAGCTTGCCCCCGCCCAGCTCGACGATCGCCTCCCGCAGCAGTTCCTCCACGGCGGCGGGGCGGTACGGCTCGACCGGCGGGCGCGCGTCCGGCGCGGGGCCGTCGTGACGGTACAGCGCCACCGCCGTTTCCAGCGCGTCGAGCCGAGTGTCCCGCAGCCGGGTCAGTCCCCGTTCGCGGAGGTTCTTGAGATCGGCCACGAGCTGATCATGAGTGGGCGGTGGCGGCATGACTCCGGCTTTGGGCGAAAGGTGGTCGATATCCGGGCGGATCCGGGATGGATCAGTGTAAATCCAGTTTGGGAATGACGGCTCTGGTGTTCAATGTGAAATTCATCCGGGGCGGGCCCGTGACGGGGGCCGTCGTGGCGCGATTATCGGGCGAGCGCGACGCAGGGAGTGACTCAGGGTGGAGGTTTCCACGGCCGCCGGCGAGGTGGACGAGCCGACCGAACAGCCTGAACAGACCGCCGAGCCGTCCGAGCCGAATGAGCCGGATGAGCAGTCCGAGCGGCTCGCCGCGATCGAGGCCGCGGTCGCGGAGTTCAACCGCAGGTCCGCGCACCGTGAGGCGGTCATCGACCGGCTGCACGAGGAGAACCAGCGGCTGCGGGACGGCGTCCACCGCGCGATCCTCGAACCCGTCATCGCCGATCTGCTCCGCCTCTACGACTCGATGCTGCGCGAGGCCGCCCGGCTCGCCGCCGACGCGGCCGACCCCGCGCAGGGCAGGCTGCTGGAGAGCTTCGCCGACGACACGCTGCTGACGCTAGAGCGCTGCGGCCTGGACGAGTTCACCGCCGACCCCGGCGACCCCTTCGACCCGGGCAGGCACGCGGCGGTGTCAGTCGTCGCCGTGGACGACGAGGCTCTCGACAACACCGTGGCCGAGGTCGTCGCGACCGGCTTCGTGGAACGGGAGACGGGCCGCGTCCGCCGCCCCCTCCGGGCCCGCTTCCACCGCTTCGCCCCGCCCGCCCCGAACGCCCCGGACGCCGAGGCGGATGCCGAGCCGTCCGACCAGAGCGAGACCTCCGCCGAGACCGAGACCCCCGCCGAGACCTCCGCCGAGGCTCCCGCCCGAGCCGACTGACCGCGGCGCGATCCGCGACTCCCGACCCGACGACCTGACGAGGGGACGACCGTCCATGGCTACCTACGGTATCGATCTCGGTACCACCTACTCCTGCATCGCCCATGTCGACGACACGGGACGGCCGGTCATCGCCAAGAACGCGATCGGCCAGGAGACCACGCCCTCGGCGGTCTACTTCGAGACCCCCGACAACGTCGTGGTCGGGCAGGACGCCAAGGGGTCGGCCAAGCTGTTCCCCGACCAGGTCGTCCAGCTGATCAAGCGGCAGATGGGGCAGCAGTTCGAGCTGGAGTTCCACGGCACGTCCCACACGCCCGAGTCGATCTCCGCGCTGGTCCTCAAGGAGCTGGCGCGCGCCGCCGCCGAGGAGACCGGCGGCGAGGTGCGCGACGTCGTCATCACCGTCCCGGCCTACTTCGGGGTCGCCGAGCGGGAGGCGACCCGCAACGCGGGCGAGATCGCCGGCCTCAACGTCCTGAACCTGATCCCGGAGCCGGTGGCCGCGGCGCTGCACTACGAGACGCTGTCGGCCGAGGGGTCCGCCACGATCCTGGTGTACGACCTGGGCGGCGGCACGTTCGACACCACGGTCATCCGGCTGGAGGGCGACGACGTCCGGGTCGTCTGCACGGACGGCGACCACCGGCTGGGCGGCGCCGACTGGGACGACCGCATCGCCGACCACCTGCTGGAGTCGTTCCTGGGCGAGAACCCCGGCTCGTCCGCGGCCGAGAGCGAGGACTTCCTCCAGGAGCTGGCGATCGCCGCCGAGGACCTGAAGAAGGGCCTCAGCTCGGCGGTGTCGCGCCGCTACAACATGCGCTTCGACGGCGGCACCGCCCGGGTGGAGCTGACCCGCGAGGCGTTCGAGGGCATGACCGAGGACCTGCTGGGCCGCACCTTCGAGATCACCAGGCGCACCATCGACGCCGCCGCCGAGCGGGGCGTCGACGGCTTCGACGACGTGCTGCTGGTCGGCGGCTCGTCCCGGATGCCCGCGGTGGCGGCCGGGCTGCGCGAGCGGTTCGGGTTCGAGCCCAAGCTGCACGACCCGGACCTCGCCGTCGCGAAGGGCGCGGCCAGGTTCGCGCTGATCGAGGCGGTCAAGGTGCGGCTTCCGGACGAGGGCGACGGCGCGGAGCCGGTGTCCCCGGCGGAGGCGGAGCGGGCGGTCCAGGACGCCGCAGACCAGCTCGGCCTGGAGCCGGAGAAGGTTCGCATGCTGGCCGGACGGCGGGTGAGCACGGTGGTGCCGCGCGCGTTCGGCGTCAAGACGGTGTCGTTCGCCGACGACGGCAGCGAAGTCTTCGCGGTGAGCCACGTCCTCAAGGCCAACACGGTGCTGCCCGCGGCGCCGGAGGCGGAGCGGTTCGCCACCGCCTACGAGGACCAGACGGCGATCGAGGTGGAGATCTGGGAGCAGGCGGGCGCGGTGGAGTCCGCGGAGCCCGCCGACAACGCCAAGATCGGCGAGGGGATCATCACCGACCTGCCGCGGCTGCGGAAGGGGTCGCCGATCGACATCAGCTTCGCCATGGACGAGCTCGGCACGCTCCGCGTCCACGCCCTGGAGCTGCAGACGGGCAAGGACCTGCACATCGAGGTCCGCATCCAGGGGCTGGACGAGTCCCAGGTCGACCTCGCGAAGCGGGCGGTGGCGCGGTATGCGGTCTCGGAATGACCCGGCGATCACGAAGAAGGTGGCCCCGTGCTCGACAGGGACGCGTACCGCCGGGACGTGCTCGACGCGGCCCGCGCCCGGGGCAACGCGCCGCCCGCCGATCTGCTCGTCCGCTACGCCATGCCGGGCAAGGCGCGCGACCGGGACCAGGACGACCGGCAGGTGGCCGCGCGCCTGGCCGAGGTCGTCGCGTACTGGCGGACGCTCCGGCAGCAGAAGAAGACGTACGCCAAGCTCATCGACGCCCTCCTGATCGAGCACGCCGACCTTGACCGGGCCGGCCTGCTCACCCGCGGCGGCCTGACGGAGGAGACGCGCCGCCGGGTGGACGAGGCCACGCAATGGCTGACCCGGCAGGCCGGCACGCTCGCCGAGACGACCACGGGCATCAACCGCGCGGCCTTCGACGTCCTGCTGAACGGCGCGGGCGGCGCCTGCTCCGACGCCCGGGTCCGCAAGATCCTGGCCGATCGCGGCGTGCGGGTGGTGGAGACCGCCTGGGAGCTGCCCGACGCGGCGCCGCCCGCGTACCGGACGCTGAGCGCCGGGCTGCGGCAGCTCCGGTTACGCCTGTCGGCCGAGGCCGTGGTCGGCGCCGACGCCGTCGCCCGCGGGTTCCGCCTCCGCGACGGGTTCCGGCTGGTCACCGCCTCCCCGGCGGGCCCCGCCGGGCCGCTGACCGCGGAGATGGTCGCCGCCGCCGTCGAGCGGTCCGCCGGGCGGGCCAGGGACGAGGGCAAGGCGGCGCTCGACGGCGTCCTGGCGGCGCTGGCCGAGGCGGCGCGCGAACCGGGGCGGCTCGACGACCTGCTGCTCTGGGAGGTCATGGAGGTCCTGCGGCCGGGCGCGGAGGCGGGGCTGGCGGCGAAGGTCCTGGCGGGGCAGGCCGCCGATCTCGGTCTCGTGCGCGCGGAGGCCGAGGAGCTGGCGATGGCGATGGCGGCCCGCGGCGGCCGTCCGGGCGGGGTGGCGGGCCAGATCGAGGAGGCGCTGCGGGACGGGCGGCTCCGCGAGGCCGAGCGGCTGCTCCCCGGCCTGCCCGCGGACGCCCCGCCGGAGCTGCGCGCCGAGGTGGAGGACGCGGCGCGGCGGGTCGCCGGATGGCTCGCCGAGGCCGCCCGGGAGCGGACCGCCGGACGCACCGAGACCGCCGCCGAACTCCTGGACCGGGCCGCCCGGATCGCGGCCGACGACGACGCGATCGCGGAGCGGCTGCGTGCGCTGCCCCCGCCTCCGCCCGGTGACGTCCGTGTCGGGGCCGAGCGGGGCCGGGTGACGATCGCCTGGACGCCGGGCCCGGCGCGGGTCGGGCCGGTGCGGTACCGGGTCGTCCGGTCGGCGGGCGCGCCCGCGAGCGGGGCCGCGGCCGGGACGCCGGTCGGCGAGACCGACGCCAACGAGTTACACGACCCCGCTCCTCCGGCCGCGCAGGACCTGCACTACTCGGTGTTCGCGGGCCGCGCCGAAGGCATCTGGTCGGCGCCCGCGACGGGCCGTCCGGTGACGCTGCTGCCCGAGATCGAGGAGCCGTCCGTCGTGGCGGGGCCGGGGGAGGTGGCCGTGTCATGGCGGCTCCCCGAGGGGGCGACCGGCGCGGTGGCGACCCGGCTGGTGGACGGCGGAGCCGACCGCCGCCTCGCCCGGGTCGACCGGAGCGGGTTCGTGGACGCCGACGTCCGGCCGGGCCGCGCCTACCGCTACCGGGTGCAGGCGTCCTACGAGCGTTCCGACGGGACCCGCGCGCTGTCCAAGGGCGTCGTCGTGACCGGGCTGCCGGAGAGCCCGCCGTCCGCCGTCCCCGACCTGTCGGTCGAGCTGCCCGCCGCCGGTGGGCGGCAGGCCGCCACGATCAGCTGGACGGCCCCGTCCGGCGGCCGGGTGATGATCCGGACGTCGGACGTCCCGCCGCCCTGGCCGCCGGGCACGCTGCTCGCGGCCCCCGACGTCGAGCGGTACGGCCGCGAGGTGCCGGGCGCGGCCGTCCCCGGCCCCGGCGGGCGGGTGACGCTCCGCACCGCCATCGACGGCGTCACCAGCGCGCATTTCGTCGCCGTCACGCTGGGCGCGGGCCAGGCGTTGGTGGGCCCCTCGGCGGTGCTCGTCACGGTCGAGCCGGTGCGGGAACTGGACGTCCGCCGGGTGGGCGACACCGCCGTGCTGAGCTGGATCTGGCCGGACGGCGCCCGGTACGCGGAGGTCGTCTGGGCGCCCGCCGACCTGGCCGGATCCGCGCTCGGCGACCCCGACGCCTGGACGGCCGCGTCCGTCTCCGAATGCCGCCGCCGCGCGTACGAGGACGACGGCTGCCGCCTCGACGTCGGTCCCGGCGCCGCGCTCGTGGCCGTCCGGACGCTGGCGCGCGACGAGGACAAGGGCGGCGCGGTGCGGTCGCGTCCGGTGCTGGGCAGCGTCCCGGCGCGGGAGGCGGAGGTGCGCTACCGGTTCCGGGCGGCGCGGCGGCGGCGCCGGGGCGCGGCCGTCCTGGAGCTGACCGCGGACCGGCGCACCCGCCTGCCGCCGCTGGTCGTCGTGCACCGCGCGGGCGACGTCCTGCCCCTGCGCCCCGAGCAGGGCGACGTGATCCACGAGATCCCCGCCCGCGACCTGGACCCCGAGGCCCCGCTGACGCTCCGGTTCGAGATCCCCGGTGGCGCGCGCCGGTTCCGGCTGGCCTGCTTTCCCGCACCCGGCGCCCCCTCCACCGGCACGCCCGGCGGCACCGGCGCGGTGACCCTCCGACGCGACCCCCGAAGTTGGTGACGCCGTTGCCGTCGATCCTGCCGACCCTGCAGTCCTTGGTCTGCCCGTACTGCTACCAGTCGTTCACGCCGCGGAAGATGATGTGGCGCTGCACCGGGCTGCTCGGACCGGAGGGCGCGAAGTGCCCGCCCGAGCGGGACCGGGCGCTGTCGCGCCGCTTCGGCATGAACGAGGCGCTGCCGCCGGTGTTCACCGGGGGACGGCTCTCGTCCCTCAGCGGCTGGCAGTCGGCGGCCCGGTGCCCGCGCTGCAAGGACGCGTCCACGCAGCGGATCTGCCCGCACTGCCACAGCCTCCTGCCCGTCCACTTCGACAAGATCGACAGCCGGCTGATCGCGCTGATCGGGGCGAAGGGCGCCGGCAAGACGGTCTACATGACGGTTTTGCTGCACGAGCTGATGCACTCGGTCGGGCGCCGCTTCGACGCCGCCGTCGTCGGCTCGGACGACCACACCCGCAGCGAGTTCGCCAAGCGGTACGAGGAGACGCTCTACCGGCAGAAGGTGCTGCCCGGCACGACGCGGCCGGGCCAGGCGGAGCTGCGCCGCCCCCTGGTCTTCAAGGTCACCCTGGACGGGCGCGGCCTGCTCCGCTCCCGCGACCGGCACACGATCACCTCGTTCTTCGACACCGCGGGCGAGGACCTGATCTCCAAGGAGAGCGTCGACCTCAACGTCCGGTACCTGCGCGGCGCGGACGGCATCATCCTGCTCCTGGACCCGCTGCAGATGCGCGGGGCGCGGGAGAGCGCCAAGCCCGGCACCCGGCTGCCGCAGGCCGACGCCAAGACCGACAACCCCGTCAACGTGCTGACCCGCGTGACCGACGTCCTGTACGAGGCGCACGGGCGCGGCCCCAACCGGCGGATCGACGTGCCCGTCGCGGTCGCCTTCTCCAAGATCGACACGCTGTGGCACGGCTTCGCCGAGGGGAGCCCGCTGCTGGGCGAGGCGCCCGCCGACCAGCCGGTGTTCGACCAGGCCGACAGCCTGGCCGTGCACGACTACGTGCAGGCGCTGCTGCACGAGTGGGACGGCACGCAGATCGACCAGGTCATGCGCAAGAACTTCGCGGACTACCGCTACTTCGGCCTGTCGTCGCTGGGCGGCAACCCCACGTCCGACAACCGGGTCGACCCGCGCGGCATCCACCCGCACCGGGTCGCCGACCCGTTCCTGTGGCTGCTCAGCAGGTTCGACGCCCTCCCGTCCACGAAGGGGTGACATGGACTTCCACCAGCTGTATTACACGTCCTGCCGGACGGGCCTGTCCGGCTACGCCGGGTACCAGTTCAACGCGGTGACGCCTGGCGTGTCCCCGGAGGTCATGCACGAGGTGGAGGCGGTCAGCTCCTACGAGCCGCCCGGCACGCTGGGGCATTCGCCGACGCCCGAGCAGATCGAGGGCTGCCCGGTCAACCTGTGCTTCGTGCCTGGCCCGGAGCCGATCGTCGCGAACGTCGCGTTCACGGGCACGGACTACTCCGGCCGGTTCGGCAACTACTTCGCGCACGCGCTCGTCCCGGCGAGCGGGGGGATGTGGCGGGGGCCGCTGCCCATCGAGCTGTGGAAGGCGCCGCTGTGGACGCGGGAGGCGGTCGCGGACACCGACCTGCCGCGCCTTCCCGGCCCGCTGCCCACCGGCCCCCTGCGCCGCGACGCCGTCGACCGTTTCCTGGACGGCACCCCGCGCCGCCGCCTGCTGCCCGCGCTGCTCGCCGCCGTGGAGCGCGCCGCGCTGGACGAGGAGCGCTCGGTGGTGATCCTCGCCGCCGACGATGACGAGGTCGCCTGCTGGATCGCGGCGGTCTCCTTCCTGCTGCCGCCGCCGATGGTCGCGAAGGTGTCGTTCGCCACCTACCAGTTCCGGCCGTCCTACAGCAGGCACCACGTGATCGGGACCGTGCCGGGGGCGGAGATCGTCGCGGACGAGCGGGCGTTCGCGGGCTTCTTCCTGTTCGACTTCACCACGGGCGAGGCGTCCGAGGTGGCGGCCGGGCCGCTGCCCGAGCTGCTGGCCGGGACCGGGACGGTCGCCGCCGAGCCGCTCTGGCGCCGCGCCCGCGCCCTGGCCGCGGGCGGCGAGCTGCGGCTCGCGGACTGGCACCCGATCATCGCGGCGGCGGCCCTGCTGGACGGCGGGCCCGGCATCGGCCCGGACGACCTCGACGCGGCCTGCGCCTGGCTGGGGAGCAACGCGCGGCGGCTCGACCGGGACACGGTCGGCCGCGTCGGCGCCGCCGCGCTCGGCCACGACGCCGCGTCCCCGGACCACATGACCGGGCTCGCCGACGCCGCCGCGGCCGCAGGGCTCGACGAGCTGCTCGCCCTGGCGGAGGGACGCCTGGTCACGGGTCATCTCGCGCAGGCGTCCGACCGCGGCGCCCCGGCCCCGCACGCTGTGCGGCTGCGGTCGGCGCGTGCGCGCGAGCAGGCCCGGCGCGGCTACGCGCAGCGGCTGGCGGGCGCGGACGCCGCGACCCTGGTGCGCCTGCTCGCCCTCGCGGACGCGCACGGCGTGCAACCCGACCCGCACACGCTCCGCACCTGCGGATCCGAGGTGGTCGGCCCGCGGCTGCTGCGCCTCTCCGACCAGGACGACCTGCACGCCGCCGTCCGCCGCTGGCCCGACCTGCGCGCGGGGACGCTGTTCCACCTCGACCAGGCCGCGTCCGCCGACCGGGCGCGGGTGCACGCGGTGTTCGACGCCGGGCTGGACAAGGCCGTCCCCAAGGCGGAACTGGCCGCGCTGCCCGCACTGCACGAGGCGGCCCTCGTCGCCCGCGGGCGCAGGGACGGGGAACCGCCCGTCGACACGGCGCTGGCGGTGCTGTCCGCCCGCGGCCCGGACGGACGCCTGGACGAGGCCCTGCTCACCGCGCTCTGGCCAGGCGGATGGACGCCGGACGACGCGCTGGCCCTGCTGCCCGGCCTGCCGGACGGAGCCGCCGCGGACCCGGTCCTCGTCCCGTGGGTGAAACCGCTGCTGGCTTCGCCCCGGTCGATGGACGACCCCGTCCGGCAGAAGAACTACGGCGCGCTGTGCAAGCTGGTCGACGGCCTGCCGCTGGCCGGGCTGCTGCCGCCCGCGCTGCACGACCGCGTCGAGGCGGTGGCCTGGATCCACCTGGCGGAGAAGCCGCTCCTCGCGACCGACTCCAGGAAGAACGCGAAGGAACGGTACGAGGCGGGAAAGGCCCTGGTGGAGGCGTACAACACCCCCGCCGGGGCGCCCGCCGCGGCCCCCGCCGAGGACTACCTGCTCCTGCGGTTGAGCGTGCTGCTGCCGAACCTGCGGCACGACGCGCTCGCCCGCCTCCTCGCCGGCGCGCACGACAAGGTCGTCGACACCTACCTGGAGCGGCTGCGCCGGACGCTCGGCGGGGAGCGCGCGACCGCCGTCCCCGCCGCCGGCGCGGCGTTCGCGACGGCCTGGACCGCGGAGACGGAGCTGGGGGCCCTGCCGGTCGCCCGCTCCATCCACGAGGTGCTGCTGCGCGCCCTGCCGGAATGGCGCAAGCGCGACCTCGGCGGGGTGGAACGCGAGGTCCGCCGCCGGACGGGCCGCATGACCGCGGTCCAGGACTTCCAGCGCTGGCGGGAGAAGCACTGCCGGCGCCGCCGCTGGCTGCCCGGACGACAGTCACAGTGAGGGGCCCAGACGATGTCGACCTATGGCGGAGGATCGGCCTACGGCGGTGGGTCCGCCTACGGGGGCGGACCGACCGGCGGTTACTCGCCGCCGCCCTACCCGTCCGGTTCCGGGGCGGGTCTCCCGACGGGCTGCGGATGCCTGATCATCGTTGCCGCGACGTGCCTGGGCTGGTTCATCATCGTCCCGGTCGTGACGGTGGTCGTGTCGTTCTTCGCGGTGCTGTGCATGTACCGCTACCTCGTGGTGCTCGCCTCGGTCATGGGCCTGGGCAAGACGCCCGCCCCGGCGCCCATCCCCGCGCCGCCGGACAAACCGGCCGGACGTGCCGAGCCGGCGTTCACCCACTACCTGTTCGGGCCCGCGCTGATCGACCTGCGGCACACCGTCCGGGTCGCCCTACCCGCTCCCATCGGGGTGGCGAGGGAGTACGAGGCCAGGATCCGGACCGCCTTCCAGTACCGGGACCCCGAATGGCTGCTGATGCCGATCGGGATCGCGCTCCGGGTCTGCATGGCCGTCGGCGTCATCATGGGGTTCGTCGCGGTCGGGTTGCTGTGGCTGCTGCAGCTCGCGGTGGTGGCGGCGCTGGTGCTGGTTCTGCTCGCGTCCGCCCAGGTGCTGCGCGTCACCGACACCGGGATGCGGCGGATCAAGGGCATCCGCACGGGCTGCCCGTCCTGCCATCTGCGCGTGCACTACCCGACCTATGAGTGCTCCGGTCAGGGATGCGGCCGCCGCCACCGCGACGTGCGTCCAGGACGGTACGGGGTGCTCAAGCGCCGGTGCGCCTGCGGGACGCTCCTTCCGACCCTCCTGCTCACCGGCACCGGCGACGGCCGCATGCAGGCGTACTGCCCGCACTGCAAGGAGCCGATGTCCAAGGGCTCGGGGGCCGTGCCGGAGATCGTGATCCCGGTGCTCGGCGCCACCGCGACCGGCAAGACCAGGCTGATGACGGCCCTGGTCATGGGCCTTCTCGACGGCACGGGCGGGCACGGCGCGGAGGCGGAGTTCGCCGACGACCAGTCGGAGTCCGCCTACCGGGACCTCGCGAACAAGCTGCGCGCGGGCGTCCACACCTGGAAGACCGTCAAGGCCAAGGACGCGCCGCTGCGCGCCTACTCGCTGCACATCCGCCCGCCGACCGGCCCGGCCCGGCTCTTCCACGTCTTCGACGCGCCCGGCGAGCTGGTCGCCAAGTCGGAGTCGATGCGGGAGCTGCGGTACATCAAGTCCGCGCGGACGTTCGTGTTCACGCTCGACCTGCTGTCGGTGGACGCGGTCTGGGAGTCGCTGGAGGCGGGCGCGCGCGCCAAGAACCGGGGGCTGCGCTCGGACGTCGCGCCAGACTTCGTCTTCGCCCAGATCGTGCAGAACATCGAGGGCCACGGCGTCCAGATGGGACGGGCCCGCCTCGCGGTCGCGCTCACCAAGGACGACCTCGTCCGCGAGTGCGCGGCGCTCGCGGGCGTCGGCGAGGAGAGCGACGACATCGGCCGCTGGCTGGAGGACGACGCCGGGCTCGACGGCATGGTCCGCGCGATGCGCCGGTCGTTCGCCGAGGTCAGGTTCTTCCGGACGTCGTCCTGGCTGGACGGCGACGAGATCGACGACGGCGTCCTCGACCTCACCGGCTGGCTCCTGCTCAGCGAGGGGCTGCGAGTGCACCACTCCACCTGACCCGCCGACCCGCCGAAGGGAGAGATCATGCCGCCGGACCCGTACCGCCCGTGGCGGCTCGCCGTCTTCGTGGTGGTGCTCTGCGTCACCGCCGTCTACGTCGTGTTCGTCGTCCTGTCGTTCCTGGTGTCCCTGGCGACGGTGTGAGGAGCGACGATGACGCGACCCCGGACGGGCCCCCTGCGGAAGGTGCAGGACGTGTCGCTGGCGCGGACGTCCCTCGTCACCTTCCAGCTGCACGGCCCGGGCGAGACGGACGAAGCAGGCGGCGCCTCGCTGCTCGCGGTGTACCAGGACGCGTCCGGCGGCGGGCTCGCGCTGGTCGCCGACGATCGCGGGCTCATGATCGACCCGTCCGCGGCGCCGGACGGGACCGTCCGGATCGTCGTCGCCGTCGAGGCCGCGTCCGGCGCGGTGGCCCGGGTCGGCGGGGTGCGCTGCACCGTCCGCGACGATCACGGCGCGGACCTGGCCGTCCTGTCCGGCGCCGCGGCGGGGGAGGCGACCCCTGACCCGGTGCACCTGCTCGGCGAGTGCTACCGGCGGCGCGGCGAATGGCGGTTCCGCGAGATCGGCTACGGCCTCGCCGACGACGCGGCGATCACGCGCGAGCTGGGCCCCGGCGCCGCCGACCACCACCACCGCCGCCGCGCCGCCGCCCTCACCCGTCCGGCGGAACCGGACCGTCCGGCGGAACCGGACCGTGCGGCGCCGAGCCCCCCGGCTACCGAGGCGCGTCCGGTCCGGGCGCTGCCGCCGCCGAACCTGGACGCCGCCCGCATCGCCGGCGAGCGCACGGCACGCGGCCCGGTGAGCCTGGAGGTCGCGGTCGACCTGTCCGGCTCCATGATCCGCTACGCGCGGCTGCGCAAGTCGGCGCTGCACGCGCTGGCCGGGTTCGCGCGCCGCGAGATGGCCGCCGGGGACCTGCTGACCTCGGTGGCGTTCGCCGACCGTGCGGCGATCCTGGTCTCCCCGGTGGACGTCCGCAAGCTGCGGCGCGTGACCGACCGGCCGAGCCGGGACGTGGGCGGGGGCACGCAGCTGTCGCCCGCCGTCCAGCTGCTGATGGAGCTGCGTCCGCGCGGTCCGGTGAAGTACGGGGCGCGCGCGCTGATGGTGATCACGGACGTCGCGCTCGGGGACGACCCGCGCAGGCTGGGCACCCTGCTCCGCAAGGCCGCGTATGACTCCGTCCACCTGGTGGTGCCCGCGCCCGAGGGCCCGGTGTACCTGCGCGACCGCGACCCGCTGCGCCACGCCGCCGTGCACCACTTCGCGGACGCCGACCAGCTCGGCCTGATCTACGGCGCGGTCTTCGCGGCCATGACCGGCCAGCGGCTGGAGCACCGATGACCGCCGGCGAAACCGAGCGCGCCGAACTCGACGAGCAGATCGCCCGGCTGCGCGCGGCCCTGGACGCGCCGTTCCCCCCGGACGTGAAGCCCGCGTGGATCCGGCTGGCGCTGGCCGAGTTCCTGGTCCAGCGGGGCGAGCAGGCGCGGAGCGTCGAGGACCTCGACGCCGCGATCGAGTACACGCGCCACGCCTTGGGCGATCTCGGCCGTGCGATCGGCGCGTCCGACCTCTCCCTGACGCACCAGAACCTCGGTGTGGCGCACTTGCTGCGGGCGCAGTACGCGCCCGACGACGCGGACGAGCACCTCGCCGAGGCCGCCGCCGCGTTCCGCCGCTCGATCGACCTGCGACCCCCGCCGCACCCGGACCTCGGCTGGGCGAACGCCAGATACGGCGTCGTGCTCGCCACGATCGCGCAGCGCGCCGTCGACGGTCTCGACCTCTTCGGCGACGAGACTCCCGGCCACTGGAGCGCGCTCGCCGAGCAGGTCACCACCGCGCTGGAGACCCTCGACGCCGGGTGGCGCGAGATGGCGGCCGACGACCCGTACCGTCCCGTCGTCCGGTACTGGCGGGCGGTGACGCGGGCGTGCCGCTTCACCTACTTCGGGGGCGGCGACGCGGACCGCGACGAGGCGCGGGCCGACCTGCAGGCGATCCTCGGCCTGCCCGAATGCGACGACGCGATCGCCGACGTCTGCCACCTCTACCTCGCCTTCCTGCACCTCTTCGGCAGGGTGCCCGCCGGGCTGCGGGACCGGAGACCGACGCTGCGCACCTTCGCGCGGATGCTCGCCGGCGGGAACCTCGCCGACGCGGAGACCGCGCGGGCGGCGCGCGACCACCTGGACCGCGTCACCGGGACGGCTCCGGAAGCCGCCGCGACGGCCTCGGGCCTGCGGGCGGTGACGGTGCTGGCGGTCGACGGCGGGGACATCACCGAGGAGGGCCTCACCGAGGTCCTCGCCGGCCTGGGAGCAGCCGAAACCGACCCCGAAGGCGACGAGCTGGGCGCCCTGCGCGAGCTCATGGAGACCGTCCGGACGGTGCGGCGGGACGGGATCGAGGACGTCGGCGCGCTCGCCGACGCCATCACCCGCATCGGCGAGGCGTTCGGCGACGGGCACCCGTTCCAGCAGGTGCTGCGGGGCGTGCTCGGCCAGCTCCTCGACCTGCGTTCCGACGGGCCCTCCGGCGGCGGCGCCCGCTCCGCGACGCCCGAGGAGCGCGAGGCGGCGCTGGAGCTGCTGGAGAACGTCCTCACGGAGCTTCCCGACGACCATCCCGACCGTGCCGCGACCCTGGGCCGGCTGGGCGCGACCCTGACCCGGGGCGTCGAGCACCGGCACTCCCCGGAACGGCTGGAGAGGGTGCGCGCCATCCTCCTGGATGCGGCCGGACGGCCCGCCGCCGACACCGACAACGACGCCCTCAACAACTTCCTGCTCGTCGTCGTCGACCGGCTCCGCAGCATGACCGGCCACGGGCTCCAGCCGCTGAGCGACGCGGTCGAGAGGCTCCAGCGGGTCGCCCGGCTCCTCCCGCGCGAGCACCCGCTCCAGCAGATGATCCCGGGGTTCCTGGCGTCCATCCTGATGCACCGGCACCTCCAGGCGGGCGGCCTTGAGCACCTGGACGCCGCGGACCACTACGCCCGCCTGACATCCGAGACGTTCGCACCCGACGACGAGCCGAGACCCGACGGCGACCGGGCGCGCGAGGACATGCACGCCCTCATGGAGTGGTTCCGGGCGGCCTCCCCGATGGCCAGGGCCACGGGCCCGCCGGACGCCGAGCTCCTGGACCGGACGGCCCGCGCGCATCGGACCCTCGCCGAGCGGCTGCCCGAGGGCCACCCGTCCCGGGCCCTGATCGAGAGCAGCACGCGGACGCTCGAATTCGTCCAGCGGCAGCTCGAAACGGCCACTGCGGCACCGCACGCCCGCTTGATGCCAGGCGCGGAGGTCCCGGACGACGTCGAGGAGATCGAGGTCGAGACCGCCCGTGCGCTCGGCGCGGACCATCCGCTGTTCCCCACCGAGCTGGGCGTCCTCGGGTTCCGCAAGGTGCACAACGGCTACCTGACCCGGAATCTCGTCCGGCTCGACGAGGGCCTGGCGCTGATGGCGGAGGCGTACGGGGCCGCCGACCCGGTGTGGCCGCTGCGGTCGTGGCTGCTCGGCGTGTTCGGGTGGGCGTTCCTGCTGCGCTACGAGATCGGCCTCGACCGCGCCGACCTGAACAATGCCATCGACCGGTTGGAGGCGGGCGTCCGGGCGGGCGAGACGGGTGCGCTCGGCAGCGTGACGGCGCTGAGCCTCGCCGTCCTGTCCACCGCGTACCACCTGCGCGGCGACGCGGCCCTGGACGACCGGCGGCGGGCGGGCGAGAGCGGTCTCGCCGCGCTCCGGGCGAGGGCGTGGAGCGTGATGCTGCAGAGCAGCACCGAACGCGCCTTCACCGCCGCGCTCGCCGCCGCCGGGGAGGGCGCGGCCGTGGCCTACCAGTGCACCGCGGACGGGCACACCGGCCTTGCCGTCGAGGCTCTGGAATGGGGACGCGCGATGGTCCTGCACACGGCGACCACCGACGCGAACCTTCCCGCGCTCCTGCGCGACGGCGGCCACGACGATCTCGCCGCCGAGTGGGAGGAGGCGACAGGGGAGAACGGCCCGGCGCCGTGGGACCTCCCAGGCGGGCCGGGCGGCATGCCCGACTTCCAGTCGGGGCTCGCGGAGCTGCGCGTGCCCAGCGACCTGCGCGAACGCGTGATGGAGGCGATCGAGGGCAGCGACATCGAGCGGCGGCTGTTCAGCCCCGCCGTCCCCGCGGAGATCGGCGCGGCGCTGCGGGAGTCCGGCGCGGCGGCGCTGGCCTACCTCGTCCCCCGCGAGGACGGACGCGGCGGTCTCGCCCTCGTCGTGGACGACGCCGGAGAGGTGCGGCCGGTCCGGCTGCCCCGGCTGACGACCGGGCCGCGCAGCCGCGTGGAGGCGTTCGTCCGGGCGCAGCACGACCGGGAGCGGGCCGAACCGGGGACGGACGAGGCCGCGCGCGTCCACCGGCGCTGGCGGTTCGCGCTCGGCGACCTGTGCGACTGGGCGTGGACGGCGGTGATGGAGCCCGTCCTGGACGCCGTCGCAGGCGCCCCCGGGAACGGGGGGAACCGGGCGCGGGTGGTGCTGGTCCCGGTCGGGGAGCTCGGCGCCGTCCCCTGGCACGCCGCCCGCCGGACGGTCGGCGACGGCGTCCGCCGCTACGCCTGCCAGGACGCGGTCGTCTCCTACGCGGCGTCCGCGCGCCAGTTCATCGAGGCCCGGCGGCACGGCCACCGGCCGTGGCCGAGCGCGGCGGCGCTGGTCAGGGTCGGCGGGAGCAGCCCGCCGCTGTACTGGGCCTTGAAGGAGATCGAGCAGATCCACCGGCGGCACTACCCGGACGGGGAACTGCTCGGCGGCCGCCGCCGTCCGGGCCGTCCGGGCGAGGCCCGCTCGCCGGGCGCGACGGCCGGCAATGTGCGGCGGCTGCTGCCCGGCCCGGAGTCGGGAGGCGCGTCGCTGCTGCACCTCGGCTGCCATGCGCATCCGGCGCCGCGTCCCGTGGACTCGCATCTGATGCTGGCGGGCGGCGAGGCCCTCGGCATGACCGACATCCTGCGCCGCGCGCGGGTGCGGCCGTCCGGCGTGCCCGGCGGGCTGGTCGTGCTGGCCGCCTGCGGCAGCGACCTGACGAGCCGCGACCACGACGAGGCGCTGACGCTGTCGACGGCGTTCCTCGCGGCCGGGGCGGTGGGCGTGGTCGGCGCCCGCTGGCCCGTGGACGACCTCCCGACCGCCCTGTTCATGACCCTGTTCCACCACTACCTGAACGCCGGCTACGGCGACCCGGCCGTCGCGCTCCGCGCGGCCCAGCTGTGGATGCTGAACCCGCGGCGGCGCGTCCCGGCGGACCTGTCCGCCGAGCTGGCCGACCTGCTGGACGCGGCTCCGCTGGACGAGCCGGAGTCCTGGGCGGCGTTCACCTACCAAGGCCGATGAGGGGGCCCGCATGACCGCGTTCGGCATCGACCTCGGGACGACCAACTCCTGTCTCGCGTACATCGACGAGTCGGGGAGGCCGGCGGTCGTCCGGAACTCCATCGGCGAGAACACCACGCCGTCCGTCGTCTACTTCGAGCGGCGCGACTCGGTGGTGGTCGGCAGCGCCGCCGCCAACGCCGCGCTGCTCGCTCCGGAGCTGGCCGTCCGGCACGTGAAGCGCCGGATGGGCCGCAAGGACGTCGACTTCCACTTCCACGGCACCCGCTACACCCCGGAGACGATCTCCGCGCTGGTCCTCAAGGAGCTGGCCGCCGCGGCGGAGCGGCGGCTCGGCCGCCCCGTCCGGGACGTGGTGATCACGGTGCCCGCGTACTTCGGGGTCGCGGAGCGGGAGGCGACCCGGCGGGCGGGCGAGATCGCCGGGCTGGACGTCCTGGACGTCCTCGCCGAACCGGTCGCCGCGGCCCTCTCGCACCAGCACGGGCACCCCGCCGGAAGCCCGCGCCACCTGCTCGTCTACGACCTCGGCGGCGGCACGTTCGACACGACGGTGATCCGCGTGGACGGCGACGACGTCAAGGTGGTCTGCACCGGCGGCGACCGGGACCTCGGCGGCGCCGACTGGGACGCCAGGATCCGGGCGTTCCTGCTGGAGGAGTTCACCGCGCGGCACCCCCGCCTGGACCCCACCGCCGACGAGCAGTTCATGCAGGAGCTGTGGATCATGGCGGAGCAGCTCAAGAAGGAGCTGAGCAGCGCGCGGTCCCGGCGCCGGAACCTGCGCTTCGCGGGCTCGACCGTGCAGGTGGAGCTGACCAGGGAGCGGCTGGAGGAGCTGACCGCCGACCTGCTGCAGCGCACCCTGAAGATCACCGAGGACACGATCGACCGCGCGCGCCGCCAGGGCGTGGACGGCTTCGACGAGGTGATCCTGGTCGGCGGCATGACGCGGACGCCGGCGGTCGCGTCCCGGCTGGAGGCCCTGCTGGCCAAGGACGGCCCCGCGGACGGCACGCCCAGGCGGCACGAGCCCGACCTCGCCGTCGCGCAGGGCGCCGCGCTGTTCGCCCTGATCAAGCAGGTCCAGCGGGAAGACGAAGGCAAGGACGGCCGCGCCGACCGGAACGAGCGGGTCGCCGACCGGCTCGGCATCAGCGCCGAGCAGGCCGAGTCGATGCGGTCCCGGAACGTGACGACGGTGGTGCCGCGCGGCTTCGGGGTGAAGGTCATCGACGAGCACGACCCGCTCGCGGCCACCGACCCGATGCGGGCCCGGTTCTTCGTCGTCCACCTGCTGCCCGCCGACACCCCGCTGCCCGCCGACTCCGGCCCGGTCGTGTTCGGGACGGTCCTCGACAACCAGCCGATGCTGGAGGTGGAGGTGTGGGAGCAGACGCGGCCGGACGGCACCGAGGAGCTCGCCGACAACACGATGATCGGGCGCGGCATGCTGCGCGGCCTCCCGCCCCGGCTGCCGCGCCGGACGCCGATCGAGATCACCTTCCACATGAGCGAGACGGGGCGGCTCTCGGTGCACGCCGTGGAGCCGCGGTCGGGCCGGGAGGTCCGCTTCGACCTGCAGATCGGCGGCATGGACAGGGCCGCCGTGGACGACGCCAAAGCCGCCGTGGCCCGCCACGACACCACCTCGTGACCGCCTGAAGGCCCGGAAGGAGAACGATGGGACTACGCCACGCGCTGACGGCGCTGGCCGAGCAGTGGGACGACGTCCGCGAGCGGCTGTCGCCCGGCGAGTTCGACGAGGTGCAGGCGCTCGTCGACGCGTTCACCCGGGAGGGCGACCGGGTGGCGTCGGAGGAACTCGCCGAGGACATCGCCGACCTGCTCCGCGCCCGCCTGCCCCGCGACCATCCGTTCCTCGTGGCGCTGCGCGCGCGGGAGGAGCGGTTCGCGCCCGACGCCGCGCGCCGGGCCGTGGAGCTGTCCGCCTGGTTCGGCCTGACCGGCCCGCTGCAGGTCCGTCTCGGCCGCCCTCCGGGCCCGACCTCCACGGAGGTCGAGCAGGAGGCCGAGTCGTGGCTGCTCGACGCGCCCGCACTCGACGCCGACCAGCTGCGCGCCCGCGGCCTCGACCCCGGCGACCCCGACCTGATCCGCCTCGACCGTGCCGGCGGCGGCGACGGCCGCTGGCCCGCGTTCCAGTTCGCGGCCGACGGCAGCCCGCTGCGGATCGTCCTGGAGATCAACCGGATCCTGGCGGCGTCCGACGACCCGTTCGGCGCGGCCGACTGGTGGCTGGGCGGCAACGGCAGGCTCGGCGACGCCCCCGCCCGCCTCATCGGCAGCCTCCCCGACGACGAGCTGATCGCCGCGGCCCGCGCCGAGACCGGGGGAGCGTGAGATGCCGAACGCCGAACCCCCGCGGCTCTTCCGCCCGGCCCCCCACATGCACCTGCTGAAGGCCGGCGAGCGGCTGTGGCGGGTGCACGACCGCAGGCACGACCCGACCTCGGTGAAGCCGAAGCCGTCCGACGACAACTTCGGCGGCGGCCGCTTCGACGGCACCGACCGTGCCCCGTACGAGGCGTACTACGCGGGCCTTGAGGCCGGGACCGCGCTGGCCGAGACGCTGCTGCGGGACATCCCGTTCAACGACAAGGGCTTCCGGACCATCCGCCGCGCCCGCGTCCACGGCCGCCGCGCCAGCGTCGTCGAGACGACCGACGCGCTGAACCTGGTCGACCTGTGCTCGGGCGAGGCGCTCGCGGCCGTCGCGCAGGACACCTGGCTCGTCCAGGCCGAGTCCGGCGAGTACCACGCCACCCGGCGCTGGGCGAGCTGGATCCGCGAGCAGGTCCCGGCGGCGCAGGGGCTGATCTGGCCGTCGAAGCGCGAGGGGAGCAGGCCCGCGCTCGTCCTGTTCCGCGACCGCTGCCCGGACGGCTGCCTCGTCGCCGACCCCGCCTCCGGACAGGACCTGGACGATCTCGAAGGAGCCGCCTGGATCAACGAGCAGCTCGCCGCCTACCGCGCCCGCGTCACCAGGCCCCGCCATGACCGGCGCCCCTGACGGCCGGCGGCTCTACCTCCAGGCCCTCGACGGCGACGCCGGCGTCCTGGACGAGGCGATCGAGCTGCTGCGCGAGGCGTCCGACCTGGAGGCCCTCGGTGACGCGCTCTTCCTCCGGTTCTGGCGGGCCCTGGACGCCGCCGCCGGCGACGACGACGTCACGAAGGCGCTGGACGACCTGGACGACGCGATCGAGACCACGCGCGACGCGCTGGCGAACGCCTCCGGGGAGGACCGGCGGACGATCGCCGCGTCCTGCGGCGACATGCTCCACACCCGCTTCCGGCTGCTCCGGCGCCACGAAGACGATCTCCACGCGGCCATCGACCTGCTGGTCTCGGCCACCGAGGACCCGGAACCGGACCCGTTCGCGGCGGCCGACCTCGCCGACGCGCTCGCGGACCGCTACGAGATCCTCGACGCCGAAGCCGACCGCGACGAGGCGATCCGCTGGTACCGCACGGCGCTCGACGCGCTGTTCCTCACCAAGAGACGCGACATGCTGGTGAACGTCCAGCGGCTCGCCGAGCTGCTCATCGACAAGGCCGACGAGACGATGGACGCCGCCGGTTACACGGCCGCGATCGGGTACGCGGACCGCGCCCTCGCGGTCCTGCCGGACGACGCCGAGCCCGACCGGGCCTTCGTCCTCTACCTGCTCGGCTGGGGCCGGCTGCGGCGCGCCGCGCTGGGCCCGGCGGATCCCCGCTCCGAGCTGGCGGACGCGGTCGCCTGCCTGCGGCGGGCGCTGGCGCTCCCGCCGATCCCGGCCCCGTCCTCCGACGAGCTGACGGCGGTGCTGGGCCTGGCGCTCTCGTCCTGGGTCGGAGCCGACATCGAGAGGGACGGAGCCGCCCCGGAAGCGACCCGGGAACGCGCAGATGAGACGATCCGGCTGCTGACCTGCGCGCGGGACGCGCTGCACCCCGAGCATCCGTTCCGCGCCTGGGCCTGGTCCCAGCTCGGGATGACGCTGGCCATGAGGTTCCTGGCCCTCGGCGGCGACGCCGGCGACCGCGAGGCGGCGCTCGCCGAACTGGAGGCGCTGGCGGCCTCTCCCGGCATCGGCGCCGGCGACGCGGACGTCTGCAGATTCAACCTCGCCCGCGTCCTCGTCGTCGAACCCGTGCCGTCCGGATTGCTGCAGGGTCTCGGCGCGTACGACTACGACGTCCACCGGAGAATGGCCGAGTTCGGTTCCGCGCCGGAATCCGGGCCGCGTCCCGAGGAGGCCGAGCGCGCGCTCGCCAACCTGGACATGATCTCCCCCGAGCGCGGCGCCGTGCCCCCGGAAGAGGTCCTGGAGCTGAGGGCGTACGCGATGCTCTACCTGCGCCCCGACGGGCCGACGGAGGAGGACGTCGAACGGGCCGTCCGGGACGGTGAGGCCGCCTTCCGGGAGTCCAGGCAGGACGACCCCGATCGCGGCATGCGCCTGGGACTGCTCGCCCAGTGGATCTCGTACCGGGCCGACCGGTCCGGACGGCCCGACGACGAGGAGCAGGTGGTCGAGACCCTCGCGCGGGCCGCCGAGGAACTCGATCCCGCGCACAGGTTCCGTCCGGCGCTGCTCGGCATGCTCGGGGAGTCGCTCGGCGGCTCCTGGGCCGACGAGCCGGGATCGGCCGAGCGGCGCGACGCCGTGGTGGTGCTGCTGGAGCGCGTGTTGCGGCAGATGCCGGACGGCCACCCGTCCCGCGCCCAGACGCTGACGCACCTCGGCCGCGTGCTGATGGGTCATGCGAAGTTCGACCACTCTCCGGAACGGTTCGAGCGGGTGCGCCGGCTCCTCCACGAGGCCGTCGACCGCCCGGCGGCCGGCCCGGAGAACGAGGCGGTCAACCACTACCTCCTCGCGCGCGTGGACCAGGTCGAGGCCTACCTCGGCGGGGACACGCGGCGGCTGGACGGGGTCGCCGAACGGCTCAAGCACGCCGCCGCCCTCGTCCCCGAGGGGCATTGGCTCCGGATCACCATCCTGAACGCGCTGTCGTCGCTGTACTCCCAGCGCCACGACGCCGAGGGCGGCCTGGAGTTCCTGGACGCCGCCGACCACTACGCCGAACTCGTCGTGCGGGCCGGGCGGGAGAGCGGCGACACGTCCAGCGAAGAGGTGCTGATGAGCGAGCGCCACCTCGCGGTCTCACCCGTGTTCAGGAACCCGAGGCAGGTGACCCGGGCCGTGCTCGACCAGGCGATCGAGCGTCTGGAGGCCCTGTCCGGACGCGCCGACGTTGAGGAGCACCTGGCGTTCGCGCGCTTCTTCCGCGCCCGCGTCGGGCCCGGCGGGGTGCTGAGCGCGCCGCGGCCGGGCGGCGACACGGGAGAGACGGCGGCGGTGGCCGAGATGCTGACCGCCTCGCTGAAGGGGGCCGACACCGACAACACGGGCTACCCGCTCCAGCTCGCGCTGGCCGGAAACCTCAAGGTGGGCGCGGGGTACTCCGCGCGAGACCTGCGGACGCTCGACGAGGGCCTCTCGGTGATGAGCGACGCGTACGGGCTCGTCCAGGCGCTGCCGCCGGGCCGCCGCTGGGAACCGGCGTTCGCGGGCGTGCTCAGCATGCTCGGGATGGGCCTGATCCTCCGGCACGAGCTGACCGGGGAGCGGGCCGATCTCAGCAACGGCATCGACCGGCTGGAGGCGGCGCGCGGAGCGATGACCGGCGTCGCGCTCGCGTTCGCCCCCGTCGAGACCCTCAGCAACCTGGCCCGCGCCTACCACCAGCGCGACGATCGGTCGCTGAAGGACAGGCGCCGCGCTGTCCGGCTGGGGCTTGAGGCACTGGGGGAGCGTGCGACCGCCGTCCTGCTCCAGGCCAGCCCCGAGCGCGCCTTCGAGATGGCCTTCTCCGTCGCGGCGGAGGCCGTGGAAGTGGCCCGCTGGGCTCTCGGCGAGGGGCTTGCCGATGCGGCCGTCGAGGCACTGGAGCGTGGCCGCGCGACGGTCCTGCACGCCGCCACCACCGACTCCAGCGTGCCGGAGATGCTCCGCCGAGCGGGCCTCACCGACCTCGCCGAGGAGTGGGAGGACGCGCCGCACACGGCCACCGACCCGGCGCCGTGGAATCTCCGGCCGGGCGCCGGTGGGACGCCGGACGTGGCCGAGGTCCTGGCGCGGCTGCCCGAATCGAGGGAGCCGAGCGATCTGCGGCATCGCGTGCTCGCCGCGATCGAGGGCACCGAGGTGGAGCGGAGCCTGCTCGCGCCGCCGTCCGTCCCGGAGATCGCGGACGCGCTGCGGGTCGCCGGGGCGGAGGCGCTGGTGTACCTGCTGGCGCGCGACCGGCACGGGCCCGGCACGGCCGTCGTCGTGGACGTGTCCGGAGCCGTCCGGGAGATCCCCCTGCCCCGCCTGATCGCCGGTCCGAACAGCAGGGTGGACGCCTTCGCGACCGCGCAGCGCGACCTCGTCCAGGCCGGCCCGGCGGACGAGAAGCGCGTCCGCCGCCGCTGGACGCACGCGCTCGGCGACCTGTGCGACTGGGCGTGGGAGGCGGCGATGGAGGAGGTCCTGGCCGCCGTGCCCGGCGGGCGTCCGGCGCGGGCCGTCCTCGTGCCGGTCGGCGGGCTCGGGCAGGTGCCGTGGCATGCGGCGCGGCGGCGGGTGGCCGACGGGCGGTGGCGGTACGCGTGCCAGGACGCGGTCATCTCCTACGCGGGCTCGGCCCGGCAGTTCGCGGACGCGTGCGCCCGCGGCCGCCTCCCGCCCCGCGACGCGCCCGCCCTCGTCCGGGTCGGGGGCAGCGCGCTGTACTGGGCGTCGAAGGAGATCGAGGAGATCCACCGGCGGCACTACGCGCACGGCGTCCTGCTCGGCGCGCGCAGGCGCGGCGGCCCGAGGTCCCCGGACGCGACCAAGGACGCCGCGACCAAGGACAGGGTGAGCGGGCTCCTGCCCCGGCGCGGTTCCGGCGGGGCGTCGCTGCTGCATCTCGGCTGCCACGCGCACCCCGCTCCGCGTCCGGTCGACGCCGCCCTCGCGCTGCTGCGGGGCGAGGAGCTGAGCATGAGCGAGGTCCTCGAACGCGCGCGGGCCCGCCCGCCCGGCTCGCCCGGCGGGCTGGTCGTCCTCGCGGCCTGCGGCAGCGACCTGACGGCCACCGACCACGACGAGGCGCTGACGCTGGCGGCGGCGTTCCTCGCCGCCGGGGCGTCCGGCGCGGTCGGCGCCCGCTGGCCGGTCGACGACGTCCCCACGGCCCTGCTCATGGCGATGTTCCACCACTACCTGAACTCCGGCTACGACGACCCGGCGCGGGCCCTGCGCGCCGCGCAGCTCTGGATGCTCGACCCCGCGCGGCGCCTCCCCGCGGACGCCGACCCGAAGCTCGCCGACGAGACGGCCCTGGCGGATCTGGCCGCCCCCGCGGCCTGGGCCGCGTTCACCTGCCAGGGCCGGTGACCTCCTGCGGCCACCGCTGTCGTTCGTCGTGATTTGCCACTATCCCGGCACCTCGATGATCACTACGTTGGGGCGTTATGAAACCGCGCCGGACCGTCCTCACGCTGGCCGCCGCCCTGGCCGCCGCACTCCTCCCGGCGGGCGCCGCCCAGGCGTCGCCCGCGGCCCCGCCCGCTCCTCCCGCAGGCGGCGGGAACACGGTCCGGTGCGTGTACACCCCGACGCCCGACAACCCGCCCGCCAAGCCGGTGCGCCCGCCCCGCTCCAAGGCCCGCGCGCACGGCAAGGTCGACGTCGTCGTGGTCACCAACTTCGGCGTCGTCGCCATCAGGATGGACCGGGGGAACGCCCCGTGCACCGTGCACAGCTTCGTGAGCCTGTCCCGGCAGAAGTTCTACAACGACACGCGGTGCTGGCGGCTGACCAACTCGGCGCGGCTCGGCGTCCTGCAGTGCGGTGACATCTACCGGGCGGAAGAGGGCGGCCCCGGCTACAAGTTCGACGACGAGCTCACCGGCAAGGAGACCTACCCGCGCGGGACGGTCGCCATGGGCAACTGGGGTCCGGACACCAACGGCAGCCAGTTCTTCTTCGTCCACTCACGGGCGAACATCCCGCCCGCGTACACGGTCCTGGGCAAGGTCACCTGGGGCCTCCCGGTCCTCGACCGGATCGTGAAGGGCGGGATCATCCCCGGCCCGAACGGCCCCGAGGACGGCGAGCCCGCCAAGCCCGTCGAGATCCACCGCGTCTTCATCCGCGGCTGACCCGGGGAACGCGGCTCAGCGGGTCAACGGGTCAGGGCGGTCAGGGAAGCGGCCGCCCGCTCCGGGGTGAGGTCCCAGGCGGTGATCGTGTGGTCGCCGCTGGACGAGAGCAGGGTGCGTCCGTCCCGGCCGAACGACAGGCCGAGGACGAGGTCGGTGTGGCCGGTCAGCGTGGCCCATCGCGTGCGCCGGGGGACGTCCCACACGACGACCGAGCGGTCGAGGCTCGCGGTGGCCAGGCGGCCGGACGACGGGCCGAACTCGATCGCCCGGATCTCCGCCGCGTGCCCGGCGAGGACGCCGACCCGGCGGCGTGTGCGCACATCCCACAGCAGCACCCGGCCGTCGCCGCCGCCGGACGCCACCAGCCGCCCGTCCGGGCTGAAGTCGATCTCCTCGACGTCGCCCGCGTGCCCGGACAGCCGCGCGACCGGGCGCCGCGCGGCGAGGTCCCAGAACGTCACGGCGCGGTCGTCGCCGCCGGTGACGAGCGTCCGCCCGTCGGGGCTGAACGCGACGTCGCCGACCAGAGGGCGGCCGCGTTTGAGGGTGGCGACCGGGCGGCGCGCGGCCAGGTCCCACCAGATGACCGCGCCGCTCTGGTCCGCGGCGGCCAGCGTCCGGCCGTCCGGCGCGAACGCGACGCTGCGGACGCCCGCGGCGTGCCCCGCCAGGGTGGCGACCTGGCGCCGGTCCTGCCAGATCCGGATCGTCCCGTCGTTGCCGCCGGTCGCGACCGTCCGCCCGCCGGAGGCGGTGTCCATGGCCCCGGTCCCGGCCTCGCCGCCGGAAGCGGGCGGGCCGGCCGCGCGGTGGTCGCGGGTGTCCCACCAGCGGACGGCGCCCTCCTGGTCCGCCGACACGGCGGCCCGCCCGTCCTCGACGAGGGAGACGGCGTTCACCCACCCGGTGTGGCCGGTGTACGGCATCGTCCGCCGGTCCCAGATCAGGGCGCTCTGGTCCCCGGCGGCGGTGGCGATCGTCGCGCCGTCCGGGGCGGCGGCGACGTCGTACAGCCCGCTGGTGTGGCCGGTGAGCTCGGTGACGGCGGCCAGCGAGGCCGTGTCCCACAGCTTGGCGACCTGGTCGTACCCGGCGGAGATCAGCGTCCGGCCGCCGTCGGTGAAGGCCAGCGCCCGGACGGGGCCGTCATGCGACATCCGCCGCTCGGGCTTCAGCGGGCGGCGGTCTTCCAGGTCCCAGAGATGGACCTCGCGGTCCTCGCCCGCGGCGGCCAGGCGGCGGCCGTCCGGGCTGAACGCCACGGCGAACAGCGGCGCGTCGCTCACGTCCAGCGTCTCGACCGCGCCGCTCCCCGACCCGGCCCGGCCGGTGCGCGGGGTCCAGAGGGCGACGCGGCCGCCGTCGTCCGCGATGGCCAGCGTGCGCGCGTCCGGCGCGAACGCGACCTCGGTCATCGCGCCGCCGTACCCGTCGAGCTCGTCGAGCTTCCGTCCGGTGGACGCGTCCCAGACCACGGTCTTCCCCGCCGCCCCGGACGCGGCGACCAGGCGCCCGTCCGGGCTGAACGCGAGCCCGTCGAGGATGCCCTCGGTCTGCATGTGGACGGCCCGCGTCCTGTCGGAGGTCCGCCACAGCGTGACGCCGCCGCCCAGGTCGGCCGCGCCGAGCAGGCTGCCGTCCGGGCTGTACTCCAGGGCCCGGACGACGCCGCCGTCCGGCTGGAGCCTGCCCTTCTCGGCGTGCGTGCGGCCGTCCCAGAGGATCACGGCGCCGTCCTGCCCGCCGGTGGCCAGCTCCGCGCCGTCCGGGCGGATCGCGACCGCCTTCACCATGCCCGCGTGCCCGTCCAACCTCGTCTGGTAGGGCCTGCGCGCCGCGATGCTCAGCACGGCGCTGCGGGCGTCCAGGGTCGGGGCGGTCCGGTACGCCTCGGCGGCGCTGCGGGCGGCCCCGCGCACGTCGGTCGGCAGCCGCGCGATCGCCTCCGCGGCGAGCTGCCGCGACCGGGCCAGCCGCCGCTGCTCGTCGGCCTCCGCCCGCTCGCTCACCGCCAGCGCCCCGGACGCGACCGCGACCAGCAGGAGGACCGACAGCGCCGACACCAGGCCCTGAAGGACGCGCGTCCGCCGCTCCGCCGCGGCCGTGCGCCTGCGGTGCGCGGCGGACGAGGCGTCCAGGAAGTCGCGCTCCAGGTCGCCGAGATCTTCGTCGTGCGCCTCGGCCCACTCGGCGGCCATGGTCAGGCGCGGGCCCTGGTAGAGGGTCTCCTCGTCGCGTCCGATGGCGTCCCATTCCGCGGCGGCCGCCGCCAGCCGGGCGTGCAGGCGCAGCCCTTCGCGATCCTTGGCGAGCCATTCGCGCAGCCGGGGCCAGGTGCGGATCAGCGCCTCGTGCGCGATCTCGACCTCGTCCCCGTGCAGGGTGACCAGGCGGGCGTCCGCCAGCCGCTCGACCAGGGCGGCGGAGTGCGGCGCGCCGTCCAGCTCGGAACGGCACACGGGACGCCGGACGCCCAGCTCGGGCCCCGTGTCGCCGACGACGACCAGCCGCGTCATCAGCCGCCGCACCGCCCGCCGGTCGGGCTCGGACAGCCGCTGGTAGATCTCCTCGGCCGTGTCGGCGATCGCGCCGTGGACGCCGCCCGCCGCCTCGTATCCGGCCAGGGTCAGCGCCTTGCCGCGCCGCCTCCGCCAGGTCTCCAGCAGCGCATGGGACACCAGCGGCAGGGCTCCCGGCTCGGTGCCCGCGTCCTGGATCACCCGCGCCACCAGCGCCGGTTCCAGCACCAGGCCCTCGGCGGCGGCCGGTTTCACGATCGCCTCGCGCAGCTCCTCCCCGCGCATCGAGCCGACCAGCACGCCCGTGCCGCGCAGCGCGGCGACCAGCCCCGGATGCTCGGCGCAGCGCCCGTAGAAGTCGGCCCGGACGGCGATGATCGTCCGTCCCCGGCGGGCGAGCAGCGCGTCGAGGAAGGCGCGGCGGCCGGCGGCGTCCGGGCGGAGCGTGAACACCTCCTCGAACTGGTCGACCACCAGCACCCCGGCCTCGGGCGGCATGCCCTGCGCGCCGGGCGTGACGACCGTGGCGTCCAGGCCAAGGGCGGGGACGACGCCCGCGCGCAGCAGCGAGGACTTGCCGCTTCCCGACGGGCCGAAGACCGCGACGAAGCGGTCCTTTCGCGTCCTGGCGACGATCTCGTCCACCAGCGCGTCGCGTCCGAAGAACCGTCCCGCGTCACCGGCCTCGTAGCGGGAGAGCCCGAGATAGGGAGGCTCCGCGCCGGGGGCGTCGGCCGTCCCCTCCGTGAGGCGGCGCCGCAGGTCCTCCCACCGGCGCTTCCACTCGTCGCGGTCGCCGCCGCAGGCGTCGACGTAGGCGAGTGTGACCTGGAGGCTCGGCAGCCGTTCCCCGCGCGCCGCCGCGGCCAGGGCCGACGCCGAGAAGCGGGTCCGGTCGGCCAGCTCCCGGTAGCCGGGCTCCCCGGCCTGCCGCCGCAGCTCCCGCAGCCCGTGCGCGAAGCCGTGCAGCGGGTCGGCCCGCGGGTCGAGTTCTCGCTCGGGACGGGGCACGGGCCACTCCCGGTTCTCTCGTCGGTTTCCGGCTTCACCGCGTCCATTAGGGGTTGTGCAGCTTTGGCCCCCCTTGCTGCACAACGCGGCACAGCGTAAACCACCAGAACGGACCGAGAGCGGGTGGTCACGCAAACTCGCCTAGGTGCCGCATGTCCGCAATTCCGCCAGTCGCATCCCTGTGAAAGGTGCATGAATGCTCCGCCGATCCCCGCAACGTTCCCGGCGCCCCCGCCTGCGGCCCCTGCGGCGGTTGGCCGCCTTCTCGGTGGCCGGGACGGTCCTGCTGTCGGGCTGCTCCCTGTTCGGAGGCGAGGACGGGGACGGAGGCGGCGACGGCGGCGGTGGCAAGGGGAACGGCGGCGGTGGCGGCAAGCTGCCGGCCACGGGGATGACGCAGTGGATCCTGGCGACCAAGCCCGTCCGGGTCGACCTGCTCTCGCTCGACAAGACGTCCGGCAAGGCGGTCACCGCCCGCCTGCGCGTCACCCACACCGGCTCGGAGGGCTCGTTCCTGTTCAGCCAGTCCGATCTCGGCGGACGCCGGAACCCCAAGTCCTCGCTGTCCGGGGTCACGCTCATCGACGGCGTCAACCGCAAGCGCTACTACCCGTGGTGGGGCGCGGACGGCCAATGCGCCTGCTCCATCGAGGGTGCGGACGGGATGTTCATCCGGCCGGGCAAGAGCATCGAGTACTTCGTCAACTTCCCGGTGCCGCCGGTGAAGACGGTGATGCTGCTGGTGCCCAACACCCCGCCGTTCATGAACGTGCCGATCGGGGACCGGCCCGGTCCGGTGACGGCGCCCGCGGGGCAGCAGGAGCGCGATCCCGCCAAGGTCGCGCTGGACGGTCCCGAGATCGTCCCGCTGACCGACGAGTCCGCGGCCCTGGACGGCAGCAGGGAACAGACCGAGAACGACCAGAAGGTCGAGGTGCGGCTGTCCGCGGACGTGCTGTTCGCCCTCAACAAGGCGGACCTGAACCCGCGCGCGCAGGACGTCCTGCGCAAAGTCGCGTCCCAGATCAACGCGTCGAAGTCGGCGACCGTCGTCACGATCGACGGCTACACCGACGACACCGGCAACGACGCGATCAACGTCCCGCTCTCGCAGCGGCGGGCGCAGGCGGTGCAGCGGGCGCTGGCGCCGCTGGTCACCAAGCCCGGGATCACCTACAAGGCGACGGGGCACGGCTCGGCCGATCCGGTGGCGGACAACGACACCGAGGAGAACCGCAAGCGCAACCGGCGCGTCACGATCGGCTTCGCACGATGAGGGCCGCGCGAGCGAAGCAGGCCGTCCGCCCGATGAAAGCGAGCATCCGCATGTCCCGCCGTCCCATGACCGCGTTCCTCGCCGCCCTGCTCCTGCTGGCCGGCCCGGCCCTGCACGCCGCCCCCGCCCAGGCGGACGGCGCCGTCGCTCCCGTTCAGGGCCGGGCACCCTCTCCGGGGTCTCCCGCGCCGGCCGGGCCGGCCGGGCGGCCGACGCTGCCCGTGCTGGCCGAGGCCAAGTTCAACCCCGCCGAGGCGAAGAACTCCAACGGCTCCGACCGGACCGGGGCCGTCGTGAAGATCAACGGGTTCAAGGCGGACGGGCAGGGCCTCGGCGTCCTCTACTGGACCCTGCGCAACGAGAGCGACGGCTCCGACAGCATCGGGCCGGGGGATTTCGCCGCGTCCGAACGCTGGGGGGAATCGGTCGTCCAGCCGTCCGGCATCAGGATCGTGTACGAGGGGGAGCGCCATGCGACCCTCTTCCACGACAACTGGTGCCTGTGCTACCGGACCCCGCCCGGCATCGACTACAGCTCGCTCTACAAGGGCGAGGAGATCCCGCTGAGCCAGGTCTTCGTCATCAGCCCGACCGCCACCCACGTGACCGTGGAGATCCCCGCCTTCCACCCGGTGCCGAACATCCCCGTGCAGCGATGAGGAGCGCATTACCTCCGTACGGACGTCACATCTCGCCGTGCCGTTCCGTCTCTCCTTGTGTACCGGCTGAAACGGCAAGGAGATCGTGATGGACGCTCGCATCGATTACTACGGCAATCCGACCACGGCGAAGTTCATGAAGTACGTCCAGTCGGCGGGCAAGGCCCTGGGGACCACCTCGCTGCCCGCCGCGACGCGGGAGCTGGTGCACATCCGCGCCAGCCAGATCAACGGCTGCTGCGTTTGCGTCGACATGCACACCAAGGACGCCGCGCATGCGGGGGAGCCCCCGGCGCGCATCAACATGATCGCCGCCTGGCGGGAGGCCAAGGTCTTCACCGACGCCGAGCGCGCCGCCTTGGACCTGACCGAGCAGGGCACCCGCATCGCCGACGCCGCCGGCGGTGTGCCGGACGAGGTCTGGGCGAACGCCGCCAAGCACTATGACGACGACCAGCTCGCCGCCCTGGTGTCCGAGATCGCCCTGATCAACGCCTGGAACCGGATGAACGTGATCGTCCAGCAGCCCGCCGGTGACTACGAGCCTGGTCAGTGGGGCTGAGAGCTGACCGGACGAACCCCAGACCAAGGCCCCGCCGAGTTTTGCGCCCCCGATCGGCGGGGCCTTTCCATGCCCGCGTAGCCTGAGCGTGATCACTCCCGGTGGCGGGTCATAGCCTCCGCGCAATGGGGAAGTGGGATTGGGCTAGCGACCTGGGACGACGTCAGGATATGTCCAAACGTTGTCCAAAAAACTGGCCTTCCCACCCCCAGGAACGCTCATGGCCATCGATCAGACCCGCTTCCCCGGATCGCAGGACCACGCGGCGACGTGCGAACGCGAACTGGCCATCGTCCGAGCCGAGTTCAACCCGAGCACCGCCGGCGGCTGGGGGATCATCTTCGACCGGCACGCCCACCGGTGGACCGCCGTCCGCGGGGCCCACATCATCGTCCACGCGGGCAGCGCGGGGGAGCTCCGCGAGAAGCTCGCCGCCGGCCGCTGGGACCTCGCCGCAAGCTGACCTTCACCTCCGGCTCCCGGCCCCGGACCAGCCCCGTGACCGGGCACGCATGGCGATTTAGTAATTCTGAAGTTAGTATCATTTTCAGGAGTCGCCGACGCATGCCCGCACGTTCCCGGAGGAGTCACATGGGGCGCAGGATCCTGTTCATCACCACCGACCAGCAGCGGTACGACGCGTACGGGTGCAACGGAGGCGAGGTGGCGCGGACCCCCGTGACCGACGGGCTCGCCGCCGAGGGGGTGCGGTTCGAGCGGGCCTACTGCCAGAACGTCGTGTGCACCCCGGCCAGGTCCAGCATGCTGACCGGGCAGTACCCGCGGACGCACGGCGCGATCGCCAACGGCGTGCCGCTGCCGGACGACGCGCCCAGCGTCGCCCAGGTGCTGCGGGACGGCGGCTACCGCACGGCGCTCATCGGCAAGGTGCACTTCGAGCCGATCGCGGACCCGTCCGGGAAATGGGAGCAGAACCGGATCCCGCTCGCGGGCGAGCACGGCCCCTACCGCGGCTTCGAGTACGTCGAGTTCGCCGGGCACGGCCCGCAGGGCGCCTCGCACTACGCGAACTGGCTGCGCGAGGAGCACCCCGACGAGACCGGCGGGTTCCTGCGGATCTTCTCGGCGGCGCCGGGCGGCGACACCGGGGCGCCGGGCGTGGCCCACAACCCGGTGCCGCGCGAGCACTACCACACCGACTGGGTGGCCGACCGGACCGCGGCCTGGCTCGACACCCTGGACGATGACGACGACTGGTTCTGCTGGATGAGCTTCCCCGACCCGCACCACCCCTGGGACGTGCCCGCCTCCGAGGTCGGCCGGGTGGACTGGCGCAAGCTCGACCTCCCGCCCGGCCACCCCGGGTCCGACGAGCGGATCAGGGAGATCCTGGCGGGCCGTCCCGAGCACTGGCTGGCCTGGTACGACGGCTCCGTGCCCAACGTCGACGCCGCGCCCGGCGACTTCGTCCCCGCGGACCTCACCCACGACCAGATCCGGGAGCTGAACGCGCTGGTCCACGCCAAGAACGAGCTGCTGGACGAGGCGTTCGGCAAGGTCCTAGCCAAGATCGAGGAACGCGGCTGGGGCGACGACACCGACGTGTTCGTGACCACCGACCACGGCGAGTTCCAGGGCGAGCTGGGCCTCCTCTTCAAGGGCCCCTACCACGTGGACGCGCTGATGCGGCTCCCGATGGTGTGGCGTCCGGCGCGGTCGGCGGGCGCGGCGCCCGCGGTGGTCCCCGAGCCGGTGGGCCAGATCGATCTCGCCCCGACCTTCTGCGCGATCGCGGGCGTGCCCGTGCCGGACTGGATGGAGGGGAAGCCGCTGCCGCTCGCCGCCGGGTCGGGACGCGAGCGCGCCATCGTCGAGTGGGACAGCCAGCTCGACACCGGGTACCGGATGCGGACGATCGTCCAGGACGGCTGGATCTGCACCGTGTACGAGCCGACCGACCGCGAGTACGGCATGCCGAAGGCCGACCGGTACGCCGACTTCGGGATGCGCCCGCCCGAGCGGGAGATCACCTACGACGGCAGCGAAGGCGAGCTGTACCACCTGGCCGACGACCCCTACCAGTGGGTCAACCGGTGGGACGACCCTTCCGTGGCCGAGGTCAAGGCCAAGCTGGTGCGCGACCTCTACGAGAACCTGCCCCCGGAGCGCGAGCCGCGACTCCGTCCCCAGGCCATGGGCTGACGACGCGGCGTCCGGGCCGGAGCATCAGAGGCCCGGCCCGGACGCTCAGCCAACCGCCAGTTCGGGCACCGCGGACAGCAGCCGCCGGGTGTACGGGTGCTGCACGGCGTCCGCGGTGAGCCCCGCCGCGGTGCACTCCTCGACGACCGCGCCCTTGTTCATCACCAGCACCCGGTCGCAGACCAGCCGGATCACGCTGATGTCATGGCTGATCAGCAGGTAGGACAGCCCTTCCTCCTGCTTCAGCTCCAGCAGGAGCTGGAGGATCTGCGCCTGGACGGAGACGTCCAGGGCCGAGACCGACTCGTCCAGCACCATCAGCTCGGGGGAGACCGCGAGCGCACGGGCGATCGAGGCCCGCTGGCGCTGCCCGCCCGACAGGCTGGACGGCCGCCGCGACGCCACCTGCGAGCCGAGCCCCACCCGGTCGAGGATCTCCACGGCACGCCTGCGCGCCTCCGCCGCGGGCAGCTCCCGCCACAGCCGCAGCGGCTCCGCGACGATCTCCTCGACGCTCATGTAGGGGTTCAGCGAGGTGTACGGATCCTGGAACACCATCTGGACCGTCCGCCACACCTCCCGGTCGACGCGGCGGCCCGCGTGGATGTCGCGCCCGGCGATCCGCACCCGTCCCGAGTCCGGACGGGTGAGCCCGCAGATGATGCCCGCCAGCGTCGACTTGCCCGACCCCGACTCACCGACGACCCCGAGCGACTCCCCGGCGGCCATGCTGAGGCCGACCCCGTCGACCGCGACGACCGGCTTGCCGCGCCGGGGCCAGCCGCCGGTGCGGAAGGTCTTGGTGACCGCTTCGACTTCCAGCAGTGCCTCAGGCATCGGCGTCCTTCTCCATCGGGACCTGTGTCGGGACCGGCGTCGGAACCCGGTCTTCCGGGTCCTCGGCGAGGGCGGGCTCCCCGGCGCGCAGGCATCGGACGTTCCTGCCCGGGACGTGCTCCGCGAGCGGCGGATGATGCCCGGCGCAGGCGTCGACGCCGAACGAGCAGCGCGGCAGGAACCGGCACCCCGACGCGATCTGCCCCGGCTGCGGGACGGACCCGGGCAGGGAGCGGATGGTCCCCAGCTCGATGGCGCGTTCCGGGATGCAGCGGGCGAGCGCGTTGACGTAGGGGTGCAGGGCGTCGCCGAGCACGGCCGAGGTCTTCCCGGTCTCGACGAGCTCTCCGGCGTACATGATCAGCAGCCGGTCGCAGCGCTCGCTGACCAGAGCCAGGTCGTGCGACACGAGCAGGATCGCGAGGCCGAGGTCGCGGCGCAGCCGGTCGATGAGGTCCATCACGCCCTGCTGGACGGTCACGTCCAGGGCGGTGGTCGGCTCGTCCGCGATCAGCACCGACGGGTCCCCGGCGACGGCGATCGCGATCATGACGCGCTGGCGCATGCCGCCGGAGAACTCGAACGGGTACTGCCGCGCCCGTTCCGCCGCCCGGTCGATGCCGACGTCGTCCAGGATCTGGACCGCCCGCTTGCGGGCGTCGCGCCGGGACATGCCCTTGCGTCGCGTCCGCAGCGCCTCGGCCACCTGGTCGCCCACCCGCATCGACGGGTTGAGGCTGGTCATCGGGTTCTGGAACACCATCGCCAGCGAGTCGCGCCGTTGCGTGCGGACGCCGTCGCCGTCCACCACCTGCCCGGCCAGCTCGATCCGTCCGCCGGCCAGCCGGACGCCGCGCGGCAGCAGCCCCGCGACCGCGGACGCGGTCAGGCTCTTGCCCGACCCCGACTCGCCGACCAGCCCCACCATCTCGCCCGGACGGATGTCGAACGACACGTCGGTGACGAGCTGGGCGGGGGAGTGGGCCCGGTCCAGCTCGACCGTGAGGTCGTCCACGCGGAGCGCGGGCGCGGTGTCCGGGAGCGCGGGCCCGGCGTCGGCGCGGTCAGTCACGGCGCTCCTCCTTGTCCTCGACGTCCCCGAGCAGGTTCAGGCAGAGGATCAGCAGGGTGATCACCACGGCGGGGACGAGCACCACCCGCGGCTCGGACGCGAGCATCGCCGACGCGCCGGTCAGCAGCGTGCCGAGGCTCGCGCCGGGCGGCTGGACGCCGACGCCGAGGAAGCTGATCCCCGCCTCCACGACGAGCGCGAGGCCCAGCAGGTAGCTGATCTGCACGGCGACCTGGTCGCGCACCCCGGGCAGCAGGTAGCGCCACACGATCCGGGTGTGCGAGCAGCCGGACATCCGCCCGGCGGTGACGAACGGGCTGACCGCGAGCCGCATCGTCTCGGCCCTGACCACCCGGTAGATCCGCGGCGCGAAGATCACTCCGAGCGTCACCATCTGGCCCTGGATCCCGGTGCGCAGCGCGGCCTGCACCGTCAGCAGGAGAATCAGGGCGGGGACGGTGAGGACGACGTCCGCGATCCGTCCGGTGATCCCGTCGATCCAGCCGCCGCGATAGCCGGCGAGCAGCCCGGTGGGGACCCCGACGGCCGCTGCGACGCCGAGCGCGGTGAGCGCGGCGAGCATCGACGTGTGGACGCCCCACAGCAGCCGGCTGAACAGGTCGCGGCCGAGCTGGTCGGTGCCGAGCCAGTGGTCGCCGGACATGTCGGCGAGCGTCCGGCCCACGTCCTGGCGGGACGGGTCGGCCACCGGCAGGAACGGCACCAGCACGGTGACGAGCAGGCACAGGACGACGAAGCCCAGCGCGGCGCACCGTCCCCAGCCGAGCCGCCGCAGCCCCCGCGTCCGCCGCCTCCGGCGGCCCGCGTCCGCCGGGGCCGCCTTCGCGGGCCCGGCCGCTTCCACGACGGCACCCTTCATGACCGGCTCCTCGCCTCGGGGTTGAGCCAGGACGCGACCAGGTCGGCGACGAGGTTGGCGCCGAGCACGACCAGGGCGAACAGCGCCACCAGCGCCTGCACGACGGGGAAGTCCTGGCCGCGGACGGCGTCCAGCGTCAGCGTCCCGATGCCCGGGATCGCGAACACGACCTCCACCAGCAGCGCCCCGGTGATCAGCACCCCGACCTCGAGGCCGATCACCGTCACCAGCGGCGCGGACGCGTTGCGGCTGACATGGCGGAAGAAGATGCCTCGCCGCGAGACGCCCTTCATCCGGGCCGTCCCGACGTAGTCTGCGCCGTACTCCTTGACCAGCGAGGCCCGGAACGTCCGCATCTGCTGGCACATCAGCGACAGCGCCAGCGCGAGCGCGGGCAGCAGCAGGTACCAGAGCGCGTCGCTGAGACCCACTTCGGACGGGCTGCGGTACCCGCCCGCGGGCAGCCACGGCAGCCACACCGCGAACACGAGGATGAGCATGAGCCCGACCAGGAAGTTGGGGATCGCGATCCCGAGGACCGCGACCCCGCGCAGGACGCGGTCCAGCAGCCCGCCGGGACGCATGCTGATCGCCGAGCCCATCAGCACCGACGTCACCACGGCGATCACCATGGCCAGCAGCGACAGCAGCAGCGTCGGCGCCAGGTTCTCCCCGATCAGGGCGGTGACCGAGCCCCGGTGGTGCAGCGATTCGCCGAGGTCGCCGCGCACCGCGTCGCCGAGCCACGACAGGTACTGCGCCGCCAGCGGCCGGTCGAGCCCCAGGTCCTGCCTGACCTGTTCCACCTGCTGCGGCGTCGCGCTCTCCCCGGCGACCACCGACGCCGGGTCGCCGATCGAGAACAGCATCAGGTAGGTGGCGAACGTGACGACGATCAGGATCGGGACGGCCGCCAGCAGCCGCCTGGCCACCAGCTTGACGATCAGCGCCGCCATGGCGTCACTCCCCGGACGGTCGGTGGCATCCGATCACCCCTTGACGCCGCGGAACGAGGGGAACGACGGCGCCCAGGGCGCCTTCCAGCCGGAGACGCCGGGCGCGATGACGTAGGCGGTCTCCGGGGTCAGCACCGGCACGAGGAGCATGCCCTCCGTGATGATGACGCTGGAGATCTGCTGGTAGATCGCCATGCGCTTGGCCTGGTCCGTCTCCTTCAGGGCGTCCTTGGCCAGCTTCTCGACCTTGTCGTTCTTCAGCCCGCCGGGGTTGTAGAGGCCCTTGGCGAGGCCGTACCGGTCGAGGGTGTCGGACGGGTCGAACGCGTTCCCGGTGGCGCCGAACGCCATCGCCACGTTCTTCTCCGCCGTGAACCGGCTCACCACCTGCGGCGGCGCCACCGCGGCCACGGACGCGCTCAGCCCGATCTTCTTCAGCTGCTCCTGGACGATCGTCGCGAGCTGCTCGAACACCTGGTTCCCCGCCACCGTGACGATCTCGACCTTGGCCCCGGTCGCCCCGGCCTCCGCCACGAGCGACTTGGCCTTCGCGAGGTCGTAGGGGACGAGCTTCAGGTCCACGCCCTGCGCGTACGCCTTGGTGCCGGCGCCGAAGAACTGCCCGTTGGGCTCGCACTTGCCGTCCAGCAGGCCCTGGCAGATCGCCTTCCGGTCGAGCGCGGAGTTGACCGCCCGGCGGACCCGGATGTCGTCGAACGGCTTCATCGCGGTGTTGAAGGAGAAGGTGTAGTTCTCCGAGCCCATGCTGCGCTCGATCTTGTAGCCGGCGGTCTCCGCGGGCTTGACCATCTTCTCGGGAAGGATGGTGACGTCCAGGTCGCCCGAGCGGACCGCGTTGAGCTTGGCGTCGTCCGCGAGGTAGGCGATCTCCAGCGACCCGGCCGCCGCGGCCTTCGCGTCCCAGTAGTTCTTGCTCGCCGTGTAGACGACCCGGTTGGCCTGGACGCGCTGGAGCGTGAACGGGCCGATCCCGGCCGGCGTGCGGGTCAGGTCGGCGCCGTCCGCGATCGCCTTGTCGGAGATCATCTGCCCGGCCGTGCCGGACAGGATGCGCGGCAGCGCCCCCACCCCGCTCTTCGCCCGGAGCCTGACCTCGGTGGCGCCGCGCTCCTCGACGGTCACCCCGGCGAGCTGCGGCGCGTTGGTGCTCCCCTTGAGCGTCTGCGAGCGCTTGACGTTGGCGGCGACCGTCTTGGACGTGAACGCGGTGCCGTCGGGGAACTTCAGCCCGGTGCGCAGGGTCATGTCGAGGTAGGGGCCCTCGGCGTCGTCGCCCGGCGTCCACTTGGTGGCGAGCAGCGGCTGCACGCTCTCGTCGGACCCGAGCAGGGTCAGCGAGTCGTACAGGGGAGCGGTGTACATGGCCATCTGCCGGAGGGGCAGCCGGGCGGGGTCCAGGGTGGTCGAGGCGAAGGTGGCGCCGACCTTCAGCACCCCGTCGTCCGACTTGGTCCCGCCCTCGTTCGGGCCGCAGGCGGCCGTCAGCCCGAGGAGCGCCGCCGCCGCGGCCGCGATCGCCGTCCGTCTGTTCATGTCCCGACCACCGATTCTCTCTGGACAAGATCCCGCGCCATGGGGTGCGACCAGCGGTGATGGCCAGTCGATTCCCTGAAAGTGATTTTATACTCAGTTTTTTGGTGACGGGCAAGGGTTAGGGCGGCTTCGGTCTCGCCCCGAGTTCGTTGACTGCGTCAACCTTCGTGCGGAAGCCCAGTCCGGCCGCCTTCGAGGGTTTACTAATTCTAAATTCATCTTCATACTGGCCGTCCACGCACGGGGACCGGGCGACGATCGGCACGGAGGGCGACGGCGGCGCGATGACGAACAACGGCAAGCTCAGGAGGATCGCCCTCGAAGAGGCGTTCTCCCTGCCCGGCATGGGCTCCGAGGTCGGCAGGATGGTGGGGAACCCGCACTACCGGGCGGAGGCCGTCGAGCGCTGGAACCGCAGGCTCACCGACTTCACCGAGTTCCGCATCCCCGACATGGACGCGCACGGCATCGACGTCCAGGTGCTGTCCCTGACCGCCCCCGGGATCCAGGCCGAGCGCGACACCGCGACGGCGATCGCGAACGCCAGGACCGCCAACGACTTCCTGGCCGCGACCATCGAAGCCCACCCCACCCGCTTCGCGGGCCTCGCGGCGCTCCCCCTCCAGGACCCGGCCGCCGCCCGCGCCGAGCTGGACCGGGCGATCGGCGAGCTAGGGCTGAACGGCGCCCTCGTCAACGGGCACACGTTCGGCCAGTACCTCGACGAGAAGCAGTTCCGTCCCGTGTGGGAGAGGCTGGAGGAGCTGCGCGTCCCGCTGTACCTCCACCCGGGCGCCCCGCCGCAGGACGACTGGCAGGTCTTCCGCGGCCACCCGTACCTCAAGGGCCCCACGTTCGGCTGGGCGGCGGAGACCGCGGCGCACGCGCTCCGCCTCATCTACGCGGGCGTCTTCGACGACTTTCCCGGCGCGACCCTCGTCCTCGGCCACATGGGCGAGTTCCTGCCGTTCCAGAAGGCCCGGCTGGACGCCCGGTACGAGTTCATGACGCTGCGGCTCGGCAAGCGGCCGTCGGAGTACCTGGAGAGCAACGTCATGATCACCACGACCGGGGTGTGCTCGGCGGAGGCGCTCACCGGCGCCATCGCCGCGGTCGGCGCCGACAACATCATGTTCGGCGTCGACTACCCCTTCGAGCGCACCGACGTCGCCGTGCGGTTCCTCGACGGCGCCCCGATCTGCGCCGCCGACCGCGCCAAGATCGCCCACCGCAACGCCGAACGCGTCCTCAAGCTCTGACTTTCACCCGACGACCGGAAGGAGTGCCCGCGGATGGCAGAGGCAGCAGAGGAATGGGCTGTCATCTCGGTGGACGATCACGTGATCGAGCCGCCCGACACCTGGACGTCCCGCGTCCCCGCCAAGTACAAGGACCGCGCGCCCAAGGTGGTCGAGCGCGGGGACGAGGGCATCGCCTGGGACTTCGACGGCGACGTCCGGTTCTTCTCCGGGATGATGTGCTCGGTCGACCAGCTCACGGAGACCGAGCGGCGGCGGATCGTCCCCCGGTTCGAGGACCTGTACGACGGATGCTCCGACGTCGACCGGCGCATCGAGGACATGGACGCCGCCGGGGTCCTCGCCTCGATGTGCTTCCCCACCATGCCGGGGTTCGGCGGGACGTACCTCAACCTGAACACCGACCGGGACCTGTCCTACGCCTGCATCCGGGCATACAACGACTTCATGACCGAGGAGTGGTGCGCGGCCGCGCCGGGACGGCTGATCCCCGCCGTCCTCGTCCCGATGTGGGACCCGGCCCTGGCCGTGAAGGAGCTGGAGCGGGTCGCGCCGCGCGGGGTGCGCAGCGTGGTGTTCTCCGAGCGCCCGCACCACCAGGGCTTCCCGTCCCTGTTCGACAAGGACCGCTACTGGGACCCGCTTTCCGCGGCGGCCCAGGAGATGGACCTTCCGCTGTCCTGCCACATCGGATCATCGTCGCGGGTGGACAGCCCCGCGGACGGCGACTACCTCACCCACATGAGCGAGGTGTGGCTGAACGCGCCGTACTCCATGACCGAGTACATCTTCTCGGGGACGTTCGACCGCTTCCCTGACCTGCGGGTCGTCTACTCCGAGGCGAGCATCGGCTGGATCCCGTACCAGCTCCAGACGATGGACCGGTACTACGACGACCGTCCCGACTGGGTGGACTCGACGCTGAGGCGCCGGCCCAGCGACTACTTCGGCAGGAACGTCTTCGGCGCGTTCATCGACGACCCGGTCGGCATCCGGTTCATCGAGGACCTCGGCGCCGACGCGGTGATGTGCGAGGTCGACTACCCGCACGGCGACTCGATCTGGCCCGACGTCCGCAAGGCCATCGACGCGCAGCTCACCGGCCTCCCCGAGGACGTCCAGCACAAGCTCCGGATCACCAACGCCAAGCGCGTCTACGGCTTCGAGCCGTCCGGCCTGGGACGGCGGTAGCGGTGCCGGGCCGGACGTGGGCGGCGTCCGGCCCGGCCTTCCGCCGGTCGGCGAACTCAGCGGCCCCGCCACTTCGGCTGGCGCTTCTCGGCGAAGGCGACGGCGCCCTCGCGGGCGTCCTCCGAGGTGAACACCGGGTCCATGATCGCCTGCTGCCTGGCGAACGCCTCGCCGGTGCTCCAGTCGGCGGCCGAGACGATGATCTCCTTCGTGGCGGCCACCGCGAGCGGGCCGTTGGCGGCGATCTCGGCGGCCAGCCCGCGGGCGGCGGCCAGGGCCTCGCCGGGCGCTGTCAGCCGGTTGACCAGGCCGTGCCGGTGGGCGTCGGCGGCGGTGAAGAGCCCGCCGGTCAGCGCCAGCTCCATGGCGATGCCCGGCGGGATGCGCTGGGGCAGGCGCAGCAGGCCGCCGGCGCCCGCGACCAGGCTCCGCTTCACCTCCGGCAGCCCGAAGCTCGCGTCGTCGGCGGCGACGATCAGGTCGCAGGCGAGCGCGATCTCGCAGCCACCGGCCAGCGCGTAGCCCTCGACCGCCGCGATCACGGGCTTGCGCGGCGGACGTTCGGCGATCCCCGCGAAGCCGCGCTCGGGATGGCTGACGTCCTCGCCCGCGACGAACGCCTTGAGGTCCATCCCGGAGCAGAACGTCCCGCCGGCGCCGGTGACGACGGCGACGGTGAGGTCCGGACGGGAGTCGAACTCGTCCAGGGCGGCGGCGACGCCGTCGCTGACGGCCCGGTTGACCGCGTTGCGGGCGGACGGGCGGTTGAGGGTGATGACGGTGACGCCGTCGGCGTGCTCGACCAGCACCTCGTCGGACATGCGGGCTCCAAAGGGGGGTGTCGGGGCTTCCGGTTCCAGAATTTCTGATGATAGATTCAGTTTCAGGTATATGCAAGATCTGGCTACCATTGGGCGTACACACGCAGTGGAGGACCGAGCGGGATGGCTAACACTCCGAAGGGCCGGCGCACGGAGGCGGCGTTCCTGGACGCCGCGCGCAAGGTGTTCGCCGAGAAGGGCTACTTCAACACCAAGATCTCCGACATCGCGGACGCCGCGGGACGCTCGGCCGGCTCCTTCTACAACTACTACGACAACAAGGAAGAGCTACTCGAAGCGCTGCTCGGGCAGTTCTCGTCCGAGGTGCAGGGCACCACCGCCCGGCTGCACCACAAGGGCGACCCGTACGAGAACATCGTCGAGGCCGTGCGCGCCTACTGGGCCGCCTACCGGAAGTACCTGCCCGAGATGATCGGGGTCTTCCAGATGTCGATGACCGACCCCGAGTACGCCCGCAAATGGCGCCACAACCGCGCGGCGGGGGTGCGGAGCATCGTGGACGGCATCGTCCGCGCCCGCAGCGAGGGCTACGACCCCGGCCTCGACACCGAGGTGCTGGCCTCCGCACTGGTGTCCACCCTCGAATCGTTCTGCTGGGTGTGGATGGTCGGCGGCGGCGACGAGGGCGTCCCGGCGCCGGACGACGAGACCGCGATCCGCACCCTGGCCGCCATCTGGTACCGGACGGTCTTCTTCAACGCCCCGGCCGACGACCCGGCCGACGCCCCGGATCACGCGCTCGACCAGGCACCCGACCACGCGCCGGACGGCGGCAACGGCAAGCAGCACCCCGCCCGGCGCGTGACGGCCTCCCCGGCAGGGCTCAGCTAGGGACCGCAGGCCCGCCCCGGAGCTCCCTGCGCAGGATCTTGCCCGAGGCGTTGCGCGGCAGCGCCTCCACCACCTCGACGCGGCGCGGGCACTTGTAGTGGGCCAGCCGCTCCCGGCAGAAGGCGATCACCTCGTCCGCGTCCGGCTCCGCGCCGGGACGCGGCACGACGACGGCGAGCACCGACTCGCCCCACCGCTCGTCGGGCCGCCCCACCACCGCCGCCTCCAGCACCGCCGGATGCTCGGCGAGGACGTTCTCGACCTCGGCCGGGTAGATGTTCTCGCCGCCGCTGACGATCATGTCGTTGATGCGGTCGGTCAGGTACAGGTGGCCGGACTCGTCCAGGTAGCCCGCGTCGCCGCTGCGGAACCAGCCGTCGGCGTCCACGACCTCGGCGGTCTTGTCCGGCATGCCCCAGTAGCCCGCCATCATCCACGGCATCCGCAGCGTCACCTCGCCCACCTGGCCCGGCGGCAGGACGCGGCGGTCCACGGGGCCGACGATCCGGATCTCGGCGCCCGCCACCGGACGTCCCGCCGACGACAGGTACGGCCCCGCCTCGTCGTGCTCGTCCGCGCCGAGGGTGCAGACCGTCCCGCAGGTCTCCGTCAGCCCGTAGACCTGGACGAAGTCGCAGCTGAGCGCCGCACGGGCGGCCTTCAGCAGGGCCGGGGTGATCGGGGAGCTGCCGTAGGCGACCAGGCGCAGCGTGGACAGGTCGTGCGCGTCCACCTGCCCGCTGTCGACGATCATGCGCAGCATCGCCGGGACGAGCTGCGCATGCGTGACGCCCTGCCCCTGCAGGGTGCCGAGGACGTGGGCGGGCGAGGCGTCGGCGACCAGCGAGATCCGGGCGCCGAGCCGCAGCCCGTACATCGTCCAGACGCCCCCGGCGACGTGGAAGACCGGCGCGACGATCAGCAGGACCGGGGACTCCGGCCACTCCCATCCCGGGTAGGCGTCGAGCGCCTTGATCCAGCGCCCGGTCTCGTAGAGGACGCCCTTGGCCCGGCCGCTGGTGCCGGACGTGTAATAGAGCAGCGTCGGGTCGCCCTCCAGGGTGCCGCGTCCGCCCCCGTCCGCCGGGAAGTCGCCGTACCAGGCGCGGAAGCCGTCCTCGGCCCCGGCGCCGCGGATGACGACGACGGGCGCGGACGGGTCCGCGGGCAGCGAGTCCCGCAGCAGCGGCTCGAACTCCTCCTGGACGACGAAGATCCCGGGACCCGCGTCCGCGATCACCGCGGTCAGCTCGCGGGCCGACAGCCGCCAGTTGAGCGGGTTCATCACCGCTCCGGCCCGTTCGGCCGCCAGGTGCAGCAGGGCGTAGTCGGGATGGTTGCGGCCGAGCCAGGCCACCCGGTCGCCCGGCCCGATCCCGGCGGCGCGCAGCCCGGCGGCGATCCGGTCGGCGGCGGCGTCCACGTCCCGGTAGGTGAGCGGCGGGCCGTCGTGGCCGGCGAAGGCGACGGCGTCCGGCCGCAACTCGGCGTGCCCCCGGACGAGGGACTCGGTGGTGCGCATCCTCGATTCTCCCTTGCTAGTGCCGGCCGGCGGAGGTGGGGCGGGGAGCGGCGTCCGCGCGCCGGACGACTCCCCGCGCGGCCAGGAGGTCGATCTCCTTCTCCGGGCACCCGGCCCAGTCCCGCAGGACCTGATCGGTGTCGGCGCCGAGCAGCGGGCCCGGGGCGCGGACCGCGCCCGGCGTCCGGCTCAGCTTGGGGACGACGTTCGGCATCGGGATCTCCAGGCCGGTGCCCGGATCGGCGAGCCGCACGATCATGTCCCGGGCGGCGTAGTGCGCGTCGGCGAGCATGTCCGCAGGGGTGTAGATGCGTCCGCGGGGGACGGTGTGCTCGTCCAGCAGGCGCTCGGCCTCCTCCAGCGGCAGCCCGGCGACCCAGTCGCCGATCAGGGCGTCCAGCTCGGCCATGTTCTCCCCGCGCGCCTGGTGCGTCGCGAACCGGGGGTCGGCGGCCAGGTCCGGGGCGTCCATCGCCGCGCAGAGACGGGCGAACAGCGCGTCCCCGTTGGCGGCGATCAGCAGCTCGCCGCCGTCGCCCGCCCGGTAGACGTTGGACGGCGCGACCCCCGGCAGCGTGCTGCCGGTGCGCGTACGGGTGGAACCGGCGAGCTCGTGCTCGGCCAGGCTCGACTCCATCAGCGCGAACACGGCCTCGTACAGCGCGACGTCGATCTCCTGGCCGCGCCCGCTGCGGTGGCGCTCCTGCAGCGCGGCGAGCACCCCCATCACGGCGAACATCCCGGCCAGCGCGTCGCCGAGGCTCACGCCCACGCGCGTCGGCGGACGGTCGGGATGGCCGGTGAGGGCGCGGATGCCGCCCATCGCCTCGCCGACGCTGCCGAACCCCCGGTCGTGCGCCCGCGGCCCGCTCTGCCCGAAGCCGGAGACGTGCGCCATGATCAGCTTCGGGTTCGCGGCGGAGAGCGCGGCGTAGTCCAGGCCCCAGCCCGCCAGCCGGCCGGGGGCGAAGTTCTCGACCACGACGTCGGCCTTGCTCGCCAGCCGCCGCACCAGGTCCCGGCCGCGCGGATCGCGCAGGTCGACGGCCACGGACCGCTTGTTGCGGGCGAGCTGCGCCCACCACAGGGACTGGCCGTCGCGCATGAGGCCCCAGCGGCGCATGGCGTCGCCGTCGCAGGGCTCGATCTTGACGACCTCGGCGCCGTAGTCGCCGAGGAGCTGGCCGGCGAACGGACCGGCGATGAAGCTCCCGAGTTCGAGCACCCGGACGCCGTCGAGGGGGGCCCGGCTCACGGGGCGTCCCAGGGCCGGACGGTGCAGCGGTGGGTCACGGAGATCGGTCCTTTCCAGCAAACTGAAACTGAATCTAGTCTCAGTCTGGTTCATCGCGCAACGCCGCGGACGACGCCGCCGGTCTTGATTTTTCTGAATCTGAAATTAGTCTTGGTGTCGGCTCCAGGCAACCACGGCGCCGGCGTCCGATCCGACGCCGCCGCCCCAGAAGGGAATCCGCATGCCCGTCCAGTCCGCCGACGCTACCTCCCCGCTGCCCTGGAACTGGCCGGAGCGGCTGCCCGCCGCGATCGAGGTCCGGGAGGTCGGCCCCAGGGACGGGCTGCAGAACATCGACGCCACGCTGACCGCCGCGGACAAGGTCCGGCTGATCCGCGCCGTCGCGGCGGCGGGCGTGCGGCGGATCGAGGCGGCGTCGTTCGTCAGCCCGCGCGCCGTCCCGCAGATGGCGGACGCCGAAGAGGTGGTCCGCGCGGTCCGCGACCTCCCGGACGTGTCCATCGAGGCGCTGGTGCCCAACGGCCGCGGCGCCGAGCGGGCCATCGCCACCGGGGCCGTCGACCGCCTGGTGTTCGTCGTCGCGGCGAGCAGCACGTTCAACGAGCGCAACGTGCGGATGACCACGGAGCGGTCGGCGCGCGAACTGCACCGCGTCGCGGGGCTCGCCGGAGAGGCCGGGACGCCGCTGAGCGTCGTCGTCGCCACCGCGTTCGGCTGCCCCTACGCGGGCGACGTCCCCGAAGAGACCGTGCTCTCCCTGGTGAGCCTGGCGGTGCGGGAGGGCGCCGACGAGGTCTCCCTCGCCGACACGACCGGCATGGCCACGCCCGCGTCGATCGCGGCCCTGGTGCCCGTCGCAGGTTCCGCCGCCGGCGGCCGTCCCGTGGGGCTCCACCTGCACGACACCCGCGCGCTCGGCATGGCCAACGCGCTGACCGCGCTGACGCTCGGCGTCACGCTGTTCGACGCCTCGGTCGCCGGCATGGGCGGCTGCCCGTTCGCGCCGCCGTCCGCCCGCGGCAACATCAGCACCGAGGACTTCGTCCATCTGGCCCACGAGCTCGGCGTCGCGACCGGGCTGGACCTGTCCCGGCTGGTCACCGCCGCCCGGCTCGCGGAGGAGATCACCGGACGCGAGCTGCCGGGCCAGATCATGCGCGCGGGACCCAGGCTGAACGCCGCGACCAGGGCCTGACCTGGAACGATCTTCAGAATCAGCGCTCGGGCTCGCGGTGGTAGACGGCGCGGTACCAGAGCAGGCTGAGCGTCTCGATGGCGGCCTCGTCGTCGGGGGCGTCCACGTCGGTGTCGCCGCCCGACACCATCCAGACCCAGCAGAACGCCTCCAGCACCGAGACGATCGCCGAGGCGAGGAGCCCGGGCGCGGCGCCGACGCGGTACCCCGACCGCTCCGCGTTTCTGATCCCGGCCCGCACCACGCGGATGCCGATGGCGCGGTGCTCGCGCCACCGCTGCGCGAACGCCTCGTCCGTCATGGACATCTGGAACACGCCGACCATCTCCGCGAGGTACTTGCGGTAGGTGGTCCAGTACGCCCGGACGGCGGCGCGGATGCCCTCCATCGGGTCGTCGCCCTGGGCCTCGAACGAGGTCTCCAGGACCTCGACGGAGAACTGCTCCAGCAGCGCCTGGAGCAGCTCCTCCTTGTTCTCGTAGTAGTTGTAGAACGAGCCGGGGGACTTGCCCGCCTCCCGCGCGATGTCGGAGATCTTGGCGTTGAAGTAGCCCTGCTCCGCGAAGACCTTCCGCGCCGCGTCCAGGAACGCCGCCTCGGTCCGCCGTCCCTTCGGCGTGGGTGGCCTCGCAGGCATCCGGCAACCCCTTCTGATGACCGCGGACCGCTCCCGCGCACCCGGTGACGTGGTGGCCCGAGTCTAGAGGATCGGCCCCCGGCGGGCGGGTGAACGGCGTTGACTAAAACTGAATTTAGCATCAGTATTATTGCCAGCACGCGGCGTTCCCCCGCCGCACGACCGAACGGCCGATCGAAGGGACGCACCCATGGCGATGATGACCGGGGAGGAGTACCTCGCCTCACTCGACGACGGCAGGCGGATCGTCGCCGAGGGCGAGGACATCAAGGACCTGACCACCCACCCGCAGTTCGCGACCGCGCTGAAGCTGGTGGGCGAGGGGTACGACCGGCATCACCGCCCCGGGGACGACGCCAGCGGCCCGTACTTCAAGATCCCGCGCAGCCCGGCTGAGTTGAAGGACATCCTGGAACTGCTGCTGGGCTGGGACATGGTCACCGTGACCACGTCCCAGGGGCTGCTCGCGCTGCTCACCGCCGCGGCGCGGATCCGTCCGGCGAACCAGGAGTACGCGCAGCGGATCGAGGACTACTTCGCGCACTGCCGGGACAACGACCTGCGCTGCGTGCAGGCGATCACCGACGCCAAGGGCGACCGCAAGCGCCCCCCGAGCGCGCAGGACGACCCCGACGTCTACACCCGCATCGTCGAGCGGCGCCCGGACGGCATCGTCGTCCGCGGCGCCAAGCTCCACATCTCGTCGGCGGCGGTGAGCCACGAACTGGTGGTGATGCCGACCAAGAACATGAAGCCGGGCGAGGAGGACTGGGCGGTCGCGTGCGCCATCCCGGTGAACGCGCCGGGCGTGACGATCGTCAACACCAGCTACGCGCCGCGCGAGCGGCAGGCCGACTTCCCGGTCAGCTCCCGGCACAACATGCCGGAGGGCTTCGTCATCCTGGACGACGTCTTCGTCCCCAACGAGCGCGTGTTCCTCGCGGGCGAGATCGAGCACTCCGCGACGTTCGCGCACTCCCTCGGGCTGTGGGAGCGGCTCGGCGGGACCGCGCACCTGGCCGAGTACGGCGACACCCTGGTGGGGCTGGCGCAGCTCATCGCCGAGGCCAACGGCACCGAACGCGTCTCGCACATCCGCGAGAAGATCGCCGAGATGGTCATCTACGCCACGCTGGTGCGCGGCTCCCTGGAGGCGGCCATCGCCAACGCCGAGGCCAGCCCGGAGGGCTGGTACTTCCCCAGCGAGCTGTACACCAACGCCGCCAAGCACTACGGCGCCGCCGAGTTCAGCACGATGATCCGCCACCTGCACGACATCGGCGGCGGGGCGATCGTCACCGCGCCGTCCGTCAGCGACCTGGAGCACGCGGAGGTCGGCCCGTTCATCCGCAAGTACATGCGGACGAAGGACGGCATCGACGGCGAGTACCGCACCCGGCTGTTCCACGCGATCCGTGACTTCACCGCCGACGCCTACGGCGGCTGGCAGCTCGTCACCATGCTGCAGTCCGGCGGCGGGCTCTACGCGCAGCGCCTCGTGGCCCGCAAGCACTACCCGATGGACGACGCGAAGGCCCTGGCGCTCAAGCTCGCCGGGCTCGCGGAGGACTGATCCGGTGCCGAGCGACAACGACTCCCTCAGTTTGGACGCCTTCCGCGAGGAGGCCGAGCAGTTCCTGCGGTCGATCGCCGCCGAGTTCATCGACGCCGGAACCGCCGGGTTCGCCTCGGGCCGCCGCGCGTCCGACCGGATCGCCGCCGTGGAGGAGCTGGGCGAGGGGCACGAACTCCAGGTCAAGCAGGCCAGGGAGCTTCAGGCGCGGCTGTTCGACGCCGGGCTGGCCTGGCCGAGCGGCCCCGCCGACTGCGGCGGCCGCGGGCTGACCCGCGAGCATGACCAGATCGTCGACCGGCTGCTGTCCGACATGGGGTTCCCGTCCCGGGAGATGCTGTTCGTCGGGCTGCACATCGTCGCGCCCGCGATCAACGCGCACGGCACGGACGAGCTGCGGCGGCGGATGCTGACCGCGCTCTACCGCGCCGACATCATCGGCTGCCAGCTGTTCTCCGAGCCGGGCGCCGGCTCGGACCTCGCGGGCGTCGCGACCCGGGCCGTCCGGGACGGCGACGACTGGATCCTCACCGGCCAGAAGGTGTGGACGTCGATGGGCCACCTCGCGGACGTGGGCGAGGCGCTCGTCCGCACCGACCCGTCGGCGCCCAAGCACGGCGGGCTGACGGTGTTCATGGTGGACATGCGCGCTCCCGGCGTCACCGTCCGCCCGATCAGGCAGATGACCGGCGGGTCCGCGTTCAACGAGGTGTTCCTGGACGGCGTGCGCGTCCCCGACTCCCACCGCGTCGGCGACGTCGGCGACGGCTGGCGGGTCGCCGGGACCAGCCTCGGCAGCGAGCGCGAGACCATGATCGGGGGCGACGGCCCGGTCAGCCCGTACGTGCTGGAGCGGCTGGCGGCGCTGGTCGAGCGGCTCGGCGCGGCGGACGATCCCGTCCACCGGCCGCGGATCGCCCGGACCGTCGCCGCGGTCACCGCGATGCGCGCCGCCGCCGCGCTCCCGGACGGCTCCTGGGGGCACCGGACGGCGTCGGTGTCCGGGTCCGTCCTGAAGATGCTCATGACCCGGGCCGTGGACGAGATCGCGGCGCTGGCGGGCGAGGTCCTCGGCGAGCGCGCCTTCGCCGACGGCGGCGAGCCGGACGCCTACGCCTGGTCGGAGTTCGTCCTCGGGGCCCCGGCCATGCACATCGCGGGCGGCACCGACGAGATCCAGCTCAACATCATCGCCCAGCGCGGGCTCGGCCTGCCCCGGCCGCCCAAGCCGCTCAGCTAAGGACTGCACGAGTCAACTAAGGACTGCACGATGGAATCCTTCATCCAACTGCGCAAGGGAACCACGCCACGGCAGGTCCACCGCGACCTGGACGGGCTGAAGGAAGACGAGATGGGCAGGTCCGGGTTCACGGGCCGCACCACCTTCTTCTATCGCCGCAACGACCCGTCCAAGTACCGGGTCGAGGGCGATCTGCGGCCCCTGGACGTCCAGACCGGCACGCTCGAACCGACCGACCTGCACGACGCCGCCGGTGAGCCGCTGCCGCTGCTCGGCAACGACGACTGCCGCATCCTGCTCAGCCGCCGCGGGCAGACCGCGCCGTTCTTCGAGCGCAACGTCGACGGCGACGAGCTCTACTTCGTCCATCGCGGCGCTGGGCATTTCGAGACCGAGTTCGGGCGGCTGCCGTACCGTCCGGGCGACTACGTCTACCTGCCGAAGGCGACGACGTACCGGCAGGTCCCGGACGGCGAGTCGCACCTGCTCATCGTGGAGGCGCGGGAGGAGTTCCGGGTGCCCGAGGCGGGCGCGATCGGCCGGTACTTCCCCTACGACCCCGCGCTGATCACGGTCCCCGAGCCGGAGGTGTTCGAGGAGCCCCGGCAGGACGAGTACGAGATCCGCCTCCGCCACCTCGGCGGCCGGACGTCGCTGTTCACCCCCCACCACCCGCTGGACGCGGAGGGCTGGCGGGGCGACAACGTCGCCTTCACGTTCAACATCGAGGACTACGACGCGATCACGTCGGAGAGCGTCCACCTGCCGCCGACGGTGCACCTGTTCATGCAGGCCACCGGCGTGTACGTGATGAACTTCCTGCCCCGTCCGGCCGAAATGGTCCCGGGCGTGGAGCGGCTTCCCTGGTACCACCGCAACGTCGACTACGACGAGGTCGCGTTCTACCACGGCGGGAACGTGTTCGGCGTGGACATGCCCGAGGGGCTGCTCTCCGTCGTCCCGCAGGGCATCCACCACGGGATTCCGGAACGGGCGCGGGAGCGGTCGCGGCGGAGGTTCGACGTCGACCAGCGCGTGGAGTGGAAGGTCATCGCGATCGACACGCGGCGAAGGCTCACCCCGAGCCAGGCCCTGCTGGACGCGGCCCTCGGGGAGACCCCATGACCACCGACCGGTATGAATACGACCGCGTTCCCTACCTGGTGATCTTCAAGGACGACTCCGCGTACCGCGACACCTACGGCGGCGTGGTCGAGGACGTCGTGCTGGAGAGCTACCTGCTGAAGCCGCGCGGCGTCCCGTCCGACACGGTGATCGTCTTCATGCACCCGATCGGCGGGGGCGCCTACCTGCCGATGTCGAACGCGCTGCCCCGAGCCGGGCACCATGTCATCTACTGCAACAGCCGGTACCGCGGCGTGGACAGCGCGCTGATCATGGAGAAGGTCGTCCAGGACCTGGGGGCCTGCGTCCGGGACGCCCGCGAGCGGCTCGGCTACCGCAACGTGATCCTGGGCGGCTGGAGCGGGGGCGGCTCGCTGTCGCTGTACTACCAGCAGCAGGCGCAGTCGCCGACCGTCACCGCCACCCCCGCCGGTGAGGCGCCCGACCTGACCAAGCTCGGCCTGCAGCCCGCGGACGGCCTCATGCTGCTCGCCGCGCACATCAGCAGGCACGGCACGCTCACCGAATGGATGGACGCCTCCATCCTGGACGAGCACGACCCCGAGAAGCGCGACCCCGAACTCGACCTCTACAACCCGGAGAACCCGAACCAGCCGCCGTACACCGAGGAGTTCCTGACCCGGTACCGGCAGGCGCAGATCGACCGCAACCGGCGGATCACGGCCCGGGTCAAGGCGACGCTGGCGGAGCTGCGCAGCAGCGGGCGGCCCCTGGAGGAGCGGGGGTTCGTCACCCACGGCACGATGGCCGACCCGCGCTGGCTGGACCCCGCCGTCGACCCCAACGACCGGCGTCCCGGCTGGTGCTACCTGGGCGACCCCAAGGTCGTGAACATGGGGCCGGTGGGGCTGGCGCGCTTCTCCACGCTGCGGAGCTGGCTGTCGCAGTGGAGCTACGACGACGCGAACGGCGACGGCCTCCGCTGCGCCGCCGACCTGGAGGTCCCGACGCTCGTCATCGGGAACTCCGCCGACGACGCCTGCACCCCGAGCCACACGCGGCGGCTCTACGAGGCGGTCGGGCACAAGGACAGGACGCTGCACACCGTCGAGGGCGCCAACCACTACTACTCGGGCCGGAGCCAGCGCCCGCGGCTGGCGGAGGCCGTCGACACGATCAGCGCGTGGCTGGCCGAGCGCGGCTGGGCGGGCGCGAAGTGAGCGAGGAACTGCTGAGCCCGGAGGAGGTTCGGTCCGCGCTGCGCGCGTACTTCGCCGACGCCTCCGTGCTGGACGAGGCGCGGGCGCTGCGCGACGACCCCGGCGCCTTCGGCCGGGACGGTTTCGACCGCGTCCGCTGGCGCGCGCTCGCGGGCGAGGTCGGCCTGGTCGCGATGGCCGGTCCGGAGGCGGCGGGCGGTCTGGGGCTCGGGCTCGTCCATCTGACGGCGGCGCTCGAAGAGGCGGGCGCGTGCCTCTACCCGGGGCCGGTGCGGGCGTCCGTCCTCGCCGCCTGGACGCTCGGCCTCCCGGGCGCTCCGGACGGCGTCGAAGATCTGCTGGACGGCGCCAAGATCGTCGGCATGCCGCAGTCGTTCGGCGACCGGCGGCCGGGGTTGGCGCTGTCCGGCGACGGCCGCGTCTCCGGCACGGTGCGCGGCGTCACGCACGGCCCGTCGGCGGACGTGCTGCTCGCTCCGGCCGACTCGCCTCAAGGGCCCGTCCCCGTGCTGGTCCGGCTGGACGGGTCGCCGGGCGGCGAGATCGTCAGGCGGCCCGTCCAGGCCACTGACCTGACCGCCAGCCTGGCCGACCTCGACTTGCAGGCGGTCCCGGCGACGGTCGTGGCGGCGCCCGGCGACACCGGCGCGCATGCCCGAACGCTCGACGCCGCCCGGCTGCTGCTGGCTGCCGAGCAGGTCGGCGGCGCGCAGGGCTGCCTGGCCCAGATGGTCGACTACGCGAAGATCCGCACGCAGTTCGGCCAAATCATCGGCGGTTACCAGGCGATCCAGCACCGCTGCGCGCGGGTCGCGATCGCGGTCGCCGGGGCACGGGCGCTGGTGCTCGCCGCGGCCAAGGCGATCGACACCGCTGACGAGGCGGCGGACCGTGCGGCCGCGCATCAGCTCGTCCTGCTGGCGAAGGCGGAGGCGTCCGAGGCGTTCGACGACGCGGCCGACGCGCTCATCCAGGTGCACGGCGGCATCGGGTTCACCTGGGAGCACGACGCCCACCTGTACTTCCGGCGGGCGCGGGCGGCGTCGGCGCTGGACGGTCCGCCGTCCCGGCTGCGGGACGACGCCGTCACCGCCGGATGCCTGTCGCTGCTCACCCGCGCCCCTGTCAGCTGATCTCCGTTCCCCGACGATTCTGAAAGGACATGCCGTGCCGACTCCCGTCATCGTGGAGGCCGTCCGTACCCCCGCGGGCAAGAGGGGCGGGTCGCTGTCAGGGTGGCATCCCGCCGAACTGGCCGCCGAGACGCTCAAGGCCCTCGCCGAGCGCGCCGGGATCCCCCCGTCCGCCGTCAACGACGTGATCATGGGCTGCGTGACCCAGGTGGGCCCGCAGAGCACCAACATCGCGCGGAACGCCGTCCTGGCGGCGGGCTGGCCCGCCGGAGTCCCGGGGACGACCGTGGACCGCCAGTGCGGCTCGTCGCAGCAGGCGGTGCACTTCGCGGCGCAGGCCGTGGCGTCCGGCTTCATGGACGTGGTCGTCGCCGCGGGCGTCGAGTGCATGAGCACCGTGCCGATGTTCTCCAACGCCCCCGGCGGCGACATCAGGGCCGTGTACGGGGACGAGGTCCAGGCCCGGTACGCCGACCGCGTCTCCTACGGGACGTCCGGGCTCGTCCCGCAGGGGATCTCCGCCGAGCTGGTCGTGGACCGCTGGAAGCTGACCCGCGAGGAACTCGACGCCTACGGCCTGCGCAGCCAGGAGCGGGCGGCGGCGGCCACCGCCGAGGGGCGGTTCCGCCGCGAGATCGTCCCGGTGGCGCGGAAGGTCCGCGACCGGGAGACCGGCGAGGTCGCCAAGCCCGGCGGGCTGCTCGCCGAGGACGAGTGCATCCGCGCCACCTCCGCGGAGGCGCTGAGCGGGCTCAAGCCGGCGTTCGTCCCCGAGGGGCGGGTGACCGCCGGGAACTCCTCGCAGATCGTGGACGGCGCCGCCGCCGTCCTCGTCATGAGCGACACCGCCGCCGAGCGCCTCGGCCTGACGCCGCGCGCGGCGATCAGGGGCATGTCCGTGGTGGGCGACGACCCGGTCGAGATGCTCACCGCGCCCATCCCCGCCACCCGCGACGTGCTCGCCAAGACCGGCCTGAGCGTGGACGACATCGACCTGTTCGAGGTCAACGAGGCGTTCGCGCCGGTCGTCCTCGCCTGGCAGCGCGAACTCGGCGCCGACCTGGACAGGCTCAACGTCAACGGCGGCGGCATCTCGCTGGGGCACCCGCTCGGCGCGTCCGGCGCCAAGCTGATGACGACCCTGCTGCACGAGCTGGAGCGCACCGGCGGCCGGTACGGGCTGCAGACCATGTGCGAGGGCGGCGGCATGGCCAACGCGACGATCATCGAGCGCCTCTCATGAGCGGGGCGAGCGAGCTGTTCTCCTTGGACGGGCGGGTGGCGATCGTCACCGGCGCGTCCAGCGGCATCGGGCGGCACATGTGCGGCGTCCTGGCCGGGGCGGGCGCGACCGTCGTCGCCGCGGCACGCCGGGAGTCCCGGCTGCGGGAGCTGGCCGAGACCGACGACCGGATCATCGCGCAGGCGTGCGACGTCACGGTCACCGACGACTGCGCCCGCGTCGTGGAGCGGGCGGTGGAGCTCGGCGGGCCGCACGTGCTGGTCAACGCGGCGGGCTTCGGCGACCCGGTGCCCGCGTTCGACCTGACGGCCAAGGAGTTCCGGCGGACGCTCGACGTGGACCTCACCGCCACCTTCGAGATGAGCGTTCACGCCGCGCAGGCCATGCGGGGACGCGGCGGCTCCATCGTCAACATCGCCTCGATCTTCGGGCTGGGCGCGTCGTGGCCGGTCACGCAGGCGGCCTACTGCGCCGCCAAGGGCGGGGTCGTCAACCTCACCCGGCAGCTCGGCGCGGAGTGGGCGGACGAGGGCGTCCGCGTCAACGCCATCGCGCCCGGCTGGTTCCCCAGCGAGCTGACCGAGGAGATGTTCGCCGACGAGAAGGCCATGGGGTGGCTCCGGCGGAACACGCCCATGCGCCGTCCCGGCCGGTTGGACGAGCTCGACGGGGCGCTGCTGCTCCTGGCCGGTGACGCGGGCGGCTTCATCACGGGCCAGACCATCGCCGTGGACGGCGGCTGGACCGCCCGATGAGCGGAGCATCGATGCGCAGACGGCTCTATGACGACGTCCACGAGGACTTCCGGCAGAGCTTCCGCTCCTTCGTCGCCGCCGAGATCCTCCCGCACCACGACCGCTGGGAGGACGCCGGGCGGGTGGACCGCGAGATGTTCACGGCGGCGGGCGAGGCCGGATACCTGGCGATGGCGGTCCCGGAGGAGTACGGCGGCCTCGGCGAGGACGACTTCCGGTTCAACGCCGTCATCGGCGAGGAGCTGCAGCGGGCGAACGTGATCGGGTCGGGCATGTGCATCACGCTGCACAACGACGTCGTCCTGCCGTACCTGCTGCACTTCGCCGACGAGCCGCAGAAGCGGCGCTGGCTGCCGGGAATGGTGACCGGCGAGCTCATGGGCGCGATCTCCATGACCGAGCCCGGCGCGGGCTCCGATCTGGCGGCGCTGACCACGAGCGCCCGCCTGGACGGCGACGACTACGTCGTCAACGGCGCCAAGACGTTCGTGACCAACGGCCTCAACGCCGACCTGGTCGTCCTGGTCGCCCGCACCGACCCCGCGCAGCGCCACAAGGGGATCAGCCTCCTCGTGGTCGAGGACGGGACGCCCGGATTCACCCGCGGCCGCCACCTCGACAAGATCGGGCTGCGCAGCCAGGACACCGCGGAGCTGTTCTTCACCGACGCGCGCGTCCCCGCCGCGAACCTGCTCGGCGGCGAGGGCGAGGGCTTCTCCATCCTGATGCGGAACCTGGCCCAGGAACGGCTGGGCCTGGCGGTGTCGGCGATCTCGGCCGCCCGCGCCGCCCTCTCCTGGACGGTCGAGTACTGCAAGCAGCGCGAGGTGTTCGGGCAGCCGCTGATGGCGCACCAGAACACCCGGTTCACCCTCGCCGACCTCGCCGTCCAGGTGGACGTCGGGCAGACCTTCGTCGACGCCCTCATCGAGGCCCACGGCCGCGGCGAGCTGACCGCCGAGGACGCGGCCAAGGCCAAGTACTGGACGACCGAACTGCAGCAGACGGTCGTCAACCGCTGCCTGCAACTGCACGGAGGCTACGGGTTCATGCGCGAGTTCCCGATCGCCAGGGCGTACCTGGACGCCAGGATCCAGACCATCTTCGGCGGCACGAACGAGATCATGAAGGAGATCATCGCGCGGACCCTGGACGGCGGCGACGTGGCGGGGGCGCGGCGATGAGCGTCGACATCGTCCGCAACGGCGGGATCACCGAGATCACGCTGAACCGTCCCGCCAAACGCAACGCCATGACCGACGCGATGTGGAGCGCCCTGGAGGAGGCCCTCACCGACCTCCGGGAGACCCGCGTCCTGGTCATCACGGGCGCGGGAGGCTCCTTCTGCGGCGGCTCGGACGTCTCCGGCCTCCTGGACGACCCCGGCTCGCTGCCCGACCGCATCGCCGTGTCGAACCGGTGCGTGCTGGCGATGCGCGAGCTGCCCGTCCCGACGATCGCCAAGGTCGGCGGGCCCGCCGCCGGGGCGGGCGCAAACCTGGCGCTGGCCTGCGACTTCGTCCTCGCGGCCGAGGACGCCTACTTCGCCCAGCTGTTCGTGCGCCGCGGGCTGTCGGTCGACAGTGGCGCGAGCTGGCTGCTGCCAAGGCTGGTGGGGGAGCGGCGGGCCCGCGAGTTGTGCCTCCTGGGCGACCGCGTCGGCGCCCCTTCGGCGCTCGACATGGGAATGATCACGCGGGTCGTCCCGGCGGACGGCCTCGACGGGGCGGTGACCGAGCTGGCCGAGCGCCTGCACGACCTGTCCCCGGCAGCACTGGCCGGAACGAAACGCATGCTGAACCAAACATGGCAGACCACCTTCGCCGAGGCCCTGAACGCCGAGGCCGCCAACCAGGTCGAGGTAATCCAAAGCCCCGAAGCCCACACCGCAATCAACGCCTTCAACGTCCGCCGCTCCTGACCGGGCTCAGGTCTCCTGGCATTGTTTGCGGTATCTGCCGGGAGCCACGCCGAATTCGCGTTTGAACGCGTTGGCGAATGCGAACTCGGACGTGTAGCCGATCCGCTGGGCCACCGCGCTGAGCGGCGCGTCCGAGTCGCGGAGGAGGCGGGCCGCGAGGGTCATCCGCCACCAGGTGAGATAGGCCATCGGCGGCTGGCCGAGGGTCGCGGTGAAACGGCGGGAGAAGGTCGTCCGGGACAGTCCTGCTTTCGCGCCCAGATCCTGGACGGTCCAGGCGCGGCCCGGGTCGGTGTGAATGGCGTTCAAGGCCGGTTGGAGTGCCGGGTCACGCAATGCCGCTCCCCATCCGGTCGTGCTGTGGTGGTGGTCGGACTGCTGCTCGTACCAAGCCCGAATCGCGTAGATGAGCAGCGCGTCCAGCAGGGCCGCTCGGAGGGCGTCCGATCCCGGGTGCGGACGTTCGAGTTCGGTGGCGAGCAGATCGACGGCCGCGTGCAGTGACGGATGGCGTCCGTGGCGGGCAGGGAGGTGCACGACCGCGGGGAGTTCGCCCAGCAGGGGATGGCGCCGGGCGACGTCCAGCAGGTAGGCGCCGCAGAGCATGACGACGGGGCCGTCGGCCGGGGGCTGGTCGTCGAGCCCGGTCAGCGGGGTGACGCTCGGGCCGCCCGGCGGCGGGCCGGACGACGCGTCGCCCAAGGCGTGCGCGTCACCATGCGGCAGCAGGACGACGTCGCCCGGACCCACGGTGACGGGGTCGCCGTCCGCCACTGTCAGGACGCACGTTCCCTGCAACATCACGTGGACCCCGGCGCCGGGAAAGGGGGGATGGCTCACCGCCCACGGAGGACGTCGTTCGGTGCGAGCGGAGTGAGGGCGTCCGGTCCGCATGACCAGGATCGCGTCGCTGAGCAGATCCACCGGCCCATCGTACGTAGAATGCCAGTGATGGCACGATCGCGTATGAATGCGGCACTATGACGCATTGAGCATCGCGATGCTCGCTCCTAGCGTGATCTTCTCGATCACCAGGAGGACATGTGAAGATCGCCGTCTATGGGGCCAACGGGTATCAGGGCAAGCTCGTGCTGGCCGAACTAGCGCGCCGGGGCATGGAGATGGTGCTCATCGGCCGCTCCCGCGAACGGCTCAGCGCCGCCGCGAGCCAGGTCGGCGTGGCCGACGCCGAGATCCGGATAGCCGACGCCGACTGCTCGCACGCACTCGCGTCCGTGGACGCGCTCATCAACTGCGCTGGCCCCTACACGGTGTCGGGCCAGGCGGTGGCACGCGCGGCGATAACGGCAGGCTGCCAATACGTCGACCTTTCCGGCGAGCAGCTGTACGTCAAGGAATTCTTCGACGACCTCGGACCGGACGCCGAACGGGCCGGTGTCGCCCTCGTCCCGATGATGACCGAGAGCGGCGCCATCGATGATCTGCTGGCGGCATTGCTGGCCGCGCGGCTCCAGCCCGCCGAGATCGCCCTCGCCCACAAGAACCTCAACACCGGCGGGCTCTCGCGAGGCTCCGCGAGAAGCGCCCTGAAGACCATCGACTTTCTCCGCACCGGGGGCCTCGCCTACGAGGACGGTAAATGGCGCACCGATGCCCCTGCCCTCCGCAAGTCGGTGACCTTTCTTGGAGGTGAGGACGTGCCGGTGGTGAAGTTCGCCATGCCTGCGGTCGTCACCATTCCGCGCCATGTGGACGTCCAGCGCGTCCAGGGCCTCCTTGATGCGGAGACAGGTGAACGCGTGACCGCCGCAGCCCTTTCCGAGGAACTGATTGAGGCGATGCCCGAAGGGCCGAGCGAGGAGGACAGGCGAGCACAGCGGTTCACGATCGTCGTCGACGCCACCGCCGACGACGGCAGCTCCGTCCAGGCCACGGCCACCGGCAACGACGCGTACAGGACCCCTGCCGTGATGGCCGTGGAGGCCGCCCGCCGGCTCATCGCCGACCCGCCGAAACCTGGCGTCCTGGCCCCGGCCCAGGCCTTTTCTCCCGCCGATTTCCTCGATTTCCTAGGCAGGAACGGCCTGACCTGGGCCATCGCGGGCTGGGAGGCGCGTTAACCGGGGTCTGTGGGGCCGTGGATTTCGCGTTGCCAGAGCCAGGTGGTGATTCGTTCTACCGCGCGGTTGCGGTGGCGGCGGTAGGTGCTGAACGGTAGGCCCAGCATCTCGGCTGCGCGTTCCTGGGTGGGTGCCGGACGCAGGAACGTGCGGTCGATGACCCGGTACAGGGATTCCTCGCTGCGGAGGGTGTCGGCGGCTTCGGTGATCAGGTCCGGGAGCGTTCCGGGGCGGTGCCGGACGAGCCGTGATCGCATGAGCGGATTGCCCGCGAGCCTTTCCGGACGGTGCAGATCCTTCAGCGCAGCCCGTACTGCGTCGGCGAATTCGGGCTGGGAGAGCACCAGTTCCGGGGCCGTTCCGGTGGGTGGGGTGGCGGCGGCGCCCAATTCGCGTTCGGCGGTCAGTTCCAGCCATTCCTCGACGCTCAGCCGCCGCCAGTCGTGAGCGTACACCTCGTAGGGACGGCCGCCGATCTCGTACCGGATGGCGTGGTGGAAATCGAAATGGCTCAGCAGCGGATCCCAGTAGTCGCGGTCGGACGGGACGGAGACGATGTCCCACGCCCGCGGCCCGTGCGCGATGATCTCCTGGCCGTTCCACAGCCGGATCAGCGTCTCCGCGCGGGACGGGCGGATGTGCGCCTCGGAGTCCACGAAGAACCGCCAGGCCATCACGCTTTCTCCGGGACGCGCCGGGCCGTGGCGGAGGGTGTACTCCCACATCGTCCGGGCGCCCGGATCCTCCGCCAGGTCGCGCTCGTCCGCCTCGTGCAGGGGCAGGAACGCCGCATACCCGAACATCTCGCCGGACGTCTCGCGGAAGGCGCCGAACGCGTCCGGACGGCGGTCCAGCCAGTACGCCGCGAGCCGGGCCTGCTCCTCGCCCTGGGTGTGACGGGTCAGGTCGAGCAGCGCCGCGTGGTCGTCCGGGCGCACCCCGTCGGTGAAGAAGCGGCCCAGCCCGGTGAGCTGCCAGTACGAGCTGACGACCGGATGGGACCGGCTGAGGAACAGCACGTCCGCGACGTGCTTGCGGCGGTCGCGCCGGTTCCCGGTCGCCTGCCGGACGCGCTCGACGAAATGCCCGCGCAGCCGCCGGTGCAAGGCCGCGTACCCGTCCGGGTCGCGCCAGCGCAGGTCCGCGTCCAGGATGTCGCGGGCGACGTCGTGGGGGAAGATGCCGTGGACTCCCTCCTCCATGAACGACAGCGTGCGCAGCCATCCGAACAACTCGCCCACGTCTTCGTCGCCGTCGAGCGTGGCGCGCAGCAGCTCCTCGGTGGTGAACCGGGAGTGCGCGCAGACCTGAAGCGCCTGCGCGTGCCGGGGTGAGGGGACCTGGTCGATCACGCGTCCGAGCAGGGCCCGGACGACGTCGGGGGCGCCGGCCAGCGCGTCCGGCACCGCGCGGCCCTCCCGCCGCTGCCGGACGATCATGTCCACGGTCAGCGAGAGCGCCAGCGGATGCCCGTGCGTCATGGCGAGGACCTGCTCGTGCAGGTCGTCCGGGACGCCCTCCACCCGCAGGTAGGCGCGGGTGTCCTCCGGACGCAGGTTCCGCAGCGACACCACCCGCAGCAGCTCCCGCCACCCCGGATCGGCCGTCCAGCGGGGGCCGGGCGCGTCCCGTCCGGCGATGACCACGAGCGCGTCCGACGGCAGCGACGGCAGGAAGGTCTCCCGCACCCAGTCGTCCAGCGGGCCGAGCAGCTCGTAGGTGTCGATCATGACGACCCGGCGGGCCGCGCCCGTTCCGGCAGGCTGCTCGAACGTCCCGGCCGCCTGCGCGAACGCCTCGGGGACCGGGTCCACGACGCGGGCGTCCACCAGCACGGGCGCGACCCCGTACCGGCGCGCCTCCTCGGCCAGCTCCGCGAGCAGCGCGCTCTTTCCGACGCCGCCGGGCCCGTGCAGGAACAGCACCGAGAACGGCGCGTCGGCATCGGCTTCGAGCACGCCGCCGAACAGCTCGATCTCCCCGGCCCGCCCCACGAACCGGCGCCGCCGGGCCCGCCGCAGCCGATCCCCGAACGTCCCGCTCATCGGCACCCTCCGCGCCCACCTTGCCCCGTCCTCCAACGCTAGGCCACGGGATCGGGCAGAAGTCGGACAGCGGATGGCCTGTCGAGTGGACACCGGACCGCCGGATGGTCGTCGTACCTCACCGCTACGAAGGAGGTACGGGACATGGGACGCGTCGGAGAACGCGCGGTCGTGCTCGGGGCCGGGATGGCGGGCCTGCTCGCCGCCCGGGTCCTCGCCGGGGCCTACGACCAGGTGACGATCGTCGAACGGGACGAGCCGCCCGAGCCCGGCAGGCCGCGGAAGGGCGTGCCGCAGGGACGGCACGCGCACATGCTGATGCCCCGCGGGCAGGAGATCCTGCGGGGCCTGTTCCCCGGGCTGGAGGACGAGCTGATCGACGCCGGGGCCGTGGTCGCCGACCCGAGCACCGAGCACCGGTTCAACCTGGGCGGGCACGCGCTGTGCCGGGTGCCGCGCAGCGACCGCGCGGTGCAGGCGAGCCGCCCGCTGCTGGAGGGCGCCGTCCGCGAACGGGTCCAGGCGCTGGACGGCGTCGTGTTCGTCCACGGCTGCGACGCGGTCGGGCTGGTCGCGCCCGATCCCCGGCGGGTCACCGGCGTGCGGATCATGCGCCGGGTCCCGGGCAGCGCCGAAGAGGAGCTCCCCGCCGACCTGGTGGTGGACGCGACCGGACGGGCCGCGCGGACCCGGCTCTGGCTGGAGTCGCTCGGCTACGACCCGGCCCCGCGCGAGGAGATCGAGGTCGGGGTGGCGTACGCGAGCCGTCCCGTCCGGCTGCCGCTGGGGTCGCCGCCCGACAAGGCCGTCGTGGTCGGCCCCGGGCCGGGACGGCCGCGCGGGATGGCGCTGATCGCGATCGAGGGCGACCGGCACCTGCTGACCGTCGCCGGGCTCGACAAGGGGCACCGGCCGCCGACCGACCCCGAGGGCTTCCTGGCCTACATGGAGGGCCTCGCCCCGCCGGACGTGGCGAGGGCGGTCCGCGCGGCCGAGCCGCTCGGGGAGATCTCCGCCCACCGCTACCCGTCCGACCTGCGGCACCGCTACGAGCGGCTGCGGCGGTTCCCGGCGGGCCTGCTGGTGACCGGGGACGCGCTGTGCAGCTTCAACCCGATCTACGCCCAGGGGATGACGGTCGCGTGCCTGGAGGCGCAGGTCCTCGCCCGGTGCCTGGAAGCCTCCGGCGCCCGCGACCTGACCCGCCGGTACTTCCGCGCGGTCGCCAGGGCGCTGGACGTCCCGTGGCGGATGGCCGTGGCCGCCGACCTGTCCATGCCCGAGGTGCCGGGACGGCGTAGCCCGGCGATCCGGCTGCTCAACGCCTATGTCGGCCGCGTCCAGGCGGCCGCGGCCCGCGACCCCGAGATCGCCGGACGGCTGGTGCGGGTGATCGGGCTCCTCGACCCGCCGACCGCGCTGATGCGCCCGTCCGTGCTTGCCGCCGCCTGCGCCGTCCGACGTACCGGCGAAGCCCTCCCGGGGACGACGCCGCACCCCGAAACCGCATCAGATCATCACTTCACCGTAGGAACCGAGCAGGGAGTGCAGAGATGAAGACGCTCGACCGAGCCGAACTGATCACGGTGACGGGCCTGGTCACCGGCGCCGCGGGCCTCCTGATCCAGAAGGTCGCCGGGGTGGAGATGCCGGTCGTCCCGCCCGGCATGATCATCCTGCTGGTGGTGGCCGCGCTGATGACCGCGACCCGCTGGCGCTGGACGCCCGTCCTGGCCGTCCTGGCCGCGCTGGCCGAGGTGGCCGGTTTCGTGGGCAGCCTGGCGGACGCCGACGCGTTCGGCGAGTTCGCCGGGGCGTCGGTCCGGGGCGCCGGGATCACCGTCGCGCTGGTCGCCGGGATCGCCGCCACGATCGGCAACTACAGGTCCCGGAAGTCCGCCGCGCCCGCGCCGACGCGCTGATCCGCCCCGAGCGTCGCCCGTCCCGGCTCACCCGGGACGGGCGACGCCGTCGGCTTCACGGGGCCTACGAGGCGACGCGGAGGGCGATCAGGGCTATGTCGTCGGTGCCGGTGCTGGGCATCGCGTCCAGGAGCGCGTCGCAGAAATCCTCCAGGGGACGGGACGCGAGCGCGGACGCGTGCAGGCGGAGCCGGTCCAGGCTGGCGTCCAGGTCCTCGCCGGGATGTTCGACGAGGCCGTCGGTGTAGAGCAGCAGGGTGGAGCCGGGCGGCAGCGGTTCGGTCGCGCTGCTGTAGGGCTGGTCGAGCGGGGAGCCGAGCAGGGGGTCGGCGACCTCGTCCAGAAAGCGGCCGTCGCCGCCGGGCGGGATCAGGAGCGGCGGCGGATGCCCGGCGACGGCGTAGGTGAACTGCCACCGGCCGGGCGCGGCCTCCTCGACGCGGGACAGGACGCACGTCGCCGTCGCGTCCGGGTCCACCGTCTCCATGGCGGCGTTGAGGCGGCGGAGGATCTCGCAGGGCGGGGTGAGGCGATCGGCGGTCAGCACGCGGAGCATGTTGCGCAGCCGGCTCATCTCCACGGCGGCGGCCAGGTCGTGGCCGACGACGTCGCCGATGACCATGACGGTCGCGCCGTCCGGCAGGACGAACGAGTCGTACCAGTCGCCGCCCACCCCGGCCGCGGCGGGGCTCGCCAGGTACCGGGCCGCGAGCCGCAGGTCGGCGAGCTCGGGCGGGTCGGCGAGCAGGCTGTGCTGCAGGGCCAGGGCGAGCTGCTGGGTGCGGTGGTGCTGGACGGCGCTGCTCAGCGCGTCGTGGGTGTGGTTGAAGACCTGCTGCATGAGGGCGATGTCGGCCGGGCCGAGGGGCGCGCGGTCGCCGCGCCGGGCGGCCGTGACCGCCGCCGCCACGGTCCCGTCGACGATGACCGGCATCAGCACGACGCTGGTGGCCTCGGCCCGCTTCAGCCAGGCGACGGTCGTCCTGGGCAGCAGGTCCTCGGGCGGGCGGCCCGGCGGGAAGGTGCGGCGCAGCGGACGGCGCGCCTTGATCGCGCGGGCGAACCCGCTGTCGGGGGCGAAGCGCTCCGCGCCGACCGGCGGCTGCCGCCGCACGCCGCCCCGCGACGCGGTCGCGATGCGGTGCGCGACGATCGGCGCGCCCGCCGGCCGGTCGACGAGGTCGGGCAGCAGGTGCACCCCGCAGCCGTCGGCGAGGTCGGGGACGAGCACGTCCGCGAGCGCGGCGAACATCCCGGCCAGGTCGGTCTGCTCCCCGGCCGCCGCCGCGGCCCGGTCGAGCAGCTCCCGGCGCTGCCGCTGCTGCCACTGCTCCTCGACGTCGGTGCAGGTCCCGACCCACTCCACCACGACGTCGCCCTCGAACACGGGAGCGGCGTGGACGTCGTAGTGCCGGTACTCGCCGTCCCGCCTCCGCACCCGATAGGTGTAGTGCCACGGACGGGCCCGCCCGCACGTCTCCCGCCACGACCGCAGCGCCGGCGCGCGGTCGTCGGGATGCAGGACGTCCGACCAGCCGTCGCCGCGGTACTCCTCCCACGACTGGCCCGTCACCTCCTCCCAGACGCCGCTCGACTCCGTCACGTGGCCGGATGGGTCCGCCACCCACACGATCTGCGCGCTCAGCCACACCAGGCTCTCGAACCGGCGCCGGGTCCGCTCCTGCTCCTTGGTGGCCCGGTCCGCCCGCCGCGCGGCGGCGACCTGCTCGGTCACGTCCACGGCGATGATCAGCACGCCGGGCCGCCCGTGGGTGAACCGGGACAGGCTGATGGACAGGAACCGGTCCGGGTCGGCGGACGACGCCGTCCGCACCGGCGCCTCGACGAGGGTGACCGGCTCCCCGGTGGCCAGCACATGGTCGAGGAGGCCGCCGTAGTCCCGCTGGACCCGATCGCTGAACGCGTCCGCGATCGGCAGGCCCAGCGGAGGGTCGCCGACATGGGTCCGGAAGGCGAGGTTGGTGTACGCCACCCGGTGGTCGGGCCCGGCCGTCAGCGCGACCGCGACCGGCGTCGGGCCGAACGCCTCCAGCGCCAGCCACTCCATGCCACGGCTGCCAGCGTCATGCATCACGCGTCCCCCGGTTGGTCCGCCGCACCCGCGATATCTCCTCCCTACCCACGATCCCCGGCCGTATCAGCCGTCCGCCGCCCCCCGGTGGAAAGGATGCGGAGGTTCCCGCCCGCGGGGTCGGACAAACGCGTCCTGACCGTCACCTGTCCGGGCGTGCGAGAATCCCGTCATGGAAACGAGCGAGGACGCGGGCGCCGAGGCGCAACTTCCTCTTCGTGACGTCGTCGCGAGGCGCATCCGGGAACTGATCCTCACCGGAGGGCTGAGCCCGGGGGAGCGGCTGCCCGAGGATCACCTGGCCGAGCAGCTGGGCGTCTCGCGGAACCCGGTGCGGGAGGCGCTCCGGACGCTGGAGGCCGAGGGCTTCGTCCAGGTCGCCGCCCGCCGCGGCGCGTCCGTGGCCACGCTGTCGATCAAGCAGGCGGACGATCTGTTCGACCTGCGGCTCGCGCTCGAACCCCTCGGCGCCCGGCTGGCGGCGCGCCATGTCACCCAGCCCGCGGTGGACCTGCTGCGGAAGATCCTCGCGATGGCGCAGCAGGACGGCGCCCGGCGCAGCGCGCAGGAACTCTCCGACCTGCACACCGAGCTGCACTCGAAGATCTTCGAGATGTCGCGGAACGACCACCTCATCAGCGTCGCCCTGCCGATCGTGCGGCGGGGGCAGTGGCTGCTCCTCCAGCACTCCTCGCTCAAGAACCCGCACGCCTGGGACGAGCACGAGCCCCTGATCGCCGCGATCGAGATGGGCGCCGAGGAACTCGCGGAGACGACCGCGCGGGCCCACGTCCTCAGCGTCCGGCACCGTCTCCTGCCCCGGATCGGCTGAGCGCTCCTTTTCCGGGGCCGGTCAGCTTCCGGGCCGGTCAGCGGCCGGCGGCGTACGCCTGGGCGCTGCGCGGGTCGGCCGCCGCCTTGAGCCGCCGGCCTTCCTTGGCGACGGCGGTGAGGCGGCCGAGCCGCCACGGGCCGGGCACCACGACGCGATGCCCCCGCCGCGTGAGCTCCTCCCGGACCTGTTCCGGGAACCGGCTCTCCATGACCAGCTCACCGCGCCGGGAGTCCCTGGGATAGAACGAGGCGGGGAAGTGCGTGGTGTGGAAGAGCGGCGCGTCGATGGCGGCCTGGAGGTCGTTCGAGCCGCGCCGGTCCTGCGCGACGACGTCGGTCAGGAACGCGGCCTGCCACTGGTCCTGCTGGTCGCCGCCGGGGGTGCCCATCGCCATCCACGGAACCCCGTCGCGGAACACCAGCGACGGCGTCAGGGTCGTGCGCGGACGGACGCCGGGCCGCAGCGAGTTGGGACGCCCCTGGTCGAGGTAGAACATCTGCGCCCGCGTCCCCAGCCCGAATCCGAGTTCGGGGATGACCGGCGAGCTCTGCAGCCAGCCTCCGCTCGGGGTCGCGGAGACGAAGTTGCCCCAGCGGTCGACGACGTCGACGTGGCAGGTGTCGCCGCGCGCCGCGCCGAGCTTGCCGAGGGTCGGTTCGCCCAGCTCACCGGCCGTTTCCGTCCCGGCGGCGGGGGCGAGGTGCGGCAGCCGGGGCGCGCGCCCGTCGGGACGGCCGGGCCGCAGGTCGAGATCGGCCAGGTCGGTGACGAGCGCGGCCCGCTCGCGCGCGTAGTCCTCGGACAGCAGCCGGGCGAGGGGGACGTCGGCGTGGTCGGGGTCGCCGTACCAGGCCTCCCGGTCGGCGAAGGCGAGCTTGGCCGCCTCGGTGATCAGGTGCACCCAGCCCGGCGAGCGGACCTCGTGGTCCCACAGGCCGAGGGCGTCGAACAGGCGGACCTGCTGGGCGAGCACCGGCCCCTGGCTCCACGGGCCCGCCTTGAACACGGTGTAGCGGTCGGCGAAGGGCGCCGAGACGGGGTCCTCGACGGAGGCGCTCCAGGCGTCGAGGTCGTCCCCGGTGAGCAGGCCGGAGTGGTCGGCGCCGGACGAGTCGCGCCAGGCGGTGGCGCGGAAACGGTCGATGGCCTCGGCGACGAAGCCCCGGTAGAAGGCGTCCCTGGCGGCCTGGATCCGCTGCTCCCGGGTCGTCCCGGTGGCCTCGGCGAGGATGCGCCGGTAGGTCGCCCCGGTCGCGGGCAGCCGCCACCACGCCTTCGGCGCGGGCGCTACGGCTCCGTCCAGCCACACCTCGGCCGACGTGCGCCAGTGGTCGAGGAACAGCGGGCGGACGGCGTCGATCGCCGCGCTCGTCGTCGGCAGCAGCGGGAAGCCGGTCTCGGCGTAGTGGATCGCGTAGGCGAGGACGTCCTCCAGCTCCCAGCTCCCCCAGCGGGCGAGCATCGTGAGCCAGCCGTCGAACGCGCCGGGGACCACCGCCGCCAGCGGGCCGCTGCCCGGCACCAGGCCGAGCGAGAGTCCGGCGAAGTGCTCCGCCGTCGCGGCGGCGGGGGACACCCCCTGCCCGCAGACGACGCTCGCCGCCTGCTCCCGCCCGCTCCAGGTCAGCGCGACCAGGTCGCCGCCGGGTCCGCACAGGTGCGGCTCGACGATCTGCATGACGAACCCCGCCGCCACGGCCGCGTCGGCCGCGTTGCCGCCCCGCTCCAGCACGTTCATCGCCGACGCGGACGCCAGCCAGTGGGTGCTGGCCACCATGCCGAAGCTGCCGTTGAGTTCCGGACGGGTCTGCATGGGCTCAACTCCCGGGGGGCGAAATGATCGAGGGGATTCCGAGGACTGTATACGAAAACGCTTCCTCTCCATCTCGCGACTTGGGACTATCTTGTCGCGAGACGTTGAATCGTATACCGTCATCCCTCACGTGCCCGGCCACGCGGCACCGTCCCGACCGAAACTCGACGCCTGGACCGTCCATGGATCCGGAGGAGTATTGACCATGAGCGCACCGGAGCCCGTCCTCAGCAGGCGCCGTCTGTTCGGCATCGCGGGAGGCGCGGCGGCCGCGCTGGCCCTCGGCGGCTGCGGATCGCTGGGCGGCGGCGGGTCCAAGGACGGCAAGCTGCACCTGAACATGTTCATCTGGGCCGGCTCGAACCAGGGCGTCCTGCCCCGCGAGGTGGTCAAGCAGTTCCTCGCCGAGAACCCCGAAGTGTCGATCGACTTCGTCGAGTCCAACAACACCGTGACCTATCCGAAGATGGTCGCGGCCAAGAAGACGACGCCCGACGACAACTACGTCGACTTCGGGTTCTTCAACGCCTCCACCTTCGCGCAGGGCGTCGAGGACGACATGTGGGACGCGCTGAACCCGTCCGCCGTGACGAACATGTCCCACGTCCTCAAGCCGTACCAGGTGAAGGACAACCTGGGCGCCGGCTACCAGCTCACCCTCGCCGGGCTGCTCCACAACAAGAAGGTCGCCCCGGCCGCGCCCACCTCGTGGAAGGCGCTGTGGGACCCGGCCTTCGCCGGGAAGGTGGCGGTCTTCGACTACCAGTGGATCCCGCTCGTCCTCGCGGCGCGGCTGAACGGCGGCAGCGAGACGAACATCGACCCGGGATTCAAGGTGTGGGCCGAGCACGCGAGCCAGTTCAAGGCCCTGCTCAATTCCAACGACCAGCTGCTCAACCTGATGTCCAGCGGCGACGCGGCGCTGAGCTACTGGTGGTACAGCATCTCCAAGGAGTGGATCAAGGGCGGCGCCCCCTTCGAGTACGTCACCCCGGCGGAGGGCGCGGTCTCCTTCCCCGCCTACCTCGCCATGGTGTCCAACCTGAACTCGGAGCAGAAGGACGTCGCGCAGCAGATCATCAACCGGCTGCTCGACGCCAAGGCCGCCGGTCGTTACGCCGATCTCACCGGCACCATCGCCGCGACCGACAACGCGGTGCTGACCGAGCGGCAGAAGAAGGACCCCGAGCTCCAGCCCGAAGTGGGCCTGAAGGCGATGCGGTTCGACTGGGGCGCGGTCGCCTCCCAGGACGCCGAATGGCGCAAGCGCTGGGACAGCGAAGTCAAGTCACGGATGAAGTGAGGCCGTACTCCCGATGAAAGACCAGGGCCAGGCCGGGCCGCCCCACGCGGTCGAGATCCGGGGCGTCCGGAAAGCCTTCAACGGGGCCGTCGCGCTCGACGGCGTGTCGATCGACGTCCCGGACGGTTCGTTCTTCTCGCTGCTCGGGCCGAGCGGCTGCGGGAAGTCCACCCTGCTCCGCGTGATCAGCGGATTCGAGCCCCCGGACGCCGGAACGCTCCACATCGCCGGGCGGGACATGACCGACGCGCCCCCGAACCGGCGCCCCACCGCGATGGTCTTCCAGCGGTGGGCGCTGTTCCCGCACATGAACGTCCGGGACAACGTCGCGTACGGGCTCCGCCTGCGGAAGGCCGGCAAGCAGCGGATCCGCGCGCGGGTGGACGAGCTGCTAGCGCTGGTCGGCCTGGAGGAGCACAGCGCGAAGCGGCCGAGCCAGCTGTCCGGCGGGCAGCAGCAGCGGGTGGCGCTCGCGCGCGCCCTGGCGATCGAGCCGCAGGTGCTGCTGCTGGACGAGCCGCTCGCCTCCCTCGACCTCAAGCTGCGGCTCCAGATGCAGCTGGAGCTGAAGCGGATCCAGCGCGAGGTCGGCACCACGTTCGTCTTCGTCACCCACGACCAGGGCGAGGCGATGACGATGTCGGACGCGATCGCGGTCATGAAGGACGGCCGCGTCCAGCAGATCGGCAGCCCGCAGGAGATCTACGACGAGCCGCGGTCGGCGTTCGTGGCCGACTTCATCGGCGACACCAACCTGCTGGAGCTGGACGAGCCCGTCCGCGACGGCCGGATGACCGTCGGCGGCCGGACGTTCGCCGCCCCGGACCGCGCCGCCGCCGGCGACGGCGGTTGCGAGGCGCTCAGCCTGCGGTACGAGCGCGTCCGGGTCGGCGACGAGCTGGACTGCGCCAACGTCGCGGACGCGGCGGTCGAGGAGGTCGTCTTCTTCGGCGGCTCGATCCGCTACCGCGTCCGGCTGGACGGCGGCGGGCGGGAGCTGGTGGCCGAGGTGCCCCGGACCGGGGTCGAGTCCCCGTACCCGATCGGCGCCAAGATCCGCGTCGGCTGGGACCCGGACGCGGCGATCCCGCTCGCCTCATGACCGCCGCGACGTCCTCGAAGCCGGGCGCCGCCGGACGCTCCGGGGCCCGCGTGCGCTCCGCCGCCGCGGGCTGGTTCCTGCTGTTCCCGGCGCTGCTGCTGATCGTCCTGTTCTTCATCGTGCCGATGGTGATCTTCTTCAGGTACGGGTTCGGCACCACCGAGGACAACGGGATCGGCGACTCCGGCTTCACCCTGGAGCACTACCGGTCGTTCCTGACCGACAGCTACTACACCGACATCCTGCTGAGCACGGTCAAGATCGCCGCGATCGCCACCGTGTTCTCCGTGCTGGTCAGCTACCCGCTCGCCTACGCGATGTGGCGGACGGACAGCGACTGGCTGCGGGTCACGCTCGGCGTCGTCGCCTTCCTGCCCATGCTGGTGAGCTCCGTCGTCCGGGCGTACGGGTGGCAGGTCGTCCTCGCCGACCACGGCCCGCTGGCCTGGTTCCTCAAGACCGCCCATCTCAGCGACCATCCGCCCGAGCTGCTGTTCCAGACCAGCGGCGTGGTCATCGGCATGGTCCACATGTTCCTGCCGTTCGTCGTCTACCCGGTCTACACGTCGCTGCAGCAGATCGAGCCCGAGGTGCTGGAGTCGTCGTCCGACCTGGGCGCGAGCTGGTTCACGACGTTCCGGCGGGTCACGTTCCGGCTGTCGCTGCCGGGCCTGGTGGCCGGGGCGCAGATCTGCTTCACGCTCGTGCTCGGGTCGCTGGTCATCCCGTCGATCCTGGGCGGCGGACGGGTCAAGTTCCTGCCGGTGACCATCTACAACGACACCAGTTCCGTCGAGTGGCCGATCGCGTCCGTGGAGAGCACGGTGCTGCTGGTGGGCGCGCTCGTCGCCGTCCTGGTCTTCGGCGCCGTCTCGCGCAGGACGAAGGTGAAGTGATGGCAGCGTCCTCCACGTTCCGGGCGGCCCGCGTCCGCAGGCTGATCCTGCATGTGATCACCGCGCTGTGCGTCTTCTTCGTGCTCGCGCCGCTGGTCATCGTGATCCTGAACTCGTTCAGCAGCGTGTCGTACAACAAGTTCCCGCCGCCCGGCTTCTCGCTGAAGTGGTACGAGAACATCTTCCAGGTGCCGGAGTTCGGGAATTCGGCGATCTATTCGCTGGTCCTCGCGGCGCTGTCGACGGTGCTCGCGACCGTCATCGGAGCGATGGCCTCGTACGCCTTCGTCCGGGGCAGGCTGTTCGCCAAGGGGCTGATCTCGGGGGCCATTCTCGCGTCGCTCGTCGTCCCCAAGATCGTCCTGGGCGTCGGCCTCTTCGTCTTCTTCGCGAAGATCGGCGGCTACGGGCAGCTGTGGTCCGTCGTGGTCTCGCACGCGGTCATCTCTCTGCCGTTCGTGGTGACGCTGGTGAGCGCGGCGATGGTCGGCCTCGACCGGAGCCTCGAAGAGGCGTCCCGCGACCTCGGGGCCTCGCCGCTCACCACGTTCCGCCGGATCGTCCTGCCGCAGATCCGGGTCTCGATCACCGTCGGGGCGCTGTTCGCGTTCATCGTCTCCTTCGACCAGCTGGAGTCCACGATCTTCCTGCTGAAGCCGGGGACCGAGACCCTGCCGATCGCCCTGTTCAACTACACGATCAAGCACCAGGACCCGACCGTCGCCGCGCTGTCGTCGCTGATGATCCTGTTCAGCGTGGCGCTCGTCATCGTGGCGGCGGTCCTGCTCAAGCGCGGCAACGCGATGGAGGCCCTGCGCCGCAGCCAGGGGAGCCAGAAGTGACGGATACCAAGGAGGCCCTCGCATGACGGACCTGGGAGGCCGGACCGTCCTGGTCACCGGCTGCAACGGCCGGATCGGACGCGCGATCGTCCGGCTGCTGCTCGACTCGGGCGCCCGGGTCGGCGGCGCCGACCTCGGCGAGACCACCTCGATCCCGGAGGGCGACGACTTCCGCTACACGTCCTGCGACGTCTCCGACGCGGACAGTGTCGAGGAGGCGGTGACGCGGCTCGAAGACGCCCTCGGCCGGTTCGACGGCCTGGTGAACTCGCACGGCTACTACCCGAACCTGCCGCTCACGAAGATGACGGTCGAGGAGTGGGACCGCGTCTTCGCGGTCAACGCGCGCGGCAGCATGCTCACCACCCGCGCGATGCTGCTGCGCTGGATCGAGCGGGGCGCCGCCGGTTCGATCGTCAACATCAGCTCCTGCGCGGCGACCTCGCCGCGCACCGGCGGCAGCCACTATAGCGGCTCCAAGGCCGCCGTGAACTCGCTGACCGCCGTCACCGCGATCGAGGGCGGGCCGCACGGGATCCGCGCCAACGCCATCCAGCCCGGACTCGTCCTGGACGAGGTGCAGCACAAGGGCGACGAGGGCCTGCACCCGTACTTCGCCCTCCAGCTCGACCTCACCCCCCTGGGACGGACCGGCGCACCGGACGACATCGCCCACGCGGCCGCGTTCCTGCTCTCCGACGCGTCCGCCTGGACGACCGGCGCCGTCATCGACATCAGCGGCGGCTCCCACGCAGGCCGCACCCAGATGCCCGAGACCTCGGAGATGCGATGAAGGTCCACATCGTCGGAGCCGGCGCCATCGGCGGGATCGTCGCGGCGCACCTCGTCCCGGCGGGGCACGACGTCACGGTGGTCGACGCGAACGAAGAACATGTCGAGGCGATCAAGCAGGACGGGCTGACGTTGACCGGCCACGTCGAGCGCGGCGTCGCCGTCCGCGCCCTCCACACCTCCGAGCTGGACGAGCCGCTGAGCACCGTCCTGCTCGCGGTGAAGGCCCGGCACACCGAGGCCGCCCTGGAGCCGGTCGCCCCGCTCCTGACCGGTGACGGGTACGTCGTCTCGCTGCAGAACGGGCTGGAAGAGGCCAAGATCGGCGCCCTGGTGGGGCCGGACCGGGTCGTCGGCTCGCTGCTCACCTTCGGCGGCTACTACGCGTCCCCCGGCGTGATCCACTACATGGGCCCCGGCACCCTGCTCGTGGGCGAGATGGACGGCCGTCCATCCGCACGGACGCAGGAACTCGCCGACACGTTCACCCAGGACTTCCATCAGGCGGAGGCGACCGGCAACATCGCGGGCGCCCTGTGGAGCAAGGCCGCCATAGGAGCGGCCTACATCGCGACGGCGCTCGTCGACGAGGACGTCCCGGTCATCTTCGGCTGGACGGAGTACCGCCCCATGTTCGAGGCCCTGGTCGCCGAAGTGGCCGGAGTCGCGGCGGCGGACGGCGTCCGTTGCGTCGCGCTCGACGGCTTCGACCCGGCCGTCTTCACCGCCGTCCCCCGCGACGCCGCCCGCGCGGACGCCGCCTGGAAGGCGCAGCAGGACTACTGGCACGCCCACGGCATCGGCCGGACCGGAGTCTGGCGCGACCTCGCCGTCCACCGCCGCCAGACCGAGGTCGACCAGATCGTCGGCCCGGTCGTCGCCCTGGCCCGCGAACAGGGCCGCGACGTGCCGCTGCTGGCCGGCCTGCTGGACCTCGTCCACGGCGCCGAACAGGGGACCGTCGAGCGCGGCACCGCCTGCCTGGACCATCTCGCGTCACTGATGAAGAGGACCTCCGCATGACCGCCGCCGGACTCCCGTACCGCGCGCCCCGCCACGAGGGATACCGCTCCTTCTCCTACCTGGACGAGGGCGCCGACTACGAGACCTTCGACCTCGCGCCCGAGCTGGACCGTCTCCCCGCCTACGACCTCGGTCTCACGCCCGAGCAGGACGAGCGGCGGCAGGCGCTGATCAACGACAACATCGTCATCAGCCTGCACGACCACCCGACGCGGCACGCCCAGGACCTCGGCCAGGCATTCGACTACATCCGCACCGGGCGCCAGCACACCGCGTACGAGGGGCTCTCGCGCTCCGGCCTCACCGCCGTCTTCGACAACCTCCTCGGCGGCACCTGCTGCGTGACCAGCAAGTCCGGCTGGAAATGGGACGACGTCCTGTACGACCTCGGCATGCGGCTGTCCGACATCGCCCACCAGGACTACATCCGCGTCGCGCACCGCCTCTCCGACATCGAGGAGGCGCACCGGCGCGGCGGCCTCGCGATGGTCATGGGCCTGGAATGCTCGACGCCCATCGAGAACGAGGTCGACCGGCTCGACATCCTCTACGGCTTCGGCATCCGCCAGATGGGGATCGCGTACTCCGAGTCCAACTCCCTCGGCAGCGGCCTCAAGGAGGCGGGCGACGGCGGGCTCACCGTCTTCGGCAAGCGGGCCGTGGAGCGGATGAACAAGCTCGGCATCGCCATCGACGTCTCGCACTCGGGCGACCGGACGTCGCTCGACACCATCGAGGCGTCCGAGCAGCCGGTGCTGATCACCCACGCCGGGGCCCGCGCGCTGTGGCCGATCCCGCGGCTCAAGCCCGACGACGTCCTGCGCGCCTGCGCCGAGTCGGGCGGCGTGCTCGGCCTGGAGGCGGCCCCGCACACCACCATCTCGCCGGACCACCCCGTCCACACCCTCGACTCGGTCATGGACCACTTCATGTACTGCGTCGAGCTCATGGGGATCGACCACGTCGCGTTCGGCCCGGACACCATGTACGGCGACCACGTCGGCTCGCACCGCGTCTTCGCCGCGAACTTCGGCGTCCACCAGGCGACCGGGACGCCGGACCACCCCACGGTCGACCACGTCGCCGGCCTGGAGAACCCGAGCGAGTGCTTCCACAACATCGTCGGATGGCTCGTCCGGGAGGGCTGGAGCGACGAGGACATCCTCAAGGTCACGGGCGGCAACGTCATGCGCGTCCTGGAGACCATCTGGCACTGACCGGCCGCTTCAAGGCGCGAGCCGGTTGAACGCCTTCTTCCCGGGGGCGGCCGTGGTCAGGAGTCGCGACTCGGCGTCCGCCAGCAGCGCGGTGGCGTGCGCGCAGGTCCGATGCACGGCGGTCGCCTCGACGTAGCCGTGCTCCCGCAGCGCGCCGAGGATGTGCAGCAGGACGCCCGTTCCCCGCGAGCGGTCGTAGAGGAGACCGGCCTGGCGCAGGACGTCGACGGCCGTCCCGGGGGAGAGGCTCGTCATCTCGTCGGAGTACAGCCGGCGGTGGACGTACCGCACCGGCCCGTCCGGCGTCCGCCCGTCCGCGCCCAGCCGCGACCGCGCCGCCGCCTCGACGGCATCGAGGACGTGCGACGGCGCGACCTTCCGCGCGTTGATCTCCACCGCGAAGAGGGACCCGTCGCGCCGTCCGATGAAATCGATGCCGAACGAGCCGCGCATCCCTCGCTCGGCCAGGACCTGCCCCGTTTTCTCCACACCCTCGCGGATCTGATCCACGAACCTCTCCGGAGCCGGGAACTCGCAGCCGACGTACTGACCGGACCGGACGATCTGCTGATGGCTGGACACGACCCTGACCGCACCGTCCGGCGTGATGATCCCCTGGCCGCTGGGCGAGCATTCGGCGTCGTCCAGGAACTCCTCCACCACCGCCCCCTGAGCGGGGATCTCCGACCTGAAGTCGGGCCACGGTTGCAGGATCGTGTCGATCGACAGGCCGATGTCGCCGGTCCGCGCCAGCTCGGCGGCGTCGACGACCAGGTTGCCGACCGCGTCCCCCCACTCGGGCCCGTTCAGCTTGACCATGACGCGCACCGGCGCGCCGGGCCCGCGAACCAGTTTCAGCGCCGCCTCGGCGACCTCCTCCTCGGACCAGCAGAGCGACGACTCGCCCGGCGCCGTCGGGACGCCGGCGAGCCGGAACGCCTCCTTGCCTCCCGCCTTGCTGCCCCAGTAGCGCGCGAGGTCCGCAGAGGGCTCCGACAACGGAATGCCGAGCCGCCGCCCCAATTCCTCACCGAACGGATCCGCCGCGAAGACATGCAGCCGTGCCTGCTCCGCGCTCTCCACCTCGCGCCGCAGCCGCTCCATCGCCTTCACGTCCCGGCACAGCGACTCGGCCAGCGACGCGTTCTCCGGCGAACCCGCCGTCATCATCGTCAACCGGCTGCGTGCGGCGGCCGCCTCCGCGCCGTTCATCCCGCACGCCTCACGCAGGTGATACGACAGCACTTCCGGGACGACCGGACGCGACGTCAAAAGGACGAGACGTTTCCGCGAATCCCGCAATCCCGCCACATGGGTCAGCCCGCGCTCGACGAAATATTCGACATACGGGAGTTCGCGAACCACCCCCGGGCTGTAGTGCATCGAATAGACCGCGATGTCCAGCAAGGAACCCCCGTTTTCCGGCGCGTCTGACATCGCCGTCACCCCAATCCGGTCGAATGAGGTACTTTCCGACCGGCCGCCGTCCAGTCCCAAGATCAGGCCAAGGATTCTCCCGGCGGCGCTCAGCCGGTGGTCAGGGAGCGGATGGTCCGGGTCGCGGCGGTGTGGACGTCGGACTTGGAGTGGCCGAGGTGGGTGACGGCGCGCAGGAGGGTGGGGTGGTGCGAGTTGGACCACAGGACGCCGCCCGCGCGCAGGCGGTCCCGGGCGGCGTCGCGCGCGAGGCCGAGCGGCTCCACGTCGAGGAAGACGAAGTTGGTGTCGGTCGCGGCGGGGTCGACCGGCAGGCCGCCCTCGGCGAGCAGGGCGGCCAGGGCGCGCGCGTTGGCGTGGTCGTCGGCCAGCCGGGCGACGTGGTGCCGGAGCGCGTAGCGCGCGGCCCCGGCCAGGACGCCGGCCTGGCGGAGCGAGCCCCCGAGCATCTGGCGGATCCGCCGGGCGGGGGCCAGCACGTCGGCGCGGCCGACGAGGGCCGCGCCAGCCGGGCAGCCGAGGCCCTTGGAGAAGCAGACCGCGACGGTCCGCGCCCGCGCGGTGATCCGGGCGGGCGGGACGTCCAGCGCCACGGCGGCGTTGAAGAGGCGCGCCCCGTCGATGTGGACGGCGAGTCCCAGCTCGTCGCAGGTGTCGTAGAGGTCGTCCAGGGCGGGGAGCGGCCAGACCCGTCCGCCGGAGACGTTGTGGGTGTCCTCCACGAGGGCGAGCACGGTCCGGGGCCGGTGCTCGGAGTCCCCGAGCTGGGCGATCTCGCGGACCTGGCCCCCGGTGAACACCCCGGCCGTCCCCGGCAGGCCGGTGACGACGGCGCCGGCGAGGAAGGCGGGGCCGCCCGCCTCGTAGCGGAACATGTGGCTGTGCCGCTCCCCGACGATCTCCTGGCCGCGCTCCACCTGGCACAGCATCGCGATCTGGTTGGCCATCGTCGCGGACGGGACGAACACCGCCGCCTCCTGGCCGAGCAACTCGGCGAGGTCGTCCTCCAGGGCGAGGACGGTGGGGTCCTCGCGCTCCTGCTCGTCGCCGAGCGGGGCGGTGGTCATCGCGCGCAGCATGCCCTCGGTGGGCAGCGTCTTGACGTCGGAGCGAAGGTCGATCATGGGTTCCCTATCCGGCGAGGTATCCGCCGTCGACGACGATCTGGGCGCCGGAGACGAACGAGGCCCCGGGCGAGCAGAGGAACGCCACCACCTCGGCGATCTCCTCCGGCCGCCCCCGGCGGCCGAGCGGCGGCAGGCCCGAGACGCCCGAGCGCGCCTGGTCGGTCTCCACCAGCTCGACGAGCCGGTCGCTGACGGGCGTGCTGATGTCGCCCGGGTCGACCTGGACGACCCGCACGCCCGACGGCCCGAGCTCCATGGCGAGCGCACGGGTCAGCCCGGTCAGCGCGGACTTGCTCACGGTGTAGGCGGCGGCGTCGAGCTGGCCCCGGTGCGCGGCGATCGACCCGATGTTGACGATGACGCCGCCGCCCGCCGCGACCATGTGCCGCGCGGCCTCGCGGGCGCAGGCGAACGGCCCGGCGGTGTTGACCGCGAGGATGCGCGCCAGCAGTTCGTCGGACGTGTCGAGCAGCGGCGCCTTCGCGGGGGCGCCGGTCACGGCCGCGCAGTTCACCAGGATCTCCGGCGGCCCGTGCGCGGCGGCGACCGCGGCGACGGCCGCGCCGATCGCGGCCGGGTCGCCCGCGTCGACCTCCATCACCTCGGCGATCTCCGCGAGGTCTGTGCGGGCGCGTTCGACGGCGCCGGGCCCGGCCTCGAAGACGACGACGGTCCGGCCCGGGGCGGCGAGACGGCGGGTGATGGCGGATCCGATGCCGCCACCACCGCCGGTGACGATCACGCTTCTGCTCATGGAACGTTCCTCTGCTCAGGTGAAGGAGGCGGGCAGCCGGCCCAGGTCGAAGGCGGCGAGGGCCTGCTCGATGTGCCAGGACGCGTCCGCCATCACCGGCGTGCCGTGGCCGGGGAGCAGGACGTCGGGCCGCGCGTCGCGGAGCCGTTCCAGCGACCGCCGCAGCTCCTGGACGTCGGCGTCCTCGGCGCCCGGCAGGACGATCCGTCCCCGGCTGAAGAGCAGGTCGCCCGTGCAGGCGTAGGTCGTGCCGCCGGCGGTGAACAGGTAGGCGGTGTGGTCGGCGCTGTGCCCCGGTGTGGGGAGTGCCTGGATCGGGCCCAGGTCCGCCTCGTCCGGCGTCAGCACGCCGGGGCAGGGCGCGAACCGGTAACCGGGCGGGTAGATCCCGGCGCGCAGCGCGGCGTCCAGGCCCAGCGGGCCCGGGTCGGCCGCGCGGACGAGCTCGGCCGTGCGCGCCCCGGCGACGATCATGGTGCCCGGCGCGGCGAGCCCGGCGGCGCCGCCCGCGTGGTCGGCGTGCGCGTGCGTGAGCACGGCGCCGCGTAGCGGGAGACCGCCGAGCGCCTCGCGGACGCGGGCGAGCAGGACCGGCTGGTCGAGGCCGCTCCCGGTGTCGGCGAGCCAGGCTCCGTCCGCGCCCCGGAGCAGGTAGACGTTGCTGTCGTAGGCGTTGCTGAGCCCAGCGCCGAGCCGTCCGCCGCCGACCAGGTCGACGTTCGCGTCAAGCCGCACGGCGGTCCGCCCCGGCGACGATCGCGGCCACGTCGCCCGGCGCCACGCGCAGCTCGTGCCGCAGCATCATGACGATCCCGGACGACGAGGCCCGCACGACCTCGGCCCGCCGCCCGCCGTCGTCGTACACGGCGCCGATCCGCTGCCCGGAGCTCACCGCGTCCCCGGCCGAGACGGACGAGGCGAACGACCCCGCCACAGTGACCAGGACGCCGGTGTCGGTGTCGCCGTCCCCGCCGGTCACGACCGTCTGGCGTCCGGGCGGCGGCCCGGCGAACGACACGGGCTCGACGGCGCCCGCCACCTCCAGCAGGCGCAGGACGCCCCGCACGTAAAGATCGAGGTCGGCTTCGCGCAGCGCGCCGCCCCCGCCGCTCTCGAAGTAGGCCCACGGCTTCCCGAGCGCGTCGGCGTGGCTGACGGATCGGCCCGGCGCGACCGACCCGTGCGCCCACAGGTACGGGAACGGCGTCGTGCGGGCCGCGTCCAGCAGCGGACGGCCGCCGAGCGTCCCGGCCGCGCCGAACCCGCACATCGGCGGCATCCGGTAGCGGCGCCCGGCGGAGTGCAGGTCGATGAGCAGGTCACAGGGTTCGATCAGCTCGCGGGCTATCGCGTGGGCGATCCGCGCGCTGAGGTCGCCGCCGGGGTCGCCGGGGAAGACCCGGGCGAGGTTCACGCCGCCGTCGCCGTGCCGGGTGCCCGCCGCGAGGGCGGGCGGGTTCGCCCGGGGCAGCACGGTCACCGTGCCGCGGACGTGCGCCGACGCGAGCTCGTCCGCGACCCGGTACGCGGCGAGGACGCCCTCCGGCTCGTCGCCGTGCACGCCGCCGAGGATCGTCACGGCGGGCCCGCCGCCGGAGCCGAACCGGACGGTGTCGAGGTCCAGGTCCGGTCCGGCCGCGAGCCGTTCCTTCACCGCTGTCATCGCGTGTTCCCTTCTCAGTGTCGGCTCAGTGCCGGCGTGCCCGGATCGGCCAGGTGTCGACGAAGGCCGTCCCGTCGTGCACCGAGTACCGGCCGAACAGGTTCACCGCAGTGCAGGCGTGGTTGGGGATCACGGCGACGCGGTCGCCCGGCGCCAGGCCGTGCGGCTCCGCTGATCCGGCGAGCCCGTGCTCCTCGTACAGCTTCTCGACGACGACGCCCGGATGCCCGTCGACCAGGCCGAAGCCCGGGGTCAGGGTGGTCATCCGCTCGGCGGGCAGGCTCTTGGAGCCCGCGTCCAGGACGAGCCGGTCCGGCGCGGGGACGTCCACCACCGTGCTGATCACCGCGAGCGCGCACTCGGCCGCGTCCGGGCCGCCGAGCGCGACCTGGGTGGCGTCGTAGAAGACGTAGTTGCCGTACCGGTACTCGTCCGCGCGGCCGGACTCCAGGCGGGCCAGCGGGGTGACGCCCGCGCTGAGCACGGGGGCCTCGACCCCCCGCTCGGCCAGCGCCGCCCGCGTGCTCACCAGCGCGTCGTCCTGCTGGTCGCGGACTGCGGCCAGCCCGGCGGCGTCGGTGGCGGCGTAGGCGTGCCCGGCGAAGGTCATCAGGCCGCGGAGCCGGACGCGCCCGCCGAACGGGGCGGCCGCGACCGCGTCGGCGGTGGGACGGCCTGGCGCGGTGCCGAGCCGTCCCGTCCCGGAGTCGATCTCCCAGTAGACGTCGAACTCCGCGCCGGTCGCCGCGAGCGCGCCGACGTGCTCGGGACGCGAGCAGGTGACGGCGACCCCGCCGCGTTCGGTCAGCGCGGCCAGCGCGGCGGCGCGCCCGCCGGGGACGGGCGGGTAGGCGACGAGGACGGTCTCGAACCCCGCGTCGAAGGCCAGCTCCGCCTCGGCCGCGGTCGCGACGGTCGCCCGGGTCGCGCCCGCCGCGACCTGCGCACGCGCGATCTCGAGAGACTTGTGGGTCTTCTGATGGGGCGTGGAGTGCCCGCCCTGCGCCGTCACGCGGGCGGCCATGCCGCGGACGTTGGCGAGGAGCCGGGGATGGTGCACGGCGAGGAACGGGGTCGGCGGCCCGCCGTCCGCGCACACGGCCGCCCAGCCGTCCCCGCTCGCCACGTGCTCGCCCGTCACGTGCCCGCTCCGGGCAGGGCGGTCCTGCCGTTGATCTCCCGCGCCAGCTCGGACACCGCGCGGCCCATCTCGCGCTCCAGGTCGGGCGACATCCGCTCGATCGACACGATCAGGCTGAGCGCGGCGGCCGGTGCGCCCTGCGGGCCGAGCGCCGACGCGACCCCGGCGATCCCGTCGAAGAACTGGCCGCGGTCCACCGAGTAGCCGCGGGTGACGGACTCCTCGACGTCGCCGGTGATCCGGGCGCGCACGTCCTCGGGCAGCGCCGACCAGCCGGGCCCGGCGCAGAGGTCCCGCCGGCGGCCGGGTTCCAGCCGGGCCAGGACGGCGCGTCCGGCCGCGCCCTCCCAGATCGGCGCGGTGCTGCCGAGCCGGGCGCTGGGCGCGAACGGGAGGCTGCTGTCGGTGCGCTCCACGTAGACCATCTCGTCGCCGTTCGGGACGGAGAACGCGGTGGCTGCGTCGAAGCGCCTGCCCAGCTCGACCAGCGCCGCCACGGCCTCCCGCCGCATGGTGCGGTGCGAGAGCCGGATCGCGGCCAGCCGCAGCGGCAGCTCCCCGATCTGCCAGTTGCCCGCCCGGTCGCGCTCCACCAGCCCGATCTCGGCGAGCCCGGTCAGCAGCCGGTGCGCCGAGCTCTTGCTGAGCCCCGCCCGCTCGGCGCATTCGGCGAGGCCGAGGACGGGTTCCTCCTGACTGAACGCGGCGAGCAGCGCACCGACGCGATCGACCACCTGGACCACGAACGCCTCCAAAGAATGCCTTGACCGGGGAGCGGCAGCGAGATTAGGTTGCCACAACATCCCATTGAGTGGAACTCCAAACCGTAGAATGGAACGCAGAGATAGTGCTGAAGATCATCCGTGGCGGCCGCGTCGTCGACCCCGGCACCGGGACCGACGCGGTGCTCGACCTGCTCATCGAGGGTGAGCGGGTGACGGCGCTGGCGGCGCGGATCGAGCCGCCGGCCGGCGCGGCGGTGTTCGACGCCACCGGCCTGGTGGTCCTGCCGGGGTTCGTGGACATGCACACCCACAGCGACTTCACGCTCCAGCACGACCCGGCCGCGCCGTCGCGCCTGCACCAGGGCGTGACCACCGACGTCACCGGGAACTGCGGCTTCTCCCCGTTCCCGCTGCCGCCCACGAGCATCGGGTTCGGCTCCTTCTTCAGCTCCCGGCTCGACCGCGGCTTCGCCGACCTCGCGTCCTACGCGGCGCATCTGGAGTCGCTCGGCACCGGCGTGAACGTCGCCCCGCTCGTCGGGCTCGGCGCCGTCCGGGAGCACGTCGCGGGCTCCGACCCGCGCCCGCCGTCGGACGAGGCCGTGGCCGAGATGCGGCGGCTCGTCGCCGGCGGGCTGGACCAGGGCGCGTTCGGCGTCTCCAGCGGCCTCGTCTACACCCCGGGGCGGTTCGCGGCCGCCGACGAGCTGCGCCGGGTCATCGCGCCGCTGCGCGGGTCTGGCCGGTTCTACGCCACCCACCTGCGGGACGAGCGGGACGGCCTGGTCGCGTCCGTGGCCGAGGCGATCTCCACCGCCGAGGACGCCGGCGTCGACCTGCAGATCTCCCACCACAAGGCGCTCGGCAAGGCCAACTGGGGGCGCACCGAGGAGACCCTCGCGATGGTCGACGAGGCCAACGAGCGCGGCGCGATCGACGTCGCCGTCGACTACTACCCCTACACCTCGGGCAGCACCGGCGTCTCCAGCCTGCTCCCGCCCGGCTCCCTGGACGGCGGCTGGGAACTGCTGCGCGCACGGGCCGGGGAGGGCGCCGAGCGGCTGCGGCTGCTCCGCCATCTGGACGGCGCGGCGCAGTTCCGTCCGGACGAGATCATCTTCGGCCGGTCGGGGGCGCGGCCCGAGGCGTCCGGGCGGGCGCTGCCGGAGTACGCGGCCGCGCTCGGCCGGGACGCCGTGGACGTGCTGCTGGAGCTGATCCTGGCCGAGGGGGAGCGCCTCACCATGATCGTCCCGGCCGCGTCGCGCGACGATCTCGCCCGGGTGTCGGCGCATCCGGCCGCCATGCACGGCAGCGACGGCTGGCTGATGACGGCCGAGCAGGCGCGGCACGAGCACCCGCGCAACCTGGCGAGCGCGGCCGAGGTGCTGGTGCCCGCGCTGCTCGGCCGGGCGCCGCTCGACCGGGCGATCCGGCACCTGGTCACCGTCCCCGCCCGGCGGCTGCGCCTGGACGATCGTGGAACGTTCCGATCCGGCTCCTACGCCGACATCGCCGTCGCCGACCCGGCCCGCGCGGCGGCCTACGAGAACGACGGGGGACCGGAGGCCCGGCACGCCTACCCCGGCCTCATGCGCTGGGTCTTCGTGAACGGCGAGACCGCCATCGAGAACTTCCGCCCCACCGGTCGGCGCGCAGGGAAGGTCCTGCGGGCGGCATGAGCATTCCTACGCATCCGATTGGAACGGAGCAATCCATGGCAACCAGCAACGCATCCCCGGTCACCTCGCGCGTGACCAGGCGTTCCTTCCTCCGCGGCGGCGTGGCGCTCGGCGTCGTCGCCGGACTCGGCGGCTCGGGACTGCTGACCGGCTGCGGGTCCGGCGACGACGGAGGCGACCCCAACGACCTCCAGATGCACCACGACGCCGCGGTCGGCCCGCTGTTCAAGCCGTACGTGGACCACTTCAACAGCAACTACGCGCCGCTCAAGCTCGGCACGTCGTACGTCGCGCAGGACTACCTCACCGTGACCAACCAGCAGCTCGCGGGCGGCAACGCGTCCTACGACGTGCTCTTCGCGGACGAGGGCTACCTGGAGTCGTGGTCGAAGAACCAGTGGGTGCGCTCCCTCAAGGACCTGCCCGGCCTGGACAAGCTGGTCGCGAACATGAACCCCGGTGTGGCCGAAGCGCTCAAGGGCCCCGACGGCGAGATCTACGCGCTGCCCTACTTCCAGGGCGCCGAGCTCTTCGTGGTCAACACCGACCACCTGAAGAAGATCGACGCGTCCGCGCCCGCGACCTGGGAGGAGTTCCTGGAGCAGGCGCGGGAGCTGAAGGCGAAGGGCGTCAGCCAGACGCCGTACTCGCCGTACTGGATCAAGTACGCGTTCCTGATGTGGCACCAGTTCGCGGCGGAGGTGGCGTCGGAGGGCGGCGGCTCGCTGTTCGACCCGTCCGGCAAGCCGGTCCTCGTCGGCAACGCCGCCGCGCGCGCCACCCTGGAGCGCTGGCGGACGCTCTACTCCGAGGGCCTGGTCCCGAAGGACCTGTTCACCACCGACTACGGCGGCGTGACCAACATCTTCGGCGGCGGGAAGAGCAGCTTCTCGATGCGGTACCAGGCGCAGGTCGTCGGCTGGAAGGACCCGAAGCAGAGCTCCGCGGCCAAGGCCGTGAAGAATATCGCCATGCCCGGCAAAACACATCAAACGCATAGTTTCGGCGCATACTGGATGCTTTCCTACGAAACCGAGGGCAATAAGAACGCCGGAACGCTCATCGACTACCTCGGCGGCGCCGGCAAGGACGGCACCTACCACGTGCCGAAGAACCTCGTCGCGACCGAGCTCGGGCTCTCCAGCGGCTACAAGAGCGTCGACTCCGACCCGGCCGTCCTCAAGTCGTGGGCGAAGTGGGCCGACGTGGACGCCCTGACCGGCCAGCTCGCCAAGACCGTGGCCCTCGGGCCGGTCACCACCAGGGCCTGGTACCCCAAGTTCGCCGACCGGGCGTGCGCCGTCCTGCAAGAGGTCGTCCTCGGCAAGAAGTCCTCCGACGAGGGGCTCAAGGAGCTGAGCGACTTCGCGGGCGCGCAGAAGTAGCCGTGGCCACGACTCGCTACGGGCGCGGCGAGGCCAGGTTCGGCATCGCCATGGCCCTGCCCGCCCTCATCGTCACGCTGGTCCTGCTCGCCTACCCGCTGGTGTACTCGTTCTGGGTCAGCCTGCACGAGCAGACCCTCGGCAGCCGCGCCCCGGCCCGCTGGGTCGGCTTCGACAACTACACCGCCGTCCTGAGCGACCCGGTGTTCCTGCCGTCGCTGACCCGGACCGTCCTGTTCGCCGCGGCCGTCGTCGCGGGCACGCTGCTGCTCGGCACGGTGTTCGCCCTCGCCCTGAACCAGGACTTCCGGGGCCGGTCGCTGGTGCGGGGCGTGCTGATCCTGCCGTGGTCGCTGTCCCAGATCACGCTGGCGCTCACCTTCGGCTGGATCTTCAACTCCACCTTCGGGCCGCTGAACGGGGCGCTGAAGCAGGCCGGGCTGATCGACAAGTACGTCGCCTGGTTCGCCTCCGGGCAGGTCGCGCTGACGGTGATGGCGGTGGCGTTCGTCTGGAGCCTGGTGCCGTTCGCGACGCTGCTCATCCTCGGCGCGCTCCAGACCGTCCCGGAGGACCTGCACAAGGCGGCGCGGATCGACGGGGCCGGCCCGGTCCGCCGGTTCTTCTTCGTCACGCTGCCCTGGATCCGCGACACCGTGCTGGTGGTGTCCGTGCTCGCCCTGATCAACGCGTTCCTGGCGTTCGCGCTGATCTACATCCTCACCGGCGGCGGCCCGGGCACCGAGACGACGCTGCTGTCCTGGTGGGGCTATACCACCGCGTTCCGCGACCTCGACCTCGGCAAGGGCGCGGCGATCTTCTACCTGATGACCCTGGCGATGGTGCTGCTCGCCGCGCTGACCGCGCTCGGCATCAGAGGCCCCCGCCGCAAGCGCGAAGGGAGGACCGCGTGACCGCCGCCGCGAACCGCGCGCGCCTGGCGAAACGGATCGGGGTGCGCGCGCTGCGCACCGGGATCGTCCTGGCGCTGCTGCTCTGGGTGCTGCTGCCCTTCTACTTCCTGCTGCTGGTGGCGCTGACGTCCCGGGCCGACTCGCTGCGCACCCCGCCAAGGTGGATCCCCGCCATGGACTTCGGGAGCTTCCAGCAGATCTTCGACTCGGCGTTCAGCGGCGCGCCGCCGAGCAACCCCAGCGACCTGATCGTCCCCGGCATGCAGAACAGCGCCGTGGTGGCGGTCTGCGTCGCCGTCCTCAACATCGCGATCGCCTCCACCGCGGGCTACGCGTTCGCCCGGTTCCGGTTCCCCGGTTCCAGGACGGTGCCGGGCCTGATGCTCGGCAGCCAGCTCGTCCCGGTGTTCGCCCTCGTCGTGCCGTTCTACGTGATGCTCCACTCGATGGACCTCACCGACACCAGGACGGGCGTCGTCATCGCCCACCTCGGCTTCACGGTCCCGTTCTCGGTGTGGATGATGCGGGCCTACTTCAACGGGATCCCCGTCGAGGTGGACCGGGCCGCGATGATCGACGGCTGCACCCGCTGGCAGGTCTTCGCCCGCGTCGTGCTGCCGCTGGCCCGTCCCGGGATCATCAGCGTCGGCCTGTTCTCGTTCATGGTGTCGTGGAACGACTTCCTGTTCGCGCTGGTCCTGAACTCGCGGACGGACGCGATGCTCATCCAGCCGGCCATCTCCGGGCTCTACAACGTGCGCGAGCAGTCCTTCGGCATCATGGCCGCCGGCACGCTGCTGGCCGCACTGCCCACCATGCTGCTCGCCCTCGTCTCGCAGCGGTTCCTCGTACGCGGCCTGACCTCAGGCGTCGGAAAGGTGTGACGCGTGTCCAGTATCGAACTCCGGCAGGTCACCAAGCGGTTCGGTGACACGCTGATCGTCGACTCGATCGACCTGACCATCGAGGACGGCAGCTTCACCGTGCTGCTCGGCCCCAGCGGGTGCGGCAAGACCACCACGCTGAACATGATCTCCGGGCTGGAGGAGGCGTCGTCCGGGCGGATCCTCTTCGACGGGAAGGAGGTCCAGGACGTCCCGCCGCACAAGCGCGACGTCGCGATGGTGTTCCAGTCGTACGCGCTCTACCCGAACCGGAGCGTCCGGGAGAACATCTCGTTCGCCCTCAAGCTGCGCAAGCAGCCCGCCGCCGAGATCGCCGCGCGGGTCGCCGAGGTCGCCGAGATGCTCGACATCGGCGCGCTCCTGGACCGCAAGCCGCGGCAGCTGTCCGGCGGGCAGCAGCAGCGGGTGGCGCTGGCGCGGGCGATCGTCCGCCGGCCCAACGTCTTCCTGCTGGACGAGCCGCTCAGCAACCTCGACGCCAAGCTCCGCGCCGACATGCGGATCAGCCTGCGCGAGCTGCAGCGCGAGCTCGGCGGCACCTTCGTCTACGTCACGCACGACCAGGGCGAGGCGATGAGCATGGCCGACCAGGTCGTCGTCATGAACGGCGGGGTGGTGCAGCAGGAGGCGCCGCCGCTCGACCTGTACCGGCGGCCCGCGAACCGGTTCGTCGCCGGATTCGTGGGGACGCCGGGGATGAACTTCGTGCCGGGCGACCTGGACGGCGACGGCTCGTTCGCGCACGGCGACTGGACGGTCCCGATCGGCTGGACGGGTTCCGCCAGGGCGGGCGTGACGCTCGGCGTCCGTCCCGAGGACGTCACCCTGGAGCCGGGCGACGGGCCCGGCGCGGTCGGCAAGGTCCGGCTGATCGAGCGGCTCGGGGTCGAGGCGATCGTCGTGGCCTCGTTCCCGTCCGGCGACGTCATCGCTCGCGCCGACCCGGACATCGAGCTGGACTCGGGCACTCCGGTGGCCATGCGCGTCCGTCCGGGGAAGGCCCATCTGTTCGACGCCGAGGACGGCGGCGCGCTCGCGCCGGCGCCCGCCCCGAAGATCACCAAGGAGGTCGGGAGTGGCTGACGAGGTCGCGCTGCGGATCGGAGGACGCGCCGTGCCCGCCCGCGGGGGCGCGGTCTACGACGCGGTGAGCCCGGCGACCGGGGAGCGGATCGCCGCCGTCGCGCGGGCGGCGGAGGCCGACGTCGACGCGGCGGTGGCCGCCGCCGCGGACGCGTTCGAGGCGCACCGCCAGGAGAGCGCGTTCACCCGCGCGGACTGGTGCCACCGGATCGCCGCAGTCGTCGAGGAGCGGGCCCCCGGCATGGCCCGGCTCCTGGCCCTCGAACACGGCAAGCCGGTGGGCCAGGCCGAGGCCGAGATCCGGCTGGCCGCCGACGGCTTCCGGCTCGCCGCCGAGGAGGGCAAGCGGCTCGGCGGCGAGACCGTGCCCGTCCGCGACGGCGCCAAGCTGGTGCTGACCACCCGCAAGCCGCGCGGCGTGTGGGCGGTGATGACCCCCTTCAACTTCCCGGTGAACATCCCGGTGGAGTACCTCGGGCCGCTGCTGGCCTGCGGCAACGCGGTGGTGTGGCGTCCGGCGCCGAGCATGGCGGCGGTGGCCGGCGCGCTGTACGACTGCGTCGAGGCCGCCGGCGTCCCGCCGGGGCTGGTCAACCTGATCACCGGCCCGGACCTCGGACCGGCGCAGCGCCTGGTGTCCCATCCCGCCGTCAACGGCGTGGGGTTCACCGGCAGCTCGAAGGCGGGCGCCGAGATCGCCCGGCTCGCCGCAGGCAAGGCGCAGGTGATGGAGCTGGGCGGCAACGGGCCGATCGTGGTGCTGCCCGACGCCGACCTGGACCGCGCCGCCCCGGCGATCGCCTCTGCCGCGTTCGCCAACGCGGGCCAGTCCTGCTCGGCCGCCGGACGGATCATCGCGGCCGAGTCGATCGCGGCGGAGCTGGAAGAGCGCCTGGTCGAGGAGGCCAAGCGCGAGGTGGTCGGGTCGCCCTTCGACGCCGCCACGACCATGGGGCCGGTGCACACGCGCGGCGTGGCCGACACGATGGCCAGGCATGTCGCCGACGGGCAGGCCCGAGGAGGCCGGACCGCGTTCGGCGGCGGCCCGCTGCCCGACCGGCCCACGGACCTGTACTGGAACCCCACCGTCCTGGTCGGGCTGGACGAGGACGCCGCGGTGATGAGCGAGGAGACGTTCGGGCCGCTGGCGCCCGTGCTGCGCGTCGGCGACGACACCGACACGATCGTCGCCGCCGCGAACCGCGGCCGGTACGGGCTCAGCTCGGCGGTCTTCGGCCGAGACCTGGACCGTACGCTGGCGGTCGCCGGACGGCTGCGCGCCGGGCAGGTCACCGTCAACGACACCAGCAACTACTGGGAGCTGCACCTGCCGTTCGGCGGCGCGCCTGGCACCGACAGCGGCCACGGCCGGCTGGGCGGACGCCACATGGCCGAGGCCGTGACGGAGATCCAGTCGATCTCCGTCGACCTGACCCAGCCCTGGCGCTGAGGCGAAGGAGCCGACGATGAACGATCAGATGGCGACGGCCGCGCCCGCCGGGGTGCTGGCGGAGGTCGAGCGGCGGGTGCTGTGGCTGGCGACGGCCATCGTGGACCACGCCAACCGGGTGCGGCCCAACCCGTCCGGGCTGAAGGTGGGCGGGCACCAGGCGTCCTCGGCGTCGATCGCGACGATCATGACGGCGCTGTGGTTCCGGCAGCTGGGACCGGACGACCGCGTCTCGGTCAAGCCGCACGCCTCGCCGGTCCTGCACGCGATCAACTACCTGCTCGGCGAGCTGGACGGGCGGTTCCTGACGTCCCTGCGCGAGTTCGGCGGCCTGCAGAGCTACCCGAGCCGCACCAAGGACCCGGACCCGGTCGACTACTCGACCGGCTCGGTGGGCATCGGCGCCACCGCGCCGATCTGGGGCGCGATCGCCCGCCGGTACGTCGACCGGACGCCCGGCGGACGTCCCGCCGGGCGGCAGTACTCGCTGGTCGGCGACGCCGAGCTGGACGAGGGCGCGGTCTGGGAGGCGATCCTCGACCCCGGCGTGGCCGAGCTGGGGGAGATCGTGTGGATCGTCGACCTCAACCGGCAATCCCTCGACCGGGTCGTCCCGTACCTGGCCGCGCACCGGCTCAAGGGCATGTTCGCCGCCGCGGGCTGGCAGGTGCTGACGCTGAAGTACGGACGGCTGCTGACCGAGCTGTTCGACGGTCCGGGCGGGGCCGACCTGCGCGCCCGCATCGACGCGATGCCCAACCCGGAGTACCAGCGGCTCCTGCGCTGCGACGCGGACGAGCTGCGCGAGCGGCTCCCCGGCGGGAGCGAGCCCGTCGCCCGGCTCGTCGCGGCGCTGGACGACGCGACGCTCCTGGCCGCCCTGCGCAACCTGGGCGGGCACGACCTCGGCAGCCTGGCCGACGCGTTCGCGTCCATCGACGACACCCGCCCCACCGTGATCTTCGCCTACACGGTGAAGGGCCACGGTCTGCCCAGCGAGGGCCACCCGCAGAACCACTCCTCGCTCCTCACCGGCGACCAGATCGCCGGGCTCGCGGCCCGGCTGGGCGTCGACCCGGCCGACCCGTGGGCCCGCTTCGAGGAGGACTCGGCCGCCGCCCGCCTGTGCGCCGACACCGCCGCACGGCTGCGCCGCGCCCCGGTCGCGCCGCAGCCCCCGCCCGCGCTGCCGGACGACATCGGCCGTACCCCGAAGGGCACCGCGACCACGCAGGCCGCGCTGGGCCGGCTGCTGCTCGACCTCACCCGGGAGGCGCCCGAGGCGGCGGCGCGGGTCGTCACCGTCAGCCCCGACGTCAGCTCCACCACCAACCTCGGCGGCTGGGTGAACAAGGCCGGCGTCTGGTCGACCGCCGAACGCCGCGACTGGTTCGCCGACGACGGCGAGACGATCCTGCACTGGCGGGAGGGGCCGGCGGGCCAGCACATCGAGCTGGGCATCGCCGAGACCAACCTGGTCGGGCTGCTCGGCGAGCTCGGCGCCACCTGGAGCCGCTGGAACCGCCCGCTGCTGCCGATCGGCGTGCTGTACGACCCGTTCGTCGGCCGCGCGCTCGAACCGTGGTCGTTCGGCATGTACGCGGGCGGCCAGTCGATCCTGATCGGCACGCCGTCCGGGGTCACGCTGGCCCCCGAGGGCGGCGCGCACCAGTCGATCGTGACGCCGTCGATCGGGATCGAGCAGCCGGGCTGCGTCGCCTACGAGCCCGCGTTCGCCCTCGACACCGAGTGGGCGCTGCTCGCGAGCATGGCCCGCCTCGGCCGTCCCGGCGGCGGCTCGGCCTACTTGCGGCTGTCGACCCGTCCGGTGGACCAGACGCTCGCCGCGGTCCCGGCCGACCCGGCGGCCCGGGAGCGCCGCCGCCGGCAGGTGGTCGCCGGCGCCTACCCGCTGCGCCGCGCCGGACGTCCCGCCGTCACCGTGGCGGCGATGGGCGCCCTCGTCCCCGAGGCGCTCGCCGCCGCCGACCGCCTGGAGCAGGCCGGCGTCGGCACGGACGTGGTGTGCGTGACCAGCCCCGGCCTGCTCTTCCAGGCCCTCCGCTCCCGCCAGGGCCAGGACGACGGCCCGAACTGGATCCTGGACCAGGCGTTCCCCGGCTCGCGCGCCACCCCGCTCGTCACCGTCCTGGACGGCCATCCGCACACCCTGGCCTTCCTCGCCGGGGTGAACAACGTCCCCTGCGTCACTTTGGGCGTCACCGGCTTCGGCCAGTCCGGCTCGATCGACGACGTCCACCGCCACCACGGAATCGACGCCGACTCGATCGTCCGCGCGGCCTTGGACCTCCATTCCGCGTAAACGGCGGGCATGCGGCGGGATGTCGGCCGCATGCGGACTTGGCGGCGAGCCAACCACCCCCGCAAATGAGGCGTCTACTTCAGCAATTGATGTCAGTTTGCGCGGGAGGTTCAGAATGCGCGCATTTTTCGCGGGGGTGCTGACACTTGTCATGTCGGTCGCTCTCATCGGAGTGATGGGCACGTCGGCTTCGGCCGCGTGCGCCACCACGTGGGGATCACTGCCGAAGGGCTCGCTGGGCGACTACTCGGAGGGCCCGCTGGAGCGGGTCCGCACCGGCCGTCAGACCTGCTACGACCGGCTCGTCATCGAGGTGGCCGGATCCGGCTACGGATACCGGGTCGAGTACGTCGACCAGGTGGAACAGGAAGGTTCGGGCAAGCCGGTTCCGCTGCGAGGCGGCGCCAAGCTGCGGGTCATCGTGCAGGCGGCCACCGCTCCGGGATTCCCGGCCACCTCGTCCAATCTGGCCAATGTCTCCGGCTACACCACGTTCCGGCAGGTAGCGGGGGCGGGTTCGTTCGAGAGCCAGACGACGATCGGCGTGGGCGTGCGAGCACGCCTGCCGTTCCGGGTCATCACGCTTCCGCGTGACGGCGGCGGCACGCGGCTCGTCGTCGATGTGGCCCACACCTGGTAGTTCCGGGCCGCGGCGGCCCGGCCCGCACCGGGCCGCCATCATTCGTCCAGATCATTCGGTCGCGCCGGGATGGGCGGCCGTCTTGTGTGTGTGGATCAGGTGTTTCGCGGCGGCGTGGTCGTGGCGGGCGACCGCGTCGATGAGGTCGGTGTGGAGGCGGTGGCGTTCGCGGAGGTATTCCGGGAGGGGACGGACGCCGTCCGGGAGCACGTCCAGGGTGTGCGCCTCGATGAGGTCCAGCAGGCTGGCATAGAGGGCGCGGAGCAGCACGTGCGGGCTGGTCGACGCGATACGGGCGTGCAGGCGCCAGTTGGCGCGGGCGAAGGCGGTGGCGTCCTCGGCCTCGGCGGCGCGGCCCATCTCGTCCAGGATCGTGCGCATCTCCGCGATGTCGGCGGGGGAGGCGTGCCAGAGGGCGTCCTCGATCAGCAGGGGGTCGAGGGCGTCGCGGATGCGGATGGCCTCGGCGACGGAGGTGGGCTCGGCGTCCAGCGCGAGCATGGTGTTGCCGAGCCGCACCATCGGCGACTGCTCGGCGGCGAAGAGGCCGCCGCCCGGACCGGGGCGGACGGACACCAGCCCGCGCGCCTGGAGCAGGCGCAGCGCCTCGTTGAACGTGCTGACCGACACCCCGCACAGGGCGCGCAGCTCGCTCTTGGTCCCGAGGCGCGTGCCCGGCTCGGCGGACCCGGCCAGGCCGGCGATGCGGTCCGCGGCCCGCTCGGCGGCCTGCCGGGTGTTCGCCGGCGTCGCAGAGAGCATCCGTCCTCCCTCGGCTAATTCAGCATGCACAATAGCAGAGCGCGGCCTTGACACCTCGTCTCACCAGGGATCATCATCGAGCGAAATGATCCTGATGATTTAGGAGGACGGGTGCGCATCGGCAACCTCGCAGGTCGCTTGGCCCTGCTCGGCGGGGACCGCGCGGTGGACGTGGAGGCGGCGAGCGGCGGACGGTTCGGACCCGATCCGCAGGCCGTCTACGCGGAGTGGGACGCGTTCCGCGCGTGGGCGTCCGACGCGGACCTCGGCGGCGGGGTGCGCTTCGACCCGGCGGAGCTGGGAGCGCCCGTCCCCGCGCCGAGGCAGGTGTTCGCCATCGGCCTCAACTACCGGGACCACGCGGCCGAGTCCGGGTTCGACGCGCCGGACGGGCTGCCGCCCGTGTTCACCAAGTTCGCCACCAGCATCACCGGGCCGGTCACCGAGGTGGCGCTTCCGCCCGGCGGCCACACCGACTGGGAGGTGGAGCTGGTCGCGGTCATCGGCAGGCACGCCCGGAACGTCCCCGAGGACGAGGGCTGGGACCACGTCGCGGGCCTGACCGTCGGGCAGGACATCTCCGAGCGGGTCTCCCAGCTGGCGGGGCCCGCGCCGCAGTTCAGCCTGGGCAAGTCATTCCCGGGGTTCGCGCCGACCGGGCCGTGGGTCGTCACGCCGGACGAGTTCGCCGACCCCGGCGACCTGGAGCTGAGCTCGGCGATCAACGGCGAGGAGGTGCAGAAGGCCCGCACCCGGGAGCTGATCTTCTCCGTCCCGCTGCTGGTCGCGCGGCTGTCGGCGGTGCTGCCGCTGCTGCCGGGCGACCTGGTCTTCACCGGGACGCCCGCCGGGGTGGGGCTCGGCCGCACCCCGCAGCGCTGGCTGGCCCCGGGCGACGAGCTGGTCAGCCGCGTCGAGGGCATCGGCGAACTGCGCCAGCGGTTCGCGTGAAAGGAGCGGCGAGCGCGGAGGGTCAGCCGTAGCGGGTGAGGTCGTGGAAGAAGTTCGGGACGGTGTGCAGGGCGCCCGAGGTGGCGACGTGGTCGTAGACGTGGCGGGCGACGGCCAGGTCCAGGACGCCCAGGCCGAACGGGGAGAAGACGACCGGCTCGTCGGCGGGCGGGGTGGCCTTGCCGGTGAGGACGTCGTAGAGCGTCCCGGCGACGAAGTCGCGGTTGCCGGCTTGCTGTTCGGCCAGGTGGGGGGACGTGTTCGCCTTCAGGCAGTGCTCGACGTCGTCCACCACGTTCCAGGACGAGAGGATGATCTCGGGGGAGAGGTCGCGCAGGGAGACGTGCAGGACGAGGGGGTTGTGCGCGAACCAGGCCGGGTCGGTGACGTGGGGTTCGCCGGCGACGGTGGCGAAGACGATCAGGTCCGAGGAGCGGATGAGGGCCTCGGCCGTGTCGTGGACGGTGATGGCCCCCTTCTCGGTGCGTCGCAGGTAGCCCTCGAAGCCCTGGGCGTGCTCGGCGGAGAGGTCGTGGACGCCGAGGGTGTCGAAGGTGAAGCCGTTGGCGGCCAGGTAGGTGTGGATGTAGCGGGCGATGAGGCCGGCGCCGATGAAGCCGACGCGGCGGGGGCGGGACCCGCGGCGGTCGGTGAGGGCCGCGGCGGCGAGGGCCGCGGACGCGGCGGTGCGGGCGGCGGAGATGATCGAGCTCTCCATGCACGCGAACGGGTAGCCGGTCTCCGCGTCGTTGAGGATCAGCACGGCGGAGGCGCGGGGAAGGCCGTTCGCGACATTGCCGGGAAAGCTGGAGATCCATTTGACGCCGTGCACGCCGACGTCGCCCTTGACGGACGCGGGCAGCGCGATGATCCGGTCGGACGGGCGGTCGGGGAAGCGCAGGAAGTAGGAGTCGGGATTGACCGTGCGGCCCTCGCCGTGCAGCCGGTAGGCCGCCTCGATCATCTCGATGACCTGCTTCTCGCGTCCGGCGACCGCGTCGTGGACCTGGGCGCCGGAGATCACGGCGAATGTCGGGACCTGTGTCATGGAAACTCCGGGTCGGCTAGATGATCAGGCGGCCGGGGATTCCGCGGGTCCGCCTCCACAAGTCGCCATTGAATTCCCGCGGGCCCGATGCTTGTGGGCGCGCTTTGACCAGCGGCTGAAGAAACAATTCATGGTCGTCCCCGAGTTCGCCGCCGGCGCGCGTCAGCGCCATTGCGGAACCTCACCGTATACACGAGCATCTCGGACTCGCAACCCCTTGCCCGGCGAGCCGGGCGCGGAGGCCGGCGGTCGTGTCCGCGCACCTGGCGGCCGTATAGGAAAGATATAGCGCCCAATCGCACGCTCTGCGGCAGTGACGTGAACCGGTACGTCGAATCGCGGAGGTGACATGTCCGGCTCGAATATCACGGCGGTCCTGGACGGCGAGCAAAAGGGTCAGATCAAGGAGATCGTCTGCGAGATCCTTGAGCTCGACCCCGACGAGCTCACCGACGGAAGCCTTTTCAAGGAGGATCACGGCGCCGACTCGCTGCGCGCCATCGAGATCCTGGCCGCGCTCGAGCGCACGTTCCGCGTGACGATCGACCAGGCGGCGATGGACCGGATGGTGAACCTCGACGGCGTCTACGCCGTCGTGGCCGACGCCGCGCGGGAGTGACCCGCGCCATGACGGGTCTGGAGGCGTCCCGGCGGGTGGTGGTCACCGGGCTCGGACCGGTGACCAGCATCGGCATCGGGGTCGCGGACTTCGCCGCCGGGCTGCGCGCCGGGCGGAGCGGCGCCAAGCCGATCACTGCGTTCGACACCGCCGGGTTCGCCCACGCCAACGGCTGCGAGATCGACGACTTCCGGGCCGCCGACTGGATCACCGGCACCCCGCTGGACGACCTCGGCCGGGCGGCCCGGTTCTCGGTCGCCGCCGCGCGGATGGCCGTCGCTGACGCCGGACTCGGCCCCGCGGACCTCCGGGCCCGGCGGGCCCTCGTGTCGATGGGCACCACCGACGGCGAGTCCCGCGACCTGGACGGCCTGGTGGAGAGCGAGCTGGAGCGGGGGCCGGGCGCCTTCGACCCGGTGATCGCCCGCCGGGTCGGCGCGGTCCGGCTGTCCACGTCGATCGTCGCCGAGTTCGGGCTCACCGACGTCGAGGCCACGACCCTGCCCACGGCCTGCGCGGCGGGCAACTTCGCGGTCGGGAGCGGGTTCGACGCGATCCGCTGCGGGGACGCCGAGATCGCCCTCGTCGGCGGGGCCGACGCGGTCTGCCGCAAGACCTTCACCGGCTTCTACCGGCTCGGCACCATCACCCCCGAGGTCTGCCGGCCGTTCGACAAGGACCGCAAGGGGATCCTCACGGGCGAGGGCGCTGGCGTCCTGGTCCTGGAGAGCCTGGACGCCGCGCTCGCCCGCGGCGCCCGGATCTACGCCGAGGTGCTCGGCTACGGGCTGTCGTGCGACGCCCGCCATCCCGTCGCCCCGGACCGCGACGGGATCACCCGCGGCATCGAGATGGCCCACCGCGACGCCGGGATCGGGCCTGGCGACGTCGACTTCATCTCGGCGCACGGCACCGGGACGAAGGCCAACGACGTCACCGAGAGCGGCGCGATCAGGCAGGTGTTCGGCGACCGCCCGCCGCCCACCATCTCCATCAAGGCGATGATCGGGCACACGATGGGCGGGGCCAGCGCGATCGCCGCGGCGGCGTGCGCGCTGGCGCTGCGCGAGGGCTTCATCCCGCCGACCATCAACCATGTCGAGACCGACCCGGAGTGCGGCGTCGACTGCGTCCCCAATGAGGCGCGCGAGGCGGATCTGCGGGTCGTGCAGAACAACGCGCTGGCGTTCGGCGGCAACAACGCCGTCCTCATCCTCGGGCGCGCGCCCGAGCCCTCGCCTGTGGCGGGGGCGGCCTGATGAGCTGGATCGTCACGGGCATGGGGGCCGTCGCCGCACCCGGCGACGACGTGGCGGCGTTCTTCGCCGCGCTCTGCGCCGGCCGCAGCGCGCACGCCCCCCTGCGCGGCTTCGACCCGACCCGGTACCGGGCCCGGAACGCCTACGAGATCGACGACCGACCCGACTCCGGCGACGTGCCGCTGCGCGCGAGCCGGTGGCTGGAGCGGGCGGTCGCCGCCGCGCTGCGCGACGCCGGCATGGACGAGCGGCTCGGCGACGTCCCCGTGCTGGTCGGCACCACCCTGCGGGAGCTGCGCTCGGTGGAGCTGAGCTGGCGCGACGGTGTCCCGTTCGACCCGGCCGACCTGCACTTCGGCGCCGCGCTCGGCCGCCGGTTCGGCGCGACCCGCACCTACACCGTGGCAAACGCCTGCTCCGCGTCCCTCTACGCGCTCGGCCTCGGCACCGACCTGCTGGAGCTGGACGAGTGCGACACGGTCGTCGTGGCCGGCGTCGACACGATCACCGAGAGCACCTACGGGCTGCTGGACCGCTGCTACCCCGAGGCCCCGGACCGGATCCGGCCCTTCGACCGGGACCGGCGCGGCATGCTGCAGGGCGAGGGCGCGGTAGCCGTCGTGCTGCGCCGCGCCGCCGACGGCCCCGGCCCGGCCGGACGGTCGCACGCCACCGTCCGCGGGGTGGCGATCAACTGCGACGCCTCGCACCCGTCCGCGCCGGACGCCGCGAACATCGGCGTCGCGATCCGCGAGGCGCACGAGCGGTCCGGCGTGCGCCCGGACGACATCGACCTGGTCATGCTGCACGGGACCGGCACGCCGCTGAACGACGAGGCCGAGGTCGACGCCTTCGCCGACGTCTTCGGCGCGGCCGCGGGCCGCCCGTACCTGACGGCCATCAAGAGCATGACCGGGCACACGGCCGGGGCGTCCGGGCTGCACAGCCTGGTCGCCGGGGTGGAGGCGATGCGGACCGGCACCGTCCCGCCCATCGTGCATCTGGACGACCCGATCGACGAGGTGGCGGGCTTCCGGCTGGTCCGGGGCGCCGCCGCGCGCGCCGAGGGGCTGTCGGTCGCCCAGGTCAACTCGTTCGGGTTCGGCGGCCTCAACGCCGTCGCGGTCGTGGAGAAGGCGGTCTGAGCATGGACGTCGTTGTCACCGGCCTCGGGCTCGCGCTGCGCGGCGTCGACGACGCCCGCGGGCTCCTCGCGCCGGACCCGCCCGCGCCGGACGGCGACGACCCCGTCGCCCGGCTCACCGGGCGCGGGCTGCGCTACCGCGACCGCGCGACCAGGCTCGCGATGTGCGCCGCGCGGGACGCGCTCGCCGCCGCCGGGCTGGTCCGAGACGGCGCGCTGACCGTGCCCGCACACCGGGCGGGCGTCGTCGCCAGCACCAACTACGGCAACGTCGACACCGTCTGCGACGCGGTCACCACCATCGCCAAGGAGACCTACGCGGGCACCAGCCCCATGGCGCTCCCGGCGACCGCCAGCAACGTCGTGGCCTCCTGGGTCGCGATCACGCACGGCCTGCGCGGCGCGAACCTGACGCTGTGCAACGGGGAGACGTCCGGGCTGGACGCCGTGCACTGGGCCCGGCAGCTGATCGCCGCCCGCCGGGTCGGATGGGTGCTGGTCGTCGGGGTCGAGCCGGTCAACCCGCCCGTCCGCCACCTGGCGTCCGGCGGGACCGGCGCCGACGTCCGGCTGCTCGACGGCGCGGCGGCCCTCGTCGTGGAGACGGCGGAGTCCGCGCGCGAGCGGGGCGTGCCCGCGCTCGCCGGGATCGGCCCGTACGCCAGGAAGGGCACCTGGACGGAGGCCGTCGCCGCCGTCCGCGAGCCCGGCGCCGGACCGCTCGGGCTGTGGTGCGCGCCGGGCGGGGCCGTCCCGCCGCACGCGCTGGAGCCCGCCCTGACCTGCGATCTGACGGCGAAGATGGGCGAATGCTCGGGCGCCCTCGGCGTGCTGCAAGCGGCCGCCGGGACCGCCTGGCTGAACGATGAGACATCCGGCGTGCTGGCCACGGCCGGGACGGGCCGCGACGGCGGGACCGACGCGTCCGCCGCGCTGATCCTGCGGGCCGCGCGGTGAGCGGCGGCCTGCTCCTGCTGCACGGGCTGGCCGGCGGCCCGCTCGCCTGGGCGCCGCTGCGCGCCCGGCTGCCGGAGACCCTGCCGGTGCGGGCGCCCGTCCTGCCCTGGTCGGCGGGCGAGGGGCCCCGCTGGGACCACCGGGCCGACCCGGTCCGCGCCGTCGCCGACGCGATGGCGGGCCCCGGCGGCGTGCCGGACGTCGTCGTCGCGCACTCCTACGCCGCCAACCTCCTCCTCACCCTCCTCGCGGACCGGACGCGCCCGCGCCCTGCGGCGGTGGTCCTGGTCGCGCCCTTCTACCGGGCGTCGGAGCAGGACTTCGACTGGGCGGCGATGACCCGCTACATGGACGGGTTCCTCCCGCTCATCGACGAGGGCCTGCGGGTCGGCTCGGCCGGGCGGCTGTCCGGCGAGCTGCGGGCGAGCATGGCGCTGCGGATCCGCGACCGGCTCGGCCCGTACGGCTGGATCCGCTTCTTCGACGCCTACCTGCGCACGCCGTTCCTCGACACCGCCGCCCTCGACCTGCCGGTGCTGATCGTCGGCGGCGAGCAGGACCCGGCGGCCCGGCCGCAGGATGCGCGGGCGCTCGCCGCCACCCTCCCGGACGGCCGCCTGGAGCTGCTGCCCGCCTGCGGCCACAACGCCATGATCGAGCACCCCGACCGCTTCGCCGACCTCGTATGCGGGTTCCTGGCCCGCTTCGTCCCGATCCCGATCCGCAAGCAACCGGAGCCGATATGACCGTCACCGACGCGACCCGCCCGGCCGGGCCCCTCGCACAGCCGACCGACCTGGAGATCCGCCCCCGGTACGAGGGGTCGAACATCTGCACCTGGATCGGGTTCAAGCACGTCAACTACCTGGTCGAGGAGGCCGTCCTCGAACACCTGCGGCGGCGCGGGGCACCGGCGGGGGAGCTGTACGAGCGGTACGGCCTCTGCGTGGACATCGCCGACATCGACACCCGCATCCTGCACGCCTTCCACATCGACGACCTCGCGGTCGGCGAGGTCGCCCCGCTGGCGAACGCGTCCGGCGGCGAGCTGGCGTTCACGGTGCGGCTGAACCGGCAGGCCGATCCGTCCAACATCGCGGTCTCCGCCAAGGTCCGCGTGGTCCTGCGGAGCGACCCGCACGGCAGCGACGCCGAGGACGTGCCCGCGCACCTGGCGCCGTTCGTCGTGTCCAACGCCGGGCTCCCCGCCCCCTACGAGACCCCCGCCGTCCCGGTCGGGGACGGCGACCCCATAGCGGCTCTCGGCGGCGGCAACTCCTTCGTGTGGAAGTGGCGGATGCCCTACTTCTACTGCCACTTCACCGAGCGGGTGCAGATGTCGGGCTACCTGCGGCTCATGGAGGAGGTCGTCGACCTGTTCCTCGCCGACCGCGGGGTGTCGATCAAGCGGCTGCTGGACGAGCAGAACTGGATCCCGGTCGTCCCGCACTCGCGCATCACCCTGCTGGACGAGGCGCGCATGGAGGACGACCTCTACACCGTCTTCACCGTCGAGAACGTCTTCAAGCGGTTCACCTACACGTCCCGGATGGACTGCTACGCGCTGCGCGACGGCGTCCTCGTGCCCACCGCGACCGGGCACATCACGCACGGCTACGCGGTGATCGAGAACCGCCGCGACTGGAGCCTGGTGTCCTTCGACGACCGCCTCGCCGGCGCGCTGGAAGGCGCGGGCGGGCAGGGGCACGGCACGGGACGGGGATGATCCGATGACGGGGGATCCCGGGGCCGAACCGGTGGTGACCGGCGTCGGCGCCGTCACCTGCTTCGGCTACGGGGCCGGGACGCTGTGGGAGGCGATGGGCGCCGCCGCGGCGCGCGGGCCCGACCGTCCCGCCGACCCGCTGGCGCGCATGGCGCTGCCGCTGATCCACCTGGTGCCGGACGGCGGCGGCGAGGCGGACCGGGCGGCGCGGTTCGCGCTGGCCGCCGCCGACGAGGCGCTCCAGGACGCGGGGCTCGACGCCGCGCCGGACGCCGCGGTCGTGGTCGGCAGCTGCATGGGCGAGGTGGCGGCGAGCGAGCGGGGACGCGGCGCGACCGGCGCCGCGTGGGACCCCGCGTTCCGGCTCGCGGCGGCGGTGGGCGACCGGCTCGGCGCGACCGGGCCGAACCTCAGCGTCGCCAACGCCTGCGCCGCGGGCACGTTCGCGGTGAGCGCCGCCGCCGACCTGATCCGGGCCGGCGAGGCCGACCTGGCGATCGCGGGCGGCTCCGACGGCTACTCCCGCATCGCGCTCGGCTGCTTCAACCGCCTCGGGGCGGTGGACCCGGTCCGCTGCCGCCCGTTCGACCGGCACCGCGCCGGGACGATCTTCGGCGAGGGGGCCGGGATGCTCGTGCTGGAGTCCCGCGCCCGCGCCGAGGCCCGCGGCGCCGCCGTCCTCGCCCGGATCGGTGGGACGGGCTGGAGCTGCGACGCGCACCATCCGACGGCGCCCGAGCCCGGCGGGGCGCAGGTCGCCAGGGCCGCGCGGGAGGCGCTGGGCGACGGCGGCGCGCCGGGCTGCGTCATCCCGCACGGCACCGGGACCCGGCTGAACGACGCCCTGGAGGCGGGCGCCCTGCGGGACGTGATCGGCCCGGACCTGGACCGCGTCCCGCTCTACAGCCTGAAGGCGCTCATCGGGCACACCGGCGGAGCGTCCGCGGCCATCGCGGCGTGCGCCGCCGTGCTGATGCTGCGGAGCGGGACCGTCCCGCCGAACGTGCCGCTGGACGAGCAGGACCCCGAATGCCCGGTATGGCTGCCGCAGTCCGGCCCCGAACCGCTGACCGGCCCCAGCCGCAGGGTCCTCGTGAACGGCTACGGCTTCGGCGGCAACAACTGCTCGGTCGTCCTGGAGGCGGCGTGACCCCTCCCATGGACGCCGTCGTGACCGGGATCGGCGTGGTCGTCCCGGAGGCGGGCGACGACCCCGCGACCTGGTTCGACGTCCGGACCCGGCTCGGCGGCCGCGGCTACCGCTACCTTCCGCCCGCCGCCCAGTACCTCGTGGCCGCCGCCCGGGACGCGCTCGCCGGGGCGGGCGACGTCCCCGAGGACAGGCGGGGCACCGTCCTCGCCACCAACAACGGCCTCACCGCGACCCTGGACGAGATGGACCGCACGGTCGCCGACCTGGGCGCCGACGACCTGAGCCCGGCCCGCGCCCCGTTCTTCGCGATCAACGTGCTGGGCAACCGCCTGGCGTCCGACCACGGCCTGAAGGGGTTCGCGCTCACCGTCACCTCACCCCGCGTGGCCGGGCTGGAGGCCGTGCAGTCGGGCCTGCGGGCCATGGCCGCAGGCCGGTGCGAGGCGCTGCTGGTGGCGGCGGCCGAGGACGGCCTCCCGGACCGCGCGCCCGAGCGGGGCGCCGTCGCCCTGGCGTTCGAGCCGCGCGCGGCGGCGGAAGCCCGCGGCGCACGCCGGTACGGCGCGTGCCGCGTCCGGACGATGTTCGCCCCGCCCCGCCTGCTCGCCGACGCCGCCGGCCGGGATCGGATCGGCGCGGCGATCCGCGCCGCCGCGAAGGACCTGGCCAACGGCGCGGCCCTTCCGGCGGAGATCGTCGACGACGGTTCGGCGGTAGCCGACCTGGCGTGCCACGCGCTCGCCGAAGCCGCCGGGCACGCGGACGGGATCCAGCGGACGCTGGCCGGGAACGGGTGCCTCACCCCGATGACGCGGCTGGCCGAACTGCTGACCGGCCCGCCAGGGGACCGACTCATCGTGGCCGCCGCGGGCGAGGGAAACCTCGCGATCGCGCGCGTCGAGGGGAGCCGATCGTGCTGATATCGATCAAGGGCGCCTGGTGCCTGGTGCTGGGCGCGTCCAGCGGCATCGGCAAGGCCATCGCCGAGGGGCTGGCGCGCGAGGGCGTGAACGTCATCGGCGTCCACTTCGACACCGGGGCCCGCGCGGAGAAGGTCGCGGTCCTGGTCGAGGAGCTGCGCGCCCACGGCGTGGAGGCGCACTTCTTCAACGTCAACGCCGCCGCCGAGCAGACCCGCGCCCACATGACGGCCCGCGTGGCCGAGCTGACCGGAGGGGACGGGCTGCACGTCCTCGTCCACTCGCTGGCGTTCGGCTCGCTCGTGCCGTTCCTGCCCAGGGACGGCCATCCGGCGGGCATCGGCAGGCGGCAGATGGCCATGACCCTCGACGTCATGGCGCACAGCCTCGTCTACTGGGTGCAGGACCTCGTCGCCGCCGGTCTGCTGCCGCCCGGGTCCAAGGTCTACGCGATGACCAGCTCGGGCACCACGCAGGCGCTGCCCAGCTACGGGGCCGTGAGCGCGGCCAAGGCGGCGCTGGAGTCGCACGTCCGGCAGCTCGCCCTCGAACTGGCGCCCCGGCGGGTGGCGGTCAACGCCCTGCGCGCCGGGACGACCGTGACGCCCGCGCTGGAGCGCATCCCCGAGCACGCCGAGTTCGTGGACGAGGCCGCCCTGTCCAACCCGCACGGACGGCTCACCACGCCGGAGGACGTGGCCGAGGCGGTGGTGCTGCTGTCGCGCACCGACTCCTCCTGGATCACCGCCAACACCATCGGGATCGACGGCGGGGAGCTGTACGCGCCCGGCACGGTCTGGGGCGCCCGCCCGTCCGCCGGGCCCCGTGACGACAGCGAGGAGGGGACACGATGAGCTCCGACGCATTGGTGATCACCGGATGGTCGGCGATCTCGGCCTTCGGCCTGGGCGCGGACGCCTTCGCCGGGGGCCTGCGAGAAGGCCGCTCCGGCGTACGGCCCCTCGCGGCCGCCGGGACCGGGTCCGGTGAAGGCGGGCTCGGGCCGTTCGAGCAGGGGGGAGCGGTCCCGGGGTTCGAGGTCGCTGAGGTGCTGGGCAAGAAGGGCACCCGCTCCATGGACCGCGTCACCGCCCTGACCGTCGCCGCGAGCGGCCTCCTGCTGGAGTCGGCGGGCCCCGGGCTGACCGACGATCCCGACAGCGTCGGGATGGTGCTCGGCACCGGCTCGGGCAGCGTGCAGAGCATCATGGACTTCACCCGCGACGGCCTGACCGGCGATAAGCCGTACCACGTGGATCCCGCGCTGTTCCCCAACACGGTGATGAACCGGATGGCCGGGCTGAGCGCGATCTGGCACGGGCTGCGCGGTCCCAACGCCACCGTCGCCGCCGGCGCGCTGACCGGGCTGTCGGCGCTCAACTACACCGCCCGGCTGCAGCGCTGCGGGCACGCCGGGACGATGCTGTGCGGCGCCGCCGAGGAGCTGACCCCGCGGCGGGCCTGGCTGGAGTGGCGGGCGACCGGCGGCGACGCCGCGCCGATCGGCGAAGGCTGCGCGATGTTCCTGCTGGAGAGCGCCGCTGACGCCGAGCGCGGCGGCCGGGCCGCGCTCGCCACCGTGCTCGGCTTCGGCTTCGCCGCCGCGGGCCCCGAGCTGTCCCTGCGGGAGGCGCTGGTCCGGTGCGTCCGCGGGGCCCTGGACCGCGCCGGACGCGACGCCGCCGACGTCCGCCTGGTCGCGCCGTCCGACGCGCAGGGCCGGGAGGGCAAGGAGGAGCGGGCCGCCCTGGACGAGGTCGCGGGCGGCGCGGTCCCCGCCGTGCACTGCCGCGAGGCGATCGGCGACACCGGCGCGGCGTCCGCCGCCTTCCAGCTCGCCGCCGTGCTCGCCGGCGCGGCGGACCGTCCCGGGCTCGCCCTGGTGACCTCGGTCGACCGTGCCGAGGGCACGGCCGGCTGCGCGCTGTTCGACCTGCCCGCCGCCGCCGGCGGCGGCCGAGAGAAGGGAGAGTGACATGGCAGACAGGTTCGACACGCTCGACAAAGAGGAGCTGCGGGGCCTGATCGCCGAGGTGCTGGACCTCCCGGTGGCCGAGGTCACCGACGAGGCGCACTTCCTGGACGACCTCGACGTGGACTCGCTGATGGCGCTGGAGATCATGGTCCGGCTGGAGAAGGCGTACGGCCTGCGGCTGGAGGAGACCGAGCTCGAGTCCATCACCACCCTCGCCGGCACCTACGACCTGCTGGACGGCCGCCTCAAGGCGGTGTCATGACGCAGGTCGCCCACGACCCCTCCGCCGCCCCCGGGCGGACGGAGGCGGTCGTGTCCTTCCCGGTCGACGCCGGCGACCCGGTGTTCCCGGGGCACTACCCGGGCTACCCGGTGCTGCCGGGCGTTTACCTGATCGAGTACGCCGACCGCGCCGTGCGCGCCCAGCCCGCCCTGGCCGCGGGCGGGCCGCCGGTGCGGCTGGCGGCGGTGGACCGCTGCCGGTTCCTCGCGCCGGTCTATCCGGGCGACGTCGTCACCATCGCCCTGACCACCGAGGACACCGAGGCGGGTCTGCGGTGCACGGCGAAGGCGGCGACCGACCGCGGCCCCGCCGCCGACATCACGCTGTCCTACCGGCGGGAGCCGGCCGGATGATCGGCGTCGACGCGATCAAGCGGATCATCCCGCACCGCCACCCGATCCTGCTGGTGGACCGGGTGCTGTCCGTCGAACCGGGCGTCCGGCTCACCGCGCTCAAGGCGGTGACCGCGGCGGAGCCCTGCTACGCGGACGTCCCGGACGACGCGGACCACGCCTACCCCTCGTCCCTGCTGATCGAGTCGTGGGCGCAGTCGGCCGTGCTGCTCGCGGTCTGGGAGCAGCCCAACCCGGACGTGCTCGCGGGCAAGGTCGAGCTGGCCGGGGCGATCAACGACATCCGCTTCGAGCGGCCCGTCCACCCGGGCGAGGTGCTGCGGCACGAGGTGCGGATGGTCCGGGCGGTCGCGGACACCGCCATCCTCGCGGGCGAGACCACGGCGGACGGCGCGACCGTCATGTCCGTCGGCCACTTCGTGGTGGCGCTGCGTCCCATCGAGGCGCTCGGGCCGGTCCCGCAGAACGGCCGCGTGAAGGAGACAACCGCGTGAAGGAGAGCACCGTGACGGACACGGCACGTCCCGTCGCACTGGTCACCGGCGGCTCCCGGGGGATCGGCCGCGCCGTCGTCCACCGGCTCGCCGAGTCGGGGCACGACGTCGCGTTCTGCTACCAGCGCAGCCGGGAGGCGGCCGAGCTGGTCGCCAAGGAGGCGCGCGAGCGGGGCGCGCGCGTGCTGGCCCGGCAGGTCGACGTCACCGACCGTCCCGCGGTCAAGGCGTTCACCGGCGCCGTCGAGGACGAGCTCGGCCCGGTCGCCGCGCTGGTCGGCGTCGCCGGGATCGTCGCCGACCGGCCGCTGCTGCTGATGCGCGACGACGACTGGGACGCGGTCCTGCGGACCAACCTCGACGGCACCTACAACGTGTGCCGCGCGGCGCTGTTCCCGATGCTGAAGCGCAAGGCGGGCGCCGTCGTCACCGTCTCCTCGATCGCGGGCGTGGCGGGCAACGCTGGGCAGACCAACTACTCGGCCGCCAAGGCGGGCATCATCGGGTTCACCAAGGCGCTCGCCAAGGAGGTCGGCCCGCACGGGCTGCGCGCGAACGTGGTCGCGCCCGGCTTCATCGAGACCGACATGACCGCCGGGCTCCCGGACAAGCTCACCGGGGAGATGCTCGGACGGATCTCGCTCGGCAGGTTCGGCCGGGCCGAAGAGGTCGCGGACCTCGTCGCGTTCCTGCTGTCGGACCGCGCCTCCTACGTCACCGGCCAGGTGTTCCAGGTCGATGGGGGAATGGCGCTGTGAGCCGCCGGAAACGCCCGCCGCGCTTCTACTTCAACCTGCGCAGCCCCTACTCGTGGCTGGCCTACCGCGACCTGCTCGACCAGTACCCGGACCTGGCCGCGGGGCTGGAGTGGGCGCCGTTCTGGGAACCGGACGAGACGAGCCTGAAGCTGCTCGCCGAAGCGGGCGGGGAGTTCCCCTTCACGCCGATGTCCAAGGCCAAGCACCTCTACATCCTCCAGGACGTCCGGCGCCTGGCCGCCGACCGCGGGCTCGCGATCGCCTGGCCGGTGGACCGCGAGCCGTGGTGGGAGGTGCCGCATCTGGGCTACCTGGTCGCGCGCGGGCACGGCCGGGGCCCGGAGTTCATCGCGGCGGCCTACCGGGCGCGCTGGGAGGAGGGCCGCGACATCTGCGACCCGACGACCGTCGCGGGGATCGGCGCCGATCTCGGGCTGGACGCGGCCGAGCTGACCGAGGCGGTGGACGACCCGGAGGTGCGCGCGGAGGGTGTGCGGGCGCTCATGGACGTCTACAAGGACGGCGTCTTCGGGGTGCCGTACTTCGTGAACGGGTTCGAGAGGTTCTGGGGCGTGGACCGGCTGGCCGCGTTCGCCGCCTCCGTCCGTCCCGCCGTGACGGACGGCGGAGCCGCGCCCGTGCAGGGCGGCGGCGGTGTCTCCGCCCTCGTCGACGACGGCCACGCGGGCGGCTGCGGCTGAGCGCGTCCCAGCGCCTACCACACATAGGCCGCGTATAGCCCACGTATAGGGGCGGCCGTGACGATCTGATCATCGAAGCGCTCGTCCAGACGAGCCAGAGACCGTTGGGAGGCCAGGGTCGCGCGTGCCTGATCTCGCTGATCTCATGACCGTGGTCTCGCGCCACGCCGGCCGTGCCCCGGGCGCCGCCGCCGTCCGCTTCTTCAGCGGCGCGGGCGAGCGCCGGACGGAAGCCGTCCTCACCTACGGCGAGCTCGACCGCTCGGCGCGGGCGACCGCCGTCGCGCTCCGGGAGCGGTGCGCTCCGGGAGACCGGGTGCTGCTGCCGTTCCCGCCGGGCCCGGCGTTCGCCGAGGCGTTCCTCGCCTGCCAGTACGCGGGACTCGTCCCGGTGCCCGTACCCGTGCCCACGCGGACCAGCCACCAGGTCGACCGGACCGTGGCCGTCGCGGCCGACGCCCGTCCGGCGCTGGTCCTCACCGCGGCGGCGGCGCTGCCGGACGTCCGGGCCCGGCTCGCCGACCAGGGCCTCGCCCGGCTCGGCGCGGTCGCGATCGAGACCGCGCGGGAGGCGGACCCGGACGGCTGGGACGCCCCGCCCCGCGACCCGGACGACCTGGCGTTCCTCCAGTACACGTCCGGCTCGACCAGCGATCCCAAGGGCGTGATGGTCTCCCACGCCAACCTCGTCCACAACCTGGACCTGATGCGGCGCAGCCACGGCTGGGACCCGGACACGCGCTTTTGCAGCTGGCTGCCCGTCCACCACGACATGGGGCTCATCGCCATGCTGCTGATGCCGCTCTACCTCGGCGGCACGGCGGCGCTCATGCCCGCGACCGACTTCCTCAAGCGCCCCCGGACCTGGCTCCAGCTGATGGACCAGACCGGCGCTCAGGTCAGCTGCGCGCCCGATTTCGCTTACGACCTCTGCGCGCGGCGCGTGACGGCGGAGCAGGCGGCGGAGATTGACCTGTCCCGCTGGCGCCAGGCCTGCAACGGGGCCGAGCCCGTCGCGGCGGAGACGCTGCGGCGGTTCGGCGAGCGGTTCGCCGTCTCGGGGTTCGCGCCTGAAGCCTTCTTGCCCGGCTACGGACTGGCCGAGGCGACCCTCTACGTCTCCGGGGCGCCCGCCGCGTCCGCCCCGGTCGTCACGCCTGTCGACGCCGAGGCGCTCCGGCGGGACGCGTTCGTCCCCGCGGACGGCGGTTCGGCGAGCCTGGTGAGCAGCGGTCACGTCCGGGACCTGGACGTCCGGATCGTCGATCCGGCGACGGCGCGGACGCTGCCCGAAGGGCGGGTCGGCGAGGTCTGGATCCGCGGCGGGAGCGTGGCACGGGGCTACTGGATGCGGCCCGAGGAGACAGCGCGCGCGTTCGGCGCCGTCACGGCCGACGGCGACCGCGGCTTCCTGCGCACCGGCGACCTCGGCGTCCGGCAGGGCCCGGAGCTGTACATCACCGGCCGGCTCAAGGAGATGCTCATCGTGCACGGCCGCAACCTGTACCCGCACGACATCGAGCGGGAGGCGGAGGGCCTCGACGAGGCGTTCGCCGGGCTGGCGAGCTGCGCGTTCGCGGTGCCCGCGCCGCGCGAGGAGATCGTCGTCGTCCAGGAGGTCCGGGTCCGGGGGCTGGACGCCGCCGAGCCGGCCGCGCTGGCGCGCCGGGCCAGGACGGCGCTGGCCACCCGGCTGGGCGTGGCCGTCGCGGGGTTCGTCCTCGTCCGGGTGGGCCAGGTGAGCCGGACGACCAGCGGGAAGATCCAGCGGCTCCGCGTCCGGGAGCGGTTCGCCGAAGGGGGGCTGCGGACCGTCCACGAGGACCTGGACGCCGCGGTCCGCGACCGGTACCGCGCACCCGAGGACCGCGCATCCGGGCACCGCGCCGCCGAGCCCGTGCGGAACCCGGCATGAGGTACCAGCCGTACGCGCTGACCGAGCGCCTGGAGGAGCGCTTCGGCGACCCGGGCGACGCGTCCCGCGCCTTCTCCCTCGCCCGCTGCGCCGAGCTGGACCGGCGCGAGGAGTTCCCCGCCGACATCTGCCGGGAGCTGGACGAGGCGGGCGTCGCCGCCTACTACGTGCCCGCCCGCTACGGCGGCGCCGTCCGGACGTTCGAGGACACGCTCCAGGCCGTCCGGCTGATGGCGCGCCGCGACCTGACCGTCGCGATCGGGCACGGCAAGACGTTCCTCGGCGGCGTCTCGGCGTGGGTCGGCGCCGGACCCGACCAGGCCCGGCGGGTCGCCGCGGAGGTGCTCGGCGGCAGCGTCGTCTCCTGGGGGCTGACCGAGGCGGCGCACGGCAGCGACCTGCTGGCGGGCGAGGTCACCGCGGTCCCGGAGGCGGGCGGCTACCGCGTCGCCGGGGAGAAATGGCTGATCAACAACGCCACCCGGGCCGACGTCGTGTGCCTGCTCGCCCGCACCGACCCCGGCGGCGGGCCGCGCGGGTTCAGCCTGCTGCTGATGGACAAGCGCCGGCTCGGCCCCGGCGGCTACCGGTGCCTGCCGAAGGTCCGCACGCACGGGGTGCGCGGCGCCGACATCAGCGGCATCGGCTTCGACGGCGCGGTGGTGGACGCCGGGGACCTGCTCGGCGCGCCCGGCAGCGGGGTCGAGACCGTCCTGAAGGGGCTCCAGCTCACCCGGACGCTGGTCGCCGCGCTGTCGCTCGGCGCCGCCGACCGGGCGTTGCGGCTGTGCACCGGCTTCGCGCTCGGCCACGAGCTGTACGGCCGCCGCCTCGCCGACCTTCCGCACGCGGCGCGCACCCTCGCCGAGGCGTACACCGACCTGCTGACCGCCGAGGTGCTGAGCCTGGTCGCGACGCGCGCGATCCACGCGCTGCCCGGCGAGCTGAGCGTGCTCTCGGCGGTGGTCAAGTACCACGTGCCGACGAGCGTCGACGCGCTGATCGCGAACCTGGGGCAGACGATGGGCGCGCGGGCCTTCCTCGCGACCGACGACGACAACGGCGTGTTCCAGAAGGTCGAGCGCGACCACCGCATCGTCGGGATCTTCGACGGGAACACGCTGGTCAACCTGAACGTCGTGATCAACCAGTTCCCGGTGCTGGCGCGCGGGTTCGCCCGGGGCCGCGCGGACGAGTCCGGCGTGGCCGCCGCGGCGGGCGCGGCGAACCCGCCGCCGGACTTCGACCCGGAGCGGCTCGAACTGGTCGCTCGCGCCGGATGCTCGCTCCTCCAGGGACTGCCCGCCGCGGTGGCCGCGCTACCCGGCGGCACGCCCCCGGCCGTGGCCGATCTGGCGCGGCGGCTCTGCGAGATCGCCGCCGATGTTCACGAGCGGATGGCGGGTCACCGGCCGTCCGCGCGGAACGTCCCCGGAGCGGCCTTCGACCTCGCCCGCGAGTACGCCCTGTGCGTCACCGGCGCGGCCTGCCTGCGGTTCTGGCTGCACAACCGCGAGTGGGCGGGCGCGGAGCAGCGGACGTCCGGGCTCTGGGACGGCGCGCTCTGGCTGGAGGCCTGCCTGACCCGCCTCCTCGCCAGGCTCCGCCCGACTACTGAGAACGCCGACGACGTCTACGACCGGCTGTTGCCCGAACTGGTGGCCCAGTACCGCGCGGGGCACCTGTTCTCCCCGCTGCTCTGCCGACTGCCCGAGGAGCGTCCATGACGCACGCCACCGCGACCCCCGCCCCCGCGACCGGCGCCGCCGGTCCGGGCGAGCTGGAGGCACTCCTCGGCGATCCGCGGGACCCGGCGAACCCGCTGGGCCACGCCGCCGTCCTGGCCGCCGACGAGCGGGGCGAGATCCTCGCCGCCGGGGAGGATGCCCTCGACGCCTACGGCCTGAACGCCGAGTTCGTGCCGCGCCGGCTCGGCGGCCGGTTCGAGCGGGCGGACCGGCTGGCCGAGACCGTCCGCGCCGTGTTCCGCCGCGACGTCACGCTCGGGCTGGGCTACGGCATCACCAACTTCGTCGCCGCCGCACCCGTCTGGACCTCGGGGAACCCGGAGCAGCAGGCGTCGCTCGCCCGGCTGCTGCTGCGCAACCGCCGGGCGGCGGCGGCCTACACCGAACTCCCGCACGGCAACGACTTCACCCGCAACGAGCTGACCGCGCTGCCGTCCGCCCGAGGGTTCACCGTGGACGGGCGCAAGGAGCTCGTCAATAACGTGGGCCGCGCCGACGCGGTCGTGCTGTTCGCCCGCACCGACGACGGGCCGGGCAGCCGCAGCCACTCGCACCTGCTGGTCGACATGACCGCGCTGCCCGCCGACCGCCGGACCTACCTGCCGCGCTTCCCGACCGTGGGCGTCCGCGGCTGCCTGCTCGGCGGGGTGGAGTTCACGGACTGCCCGGTGCCGGGCGACAGCCTGCTCGGCGAGCGCGGCGGCGCGATGGAGACCGTGCTCAAGGCGTTCCAGGTCACCAGGGCCGTGCTGCCGGGGGTGGTCATCGGCGCGCTGGACACCCAGCTGCGCACGGCCGCGGACTTCGCCCGGAACCGCGTCCTCTACGGCGGGACGGTCGCGGACCTGCCGAACGCCCGCTCCACCCTGGTGGGCGCCTTCGTCGACCTGCTGATCTGCGACGCCCTGGCGACCGTCGGGGCCCGCGCGCTGCACCTGCGCCCGGCGGAGACCAGCGTGCTGACCGCGGCGGTGAAGTTCCTGGTGCCCAAGATCCTGCGGGAGGCGTCCTACGCCCTGTCGGTGCTGGTCGGCGCTCGCTCCTACCTGCGCGACGGCCCGTACGCGATCTTCGAGAAGACCATGCGCGACCTGCCGCTGGTGACGTTCGCGCACGCCAACGCGGCGGTCTGCCAGGCGACGATCATCCCGCAGCTGCCGCGCCTCGCGGCCCGGAGCTGGCTGCGCGCCGACCCGCCGCCGGACGCGCTGTTCGACACCGCCGCCGCGCTGCCCCCGCTCGACTTCGGCCAACTCGCGATTAACGCGCGGGGCGCGGACGGGCTGTCCGCGATGCTCGCCGTCGCGGCGGACGACGCGGATCCGCGCGTCGCCGAGCCCGGCGCCCGCCTCGTCGCCGAGCTGGACCGGCTGCGGCGGGCCTGCCTCGACCTCCCGGCGCGGGACCGGACCGCGCTCGCGGGCCGCGCCGCCTTCGACCTCTGCGAGCGCTACATCGTCCTGCTCGGGGCCGCCGCGTGCGTCGGCGTGCGGCGGAACGCCACCGGCTTCCTGGCCGGACCCGACTGGATCACCGGCGCGCTCGCCCGGCTGGAGGCCCGCCTCGGCCGCCGCGCCCGGCTCCCCGAGGACACCGAGGCACGCCTGGCCGCCGAGCTGTTCGGCCGGGCGGACGACCACCTGACCTTCGACCTGTACGCCCGGCGTCTCGCCGGCTGACCAGATTCCATCACCGGCCAGAGGAGCAGCGGCACATGCCGGACGCGAGCACCGTCCCGTCGGAGCAGACCATCCGCGATTGGCTGATCGAGCGGGTCGCCTTCTACACCGAACGCGCCCCGGACGCGGTCGATCCCGACGTCCAGATCGTGGAGCTGGGCCTGGACTCGGTCTACGCGCTGAACCTGTGCGGGGACATCGAGGACGAGTTCGGCTTCGAGGTCGAGCCCACGCTGGGCTGGGACCACCCCACGGTGAACGCCATCACGGCCTTCCTGATCGGGGAGCTGGGGCAGCGCTGATGGCGGGAGACCAGCGCGGCCTCTCGGCCGGCCAGGAGGCCATGTGGTTCGTCCACCGGTGGGCCCCCGACAGCGCCGCCTACAACATCACGCTGGCCTTCCGGGTCCGCACGCCCGCGTCGGCGCCGTTTGACGTGCCGACCCTGCGCCGGGCGGTGACCGAGCTCGCGGGACGCCACGAGGTGCTGCGCTCGACGTTCGCCGACGAGGGGGCGGGCCCGGTCCGCCTGGCCGGGCAGGTGGACCTGGTCGCCCTGGACGTCCGGGAGGTCCCCGGCGCCGACGACGCGGAGCTGCACGACCTGGTCGCCGAGGCCGGCTCCGCGCCGTTCCGGCTGACCGAGGAGGCGCCGCTGCGCGTGGTGCTGCTGCGCCGCGCCCCAGGCGACGCGGTGCTGGTCGTCGTCACGCACCACATCGTGTCCGACCGCACCTCCCAATGGCTGATCATGCGCGACCTCCTGGACGCCTACCTGGGGCTGACCGAGACCGGGAGCCCGGCCTGGCGGCCGCTGAAGGCGTCGTTCGACGACCATGTCGCGGCCGAGCGGCGGATGCTCGCGTCGCCGCAGCGGGCGGAGCTGGAGGACCGCTGGTCGCGAATCTGCGCCGGGGCCCCGGCCGCCGTGCTGCCCGCCGACCGGCCGCGTCCGGTGCGGCAGACCTTCGGCGGCGCGACCCACCGGGTGACCTTCCCCGCCGACCTCGACCGGCGGCTGCGCGAGAGCGCCGAGCGCGCGGGCGTCACGCAGTTCGTCCAGCTCCTCGGGGTCTTCCAGGCGCTGCTGCACCGGTACGGGGGGCAGCCGGAGTTCCTCATCGGCTGCCCGGTCGCCACCCGGTTCGGCGGCGCGATGCGGGACGTCGTCGGATACCTGGTCAACACCGTCGCGCTGCGCGCCGCGTTCACGCCCGACACCACGTTCGCGCAGGCGGTGGAGTCGGCGCAGCGGCAGATGCGCGACGCCGTCGGCGTCGCGCGCTATCCCTTCCCGCTCGTGCCCGGCGTGCTGGGCCTGCCGCGGGTGCAGGACCGCCCGCCGGTCTTCCAGATCGCGGCCACGATGGTGACCGCCAACCGGCTGGAGCCGCTGCTGGACCTGCTGGCCGACGACGCCGCCGCGGAACTCGACTACGGCGGGCTGCGGCTGTCGATCGTGGACGTCGCGCACATGGAGGGCCAGCTCGACCTGAACGTCGAGCTCCGGCGGAGCCGGAACTCGCTCACCGCCGTGCTCCGCTACAACACCGACTTGTTCGAGCCCGAGACGATCGAGCGGCTCGGCGACCATTTCCTGCTGCTGGCGCGGGCCGCCGTGGACGACCCCGGCGCCCGCGTCGGCGCCGTCTCCCTGATGACCGAGGACGAGCTGCGCGGGCTGCTCCGGCTCGGGCAGGGCGCCGCCGGACCGTGAGACGACATCCGCCAGGGGGGCGGCCACCGGCCGCAAAGACCACGGAAGAGGACGGGGACCAGGCATGACATCGACGGACATCGAAAGGCTGGCGCTCACCGAGGCCGAGCGGGACGACCTGCGCGCCCTCGCGGACAGGCTGACGCGGACCGAGCCGCGGCGGGTGGACGAGCCCGCGTGGGTCGACGCGGCGAGGGCGCTGTCCTGCGCGGCGCCGCGGCGGCTGCGCGAGCGGCTGCGCGACTTCCGCAACGATCCGGGCGCCGACGGGCTGATGCTGATCTCGGGGCTCCCGGTGGACGCGGCGTCCCTGCCGCCCACCCCCAGCGTCCCGGGCTCGGTGGAGCGGACCGCGACCGTGGCCGCCGCCGTGCAGGCGCTGCTCACCCTGCAGCTCGGGGAGATCATCGCGTTCCGGAACGAGAAGTCAGGCGCGCTGGTGCAGAACGTGGTGCCGGTGCCGGGCAGGGAGACGTCGCAGAGCAACGCGGGCGCCGAGGTGCTGGAGATGCACATCGAGAACGCCTTCCACCCGCACCGGCCCGACTTCGTCGCGCTGTTCTGCCTGCGCAACGACCACGAGGACAAGGCCGGCCTGCGGGTCGGCTCCATCCGCCGCGCGGCCGCGCTGCTGACCGACGACGACCGGAAGGTGCTGTCGGAGGAGCGGTTCGTGACCGAGCCGCCGCCCTCGTTCGGCGACATGGCCGGGGCGGCCGTCCCGCACGCGGTGCTGACCGGCGCCTGGGACGACCCCGACGTGCGGGTCGACTTCCTCAGCACCCACCCCCGCGACGACGGCGCGCGGGCCGCGATCACGGCGCTGCAGGAGGCGTTCACCGAGGTCACCCGGACGCTCGTGCTGCGGACGGGGGAGCTGGCCCTGCTCGACAACCGGCTGGCGATCCACGGGCGCACCGCCTTCACGCCCCGCTACGACGGCAACGACCGGTGGCTGTACCGCACGTTCGTCCACCTGGACCACCGGCGCTCCCGCGCCCTGCGCGCCGAGAACGGCAATGTGCTGGCCTGAGCCATATATAGCTGCGGTATAGCGGCATTTCACATTATGGGGAAAACGTGGCGGGAGAATCGCGTGTTCGAGCCAACGGAAATACCGGGGGAAGGGAATTCGTGGACGACGTGACGGCCGCGGGAGTGCTCTCGACGATCGGCGACACGCCGCTCGTCGAGCTGGCGAAGCTGCTGCCCGAGTTTCCCGGACGGATCTTCGCCAAGCTCGAGCGGTTCAACCCGGGCGGCAGCATCAAGGACCGGTCCGCGCTCAGCCTGCTGCTGGGCGGGCTCCGCTCCGGCGAGCTGGTGCCGGGCCGATCGGTGGTCGTGGAGTCCAGCTCCGGCAATCTGGCCATCGGCATCGCGCAGATATGCCGCTATTTCGGGCTGCGTTTCATCTGCGTGGTGGACGCCAAGACGACCGAGCAGAACCTGGCGATCCTGCGGGCCTACCAGGTCGACGTCGAGGTGGTCTCCGAGCCCGACCCTGAGTCCGGCGAATACCTCCCCGTCCGCGTGCGGCGGGTCCGCGAGATCGTCGAGAACACGCCGCACGCGTTCTGGCCCGACCAGTACTCCAACCCGCTGAACCCGCGGGCGCACGAGCGCACCATGGGCGAGATCGCCGCCGCGCTGGACGGACGGGTCGACTACCTGTTCTGCGCCACCAGCACCTTCGGGACGCTGCGCGGCTGCGCCGCCTACCTCCGGGAACACGGGATGGACACCACCGTCGTCGGCGTGGACGCCGTCGGCAGCGTCCTGTTCGGCGGCGCGCCCGCGCCCCGGCTCATCCCGGGCCACGGCGCCTCGATCCTGCCCGCGCTCGCCGCGCCGGAGCTCGCCGACCGGGTCGTGCACGTGACCGACCTGGAGTGCGTCGCGGCGTGCCGGCGGCTCATCGGCCGGGAGGCGATCCTGGCGGGCGGCTCGTCCGGCGCGACCGTCGCCGCCCTGACCAGGCTCGCCCCCGAGCTGGAGGCGGGAGCCAACTGCGTCCTGGTCTTCCCGGACGGCGGCGACCGCTACCTCGGCACCGTCTACTCGGACGACTGGGTCCGCGCCCGCTTCGGCGAGGTGTTCCACCTCTGGAAGGACCCCGTGGACGGTCCGCCGCGACCGCGGACCGCCACCCATCAAGGCTGATCGCAAGGAAGGACGGGAGTTCAGGTGGCTGACGAGCAGCAGAACGACGACGTGCTCCACCGCGTGGTGCGCAACGACGAGGAGCAGTACTCGGTGTGGTGGGCCGACCGGCCGCTGCCGGAGGGCTGGCACGCCGAAGGGACGGAGGGCACCCGCGAGGAGTGCCTGGCGCACATCGCCGAGATCTGGACGGACCTGCGTCCGCTGAGCCTCCGCCGCCGCATGGCCGGGCAGAGCGCGGGCTGACCCATGACCGAGCGCCTGCTTCCCGACACCGAGCGCCTCCTTCCCGGCATGGTCGCCCGGCGGGCCGGACGGTCGCCGGAGGCGGTCGCCGTCACCGCCGGCCGCGACCGCCTCGGCTACGCCGAGCTCGACCGCCGCGCCAACCGGCTCGCCCACCTGCTGCGGGCCCGCGGCGCCGGGCCCGGGTCCCTGGTCGGCGTCCGCATGCACCGCGGCCTCGACCTGGCCGTCGCGCTGCTCGGCGTGTGGCGGGCGGGCGCCGCGTACGTCCCGCTCGACCCCGGGCACCCGGCCGAACGGCTGCGCTGGATGCTGGCCGAGACCGGCGGCCCGCTCGTCGTGACGCAGCGGGCGCTCGCCGCCGAGCTGGCCGGAACCGGCGCCGAGGCGGTCCACGCCGACGCCGACCCGATGCTCGCCGAACTGCCCGCGACCCCGCCGGACGCCGGACCGGGGCCCGCGGACGCCGCCTACGTCGTCTTCACCTCGGGCTCGACCGGCGTCCCCAAGGGCGTCGTGATCACCCATGAGGGGATCGCGAACCGGGTGGCGTGGACGGTCCGCACCCACGGCCTCGGCGAGCGGGACCGGGTCCTGCAGAAGACGTCGCTGAGCTTCGACGCCGCGTGCTGGGAGTTCTTCGCGCCGCTGGTGAGCGGCGGGACCGTCGTGATGGCCCCGGTGGGTGCCGAGCGCGACCCGGCGGCCATGGTCGGCGCGATCGCGCGGGACGGCGTCACCGTGCTGCAGGTCGTCCCGTCCGTGCTGCGGATGCTCGTCCGCGAGGACGGCTGGGACCGGTGCGGGACGCTGCGGCTGCTGTTCTCCGCCGGGGAACCCCTCTACGCCGAGCTGTGCCAGGAGTTCCGCGGGCTCGTCCCCGGCGTGGAGATCTGGAACACCTACGGCCCGACCGAATGCTCGATCGACGTCACCGCGCAGCGCTTCGATCCCGCGCAGCCGACCGGGCCCGTGCCCATCGGCCGCCCGATCGACGGCACCCGAGTCCTGGTGCTGGACCCGCACGGCTCGCCCGTCCCGCCCGGCCTGCCAGGCGAGCTGTTCGCGGGCGGCCCCGGCCTCGCCCGCGGCTACCTGGGCAAGGCCGGCCTGACCGCCGGACGCTTCGTGCCCGACCCGTACGGGCCGCCCGGATCCCGCCTCTACCGGACCGGCGACCGGGTGCGGTGGCGGCCCGACGGGACGCTGGAGTACCTCGGCCGCCTCGACCACCAGGTCAAGGTCAACGGCGTCCGGATCGAGCCCGGCGAGGTCGAGTCCGCGCTGCTCGCCCACCCCGCGGTGCGGGGCGCGGCGGTCGCCGCGGCGGCCGCCCCCGACGGAACCGACCGCCTCGTCGGCTACGTGGTCGGCGCGGACGGCACGTCCGCGGACATGCTCCGCGGTCATCTGCGCGACCGCCTGCCCGAGCAGTTCGTCCCCTCCGTGTTCGTCCGCCTGGACGCCCTCCCGCTGACCGCGAACGGCAAGGTGGACCGCGGCGCGCTGCGCGCCCCCGACCTGACCGAGGACCCCGGCCGGCCGCCCTACGTCGCCCCCCGCGACCCCGCCGAGGAGCTCATCGCGCAGACCTGGTCCGAGATCCTCAAGGTCGACCGGGTCGGCGTGCACGACGACTTCTTCCAGCTCGGCGGCACCTCGCTGATCCTCACCCGGCTCGCCGGCCGGCTGCGCACCGCGCTCGGCGGCCGGGACCGGCTGCGCGGCCTGTTCGGCGCCCCGACCGTCGCCGAGCAGGCGCGCCTGCTGTCCGGCGCCGGGGACGAGCCGCCGCCCGTCCAGGCCGTGCCGCGTCCCGCCGGCGGGACACTGCCCGTCTCGTTCGGGCAGCGCAGACTGTGGTTCCTGGACCGGATGCGCCCCGGCAGCCCGGAATGGCTCGCGCCGGTCTTCATCCGCCTCGACCCCGGCACCGACCCCGACGCCCTCCGCCGCGCCCTGGCGGACCTCGCCGACCGGCACGAGATCCTCCGGACCCGCTACACCGAGGAGGCGGGCGAGCCGCGGCAGATCGTCGACGCGGAGACCGAACCCGACCTGACCGTCCTCGACACCGACCGCGCCGGCCTCGCCAAGATCTTCCGGACCGAGTTCGACCGCGGCATCGACCTGGAGACGGGCCCCGTCTGGCGCGCCGTTCTGGCACGCCCCGACGGCGAACCGCCGCTGCTGCTCCTGACGATCCACCACATCGCCTGCGACGGCTGGACGGCGGCGCTGCTGGAACGCGACGTCCGTGAGCTGTACGCCGCCCGCGCGGCCGGCGGCACACCTGAGCGGGCGCGGCCGTCCGTCCAGTACGCCGACTTCGCCGCCTGGCAGCGCGACTGGCTGTCACCCGAACGGCTCGAACGCGCCCTCGCGTTCTGGCGGACGGCGCTCGCCGACCTCCCACCCCTGCGGCTCCCCGCCGACCGCCCGCGCCCCGCCGAACGCGACGCGCACGGCGCCGTCATGCCCTTCACCGTCCCGGCCCCGCTCGCCGGCGCCCTCGACGCGCTCGGCCGCTCCGCCGGGACCACCCCGTTCATGACGCTGCTGTCGGCCTTCTCCGTCCTGATGGGCCGGTACGCGGGCCAGCGGGACGTCGCGATCGGCACCCCCGTCGCCGGGCGGAGCCAGCCCGAGGTGCAGGAGACGGCGGGATTCTTCCTCAACTCCCTCGTCCTGCGCTGCGACCTCGCGGGCGGCCCGTCCTTCCGCGAGGTCCTCGCCCGCACCCGCGCCACGTGCCTGGCGGCCTTCGCCCACCAGGAGCTCCCGTTCGAGCACCTCGTGGACGAGCTGCAGCCCGAGCGCGACCTGTCCCGCACGCCGCTCTACCAGGTCGCCTTCGACCTGCACGACGAGCGGCTCACCAGCGGCGGCGCCGACCTGACCGACCTGGACACCTACCAGGAGAGCTGGCACGTCGCCAAGACCGACCTCACCCTCTTCATGCGCCGCCGCCCCGACGGCTCCCTGGTGGGGGCCTTCGAATACGCCACCGCCCTGTTCGACCCCGCCACGGTCGAGCGCCTCGGCCGCCATTTCGTCCGCCTGCTGGACGCCCTCGCCACCGACCCCGACGTCCTGGTGGACGCCGTGAACTTCCTCGCCACCGACGAGCGCGAGCAACTGCTGTCGGGCTGGAACCAGACGTCGGCGCCGGTGCCGCAGGTGTCGGTGCGCGACCTGTTCGAGCAGCAGGCGTCACAAACGCCTGACGCGGCGGCGGTGGTGTGGGACGAGGGCTCGCTGACGTATGCGGAGCTGGACGCGCGAGCGAACCGTTTCGCCCGCCACCTCCAGGGTTTGGCTGTGGGTCCGGAGTCTGCGGTCGGCGTGCAACTGGATCGCGGTCCGGATTTGGTCGCGGTGTTGCTGGGCGTGTGGAAGGCGGGCGCGGCCTACGTCCCGCTGGACCCGTCGTATCCGGCTGAGCGCGCGGCGTCGATGCTGTCCGACGCGGGCGCCGACGTGACGGTTTCCACAGTGGATTGGGAGGCCCTGTCCGGTCTGGACGATGGGCCGCTGGACGTGGCGGTGGACCTGGACAACTTGGCGTACGTCATCTTCACTTCTGGGTCGACGGGTCGTCCGAAGGGTGTGCAGGTGACTCATCGGGGTCTGGTGAACCATGTGCGGTGGGCGGCCGATGAGCTGGCCTCGCGCGGTTCCGGCGGTGGGGCCCTGTTCTCTTCGGTGGCGTTCGATCTGCCGGTGCCCAACCTGTGGGCCCCGCTGGTCTGCGGCCAGCCGGTTCGGACCTTCCCGCAGGACCTGGACCTTGCTGATCTGGGCCGGGCGCTGATGGAGGCGGCTCCGTTCAGCTTCGTGAAGATGACCCCGGGTCAGCTGGATGTGGTGACTGAGCGGCTGTCCGATGCGGCGGGGTTGGCTGGGTTGATCATGGCGGCGGGGGAGCCGTTCACGCGGCGGACGTTGGAGCGGGTGCGGGAGCTGGGGTTCACCGGCCCGATCGTCAACGAGTACGGCCCGACCGAGGCGACCGTGGGCACCTGCACCTTCCCGGTCCCCGAGGACGCCGACTGGGACGTGGTCCCGATCGGGTCGCCGTTGCCGAACATGACGATGTATGTGCTGGACGGCGCCATGCGTCCGGTCCCTGTCGGTGTGGTCGGTGAGTTGTATGTCGGTGGTGTGGGGGTGGCGCGCGGGTATGCGGGTCGTCCGGAGTTGACCGCTGACCGGTTCGTGCCCGACCCGTTCGGGGACCCGGGGACACGCCTGTATCGCACGGGTGATCTGGTGCGGCGCGCATCCGACGGGAACGTGGAGTTCGTCGGGCGGGTGGACGATCAGGTCAAGATCCGCGGGTATCGCGTCGAGCCCGGCGAGATCCGGGCTGTCCTGGCCGGGCATGAGGCGGTCGGCGATGCCGCGGTGGTCGCGGAGGCTGAGCGGCTGGTGGGCTACTACACCGCCGACCACGACGTCCCGGATCTGGCCGAGTACTGCGCGCAGCGGCTGCCGGAGTACATGGTTCCGGCGGTGCTGGTCCGGCTGGAGGAGATCCCGCTCAACGCCAACGGCAAACTCGACCGCTCCGCCCTCCCCGACCCCGAGGCGGGACCGGACGGGCCCGAGATCGTGAAGCCGCGGAACGTCGTCGAGGAGCGGGTCGCGGAGCTGTGGACGGACCTGCTGGGCGGTGGCGCCGAGGTCGGCGTCGATCACAACTTCTTCCAGATCGGCGGGAACTCGATCCTGGCCATCCGGCTGATCTCGAAGTTGCAGGAGGCCTTCGAGATCGAGCTGCGGGTCCGGACGATCTTCGAGCGGCCGACCGTCGCCGGCCAGGCCGCGGCGATCGAGGAGCAGATCAGGGCGGAGATCGACGCGCTGCCGGACGCCGCGCTGGCGGCGGACATCGAGGGAGAGGCATGAGCACGGGCGAGATCGTGACGTCGGACCCCGCGCGGCTCCGGGCGGAGCTGCTGCGCAGGCGGCTCGCGGGCCGGGGGCAGGGCGGCGGCGGCCGCCGCCAGGTGATCGAACCTGCGGACCGCTCGGGCCGGCTGCCGCTGTCGTTCGGGCAGCAGCAGATGTGGTTCCTCAACCGGCTCGACCCGGACGGCACGGAGTACCTCGTCCCGATGGTGCTGCGGCTGCGCGGCCCGCTGGACGCCGCCGCGTTCGCCCAGGCATGGAACACGGTCGTCGGCCGGCACGAGGTGCTGCGCACCCGCTATGCGATGGCCGGGGACGAGCCAGTGCAGGTGATCGATCCGGCCGCGGACGTGGACGTGCCGCTGACCGACCTCTCCTCCGTCCCCGAGGACGGACGGTGGGACGAGGCGTTCGCGCTGGCCGAGCGGGAGGCGGCCACCGGGTTCGACCTGGAGCGGCAGTGGCCCGCCAGGGCCCGGCTGGTGCGGCTCGCCGCCGACGATCACCTGCTGGTCATGGCGTTCCACCACATCGCCTGCGACGCCTGGTCGACGGGCCTGCTCGCCGCGGAGCTGAGCGCGGCGTACGGGGCGTTCGCCGCGGGACGCGAGCCGTCGCTCGAACCGCTGCCCGTCCAGTACGCCGACTTCGCCGCGTGGGAGCGCGCCCGGATGTCGGGGCAGACCCTGGAGCGGCACCTCGGGTATTGGCGCGACCGGCTGGCGGGCCTGAACCCGCTTGAGTTGCCGACCGACCGGCCGCGCTCGGCCGTCCGCGACCGCGCGGGCGAGCTGGTCACCTTCGACTTCCCGGCCGGGCTCGCCGAAGGCGTGCGCGATCTGGCGGCGCGGCATGGCGTGACCCCGTTCGTGGTGCTGCTCACCGGCTTCCAGCTCCTCCTCGCCCGCTACACCGGGACCAAGGACGTCGCCGTCGGCACGGCCGTGTCCGGGCGGGAGCGGCCCGAGCTGCAGCGGCTCATCGGCTACGGCATCAACAGCCTGGTGCTGCGGGCCCGCTGGGACGGCGACCCGACCTTCGCCGAGCTGCTGGCCCGCGGCCGGACGACGACGCTCGACGCCTTCGACCACCAGGACGTCCCGTTCGCCCGCCTGGTGGACGAGCTGCAACCCGAGCGCGACCTGTCCCGCACGCCGCTGTTCCAGGTCGTGTTCGACCTGGTCGAGCCGCGGGCCGCGCTGTTCGACCTGCCGGGGATCGAGGTCACGGCGGTCGAGGCGGCGGCCCGCACCGCCCGGTTCGACCTGACGCTCCAGATCGAGGACGATCCGGACGGCGCCATGAGCGGCCGCCTGGAGTACGCGACCGCGCTGTTCGACGCGGAGACCGCGCGGCGCCTCACCGGGCACCTGGTCCGGCTGCTGGAAAACGTCGTCGCGGACCCGGACTCGCGGGTCTCGACCGTCGATCTGCTGCCGGCAGCCGAGCGCGACGGGCTGCTCGCCGCCGGTGCGGGCCCGGAACCGGCCGCGCCGCCGCGTCCCGTCCATCACGTGATCGCCGAATGGGCGGCGCGGACCCCGGACGCGGTCGCCGTGACGACCAGGGACGGCGAGACCACGTTCGTGGACCTGGACGCGCGGGCCGACCTGTTCGCGCGGCGGCTGCGCAGCCTCGGCGTCGGTGCCGAGACCCTGGTCGGGGTGCTGCTGGACCGCGGCCCCGACATGGTGGCGTGCCTGCTCGGCATCTGGCGGGCGGGCGGCGCCTACGTTCCGCTCGACCCGTCCTACCCGGCCGACCGGCTCGGCTACATCCTCGGCGACACCGGCGCCCGGCTGGTGGTGACCGAGGCGCGGCACGTGTCCCTCCTGGACGGCGTCCACAGCGGCGACCGCCTCCTGATCGACCGCGGCGGCCTGGACGGCGCCGCCGACGACGAGCCGGTGGAGCCCGCCGCCGACCTCGACACCCTCGCCTACGTCATCTACACGTCCGGCTCGACGGGACGTCCCAAGGGCGTGCTCGTCCCGCACCGGGGCCTGTCCGGCTACCTCGACTGGACGGTCGACGCGTACGCCTCCGCCGGGTCCGGCGGGGCGCCGCTGTTCTCCTCGATCGCCTTCGACCTCGGCGTCCCGGACCTCTACACGCCGCTCATGACCGGGCAGCCCGTGCACCTGCTGCCGCAGGAGTTCGAGATCACCCGGCTGGGCGAGCTGCTGGCGGAGCGGGCGCCGTACGCGTTCGTCAAGGTCACCCCCGGCCACCTCGCGCTGCTCACCGAGCAACTCGACGCCGAGCGGCTGGCCGGGCTCGCGGGCCTGGCGATCGCGGCGGGCGACGCGTTCACCGCCCGGCTCGCCGACCGGTGGCGGGAGCTGGCGGGCCCGGACGGCACCCGGCTCGCCGCCGAGTACGGCCCGACCGAGATCACGGTCGGCAACTCCGGGCTTGAGGTCACCGGCGGCGCCCGCGCCGAGCTGGTCTCGATCGGCCGCCCCATCCCGGCGACGACGATGTACGTGCTGGACGCGCTGATGCAGCCGGTGCCCGCCGGGGTCGTCGGCGAGATCTACATCGGCGGCGCCGGCGTCACCCGCGGCTACGTGAACCGCCCGGACCTGACCGCCGAACGCTACGTACCCGACCCGTTCGGGCCGCCCGGAGCGCGGCTGTACCGCACCGGCGACCTCGGCCGCGCCACCGCCGCCGGCGACGTGGAGTTCGCCGGCCGGGTGGACGACCAGGTCAAGATCCGCGGCTACCGGATCGAGCTGGGCGAGATCCGCTCCGTGCTGGCCCGCCACCCCGGCCTGCGCGACGCCGTCGTCGTCACCGACGACAGCGGCGCCGAGGGCGGCGCCCGGCTGGTGGCCTACTGCGTGCCCGCCGTCGGCGACCTGCCGTCCCGCGCCGACCTCGACGCGCACTGCGCGGCGGTGCTGCCCGACTACATGGTCCCCGCCGCCTACGTGCCGATCGGCGCGATCCCGCTGACCGCCAACGGGAAGGTGGACCGGGCGGCGCTGCCCGCCCCGGACCGCGCCGCGCTCGGGTCGGGACGCGAGTTCGTGGCCCCGCGCACCCCGGCCGAGGAGCGGGTCGCCGCGATCTGGGCCGAGGTGCTCGGCGTGGACGGCGCCGGCGTCCACGACGGCTTCTTCGACCTCGGCGGCGACTCCATCCGCGCGGTCGCGCTCGTCGGCGCGCTGAAGGAGGCGGGCTTCCCCGTCACGGTCCGCGACATCTTCGACCACCGCACCGTCGCCGCCCTGTGCGAGGCACTGGACCTCACCGAGAACGGGTCGCAAGACGGCGCCGGCGCCGGTACCGGGCAGGTGGCCGCGGTCGCGCCGTTCGAGCAGATCTCCGAAGCGGACCGGGCCGCGCTCCCGGACGGCGTCGTCGACGCCTATCCGCTGTCGCGCGTCCAGCTCGGCATGATCGTCGAAATGCTGTCCGGGGACGGCACGAACAAGTACCACAACGTGACGTCGTTCCGGATCCGCGACGACGCGCCGTTCGACATGGACGCCTTCCGGCGCGCCGTCGCGCTCGTCGTGGAGCGGCACGACGTGCTGCGGACCTCCTTCGACCTGGAGTCCTATTCCGAGCCGCTCCAGCTCGTCCACGCCGGCGCGGAGATGTCGCTCGGCATGGCGGACCTGCGCGGCCGGGACGAGGAGGAGCAGCGGCGGGCCCTGCACGACTACACCGTCCGGAACCGCGCCGACCTGTTCGACCTCGGCGTCCCGCCGCTGCTGCGGCTGTTCGCCTACGCCTGCGACGACGTCTGGTGGCTGTCGACCACCGAATGCCACCCGATCCTGGAGGGCTGGAGCCATCACACCCTGCTGATGGAGCTGCTGGACGCCTACCGCCGGATCCGGGACGGCGCCGAGCCCAAGCCGTTCGACGCCCCGCCGGTCCGGTACGCGGACTTCATCGCCGCCGAACAGGAGGCGCTCCGGTCGGACGAGGACCGCTCGTACTGGACGGGGATCGTCCGCGACCACGCCCGATTCGCCTGGCCGCAGGGCTGGGGCGAGGGCCCGGACGCGACCCGCAAGGGGTACGTCGTCCCGGTCATGTTCCGCGACCTCGTGGACGACCTGCGCGCCTTCGCCAGCGAGACCGAGGTGTCGCTCAAGAGCGTCCTGCTGTCGGCGCACCTGAAGGTCCTCAGCATGCTGACGGGCGAGGAGTCGTTCTTCACCGGCCTCGTCTGCAACGCGCGCCCGGAGGTCACCGGCGCCGACCGCGTGTACGGCATGTACCTCAACACGCTGCCGTTCGCCCACGAGCGCGGCGCCCGCACCTGGCGGGACCTGGTGCGCCAGGTGTTCGCCCGCGAGGTGGAGCTGTGGCCGCACCGCCGCTTCCCGATGCCGGAGATCCAGCGGCTCGCCGGCGTCGACCGGCTCGTCGAGACCAGCTTCAGCTACCAGGACTTCCACCAGGTCGACACCGAGCTCATCGACTACCTCGCCAGCATCGACGAGAGCCCGACCGAGTTCGCCTTCGCCCTCTCCGCCCGGGTCGGCTACCTCATCCTGTCCTGCAACACCCCCAGCCTCACCCGCGAGAACGCCGACCGCCTGGCCTCGATGTACCGGACGGTCCTGGAGTCGATGGCCGCCGACCCCGGCGGCGACGCGCAGGCCGCCTACCTGCCCGAGGGCGAACGCGACCTGCTGGTGTCGGGCTGGAACCAGACGTCGGCGCCGGTGCCGCAGGTGTCGGTGCGCGACCTGTTCGAGGAGCAGGCGTCACGGACGCCTGGCGCGGCGGCGGTGGTGTGGGGCGAGGGCTCGCTGACGTATGCGGAGCTGGACGCCCGCGCGAACCGTTTCGCCCGCCACCTCCAGGGTTTGGGTGTGGGTCCGGAGTCCGCGGTGGGTGTGCAGTTGGATCGCGGTCCGGATCTGGTGGCGGTGTTGCTGGGCGTGTGGAAGGCGGGCGCCGCCTACGTACCCCTCGACCCGACCTATCCGGCCGAGCGTGCGGCGTCGATGCTGTCCGACGCGGGCGCCGAGGTGACGGTGTCCTCCGTGGACTGGGAGGCCCTGTCCGATCTGAATGACGGGCCGCTCGACATAGCAGTGGACTCAGAGGGTCTGGCGTACGTCATCTTCACCTCTGGGTCGACGGGTCGTCCGAAGGGCGTGCAGGTGACCCATCGGGGTCTGGTGAACCATGTGCGGTGGGCGGCCGATGAGCTGGCCTCGCGCGGTTCTGGTGGTGGGGCCCTGTTCTCCTCGGTGGCGTTCGATCTGCCGGTGCCCAACCTGTGGGCCCCGCTGGTCTGCGGCCAGCCGGTCCGCATCTTCCCGCAAGACCTGGACCTTGCTGATCTGGGCTCCGCGCTCGCCGAGGCCGGTCCGTTCAGCTTCGTGAAGCTGACCCCGGGTCAGCTGGACGTGGTGACTGAGCGGCTGTCCGATGCTGCGGGGTTGGCTGGGTTGATCATGGCGGCGGGGGAGCCGTTCACGCGGCGGACGTTGGAGCGGGTGCGGGAGCTGGGGTTCACCGGCCCGATCGTCAACGAGTACGGCCCGACCGAGGCGACCGTGGGCACCTGCACCTTCCCTGTCCCGGACGATGCCGACTGGGATGTGGTCCCGATCGGGTCGCCGTTGCCGAACATGACGATGTATGTGCTGGACGGCGGCATGCGTCCGGTCCCTGTCGGTGTGGTCGGTGAGCTGTACGTCGGCGGCGTCGGAGTGGCGCGCGGGTATGCGGGCCGTCCGGAGTTGACCGCCGACCGGTTCGTCCCCGACCCGTTCGGAGACCCGGGATCGCGGCTGTATCGCACGGGTGATCTGGTGCGCCGTGCGCTCGACGGGAATGTGGAGTTCGTTGGGCGGGTGGACGACCAGGTCAAGATCCGCGGCTATCGCGTCGAACCCGGCGAGATCCGGGCCGTGCTGGCCGGGCACGAGGCGGTCGGTGACGCTGCGGTGGTCGCGGAGGCTGAGCGCCTGGTGGGCTACTACACCGCCGACCACGACGTCCCGGATCTGGCCGAGTACTGCGCACAGCGGCTGCCGGAGTACATGGTCCCGGCGGTGCTGGTCCGGCTGGAGGAGATCCCGCTCAACGCCAACGGCAAACTCGACCGCTCCGCGCTCCCCGACCCGGCCGACGCCGAGGACGACCGCTTCACCGCGCCCCGGACGGTGACCGAGGCGCAGATCGCCGAAGTCTGGACGCAGGTGCTCGGTCTGGAACGCGTCGGCGTCCACGACGGGTTCTTCGAGATCGGCGGCCATTCCATCAGGGCGGTCGCGCTCGTCGGCGCGCTGCGCGCCGCCGGGTTCGACGTCGCGGTGCGGGACGTGTTCGTGCACCGCACCGTCGCCGCGCTGTCCGAGTACCTGACCGGGCGCCCCGCGCGGCCCGAGGTGGAGCGGCCGGTCGAGCCGTTCGAGCAGATCTCCGCGGCGGACCGGGCGGCGCTTCCGGACGGCGTCGCCGACGCCTACCCGATGTCGCAGGTGCAGCTCGGCATGCTGGTCGAGATGCTCGCCGACAACGAGTTGCACGCCTACCACAACGTCTCCTCGTTCCGGATCCGCGACGAGGCGCCGTTCTCGGCGGAGGCGTTCCGCCGGGCCGTCGCGGTGGTGGCGGAACGCCACGAGATGCTGCGGACCTCGTTCGACCTGGACGCCTTCTCGGTGCCGATGCAGCTGGTGCACGCGTCCGCCGAGATCGGCGTGTCCGCGCACGATCTGCGCGGGCGGGACGCGGAGGCGGAACTCCGCGAGTTCGTCGCGGCGGAGCGGGCGAGCCTGTTCGAGCTGGACGAGTCCTCGCTGCTGCGGATGGCCGTCCACCTGGAGAGCGACGACGCCTGGTGGCTGACGGTGACCGTGTGCCACGCGATCACCGAGGGCTGGAGCCACCGGTCGATGCTGATGGAGCTGCTGGACGTCTACCGGCGGTTCCGGGACGGGGCCGAGCCGGAGCCGGTCGAGCGCCCGTCCGTGCGGTACGCCGACTTCATCGCGGCGGAGCGCCGTTCCATCGCGTCCGAAGAGGACCGGGGCTACTGGCGCGGCGTCCTCGACCGGCACGCGCGGCTCGCCCTGCCCGAGGCGTGGGCGGACGGCACGGGCGCACCGCGCGAGAAGTACCGCGCCGGCGTCCCGCTGCGCGACCTGGAATCCGGGTTGCGCGGCCTGGCGGCCAGGTCGCGGGCGTCCCTGAAGACCGTGCTGCTGTCGGCGCATCTGAAGGTCCTGAGCATGCTGACGGGCGAGGAGTCGTTCTTCACCGGCCTGGTCTGCAGCGCGCGGCCGGAGGCGCTGGGGGCCGACCGCGTGTACGGGATGTACCTCAACACGCTGCCGTTCGTCCACGAGCGCGGCGCCCGCACCTGGCGGGAGCTGGTGGAGCGGACCTTCGCCCGCGAGGCGGAGGTCTGGCCGCGGCGCCGCTTCCCCATGCCGGAGATCCAGCGGCTCGCGGGCGGCGACCGGCTCGTCGACGTCCGTTTCAGCTACCAGGACTTCCACCAGGTCGACACCGAGGTCGTGGACGTCGAGTCGAGCCAGGGCGAGGGCGCCACCGAGTTCGCGCTGGCGGTCGCCGCCGTCTCCGGATATCTGGTGCTCACCACGGACACCCGCGCGCTGAGCCGGGAGAACGCCGACCGTCTCGTGACCATGTACCGGACGGTGCTGGAGTCGATGGCCGCCGACCCCGAGGGCGACGCGCAGGCCGTCTACCTGCCCGAAGGCGAGCGCGAGCTGCTGGTGTCGGGCTGGAACCAGACGTCGGCGCCGGTGCCGTCGACGTCGGTCCGCGAGCTGTTCGAGGAGCAGGCGTCACAGACGCCTGACGCGGCGGCGCTGGTGTGGGGCGAAGGCTCCCTCACCTATGCGGAGCTGGACGCCCGCGCGAACCGGTTCGCCCGCCACCTCCAGAGCTTGGGCGTGGGCCCGGAGTCTGCGGTCGGTGTGCAACTGGATCGCGGCGCGGACCTGGTGGCGGTGCTGCTGGGCGTGTGGAAGGCGGGCGCCGCCTACGTTCCGGTCGACCCGTCGTATCCGGCCGAGCGGGTGGCGTCGATGCTGGCCGATGCCGGTGCCGAACTGACGGTCTCCACGGTGGATTGGGAAGCACTGGCCGATCTGGACGATGCGCCGCTCGACGTAGCAGTAGACCTGGAGAGTCTCGCCTACGTCATCTTCACCTCGGGCTCGACGGGCCGTCCGAAGGGTGTGCAGGTGACCCACCGAGGTCTGGTGAACCATGTGCGGTGGGCGGCCGACTCGCTGGCCTCGCGCGGTTCCGGCGGCGGAGCGTTGTTCTCTTCGGTGGCGTTCGATCTGCCGGTGCCCAACCTGTGGGCCCCGCTGGTCTGCGGGCAGCCCGTCCGCATCTTCCCGCAGGACCTGGACCCGGCCGACCTGGGCCCCGCGCTCGCCGACGCGGGCCCGTTCAGCTTCATCAAGCTCACTCCCGGCCATCTGCGGATCCTGGCCCAGCAGCTCAACACCGAGCAGGCCGGACGGCTGGCCGAAGTGGTGCTGGTCGCGGGGGAGGCGTTCGCCGGGGAGGCGGCGGGCGACGCCGCGGACATCCTCGGCCCCGGCCGCCTGATCAACGAGTACGGCCCGACCGAGGCGACCGTGGGCACCTGCGTGTTCCCCGTCGACGGGCGCGGCGGCTGGGACGTCGTGCCGATCGGGTCGCCGCTGCCGAACATGACGATGTACGTGCTGGACGGAGGCATGCGTCCGGTCCCGGTGGGCGTGGTCGGCGAACTGTACGTCGGAGGCGTCGGAGTGGCGCGCGGGTATGCGGGCCGCCCGGAGTTGACCGCCGACCGGTTCGTCCCCGACCCGTTCGGGAACCCGGGGACGCGGCTCTACCGCACAGGTGACCTGGTGCGGCGCGCGCCCGACGGCAACGTGGAGTTCATCGGCCGGGTGGACGACCAGGTCAAGATCCGCGGCTACCGCGTCGAACCAGGCGAGATCCGGTCCGTGCTGGCCGGGCACGAGGCGATCCGGGACGCCGCCGTGACCACGTTCCGTCCCACCCCGGACAACACGCTCCTGGTGGGCTACTACGTCGCCGGCCGCAACCTGGACGGGCTGGACGAGTACTGCGCGCAGCGGCTGCCGGAGTACATGGTCCCGGCCGCCTTCGTCCGGCTGGACGAGATCCCGCTCAACGCCAACGGCAAGCTCGACCGCTCCGCGCTGCCCGACCCGGACCGGTCGGCGATGGGGGCCGGGCACGCGTTCGTCGCGCCGCGCACCAAGACCGAGCGGATCCTAGCCGACATCTGGTCCCGGGTGCTGAACGTCCCGCAGGTCGGGGTGCACGACAAGTTCCTCGACCTGGGCGGGCACTCGATCCTGATGATCCAGGTGCTGGCGGCCGCGCGCCGCGCCGGGCTCACCGTGTCGGTGTGGCGGATGTACCAGCACGAGACGCTGGAGGACCTCGCCGCCGCGATCGACGAGGACACCGCCGCCGCGGAGCCCGCGGAACCCGCGCCGACGGTGCCGCTCACCCCGTTCCAGCGGACGCTGCTCGACCGCACGTCGGCCCAGGGGAGCGGCCACGCCCACGAGGCCCATCTCACGCTGGACGACGCCGTCCAACCCGAAGTTCTCGACCGGGCGCTGCGCGCGGTGATCGGCCACCACGACGCGCTCCGGCTCCGCCTGGACGCCGAAACGGGCACGGCGCGCGTGGCGACCGTCGAGGAGGCGATGGACGGCGCCGTGCTGAGCGCCGAGGCCGATGGGCGCCGGATCGTCCTGCGCGTCGATCCGCTGCTGGCCGACGAGGCGTCCGTCGCGATCGTCGCGGCCGACCTGGAGACAGCCGTCCGGGCGCTGGCCGCGGGGGAGGCGCCGGAGCTGCCCGCCGCGGAGTCCTTCGCGGAGTGGGCGCGCGGGCTGGCCGAGCAGGCCGGGTCCGAGGAGATCGAGGCCCAGGCCCACCTGTGGCTCAACCGGGCGCCCGCCGCGCCGCTCCCGCTGGGCGGCGACGGGACGGGTGAACGAGGCACGGTCGAGGTCGAGCTGCCCCCCGACCTCACCGCCGCGCTTCCCGGCGACGGCGCGACGGAGGTCCTGCTGACGGCCCTCGGGCTCGTGCTCACCCGCTGGGCGGGCGGCGACCGGGTGCTGATCGACGTGGAGGACGACGGCCGGTCCGGTCTCGGCCGTGCCGTGGGCCTCTTCGCGCACCGCCATCCGGTGCAGCTCTGGCTGCCGTCGAAACGCGAGCCCGCCTCGGCGCTCAGGTCCGTCCGGGGCCAGCTCGGCGCGATCCCGGACCAGGGCATCGGGTACGGACTCCTCCGCCTCGATCCCGGCGGCGACATCGCCGCCGAACTGGCCGCTCTGCCCGAGCCCCAGGTCGGTCTGCGCGCCGTCGCCCGCGACACCCGGCCGGTGCAGCACGGCGCTCCGGCACGTCCGCGCCCGCTGGAGATCGACGCGGGCGTCCGCGCCGGACGGCTCCGCGTCCGCTGGACCTACCCGGCCGCCGAGCTGGACGAGGTCGCGGTCACCCGCCTCGCCGTGGAGCACCTGACCAGGGTCGCCGAACTCGTCGAACGTCCCGCGACGGCACCGTCCGCCAAGCCACGGCGCGCCGCGGCCGAGCCGGTGCCCGGCCTGCTGGCCACCATGAAGGACGAGCACGTGCCGGGCGTCAGCATCGCGATCCTCCGCGACGGCGAGCCCGCCGAACTCCACGCGCACGGTGTCCTCGCCGCGGGCGGGACGGACCCGGTCACCCCGGACACGCTCTTCCAGGCAGGCTCCATCAGCAAGCACGTGACCGCCCTCGGGGCGCTCACCCTGGTCGAACAGGGCCGCCTCGACCTCGACGAGGACGTCAACCGGTACCTGACGTCCTGGCAGGTTCCCGGCGCCGAGGACGGCTCGCCGCCGCCCGTGATCACCGTGCGGCACCTGCTGGGCAACACCTCGGGGCTGAGCCTCGCCCCCAACAAGGGCTACCGGCGCGACGAGCCCGTCCCGGCGCTGCTCGACCTGCTGTGCGGGCGGCCGCCGGTGACCACGCCGCCGATCCGCGCGGCGGGCGCGCCCGGCGCCGTGTACCGGAAGGCCAACGTCAACTGGTCGGTGCTCCAGCAGGTGATGGAGGACGTCACCGGCCTGCCCTTCACCGAGCTGATGGACACGCTGGTGCTCGGCCCGCTGGGCATGGATGCCAGCAGCTACCACCAGCGCTTCCCGGAGACGTCCGGCCGGGCCGTGGCGGTGGGGCACGCGCCCGACGGCAGCCCGATCGAGGGCGGCTGGCGGGTCCGGCTGGAGGTGGCGGCGGCGGGGCTGTGGACCACCGCCGAGGACCTCACCAAGATCGCCCGGGAGATCCGCAGGGCGCACCGCGGCGAGGAGTCCGTCCTCATCGGGACGGAGTCGGCGCGCCAGATGCTGGTGCCGCACCCGGGCGCCTTCTACGGCCTCGGCTCCATCGTCGACGACACCGGCGCGGACCTGGAGTTCGGCCACGGCGGCGAGCCGATCGGCTACTGGAACATGTCGATCAGCCGCGTCGCGGGCGGCACCGGCTTCGTCGCGCTGACCAACGGCGAGTCCGGCGGCGCCGTGGTGCGCCTGCTGGTGGCCGCGCTCGGCCGCCGGGACGGGGACTTCGGCCGCGGCCGGCTGGCCGACGACTGGCGGGCGGGCCGCACCGCCGCGGACCCGGCCTGACCCCCGACCAGCAGAGGAGACAAGCGCCGTGCGACACCTCATCTCGATCGACGACCTGACCGACGCCGACCTGCGCTCGATCGTCGCGCGCGGAACCCGGTTCGCCGCCCGCGAGCACGCCCCGCCCCCAGCGCTGGCGGGCCTGGTGGCGGGGATCTACTTCCGCAAGACGTCCACCCGGACCCGCACCGCGTTCTCCAGCGGCGCGCTCCGCCTCGGCGCGCGGATCGTCACGTTCGGGCCGGACGACCTGCAGACCAACACCGGCGAGACGGCGGAGGACACCGGCCGGGTCTTCGCCCGGATGCTCGACGTGCTGGTCGCCCGGACGGCCGGCGACCCGGCGGAGATGCGGGCCTGGGCGCACGGCCAGGACCGGATGGCCGTCGTCAACGCGATGAGCGCCGACGAGCACCCGACCCAGGCGCTCGCCGACCTGGTGACGCTGAGCGGCCGGTTCGGCCGGATCGAGGGGCTGAAGATCCTCTACGTGGGGGAGGGCAACAACACGGCGGCCGCGCTGGCGCTGGCGCTCAGCCGGTTCGAGGGCGTCCGGCTGGAGCTGCGCACCCCGCCCGGCTACGGCCTGGCCGACGCGATCCGGGAGCGGGCCGCCCGGCAGGCCCGGGATGCCGGCGCGGCGGTCGCCGAGCACCACCACATGGACGATCTGCCCGGCGACTTCGACGTCGTCTACACCACCAGGTGGGAGACGACGGGGACCGCCAAGCCCGACCCGGACTGGCGGACGGTCTTCACCCCGTTCCGCGTCACCGCCGCCCTGTGGGAGCACAGCCCCAAGGCCGTCTTCATGCACGACCTGCCCGCGCACCGGGGCGACGAGGTCACCGCCGAGGTCCTGGACGGGCCGATGAGCATCGCCTTCGACCAGGCCGAGAACAAGATGCACAGCGCCATGGCGGCGCTGGAGTGGTGCCGCCACGGCACCGCTCCGACGGAGGGCGCCGCGCTTGAAGACGACGCCGCGACCAGAGGCGGTTCGCCGGGCCGATGAGCACCGTGCGGCGGCCCCCGGCGCCCGTCGGCCCCCCGGACGGGCCGCGTCCGCCGGACGTCCCGCGCTCGGCGGACGTCCCGGAGGACCTCCCGCCGGACGCCCCGCCGCCGCTCCGCCGCAACCGCGACTTCCTGCTGCTGTGGAGCGGGGCGGCGGCCTCGCTGCTCGGCACCCGGGTCAGCGCGATCACCTACCCGCTCCTGGTCGTGTTCCTGACCGGGTCGGGGACGGCGGCGGGCCTGGTCGGCTTCGCCGCGCTCCTGCCCAACCTCCTCGTCCAGCTTCCGGCCGGCGCGCTGGTGGACCGCTGGAACCGCAAATGGCTGATGACCGCCTGCAACGGCGGCGCGGTGCTCGCGGTCGGGAGCGTGGCGGTCGCGCTGGCGTTCGGCCGGCTGTGGCTGCCGCACCTGGTCGTCGCGGCCTTCGTCGAGTCGTCGCTGACGATCTTCTACAAGCACGCCGAGCGCGGCGCGGTGCGCAACCTCGTCGCCCCGTCCCAGCTCTCGGCGGCGCTGGCGCAGAACGAGGTGCGCGGCCGCGGCGCCGGGCTCCTCGGGCAGCCGCTCGGCACCGCGATCTACGCGCTCGCGCACTGGTGGCCGACGACGTTCACCGCGCTCAGCCACATGTTCGGCCTGTGCGGGATGCTGTTCATCAGGAAGGACCTCCAGCGCCCGGTCCGGCGGCGTCCGAAGGGGATCATCGGGCCGATCCGGCAGGGCCTCGCCTGGGTGTGGCGCCAGCGGTTCCTGCGCGCGGTGATGGTGGTCGTCGCGGGCAGCAACCTGCTCTTCCAGGGCATCAGCCTCGCGCTCGCGTACCTGGTCGAGCACGACGAGGACCTGACGAAGACCGCCTTCGCGGTGATCCTGGTCGCCCGCGGCGTCGGCGGCGTGCTCGGCGCGGCCACCGGGCCGCTGTGGATGCGGCTGATGTCCATGCGGGCCATCGTCATCTGGGGGAACATCGCGTGGGCGGTGCTGCTGCCGCTGGTCGCGGTGGTGCGGGACCCGGTGGCGCTCGGCGCGATCTTCATCGCGGTCTCGGTCATCTCCGGCACGTTCAACGTGGTCGGCGGGGTCTACCTCGTCCGGACGACCCCGGACCGCATGCAGGGCCGCGCGAGCAGCGTCATGGACCTGCTCGGCTCCGGGCTCAGCGCCCTCGGCCCCCTGGTGACCGGCGTCGCGCTGGACGCGTGGGGCGCGACCCACACGGTGCTCGGGCTGGGCGCGGCCATGGTCTGCCTGGCGCTCGCCACCGTGATCAGCCCCGCGATCCGGTCCGTGCCGCACCGGGTGGGCGACATCCCCCTCGCCGAAGACGACGACGACCCGCCCGCCGCCGCCGGGGACGGAACGCCGTCCGTCCCTCCGGCGGGAGGCGGGTACCGGGGCTGACGCCGCCGGCGGTGGTTCAGCAGTGTGCGGTGAGGGACTCGCCGTCGGCGCCGATGATGTCGTCGAGGGTCCGGCCGGTGGCCTGCTCGCGGGCGAACAGCCGGAACAGCTCGTGGAACCGGTAGCGGAAATGGCCCGTCTTCGCGCAGGCGCTGACCTGGAGCATGCGCGCGTCCAGGAGCGTCTCCAGGATCTCCTCGCTCTCGGCCTCGGAGAGCGAGAGGACCCGCGACGCCGCCGGCGCGGTGAAGTCCGGGTCGTCGAGGAGGCCGAGCAGCGCGAAGGTGTCGCGGGCCTGCCCGTCGAGCTCCAGGAAACCGCTCTCGATCCGGGTCCGGACGTCGAGCGAGCCGTGCCGCAGCGCGTCGAGCCGGGAGCGGGACCATTCCAGCCGCCGGACCATCGCCTCCAGCGGCCAGTGGGGCTTGGTGCAGAGCCGCGTCCCGGCGACGCGCAGCGCGAGCGGCAGCCCGCCGCACAGGGCGGCGATCCGCCGCGCCGCCTCCGGCTCCGCGGCGACCCGCTCGTCGCCGACGATCCTCGTCAGCATGGCCAGCGAGCCCTCGTCGTCCAGGGTCTCCAGCCGGACGGTGCGGGCGCCGACGCCGGACGCGACGTCCCGGCGCGCGGTGAAGAGGGTCCGGCAGTCCTGGCCGCTGGGCAGCAGCGGGCGGAGCAGCGCCTCGTTCTCGGCGTGGTCGAGCACGACGAGCACGCGGCGGTCGGCGGTGAGGGTGCGGTACAGCCGGACGCGCTCGCCGAACTCGGCGGGGATCTCCCGGTCGGTCATGCCGAGCGCGCGCAGGAACGACAGCACCACGGTCCCGGGGGCGAGCGGCGCGCCGCCGTCCGGGGCCAGGTCGGCGTACAGCTGCCCGTCCGGGAAGTGGTCCTTGGCGGCGTGGGCGGCCCGGAGCGCGAGCGCGCTCTTGCCGGCGCCGGGCATCCCGGAGATCTCGACCGCGGCCGGGGCCGCGCCGTCGCGCGCGGTCAGCGCCGCGACGACCTCGGCCAGCTCGGCGCCGCGGCCGGCGAAGTCGATGACGTTGGGCGGTAGCAGCCGGGGCCGCAGCGTGTGCCGTTCCACGCCGCGCACCGGCTCGATCCCGGGGGTGTGGTCGAGCGCGGGGGCGTTGGCCAGGATGGCCAGGTGCGTGTCGGTCAGCGTCGCGCCCGGGTCCACGCCGAGCTCCTCGGCCAGCAGCCGGCGGCCCGCGTGGAAGACGGTGAGCGCGTCGGCCTGCCGCCCGGCCCGGTACAGCGCGACCATCAGCTGCGCGCGCAGCCGCTCGCGCAGCGGATGCTCGGCGACCAGGCCGGTCAATTCGGGGATGACCTGGAGCTGCTCGCCGAGCGCGAGCCGGGCCTCCACGCGGTCCTCGATGGCGGTCATCCGGGCCTCTTCAAGGCGCGGCAATTCGGCCTCGGCGAGGAATTCGCTGACGTTGGCGAGAGCCGGGCCGCGCCATAGGGAAAGCGCCTGCCTGAAATGTTCGCTTGCGCTCCGGAACTGCCTGTTCTTCAGGTCTAGCTGACCGGCGCGGGCGAGCCGCTGGAATATTTCGTGATCTAGGACCGCGCGCCCGATGCTCATCATGTAACCAGGCGGTTTGCGCACGATGCTGACCTCGCCCCCAAGGTATTTGCGCAGCCGGGATACATATGTATAGATCTGGGAGCTGGCGGTTGCGGGCGGGTTCTCCCCCCATAGCAGCCCGCTGAGCCGGTAGTCCGGGAGGATGTGGTCGCGCGATAGCAGCAGCGCGGCGAGAACCGTTTTCTGCTTGGCACCGTCTAATGAAATGCGCTCGCCGTTCAGGCGTGCTTCTATCGACCCGAGAATGAAGATTTCCATGGTCTGGCTTTTCCCCCGTGTGAAATGGACCAGCAAGATCTATATATGACATTCCTTGTCTGTTGTTTTGGGAGCGATCTAAGCCCGCCGGGCCTTGATCATGATGACTCCGCAGTAGGACAGATGTCAACCAAACGGGACAATCTGGAAATTTGCCGGTTCACCTGGTGTTCAGACGGGCCCGGACCGGCTCCGTCCAGCAGATATAGGCTTCGTATAGAGGTCTGGCCGACAATCGCTTGACCGGAACGGTTGCGGCTTGTCAGCGCCTCTCGTGACATCGCACGGGGCGCCTGGCCGTTTGTGGTCAGCCTCAGCGGCGCAGGTAGGTGAGCACCGCGAGCACCCTGCGGTGATCGTCCTCGGTGCGCGGCAGCTCCAGCTTGATGAGGATGTTCCCGATGTGCTTGGCCACCGCCGCCTCGGACACCGTCAGCGCCCGGGCGATCCCCGCGTTGGTGCGCCCCTCCGCCATCAGGGCCAGCACCTCCCGTTCGCGGCCGGTCAGCGGGGCCAGCGGGTCGTGCCGGCGGCGCAGCAGGTGCCGGACGACCTCCGGGTCGACGACCGTGCCGCCGGCGGCCACCTGCTCCAGCGCGCCGCGGAACTCGTCGATGTCGCCGACCCGGTCCTTGAGCAGATAGCCGACGCCCCGCCCGCCGACCGAGTCGAACAGCTCGGCCGCGTAGGCGTGCTGGACGTACTGGCTGAGCACCATCACCGCCATCCCCGGATGGGACGAGCGCAGCTCCACCGCCGCGCGCAGCCCCTCGTCGGAGAACCCGGGCGGCATCCGCACGTCCGTCAGGACCAGGTCGGGCGTGTGCTCGGCGACGGCGGCGATCAGCTCTTCCGCGTCGCCGACGGCGGCGACCACCTCGTGGCCGAACCTGGCGAGCAGGCCCACCAGCCCTTCGCGCAGCAGCACGCCGTCCTCGGCGACGACTAGGCGGAGCGGTCGATCGGGCCGCACGGGACCTCCAGGCGGACGAGGGTGGGCCCGCCGGGCGGGCTGGACAGGACGAGCGTGCCGCCCACGACGGAGATCCGGTCGACCAGCCCGGCCAGCCCGCTGCCCCGCGCCGCCGCCGCGCCGCCGACCCCGTCGTCGCCGATCTCCACCGTGACGCGGTCGCCGTCCCGTCCGGCGGTCACCCAGGCCGTGGACGCGGCGCTGTGCTTGGCCACGTTCGCCAGCGCCTCGCAGACCGCGAAGTAGAGCGCGCTCTCCACCGGCTCGGGGAGGCGTCCGGGCAGGTCGAGCTCGGCCTTGACCGGGACCGGGGAGCGGCCGGCCAGTTCGTCGACCGCGGCGGGCAGGCCCCGGTCGGTGAGCAGCTTGGGATGGATCCCGCGGATCAGCTCGCGCAGCTCGTCGAGGGCGAGCCTGGCCTCCGCGTGCGCCTTGTCGACCAGCTCGCCGGTCTCGCGCCCGCTGGTCGTGCGGGCGAGCCCCAGCGTCATGGTCAGCGCGACCAGCCGCTGCTGGGCGCCGTCGTGCAGGTCCCGCTCGATCCGGCGCCGCTCGGCCTCGAAGGCGTCGACGAGCCGCGCCCGCGACCGGGTCAGCTCGTCGACCCGCTCGGTCAGCTCCGGTTCGAGCGGCGCCACCAGCAGCAGCCGGGTGAGCGCGCCGCGCGCCGCCGCGACCACCGTCACCAGGTACATCCCCACCAGCAGCGCGAGGACCCCGAGCGGCAGCATCGCCCACGCCTGCCAGCTGCTGGTGAGCGTCCAGGTCTTGAGCAGCTTCAGCTCGCCGTCCGGGTCCGCCGCCATGATCGCCGGGGCGGTCAGCAGCGCCGCCGGCACCGCCAGCCCGGTCACCAGTGCCGCCAGCTCCACCGGCCACAGCACGGCCGCCGACAACAGCGTGAACGCCAGGTCCCGCCAGGTGGCCTGCTCGCGGTAGCGGGTCCGCAGCCACGGCCAGAAGCCGGGACGCTCGGGGTCGCGATGCGGGCCCGGCGCGGGTTCCAGGTCGACCAGCCGCAGCCGGCGCCGCTCCGCCGCCGCGACCGGCAGCCCGCATAACCCCAGTGCCAGCAGCAGCGGCACGCCCACGAGGACGGCGCCCAGCACGATCCCGAGGGTGAGCGCCGTGCTCAGCAGGACGAGCTCCAGCGCCCCGGCCAGCGTCCCGGTGAGCAGGTACGCGGTCGCCCGCCACGGCCAGGCGGTGACCAGGAACCCCCGGTCGGTCAGCGCCTGCCAGGCCGTGCGTGATCGCATGGCACGACGGTACTCGCCCGGCCCGCCGCAGCCCATGACGGCAGTACTACCGACGGGGTAGTGCCAGTGCTACCCCGAAGAGTCGCATCAGTGCCAGTGCGCTCACCGGCCCCGGCGCGGTTGGCTTGCGGCATGAACAAGACGGGGACGGACAGCGGCGCCGAGACGGCGCCGGCGACCGGCCAGGCGGTGCCCGGTGTGGCGGTGCGCCTGACGGCCGTGACCAGGACGTACGGGTCCGGGGACGGCAAGGTGACCGCGCTCGCCGGGGTCACGCTGGAGTTCGCCGGCGGCACCTTCACCGCGATCATGGGCCCGTCCGGCTCGGGCAAGTCGACGCTGCTGCAGTGCGCCGCCGGGCTCGACCGTCCCGACGAGGGACGCGTCGACGTGGCCGGCACCGACCTGACCGGCCTCGGCGAGACGCGGCTGACGCTCCTGCGCCGCGACCGGATCGGGTTCGTCTTCCAGTCGTTCAACCTGATGCCGTCCCTCACCGCCGAGCAGAACGTCGGGCTGCCGCTGCACCTGGCCGGGCGCCGTCCCAAGAAGAGCGAGGTCGCCGCCGTGCTCCAGGACGTGGGGCTCGCCGACCGGGCCGGGCACCGGCCGAGCCAGCTGTCGGGCGGCCAGCAGCAGCGGGTCGCGATCGCGCGGGCGCTGGTGACCCGCCCCGCCGTGCTGTTCGCCGACGAGCCGACGGGCGCGCTGGACAGCTCCACCTCGCGCGACGTCCTGATCATGCTGCGCAGCCTCGTCGACCAGCGCGGCCAGACGATCGTCATGGTGACGCACGACCCCGTCGCCGCCTCCTACGCCGACCGCGTGGTGTTCCTCGCGGACGGCGGGCTGGTCGGCGAGATGGAGCAGCCGACCGCCGAGGCCGTCGCGGCGCAGATGACCCGGCTGGAGTCGGCGCCGTGCTGAGGATCGCGCTGCTGACCGTCCGCGCCCGCTGGATCGCGTTCGCCGGGTCGTTCCTCACCCTCACCCTGGGCGTCGGCCTGGTCGCCACCATGGGACTTGCGCTGGCCGCCGCCTACGAGACCGAGACGGCGTCCGCGGCCGAGGAGGGCTCGGTCCGGTACGGCGCCGCGCCCGCGGTCGTCCGGGCGCCCGGCAGCGTGCGCGTCGCGGTCGGGGACGAGACCGAGAGCCGCGAGCTCGAAGCGCCGCGCGGGCTGGACCCCGCCGTCGCGGCGAAGGCCGCCGCGCTCGGCGGCGCCGTCGAGGACCGCGTCTTCTACGCCCAGCCCGCGTCCCGCGACGCCGGCGGGCCCCGGGTCACCATCGGCCGGCCGTGGTCGGTGGCCCCCTACGCCCCGTACCGGCTGGTCGCGGGCAGAGCTCCCGCCGCGCCCGACGAGGTCGCCTCCCCCGTGGGCGGGCCTCGTCCGGGCGCGGCGGTCCCCGTCCTCACCGCCCGCGGCCCGGCGACGTACCGGGTCGTCGGGGTGGTCGACCCGGGGGAGGCGGAACCGGCGATCCTGTTCACCGACGCCGCGGCCGCCCGGCTCTCGCCGCGGATCGACGCCGTGATCAGCCGGGCGCCGGCGGCGGAGCTGCGCGCCGCGGTCGGCGGCTCCGCCGTGGTCCTCACCGGGGACCGGGCCCGGACGGCCGGGGCCGGGCTCGGCGACGGCGGCGGCAAGAACACCGAACAGGACACGCTGGACGGAACCAAGATCATGCTGGGCACGGCGGGCGGGATCTGCGGGTTCGTCGCCGTTTTCGTCGTCGCGTCCACCTTCTCCCTGGCGGTCGCCCAGCGGCGCCGCGAGCTGGCGCTGCTGCGCGCGGTCGGCGCGACGCCCCGCCAGGTGCGGCGGATGCTGTTCGCCGAGGCGTTCGTCGTCGGCGTGATCGCCGCTGCGCTCGGCTGCGCCCTCGGGCCGGTCTGCGCCCCGGCGCTCGGCGGCTGGCTGGTCGACCGGGAGCTGGCGCCCGCGTCCTACACGGTGCCGGCGACGGCCTGGCCGCTGGCCGTGGCGTTCGCGATGGGCCTCACCGTCTCCCTGCTCGGGGTCTGGGCGGCGTCCCGCCGGGCGGGCCGGATCCGCCCGGCCGAGGCGCTGCGCGACGCGGCGCTGGAGACCAGGGCCATGACCGCCGGGCGCTGGGTGCTGGGAGCCGGCGGGACGGTCGCGGGCCTGTGGATGCTGGCCTCGGCGCTCGGCGACCCCGGCAGCGCGACCGGCCGCAAGCAGTACATCCCGGTGACGATGCTGCTGATCGCCGGGTTCGCGATGCTCGCCCCGATCATCGTCCCGCCGCTGGCCCGGCTGGTCACCTGGCCGCTCCGGCTGCTGCGGGGCGCGGGGGCGATGGTCGTCCGGGAGAACGCGCTGACCGCCGCCCGCCGGACCGCCTCGACCGCCGCGCCGGTGCTGGTCACCGTCGGCCTGGCGCTGTCCCTGCTCGGCGCCACCGCCAGCATCGACGGCGCGGAGCAGGCGGAGCTGCGCGACCAGCACCGCGCCGACTTCATCGTGACCCCCGCCGGGACGCCCGGCCTCAACCAGGCCGTCGTCGACCGGGTCGAGGCCGTTCCCGGGGTGGACACCGTGGTCCGGACGCCGACCGTCCTGTTCGCCCTGGAGGACGGCGAGGCCCTGGTGAAGTACCCGGCGCAGGCGGTGACGCCGCGCGCGCTCGGCGAGGTCGCCGAGCTGCCCCTGGTGTCGGGAGACCCCGCCCGGCTGGCCGACGACTCGATCATCGTCTCGCGGGAATGGGGGCGCGAGCCCGGCGAGCGGATCGACGTGTGGCTCGCCGACGGGACCAGGACGTCCCTGACGGTGGCCGCGGTCCTGGAGACGGGCACCGGCGACCACAGCGTGTTCGTCACCCCGCGCAACGCCGGTCCCGCCATGCCGGAGTCGATCGACGTGAAGCTGCGTCCGGGCACCGACGGCGCCGCCGCGCTGGCGGCCCTGCGAGCGGCCACCGACCGGCTCGGGGCGCGGCCCGCCGCCGTCCCGGACTGGATCGGCGCGGCCGCGTCCGACAGCGGGCGGCAGAGCCGGCTCGGCATGTACGTGGTCCTCGGCGTCGCGCTGCTCTACTGCGCCATCGCGATCGCCAACACCCTGGTGATGGCCACCGCCGACCGGGCCCGGGACCAGGCCGTCCTGCGCCTGACCGGCGCCACCCGCCGGCAGGTCCTGGGCGTGGTGGCGGCCGAGTCGCTGCTCGTGGTCGGCGTCGGCGCGGTGCTCGCCCTGCTCGTGTCGGCGCTGAGCATGGGCGGGGTGGTGGCCGGGCTCCTCGGCCTCTCCGGACGCCTCACGGTCGTGGTGCCGTGGTCGCCGGTGGGCGGGGTCGTCGCCGCCTGCGTCGTCATCGCGCTGCTGGCGTCGGTGCTGCCCGCCCGCGCGGCGATGCGGACGCGCGCCACCGAGGCCCTGGGAACCAACGAATGAACCCCGTAGCGGTGCGCGTACAGAATCCGTATAGATCGCGGCGGCAGGGTACGCGCATGGACGACGAGCACGGCTGGACGCCTCTGGAGATTCGGCCCGGCGACATCGGAGCCTCGGCAGACGTCGACGGACTTCTCGCCTACCTTGCCGACCGGCAGCAGATCGGTGACCTCCTGGTCAAGGAGAAAGCGCTGGTCTTCCGCGGTTTCGGCGTCGCCCGCGACCGGCTCGAACCGGTCATGGACGGCGTCCTGCCGAACCGGCTGGCCTATGTGCACGGGAACTCGCCGCGGACCAAGGTCGGGGACAACGTCTACACCTCCACCGAGTACCCCGCGGAGATGACGATCTCCATGCACAACGAGCTGTCCTACTCCTCCTCGTGGCCGTCGCGGCTGATGTTCTACTGCGAGATCGCCGCCGAGAGCGGCGGCGCGACCCCGGTCGTCGACGGGACGCGGTGGCTGGGCGCCCTGGACCAGGAGGTGCGGGACGCCTTCGCGGGCGGGGTCCGCTACACGCAGAACCTGCACGACGGCTACGGGCTCGGCAAGAGCTGGCAGGACACCTTCGAGACCGAGGACCGCGACCGCGTGGAGGCGTACCTGGCGGACATGGAGGCCACCTGGGAGTGGCGGCCCGACGGGGCGCTGCGGGTGAGCCAGATCCGGCCCGCCACCGTCCGGCACCCGGTGACCGGCGACGAGGTCTGGTTCAACCAGGCCGACCAGTGGCACCCGGCCGCGCTGGGCGACGAGACCGCCGCGGCGCTGGCCGACGTACTGCCGGAGGAGGAGCTGCCGCAGTCGGTGTCCTACGCCGACGGCGGCCCGATCCCGGCCGAGCACGTCCTGCAGGTCCGCGACCGCGGGCTTTCCGAGGCCGTCGACGTCGACTGGGTCGCCGGGGACGTGCTGCTGATCGACAACGTGCTGGTGGGGCACGGCCGCCGCCCGTTCACCGGGAGCCGGCGCGTGCTGGTCGCGATGACCGACTGAAGTCGCGACGACCGACTGAACGAGCGGCGGAGGGATCATGACGAGTGCGGCGCAGGCTCGCCGCGTGCTGCCCCGCGTCATCGAGCGCGGGGACGGGGACGCGGACCTGTTCGGCCTGCTGGAGCGCGACCGCGCGGAGATCCGGCGGCGGCTCGCCGACGACGGGGCCGTGCTGCTGCGCGGCTTCGCGGTGGGCGGCGTCGACGGGTTCGACCGGGTGGTCCGGACGGTGTCGGGCATGCCGCCGCTGGCCTACGCGGAGCGGTCGTCCCCGCGCAGCACGATCAAGGGCCGGGTCTACACCTCGACCGACTACCCGGCGGACGAGGAGATCTTCCTGCACAACGAGAACTCCTACCAGTCGGTCTGGCCGCGGACGCTGTACTTCTACTGCATCGAGCCGCCCGCCGGGCAGGGCGCGACGCCGCTGGCCGACGTCCGGGAGGTGTACCGGCGCATCGACCCGTCCGTGCGGGAGGAGTTCGAGCGGCGCCGGTGGATGGTGGTCCGCAACTTCCACGAGGACTTCGGCACCTTCTGGTGCGACGCGTTCGGCACCGCCGACCGGGACACCGTGACCGCCTACTGCCAGGAGCGCGACATCGAGATCGAATGGCGCGGCGCGGACGGCCTGCGCACCCGGGCCGTCCGCGACGCCGTGCACGTCCACCCGGTGTCCGGCGAACGCGTGTGGTTCAACCACGCCACGTTCTTCCACATCACCACCCGGGACAAGGACGTGGCCGAGGGGCTCCTGGAGGCCTTCGGCGAGGACGAGCTGCCGGCCAACACCTACTACGGCGACGGCGGCCGCATTCCGGACGACGTCGTCGCGCACCTGCGCGACTGCTACCGGGCCGCCTCCGTGCGGTACGACTGGCGGCGCGACGACGTGCTGGTGGTCGACAACATGCTGGCGGCGCACGGCCGCGAGCCGTTCAGCGGCCGCCGGAAGATCGCGGTGGCGATGGCCGAGCCCTCCGCGTGACGGGCGCCGCGCGGGTCGCCGTCGTCGGCGCCCGCGGCACCATCGCGGGTGTCGCGGAGACCAGGGTGAGCTTCCACCGGTACGAGTCCGGGCTGCTGTCCGCCGCCGAGATGGCCGCCGCGCTCCGTCCGGAGCTGGACGAGGTCGCCGAGGTGACGGCGGCCGACTTCGCGGGCGACCACCACACCGTCGCCGGCCTGTGCGCCCTCACCCGCACGGTGGAACGCACCACCGCCGACGCCGTCGTGGTGACGACCGGCACGAACGAGCTGGCGGAGCTGGCCTACTGGCTCCACCTGACGCTGTCCCGCACGAAGCCGGTGGTGGTCACCGGCGCCCTGCGCCCCTGGACCGTCATCGGCTCGGACGGCCCCGCGAACCTCTACAACGCGGTCGTCCTGGCGGCGAGCGGCCGGACCCGGCCCCACGGCGTCGTGGTCATGCTGAACGACGAGATCCTCCCGGCCCGGGACGCCGTCAAGAGCGACACCGTGCGCACCCACGCGTTCCAGTCCCCGGCGACGGGCCGGCTGGGCACGATCGACGCCGCCCACATCAGGCTCCAGCACGTCCCCGCCGCGGGAGACCGCTGGACGCCGTTCGAGACGAGCCCGGAGAAGATCCCCAAGGTGGAGATCGTGCCCGGCTACCTGGACGCGGGCCCCGAGCCCCTCCTGGCCGTCGCGGAGGCGGGGGCCGCCGGGATCGTCCTGTCCGGCCCGCTGTCCCCCGGCCAGAAGCGCGCGGCGCGTACCCTGGCCGGCAACGGCCTGACCTTCGTGGCGGCACCGCACACCCCCACGGGAGCGGCCTACCCCCAGGAGGACGCGGTCATCGGAACCGACCTCCACCCACCCAAGGCCCGCATCCTCCTGATGCTCACCCTGACCTGCGCAAAGAACCCGACCGAAGCCGAACAGATCTTCACCCACGAATCCCCCCGGCCCGCCCTGGCGAGGACTACGCGCCCAGGGCCTCGGGGGAGGGGGTGAGCTTGTCGAGCCCCGTGGAGCGGAACGTGGTGCGGTAGGCGCTGGGGGCGACGCCCAGCGTCGCGCTCATCTGCTGGCGGAGGGCCGCGCCGGTGCCGAAGCCCGAGTGGCGGGCCACCTGGTCGATGGCCAGGTCGGTGGTCTCCAGCAGGTGCCGGGCCCGCTCGACGCGCTGCTGGATGATCCACTTTCGCGGGCTGAGGCCGGTCTCCTGGCGGAACCGGCGGGTGAACGTGCGGATGCTCATCCGGGCCTGCGCGGCCAGGGCGTGCAGGTCGAGCGGCTCGTGCAGGTGTTCCAGCGCCCACGCGCGGGCCGCGGCGGTGGAGGTGTCGGTCACCTCCGGGATCGGGCGCACGATGTACTGCGACTGGCCGCCCGGCCGCCACGGCGGGACGACGCAGCGCCGCGCGGTCATGTTCGCGATGCCGCTGCCGTGGTCGTCCCGGACGACCTGCAGGCACAGGTCGACGCCCGCGCCGACGCCCGCCGAGGTGAGCAGGTCGCCCTCGTCGACGAACAGCACGTCGGGGTCGAGGTCGACGTGCGGGAAGAGCCGGCGGAAGTTGTCGGCGTGCGCCCAGTGGGTGGTGGCCCGGCGGCCGTCCAGCAGACCGGCCGCGGCCAGGACGAACGCGCCCGTGCAGACCGACATGACGCGCGCGCCTCGATGCGCCGCGGCCCGCAGGGCGAGCCGCACCGGTTCGTCGATCGTGCCGTCCCCCAGCACCTGCGCGCCGTAGTGCACGCCTGCCACGAGGATCGTGTCCGCCTCCGCCAGGAGTTCCAGGCCGTGCTCGGACGTGACGGTCAGCCCCGCCGAGCTGCGCACCGCACGGCCGCCGGGGGTGCAGATCCGTACCTGGTAGAGCCGCCGGTCGTGCTCGTCGCGGGCCGAGGGGAAGACCTGCGTCGGCGTGCCGAGGTCGAACGCGACCACCTCGTCCAGCGCGAGCACGGCGATCTGGTGCAGCCGGTCCATGGCCCAATTCTTGCACATGATGGCCAAAGAGCCACTTCCCGGAACCGTGCCGCTTTGAGCACTCTTACCGAGTGACTCACAACAAACAACTCATATGGCCGTGGATGATCGCGGGAATCGGTTTCGCCGCGCTCGTCGGCGCGGCCGGGTTCCGGTCCACGCCCGGCGCGCTGGTGGAACCGCTGCAGGACGAATTCGGCTGGTCGACGGGCACTATCGGCTTCGCCATGTCGGTCAACCTCGCTTTGTACGGCGTCACGGCGCCATTCGCCACCGCCCTCATGGAACGGTTCGGTGTACGCAAGGTGACCGCCGGTGCGATGGCGCTGATCGCGCTGGGCAGCGGATTGACGGTGTACATGACGGCGGCCTGGCAGCTCGTCCTGCTCTGGGGCGTGATGGTGGGCCTGGGCGCCGGTTCGATCTCGCTGGGATTCGTGGCCACGATCGGCACCCGGTGGTTCGTCAAGCGCCAGGGCCTCGTCACCGGCGTCCTCTCGGCCGGCGGCGCGACCGGTTCGCTGATCTTCCTGCCGCTGGTGACGTCGTTGAGCGAGTCGGAGGGCGGGTGGCGGACGGCCGCCGTGGTGGTGGCCCTGGTCGCGGCCGCCGCGGTGCCGATGGTGCTGTTCTTCTTCCGCGAACACCCCGCCGACGTCGGGATCCCGCCTTTCGGCGCCAAGGAGATCGTGCCCCCGCCGCCCCCCACGGGCAATGCCGCGCGGCACGCCATCGACCGGTTGAAGAGCGCCGCCCGCACCCAGCCGTTCTGGTTCCTCGCGGTGAGCTTCTTCATCTGCGGCGCCACCACCAACGGCATCGTGTTCACCCATTTCATCCCCGCCGCCCACGACCACGGCATGCACCGGGTCACCGCCGCCGGCCTGCTGGCGGTCATCGGCATCTTCGACCTTGTCGGCACGGTTCTTTCGGGCTGGCTCAGCGACCACGTCAACCCGCGGATCCTGCTGGCCATCTACTACGTGCTGCGCGGCGTCTCGCTGCTCCTCCTGCCGCAGGTGTTCGACGAGAAGGTCACCGGGTTCATGATCGTTTTCGTCGTCTTCTACGGGCTGGACTTCATCGCCACCGTGCCACCGACGATCATCCTGTGCCGGGAGCATTTCGGGATGTCCGCGCCGGTCGTGTTCGGCTGGGTCTTCGCCGCGCACCAGATCGGCGCCGCCTGCGCGTCCACCCTGGCCGGCATGGCCCGCGACAGCTTCGGCGACTACGCGCCCGCCTGGTACACGGCCGGGCTCCTCAGCATCGGCGCGGCGGCCCTTTCCATGGCGATCAGGCGCGCTCCGGCCAAGGAGGAGGAGACCAAGACGCTCACACCCGCCTGACCTCGCGCAAGCCGGACGCGTGCCGGCGCGGCGGGCCCGGTGCGTTTGATCTGTTGATTGATCTGGTTCCCGGAGATGGCAGCCAACCCGATGTTTTGTTGAACTCTGATCGGCGCGGACGCCCGGCGGCTCTGCGCGAGTTCCGACGCCATCGACCAGACGAGGTTTTGAGGGGGAAGTGTGCGCCCATCCATCATCAGCTACCACGGCACCGAGCCGGAGAACGCGCTGATACCCGGCCACACGACCGAGTCCGGCGGGGTCAAGGTGATCGCCGCCCTGTTCCGCGGGCTGGTCTCGTACGACCCTGTCGACGCCCATCCGCGGAACGCGGTCGCGGAATCGATCGAGACCGCCGACTCCGCGGTCTTCACCATCAGGCTGAAGCCCGGCTGGACGTTCCACGACGGCACGCCCGTCACCGCGAGCAGTTTCGTCGACGCGTGGAACCACACCGCGCACGGCCCGAACAAGATGCAGGCGGCCAGCTTCCTTTCGCACATCGACGGCTTCGACGAGGTGAACGCCCCCGACTCCACGGTCGCGGAGCTGTCCGGCCTGAAGGTCATCGACGACCGCACCTTCGCGGTGACGCTGTCGGCGCCGTTCTCCGAGTTCCCCGTCACGCTCGGCTGCAGCGCGTTCTTCCCGCTGCCGGAGGCGTTCTTCAAGGACCGGGAGGCGTTCGAGGAGCACCCGATCGGCAACGGCGCGTTCAGGTTCGTCTCCCGGGAGCGCGAGAAGAACATCCTGCTGGAGCGCTACGACGGGTACGCCGGGGACGACATGCCCAGCATCGGCGGCGTCGACTTCCGGATCTACGCCGACCTCGGGGACGCCTACCATGACGTGATGGCGGACGAGCTCGACTACCTGGACGTCACGCCGTTCTGGGCGCTGGAGGGCGACCGGTACCTGAAGGACCTGCCGAACCGCACCCACGACCGGACCTACCTCGGCATCCAGACGATCTCGTTCCCGCTCTACGACCCGCGCTACGCCGACCCGCGGGTGCGGCGGGCGATCTCGATGGCGATCGACCGGGTCAAGCTGATCGACAAGATCTTCCAGGGCCACCAGGTGCCGGCGGACGGCCTCGTCCCGCCGGCCATCTCGGGGCGCGCCGAGGACCAGGGCGGCGAGCTGTGCACCTACTCCCCGGCGCGGGCCAGGGAGCTGTTCGAGGCGGCCGGGTTCGAGGGCGACATCGAGCTGACGTCCAACGTCGACTCGCCGAACCAGCCCTGGATGGAGGAGGTCTGCGCCTCGATCACCGAGACGTTCGGGGTGCCCTGCCGCTTCGTGCCGATCCCGACGCTCGGGGAGTTCCGCCGCAAGCTGAACGCCCGGGAGATGACCGCGGTGTTCCGCTCCGGCTGGGTCGCGGACTACCCGTCGATCGAGAACTTCCTGAGCTCGATGTACCGGACCGGCGCCTCGGACAACGTCGGCGACTACAGCAACCCCGAGGTCGACGCCCTGCTGTCCGCCGCGGAGAGCGCACCGACCCAGGAGCAGGGCTGGGCCCTCTACCAGGAGGCGGAGCGGGCGATCCTGCGGGACATGCCGACGATCCCGATCTGGTACCAGAGCACGCTGTCGGCCTGGTCGACGCGGCTGCGGGACGTCCAGCCCAACCCGTTCCGCGAGCTCGACCTCTACAGCGTCACCGTGGCGGAAACACAATAGGGAGGAAACGGCGTGGACAGTGAAGTTCAGCAGGCCAGGGCGGCAGCGCTGCGTGAGCTGCACGACAGCGGAGTGCTCGTGCTGCCGAACGCGTGGGACGCGGGCAGCGCCGCGCTCATCGCCGGGGCGGGCGCCAAGGCGATCGCCACGACCAGCGGCGGGGTGTCGTGGTCGCTCGGCCGGCCGGACGGGCACGGCCTGACCCGGGACGAGATGGTCGAGGCGGTCCGGCGGATCGCCGCGGCGGTCGACGTCCCGGTGACCGCGGACGTCGAGGGCGGCTACGGCGCGGCCCCCGAGGACGTCGCCGCGACGGTGGCCGGGATCGTCGAGGCGGGCGCGGTCGGGGTGAACATCGAGGACTCCAGGGCGCCCGGCGGCCCGCTCTTCGACGCCGCCGAACAGGGCGCGCGGCTGCGCGCCGCCCGGGACGCGGCGGTGAAGGCCGGCCTGCCGGACCTGGTGATCAACGTGCGCACCGACGTGTTCCTGTTCGGCATCGGGGAGGAGGCGGGCCGGCTGGACGACGTCATCGCGCGTGCCGGCGTCTACGCCGAGGCGGGCGCGGACTGCCTGTTCGTGCCGGGCCTGATCGACCTCGACGCGCTGGGCAGGCTGGTGGAGGCGTCGCCGCTGCCGGTGAACGTGATGGCCTGGCCGGGCGCGCCCACGGTCGCCGAGTTCGAGGCCGCGGGCGTGCGCCGGGTCAGCCTCGGCACCGCGCTGAGCCAGGCGGCCTACACCGTCGCGCAGCGCGCGGCCGCCGAACTGCTCGGCAAGGGCACCTACACCGAGCTGGAGGGCGCGCTCGACTTCGGCAGCATCAACAGCGCCGTCAGCCGCTGACGGCATTACCCGGCGGTCTCGCCAAACAAAACAAACTGACGGGCCACGGCGTCGCCTGATAGGCCCGCGCCACGTCATTCGACCGGCGGTCACGCACTTCGCGTGACCGCCGGTTTTGTTTGTTTGTTCTGCGTAATTCGCACTTGATTGTTCGTTGCGGTCAATGCTTCCGGTCAAATATCCGGCTGGCTTGAATGGCGAGCAGGCGGTGATCGCCGCCGCCCCCCAGCAATCGCGTTCACGATCGAGGGAGCGAGCTGATGGCCACTGCACCCAGCCGTCCGGGCGCCGCCGAGGCCCCGGCCCCGGCGCCGCCGCGAACGGGCGAGGACATCCTCCGCCGCGTCCGGGCGATCGTCCCCGAGCTACAGGCGCGCTCGGCCGAGATCGAGCGCGAGCGCAGGCTGCCGATGGACGTCGTCGAGCTGCTGCGCGGCACCGGCGTGTTCCGGATGGGCTTCGCGCACGAGTGGGGCGGCCCCGAGCTGAGCTCGATCGAGCAGACCGAGATCATCGAGGCGGTCTCCTACGGCGACCCGGCGGCCGGCTGGTGCGCGATGATCGGCTCCGACACCGGCCTGTACGCGGCGTTCCTGGACGAGCCGGTGGCGAAGGAGATGTTCCCGAGCCTCGACCTGATCACCGCGGGGCTGCTGTTCCCGACCGGGAAGGCCGAGATCGTCCCGGGCGGGTACCGGCTGACCGGCCGCTGGCAGTTCGGCAGCGGCGTCACCCACGCCGACTGGGTGATCTCCGGCGCGTTCATCTACCGCGACGGCGCGCCGGAGCCCGGCCCGGACGGCGACCCGCACGACTCCAAGCTGATGATGGTGCCGCGCGAGGACGTCGAGGTCATCGACACCTGGTACACCACCGGGCTGGCCGGCAGCGGCAGCTGCGACTACACGATCACCGACGTGTTCGTGCCGGCCGAGCGGACGCTGACGTTCGACTCCGTCCGCAACGGCGAGGGCCCGCTGGCCCAGCCCGAGGTGCACATGCGCAACATGCCGGGGGTGCCGCTGGGCATCGCGCGGGCCGCGCTCGACCACGTCCGCGAGATCGTCGCGGCGCGGAAGAAGGGGGACGACTACCGCACACAGATCACCGTCGCCGACTGCGAGGCCGACCTCGTCGCCAGCCGCCACGGCGTGTACGGGGCGATGCGGCGCCAGCACGAGCTGCTCGCCGCCGGGGGCACCCTCGACGACCTGACCCCGGAGGAGCGGGCCGCGCTGCCGCTCTCGCGCAGGCACGCGTTCCGCACCGCGCGGTCGATCGTCACCCGGCTGTACGACCTGCTGCAGACCAGCTCCATCTACCAGCCGTCCCCGATGGACCGCTGGCTTCGCGACACGCACACGATGTGCCAGCACGTCGTGGCCCAGGACCGCATCCTGCAGTCGGCCGGGGCCTACCTGCTGGGCGCGAAGCCCGGGTTCCCGCTGTGCCTCGGCATCACCGCCGCGAAGCCCGCCGGCGCCGGCCGGCCGGCGTCGTGACCTTCCCCAGGTGAGCCGATCCGACGACTCCCTCGATCCGCCCGCAGGGGCGCGACCCTCTCGGCCTGCCCGCACGGGGGCGCCGACCGGAACGACAGGTGGGATTGTGAAAGTCCAAGAAGTTGACATCGTGATGATCGGCGCGGGCCCGGCCAACCTGGCGCTCGCCGTGGCGCTGGAGGAGTCGGCCCCGGCCGAGATGGCGCGCAGCGCGCTGATCCTCGAACAGCACTCCGACGTGAAATGGCAGCGCGGCCTGCTGCTGCCGTGGGCCCGCAGCCAGGTGTCCTTCCTCAAGGACCTGGTGACGCTGCGGAACCCGCGCAGCCGGTTCTCCTTCCTGAACTTCCTGCACGAGACGGGCGAGCTGGACAGGTTCGTCAACCTCAGCACCTTCAACCCCTACCGCTGGCAGCTGTCGGCGTACCAGCAATGGGTCGCCGGATCGTTCCAGCACGTGCAGATCCGCTACAACGCCCGCGGCGAGGGGGTCGAGCCCCGCCTCGCCGACGACGGCTCCATCGCCGGCTGGACGGTCACGCTCGCCGGCGGCGACGTCGTGCACTGCCGCGACCTGGTGATCGGCGCCGGGCGCGACCCGCACATCCCCGAGGTGTTCCGGGACCTGCCGGCGGAGCGGGTCGTCCACAGCACGCAGTACAGCGCCCGCATCGCGGAGGCCGACACAGGCGGCACGCTGCGGCCGGTGGTCGTCGGCGGGGCGCAGAGCGCCGTCGAGATGTTCATGGCGCTGTCGCAGGATCTGCCGCAGAGCCGTCCGACGATCGTGCTGCGCTCGATCGGTTTCCAGAACTACCAGACCAGCAAGTTCGTCAACGAGCTGTTCTTCCCCTCGTTCGTCGACGAGTTCTTCACGATGCAGCCCGAGGCCCGCGAGCAGGTCCTGGAGGAGATGCATCTGACGAACTACGCGGGGCTCGCGCCGCCGTTCGCCGACGAGCTGTACTACATGCTCTACCAGCAGCGGATGCTCGGCGACCAGCGCTCCACCGTCCGTCCGCTGACCGAGGTGGTCGGCGCCCGCGTCGACCGGGACGACGTCGTCCTCGACCTGCGCGACCGCAAGAACGGCAAGGTCGAGCCGCTGCGCTGCGACCTGGTGTTCCTCGGCACGGGCTACGACTCGCGGATGCCCGTCATGGTCCGCGACCTCGCCGCCCGCTCGGGCCTCGACGAGGTCGTCGTCAGCCGCCGCTACCGCGTCGAGCTCGGCCGGCCCGCGTCGGGCGCGCTCTACCTGCAGGGTGTCAACGAGGCGACGCACGGCATCGCCGACTCCCTGATCAGCGTCCTGGCGCACCGCTCCCAGGACATCACCGACGACATGCTCGCCCGCCGCGCGTCCGAGCTCGGCCGGGACGGGCGGCTGCCGGAGCAGGTGCGGTCGGCATGATCGAGAGCGAGGACCGCATGTTCGAGATCCGCACGCTGGACCGGGCCGACCTGACCCGGGCGTACGGCCTGGACTCCGAGCGGCTGCTGCCGTGGCCCGTGCTCAACGCCCCGTTCGAGGGCGCCTGGTGCGTTCTGCGGGCCGGGACGGAGTCGACTCCGCACTCGCATCACGAGTACGAGATCTTCATCGCGATGACCGGCCGCGCCAAGCTGCGCATCGACGGCGAGGACGTTCCGTTCGTCGCGGGCGACATCGTCCACTTGATCCCGGGCAGCAACCACCAGGTGGTGAACGACACCACCGAGGACTTCGAGTATTACGGCATCTGGTGGGACGCCGAGATGGCGGAGTCGTTCCTCGACCGGCACCGGAAGCGTTCGTCATGACCGAGCGGACGGTGGTGATCTCCCCGGCGCCCACCGCCAACGGAGACCTGCATCTCGGTCACCTGGCAGGCCCGTTCCTGGCCGCCGACGTCTACACCCGCTATCTGCGGGCCACCGGGCGCACGGCGTACTTCGGGACGGGCTTCCAGGACACGTCCACCTTCGTCGTGACGACGGCCGGCCGGCGGGGGATGGCGCCGGAGGCGCTGGTGGCGGAGTCGGCCGGGCGGATCTCGTCGAGTCTCGACGCGGTGGGCATCGGCGTCGACGGGTTCACCGGCGACGACGAGCGCTTCACCAAGTGGGTCGCCGACTTCTGGCAGCGGGTCCACAGCGCGGGGAAGCTCGAGCTGAAGACCATGAAGTTCCTGTACTCGCCGAGGACCGGCCGGTTCCTCGTGGACGGCTTCGCTGGCGGCGGCTGCCCGGTGTGCCTGGCCGACGGCTGCGCCGGGCTCTGCGAGACCTGCGGGAACCCGATCGCGGCGGCCGACCTCATCGACCCGCGGTCCACGCTGGACCCGGACGACCCCGTCGAGCCGCGCGAGGCGCGGGTGCTCGTGCTGCCGATGGAGCGCTACCGGGAGCGGCTGCGGGCGTACCACGACGTCCACGCGACGGCGATGCGCCCGCACATGGCGCAGGCGCTGCGGGAGATGCTGTCGCGCCCGCTGCCGGACTACCCGGTCACCTACCCGATCTCCTGGGGGATCCCGGCGCCCTTCCCGGAGGTCCCCGGGCAGGTGATCAACCCGAACGCGGAGCCGGCGGCGTGGAGCATGCACGCCTCCGCGCTGTCGGCGGAGCGCTGGGGCGAGGTGCCCGGGACCGACGACGCGCTCTGGCTGTCCGGCGCGGGCACGAAGGTCGTGTACTTCCTCGGCTTCGACAACACCTACCCCTTCGCCGTCGCGATGATGGCGGTGCTGCTGGCGCACGGGGACCAGTACACGCTGCCGGTCGAGTTCGTCACCAACGAGTTCTACCTGCTGGACCACGAGAAGTTCTCCACCAGCAGGGGGCACGTGGTGCGGGCGGGTGACCTCGCCGCCGAGATGCCGCGCGACCTGGTCCGGTTCCACCTGGCCGCGACCAGCCCTGAGAACCAGTGCACCAACTTCAGCCGGCCGGACATGGCGAAGGTGACGGGGTCGTGGCTGGCCGAGCCCTGGAACCGGGTCGCGGCGAAGGCCGGCCGGTGGGCCGGTCAGGGGCCGCTGCCGGTGTCGGAGCGCTCACGCGGCGCCGCCGTGCGGATCATCGACCGGTTCGCCGCGTCGTACGAGCTGGACTGCTTCAGCCTCGTCCGGGCGGCGCAGACGCTCACCGAGCAGGTCGCGCGGCTGGACCGGTGGGACCCCGCGCCGGACGAGGCGGGCGACTTCTGCCACCAGGCCGAGGTCGTGCTCCGCTGCGCCGCGCCGATCCTGATCGACCTGGCCGCCGCACTGCCGGACACCGCGATCCGCCGCGACGGCCCGTCCACGATCACCCCGGTCCGGCTGCCCGCGCTGGGCGGAAGCGATGGCTGAGATGGCCCGGAGCGCACTGGACGAACCGTTACGCGGCTGGACGGACCAGCGGATCGTCATCGTCGGCGCTGGCGTCACCGGACTGCTGGCCGCGGTGCGGGCCGTGCTGCTGGGCCACCACGTGGTGGTGCTGGAGCGGGGCGCGATCCCGAACCCCGGCGCCAGCTCGTTCGACCACCACCGGGCCGTGCGGGCGCTCGTCCCCGGCGACCCGTCCGCGACGCGGCGGGCCGCCGCCGCGCACCGCCGGTGGGTCGAGCTGGAGTCCCTGCTGTGCGGCCCCCGGCCGGGCGCGGGCTTCTACCGCCGGATCGGCGTCGTGACCGCGTGGCCGGAGGCCGAGGTCCCTGCGGTGGCCGCGGCGGCGCGCGACGCCGGGCTGCGGGTGGAGCTGGTCGGCCCTCGCGAGATGTGGCCGATCGGGTTCCCGGACGGCACGTCCGGCGTCCTGGAACTCGACGCAGGCGTGCTGCTGGCCGACCGTGTGCTGGCGGCGGCGGCGCAATGGCTGGACCGCCATCCGGCGGCCGAGCTGAGGCCGGGGCACGAGGTGGTGGCGGTGGACGCCGACACCGCGAGGGTCGAGCTGGCCGACGGCACGGCCGAGCACGGCGACCTGGTGCTGGTCGCGGCCGGGCCGTGGTCGTCCCGGCTGGTGGACGTGCCCGTGGTGGTGCACCGGCAGACCATGGTCTACCTGACCCCGCCCGCCGAGCTGGCGGGACGGTGGGAGCGCATGCCCAGCGCGGGGCGGATCGGGGCGGACGGGCGGGGCTGGCTGCTGCCGCCCGGCGCCGGCGCCCATCTCAAGATCAGCACCGACGCGGCCTGCCGCGAGGTCGCCTCCGCCGGGGACGGCGTCGCGGATGACACGGACGCGGACGAACGGGCCTGGGCCGACAAGATCCTCGCCGCCGGAATCCTCGCCGACGCGGACGCCTACACGGTCGCCGCCGTGAAGCGGTGCCACTACGCGGTGGACGCGGGCACCGGCGCGGGCCGGCTGGCCCGGGTCGGGACCTCGGTCTGGGCCCGCGCGGCCAGCGGCGGCGACGGCTTCCGCACCGCCCCGCTCGTCGCCGACCAGATCGCCGGCGCGCTGCTGGGGGTGGCGGCATGAGCCGGCCCGCCCCGGAGCCGCCCCCGGCGTTGCCCAACCCCTGCCGGATCGGAAGGAAAGAGATGAACGCCTCCAAGAGCGTGCTGCTGGTGATCGGCAGCGGGCTGAAGCTCTACCGCGAATACCTGATCCGCTCGGCGAGCGCCCGCGCCCGCGCGGCGGGCCTGGAGCTCGTCCTGATCAACAACCTCAAGCCCACCTGGCAGCACCCGTACTTCGACGAGATCCACGTCGTGAACGTCTTCGACCACGACAAGCTGCGGGCCGCGGCCCGCGAGGTCGCCGCGCGGCGCACCGTCGCGGGCCTCGTCTGCTACGACGAGCCGCTGGTGATGCCGGCGGCCGAGCTCGCCGCCGAGTTCGGCGTGCCGGGCCTGTCCATCCCCGGCGTGCAGGGCTGCCGCGACAAGCGCAGCACCCGGTCGCGGTTGACCGCCGCGGGCGTCCTGCAGCCGGCCTTCGAGATGACCGACAGCCTCGACCAGGCCCGCGCGGCGGCCAAGCGGATCGGCTACCCCGTCGTCGTCAAGCCGCGCGCGCTCGGCGCCAGCATGGGCGTCGTCCTCGCCGCCGACGAGGCCGCCCTCGACGCCGGCTACCGCGTCGCGCACGAGGCCAGCCTGATCGGCGACGAGGAGTACCGCGGCGGCGCGATCGTCGAGGAGTACGCGGACGGCCCGGAGATCAGCATCGACGCGGCCGTGCACAAGGGCGAGTACCTGCCGATGTTCCTCGCCCGCAAGCGCACCGGCCAGTACCCGTACTTCGAGGAGGTCGGGCACGTCATCGACGCCGACGACGAGCTGCTGCGCGACCAGGAGCTGATCGGCACCCTCGCCCGCGCGCACCGCGTCCTGGAGATCGAGGACGGCATCACCCACACCGAGGTGCGGCTGACCGCGCGCGGCCCGCTGATCATCGAGATCAACGGGCGGCTCGGCGGCGACCTGATCCCGTTCGTGGGCAAGATCGCCACCGGCATCGATCCCGGCCACGTGCTCGTCGACGCCGCCACCGGGACACGTCCCGACATCGCCACGACGCGCAGCGGCGTCGCGGGCATCCGGTTCGGCTATCCGGGCCACGACTGCGTCGTGCACGCGGTCCGCGTCCCCACCGAGTCGCCCGGCCTGGTCACGGCGTCGCCGATGGTCGACCCCGGGACGACGCTGCGGCTCCCGCCGGGCGGCTACATCGCCCGCCACTCCTTCGTGGTGGCCGAGGCCGACGACCCCGCGACCTGCGACGCGCGGCTCGAGGCCGCGCTGGCGCTGGTCGAGATCGACGCCGCGGAGGTCGAGCCGCCGCCGCCGGGCACCCGCCTGGAGATGCCGGCCGGGCTGCTGGACGCCGACGCGTGACGATCGACTACGAGGGCCGGCTGTTCCAGCGGGCGGGCGGCGGCGACGGCACCGTCGCCCGCTACCGGCAGGACGGCGACCTGGTCTGGGCGCACTTCGGCGGCGGGAAGGTGCGGCGCGGCACGGTCACCGGCACCTGCGAGCCGGACGGCACGCTGCGGCTCGGCTACGTCATGGTGCTGGTGACCGGCGAGGTGATCTCCGGGCACACGGTGAACGTCCCGGAGCGGCGCGCGGACGGACGGCTGCTGCTGCGCGAGGAATGGGAGCGGTTCGGGGAGCACGCCGGCGCCGGCGTCTCCTACCTGGAAGAGGTCGCCGCACCCGCGGGCGGATCTGCGGACGAGGCCGCGAAGCGTGCGGATGTGACGGGAGCGGTCTGATGATCGATTGGGCGGATCTGCGCGGGCTCGTCGAGGGGCGGCTGCGGCTGCCGGGCGACGACGGGTTCGGCGAGCGGACCCGGGCGCACAACGAGCGGTACCGGCACGTGCGTCCGGCCGCGGTGCTGTCGGTGGCCTCCGCCGCCGACGTCACGGCGGCGATCGGCTGGGCGCGGCGGCGCCGCGTGCCGATCGTCGCCCGCGGCGGCGGCCACGGCTACGCGGGCACCTCGGTGAACACCGGCCTGGTGCTGGACCTGCAGGGCCTGGACGAGGTCCGGGTCGACCCCGTGACGGAGCTGGTCACCGTCGGCGGCGGCGCCCGGACCAAGGGCATCCACGACGTGCTGCGCAAGTACGGCCTGATGTTCCCGCTGGGCAATTCCGACGACGTCGGGATCGGCGGGCTCGTGCTGGGCGGCGGCGTCGCGGCCTCGTCCCGGGCGCTCGGGCTGACCTGCGACGCGCTGGTCGAGACGGAGCTGGTCCTGGCCGACGGGTCCGTCCTGACCTGCAACGAGACGCAGAACGCCGACCTGTTCTGGGCGTGCAGGGGCGGTGGCGGCGGCGCCTTCGGGGTGAACACGTCGTTCACCTTCCAGGCCCGTCCCGTGATGGACGTGTCCACCTGCCTGCTGCTGTGGCACTGGGAGCACGCCGCCGACGTCCTGACCGTCATGCAGGGCGTCATGCGCGACGCGCCGGACCGGTTCGCCGCCCGCATCGGCATCAGCAGGTCGTCCGGCCAGGACGGCGTGGTCTCGGTGGTCGGGCAGCACCTCGGCCCCGCCGCCGAGCTGCGCGAGCTGCTGTCGCCCGCGCTGGCGGCGGCCCGGCCGCACCGGGCGGACATCGCGGACCGGACGTACTGGGACGCGGTGGAGTACCTGCACCACGCCTCCGCGGGCGGCGCGTTCGCCGTGCGGACCCGGACCACCCCGGCGCCGCTGCCCGGCGACGCCGTCCGGACGCTGGTGACCGCGGTCGAGAAGTGGCCGGGCAGCGGCAACGCGGACGGCGGCGGCGCGGCGCTGTTCACCTGGGGCGGGGCGATCAACCGCGTCGGGGCGGCGGACACGGCGTTCCCGCATCGGGACGTGCTGTTCCTGCTCTCGCTGGACACGGCGTGGGACCCCGGCGACCCGCCGGAGACGGTGCGCGCCAACCTCGACTGGCTCGCCCGGCTGCACCGGGACATGGGCGAGTTCGCGGCGGACGCGTCGTACGTCAACTTCGCCGACCCGGACCTGGCGGACTGGCGTTCGGCGTACTACGGACCGAACCTGGCGCGGCTCACCGAGATCAAGCGCCGCCACGACCCGGACCGGGTCTTCGACTCCCCGCAGGCGATCTAGCCATGACGACCAGGTCATCGCCGGCGACGCCGACCAGGGAAGCGCCGCTGGACCTGCGCGGGGTGATGCGGAGCTTCGCGACCGGGGTGTGCGTCGCGGCGACGTACGCCGACCTGGCGGACGGACGCCGCCACGACGCGGTGACGATCAACTCGCTCAGCTCGGTGTCGCTCCACCCGCCGCTCGTGTCGGTGTGCATGCGGATGGAGTCGCTGTTCCTGGCCGACCTGCTCGCGACGAAGAAATGGGCGGTGTCGGTTCTGCCGCACGGCGCCCGCGAGATCGCCCGCGTGCTGGCCAAGGACCGGGCGGCGCGGCGGGACGCGCTCGGCGCCCTGCCCGCCTCGCCCGGACCGCGGACCGGCACGCTGGTGTTCCGGTCGGCGAGCTGGCTGGAGTGCGAGCTGTGGGACACCTTCGCGCTCGGCGACCACACGCTCGTGGTGGGCGAGGTCGTCGCGGCCGACCCGCGCCGCGACGGGCCGCCGCTGCTGTTCGTGGACGGCGGCTACCGCGTCCCGGCGGACCCTGGCCCGTCCGCCGCGCACGAGATCCCCGATTCCCCCTGGTGGTAGACATGGAACGTGTAGCGACCCCTCGGCACTACCTCATGGTGCGGCCCACGTACTTCGACGTGGTGTACTCGATCAACCCGTGGATGAACCCCGAGAAGCCGACGTCCACCAGGCTCGCCATCGCCCAGTGGGAATGGCTGCGGGACCTGTTCGCCGACCTGGGCCACGAGGTCGACCTGCTGCCGCCGCGGCCCGGCCTGCCCGACATGGTGTTCGCGGCCAACGGCGCCACGGTCATGAACGGCCGGGTGCTCGTCGCGCGGTTCCGCGACTCCCAGCGCGCCGCCGAGTCCGACGCGTACCTGGAGTGGTTCCCGGCGCACGGCTACACCGACGTGCGGCAGGCGCGGTGGGTCAACGAGGGCGAGGGCGACTACCTGGCCGCCGGGTCGGTGATCCTGGCGGGGACCGGCTTCCGGAGCACGCCGCGGGCGCACCGGGAGACCGAGGAGTACTTCGGCGTCCCCGTGATCGGGCTGACCCTGGTCGACCCGCGCTTCTACCACCTGGACACCGCGCTGGCGGTGCTCGCCGACGACACCGTCATGTACCACCCGGAGGCGTTCTCGGCCGAGAGCCGTGAACGGCTGGCGGAGCTGTACCCGGACGCCGTCCTGGCCACCGCCGCCGACGCCGCGGCCTTCGGCCTCAACGCCGTGTCGGACGGACGGCACGTCGTCCTGCCCCAGGCCGCGACCGGGCTGATCGGCAAGCTGCGCGAGCACGGCTTCGAGCCGATCGGCGCGGACATGTCCGAGCTGCTCAAGGCCGGTGGGAGCGTGAAGTGCTGCACGCTGGAGCTGCACGGGACCGTCCCCGCAGCCCGGCCTGACCGGTGATGGACGCCGTCCTCACCCGAGGGGCGTCAACTGAAGATCGATCTCTGGTTCATCATCGGGATCACGTACCGGACGACGAAGGCGCGCACCAGCGGGTCGAGCCGGTACGCGCCGGCGCGGCCGTCATGGCGGAGCAGGCCGGCGGCGGCGAGCTCGTCCACCACCTCGTCGCCGATCGGCGCGGTCGACGTGAGGTCGTCGGCCCGGCCGGCCGGCTCGCCGGGCGAGCGGTGCGCCAGCTCGTGCAGCAGCGTCCGGGCCGCCCCGCCGAGCTGGAGGTACGCGGACCTCAGCAGATCGGATACCGACACGTCCCCGATGCGCAGCCAGTCGAGCAGCGCGCCGCGGTCGGTCAGCCGCCCGATGATCCGGGCCAGCGGAACGTCCGGGCGGGCCGCCAATTTGCGGACCGCGATATCGATGGCGAGCGGAAGGTCGCCGCACAGCTCGGCGAGCCGATCGCAGTCCACAAGATCAGCCGTGACGCGATCGGCCAGCGCATCGGTGATCATCGTGACGGAATCGTCGCGGGGCAGGACGTCCAATCGCACGCGGCGGACATCTCGTAGGCCGAGCAGCGGATTTCGGCTGACCACGATCATCGCGCCGCGCCGTGTTTCGGCCATCAGAAGCCGGACCTGCCGCTCGTCGCGCACGTTCTCCAGCAGCATCAGGAGCTTTCTCTCGGCCAGCATTGAGCGGAGCACCCCGGCCTGCTGGCCGAGGCCGGCGGGTAACTGCTCGTCGCGCATGCCGCACGCGCGCAGGAAACACGTCACCAGGCTTCTGTCGTCGGACGGCGCCGATCCGAGATCTGCATAGAGTTGGCCATCGACCATCTCACCGGCGATTTGATGAGCGTAATCCAGCGCGAACGCGCTTTTGCCGACTCCGACCGGCCCGCAGATGACGATTGGCGCGGCGGCCGGCCTGCTGAGCAGACTCCGTTCCCGGGATCGCCCGACAAGCCCGCGCGGCCGCAACGGTAACTGCGCGGGAGGCGGTAAGACCGTGCGACCCGGCATGACGGTGCGGCCCGGCAGAACCGTGCGGCCCGCCAGAACCGTGCGGCTCGTGAAGTCCCGCGGCCGCGGAGGGGTGGGCGGCTGCGGCGGCGGGGTGCCGGACACCTCGAGCCAGCGCCGCCGCCAGACCTCCTGATCACCCCCGCAGGCCGCCACGAAAGCGAGTGTGACCTGCAGCGTCGGCAATCGATGGCCGCTCGCGGCGCTGGACAGCACCGAGGGTGAGTACAACGCGGACCGTGCCATGTCCCGATACGTCGGATTGCCCGCCAGCGCGCGCAGCCGCCTCAGCTCGCTCGCGAAAGCCGCGACCGCCCCGCCGGAGGCGTTGATCGGCTTCTCCGGTCTCCCCATGTCTCCTCGTCTTCGCCGAATCCCACTTCAGATGAGGTTCGGGCTCGCGCCCCATGACGAACTGCCTTCGCCCCCCGGTTACGCAGAGGCGAAGAAGATGATCGCGTGTATTCCCCCGTGATATGTCGGCGAGCATCCCTCAGGGGGCGGCTCCGCCCGCAGCGCCTTGGTCATGCGGACACCGGGCGCTGACCTGCTGGAATTGCGCTACGTCACGAAAATCGGGTGCCTTGACCGGCGGGGTCTGTGCCGACGGCCTTTCCGGCGCGCGCCGCATGCGCGCGCCTAGGACCCTCGCTCGCAACTATCCGTTACGGAATGTCCACAGAAGATTACCCGGGCCTGCTCACGGCAGACTTCCCCCAGCGCGCGGCGCGCATAGTAGTGGATGTCTGTGACGCCGGAAAGCCGGGCCAGGGCGTGCAAATGCAGACTCAACCTGATCCTCCATGATCGGACAGGGTACGTACCGTGGTCATATAGGGCCTCGGGCGCCCAGCATAATGGGCTCATTCCTGAGACGGACGTCCGGGCTAAATGGTTCGATTCCCCCCATGTTTCGATAGCGATGGGGGAAGTGAAACTTTCACGCCCGCCGTCCGGCCCCGTGTTCTCTCCCCCCGGCATGCCCGGACCCGCCTCCCGTCGTGGACCGCGTGCTCGCGACCCCGCATGAGCCGCTGCACATCACACTCGGCCGTCGCCGGGAAACGGCGTCGTCGGCGTGGTGTCAGGTAGGCGCACGCCTGGTGTCGAAGCCGTGGACGAAGACCGCCGCCCGCGGCGGCGGGCGCGCAGGACGCTCCGCACCGCTGCGGCGTGACGGTTCGTGGCGTGTCATGCCCGTTCCCCTTCGGTGCTGATTCCTCTACTTCGCACCGGCGGGCGACACCGGATGGGTGCCGCGGCGTGCCGATCCATGAACCCGAAGTCCGGGACGTCGAACACCGTCCGTATCGAGCTGACGCCAATCAGGTATCTGGTCCATGTAAATGCACGCGCAGTTTCTTGCAATAGCTCATTCCTGGCGTCAGGCAAGAAAGTCAATCGTTGGAAAGAAGTGAACGGCGGAGCCCGCCCGGCGACCTCCGCAGGACCCCGGCCGAGATGCTCCGGCCAGGAACGTTGGCAGCCGAGGGCAGGACGGCCGCGTCCTCCCAGGCCCTATCCGGTTTCTCGCCCGACGCGGGGCGCCCCGACCTCACCCGGAGGCAGTGCCGCTCGTCCTGCTCACGGCCGGGGAAGGGCTGCTGATCGTCCACCGGCGGCTTTATAGGTTCGCCATGAACAAGGGTTCGGTCCAACCAAATTCCCCACAGCGGCCCTTCTTGTCGCGCGGCAAGGAAACGGTCATTCTCTGTCCCGCCCGCTTTCGCCGCGGCCGTCATGCGCGGGTCGGCGCCGCCGGTCGCGCCCGTCACGGACGCGGCCCCGCCCGCGAGCCCGCCCTCTGCGCCGGATGTGCTCGCGTCACCCGCGTCGCAGGAGTTTCCGCAGGTCCCCGCCTCAGTCCGCAGTGCGGACTGAGGCGTTGTGTGTGAGGCGGGCCGCCTCGCAGAGTGTGACCCGCGGCACGACACGGCCGTCGCATCGGCGGCATATCGCGTTCGCGAAGACGTTTTCGTCGACTCCGTGGAGAGAGCGTGGACAACTCATCGGGATCCAGCCCGCGGTTCTTCGTGGGCACGGACGTGGGCGGGACGTTCACCGATCTCGTCGTCCTGCGGGACGGGCGCCCGCCGCGGCTGTTCAAGTCGGCGACGACCCCGGACGACCGCTCCGAGGGCGTCGTGAACGCCCTGCGGCTGGCCGCCGAGTCCTACGGGCTGGACCTTCCGGGCTTCTGCGCCGCCGTCGTCTACTTCGCGCACGGCACCACCGCGGCGACCAACGCGCTGATCGAGCGCAAGGGCGCGCCGACCGCGCTGCTCACCACCCGCGGGTTCAGCGACACCATGCTCATCCAGCGGTCGATGACGTCCTGGGTCGGCATGGGCGCCAGGACGGGCCACTACAGCCGCCGCCGCAACCCCGACCCGATCGTCGAGCGGGCGCGGATCGTGGAGATCACCGAGCGGATCGACTCCGGCGGCGCGCACGTCGTCGCGCTGGACGAGGACGAGGTGCGCGCGGCGCTGCGCCGATTGCGGGACGAGGGCGTCCGCGCGCTGGCGGTGTCGTTCCTGTGGTCGTTCGTGAACGGCGCGAACGAGGAGCGGGTCGCCGAGATCATCGGCGCGGAGTGGCCGGAGGCGTACGCGACGCTCTCGCACGAGGTCGCGCCGGTGATCGGCGAGTACGAGCGGTCGGCCACGACGGTCGTCAACAGCTACCTGGGCCCGGTCATCCGCGACTACGTCGCGAACCTGGAGGGGCGGCTGCGCGCCGCGGGGTTCACCGGCGACTTCTCGATCATGGACTCGGGCGGCGGGGTCATGCGCGCCGAGGACGCGGCGCGCCGCGCGGCCTCGATGCTCACCTCCGGGCCGGCCGGGGGCGTGCTGGCCTCGACGGCCCTGGCCGCGCGGCTCGGGCACCGCAACGTGATCACCTCGGACATGGGCGGGACCAGCTTCGACGTCGGCCTGATCATCGACGGCGAGCCGCTGGTCGAGCGGGTCAGCGAGGTCGGGGACCTGCATCTGGCGCTGCCCCGGATCAAGGTGACCGCGATCGGCGCGGGCGGCGGATCGCTCGCGGCCGTGGACGAGTCGGGCGTCCTCGTCGTCGGCCCGGAGAGCGCGGGGTCGGTGCCAGGCCCGGCCTGCTACGGGCGCGGCGGCGACCGTCCGACCGTGACCGACGCCGACGTGGTGCTAGGCATCATCGACCCGGCCCGCTTCCTCGGCGGGCAGATGCCGCTGGACCGCGCGCTCGCGGAGAAGGCGATCCGCGTGCACGTCGCCGACCCGCTCGGGCTGAGCGTGGAGGACGCGGCGGCCGGCATCCGGAAGGTCGCCGACAACCAGATGGCCGACCTGCTGCGCAAGGTGACGGTCGAGCAGGGCCACGACCCGCGCGACTTCGTCGTCTACGCCTACGGCGGGGCGGGCCCCACGCACGCCTACGCCTACACCGAGGCCGCGGGGATCGCGACGCTCGTCGTCCCGCCGACCTCGACGGTCCATTCCGCGTACGGGGCCGTCACGTCCGACCGGTACCGCGCGGTGCAGACGACGGAGGTGCACCGCACCCCGCCCGGCGCGCCGGACCCGGCCGCCCACCTGGACGCCGGGGCCGTCTCCGCCACCTTCGACGCGCTCGCCGCGCAGTGCCGCACCGACCTGGACGACGACCCGCGCGTCCGCCTCTCGCGAGTGGCGTACCTGAAGTTCCGCCGCCAGTCGCACGAACTGCCCCTGACCGTTCCCGACGGCCCCGTCACCACCGGCGTGCTGCGCGCGCTGATCGAGGACTTCCGCGCCGCCTACGAGCGGATCTACGGCGCGGGCACCGCGCTGCTGGAGGCGGGCGTGGAGATCCACACGCTCCGCGTGGAGGGACGGGTGAAGATCACCGACGTCCGGGAGGGGCGCTACCCGGGCGCCGCCGACCCCGACGCCGCCCTCATCGGCGAGCGCGAGGTGCACTTCCCCGAGACCGGCCGGACCGCCGCCCGCGTCTACCGCGGCGAGGGCCTGGGCGGCGGCGCCGCCCTGCGCGGCCCCGCGATCCTGGAGTTCGCGGGCACCACCGTCGTGCTCGGCCCGAACCAGTCGCTGGCCGTCGACCACCACAGCAACCTCGTCATCGACTGCAAGGGGGAGGCGTGACCGCCACCGCGACCGCCGCCGAGACCGCCATCGACCCGATCACCTTCGAGGTGATCCGGCATCGCCTGCTGGCCATCACCGACGAGCAGGGCGCGACCCTGGCGGCCATCTCCGGCTCCACCCACGTGGTCGAGGCCAGCGACTACAACGTCGGCCTCTACCTGCCGGACGGCTCGGTCGCCGCGATGGGCCGCACGATCCTGTCGCACGCCTCGTCCATGGCGGCGATCACCCGTTCGGTCATCCGGGACTGCGCCGAGTCGCCCGGCATCAACCCCGGCGACATGTTCATCGTGAACGACCCGTGGAAGGGCACCGTCCACGCCCAGGACGTCGGCCTCATCGCGCCGATCTTCTTCGGCGGCGAGCTGCTCGCCTGGACCGGCGCGATGTGCCACATGGTCGACGTGGGCGGCATGACGCCGGGCAGCTTCTGCATCGACGCGACCGACTCCTACCAGGAGGGTCTGCAGATGCCGCCGACCAAGCTCGTCGACGGCGGCGAGGTCCGCACGGACGTGTGGAACCTGATCCTCGGCCACACCCGCATGGCGCCGACCGTCAACCTGGACCTGCGGGCGCTCGTCGGCGCGAACAACACCGCGGTCCGGGCGATGACGGCGCTGGCCGAGAAGTACGGCGCGGCGACGGTCCGCACCGTGATGGCCAACCTCATCGGCCTGTCCGAGCGCCGCCTGCGCAACCGTCTCGCGCTCCTGCCCGACGCGCGGCTGCACTCGCGCGCCTTCCTCGACAACGACGGCGGCCTCGCCCAGTCGTCCGAGAACGCCACCTACGAGGTCGACCTGGTGCTCACCAAGCGCGGCGACACCCTGCACTTCGACTTCTCCAGGTCGTCCCCGCAGGCCAAGGGGTACATCAACTGCGCCCACTCGGGGATGATGGCCGGGATCGCGGCGGCGCTGCTGCCGACGCTGGCCTTCGACGCCCCGTGGAACGAGGGGCTGTTCCAGCCGGTCGAGGTCGAGTGCCCCGAGGGGCTGATCTGCAACGCGGCGCGTCCGGCGGCCGTCAGCGGCGGCGCGCTGGAGGCGGGCTGGCTCGTCGAGATGACGGCCCTGGAGTGCCTGTCCAAGCTCGCGGCCTGCTCCGACGAGCTGCTGCGGGAGGCCCAGGCGGGCCCCGCGGGCGGGCCCGACAAGTTCGTCCTCACCGGCGCGGGCGAGAACGGCGCCCGCCAGACCTACGTGATCATGGACTGCCTCGCCACGGGCGGCGCCGCCTACGCGCACCGCGACGGCGCCTGGACGCAGGGCCAGCACAACATCGAGCGGCAGAAGATCTCCAACGTCGAGGCCGTCGAGATGGACGCCCCGCTGCTGTACCTGTGGCGCGGCCTGGTCGCCGACTCCGGCGGCGCGGGCCGCCGCCGCGGCGGCATGAGCATGGGCGCGGTCTACACCGTGCACGGCGGCCGGGACGTCACCGCGCTGAACTCCGCGCACGGCTGGGAGGTGCCCAACTCCACGGGCATCTTCGGCGGCTACCCGGGCGCGCAGAACACCCGCACCGTCGTGCACGGCAGCGACGTCAAGGCGCGGCTGGCCGCCGGGGTCGTCCCCGCGGTGGGGGAGCTGTCCGGCGAGCGCCCGGCGATGCGGGGCCGCCAGGGTCTCTACCGCCTCGGCGACGACGACGTCCTGGCCACCGTGCCGCAGGCGGGGGGCGGCTGGGGCGACCCGCTCGACCGGCCCGCCGAGTCCGTCCAGGACGACCTGGACTTCGGGGCCGTCACCCCGGACGGCGCCGTCCGGCTCTACGGCGTGGTCCTGGCGGCGGACGGGCGGGTCGACGCGTCCGCCACCGCCGGGCGCCGCGAGGGCCTGCGCGCCGAGCGCCGGTCCCTGCCCGCCGACCTGCCCCTTCCGGAGCAGCCGGTGGGGGAGCGCACCCGGATCCACCCGATGGGGGACGGGCTCCAGGTCGTCGAGGCCGACGGCCGCCGCTGGATCGCCTGCGCCTGCGGATGCGTTCTGTCGGCGGCCGAGGAGCCTTGGCGTCCCCGCGCGTCGGTCCGGACCAGCCGCGACGTCCACGCCTTCAGCCTCGCCACGCGCCTGGACGAGGGCCTCGAACTGCGCGCCTACTCCTGCCCGTCGTGCGGCCGGCTCCAGGCCACCGACGTGGTGCGGCGCGGCGCCGCGCATCCCGACGACATCCGCCTGCTCACCGGCCGCGAAGGCCAGGAGGAGGAGGGGTGATGGGCCGGCTCGCCTTCGCCGCGGCGACCTCGCACGTCGGCGCGATCGTCAAGAACCCCGACGCCGACCCGGCGGTCTCCGCGGCGCTGCACGAGGCGTGGCGGAAGCTCGACGCCGAGATCGCCGCCGCCCGCCTGGACGCCGTCGTCCTCGTCGCCACAGACCATTACGAGACGTTCGGGCTGGAGAACTACCCGGCCTTCTGCCTCGGCGTGGCCGACGAGCACGAGGGCTGGGCGGAGTTCGGCAACCCCGGCGGGACCGTCGCCGGCCGGCCCGCCATCGGCGCGGCGTTGCTCGCGGACCTCACCGCCCGCGGGTTCGACCTGGCGCGCTCGCACACCATGCCGCTCGACCACAGCTTCACGGTTCCGCTGGCCAAGCTCCCGGCGGCCGCGGCCGCCGGGGTGGTGCCGCTGTTCGTCAACTGCAACACCCCGCCGCTGCCGACGCTCCGCCGCTGCGCGGACCTCGGCGCGGCGCTGCGGGAGGCGGTGCGGGCCCTGCCCGGCGACGCCCGGGTCGGCGTGATCGGCACCGGCGGCCTGTCGCACTGGGTCGGGCTGCCCCGCTTCGGCGACGTCAACGCCGAGTTCGACGTCCGGCTGCTGGACCTGCTGGAGCGGGGCGACGCCGGGGAGATCCTCGGCTGGGACGACGCCGCGATCCAGGAGGAGGCCGGGAACGGCGCGCTGGAGATCCGCACGTGGCTCATCGCGGCGAGCGCGGCGGGCGGCCCGGCCCGCGTCCACGCCTACCGGCCGATGCCCGCATGGACGGTCGGGATCGGCATCGCCGCCTTCGAGATCGCCGCCGTCGAGGTGGCCGCCGTCGAGGTGACCGGATGAGCATCGTCGCCCTCAACCGGCTCGCCAGGGAACTGGAGCACACCCCCGGCCTGCTCGCGCGCTACCTGGAGTCTCCGGAAACCGTCCTCGACGGGTACCGGCTGACCGGGCCGGAACGGCGGGCGGTGACCGGCAAGGACGCGTCCTGGCTGCTCGACGCCGGAATGAACCCCGTCGCGCTGCGCAACCTGATGGTCGTGCTCGGGGTCGCCCACCGGGACATGTACCCCGCACCGAAGGACGGCTCCTGACATGGCCGTTTCCGACGCGAAGGGAACGCCGCCGGATCTGGAGGCGGCGTCCGCGGACGGCGTCCCGGTCCTGGAACTGCGCGGTGTGCGCAAGGCGTTCGGCGGAGCGCAGGCGCTCGCGGGCGTCGACTTCACGCTCCGGCCGGGCGAGGTGCACGCGGTCGTCGGCATGAACGGCGCCGGCAAGTCGACCCTGGTGGAGCTGATCTGCGGCTCGTTCACCCAGGACGGCGGCGACATCGTCATCGACGGCCGCCGCCAGGGCCCGCTGACCCCGCGCCGTGCCCACGCGGCGGGGGTGAGCATCGTCCACCAGCGGCGCACGCTCGTCGGCGAGCTGAGCGTGGCCGAGAATCTGCTGCTCGGCAGGCTCCCCACCCGCGCGGGCAGGGTGCTGTGGCGCAAGGCCCGCGAGGAGGCCGCCGCCGCCCTCGCCGACCTCGGCCTGGACGTCGCCCCCGGCGCGCTCGCCCGGAGCCTCGACCCCGCCGAGCAGACGCTCGTCGAGATCGCTCGCGAAGTGCACCACGGCGGCCGGGTCCTCATCCTGGACGAGCCCACCGCCGCGCTCGGCGCCCGGGACGCCGACCGCGTCCACGGCCTCGTCCGCACCCTGCGCGACCGGGGCAAGGCCGTCGTCTACATCTCGCACCGCCTGGACGAGGTCCTGTCCCTGGCCGACCGCGTCACCGTGATGCGCGACGGCCTGGTCGCGGCCGTCGAGGACCGTGCCGCGCTCGATCTGCCCGCCCTGGTCCGGGCCATGGTCGGCGACCGCCTGGTGCAGGGCAGACCGGAGATCGCCCGGACCCCCGGCGCCGCGGTGCTGACGCTGTCCGGACTCGCCCGCGGCAGGCTCCGGCCGTTCGACCTGGAGATCCGGGCCGGTGAGGTCGTCGCCGTCCTCGGCCCGGCGGGCGACGGCCAGTCGGAGCTGTTCGGGCTGCTCAGCGGTCTGCGCCGGGCGCGGAGCGGCACCGTCGCGGTCCGCGGCGCCGTGATCAGGTCCGGCAGCGTCACCGCCGCCCTCGACGCCGGGCTGCGCTGCGTGCCCGGGGACAGGCTCTCCTACGGTCTCGTGCCGGGCCTGGGCGTGGACGAGAACCTCGACCTGGTCCGGCGCGGCAGGCTCCGGCCGTGGCTGGTGCGCTGGCGCGACCTGCACGCCCGCGCCCGCACCTCGCGGGACCGCTACGGCGTCACCACGATCCAGGACGACCCGCCGGTGGCCGCGCTGTCGGGAGGCAACCAGCAGAAGGTCCTGCTGTCGGCGTGGCTGGACGGCGACCTCGCCGCCTGCCTCCTGGAGGAGCCGACCAACGGTGTGGACGTCGCCGCCAAGGCCGACATCCACCGGATCGTCGACGGCCTCGCCGACCGCGGGTCCGCCGTCCTGCTCACCTCCTCCGACATCGACGAGGTGATCCGGCTCGCCGACCGCGTCGTCGTCGTGCGGGCCGGCCGGACGGTCGCCGACCTGCGAATGGACGAGGTGAGCCGGGACGACCTCGTCACGCTCATCGCTGGAGGAGACCAGTCATGACCGCACTGACCGCGTCGAGCGAGCGCCTGCGGCTCGCCCTGCCGCCGGGCCTGTCCCGCCACGCCGGCCTGCTGGCCGTGCTCCTGATCGTCGGGGCGTTCACCGCGCTGCGCAGCGACGCCTTCCTCACCGGCCCGAACCTGCTCAACGTGTCGCAGCAGATCGCCGTCGTCGCCGTCCTCGCGGCCGGGCTCACCCTGCTGATGACCGCGGGCGGCATCGACTTCTCGCTCGGCGCGATCGCCGCGGTGACCCACGGCGTCACCGCGCAGCTCATCGTCGCGGGCCTCAACGAGTGGACCGCCGCCGCGCTGGCGCTCGCGCTCGGCGCTGCGATCGGCCTGGTCAACGGGATCGTGGTGACGTACCTGCGGGTCACCCCGTTCGTGGCGACGCTGGCCACCTCCACCGTCCTCGGCGGCGCCGCGCTGCTCATCATCGACGGCAAGAGCGTCTCCATCGGCGAGGCGCTGGTGCCGCTCGGGTTCGGCGAGATGTTCGGCGTCATCCCGGCCCTGGTCGTCGTCGCGGTCGCCGTCTGCGCCGCCGCGGGCCTGATACTGCGCTGGACGGCGTTCGGCCGCAACGCCTTCGCCATCGGCGGCAACGAGCAGGCCGCCCGCCTGGCCGGCATCCCCGTCGCGCGGACCAAGCTGCTGCTCTACACCGTCGGCGGCCTGCTCGCCGGGCTCGGCGGCGTGATGCTCGTCGCCCGGCTCGGCGCCGCCAGCCCCGGCACCGGCGGCCTGCACCTGGAGCTCACCGTCGTCGCCGCGGTGGTCATCGGCGGCACCGCCCTGCACGGCGGCAGCGGCACCCTCGTCGGCACCGTCCTCGGCGTGCTGCTGCTGGGCGTCGTCACCAACTCCATCAACCTGCTCCAGATCGACTCCCACTACCAGGACGTGGCGCTCGGCGCCGTCCTGCTCGTCGCGGCCATCACCAACCATCTGCGCGGCCGTCCCCACTGACCGGTCCCCGGCCCTCCGCCGCCCACCCCACCACCCCGACCCGGAGGAATCACGATGGCCCCCATAAGAGCCACTGCCCTCGCCCTCGCCGCCGGCCTCGCGCTGTCGGCCTGCAGCGTGGACGACGGAAAAGGCAAGGCCGCCGGCCCCGTCCCCTCGGACAAGCAGCTGACGATCGGCTTCGTCAACGGCAACACCATCGAGTTCCACACCTGCCTCCAGAACGCCCTCCAGGCGCGCGCGAGCCGCGCCGGGGTGAAGGTCCTGACCGCGAACTCGGCCATGGACCCGGCCAAGGAGCTGTCCAACATCGACGACATGATCGTCAAGCGGGTGGACGCGATCGTCGTGCAGACGGTCAACATCGACTCGCTGGAGGGCGGGATCAGCCGCGCCAACCGCGCCGGGATCCCGATCTTCCTGACCTCCGTCGCGTCGGTGGACCAGAGCAAGATCCTCGGCGCGGTCGTCACCGACGTGAAGAAGGTCGGCCGCGACCTCGGCGCCTGGCTCGCCGAGGACAGCAAAGGCAAGCCCGCCGAGGTCGGCATCATCGGCGGCGCGCCGGGAGCCGCCGCCGACCTGATGAACGACGCGTTCAAGCAGAGCCTCGGCGGCGACTCCAAGGTCGTCTTCGACCAGCCCGCGTTCTGGCAGCGGGCCAAGGCCCAGGACGTCGCCGAGAACCTCCTGCAGGCCCGGCCGAAGGTCCGCTACGTCTTCGTCCACAACGAGGACATGGCCCTCGGCGTGCTCGCCGCCTTCAAGGCCGCCGGGCGGGACGACATCAAGATCCTCACCAACGGCGGCAGCGCGGCCGGCGTCAAGGCCGTCAAGGACGGCGAGTTCGCGGTCACCGTCAGCAACACCCCCAAGAGCGTCGGCGAGCTGGCCGTGGACAACGTCGTCGGGCTGCTGCGCGGCACGAAGGGCGTCCAGAAGATCGCCACCGTGCCCGACGTGGTCGTGACCAGCGACAATGCGAGCAAGGCACCGCCCTACTGCTCGTGAGGTCACCGTGCACGATTCCGCTGGCTCCGTTCCCGCCGACGACCCCGCACGCCGCCGCGGAGTACGCTCCGTCGACCGTGCCCTGGACGTGCTGAGCGCCTTCAGCGCGGCGCACCCCCGCTTCCAGCTCACCGAGCTGGCCGAGGCCGCCGGGGTGCCGAAGACCAGTACCCACCGCATCGCGGTGACCCTGGTCGAGCGCGGGTTCCTCCGCCAGGAGGCCGACGGCGCCTACGTCCTGGGCAACCGGCTGCTGGAGCTGGGCAGCCTGGTCTCGACGACGAACGCCCTGTCCCACCTGACGCAGGGCGTCGCCGAGGAGCTGATCCGGTCGACGGGCGAGACCGTCCTGATCGCGGAGATCGATTGGCAGGACAGGTCGCTGCTCATCACCGGCAAGCGGGAGGCGCCGCACTCGCCCGAGTCGCTGTCGCCGCTCGGCCGGCGCTCGATGCTGGCCAACGGCTGCATCAGCCGCGCCATCCTCAGCGCCCTGCCGCGGGAGGAGAGCGAGGAGATCGTCACGCGGCTGCCGCTGGCGCAGCGCACCCCCGCCAGCATCACCGACCCCGACGTGCTCCGCCGCGAACTGGAGACCACCCGCCGGTACGGCTACGCCGTCGAGATCGGCGAGTTCATCGCGGGCATCGCCGGGGTCGCCGTCCCGGTCATGGTCGGCGGCCGTCCCGCCGGCGCGATCGCGGTCTGCGGACGGATCACCCGCATGCCGCGCCAGCGGCTCGAAGCCCTCGGCAACCACATCAAGCACCTGCTCGGCCGGACCGCGGCCGCGCATCCGCCCTCCCCGCCACGCGCGGGCTGACCCGGAGACACCAGCATGAACGACGCCGCATGGACGACCTTCCCCGCCGGTTCCGACGAGATCCGCGGCTATCTGGCCCTGCCCTCCCGCCGCCCCGGCGACGTCCTGCCGCCGGTGATCGTCATGGCGCACGAGAACCTCGGCGTCACCGCCCACCGGGAGCGGGTCACCGAACGGTTCGCCGACGAGGGCTTCGCGTGCCTGACCGTCGACCTGTACAGCAGGATCGGGGGCCGCCCCCCGCAGGACTACACGACCCCCGAGGAGCGCCGCGCCAAGGCCTTCCTCGCCGCCCGCGACGAGCAGGCGCTGCCCGACCTGGAAGCGGGCCTCGACCATCTGGCCGGACGCGACGACGTCGACGCCTCCCGCGCCGCCGTCGTCGGGTTCTGCCTCGGCGGCGGCCTCGCGATCGCCTGGGCGACCCGGACCGACCGGCTGGCCTGCGCCGTTCCGCTCTACGGACTGCCCGAGCTGCCGCCGGCCTACAGCCCCACCGGCCGGGTCCGCTCCCGCATCGACGTCGCCGGGGGCGTCCGCTGCCCCGTCCAGGCCCACTTCGGCGGCGCGGACGAGGTCATCCCGCTGGACCAGGTCGCCCGCCTCGGCGACGCCCTCGAAGAGTCCGGCCATGAAACCGAGGTCCACGTCTATGACGGCGCCGGGCACGCCTACCACGACGACACGCACCCCAACCACCATCCCGAGGCCGCCCGCCTCACCTGGGAGCGCACCCTCGCCTTCCTGAGGAAGCACCTGTGAGCCTGTGGACCGACCTGCTCGGCGCCCAGATCCGGCACGTCACCGCCGCAGGCGTGCGGACGCGCGTCGCCGATCTCGGGTCGGGGGAGCCGGTCGTCCTGCTGCACGGGCGGGGCGGCCACCTGGAGACCTTCGCCCGCAACCTGCCCGCGCTCGCAGCGGCAGGACGCCGCGTGATCGCCTTCGACCTGCTCGGCCACGGGCTCACCGGACGGTCGCCGTCCGGCTCCTACACGGTGGAGGCGCTGACCGGCCACGTCCTGGCCGTCCTGGACTCGCTCGGCCTGGCCGCCGCCGACGTCGTCGGCCAGTCCCTGGGCGGCTGGACCGCCGCGCTGGCGGCGTCGCGCGCGCCGGAGCGGGTGCGGCGGCTCGCCCTCATCGAACCCGCCGGGCTCCAGCCCGAGGCCGAACGGCTCGCCGACCCCGCCGTGCGAGCGGCCTACGAGCGCGGCGGCCGGGCCTACGCCGAGCCCACCCCCGAGGCCGTCCGGACCCGGCTCGCCGGACTGCTCGCCGACCCCGCCGGGGTCGACGCCGAACTCGTCCAGGTCCGGACCGTGCTGTACCGGCCCGAGGAGGCCCGGCGCGTGCACCGGCTGGTACGGGCCGCCGACAACGCCCCGTCGCTTCTCACCCCGGAACGGCTCGCCACCCTCACGGCGCCCGTCCTCTTCGTCCGCGGCGAGCACGGGCACACTCCCGCGGCCGTCGTCGAGGCGGCGGTCCGCGCGGTCCCGGACGCCCGCCTCCTGACCGTCCCCCAGGCCAAGCAGTGGCCGCAGTACGAGCGGCCTGAACTCGTCAACGCCTCCCTCATCGACTTCCTCGACAAGGAGAATCCCTCATGACCCTGTGGACCGACTCACTCGGCACCGAGACCCGCTTCCGCGACGCCGCCGGCTGGCGCACCCGCTCCATCGAGGCCGGAGAAGGCGACGCGGTCATCCTCATGGGCGGCCTGACGGGCCACGCCGAGGCGTTCCTGCGCAACATCGTCCCGCTGTCCCGGCGCGGCCTGCGCGTCTACGCCGTCGACGCGCTCGGCCACGGCCTCACCGCGCGTCCCACCGACGTCACCTACCACGCCCCCGTCTTCACCCGGCACCTGATCGGCTTCCTCGACGCCATCGGCGCCGAACGCGCGCACCTGGTCGGCCAGTCCCTCGGCGGCTGGACGGCCCTGTTCACCGCGTTGCGGCACCCGGACCGGGTGGGCAAGATCGCCTCGGTGACCGGCGCGGGCCTGCTGCTGTCGGACGAGAAGAGCGCGGCGGAGAGCGAGCGCGTCCACACCCAGGTCAGGACGGTCACCGCCAAGGCCGCCGCCGCGCCGACCCGGGAGAGCGTCCGCGCGAGGCTCGAATGGCTCATGGCCGACCCGGCCACGGTGACCGACGAACTGGTCGAATGCCGCTACCGCTACTACACCCTGCCCGGCGCCGAGGAGGCCCTCGCCAAGCTGGTCGCCGAACAGCCCGGCGAAGCCAACCGGACGCACATGCTCGGCGAGGACGACCTCGCCGCCATCGGCCACGAGACCCTGATCGTCTGGACCGACCACAACCCCACCACCCCCGCCGAGGTCGGCCGCCGCGCGTCGAAGATCATGCCCCGCGCCCGCTTCGACATGATCACCGGCGCCGGGCACTGGCCCATGTTCGAGCAACCCGAGCAGTTCAACCGCGTGATCGGAGACTTCCTCACCGACGCCCGATGAGCTTGGGGGCGAAAGACGCACTGGTCTACTTGATACGGCCATCAACTGATAGGAAACTTACCTATCGATTGGCTCGTTCTGGTCTCCCACCCCCCCAAGGAACCGCCATGTCCCTCGACACCCGCCTGCGGTCCGCGCCCTCCCTGGCCGCCGAGCACCCCGCCCGCTACGCCCTGGCCATCGGCCGCCTCTTCCTCGGCTGGATCTTCCTCTGGGCCTTCATCGACAAGCTCTTCGGTCTCGGCAAGGGCACCGAGACCGGTTGGCTGTCCGGCACGTCCCCGTCCAAGGGCTTCCTCAGCCACACCGACGGCCCGTTCAAGGACGTCTTCCACTCGATGGCCGGACAGGTCTGGGTCGACGCCCTCTTCATGTTCGGCCTCGGCGGCCTCGGCGTCGCGCTCATCCTCGGGATCGCCCTCCGCCTGGCCGCCATCGGCGGAACGATCCTGATGTTCATGCTCTGGGCGGCGTCACTGTGGCCCGACACCAACCCCTTCATGGACATGCACTGGATCTACGCCGCGATGCTGATCGCCCTCGCGCTCACCGACGCCGGAACCACCCTCGGCTTCGGCCGAGCCTGGGCGCGCCTCCCGATCGTCCGCAGCTCCACCCTCCTCCGCTGAGAAGCACACTCCCCAAACGGTGATCCCGGCGGCGTGCAGAGCGATGCCGGGCGGCCCCCCGGCATCGCTCTCCACGTCCGCCTCCACCGCTCCGCAGTGAGTCGCGAAGACACGGCATCTGCGGATGTCATCTGTCGCGTGTGGCGCCGGGGTGCTCCAATGCCCAGGCGCAGATGGCGGACAGCGGCTCCTGCAAGGTCTTGCCGAGTGTGGTCAGGGCGTATTCCACATGCTGCGGGGCGGTGTCTTTGAGCACTCGCCGTTCGACCAGCCCGTCGCTTTCCATGTTCCGCAGCGTCTCGGTCAGGACCTTCTGCGTGACACCGGGCAGCCTGCGGCGCAGTTCGGCGTGCCGCTGCGGTCCGGCGAGCAGCGCGTAGATCAGCAGGATCCGCCACTTGGCGGCCAGCCGCTCCAGCGCCTGCCGGGTCGCGCAGCTTTCTTCCAGGACGTCGGGTATCACCAGTGCCAAGGGGTCTCCCCGTGTGGAGGGGCACTTCGAAGTGCCTTCTGGCCGGTTCAAGATCAGGGCGCTTAGTGTCCCGGTCATGACAGAGCTTAAGGTCCACCCGTACACGGCGTCAGACCCCGGGATCTTCGCATGACCGCGGTCAAGGCCGAGCGAATCACGTTCAGCAGCGAAGGCATCGAGCTGGTGGGCCGGCTCTGGCTCCCGGACACCGGCGATCCGCGGCCCGCCGTCGCGCTCACCGGCCCCTTCACCGGTGTGAAAGAGCAGGTCCTCGGTACCTACGCCGAGCTGCTCGCCCGGGCCGGGCTCGTCGCGCTCGCCTTCGACCACCGGGGCTTCGGGGAAAGCGGCGGACGCCGCCAACATGAGGACGGCCAGGGAAAACTCGCCGACCTCAGGGCCGCGGTCGGCGTGCTGGCCGGCCGACCCGAGGTGCGTCCGGCCCAGATCGGAGTGGTCGGCATCTGCCTCGGCGGCGGCTACGCGGTGCGGGCCGCCGCCACGGACTCCCGCGTGAAGGCCGTGGCAGGAATCGCGGGGGCCTTCAACAGCCCGGCTCGGTTCGCCCAGTCCATGGGCGTCGACGCCTACCGGTCCGCACTCGGCGGCTTCCTGGACCGGTACGACGAGTACATACCCGCCGTGGCGTCCGATGGCGGCGAGGCCGCGATGGCCGGCGATGAGCCGTACGCCTACTACGGCACCGCCCGCTCCGCCTCGCCGTACTGGCGCAACGAGGTCACCAGGGGATCGCTCCACTCCCTGATGACCTTCGACGCTCTCGGCGCGGCGGACCTCCTGGCCGCCACCCCGCTACTGATCGTCCACGGAAGGACCGACGCCTACTGCTCACCCGAGCAGGCTCGGGAGCTCTACGAGCGCAAGCCGGGCGACAAGCAGATCCTCTGGTTGGACGCCGACCGGCACATCGACCTCTATGACACGGAGCCGCACGTCAGCCAGGCCGCCCAGGCAACCGCCGACTTCCTCCACCGCAGCCTCAGCAGGTCACCTGCCGAGGTAGTCGCGTAGCGCGGCTAGGCAGGCGGTCCGGCGGGTGGCGTCGCGGGGGTAGCGGCGGTCGCATTCGTCGCGCACCCACGCCGGTACCCGACGCGCCTTCCGTGGCTGGTGGGTGTGTGATTGAGGACGGTGCGAGGCCGAGCGCTCCTGGCCCTTCATGCTCGGAGGGCGTTGCGCTGGAGACGGTCGCCCACCGGAGGTCTCGGCCTGTGCGGGATTCCTCTCGGCGGACGTCGGCCGTCCGTCACCTCGCCGAGGCTGCATGGGGCCTTGAGGGTTGGGCTGATCGGTGTCGGGGGTGTGCGAGGGCGTGGACCGGGCGCCTGCCGTCTGGGTAGGACGCCCCGGACGCGATCGGTCCTCAAGGTGGAGCACGGCTGCGGTGCCCAGAGATGCCAGCAGGGCGCTGATCAGAGGCGTCACCAAGCGGAGACTGCGACGGCGAGGTCGGCGGCGAGGGCGGACGCGCCATGGCTCGTCGGGGTCGGGCGGCACGCCCGCGCCTGGTCCTGAAGCCGAGTCATCGATCACCACCCATGGCTACCAAGGGCGATGCCGGCGCGACAAGCAGACTCGCTGGTGGCGGGAGAGTGCTCGCGTTGCCGGGCTGGAGCTCCACCGGGAAGCCCTCGCCGTCGCGCACGACACCGGCGACCCCCGGGCGATCGCGCTGGCCCTCGAAGGCCAGGCCGGCGTGGCGGCCCTCACCGGCGACCCGGTGGACGCCGCACGGCTCCTCGGCGAGGCCGCCGCCCTGCGCGAGTCCACCGGCGCGCCCCTGCCGCCCGAAGAACGCGCGGACGTCGACCGCATCACGGACACGGCGAGATCGGCCCTAGGCGACAGGCCTTCACCACGGCATTCGCCAAGGCCCACGCCGGGCGTCGGTTTCGCGGTTAGAGGTCGGTGCCGACCACGGTGGGGGAGTCGGCGTCGGGGATCAGCAGCCGCGGCTGCCCGCCGTCGACCGGGGCGATCCAGATGTCGGCCGTGGTGCGTCCCCCGCCCGACTTCGGCACCGCGTACATCACCCGCTCGCCGTCGAGCCACGCCACCTGGTCGTCCACGCTGCGGGTCTCGCCGAGCGGCCATTCCCGGCCGTTGCGCAGGTCGAAGGCGTAGAAGCGCCAGGCGTCCTGCGAGGTCTCGTTCACCCGCTTCTTGTAGACGACCCTGGTCTGGTCGGGGGACAGCGACGGGCACTCCGCGTTCTCCCGCAGCGCGGTCAGGGTGCGGCGGGACAGGTCGCCCCGGGCGAGGTAGGTGCGGCCTGACACGGCGACGGTGGCGAAGAAGACGTTCGAGTCGGCGGCGAAGGTGACGCCCCAGACGTTGCGGTCGACGCTGCCGTCCTTCGCGCCGTTGACGAGGAAGGTGAAGTGCTCCAGGTTCGCCAGCGGACGCCCGTTCTTGCCGTCGTAGACCATGGTCTCCGTGGAGAACCCGAGCGAGATGTAGTTGTGCCCGCTGACGAACACCGTGCTCGCGAAGTGCCGCCCGTCGGGCGCGACCCGCGCCCGGCTGGGCACTCCTGCCAGCGGTTCGTCGCCCGCCTCCTTCAGCCGGTCGTTGAGCCGGACGATCTCGTACGGCCGGCCGGGCACGCCCCCGTCGCGCAGGCACACCGCACGCCCCGCCTCGGCCGCGACGCGCAGGCACCGCGGTCCGGCGAGCACGCGGCTCCGGGCGGCGTCCGGTGGCACGTAGGCGATCCGGCCCTGGTCGGGGCCCCGCTTGAGCGATCTGAACACGATGTGCTCGGTGCGGAACAGGCCGGAGTCCGCCTCGCCCGCGGCGGACTCGCCCTGGCGTCCGAGCACCGCGGTCAGCACCGTGCCGGCGGCCACGCCCACGAGCAGGACGGCCAGCGCGAGGGTCACCCGGGAGCGGTTCATCTGAGTCCTCCGATCAGGGAGACGGCGGCCAGGGCGGCGGCGAGGACCGCCGCGAACGCCCACAGCGCCGTCGACGGTCCCGTCAGCGCCCACAGCGCGCCGAAGGTGAGCGCGGCGAGGCTGCGGCCGAGCGCCACGCAGGTCTGCACCGCGGAGATGACGGTCGCCCGGTAGGCCGCGGGGACGATCGCCGCCGTGGCGGCGGGGAGCACGCCGTCGGTCGCGGCGTAGTAGAGCCCGAGCAGGGCGAGTGTCGCGCCGGCGGCCAGGGCGCTCGCCCCGGAGCCCGCCACGCCGTAGGCGAGCAGGATCATCACGTGGCCCGCGATGAAGACGCGCGGCCTGCCGAAACGGTCGGCGAGACGCCCGAACGGCACCGCGGCGGCCAGGTAGACGACCCCCGTCCCCAGGAACATCAGCGGGAAGAAGTGGGTGGAGATGGCCTCGCCCTTCAGCAGCACCAGGTAGAGGAACGCGTCGCTGATCGTCAGCGCGGACAGCACCGTCGCGGTCAGCAGGACGCGCCGCACCCGCGCCTCGCCCGCGATGAGCCGCCCCGCCCCGGCCAGCGTGACCCGGGCCGCGCCGGCGTCGGCGTCGTCGGTGGCGATCGGACGGCTCTCGTCGACCTTGCCGATCAGGAGCAGCACGCCGAGGCCCGCGACGCACATGGCGACCACGAACACCGCGTCGAAGTTCCCCGGCGCCGCCGTCAGCAGGAGGAACGCGGCCACCGGGCCGAGGAGCGCGCCCAGGGTGTCCAGCGCGCGGTGGACGCCGAACGAGCGGCCGAGCGTCCCCGGCGGCCCGGAGCCGGCGATCAGCGCGTCCCGCGGACCGGTGCGCAGCCCCTTGCCGATCCGGTCGAGGCCGGTCGCGGCCGACAGCGCGCCGACGCCCGCCGCGGGCAGCAGCAGCACCTTGGCGATCACGCCGAGCCCGTATCCGGCCACGGCCACCGCCTTGGGCCGCCTGAGCCGGTCGGCGGTGTAGCCGCCCCCGACCCTGGCGGCCACCGTGGCCGCCTGGTAGACGCTGTCGAGGACGCCGAACGCCATCGGCGAGAGGCCGAGCGCCACGGTGATGAACAGCGGCAGCACCGCGGTGACCATCTCGGTGGAGACGTCGGTGAGCAGGCTGACGAATCCGAGCACGACGACGGTGCCCGGGACCCGTCCGGCCCTCGAACGCCAGGACCTGGACGATTCACGCGAGCCGGAGGACGGCATCCCACGAACGGTTATGTACACGGGCCGGCCTTTCTGCGGGACCTGGACTCAGCTCCGCCGCCCGGGTGCCGGAGCGCGAGACCCGGGCGGGAGGCGGTGGTGCGCGACGGTCCGGGGCGGGGCCGGTGCCCGCGCCCCGGGCCGTCGCGTCACCGCGGCCTGCTACCCCGCGCCGGGGAGCGGGGCACCGGAGGTGAACTTGTTCAGGACGTTCTCGCTGATCCGCGTCAGATCGTTGTTGTAGCCGTTGTGGAAGAACTGGCCGCTCCACACCATCGACGAGGCCGAGAACACCGCCCCGCCCTTCGGGTAGTGGATCAGCGTCACGTCCCCGCGGACCATCGGGTTGGTGTCGCCGCCCTCGAACAGCGACGAGGTGTTGATCTCCTCGACGACGTGCATGTACTGCTCGCCGAACCGCTGGGACGTGCCGAGCACGATCGCGTTGGCCGGGGTTCCGAGCGAGTAGTCGACGCGGTCGACCTCCTCGCCCATCGGCCCGCCCGGGCTCTGCAGGCTCGGCAGGCCGTCGCCGATGCCGTCCTTCTTCGACACGCCGTCGAACACCCAGGCTCCGGCCTCGGAATAGCTCGCCTCGGACCGGTCGAACGGCTTGTTGTACTGCGCCGCGCCCGTCGAATTGCCGAACCCTTGAGCGGAGAAGCCGACGCCCAGCAATTCCTGCGGAGGCGTTCCGCGGAAGCGCCACAGGCCGCCGTACTCGCCGTCGGTGCTGTGGTAGTACTCGCCGGGTGCGGCCTGCCACGCCTCGGTGCCGTCATGGCGCCGCAGCTCGGTGTAGCTCCTGGACTTGTCGAGCGCGGTCACCCAGTAGAAGCCGTTGCCTCCCAGGTACATCAGCCGTCCGCCGTCGTTGAGCCAGCCCTTGATCGACTCGAACTCGGTGGTGGAGATGTACTCCGGGTGGGTGCCGGTGATCACCGTCTGGTAGCCGTCGAGGATCTTCCTGCCCTCGCGGTCCACGTCGTGGTCGGTGATGTAGTCGACGTTGTACTTCTTCGTCTCCAGCCAGTCGAAGATGTGCGTGTCCGCCTCGAACGCCCACGGGCGGCCCTCGCCCTTCGGGCCGGTCGTGAGCGACCGCAGGTTCTGGATCGGGCGCCGCTCGTGGGAGTAGACGTACCCGCTGCCGTCGGCGTGGTCGGAGTACTGGCTCATGGTGCCGCCGGTCTGGCCGTAGGCCAGGTACGTCAGCGTCGGCACCAGCATCGCGATCTTCGACGTCCGCTTCTTCGGCCGGACGACGAACGTGGCGTGGTAGACCTTCCCGTCGGCCTCCAGCCGTGCGGCGTAGACCCCGCTGCGGGCGTTCTCCGGCACCTTCCAGGTGAACGTGGGCTTCCACGCGGCGTCGCCCAGGTCGTCCTCGTGGAAGTACATCGCCCCCCACTGCTTGGGGTCCTGGTTGTAGTTCATCGTCTTGCGGTCCCAGGAGTGGCTGGTCAGCGCCCGGACCGGAAGGTTCACCGCGCGTCCGTCCAGGCCCCGGGAGCCGGTGCTTGTCACCCGGTCGCCGGACATCTGCTTGGAGAAGTCCCACGCCGCGGACGGGCGCGACCCGGTCTTGCCCTTGGCGGCGGCGTCCAGCTCACGCTCGCCGAGCGCCCGGCCGTAGAGCGCGGGCGACTCGATCTTGCCGTTGTAGAAGCCGGCGGGATGGCCGTCGCCCGAGCGGTTCCAGTAGGCGGCCATGAGCAGCGGGTCGTCGGAGTGCCGCAGGTCCCCGCCGATCCGCTTGGTCACGGTCGCCCCGGAGTCGTCGGGGGCCGTCGAGACCGGCCGCTGCGTCACGGTGACCTGGCGCGTCTTCGCGTCGTAGGAGGCCGCGACGAAGTACCAGCCGGAGTTGTTGACGTGCTGCGGCCGGGGGTTCCTGTTGGCGCCGAAGTACATCTCCGGGCCGCCCATCGCGGGCGCCCAGGGCTTGAGCTTGACCCCGGTCGAGACGCTCTCCCCGCCGACCCGCAGGGCGGCCGCGCCGGTCTCGTCGATGAACAGGCCGTACCCGCGCTTGTCGGCCTCCGACCACTTGGTGACCAGGCCCTGCGCCCGCGGCGTGCCGACCGGCGTGCGCTTCAGCGCGGTCCTGTTGTAGGGCGACCCCGGGATCGTGGACGGGGCGATCCACGCGGTGAGGGTGAACCCGTCGTCCGGCCTGAGCCGGTCGTCGTCGGGCACGGTGACGTACGAGCCCAGCGGGAGCCGCTGGTCCGCGCCGGGGTAGGTGCGGTTGACCGGCGCGTCGATCACCTGCTCCTTGACGCCGGGCCCCGCGGGGTCGGCGTCGCCGTGGCTGACCCTGACGATGGTGGACTTGAACGCCTTCGCCTTGGTACTCGCCATGATCTCGACCGACTCCCCGGGCTTGACGCTGAGCCGGTCGGGGTAGCCGCTGATGCCGAGGCGGTCCAGCTGCTCCTGCGGGGGCACCGGCTCGGTGGGAAGCGGCTCGTCGGGCACGTAGTTCACGGGCGCGGCGTTCGGGCGCGGCGCGCCGGCCGCCTGCGACTGCGGCAGCGCCGGCAGGGCGGCCGCCACCAGGACGCCCACGGCCAGCACGGCCGTTCCGGGTCTTGCTCTGGACTTTCTCATGGGGGACCTACCTCGGGATGGGGGTTTGGTGCGTGCGAGGCGCATTGGCGGGAGGTCGAGAAACATCCGTAATGGGACACAGGGATTGATCTATGGACAGAGAGTCCGTTACGTGACGAACAAACGAAAGATCGCGGTTTTGGGCCAGCGTCGAGCGGCCCTCTACGTGCGTTGAGCACACCCGTCGCGTGCGACGAACGGTCGAATCTCCACGGCGAACGGCAGGCAGGGGGTCTGTCTCACCCCTGAGCCCGATGTCCTGGGCCGGAAGGCGGCGGCGCCCCCGGCGCCACGGACGACGCCTTCGCCGAGCACGACCTCCGCCGTGCCGCTCGCGGACGGCGGAGGTCGTGCGCCGGATCAGCGGTGGCGGTAGACGGCCCCGTCGATCTCCTCGGGGGTCTCGATCCGGCCCACTCCCCACAGGGACCGGGTACCGGGAATCAGCACCAGGTCCCTGATGCGCGCGGTACGGCCTGCCGCGTCGATCGTCGCCGTTCGCCAGGTGCCGTCCGCCGCCCGGTGCATCAGCGGCGTGGCGTCGGGCGTCGGGCCGGAGGAGTCGTCCCAGCCGGTGATCCACAGCCCGCCGCGCCCGTCGGAGGCGAGCCTGCTGGGGATCCATGTGCCGGGGACGTCCTGGCTCCGCCACGTCCTGCCGTCCCAGTGGGCCAGGACGGGCTGCTCCTCATAGTGGTCCGACCCGTCCGACCGGTAGACGTTCCCGGTCACCCACACGTCGCGGCTGGACGTCGCGAGGACGTCGCGCAGGTGCACGCACTGGTACGGGCCGCCCTCGTCGGGCTGCGGGATGTCGGGCGGCAACGCGTCGCCGACGGGCATCGCACGCCATCGCCTGCCGTCGTAGCGGGCGACCGTGCGGTCGCCGCAGCCGGTCGACCGGGTGGCGCCCACGGCCCAGATGTCGCGCGCGGAGACGGCGCTGCCGCGTTCCAGCAGGAGGTCGCCGACATCGGCCCGGCTCCACCGGCTGCCGTCGAAATGCCAGGTCCCGACGCCGGCGCCGGCCCGCGAGTAGCCGAAGACCCAGACGTCGCGGCGGCCGGTGGTGATCACGTCGCTGGTCAGGCCCTCCTCCCACCGGTGGGAGGACGTCCAGGCGCTCCCGTCCCAGCGCAGCGCGTACGAGGGCCCCGCGTCACCATGGTCGGCGACGGCCCACACGTTCCGCGCGGAGGTCGTGCTGGCCGCGTCGATGTATCCGTCGACCTCGTCTGGCAGGGCGACGTTTTGCCACTCGCCGTCCACCAAGCGCCTTGCGACGGGACGCATGGGCGGCGTGTCACCGATCACGCCCCCGAACACCCAGGCGTTGCGCCTGCTCGACGTGGCCACCGTCTCGAGGTCGTCCCAGCCGGGATTGGGACCGGCCTCGACAACCCGCCACTCCGAACCGTCCGCCTGGGCGGGCACCGCCGCCGCCATCGCCGCCGCCATCGTGGCCGCCAGCAGCGCGGCCCCGCACGCCACGGCCCGTCTCGTTCTGATCATCACGGACTCGTCCCTCCTCGCGGGGACTGGTGAAGGTCTCCCCGTCGATTCATGACCTTCGTGAAGAGGACGGGCACCCGCGCCGAGGAGAGCACCACGGCGACCACTGCCGGACACGACGTTTACCGGACCGCTGACGGGCTCACCCCGAACGTCCTGGGTGCGGGTCGGCTTCCGGGTCTTCGGCGTGGTGTTCGGCATCGGGGTCGTGTGGGCTGGTGGCGATCGCGTCGAGGAGCCGGTGCAGTCCCCAGAGGTACTGCTCGGTGGAGATGTAGCCGGCCATGGTGGCCGTTGCCGCGGCGGAGCGGGGGTAGTGGTCGGCCGGTGTCGCGGCCAGGGTGCGGCGCCGGTCGGTGATGCGTTGTGTCTCTGGCGGTAGCGGGCCGGGTTGGTCGGTGTCGGCGATTTCCAGGGCGATCGACCCGAAGACGTAGACGATCAGCAGGTAGCAGGCGCGTGCGGCGGTGGCGGAGTCGAGTCCGGCGTCGGCGAGCAGTTCCAGGAGGCGTTCGTTGAGGGCGAGGGCGTTGGGTCCGTCCATCGGGCCGCCGATCAGCAGGGGGACCGCGCCGGGGTGCTCGCTCAGGTGCTGCCTGAGTTCGAGGGCGAGGGACTGGACGCGTAGCCGCCACGGCTGGGTGCGGTCGGCGAACACGTCGTGGTTGACCTCGCCGAGCAGGCGCTCGACCAGTGCCTTGACCACGGCGGCCTTGTCGGGGAAGTAGGTGTAGACGGCGTTGGGGGCCACGCCGACCCGGGCGGCGATGCCGCGCACCGACGCCGCGGCGGGGCCGCCCTCGTCCAGCAGGGTCAACGCGGCGTCGAGGAGTTCATCCGCGGTCAGGGCCCGCGGTCGGCCACGGCGGCCGGTTCCGGACGGCTTGGGCATCGCCACCTCCCTTGCTTAATTTCTGGCCACCGTACAGTATTTGTACACCGTCCAGAAAAGAGTTCGGACGGGGAGGTGAACACCGAGCTGAGGAGCTGAGCACAATGACCCACACGAGGACCGACGCGAGGATCCACGCGAAGGCGTCCCAACCGTCCTTCCTGCGCACCTGGTTGATCTGGACGGCGGGTTTCCTCGCCTTCCCCCTCGCCGGAATCGCGGGTACCGGCGTGGCTGGCCGCCTCGACAGCCCGTCCGCGGCGCTGCTCGGCGGCGGCGTCACCGGGCTGGTCATCGGCGCCGGGCAGGCCCTGGCCGGGGGGCGGCGGCTCGACCCGCGCCGGTGGATCCCGGCCACCGCGATCGGGATGGGCCTGGGTCTGGGCCTGGGGGCCGCCGCCGTCGACTATCAGACATCCCTGGCCGACCTGGCCCTGATGGGCGTCCTCACCGGCCTCGTGCTGGGCCCCGCGCAAGCCGCCGCGCTGCCCCGTCACACCCGTCGCCGCTGGGCCTGGGCCGCTGCGCTTCCCGTCCTGTGGTCCCTGGGCTGGACGGTCACCACCCTGGCCCAGATCCAGGTCGATGAACAGTTCATGATCTTCGGCGCGGCCGGGGCGTTGACGTTCTCCGCCGTGTCCGGGCTCCTGCTCCACCACCTGCTGCCTCACCGGGGCGGCCTCCACCCGGATCAGGCGCACGCGCCGGTCGGGACGCGGGCATGACCGGCGCGCGGCACGTCATCTTCGGCACCGGCGCGATCGGACTGGCCACCCTGGACGCACTGCGGCGCCGCGGCCACCACGTCCGGATGATCAACCGCTCCGGCCACGCCTCCGTCCCCGCCGACGTCGAGATCATCGGCGGCGACGCCCGCGACCCCGACTTCACCACCGCGGCCGCGCACGGCGCCACCGTGCTCTACCAGACCCTCAACCCGCCCTACCCGCAATGGACCGCACAGTTCCCCGCCCTGCAGACCGGCGTCCTGGCCGCCGCCCAGGCGACCGGGGCCCGGCTGGTCAGCATGGAGAACGTCTACATGTACGGCCGTCCCGCCGGACACCCGCTCACCGAAGACCGTGCCCACGACGCCCACACCCGCAAGGGACGACTGCGCGGGCAGATGGCCGCTGAACTCCTGGCCGCCCACGACGCCGGCCGCGTCCAGGTCGCGATCGGCCGCGCATCGGACTACTTCGGCCCCCGCGGCGGCGCCCAGTCCAACCTCGGCGACCGCGTCTTCCCCGCCGCCCTGGCCGGCAAGACCGCCACCACGCTCGGCGACCCCGACCAACCACACACCTACACCTACATCCCCGACATCGGCGAAGGCCTGGCCGTCCTCGGCGAACACCCCGACGCCCCCGGCCAGGTATGGCACCTGCCCAACGACCCCGACACCCGCACCACCCGCGCCATCGTCGAGACGATCTACCGGTGCGCCGGCCGGCCGCGCACCAAGCACCGCACCATCCCGCCGCTGCTGCTACGCGCCATCGCCCTGACCAACCCCACCGTCCGCGAACTGCTGGAAATGCAATACCAATTCGACGAACCCTTCATCGTCGACAGCAGCAAAATCGCCACCAAACTCGGCCTCACCGCGACCCCCCTCGACCAGGCCATCACCGACACCCTCGCCACCTATCGCCACGCCTCGACGACGGCGACCGAGCCCCATCCGGCGTCGCTCCTGACACGCTGCTCACCCGTACGCACCCGGTCCTCGGCGGAGGACCACCCTGGCGCCAGCTCACCGACGCAGGACGCACACCATGCCCGAGATCGCCCGATCCCGGATCGCCGTCCAAGACCGCCGATCATGGCGGGTCATTGCCGACCAAGAGAAGGCGACGCACGATGGCGGCAACAGGAAGCCCGCTCGCGCCGACGGTCACCAACCTGACGGCGCAGCACAACGCGCCCATAACGGCGTCCACTCGCAAGACAGCACCCCGGGGCAAACTCGTCATCACCGTCTGACCCGTCCTGGACGGGTCCGCATACGAAGGAGCGCGACCATGGGACAGGTTCACCGCACTGCTGTCGATGCCAGCAAATGACCCCGATGGCGGGCAAGACGGTGCTGGTCACCGGCGGTTCCGGCGGCATCGGCCGGGCCACGGCGCTCGGCCTGGCCAGGATGGGCGCGAACGTCGCGATCACCGGCAGGGACGGCGCCCGCACGCAGGACGCGGCCCGCGCGATCCACGCCGCCACCGGCGCGCACATCGACGTCCTCGTCGCGGACCTGTCCGCCCAGTCAGAGGTACGCCGGATGGCTGACGAGGCGCTCCAGCGCCTTCCCCGGATCGACGTGCTGGTCAACAACGTCGGAGGCTACTGGAACACCCGCCACCTCACCGCCGACGGGCTCGAACGGACCTTCGCGCTCAACCACCTGGCACCATTCCTGCTCACCAACCTGCTTATCGACCGGCTCAGGCACAGCGCTCCCGCGCGGGTGGTGACGGTCTCCTCCCACGCACACGCCCAAGGCCGGATCGACTTCGACGACCTCCAGGGCGAACGGTCCTACTCCGGCGCCCGGGCCTACAACCAGTCCAAACTCGCCAACGTCCTCTTCACCTACGAACTCGCGGTGGGGCTGCAGGGAAGCGGCGTCGTCGCCAACGCCCTGCATCCCGGCGTCGTGAGCACCTCGTTCGGAGCCGAGGACCCGGGCCGCACTCAACGGCTGCTGGTGCCGCTCATACGGCCCTTCATGAAGGACGCCGCGCACGGTGCCGCCACCTCGATCCACGTGGCGAACGCACCGGAACTCGAGGGGACCAGCGGCCTCTACTTCGCCGGCTGCGCACCCAAACGATCCTCCCGGCACAGCCACGACAAGGCCGCCGCCGACCGGCTTTGGCGGGTGAGCACCCACCTGGTCAGCCTGAGCCCGCACGAAACGGGGTAAGCCGCCCTTGCGCTGGCCGGGCGGACCTCATCCGTGCAGGTGGGGGCCTTCCCGACGGGCGCGGGGGGCGCGATGAAGTCGTGCAGCCAGGGGGCGGGGCGCCGGGGGCACGGCCGCCACTGGGGGAGAACAGCGGGAACGGTCCGGCTTCCGCGGCGTCTACGGAGCGCTCACCGAGAAAGGCCATGCCGCACTCAAACAAGCCGCGCCCAGCCGGGCCCAAGGGGGTCACGGACGGCGGATGCGGTAGCGCATGTGTGTGACGTGTTGTGCGGGGTCCTCGACTTGCGGAGTGGTCAACCGGCGGACCAGGTCGAGTTCGATGAGCTCGGCGGGCAGGTCGTCGAACAGCCTTCGTCCCTGGCCGAGCAGGACCGGTACGACGTGGAGTTCCAGTTCGTCGAGCTGCCCGGCTCGCAGCAGTGCCTGCGCCGCCCCGGCGCCGTGCACCATCACCTCGCCGTCTCCGGCTGCCGCGCGGGCCTGCGCGGCGCACTCGCTCACGTCGGTGACGTAGCGGACGCTCCCCGGCGGCGGGTCGTCCGGGACGTGGTGGGTCAGGACGAAGATCGGGACGCCGTCGTGGTGGTCGCCCTGCCAGCGGCCGGCGTGTTCGTAGGTACGGCGGCCGGAGATGACGGCGCGGGTGGCCAGCACCTCGGTATAGACCTGTCCGTTCGGTCCCGGGTCGTTGCGCCGGTCGAGCCAGTTGAAGAGGCGGAACCCGCCGATGCCCATCGGGTTGTCCAGGCTGTCCTGCGGGCCTGTGACGTAACCGTCCAGGGACATGGTCATATACAGCCGGATGAGTGCCATCGCCTTAGTCCGCCGTCCTTACGTGGTAGCGCAGGTGCGCCACGCCTGGCCCGTCCATGGCACGGAGCAGTTCGAGTTCGATGTGGTCGGGTGGCATGTCCTCGAAGAGCAGTTCGCCCTGTCCGAGCAGGACCGGGATCAGGTGAATCTGCAGCTCGTCCAGGACACCGGCGGCGAGTGCGAGCTGAGCGGTGCGGGCTCCGTGGACGAGTACGTCCTTGTCGCCGGCCGCGTCCTTGGCCATTCTCATCGCGGCCGTGATGTCGCTTACGTAGCTGACCCCAGGCCATTGTCTCTTGGGATCGGGCTGATGGCGGCTCAGGACGAAGATCGGCACGCCATCGTGGTGGTCGCCGCCCCAGCCGTCGGCGAGCTCGAACGTCCGCCGGCCGACGACGACCGCCCCGGTGGCCAGGGCCTCGTCCATGACGTCACGGTTCACGCCCGCCAGGTGGCCGCCTTTTCGGTGCTCGGCATCGGCGTCCGGCAGAAGCCACTCGTGCAGCCGCTGCCCTTTGTCGCCGAGCCCGTTGCCCGCCGCCACGTTCGGTCCGGCGATGAACCCGTCCACCGACATCGACATGTACAGCACGGTCTTACTCATGCTCCCGATCCTTTCGGTACGTGCGACGGTTGCCACGAGGGGTCATCGCGGGTCGGGGTCGGGTCCGGTGCCCGTGAATTCGATCTCGATGGCGATCTCGATGGCGTCGGCGACCACGGCGTTGCCGGCGCCGAAGGCGAGTTGGATGTCGACGCCGAACGCGGCACGGCTGATCGTGGTGGTCGCCGAGAACCCGGTGCGCCCCGCGCCGGACGGATCGTCGACGACGCCGTGGAACTCGGCCTCCAACTCGACGGTCTCGGTGACACCGTGCAGGGTCAATTCGCCGACCAGGACGAAGGTCTCGCCGTCGAAGCCGCGGACCTCGGTCGAGGTGAACTCGATCTGCGGATGGTTCTCCACGTCCAGGAAGTCGGCGGACCTGAGGTGCTGGTCACGCTGCCGGTTTCCGGTGTCCACCGAGGCGGGGTCGATGAGGGCGGTCACCCGGCCGCCGTCGTCGCCGACGGTCAGCGCCGCCGAGGCGAGCGCGAACCTTCCCCTGACCTTGCCGACGCCCATGTGGCGGACCTTGAACGAGATGTCGGAATGGACGGGATCGCCGACCCAGGTGCCGGCGGCGAGGGCGGCATCGACAGTGCTCATGGCGTATGGGGCTCCCTCTTCGCGGCCCGGCATGCTGGGCGGACACTGATGTGTGCGCCCAGCATGCGAGATCATGGAGCCGGGGTGGTATCCCAGATTTCTGGGATAACGCCGTCGATCGCCATAGGCTCCCGATCGTGGTCAACGCATCGGCGGCGCATGCGCGCGTCCGCGACGAAATCGTCAGGCTGGTCCACCGGGGATTGCCCGCGCCGGAGTTCGCGCAGGCCGTCGGCGATGCCCTGACCCGGGCCGTGCCCGCCGAGGGCACCTGCCTGATGACGACCGACCCCGCGACCATGCTCCCGACCGCGGAGTTCGTGGAGAACGGCCTGCCCGCGGCCGAGCTGCTCCGGCTCGTGGAGATCGAGGTGCGTGATCCGGACTTCAACAAGTGGACGCAGCTCGCCCATGCCGCCCGTCCGGCAGGCAGCCTGAGCGACGCCACCGCGGGTGATCTCGACCGGAGCCTGCGTCAGCGGGAGATCCGCCGCCCCGGGGGGTTCTCCGATGAGTTGCGGGTGGTGCTCGCCGACGGCACCGGGACATGGGGGCAGCTGACGGTGTTCCGGGAGGCGGGCCGCCCGTACTTCTCCTCGGCCGAGGTCGAGTTCGCCTCGTCGATCGCCGGCCTGATCGCCGATGGACTACGGCGCGGCCTGCTGCTCGGCGGCGCACAGGCCGGTGACGACGACGTCGGTCTCCTGGTCCTCGACGCCGATGACGGCGTGCACATGTCCAACAGGGCAGCGGATCACCTGCTGGACGAGCTGGGCACCGGTGGCAGACAGGGCGCTCGGCTGCCACTGGTGATCTCCGCTGTCGCCCGCCAGGCCCGTTCCCTCTCCGGCCCGGCGACCAGCACGCCACCTGCGCCGACCGGTACCGGGCCGGCCAAGGCCCGAGCGCGCACCCGGACCGGCCGGTGGCTGATCGTCCGAGGCTCGCTGCTGAACGACGGTCCGGAACCGCAGGTCGCGGTAATGCTGGAAGCCGCTCGCCCCGCCGAGATGGCACCCCTGATGGTCGATGCCTACGGCTTCACCGACAGCGAGCGCCGGGTCACCGAACTGGTGGCCCAAGGCTTGTCCACCAAGCAGATCGCCGCCCGGCTGCACGTGTCGTCGTACACCGTGCAGGACCACCTGAAGTCGATCTTCGCCAAGTCCGGCACCGGTTCACGCGGCGACCTGATCGCCCGCCTGTTCCTCGATCACTACGCCGTCTCCTTGACGTCCGGAATCGCCCCAGACATGTGAAGGGTTCTGATCCGATTCCATTCCAAGGGGAGTACGGCAGTGAATGGCGCCGAAATCTGGGCGGATGCGGTTGACCCGGTTTTCGGGGGGACGGGAAGCTGGTGGCTTCGGCCCCGTTCCAGGGCGTCGGGCGGCCGGTGTCCGTCCAGGTGGGCCGTCATCTACGCGAACGACTCCACCACGCGAGCCGCGACGCCCTCCAGCTCGAGGCAGCGTGCCGGCGGCCGCTTGCGCCCGGTGCGCGGCGTCCCCGTCCAGGTGTCCGGGGTGGCTGGTGATCAGGTGTGTGGCTGGGTGATTTGCATCACTCGACGTAGAGGCCGTTCTTGATGTCGTCAATTATGGTCTGCCAAAAAGAGTAAGGGTCGGCAAGAACGTCGGCGTCTATGGCCTCCAGGAAAGCTTTGACTTGATCACTGGCGGCGACATTGGTGCCGTAACGTACCGCCGACAGAGGTTTAGCCCTGTCGACGGCGGCAAGACTCTCCGCAAACGTACGCACGGAAGTGTTGAGCGGGTCCATCTCATCCGACCAGGGCGGTGCGGTGAACACTTCACCGGTAACGCGGTGCACACAGACTGGTATTTCGTCGATGTTCCACGCGCCGATGACGGCATAATCGGAATCCCGGTCCCATACGGTGACTGTTTTGGCAGCGCGAAACGAAACGGCATCCGTATCTGAAAGCCCGATGCTGGTTAGTGCTGCCCTCGTCTCCGGGTCGTCGATCACGGCGACTTGTTGTGCCGAATAGAGAGTCAATATAAGGCTGACCTCTTTTCAAGAATAGATCGCTGATGGTCCGTGATGACTCTGACTGCCCCTGCCAACCCAAGCTATCCGGGTGAGGCGCAATACATCAATCAAGGCCGCTGTAGTGCCGGAGCGTCCATCGACAACGGAGCGGAACAACAATCCGGCCGGGCAGGTCGCCCTGGGCGTTGAGCATGAATAGCCGGTACAGGGGGCGCGGCGTCCAGGGCGGCCAGGAGGCGGCGCGGGTGGCGAAGTTGCCTCCGGCGACCACCCGCAGCCGTGCGGGCAACCCCGCGACCATGGCGGCGAGCTGGTCTTCCGAGATCACGCATCGGCGCGCCCTCCGCATCGCGCGGTGCTCGTTCGGCGGTCGCCGCACGGGCATGGGTGGTCCTTCTGGTCCCCTTGCCTCACAGCGAATACCCGCGGGCCGCCCGTGCGCAACGGACCAAGGTCCTTGGCAGGCTTCCGCAATGAGTACGTCAGATATCCGACGAATGCGATCGCGATGGCGGCGTTCCCAGCCCATACCGCGATCCAGTAGCCCCGCGCGCGGTGGCCAACCACAGGCCCCGGCGCCTCCGGCGGGGCGCAGGTGCGTGCTCGTCAGATACCTCCTTCTCCACAGCGGCGGCGGCGCGTCGCCGGTAACGGCTCCGCGGGCGACTCCAGCTTCGGCGGCCGGTGCGCGCGGCCGTAGGGACCTCTGCCGCGTGTCCTGCGCCGTCCGGCCCTGCGAGGCCGTCGCGTACACGCCGAAGGAGGCGGGCTCGTCCTGGTAGGGCATCTACAGGTCGTTGCCGACGTTGGAGAGGTTGAAGCTCTTGTTCACCAGGGGAAGTCGGGGACGATCGCGCCGGTCAGCGCGATGGGGAGAGCCGACCAGTTGACGAACGAGGGCTCAACGATCTTGGTGCGGGTGAGGGTGCCGTAGCGGGCGAGTTCGACGCGGTGGACGATTGCGCCGCGCCAGGCATCGACGATGTCGACGCCGGAGGCCCGCCGTCCAAGGGGATGAGCGGCGGCCAGTAGGAGGCCGCGCCCGGGTTCGTCCCGTAGCCCAGGTCGTTGATGATCGCGATCGATGCGGTGGTCTCGCGGGCGCGGAACTGGAAGCGGGCCAGCACGTCGCCGCTGTCGGCGGTCGGGACGGTCAGCGCGGTACGCAGGTCGGTGAACGGGTGGTCGCGGCGGGCATCGGCGTCCAGGCCGCGGGCGCGGGCGCGGGCGACGTAGCCGAGGGCGCCCAGGTCACGGGCCGCTTGCGCGCTCAGCGGGGCGGTGCCGGTGAAGCGGTCGGCGACCACGATGTGGCCGAGCGCCAGCTCGACGACGTCGACCTCGATGGATCGCAGCAGCCGGGAGTCGGGGATCACGCGCAGGACGGCGCCGCCGAGTCGCACGCCGCCGCGCAGCAGCCGGTGTGGGTGACCTGGGCGTTGAGGCGGAGCAACTGCTCGCGGACGCCGCCGAACTGGGTGTTGAGGATCGAGTGGCGACGTCGTTGCACAGCGCGCCGAGGTCGGTGACGTGGTTGTAGAGCTGAGCCCGGCCAGGCTGGGCAGGACGGGGTCGGCCGGGTCGAGGCGGACGTGCAGTTCGGTGCGGTGGGTCCGATTCGGCGCGGGTCAATACGTAGACGGGCCCGCAGGGCGTCGGGGTCCTGGTGGGCCGCGACGAGGGCCAGGCGGAAGTCCTCGCCGAGTAGCGCGGCGGCTCGTCCGGGCAGCGCCCCGGCATCGACCTCGGCCATCGTCCGTTCGGGTGAGCTCATAAAAGTGCTCCAGGGACGGTGGCCGCGTGGTCCAGGAGATTGCGCAGCGGCCCGAGGTTGGTTCCGATCGCGGCGCAGCCAGCAGCAGCCCCAAGATGGGCGCCGCTTCGTCCGCCCGGGGGAGGCGGACGGGGAAGGTGGCCGCGCCGGGCCCGGTCTGCGGGGCGCCCAGCAGCATCCGGCCCGTCCGGGCCACGAGGCGGGCCGTGATGATCAGCAGCAGGATCAGGGCGGTGCCGCTGGCCCAGCCGAGGCCCCGCCGCGAAACCTGCCCGGACGACGCCGAGTTCGCCGGCGAACGGGCCGAACGGCGGGACGCCGAGCAGTGCGAGCCCGGCCGCGCCGAACCCCGCGGCGGGCAGCGGGGCGAGGCCCGTCCTGGCCCCGAACCCGAGGATCAGCAGCGCGACGGCGATGCGGGTCACGTCGGCGTCCGGGTGCCCGGCGTGGTCGGCTAGGGCTTGTTCGGCCTCACCAGCCGATGCGATGCGCGGCCACGGCGGACCCTCGATGCGCCAGTGCCGAGATCACCGCGCGGTCGGCCCAGTCCCACCGCGGCTGCCCCGACCTGCCGCCGCAGCACCGCGACCTGGTGGCGCAGCACCAAGATCTCTGCCTCCTTCGAGGCATCACCGCGAGCCGGCAGCACCAGCCGGCCCAGGACGCGGATGAACATCAAGTACAGCAGCCGAATGAGCATGAGAGCCGAGGGTAGAGCCCATCTCACATGCCATGGACGAGTTCTCACGGGTTCGCAGAAGCCATTGAATTTTCATCCTCCCGCGTATCCGGTAAAAAGCGGAGGCGACCTCTTTGCGTGAATCTTCCCTGGTGGGCATTGTGGCATTAACGCGGCATCATGGACTCTGACTGGTAAGAACCCGATACCGTCGAGGAGGGATTCGACATGGCTGGACCGGCCTACCCTGGCTACGTCTTCAAGCAGCCGCCGCCGATGAAGGGCAAGGGCAACGACGTAAAGAACTGGCAGACCCAGATGAACAAGCGCGGATTTCACCTCAAGGTCGACGGCATCTACGGCCCGAAATCCGAGGACGACTGCAGAGATCTCCAGAAGATGGCGAAACTGAAGGTAGACGGGACCGTCGGCCCGAAGACCTGGCACGCAACCTGGAATGCCGCGATCACACTGCCCGTGTAGCCGTTGAGCCGTCCTCCGTTCATTGGTGACGCTCAGCACAAAACAAAGCGTGCCGGAGCCCTGTTCCGGCACGCTCTGTTCTTTCCCGGTGCCGTTTACCGCGGATCAGCTCTGCAGGGTCGGCACACCGGCGACCAGTTCATTCCCGCCGCGGTGGCACCCGTTGCGGCGACTACCAGTCGCCTCCCGACTGGATCCAGCCGCCAGCCGATCACCATGCCGGATGAGAAGCCATCGCGGATCAGCGTGGCGTTGCGGTCACTCGTCGGCACTATCAATGCACTGATCGAGAGTGCACGATGAGCCGGAACCTGCGCGCTTTCAAGGGCGGCGCAGCCGAGTGAGTGCACTGGCAATCCGGCACCGCTCAACTGCTGCCCCGCCCTGCTCGGCGGCCGCAACGCAGGACCGGGTGTTTCTGACCGACCGGCGCGCCCCCGCCCGCACCCCGGTGATGGACGTCTGCCCGCCCCCAAACGGGCGCGGTTGCCGCACCAGCGCGCAGCCAGCCTGATCGAGGGATACACCCCCGCGGCCCTGATGGGGCCTAGTTGCTCTATTGAACTGACTCAGGTACCGTCCCGATTGGTCAGTAGCTCTAGTGCACTAACCCCTCATGGAACGGGGGCGCGGTGTAGTGCCTACGGGACGTGTCCATCGTGGCCTTGCGACACCGCCTGATATCGGGCGAATCCGCGCTGGAAGCGTTCCGGTGCGTTGCCCAAACCGGAGTCGATCATGAAAAACCTGGAGGAAAGTATGCGTACCAGCGTCCGACGCGGCATCGCCTTAGTCGCCGGCCTCGCGTTCGCGAGTGCGGGTGTCATGGCCACCGCGGTCCCGGCGTCGGCGGGCACCGACGCGGAGATCGTCCTCAAGCGTGGCGGGGTGTGGTGGAAGAGCTACGGCGACAAGTTCACCGTCAAGGACAGATTGGCGGACGGCTACTGGGTCCAGGGCATCTTCAGGATCAACGGCCGCGCCGAGCATTGGGTTGACAACAAGCGCGGAGCGGGCGAGGAGGTGACCTGGACCTACGACGCCCCCGAGGACCAGTTGATCGAGATCAAGATGTGCTACATGGACGAGGTCGTGACGTTGTGGTGCACCGGCTGGGCGAAGGGCCGGACCTGACCACGGTCGCCTCTCCGCTCCGGGGCGCCTGCGCTCGCTGATCCGGCGCGGCGGCGGCCCGCACCTCCCTCATTCCTTCGAACGCGACCGTGCCGTGCGGCTTGCGGTGCTCCATCGGTCGCCGGTGGAGCACCGCCCTCCGTCCAGACCCTCCTGAACCGGAGGCTCATCATCTTCTCCCTCGGCCTTCCACTGCTGTTGTTCCCGCTGGTGGGAGGCCCGGACCGGCATCAGCAACTCGGCAGGCGCGCCTTCCCCGTCTACTGCATGACCGGCATGGTGTCCTGGGGACGTTGGCCGCGGTCATGGCCGCCGGCTCACGCATCGCCGCCGAACGCGCCGACGGATGGAACCGCCCTCTGCGTGCCAGCCCGCTGCCCGCTCGCGCCTACTTCGCCGCCAAAGGCGGCCACCGAGTACCTGCCGGCCTTGATCAGCATGGCCGTCCTCTACATCGCCGCCGTCTTCATCGGCGTCCGGCCGTCCGCCTCGGGATGGCTGATCATGACCGGGCTCGTCCTGGCTGCCGCCGATCCGGTTGCGCGACCTCCGTCATGGTGCGGCAACGTTGGCGGGGGCGGGAGTTGAAGGTGACGCCGGACATGCTGGGCCATGCCAGCCTCGTGCTGACCGCCGACACCTTCACCTCGGTGCTGCCCGAGGTCGCTCACCGCGCGACCGAAAGGACCGCCGAGCATGTGAGGAGGCGGGTCGGCTGGTGCCCGGCACTAACCGGGTGAGTCGGCGAAACACCGGCCGCCGGAAACGCCGACGCGGGACGTCCGGTGCGGTCCCACCACGGGCGCCGATTGCGCATCCCGCACGCCAGCTCGGCCGAACGCAACGCCGCTGACTGCGGATAGCAAAGCGGCGGATGGGCAGCATCGTCGAGTTAATCGTGGGCCACAGGCTCCCAGTTCTTGTTCTTCGACCATAAGGACAAACTGCATAACCGTCCGTATCGGCTCTGGTGACAGGTGATAAGCGATGAGTGCGCCTGTTCGAGGCTCGGGATCATTGTTGAGGTTGCGGTGTGGGGCCTGCCCGGTGTGTGGAGGAATGCCTGAGCCCCAGGTGGGCCTCAGTCCGGTCCTGGTCCTTGCGCGAGACCAGGCCCGGCGTAGCAGCGAAGATCTACCACCGGACGGCCACACCAGCGAGGCGGCGGCGCAACACGGGTACATCGCTGACCGTTCGCGAGATGTCGTGCAACCGCGTCACCTTCAAGCAGCTGAAGGCGGCATGTACCCGTCATAGTAGTTTTACCCCGATACCAAGGTGCTGATGGCGGATGGAAGCCGAAAATCCATCCGAGACGTGAGGGTCGGCGACAAAATCCTCACCACCGATCCAGAAAGTGGCAGGACGCGTACCGAACCCGTCTTGGACACAATCGTCAGCCAAGGGGATAAGAAGCTCGTTCAGATAACGGTCCAAACCGCTGGGCCTCGCCCCTTCTGGACGACAGATGAGGAGATCAAGAAGCCTGCCGGCCTACTGCGCACAACAGCCGGCCCCAAGAGCGCCGTCATCGTCGCCACCGATGCCCACCCCTTCTGGGTCGCCGGCAGCCTCAACAAGTGGGTCACAGCCGCCGACCTGAAGCCGGGCATGTGGCTCCGCACCAGTGCCGGCACCTACGTCCAGGTCACAGCGACAGAGTTGTGGGCCGCCCAAGATCAGCGGGTCCACAATCTCACCGTCGCCGACCTGCACACCTACTACGTGCTCGCAGGCAACACCCCGGTGCTGGTGCACAACGATGACCGATCCCCGCCGTCGGGACGATCTTCCGCGACAGTCGGTACTCATTCCATATCTACGCCAACGATCACTCGCCGGCTCACGGTCATCTCAGGGGGCCCGGAATCGCAGGCAACGGCATCCAGATCGGCCAGAACGGTCACCCTGTGTGAGAGGGGAAGAGCTTACGGCCGAACAGAGAGAGCTATACTCGAGAAGCATAAATCCACGGTTCGAACCGCGCTCAAAAAGCGGATGACCATGTATAAGCGAAATACGTGCTGATGTCTAACCGGATCGTCCAACTATCATCTGCCCTGGGGTTCGACCCTCCCCAGCTGGGCGAGGAGAATGACGAGCACTGGCGCTGGCGCCTCTACCAGGAAGCACTCCGGAATCCAGCCGTACGGCCGATATTGCGTGACGTGCTTAAGGAAGAACAAGACGTTTCAGTCCTGATAGGTGTGGTTCTTCGGGCGGTGGAGTTGTGCTCGATGGACGATCGCGCCTCATGGTTGGACCTGGCATCCGAGCGGGGCGAGTCTGCCGCGGTTGTGCAGCGGATCGGCGATCTGGAGATCATCGACCACCTGCTTGCCGGTGGCGATGCTCCGGACCTCGCCGAGCTCTCTACGTGGTCACGTTGGCTGCAGGGGAGAGTCACCGAAGTGACAGAGCGGCGCGAGGTGCTCCAGATGCTGGCGTCCGGCAGCAATTATAAGAAGGTGCGGTCCCGTGCTGCTCTGAGACTGCGGCAACTCGGAGAGGTCTGACCCTGTCGACGCTTGGCCCGTGAATCCGGGATGGCGTCCTAGAGGTGATCGATAATGCCCACCGAAAGGTCGCTGAATGCCATGCGGGCTCGCGAATCTATCGATCACCCAACCGGATGAGCGCGGGACGCGGACGCGTATCGAGGTCGTGCTCGCCGGTATCCGGTTGCCGCGAAAGCTTCCTCGGCCAGGTCTTCGCTCCTGCGTGCGAACCGAATCGTCTAGGCCGACGCGGCTAGAGCGGCCAGGGCAGCGGCGACGCTGAGCATCTCCATGACGACCGACGCCACGAGGGCGACGACTTCGTCGTTCGGCTGCTCCTGGCGCAGTAAGTCTGCAGATGCTGAACCTCGTGCCTTCGGACGTGCTGGACGTGGCCCTGGCCATCCTGGGTGCGCTCACCCCGGGCGAGCGGCGGCCCGTCCCGATGCTGAGAAGGTCCTGAGCCGACCGTCCCCACGTACGCCGACCGGGGCCGGAGCTACGTCCCACGCCCTTGCGGATCGGGATCTTGACGGGTGTTTCTACGTGTGCCTATCGTATTTTACATAGCGAATACCTATTTCATTATATGAAACGCGGGGTCATGTCTCAGACGGTGGAAAGAGCGGTGAAGCTCCTGTTCTGGCTCGCGGAGCGGACCGCGGACAGTGACACGGCGGAGCACAGTCTCGGTGACATCGCGTCAGGCGTGGAGCTGGACAAGGCGACGACGTACCGGCTGGCGCAGTCGCTGGTGAAGTTCGACCTGATCGAGCACGATCCCCGCAGCCGCCGCTACCGGCTGGGGTCGGGGGCCATGGTGCTCGCCCGCGCCGCCATGCAGGGACATGCGTTCCTCGGCCAGTGCATGCCCGTTCTCCGGCTGCTGTCGGAACGGACGGGGGAGACGGTGAGCCTGTCGGAGAGGCGCGGCCTCAGCAGCATGACGATCTATGAGATCGAGAGCGGTGAGTCCGTCCGCTACGCGAACAAGATCGGCCGGGCGGTGCCGCTGCACGTCGCCGCTGGGCCGCGGGCGATCCTGGCTTGGAGCGCTCCAGAGACGCGGCGGACCGTCGTCGAGGGCGAGTTGGCATCGTTCACCCCGAACACGATCACGGATGCCGGGGCGTTGCGGCGGACGCTGGAGGCGACCCGGGAGCGCGGGTACGCGCACAGCTTCGGGGAGCGGACGCCCGCGGTGCACTCGCTGGCGGCGCCGGTCTTCGGCGAGGACGGGTACGCCGTGGGCTCGGTGTGCATCCTGTGGCCGAGCCGCGGCGAGGAGACCGACGCCGAACGGCTGCGCACCTGGCCCGGGCTGCTGATGGACGCGGTGAAGTCCGTCCAGGCGGGGGGCGCCTGATGCTCGACGGTTTCCGGATCCTCGACCTGACCTGGGTGCTGGGCGGGCCGTTCGCCGGTCAGCTGCTGGCCCAGCTCGGCGCCGATGTGATCAAGGTCGAGCCGCCGGCCGGCGACATGGCCAGGGCCACCGAGCCGGTCTTCTTCGAGGGGGATTCGAGCTTCTTCCTCTCGGTCAACCGCGGCAAGCGCGGCGTCGCGCTCGATCTGAAGAGCGCGGCCGGACGGGAGGTCCTGCACGACCTCGTACGGGCCTCGGACGCCGTCATCTACGGGTTCGCGCCGGACGTGCCGCCGCGGCTGGGGCTCGACCACGCCTCCCTGCTGGAGGTGAACCCGCGGATCTGCCTGGGCCAGCTCATCGGCCTGCACGACGAGGGGGAGTACGCCTCGAAGCCGGCCTTCGACCTCGTGGTCCAGGCGCTCGGCGGGGTCATGAGCATCACCGGCGAGCCCGGTGGGCGGCCGGTACGGGTCGGCTACCAGATCGCCGACCTGGCGGGCGGGCTCTACCTGGCCCTCGGCGTGCTGGGGGCGCTGCTGCAGGCGGGCCGTACGGGGGCCGGGCGGGCGGTCCAGATCTCGCTGCTCGACTGCCAGCTGGCGCTGCTGACCTGGCAGGCGCAGAACTATCTGATCAACCGGGAGGTGCCGGCGGCCAACGGCTCGCGCCATCACATGATCGCGCCGAGCGAGGCGTTCACCGGCTCCGACGGGCGGTCCTTCGTCGTCTCGCCGACCGGGGAGCGGTTCTGGGCGGCCTTCTGCGAGGCCGCCGGCCGTCCGGACCTGGCGGCCGATCCGCGGTTCGCCACCGCGGGCGACCGGATCGCCAACGTGGACGCGCTGGCCGGCGAGCTCGGCCGGATGTTCGCCGAGCGGCCCGCGCACGAATGGGTGGAACGTCTCGACCGGGCCCGAGTGCCCGCCGCGCCCGTCCTCGGCGTCGACCAGGCGCTGCACCAGGCGGTGGCGGGGCTGCGGTCGATGGTGGAGGCGGTGCCGACGCCGGGCGGCGGCTCGCTGGACTTCCTCGGCAACCCGTTCCGGACGGACGGCGGGAAGCCGGCGCTGCCGTACCCGCCCCGGCTGGGCGAGCACACCGCGAGCGTCCTCCGCGAGGTCTGCGGCTACGACGACGCGCGCATCGATGATCTCGCGGCCCGCGGGGTCGTCGCCCGTGCGCCCGATGGCTCCAAGGAGCCCGATGGCTCCAAGGAAGGGAAGGGAAATCCATGACGCATCCGACCGAGGTCAAACCCCGCGAAGGGGAGCAGGAGGGCACCCTCGCCCCCGCCTTCGAGATCGGCGCGGCGCTGCCGGAGCTGCGCTTCACCATCGACCCGGGGATCGTTCGCGAGTACGTCGAGGCGATCGACGGCGATCCGGCCGTGTACGAGATCGACGGCCGGCCGGCGGCGCCGCCGAACGTGCTCGCCGTCTACCTGCTGGCGATCCTCTACCGGCGGTTCCCGCCGGCCCAGGGGATCATCCTGGCCAAGCAGCGCTGGGAGTTCCGGCACCCGATCTGGGCGGACGAGGACACCGAGATCATCGGCGCCGGCGAGGTGCTGAACGTCGAGGACCGGCGCGGCAAGAGCTTCGTCCGGTGGCGCGCGACCTTCACCCGCTCGGACGGAACGCCGCTGGCGGCCGCCGAGAACGAGTTCTACGTCCCCAGCCCGGAGGAGGCCGACCCGAATGGCTGACGAGGTCAAGCGGCAGATCACCCAGGAGACCATCGACCGGTACGGCCGCATCAACGGCGACAACGACATCATCCACTACGACGAGGCCTACGCCCACGCCCGCGGCTTCCGCGGCACGCTCGCGCACGGCCTGATGGTGATGGCGTACGCGGCCGAGATCGGCGCGCGGCGGCACGGTGCGGACTGGCATCGGCGCGGGACGCTGTCGGTGACCTGGACGGCTCCGGTCTGCCCCGGCGACGAGGTGGTCATCGCCGCCGACGGCGAACGGATCGAAGGGACCGTCCAGGCGGAGCCGGTCCTGGTCGGCACCGCGGCACTGCGTCCGGACCGGGGATGACTTCGATCGTCCAGCGGACGGCGGCGCAGCGGATCCTGGTGGGGCCGCTCGCCGAGCTTCTCGACGAGTCGGCCCCCGCCGGGCCGGTACTGGTGGTCGGCTCGCGGCGAAGCGTCGGGCTGGCGGACTGGGCGGCGCTCGGCCAGCGGGTCGAGGTCTTCGACGGAGCCGCGGCGCACAACCCCGCGTCGGTCGTGGCGGCCGCCGCGGAGCGCGCCCGGTCGCTGGCGGCCGCGACCGTCGTGGCCGTCGGCGGCGCCGCCGCCATCGATCTCGGCAAGGCCGTCGCCGACCGGTCGCCCGCCGCCTCGGTCGCGGTGCCCACGACGCTCGGCGGCTCCGAGATGTCGCGGGTGTACGGCTCGCGGCATCCGGACGGCGTCAAGCGGGGCGGCGGCGGCGCGAAACTGCTGCCCGGCACGGTCTGCTACGACCCCTCGCTGCTCGCGTCGCTTCCCACGGACGTGCTGCTGGCCAGCGGCGTCAACGCCCTGGCGCACGCCGTCGAGGCGCACTACGCGCGGCGGCCGCACTGGATCGGGACCGCGTGCGCCGCCCAGGCCGGCCGCGACCTGCCCGGCCTGCTGCGCCGGGCGGCGGCCGAGCGCACCGGCGAGGTCCACGCCCGGCTCTTCGAGTCGGCCTGCCTCGCCGGGTTCGCGCTCAACACCCGCGGCATGGGCCTGCACCACGCGATCTGCCACGTCCTCGGCGGGCTGACCGGCGTCTCGCACGCGGCGCTCAACCTGGCGGTACTGCCGGCCGCGGTCGCCACCAACGCGCGGCTGGCGCCAGGCGCCGTGTCGGAGACGCTCGCCGCCCTGGGTCTCGCCGACCTGGACGGAACGCTCCAAGAGCTCGCGTCCGCGGCCGGCGTCCCTTCGACGCTGCGCGACCTCGGCCTGCGGCGCGCGGACCTGGACGCCGCGCTGCCACAGGTCATGGCCGCCCATCACCTGGCCAACAACCCACGACCCCCGGACGAAGCCGACGTCGCGGCGACGCTGGCGGCGGCGTACGACGGCGCCGGGGCCCCCTAGCAGGTTTCAGCGGCGCCCCGTTCGGCGGGGGCGCCCGTACGGCGGCGGTGTCGCCGGTGAGGAGGACCTGATGCGCCGGTCCGAGAGACGAGCCCGGAAACGGGCGACGACGGCGGTGGCCTTCGCCGTCCTGGCCTGCCTGCTGGGGGCGGCGGGCTGCGCGGGCGGCACCGCCGCCGCGGACGAGATCGAGATCGGGGCGCTGCTGCCGCTGTCCGGCAAGCAGGCGGCCTCCGGCAAATCGAACCTCGCCGGAATGCGACTGGTGGTCAAGGCGGTCAACGACGCCGGCGGCATCCGGTCGCTGGGCGGGAAGAAGCTCAAGCTGGTGACGGCCGACGACGCCTCGGACCCCATGAAGGCCGCGGAGCAGGCGCGCCAGCTCATCCAGCGCCGCGAGGTGCCGTTCATCCTCGGCCCGTACTCCACGCCGGAGGCGCAGGCCGCGGTCCCGGTGAGCGAGCGCGCCAAGGTCGGGCTGCTGTCCACCCAGGCGTCCTACGACGAGTTCTTCGAGGGCGACTACGAGTACGTCACCACCGTCTCGATGACGTCGTCGCAGTTCGGGGACAGCTACGCCGGCTTCGTCCGGTGGCTCAACTCCACCCGGCGCGCCGGGATCAAGAAGATCACGATCACCTACCCCGACAACGACTACGGGCAGACCGCGGCCAAGAGCGCGGCCCGGGAACTGCGCCGGATGGGCGTCCAGGTGACCGGGTCGCTGAGCTTCCCGCCCGACACCAAGGACCTGACCCCGATCGTGCAGCGCACCCGGAACGCCGCCCCCGACGCGGTCGTCTCGATCGGCTACCTGGAGGACGGGCTGCAACTGCACCGCAGCCGCGTCACCCAGAACTACACCTCGCCGCCCCTGTGGATCGGCGGCTCGGCGAGCTTCACCGACGACCGCCTGTGGAAGCTCCTGGGCAGCGCCGCGCGACCCGCGCTGAGCGGTGACACCTACGGGCTCGCGCAGTTCGAGCGGACGGTCCGCACCCCCGGCGTCCGCTGGCTGGTCCAGCACTTCAAGGGACCGGGCCCGCTGGACCAGGCGGTGGCGGCGGGCGCGCAGGCAGCCTGGATCCTGGTCACCGCGCTCGAACGGTCCGCGACCACCGACCGGGCGAAGCTGGCCGCGGCCGTCCACCGGGTCACGCTGCCGCCCGACAGCGAGCGCGTGTCGATGCCGCAGTTCGCCCGCGGCGTGGCCTTCGAGCCGACCGGCAAGCCGAAGGCGCCGCAGGCCCTGTTCGTGCACTGGGCCAACGGCGGCAAGCAGGTCGTGTACCCGGACGAGTTCGCCGACGCGAAGGCGCGGCCAGGAGGGGCGGGGTCATGACCGCGACGATCCGGCTCGAGAACGTGACCAAGTCCTTCGACGGGGTGACGGCGGTGGACGACCTGAGCCTGGAACTCGGCGGCCCCGAGATCCAGGGCGTCATCGGGCCGAACGGCGCCGGCAAGACCACCCTGTTCCGGCTGCTGTCCGGCTTCGTCCGGGCGGACTCGGGCCGTGTCAGCCTGGACGGCCGGCGCATCGACCGCCTGCCCGCCTACCGCCGGGCCCGGCTGGGCATCGTCCGCACCTTCCAGGAACAGGAGGTGTTCCCCGACCTCACCGTGGGCGAGGTCCTCACGACCGCGGCGCTCGCCCGGTCCGGCCTCCCCGCGGCGCGCCGGCGGGCGGCCGGGGCGGCCGACGATCTCCAACTGCGCTGGGACGCCACCCCGGCCGAGCTGACGCCCGCCGAGATACGCCGCCTGGAACTGGGCCGCGCGGAGGTCGCCGAGCCCCGGATCCTGCTGCTGGACGAGATCATGGCGGGCCTGACCGCGGCCGAGGCCGACCTCATGCTCGAACGCATCGCCGAGCTGCACCGCCGCGGCGTCGCGATCATCCTCGTGGAGCACGTCGTCGACATCGTGATGCGCGCCTGCGCGCAGATCCACGTGCTCGTCGGCGGCCGGCTGCTGACCAGCGGCCCGCCCGGCGCGATCGTCGACGACGACCGGGTGATCGCCGCATATCTCGGCAGACGTGGAGGAGGTCCCCGATGAGCCCGTTGCTGGAGGTCCGCGACCTGCGGGCCGGATACGGCAAGGTCCCGGTGCTGCAGGGGGTGTCCCTGCACGTCGACGCGGGAGAGAGCGTGGCCCTGCTCGGGCCGAACAACGCGGGCAAGACGACCCTGCTGCGCTGCCTGTCCGGACTCGTCACGCCGACGGGCGGCCAGTGCCTGCTGCGCGGCGACGACCTCACCGGGCTGGGCCCGGTCGGGCGGGTGGATTCCGGCATCGTCCAGGTGCCCGAGGGCCGGCACGTCTTCGCCGACCTGACGGTGGAGGACAACCTGCGCGTCGGCGCGTCCCGGCTGCCCCGCGGACGGCGCGCCGCCCGGCTCGACCGGCTGTACGAGCAGCTGCCCCCGCTCGCGCCGCTCCGCCGACGCCGTGCCGGCGCGCTGTCCGGCGGCGAGCAGCAGCTCGTCGCGGTCGGCCGGGCGCTGATGGCCGACCCGTCGGTCCTGCTGGTCGACGAGCCGAGCCTGGGCCTGAGCCCGGTGGCCGTCGACCAGGTGATCGACGTCTTCCGCGCGCTGCAGCGCGCCGACACGACCATGCTGTTCGTCGAGCAGAGCGCCGCCCTCGCCATGGACCTGTGCACGCGCGGCTACGTGCTGCGCAAGGGAGCGGTCGCGCACCGCGGCGACGCCCGCGACCTCACCGACGAAACGATCAAGCGGGTGTACCTGTCATGAACCTGCTCGTCCCCGGCCTCATCGGCGGCCTGGTGTACGGCGCCATCGTCGCCCTCATCACCAGCGGCATGACCCTCATCTACCGCGTCAGCGGCATCATCGACTTCGCGCACGGCTCGCTGCTCGCGGTCGCCATGTACCTCGGCTTCGACCTGGCCCGGCAGACCGGGCTCGACCCGCTGCTCACCGCCGTCGTGACCACGCTGGTGCTGGCCGGCCTGGGGCTGCTCATCTACTGGGCCGGCGTCCACCCGATCCGTCGCCGGCACCATCTCCTCGCCGTCCAGCTGCTGCTCGGGGTGACGTTCGTGATCTCCTCGCTGCTCCTGCTGCGGTACGGCGGGGACGTGCGCAGCGCGCCCAACATCGCCTCGTCTCATTACGTCGACATCTTCGGAACCGGCCTGGAGCTGGTCCGGGTCATCGCCGCCGTCGCGGCCGTCGTCGCGCTGACCGGACTCGGGCTCGCCGTCCAGCACACCGACTGGGGCCGCCGGCTGCGCGCCGCGGCCTCCGACGAGATGGCGGCCGCCCTCTGCGGGGTGGACCGGACGAAGCTGGAGGCGTGGGCGTGGATGGTGGGCGCGGGCTCGCTCGGCCTCATCGGCCCGTCACTGGCGGCGGTGCTGCCGATGACCCCTGACATGGGCCTGACGTACACCGTGCTGGCGCTGGTCGTGCTGATCTGCGGCGGAGGCGCCTCCCTCGGCGGCACCGTCGTCGCCGGCCTGCTCGTGGGCGTCGTCCAGAACCTCGGGCTGCTCTATCTCCCCAAGTCCTACGGCGGGCTGCTGCCGTACGTCCTGCTCGTCGTCGTCCTCGTGGTCCGGCCGGGCGGCCTCGCCAGCCTCGTGCCGGCCCTGGGCGGGAGGTCCCGATGAAACCGTTCGCCCTTCTCCTCGCCGCCACGGCGCTGCTGCCATTGCTGTTCGGCCCCTACTGGGTCGGCGTCGCCTTCCTGGCCCTGGTGTACGCGGGCGCCGCGAGCGCCTGGAACATCGCGGGCGGTTTCGCCGGAGCCTCGTCCTTCGGGCAGGGCCTGTTCTTCGGCGTCGGCGGCTACTCCGCCGCCCTGCTGTTCGACCGGCTCGGCATCACCGCATGGCTGGGCCTGCTCGTCGGCGCCCTGCTCGGCGGCCTGCTCGGCGCGGGCATCGGCTGGCTCGGCTCCCGCCTCAAGATCGGCGGCCTGGCCTTCGCCGTGCTCACCCTGGCGCTGGCCGAAATCGCCTTCCTGTTCGTCCAGTCGTTCGAGCCGGTCGGCGCCAGCCGGGGCATCGACATCCCACCGTCCGACCATGCCTTCGCCGACATGCAGTTCAGCTCGCCGACCTCATGGCTGGCCGTCGGCGCCGGCTACCTGATCTGCTGCCAGCTCGTCGCGACCGGCATCAACCGCTCGGCGCTCGGCCACCGCTTCCGCGCCGTCCGGGAGAACCCCCTGGCCGCCGAGGCGATGGGGGTCTCGGCCACCGCCAGCCGGGTGATCGCCCTCGGCATCAGCGGAGCGCTCACCGCGATCGCCGGGACGATCTTCGCCCAGTACTCGGTCTTCATCAACCCCAGCCTGTTCGGCCCGCAGCTCACCATCGAGGTCATCCTGTTCAGCCTGGTGGGCGGCATGGGCACCGTCTGGGGCCCGGTGCTCGGCACCGTCATCCTCTATCCCCTCGGCACCTGGCTGCGCACGGAGGTCGGCGGCACCGTCCCCGGCGTCGACCTGCTGCTCTACGGAGTCCTGGTCATCATCTGCATCCGCACCTTCCCCGGCGGCCTGGTCAGGTTCAACCCGCATCACCACATCAGGCGCCTTCACCCGCACCGCCGACCTCACAGCGGCCCGTCCACGACCTGACGGCACCGCCGTCACGAGACCGCTGACCCGGATCGGCACCCCGTGCCCTCCCGCCTCGGCCGGGCCCGCCGCTGCTCCGGGTGGGGCGGCGGCGGGCCGCTGGTGTGTCGATCACTCTGGTGAGCAGAAGGAGTTCCGGCTGGCGCTGTCGCGGCGGCCGTCGGCGTCGATGACCGAGACCGAGACGAAGGTGTCGCTGAAGGGTGCGCACGTGCCGGTCAGGACGACGAAGTTGCCGTCGTAGTCGTTGACTCGCCTGACATATCGGCTGTTCGTGCTGACCTGGACGGAGTCGGGATCGGAGCCGTCTTCCCAGTACAGCTCGCAGTCGAAGCGGTTGTCGAAGGAGTAGCAGGTGAAGGTGGTGATCACCGGTGGCGGGACGGGCGGCGAGATGCCCGCGCGCAGGACCTCGACCTGAAGGTCGAGCTCGGTCTGGTTGATCGGCATGTAGGAGGAGGTGCTTCCGCCATTGGGGCAGGCGCTGGATATCAGGGTGCCCTGTGCCTGGGCGGTGCCCATGGAGGTGACCGGGCCACCAGAGTCCCCAGGGGCCACGCAGAAGGAGGCCTGGTTCAGGCTGGGGACGGTGACGACCCGGCCGATGCGCGGGACGTCGCCGAAGTTCAGCCGGACGTCGACGCCGGTGGTGAGCAGCCGGCCGCAGCCGAACTTGCTGACGTTGCCGTAGAAGCAGACCATCTCACCGGGCGAGACTGGTTGAGTGCCGAAGACGGGGACCGGGGCGCGGTCGGAGCGCACCGATGGCACCACTCGGTCGAGCGGGTTGTTGAGCTGGACGAACGCCTCGTCGGGCGAGACGGCGTCGTTGTTGGGGAAACTGGACCTGAAGGTGGTCCCGGTACTTCGCGGAATGCCGAGCAGGTTGATGCGGTCCCCGGCCTGGGCGCAGTGCCCCGCGGTGATGAAGCCGTCCGGACCGGGAAAGAACGGCCTGGCACTGAAGCCCTCGGTGCACAGCGCGATCTTGCCGTTGATGCTCGGGCCCTCGATGGGGTCGCCGCCGAGCCGGTCGGTGGTCGCCCGCTGCGGTGCCGCGGCCCGGTCGTAGGCCACCAGGGCGGCGGGCACGCCGGTGGCGGCGACCCAAGCGGCCGCGGCGCGCTGCTCCCCGGGGGCGACCTGAACGACCAGGCGATTGCGCGCGGGATCGACGTGCCATCCGTGCACGGCGGCGACGGGCACCTTGCCGGCGCGGTCGCGCAGCTTGAGCCGGGCGGTCTCCAGCTCGCCGAGGCGATGGGCCACCGGCACGGGGTTGGCGCCCGCGGCGCGGACAGCAGACGCGACCCGCCCGTCGGTGACGGCGATCATGAGCGCCGAGCCGTCCTCGGTCAGCCAGGACCCCGCATAGTGCCGCCCCGCCGCGCGGCGGGCCCGCGGCCCGACGGCGTGGGCGGCCTCCTGGCGGCCGAGCCGGGTGATGACCTGGGCACGGGTCAGACGCAGGTCCCGCTGCGCGGCCTCGATCAGCTTCGGAGCCGTCCGCGCCGCCTTCTCACCTACTCCGGGCGCCGGCACCAGCAGGACCGGACCCGCCCCCGAGACGGGGCTTGGACCGGCGGCCGCCGCACCAGGCGGCGCGCCCATCGCCACCAGCGTACCCACCAACATGCAGGCCGCCGCTAACACTGCGGACCACGATGAACCAACCAACGATCTTCGCATCGGACACCTCGACATCCAGCGACTTACAGAACACCGGGTGTTCGCCGCTCGACACCACTCGGATGAAAACCCATCGGACCGCCGCCGAAGGTGGCCGCGTCCGGACCCGCGAGTCGGCATTGGGTGTGCCTGGCTAGCTGACGGGTGGCTCCGTCTGAGGGGATCGGTGAATTCGCTGAGGCCGGGGTGCCTTGTGGCTACCAGCTGGCGGCGGGGTCTCGGTGCTGCCGACCCGATCCGTTGACACAAGTGGGAGCGGCATGGACGGCTCGATCAAGTGGACAGGCCGTACAGGATCCGGGCTTACGGGCGAGCGCGGCGATTTTCTTTGCGGCGGACGAATTTGAGGCCCGACCAGTCCTCGCCCAGTGCGGCGACCTTGACGTCGACCACGCCCGTCGGGAGGAACAGGTCGCGCAAGCCGTTCTCGGTGATGTCGCTGTCGTGCCCGGTGGCCCGTCGTGGCCATGCGATCCAGAGCGCGGACTCGTCCGCCAGGTCCTGGACGAGCCGGGGCCCTTCGGCGGCCAGGTCGTCGAACGTCCGGTAGAAGGCCATGGTGACATCGGCGTCCGCCGTTCCGCCGTCGGAGACCGTGCACTCCGCGGGAAGGTCGGGGATCGTCCAGCCGTCCGGACGGTGGGTGAGACGCACCCGATGGCCGGGCTTGATGCCGATCTTCTTGCCGAGCGGAGTGCCCGAATACCCGGAGGCCATGGCGCCACCCTAGCCCGGCTCGATGTGCCGGAGCCGGTCGAATTCACGGCGTCGGGGTTGAGAGCGTCGCCGAGCTGAACGGCAGCGGCGTGACCAGGAAAGCTGGGTCAGGGAGGCGGCGGGGTGGGATCCGGGACGGGGGTCGGGCGGTTGTCCGGGGCCAGGGAGCCGGCGATGTCCTGCTCGACGCTCTCCAGATGAGCGATGACGTGCCATCGCGCGAGTTCGCCTCGCCGAGAGCGGATCGCGTCGCGGATGGCGCGGTGTTCGGTGATGGACTTCTCGGGCCGCTCGGGCAGGTCCCAGGTGGCGCCGCGTTCCGGGAGGAGCTGCTCGCCCATGGTGTTCGCGAGTTCGAGCAGCGCTTCGTTGTGCGCGCCGGCGATCAGCGCGCGGTGGAACTCGACGTCGGCCTGCACCATCGCGATCAGGTCGCGGTCGTGGAAGGCGGCCTCCATCCGGGCGAACGCCTCGTCGAGGGCGGCGAGGTCGGCCTCGGTGGCGCGCTGGGCGGCGAGTTCGGCGGCGAAGGACTCCAGGCCCTTGCGCACCTCGAGCATGTCGTGGACCTGGTCGGCGTGCCGGGCGGTCCACTGGCGCCATTCGGTCCGCAACGGCCGGGAGTCGCCCGCGGACCGGACGAAGGTGCCGACGCCGTGCCGGATCTCCACCAGCCCCAGGGTCTGCAAGAACTGCAGGGCTTCCCGGACCGTGCCGCGGCTGACCTTGAGCTGCTCGCTCATATTGCGCTCGTTCGGCAGCTGGTCGCCGGGCTGGAACGCGCCCTCCTCGATCTGCCGGGACAGCTCGCGGATCACACGTTCCTTGATCGGCTCGGAGCGCAGCGGCTCAAGCCTGGGCTCACCGTGCGACATCGGCGTCACCTGTCGTGCCCCAATCCGTGTCTCACGCCGGTCTTCGTCGCCGGCGTTCGGTTGTCTCCGCCCGCGCTCTCCGTGCAGTCGTAGCACGGTTCCGGCAGCGCGAGCGCCCTCGGTCCGAGGGGTTGGACCTCCATCCTCATAGTAGCCGGTCCATTGACATGCGGGCGAGCGCCGGTCTTTGATGACCTGACGTCGGAGGTCGAACCAGGGAGCCGCGTCATGAGGTCTACCACGTTCTCGATCGTCGCCTGCGACCCCGTCCGGCGGGAGTGGGGGGTCGCGATCGCCTCCCGGTTCCTGGCCATCGGTGCCCTCAGCGCGTGGGCCGAGGCCGAGGTCGGCGCCGTCGCCACGCAGTCGTTCATCAATGCCGCGCACGGAGAGGAGGGCCTGCGGCTGCTTGCGGGTGGCATGTCCGCCGGTGCGGCGCTCGACCTGCTGCTGGCCGGTGACGAGGGGCGTGAGCTGCGCCAACTCGGGATCGTGGACGCCGCGGGCCGCTCCGCCACCTATACAGGTTCGCGCTGCATGGACTGGGCGGGCGGCCGGACCGGCGACGGCTACGCGGCCCAGGGCAACATGCTCGTCTCCGCCGCCACGCTCGACGCTCTGGCGTCGGAGTACGAGTCGCTGGCGGGGGAGCCGCTGGGCGACCGGCTGCTCGCCGCGATGGAGGCCGGGCAGGCGGCGGGCGGTGATCGCCGAGGCCAGCAGTCCGCTGTCTTGCGGGTGGTGCGCGAGGGCGGTGGATACGGCGGAGCGAGCGTCGTGATGGACCTTCGCGTCGACGACCATGCGCGGCCGCTGGTCGAGCTGCGCAGGCTGCGCGGGCTGCACGAGCTCTACTTCGGGCGGACGCCGGAGAGCCGCTGGCTCGCCGTGGACGGGGAACTGCGAGCCGAACTGCGCGAACGCCTGCGCGCGCTCGGGCACGACGGGGGCGACCTGGCCATGGATCTGTTCGCGTGGGCCGGTGTGGAGAACCTCGAGGAGCGAGTGCGGGGCGCCGACCGCATCGACCCTGTCGTACTCGCCGAGATCCGCAAGGCGACGGCCGGCTGACCGGACGCGTCGAGCGGTGATCGCGCCCGCGCGTGGTGGCCGGGTGCTTGCTGAGGCGGATGTCGGCCGGGCCATGGAGAAGGAGAGGGTGATATGTCGGTTGAGCGGGATTTGAACAGGGGTGGTCGCGGGCGGCCCGCGGAGGGGCCTCGGCGCGATGTGCCGGAGGCCGAGCAGGAGCTTGGCGGGGGTGATCTCGGGCCGGTGGCGGACGTGCGGGAGGTGCGGCGGGTCCACGGACAGTGGTGGGAGGCGAACCAGGGGCTGGACGTCGAGCGGATGCGCGAGTGCTTCGCCCCCGGCTACCTGATGTGGAACCTCAACGGCCATCCGTACTACGGGCTCAACGAGAAGATCGCGCTCTTCCAGTACTACAAGGGGCGGCTCGTGCCCGCCGAGCCGCCCCGGCTCTGGGACGTCAGAGTCGTCGTCGTGGGGGACATGGCGTACGTGACCTCGGAGGGCGTGCTGCCGTTCGAGGTCAGCGGCGACGGGTCGGGGTCGGCCACGCTGGACGCGGTCGTTCCGCTGTACGGCGGCGACGGGCGGACGGTGCACGTCCGATTCCGCGAGACGTGCGTCCTGCGCAGGGACGACGGCGAGGGCGGGCGCACCTGGAAGATCTGGCATTTCCATTGCTCGCCGCTCGCGCCGGAGCACGAGCCGCGGCCCGGTTTCGGGGACACGGCCGCCGGTCGGCGGCCGGCGGGGGTATTGACGGCCGACGGCCACCCGGCTAAGAATGAGCGAATAGAGGTCCGACCTCTTACCTCGAACCCTGAGAAGGGCTGAACGCTGTGGCGATCCTGCACGCAGGTATCTCAACGTTTCTGCAGTCTCCCCACTTGGCTCCGGAGAGATCCGAGCTCCGATCAGTGGGCGCCAATGTGGCGATCCTCGGGCTTCCGTACGACAGCACGACCGTCACGCGTCCGGGAGCGAGCCACGGCCCGCGCGCGATCCGCGACGCGTCGTCGCACTTCTCGTTCGGCGCCGGCTACCACTTCGACTACGACGTCACCATCTCCGAGCACCTCAAGATCGTCGACTGCGGGGACGTGGACGGTGCCCCGGGCCGCGCCGCCGTCACGGTCGAGCGGGCGGAGCGGGCGCTGGACGAGCTCTACGCCGCCGGCTGCTTCCCGGTGCTGCTGGGCGGCGACAACATGACCACCATCCCCGGGGCCCGGGCCCTCGCCCGGCACCTCGACGGGCCCATGGGCTTCATCATGTTCGACACCCACCTCGACACCGCGCCGGACATCGACGGGGAGCCGCTCTCGCACTGCTCTCCCGTGCACCGGGTGCTCGACCTGCCGAACGTCGACGGGAGCAACGTCGTCCTGATCGGCATCCACGGCGCGGCCAACCCGAAGTACGAGAAGGACATCGCCGAGGAGCACGGCGTGCGGGTCTTCACCGTCCGCGACGTGGACCGGCTGGGGATCGACGAGGTGGCCCACCGCGCCCTGGCCGCCGCGTCCGAGGGCACCGCGGGCGTCTACCTCTCCATCGACATCGACGTCCTCGACGGCGCGTACGTCTCGGGCACCTGTGGTCCGGAGATCGGAGGAATGACCGGGCGGGAGATCGTCCGGGCCCTGGAGATCGTGGCCGCGGGGCCGATCTGCGCCGCGGACTGCGTCGAGGTCGCGCCGATGCTGGACGCCTCCGGGAACACCGCGCGGGTCGCCGCGCGCCTGGTCATCGACATCCTCGCCGCCCGGGCGTGCCGCGCCCGCGACGGCCATCCCCTTCCCTCCGCCCCCCGCGCATGACCGAGCCCGCGGCGCGCATCCGAGCCCGCGCCGCCTATCCCGCGGCGCGTATCCGAGCCCGCGCCGCATAGCCGAGTTCGACGTCCATGACCCGGGCCGCCAGGAATGACCTCGGCCGTTCCGGGTGCCGCACGCGAAGCATCTGAACACGGCCTGCACCGCAGGCGACGAAACGAGATTGGAAGCGCATGACCGACGTTCCGGCGACCAAGCCGTACATCGACCCGTCCCGCACCGCACTGTTGGTCATCGACATGCAGAAGGGATTCTGCGACCCCGAGAGCCGGATGGAGAAGGCGGGGATCGGCACCGCCAACCAGCGGGCGGCCCTGCCCCGGATCCTCGAGCTGGTGGAGCTGTGCCGGGGTTACGGGATGCCGATCCTGTGGTCGCAGCAGATCCACTACCCGGAGGACGTGACCCGGCGCCGCCGCAGCATCCCGTCCCACATCGACAAGCAGAAGTGGGCGCCGTGCCTGCGCGGCACCTGGGAGGTCGACTTCGTCGACGAGGTGACCGAGGTCCTGCGCCCCGAGGACATCATCGTCGAGAAGCACCGCGCGTCGGTGTTCTTCGAGACGACGCTCGACACCAAGCTGCGCATGCTGGGGATCGAGCAGATCATCATCTCCGGCTGCAACACCGACTTCTGCGTCGAGACCACGATCCGCGACGGCTACTACCGCGACCTCGACGTGATCGTCGTCCGCGAATGCGTTGCCGGGCCTCGCAAGCAGTTCCACGAGGACACGCTCGCGAAGGTGGAGACCTACTTCGGCGCCGTCGTCACGCTCGGCGAATTTCCCTCGGTGGTCATGTCGCCGGAGGCCGTGGAGGTGTCGGCATGACGGTCGGGACGCGGCCCGGACGGCGGCTGCGGCTCGACCCGGCGGTGTTCGAGATCGTCCGGCACCGGCTCTGGTACATCAACGACGAGGGCGCGCTGACGATCAGCAGGCTGTCGGGGTCGCCGGTGGCCACCGAGGTGTTCGACATGAACACCGGGCTGATGACGGCGAACGGCGACCTGGTCTACATCGACAACTTCATCTGCGCGCAGGCGACGACCCTGTCGGCGCACGTCAAGCACCTGCTGGAGTTCTACGCCGACAATCCGGGCTTCGCGGACGGCGACGTGTTCCTGTGCAACGACCCGTACGTCTCGGTCTGCCACCAGAACTGCGTCCAGGTCGTCGCGCCGATCTTCTACGAGGGCGACCTGGTGGCGTGGGCCGGCGCGTCGCTGCACGCGATCGACGTGGGAGGCCCGACCGCGGGCCAGGTCCAGCCGGACGCCGCCGACATCTACGGTGAGCAGCCGCTGATCGGGCCGATCAAGGTGTACGAGGGCGGCAGGTTCCGGCGGGACGTCGAGAACACCTATCTCAACAACTCGCGGCTGCCCGAGCTGCTCGGCCTCGACCTGCGGGCGAAGGTCGCGGCGGTGCAGGTCATCCGCACCCGGCTGGTGGAGACGCTGCGCGAGTTCGGCGCCGAGACGGTGCTCGCCGCGATGGAAGACGTCATCGACTACACCGAATGGCGGCTGCGGGCGCGGCTCGCGGAGCTGCCCGACGGCACGTGGCGGCACCGCGCGTACATCGAGTTCGGCGACGACATCTACGACTGCCACGTCACGATGCGCAAAGAGGGCGAGCACCTCGCCTTCGACTTCACCGAGACGGCCGACCAGGCGCCCGCCGTCATCAACTGCGCGCGTCCCGCGCTGCACGGCGGGGTGCTCGCCGCGGTCCTGGTCTACCTGTGCTGGGACATCCCGTGGTCGCCGGCGGGCGTACGGCGCGCGCTGACCATCGAGTCCCGCGAGGGCTCGGTGGTGGACGCGGCCCGTCCCGCCGGGGTCTCGAAATCCACCACGACCTCCATCTGGGAGGTCCGCAACCTGGCCAGCATCACCTGCGGCAAGATGCTCGCCGCCAGCGATCCGCACCGGCACCGGGCCATGGCCGGGTGGCAGGGCGTCAAGGCGCTGGAGGAGCTGTTCGGATACGAGGCGGACGGCGAGCGCTTCGGCGGCCCGCTGCTGGACGGCATGGCCGGCGGCGGGGGCGCGCTCGCCACCCGCGACGGCATCGACACCGGCGGGCACACCAGCTCGCTGCGCGCGACCATCGCGAATGTCGAGAGCTACGAGCTGCGCTACCCGATCCTGTACCTCTACCGGCGGCAGACCCGCGACTCCGGCGGGCCGGGCAAGTACCGGGGCGGCGCCGGGCCCAGCATGATGTACATCGTCCACGGGGTCGAGGAGATCCCGACCAAGATCCTGCACACGTTCGGCGTGGAGCAGCCCGAATCGCCCGGCCTGTGCGGCGGCTACCCGTCCACGACGAACCAGTTCGCCATCGTGCGGGGGTCGGACGTCCGGGCACGCCTGGCGCGGGGCGAGGTGCCGCAGGAGCTCGACGACCTCGACGGCACGCTGGAGGTCTTCGGCGCGTTCGCCGCCACGTCGATGCGGTCCGACGACGTGTACCGGGTCGTGTCCATGGGCGGCGGCGGTTACGGGGACCCGCTGGAGCGCGACCCCGCGCTCGTCGCCCGGGACGTCGGCGCCTTCCTCGTCAGCCGCGAGTGGGCCGAGCGCGTCTGGGGCGTCGTCCTGGACCCCGGCGCCCTCCAGGTGGACGACGCCGCCACCGCCCGCCGCCGCGCCGCCCTCCGCCGGGAACGTGCCAAAGCCGCCGGGCTGCCAGGCCCCTCCGATGCGGCGGGCGGCGATGGTGCCGTAGCCGGGGAGCGGTTGAGCGAGTCGCTGTTCCGCGGCCCCGCCGAACCGTCCGGCGAAGGGGCTGTGTACCGGTGCCGGTGCGGGCATGTGCTCGGCTCCGCCGACCGTCCGTACAAGGAGCTCGCCGCGCAGGCGCGCTTCCCGGTGCAGCGGATCGGCCCGGAGGTCAACCCGCACAAGATCAACGGCGCTCGTTTCGAGCTGCGCGAGTTCTACTGCCCCGGCTGCCTGGCCCTTCTGGAGGTCGAGATCGCCCGTCCCGGCGATCCGGTCCTCGATGACGCCCGGCTGGGCCGGGACGACGCTCGCCTCCACCGGGACGACGACGCGCGGCAGGGGGAGAACCGCTCATGAGCTACGTCATCGCCGTCGACAGCGGCGGCACGTTCACCGACTGCGTCGTGCTGGACGGGAACGGCACCGCCACCCGCGCGAAGGCGCCGTCGACGCCGCCGCAGTTCGAGCAGGGCGTCCTGGACGCCGTGTCCCAGGCCGCCGAGCAGCTCGGCATGCCGCTCGGGACGCTGCTCGCCGACACCACCCTGTTCGCGCACGGCACCACCGTCGCCACCAACATCCTGATCACGAGGACGGGCCCGCGCACCGCCCTGCTCACCACCCGCGGCCACGAGGACGTGATGCTCATCGGCCGGACCGTCCAGAAGGTGGCGGGGCTCTCCGAGGCCGAGATCATCAACGTCGCCGCGCTGGCCAAGGCCGAGCCGCTGGTGCCGCGGACGAGCGTCCACGGCATCGACGAGCGGGTGGACCGCGCCGGTCGGATCGTGGCGCCGCTGAAGCTGGACCGGCTGGAAGGCCCGGACGGGCTCCGCAAGCGGCTGCGGGACGCGGGCGTCGAGTCGATCGCCATCAGCCTGCTGTGGTCGTTCCTCAACCCCGAGCACGAGCGGAAGCTCCGCGAATGGCTCAATGAGGGTGACGACGGCTGGTTCGTCACCGCGTCCAGCGATCTCGCGCCGGTGATCCGGGAGTACGAGCGGACGTCGACGACCGTGCTCAACGCCTACCTGACCCCCGGAGTGCACCGGTACCTCGACATCATGGCCGAGCGGCTGCGGGCCGAGGGGCACCGGGGCGCGATCACCGTGATGCACTCCTCCGGCGGTGTCTCGTCGATCGAGGAGGCGCGCGAGCGGGGCGTGGCGCTGCTGTCGTCAGGCCCGGCGGGCGGGATGCTCGGCGCGCGGAACCTCGCCGCGCGGCTCGGCCTCGACCGGGTGATCGCGACCGACGTCGGGGGCACGAGCTTCGACATCGGGATGGTGGTGGACGGTGAGCCCGCGTACGCGGAGGCGCCGATCTTCGCCCAGCATCCCGTCGCGCTGCCGATCATCGATGTCGCGTCGATCGGCGCGGGCGGCGGCAGCATCGCCTGGGTCGAGCAGGAGACCGGCGTCCTCAAGGTCGGGCCCCGGAGCGCGGGCGCCTCGCCGGGGCCCGTCTGCTACGGCGCCGGCGGCACCGAGCCGACGGTCACCGACGCCAACGTCGTCCTCGGCCGCATCGACCCCGCCAACTTCCTCGGCGGCCGGATCCGCCTCGACGCGGACGCCGCGCGCGAGGCCGTCCGGGAGCATGTCGCCGAGCCGCTCGGGCTGACGCCGGAGGAGGCGGCCGCCCGCGTCATCGGCATCGTGGACGCGCAGATGGCCGACCTCATCCGCCGGGTGACGGTGGAGCGCGGCCTCGATCCGGCGCGGCTCACGGTGCTCGCGTACGGCGGCGCGGGCGGCCTGCACGCCGGCGCGTACGCCGGCACGCTGGGCTGCCGGCACGTCGTCGTCCCGCGCGAGGCGGCCGTCTTCTCCGCCATGGGGATCGGGCTGAGCGACGCCAAGCGCATCGCCCAGGTGTCCGACCCGGCGCGGGCGCCGTTCGACCTGGACCGGTGGCGGACGACCTTCGACGGCCTGGCCGCCGGGCTGCGCGCGGACTTCGCCGCGGCGAACCTCCCGGCGCACGACCTCACCCTGCGGCGCTTCGTGGACCTGCAGTTCCGCGGCCAGGTGCACACCGTGCGGGTCCCGGTCGAGGACGCCGACCTGGCGGCATCGGACGGCGGCGAGCGGGTCGTCGAGCGCTTCACCGACTCCTACGAGGAGACGTACGGCCCCGGCACCGCCTACAGGCAGGCCGGTGTGGAGGCCATGACGTTCTCGGTCGAGGCGGTCGCCGGTCTCGGCATCCCCGAACCGGCGCCCCTTCCGGACGAGGGCAAGGACGCCTCGGCGGCGCGTTCCGGACAGCGCCTGGTGCACCTCGGGCCCGGCACGTCCGACACGGTCCCGATCTACGACGCGGCGAAGCTGCGTCCGGGCAACCGGCTCGCCGGGCCCGCGATCATCGAGGCGGTCGACACGACGGTGCTCGTCCATCCGGGCCAGCACCTCTGGGTGGACGGCCACCTCAACCTCCGCCTGGACCTCACATGACCGGCCGGCGGGCGTGGGGGGTGGCGCTGCCCGGTGATCTCCCGGCGCGCGAGACGGTCGCGCTGGCCCGCGAGGCCGAGGCGCTCGGCTACGACAACGTCTGGGTCAACGACGACCGGCTGCAGCGGGATCCGATCGCGCTGCTGTCCGCGATCGCCGGCGCCACCTCCCGCGTCGCGCTCGGCCCCGGCGTGACCAACCCCTACACCCGCCATCCGGCGCTGCTGGCGTCGGCCGTGGCGACGCTCGACGAGCTGTCCGGCGGCCGGGCGGTGCTCGGGCTCGGGACCGGCGGGACCGGCCACCGCCCGCTGGGCGTCCGGCGGGACGCGCCCGCCGCCGCGCTCCGCGAGGCCGTCGCCGTGGCCCGCGGCCTCCTCGCCGGCGAGGAGGTGACGCTCGACGGCCGGGTGGTCCGCACGGACGGGGCGCGGCTCGACTTCGCGCCGCTCCGCGCGGACGTGCCGATCTACGTCGGGGCGCGCGGCCCGCGGGTCCTCGAGGTGGCGGGGGAGGTCGCGGACGGCGTCATCGTCGGCAACCTCGCCACCGCCGAAGGCTGGTCGTACGCCACCGACCGCATCGCCCGCGGCGCGGCGCGGGCCGGGCGGCGGCTCGCCGACGTGCGGCTGGTGGCCTGGTTCTACTGCTGCGTCGCGGACGATCCGGGCGCGGCGCTGGACGCGATACGCCCGATGGTGGCGACGTCGCTCGCCACCAGCCGGCCCATTCTCGGCGAGCTCGGCGTCGAGCTGCCGGGACGGTACGCCGACGCGATGGAGGCAAGTGGCTGGAGTCTGGAGCGCGCCGCCGTCGCCGCCGCCGGGAAGCTCCTTCCCGAAGACGTTCTGCGGCGTTTCGGGCTCGCCGGGACCCCGGAGCACTGCCGGGCGGAACTGGCCCGCCTGCTCGCCGCGTTCCCGGAGATCGACCAGGTGGTGATCGTGCCGTACGCCCCGCCGGGCGGCGGGGAGGTGCGGGACACCCTGGCGCGCTTCCACACCGAGGTGGCCTCCCAGGCGGAGGCCCGAAGACCGGAAACCCGAAGACCGGAAACCCGCAGGCCCTGAGCCCGAGCAGTCGTCGCAGGAGGGAGGGAGCAACCGATGCGTACACCACCGGCAGGAGGGCCGCTGGTCATGCGCGGCATCGTCAAGCGGTACGGGGCCGTGCGCGCGCTCGACGGGGTGGACCTGGAGCTGCGGCCCGGTGAGGTGCACGCGCTGCTCGGCGAGAACGGCGCGGGCAAGACCACGCTGATGAACGTCCTGTACGGGATGACCAGGCCCGACGCCGGGACCATCGAGATCGGCGGCCGGCCGGTGCGGTTCGCCGCGCCGCGGGACGCGGCCGCCGAGGGCATCGGGATGGTGCACCAGCACTTCATGCTCGTCCCGACGCTGACGGTGGCCGAGAACATGGTGCTCGGCAGGCCCGGCGGGCTGTTCCTCGGCCGGCGGCGGCTGGCGGCGGTGGCCGCGCGGCTGGCCGAGCTCGCCCGGCGGTACGAGCTCGACGTCGACCCGCACGCCAAGGTCTGGCAGCTCTCGGTCGGGGAGCAGCAGCGGGTGGAGATCCTGCGGGCGCTCTACCACGAGGCGCGCGTCCTCATCCTGGACGAGCCCACCTCGACGCTCGCGCCGGTGGAGAGCGAGCGGCTGTTCCCCCGGCTGCGCGCGATGGCGCGGGAGGGCGCGGCCGTCGTGTTCATCACCCACCACCTCGGCGACGTCATGCGCTGGGCCGACCGGATCACCGTGCTGAGGCGCGGCACGCGGGTCGGCGTGCTGGACCCGTCCGCGACGTCCGAGCCGGAGCTCGCCCGCATGATGGTCGGCCGCGACGTGGGCAGGGTCGCGCCGCGGACGGGCCCGCCCGCCGGTAAGGACACGGTGCTCACCGTCGACGGGATCAGGGCGCACGGAGACAGGGGCCCGGTCGCGCTCCACGACGTGAGCTTCAGCGTCGCGGCGGGCGAGATCGTCGCGATCGCCGGCGTGGAGGGCAACGGGCAGCCCGAACTGGAGGAGGTCCTGATGGGCCTGCGGGCGCCGGTGGCCGGGCGGGTCGTCCTCGACGGACGGGACGTCACCGGCCTGCCGCCCGGTGCGCGGCTGGGGCACGGGCTCGGGCTCGTCCCGTCGGACCGCAACCGGCGCGGCATCGTCGGCGGCCTTTCGGTCGCCGAGAACCTCGTCCTCGACCGGATCGGGCGGGCGCCGTTCGGCACCCCGCTCAGGGTTTCGCGGCAGGCGATCGGGGACAACGGCGCGGCGGAGGTCGAGCGGTTCTCGATCGCGGTGTCGTCCCCGGGGCAGGCCGCCGGGACGCTCTCCGGCGGGAACGCCCAGCGCACGGTCCTCGCCCGGGCGCTCAGCGCGGGGCTGCGCTGCCTCGTCGCCGCCCAGCCGACCCGTGGCCTGGACGTGGGCGCCATCGAGTTCGTCTGGGAACGCCTGGCCGAGGCCCGCGCCGCCGGACTCGCCGTCCTGCTCATCTCCACCGACCTGGACGAGGTCATGAGCATCGCCGACCGATGCTGCGTCCTCTACCGGGGCCGGCTGGTCGCGTCCTGGCCCCGCGAGGACCTGGACCGCGAACGGATCGGCCTGGCCATGGGCGGCGCCGTCGACCGCGGACCCCACTCGGCGGGCGAGAACGCGCCGAGCCCCGACTTCGAGGAGGCCTGATGGCCGGCGTACGGCTGGGGCGGGACTCCGCGCTTCCCGATCGGGCCGGCGGGCTGATGGGCCGGCCGGTCGTGTCCACGCCGGTCGCCGTCCTCCTGGCGCTGGTGGCCGGTGGGGCCCTGATGGTGATCGCCGGCGGCGATCCCGTCTCCGGGTACCGCGCGCTGCTCGACAGCGCCTTCGGCTCGCCGTACGGCATGGGCCAGGTGCTCACCGTGGCGGTTCCGCTGGTCCTGATCGGGCTGGGGCTCGCGCTGGCGTTCCGCGGCAAGGTCTACAACATCGGCGCGGAAGGGCAGCTCTTCATGGGCGCGCTCGCGTCGGGGGCCACCGCGATCCTGCTGCCCGTCGGCTCCGCGCCGGTGCTGATCGCCGCGTCGCTGGCGGCGGGGGTCGCCGGCGGCGCGGCCTGGGCGTACGCGGTCGGGGCGCTGCGCGCACGCTGGGGCGTCAACGTGGTCATCACCTCGCTGCTGCTCAACTACGTCGCGACGCTGATCTTCAGCTACGTGATCCGGAAGCCGCTGCGCGATCCGTCCACGACCTCGGCGCTCAAGGGCGAGCAGGTGCCCGCCGGGGCGGCGCTGCCCGACCTTCCCGGCCTCCAGGTCCACGCGGGCGCGCTGGCGGTGCTCGTCCTGGTCCCGCTGGTCTGGTACGTGAGCGCCCGCACCCCGTTCGGGTTCCGGGTGCGGATGCTCGGGCTCAACGAGGAGGCGGCGCAGGCGGCGGGCGTGCCGCCCGGCCGGATGGTCATCCGGCTGATGCTGGTCTCCGGCGCGCTCGCCGGGCTGGCCGGGGCGCTGCAGGTACTGGGCGTCTCGGACCGGCTGGACCCCGACCTCTCGCAGGGGTACGGGTTCACGGCGATCGTCGTCGCGCTGCTCGGACGGCTCCAGGCGCCCGGCGTGCTGGTCGCCGGGCTGCTGCTGGCGGCGCTGGTGACCGGGGGCCAGGGGATGAGCGTCACGGAGGGCCTCCCGTACGCGATCGTCGCCGCCATCACCGGGGTCTTCGTCGTGTTCCTGCTGATCGCCGACCGGTTCGGCCGAGAGTGACGGTGATGGGAATGGACTGGTCAGCGGTCTTCGGATCCGCCGCCCTGATCGTGCTGTTCAAGACCGGCCTGGCGCTGGCGATGCCGACGGCCCTGGCCGCGGTGGGCGAGACGGTAGCCGAGCGCGCCGGGGTGCTCAACCTCGGGCTGGAGGGCATGATGCTCTCCGGCGCGCTGGCGTCGTTCCTCGCCGCGTACTACCTGGAGAGCTCGGTCGCCGGAGCGGTCGCGGGTCCGGTCGCGGGGGTCGTGCTCGGCGCGCTGATGGCGTTCCTGAGCGTGACGCTGCGCACCGACCAGATCATCAACGGCATCGCGATCGTGCTGTTCGCCCAGGGGATCTGCGCGTTCGTCTTCGAGCGGCTCTTCGGCGGCGCCGACCAGCCGACGATCCCCGGCATCCCGGACCTGCACGTCCCGCTGCTGGGATCCATCCCGGTGGTGGGGGAGATCCTGTTCCAGCAGAACCTCCTCTTCTACGTGGCGCTCGTCTTGGCGCTCGGGACGTGGGTGCTCCTGCACCGCACCCGCCTCGGCCTCTCGATCCGGGCCGTGGGCGAACGGCCGGAGGCCGCCGACTCGGTGTCGGTCGACGTCCGCCGGGTCCGCTGGACCGCGCTGCTCGTGTGCGGCGGGATGGCCGGGCTGGGCGGCGCGGTGCTGGTGGTCGGCCAGCTCAACCTCTTCGAGGACACCGTGACCGCCGGCCGCGGCTGGATCGCCATCGCGCTGGTCATCTTCGGGCGCTGGAACCCGGCGCTGGTGCTGGCGGGCGCGTTCCTGTTCGGGCTGACCGACGCGCTCCAGCTCCGGGTCCAGACGATCAGCGGCGGGGTCAACTCCGCGGTCCCGTACGAGATGTTCGCGGCGCTTCCGTACGTCGTGACGCTGACCGTGATGGTCGCGGCGACGATCCGCAGCCGCCGCGCCGCGCAGCCGTCCGCGCTCGGCGTCCCGTTCCGGAAGGAGGCCAGGAGTTCCTGAGGGTGCAGTCGCAGAAGCCTCCCGACCCCGAGAGAGATCCGCCGACGTACGACGACTGGAGAAGGACATGCTCGACAAGCTCAGGACCAGGACCGTGGCCGCCGCCGCGGCGCTCCTCCCGGTACTCGGAGTCGTCGGTTGCGGCGACTCGTCCGGTGGTGGCGCCGCCGCCGAGGGCAAGCTGCAGGCCGCGCTGGTGATGCCGTGCACGGCCAGCGACCCGTGGTGCGGGCAGGCGCTCAGCGCGGCCAAGAAGCTGGAGTCCGAAGGCAAGATCGAACTCAAGGTCACGACCAACGCCCCGCAGGACACCGCGGGCATCTCCCGGGTGCTCGCGCAGTACGCGCAGTCCGGCACCGACCTGGTCATAGCCCACTCGACGTGGGGCGACGCGGTTCTGGAGGTGGCGAAGAAGTTCGCCGACACGCATTTCGCCACGTACGGCTCGACCGGTGCCGACAACGTCGCGCTGCTGGAGGAGCCGCTGTACGAGGCGTCCTACCTCGCCGGAATGCTGGCCGGCGACATCACCAAGAGCGGCGTCATCGGCGGGACGGCCGGGCAGGACATCGCGCTGTGCCACGCCCTGCTCAAGGCGTTCGAGCTGGGCGCGCAGCGGGTCCGCAAGGGCACGAAGATGATCGCGACCTACATCGGGGATTGGAACGACGCCGCCAAGGGCAGGCAGGCGACCATGTCACAGCATCAGCAGGGCTCCGACGTCGCCATCGCGTGCGGCGGGGGACCGGCCAACGGGATGGTGCAGGCCATCAAGGCCACGAACACCGGCGGCTTCGGCTACATGGGCGACATGCGGTCCCTGGCGCCGAAGAACCTCGTCGGCTCGGTCACCTACAACCTCGTCCCGTACTACACGGCACTGGTGAACGACCTGTCCAGTGGCGGCATGCAGCCTGGGAAGAAGTACCACTTCGGCCTCGCCCAGGGCGGCGTGGACCTGACCCTCAACCCGGACTACCCCGCCAACGCCCGGCTGAGCACGGCGATCAAGGAGATGGAGAAGGTCAAGAAGCAGATCGTGGACGGGACGTTCAAGGTCCCCTACGTGACGGAGGGCTGAATGCGGCCAGAGGGTCTGCTCCTGCGCGGCGCGACGCTGGCCGACGGCTCGCGCGCCGACGTCCGGATCTCCGGCGACCTCATCGCCGAGGTCGCTCCGCCGGGCCGGGCCACCGCCCGGCCCGGCGAGCCGGTCGCCGACCTCGACGGACGCCTGCTCCTGCCGGCCCCCGCCGAACCGCACGCCCACCTCGACAAGGCCCTGACCGCCGACGAGGTGCCGGTGCCGAACGCGGACCTCCCGGCCGCCGTCGCCGCCTGGCGAGAGCACCGCTCCACGCTCACGACCGAGGACATCGCCGGACGCGCCCGGCGTGCGGCGCTTCTCGCGCTGTCGTACGGGGTCACCGCGATCCGCACCCACGCGGACGTCGGACCCGGCATCGAACTCCGCGCCGTCGAGGCGCTGGTGGACGTCCGCGACGAGCTGCGCGACCTCGTCGACATCCAGGTCGTGGCGATGGCCAACTCCTTCACCGGGGAAGGCCGCGAATCCCCGTACAGGCTGCGGGACGCCCTGGCCCTGGGCGCGGACATGCTCGGCGGCGCCCCGCACATCGACGCAGACCCCGACCACCACCTGCGGACGGTCATGTCGATGGCCGCCGAACACGGCGTACCCGTCGACCTCCACATGGACGAGCACCTCGGGGACGCACTCGACCTGCCCGCCCTCGCCCGCCTGGCCGGAGCCCCCGGTGCGCCCGCGGTGACGGCCAGCCACTGCGTCAGCCTGGGGATGCGGACGCCCGCCGTCCAGGAGGAGGTCTCCCGGGCGGTCGCCGCGGCGGGCGTCGGCGTGGTGGTCTGCCCACCCACCAACCTCTATCTCCAGGGCCGCGACCTGCCGTCCGGCACGCCCCGCGGCCTCGCCCCGGTCGGGGCACTGCTGCGCGCCGGCGCGCGGGTCGCGGCCGGCGGCGACAACGTCCAGGACCCGTTCAACCCCTTGGGCCGCTGCGACCCCCTCCAGACCGCGCAACTGCTGGTCATGGCCGGCCACCTCACCGTCGACCAGGCCTACCACCTGGTCAGCGAGGGGGCCCGGCAGCTCATGGGCCTCCCACCGGCCCGCATCGAACCAGGCTCCCGAGCCGAACTCCTCGCCATCGCCGCCGGCTCCCTCCGCGAAGCCCTCGCCACCACCACCGAAGCCCGCACCGTGATCCGCGGCCCCAAAATCGTCCGGCGCACCGACGTCCTCAGAGACCCGTGACCCACCGGCCCGAAGCCGAGGCGAGCGCGGGGCGGTGTGTGCGGGGAGTGGCCGGGCGTGTTCGGTGTGATGCTTGACACGCCGAATTAATTAACATCACAATCATGACTGTGACATCTAATGCGTCCCCGGTGCAGGCCGGCGGTGGGATGCCGCGCTACGCGGACTCGCTGCAGACGGATCTGCTCCGCACCCAGCTGTCCATCGCCCCGCACTTCCGTGCAGTTTATGGGCGGTTCGGGCTGACCTCGCCGCAATGGCGGGTCCTCCGGGTGCTGCGGGACGAGGACGGCCGGACGATCTCGGGCGTCGCCGAGGGAGTGCTGCTCGACCAGCCGGTCGTGGTGGGCGTGGTCGACCGGCTCGCCCGGGACGGCCTCGTCGAGCGGCGCCGCTCCGAGGAGGACCGGCGCCGTGTGCACGTCTGGCTGACCGACAAGGCGCGCGCGCTGCTCGACGAGGCGGAGCCGCTCATCGCCGAGGTGTACCAGCGGCTCGACGCGGCGCTGGAACCGGAGGAGTGGAAGACCCTGCTCACCCTCCTCGAACGCGTCCGCGCGCACGACATGGGGGGAGGGCCGGCATGATCGGAGCGAGGGCGAGGCTCGGCCGCATGGTGCGGTTCAGGCGTCCGGCAGCAGCCAGGACGTCCGACCATCCGCGCAGAGCAGGAGCCGCCCATGCCGACCCGAAGCACAGCCCACCTCGCCGAGCTTGACCGGCGCTCGATCCTCCACCCCAACCTTCCCGGCACCGTCGACGAGCGCATCGTCATGGCGTCCGGGGAGGGCTGCCGCCTCCGCGACACCGAAGGCCGCGAGTACCTGGACGCCACCGGCGGGCTGTGGCTCGCGCAGGTGGGTCACGGACGGCCCGAGCTGGCCGCCGCCGCGTCCGGGCAGATGGCGCAGCTGGAGTACTTCACCAGCTTCTGGGAGTTCACCAACGTCCCGGCGATCGACCTGGCCGCCAAGCTCGTGTCGATCTCGCCCGAATCCCTCGGCCGGGTCTACTTCACCTCCGGCGGGTCCGAGGGCAACGACGCCGCGATCCGGATGGCGCGGCTGTTCCACCACCGCCGCGGCGAACCCGACCGCACCTGGATACTGGCGCGGCGCAGCGCCTACCACGGCATCTCCTACGGCGGCGGCAGCGCCACCGGGCTGCCGATCATGCAGCAGGGGATGGGGCCGCACCTGCCGGACGTCGCGCACCTGACGCCGCCCTGGCCCTACCACGACGAGTGGTACGGCGGCGAGGACGTCACCGACTACTGCGTCCGGGAGCTGCGCGAGACGATCGCGCGGATCGGCGCCGGGAACATCGCCGCCATGATCGGGGAGCCGGTGATGGGCGTCGCCGGGATGATCGACCCGCCGGCCGACTACTGGCCGCGGATCGCGGAGGTCCTCGCCGAGCACGGCATCCTGCTGATCCTGGACGAGGTCGTCACCGCCTACGGCCGGATCGGGCGGTGGTTCGCCGCCGACCACTTCGGCGTGCGGCCGGACATCGTCGTCACCGCGAAGGGCATCACCAGCGGCTACGTCCCGCTCGGCGCCGTGCTGATCAGCGACGAGATCGCCGAGACGATGGGCGAGGACTACGGCTTCCCGATCGGCTACACCTACAACGGGCACCCGACGGCCTGCGCGGTCGCGCTGGCCAACCTGGAGGTCATCGAGCGGGAGGGGCTGCTGGACCGGGCCGTCACCATGGGCGCGCGGCTCGGCGAGCTGCTGCGGCCGCTGGAGGAGCTGCCCGTCGTCGGGCAGGTCCGGCAGATCGGGATGATGCTCGCGGTCGAGCTGGTCGCCGACAAGGAGACCAAGGAGCCGCTGCTGCCGAAGTGCGCCCCGCCGCTGCCGGACGTGCTGCGCCGCGAGACCGGCGTGATCGTGCGCGGCGGGCGGCACGCGCTGGTGCTGTCCCCGCCGCTGATCCTGGAGGACGCCGAGGCCAAGGAGATCGCCGAGGCGCTGCGCGGCGTGCTGGAGCGGCTCGGCCCGGACGGGCGCGTGCGAGGCGCGGCATGACGGCCGCCGAGCTGATCCTGACCGGCGGGGTCGTGCACACGCTCGACCCCGCCCGGCCCGCGGCCACCGCCCTGGCGGCCGGGGGCGGACGGATCCTCGCGGTCGGCGGCGACGACGAGATCGCCGCCTGGCGCGGGCCCGGCACCCGCGTCGTCGCGCTGCGCGGCCGGACGGTGATCCCCGGGATCAACGACGCGCACCTGCACCTGGCGATGTGGGCGATCAGCCGTCCGCCGTACCAGGCCGACCTGCGCCCCCTCACCTCGCTAGCGCAGGTCGGGGACGCGGTCGCGGCGCAGGCGCGGCGGACCCCGCCCGGCCGCTGGGCGGTCGGTCGCGGCTGGACCCTGCCCGGCATCGCCGAGTTCGCGTCCGGGAACCGGCTGCCCACCCGGCACGACCTGGACGAGGCCGCGCCCGAAGCCCCGGTCTTCTGCTGGCACCGCTCCGAGCACGCCGCGTGGGTCAACACCCGGGCGCTGCAACTGGCCGGGATCACCCGCGACACCCCCGACCCGGACGGCGGCGAGATCGTCCGCGACCCGCGCACCGGCGAGCCCACCGGCTACCTGGTCGAGGCCGCCGCGCACCTCGTCGCCCGGCACGTGCCCGAGCCTGCCGAGCAGACCTGGCGGGAGGCGATCGCGGTGGCGGCAGAGGAGCTGAACCGGCGCGGCGTCACCAGCGTCACCGACCCGATGGTGTCCCCGGAGCTGCTGAGCCGGTACGCGGGGATGCGCGGCGAGCTGCCGCTGCGGCTCGGCGTCCTGCTGCACTGGACGGGCACCGGCGACGCCAACCACGCGGGCACGATCCGCGAGGCGATGCGCTGGTCCGGTTCGGTGTCCGGGCTCGGCGACCACTCGCTTCGCGTCGCCGGGGTGAAGTTGTTCGCCGACGGCATCCCGGTGCTGCGCACCTCCTGGATGTACGAGCCGTTCCGCGGCGGCGGGTGCGGGCACGCGGTCATCGCCGCGGACGACCCCGCCGCCGAGCTGGCCGAGATGGTGGAGCTGCTGCACCGGCACCGCTTCCGGATCGGCGTGCACGCCACCGGCGACCGCGCCTGCGACGCCGTGGCCCGCGCGTACGAGGCGGCCCACAAGGCCGACCCGTGGCCCGCGCGCCACCATCTGATCCACGCGAGCCTGCTCAGCGCCGAGACCGCGCGGGAGCTGGCCGCGCTGGACGTCACCGTCAGCACCAACTCGCTGATCAAATGGCAGGCGACCGACGCGCTCGACGCCGTCTTCGACGAGGCCGCCAACGCCTACCACAATCCGGTCGCGACCCTGCTGGACGCCGGGCTGCACGTCGCGGACGCGTCCGACGCCCCGATCACCGACCCGGACTGGCGGCGCGGCGTCCAGACGCTCGTGACGCGGCGCGTCCAGGGGTCGGGCCGGGTCAGCGGCCCCGGCGAGCGCGTGTCCCGGCTCGCCGCGCTGCGCGCCTGGACCAGCGAGGGCGCCTACCAGGACGGGCTGGAGGACGAGAAGGGCACCCTCGTCCCCGGCCGCCTCGCCGACCTCGCCGTCCTCGGCGCCGACCCGCTCACCGTGCCCGAAGAAGACCTGCACGCCGTCCCCGTCGAGATGACCGTTCTCGGCGGGCGGATCGTCCACCAATCCTGAGCCATTTCACCGTCATACCCCGCATAACCTGCGGAGACGGCCCGCGCTCTTGTCCCGGATCCACCCTCCGGATCACCGGATCACCCTCTGGAGACGCGATGCACCATCCGCGACGCCGCATCCTGGCGGCACTGCTGCTCGGCGGTGCGCTGACCGCCTGCGGCACCGGCCAGGCGGCCACCGCGCCGCCCGGCACGATGAAGGTCGGCGTGGTCCCCGCCACCCCGGCCGCCGCGATCTACCTGGCCGCCCAGCAGGGCGCGTTCACCGAGCAGGGAGTGAAGGTCACCACCAGGCCGGTGCAGACCGGCTCGGCGACCGTGGCCTCGCTCCTCAACGGCGAACTCCAGGCCGGCTACATCTCCTCGGTCGTCGCGATCCGCGCCGCGTCCGAGGGGATGCCGATCAAATTCGCCGCCGGCGGGGACTCGGTGCCGACCGACCCGAACCGCCGCATGTACGGCGGGCTGGTCGTGCCCAAGGGCTCGCCGATCAAGCGGATGAGCGACCTCGAAGGCAGGACCGTGGCGGTCAACGCGCTGAAGGGCGTCGACCATCTCAGCACCCGCGCCGCGGTGGACGAGGACGGCGGCGACTCGGCCAAGGTCAAGTTCGTCGAGGTGCCCTATCCGGGGCAGCCGAGCGCGCTCAAGAACGGGCGGGTCGACGCGATCATGGTGTCGGACCCGTTCTACAGCCGCGCCATGAAGGAGGGCGGCGTCAACGTCGGCGGCAGCAAGGGCCTGTCCGCCCTCGGGCCGGGCGCTCTCGTCTCGGGATACATCGTGTCCGCGGAGTTCGCCGCCCAGCGCGCCGACACGGTGCGCAGGTTCGCCGCGGCGATGAACGGCGCCAGCGACCGGGCCAACCGCGACCACGGCGCCGTCCGGCGGATCATCCCCAGCTACTCCGGGCTGCCGCCCGCGGTCGTCCAGCGGATGCAGATGCCGGTGTTCGAGCCGCGGCTCGACCCGGCCGCGCTGCAGAGGGTCATCGACCTGATGACCCGCTACGAGTTCATCGACAAGCCGGTCACGGCCGGGCAACTGATCGCGAAATGAGGTGATCCGGAGATGACCGGAGTGGCCCAGGCCCCGCCGCTCGTCGCGCGGCCCGCACTGAGACGCGCCTACGGACGGCTCCTGTTGCCCACCGTGACGGTGGTGGCGCTGCTGGCCGTCGAGGAGGTCCTGTCGCGGCTGGACGTGCTGCCGTCCGCCGACTTCCCGCCCGTGTCGAAGGTCGGGCAGGTGCTGTACGAGGAGCTGTCCGCCGCCCCCATCTGGACGGCGATCTGGCAGACGCTGCTCAGCTCCGTGCTCGGCCTGGCGATCGCGGCGGCGCTGGCCGTCCCGATCGGGCTGCTGCTCGGGATCAGCACGCTGGCGAACCGGTCGGTGCGGGTCGTGGTGGAGTTCCTGCGCCCGATCCCGCCGATCACGATCGTCCCGCTGGCCATCCTGATGTTCGGCACCGGGCTGTCGATGAAGCTGCTGCTGATCGTGTTCGGCTGCTTCTGGGCGCTGCTGATCCAGACGATGTACGGGGCGGGCGAGACCGACCCGGTGCTGTCCGACGCGGCCCGCGCCTACGGGTTCGGCCCGTGGTGGCGGTTCCGCCGGATGACGCTGCCGTCGGCGGCGCCGTTCATCGCGACGGGGCTGCGGCTGTCGGCGATGCTCGCGGTCGGCCTGTCCGTGGTCGCCGAGCTGGTCGGCGGCGCCACCGGGCTCGGCCAGACGATCTTCACCGCGCAGCTCGCGGACGACATGCCGCGGATGTACGCGGTCGTCGTGCTCGCCGCGCTGCTCGGGATGGCGCTGGAGCGCGTCCTGCGGCTGTGCGAGCGGCGCGTCCTGCACTGGCACGAGGCCTACCGGCCGGGGGTGGGCGCATGAACGGGCACGCGAACGCGTCCGGCTCGCGGCGCGGGCTTCACCTCGCGCTGGAGATCGGCGTCCCGGTGGTGCTGGTCGGTGTGTGGTGGGCGGCGTCGGCGGGGAGCGAGTCGTTCTTCTTCCCGCCGCTGCCGGAGATCCTTTCCGCGCTGCGGGACGACTGGCTGTCCACCCGGCTGACGGCCGACCTCGTCCCGAGCCTGGTCAGGCTGGCGATCGGCTACGCGATCGCGGTCGCCGCCGGGGTCGCGGGCGGCCTGGTGCTCGGGCTGGCGCCGAAGCTCGCGCGGGCGTTCGGGCCGGTGCTGGAGTTCTTCCGGTTCGTCCCGCCGCCGGTGATGGCGCCCGTGTTCATCATCGTGGCCGGGTTCGGCGACCCCACCAAGATCCTGTTCATCGCGTTCGGCGTCGTGTGGCCGGTGCTGATGAACACGATGGACGGCGTCGCGGGCGCCGACCGCGTCCAGTCCGAGGTGGCCCGGGCGTACGGCTTCACGGCCGCGTTCCGGGTCCGGCACGTCGTGCTGCCCGCCGCGATGCCGCGGGTGTTCACCGGGCTGCGCACCGGCCTCGCCGTCGGCGTCATCGTGATGGCGGTCGGGGAGATGGTCGGCTCCAGCGACGGCGTCGGCTACGCCGTCCTGGACGCGCAGCGCGGGTTCGCCATCCCCGAGATGTGGGCCGGAATGATCATGCTCGGGATCGTCGGCTACGTCCTCAACCTGCTCCTGCTGCTCGCGGAGCGCCGCGTCCTGTTCTGGTACCGCGACGCCCGGGAGACCTCCGGAAAGGAAAGCGCCCGATGACGACCACCACCCGTACCGGCGGCACGCTGACCGTGCGCGGCCTCGGCAAGACCTACGGCTCCGGGGCGGCGGCCGTCCCGGCGATCGCCGACCTGAGCTTCGACGTCGCCGCGGGCGAGTTCGTGTGCATCGTCGGGCCGTCCGGGGTCGGCAAGAGCACGCTGCTGAAGTGCCTGTCCGGGCTGCTGAGCCCGACTCGCGGCGAGGCCCGGCTGGACGGCGCGGCCATCGAGGGCCGTCCGCCGAAGGGCCTGTCGTTCGTCTTCCAGGACTACACGCGGTCCCTGTTCCCCTGGTACACGCTTCAGAAGAACGTCGCGCTGCCGCTGCGCAACAAGGGCCTGCCGCGCGCCGAGTGCGTCGAGCGGGCGCGCAGGGCGCTGGACGCGGTCGGCCTCGGCGGCAAGGCGGACGCCTACCCCTGGCAGCTCTCCGGCGGCATGCAGCAGCGGGTCGCGATCGCCCGCGGCCTGGCCTACGAGCCGGAGCTGCTGCTGATGGACGAGCCGTTCGCCTCCGTCGACGCGCAGACCCGCGCCGAGCTGGAGGACCTCACCCTCTCCGTGCACCGCGACTTCGGCGTGACGGTGCTGCTGGTCACGCACGACATCGACGAGGCGATCTACCTCGCCGACCGGATCGTGGTCCTGGGCGGGCCGCCGTGCGTCCTGCAGGAGGTCATCGAGGTGGACCTGCCGCGCCCGCGCGACCAGCTCGGCACCAAGGCCGATCCCCGGTTCGCGGACCTGCGGGCCCGGGTGTTCTCGCTCATCTCCGGGACCTGACCCCGGGGCGACGGCCCGTCCGCGCTCGCGGACGGGCCGTTGACATCCATATAATTACTATGTTAATTATTACTGTAGTATTCGATCGTCGGACGGACGGGGGCCATGGGCCGGAACATCCTGTTGATCACCTCGGACCAGCAGCGCTACGACGCGCTCGGCCGCTTCGGCGGCGCGCTGGCCCGCACACCGGTCGTGGACGGCCTGGCCGCCGGCGGGCTGACCTTCCGGCGCGCCTACGCCCAAAGCACCGTCTGCATGCCGGCCCGCTCGACGATGATCACCGGCCAGTACCCGCGGACGCACGGCGTGTGGTCCAACGGCGTCCAGCTCCCCTACGACGCCCCGACGGTCGCCGGTCATCTCGCCGAGAAGGCCGGCTACCGGACGGCGCTCATCGGCAAGGCCCACTTCGACCCCGGCCACGACGCCCGCGCCAACGACTTCGAGGAGAACGCCCGCGCGCTGCGCGGCGAGACCGGCGGGAACTGGCGCGGCTTCGAGTACGCGGTGACCGCCAGCCACGGCGTCACCGCCGGGTTCGGCCCGATGCTCGGCCACTACGGGTACTGGATGGAGCGGGAGCACCCCGGCGACCTCGACGGCTTCGGCGCGACGATGATGGGCGTCCCCGGCGGCGACACCGGCGCGCCCGAGGCGTCGGTCAACCCCGTCCCGCGCGAGCTGTACCACACCGACTGGGTCGCCGAGCAGACCCTGCGCTACCTGGACACGCTGTCCGACGACGACGACTTCTTCGTCTGGATGAGCTTCCCCGACCCCCACCACCCGTTCGACCCGCCCGCCGGGGAACTGCACCGGGTGCCGTGGCAGGACGTCGACCTCCCCGCCGGGCACCCCGGCGGGGACGCGGAGATCGAGCGCCTGCTGGGCTCGCGTCCCGCCCACTGGCTGGCCTACTACCAGGGCAGGTGGCGCAACCAGGAGGGCGCGCCGCGCGGGTTCGTGCCCGGCTCGCTCACCGCTGACCAGATGCGCGAGATGCTCGCCAAGACCGCCGTGATGAACGAGCTGATCGACGAGGCGTGCGGACGGGTGCTGGCGTCCTTGGAACGGTCCGGACGGCTGGCCGACACCGACGTCTTCTACGTCACCGACCACGGCGACCTGATGGGTGAGCTCGGGCTGTTCTTCAAGGGGCCGTTCCACACCGACGGGCTGATGCGGCTGCCGCTGGTCTGGCGTCCGGCCGCGTCCGCGGGCATCGGGCCCGCGGAGATCACCGAGCCGGTCGGGCAGCTCGACCTCGCCCCCACCTTCTGCGAGATCGCCGGGATCCCGGTGCCCGAGTGGATGCAGGGCGAGCCGCTGCCGACCGCGCCCGGCTCCGGCCGGGAGCGGGCGCTGTGCGAGTACGACAGCAAGGTGCCCGGCATCGGCATGCACCTGCGGACGATGTACCGCGACGGCTGGATCTGCACGGTGTACGAGCCGTCCACCGTCGGCGTCCCGACCGGCCTGGAGAAGATCGCGGGCGACCGGGTGCTGCGGAGCTACGGCGTCGCCTACGACGGGACGGAGGGCGAGCTGTACAACGTCGAGGACGACCCGCACCAGTGGCACAACCTGTGGGACGACCCGTCCCGCCGGGCGATCCGCGACGACCTGGTAGCCGACCTCCGCGCTCATCTCCCTGCCGAAGTGAACCGACTCCCGGTGGTGGCAACAGCATGAGCGGAGACACGAACACCGGGGCCGAACTCCTTGTGGGCACCGCCGCGGCTCGTGGCGTGGACGTCTGCTTCGCCAATCCTGGGACGACCGAGATGCCGCTCGTGTCCGCGCTGGACGCGGTGCCCGGCGTCCGGGCCGTGCTGGGCGTGTTCGAGGGCGTGTGCACGGGCGCGGCCGACGGGTACGGGCGGATCGCCGGGCGTCCGGCGATGACGCTGCTGCACCTGGGGCCCGGCCTGGCGAACGGGCTGGCGAACCTGCACAACGCGCGCCGCGCCCGGTCCCCGATCGTGAACGTGGTCGGCGATCACGCGAGCTGGCATCTGCCGTACGACGCGCCGCTCACGTCCGACATCGCCGCCCTCGCCGGCACGGTCGGGACGGTGCGGACGGTCGCGTCCGCCGAGACCATCGGGCCCGACACTGCCGCCGCCGTCGACGCGGCGGACGACGGCGTCAGCACGCTGATCGTCCCGGCCGACTTCCAGCAGCAGCGCGTGGGTGCCGCACCGCCGTCCGGCCGGGGCGGCCAAGGCGGCGCGCTGCGCGGGGTGGCGATGGCGCGGGTCGAGACCGTCGCGGCGAAGATGCGCGCCGGACGATCCGTGCTGCTGCTCGGCGGCGACGCGCTCTCCGCGGAGGGCCTGCGCGCCGCCGCCGCCATCGCCTCCGCCACCGGCGCGACCCTGTACAGCGAGACCTTCCCGGCCTGCGCCGAACGCGGCGGCGGGCTGCCGGACGCCGACCGGCTCCCGTACTTCCCGGAGATCGCGGCCCGCGCGCTGGCCGGGGCCGACGCGGTCGTCCTGGCGGGCGCCGCCGAACCCGTCGCCTACTTCGGCTACGAGGGCGTACCGAGCCTGCTCGCCCCCGAAGGGACCGTCGTCCGGCTCAGCGCCCCCGGCGAGGACGGCACCGCCGCGCTCAGCGACCTCGCCGCCGCGCTCGACGCGCGCCCCGTCCCGGCTCGAAACGAACCGGCGAACGACGCCCTGCCCACCGGCCCCCTGGACGGACCGAACGTGGGACGGATCGTCGCCGGGCTGCTGCCGGAGAACGCGATCGTGTCCGTGGAGGGCGGGACGTGCGGCTACCCGTTCGTCACCGCGTCCGCGTCCGCGCCGCGGCACACCGTGCTGACCAACACCGGCGGCGCGATCGGCCAGGGGCTCCCGTGCGCGCTGGGCGCCGCGATCGCCGCGCCCGACCGGACGGTGATCGCGCTCCAGTCCGACGGCAGCGCCCTGTACACCGCGCAGGCGCTCTGGACGATGGCGCGCGAGGGCACCCGCGTCATCACCCTCATCGCCGCGAACCACAAATACAACGTCCTGCGCACCGAACTGGACCGCCACGGCGACGCCCACGGCCCGCAGGCCACGGCGCTCACCAGCCTCGCCGATCCGTCCATCGACTGGGTGGCGCTCGCCGGCTCCTACGGGGTGCCCGCCCGCCGCGCCGCCACGGGCGAGGACCTCGCCGCCGCGCTGCGCGCCGCGCTCGCCGAGGACGGCCCGCAACTCATCGAGATGGCCCTGTGACCGGCCAGGAAGGAGACGGCACCATGCCGAACAATGCCGTGCCGAACAGTACGTCGCATGCCGCCGAACGGGTGCGCGGGTTCCTGGCGTCCCCGCGCACCATGCTCATCGGCGGACGGTGGGTCCCCGCGGCCTCCGGGGAGACGTTCGAGTCGCTGGACCCGGCGACCGGCCGCGTGCTCACCACCGTTCCCGCGGGCGGCGCGCCCGACGTGGACCGGGCCGTCGCCGCCGCCGAGCGCGCCTTCGACGACCCGGCCTGGCGCGACCTGACCCCGCTGGAGCGGGGCCGCATGCTCGACCGGCTCGCCGACCTGATCGAGGAGAACGCCGACGAGCTGGCGCTGCTGGAGGCGCAGGACAACGGCAAGCCCGTCGCCGTCGCCCGGATGGTGGACGTCGGCGCGAGCGTCAAGCTGTTCCGCTACTTCGCGGGCTGGCCGAGCAAGCTGGAGGGCAGCACGATCCCGGTGTCGCCGCGCGCCGGGATGCGGGTCCTGAACTACACCGTGCACGAGCCGGTCGGCGTCGTCGGCGCGATCGTCCCGTGGAACTTCCCGATGTCGATGGCCTGCTGGAAGCTGGCCCCCGCACTGGCCGCGGGCAACACCGTCGTGCTGAAGCCGGCCGAGGAGACGTCGCTGAGCACGCTGCGGCTGGGCGAGCTGGTCGCCGAGGCGGGCTTCCCGGACGGCGTCGTCAACATCGTCACCGGGTACGGCCGCGTCGCCGGGCAGGCGATCGCCGACCACGGCCGCATCGCGAAGGTCGCGTTCACCGGCTCCACCGAGGTCGGCCGGACGGTCGCACGCGCCGCCACCGGCAACCTGAAGAAGGTCACGCTGGAACTCGGCGGCAAGTCGCCGAACATCGTGCTGCCCGACGCCGACCCCGAGCTGGTGGCGCGCGGCGCCGCGGACGCGATCTTCTTCAACCAGGGGCAGGTGTGCACCGCCGGGTCCCGGCTGTACGTGCACGAGAAGATCTACGACGACGTGCTGGCCGCCGTCGTGGAGCGGGCGAAGTCGATCGTCGTCGGGCCGGGCACCGACCCGGCCACGCAGATGGGCCCGCTCGTGTCGGCCAGGCAGCGCGACCGCGTCGCCGGATACGTGCGGTCGGGTACCGAGGAGGGCGGCCGGATCGCCGTCGGCGGCGGCCGCCCGGACGGCCTCGACTCCGCCTACGACGACGGGTACTTCCTCGCCCCGACCGTGTTCGAGGACACCGACCACGGGATGCGGGTCGTCCAGGAGGAGATCTTCGGCCCGGTGCTGGTCGCGATGAACTGGCGCGACGAGGACGACCTGGTCGCCAAGGCCAACGACACCCCGTACGGCCTGTCCGCCGGGGTCTGGACGAACGACGTCCGCGCCGCGCACCGCATCGCGGGCGCGATCAAGGCGGGGACGGTGTGGGTCAACTGCTACAACCTCACCGATCCGGCGTCGCCGTTCGGCGGGTTCAAGCAGTCGGGATGGGGCCGCGAGATGGGCCGCGAGGTCCTCGGCAACTACACCGAGACCAAGAGCGTTTGGGTCAACCTCACCTAGAACGGGAGCCGACCGAAGTGGATCTGGAACTCACCGGCCGGGCCGCCATCGTCACCGGCGGCGGCCGCGGCATCGGCAGGGCCGTCGCCCGGGAGCTGGCGCGCGAGGGCGTCGCGGTGGCGATCACGTCCCGCACGGCGAGCGCGCTGGAGACGGCGGCGAAGGAGATCGAGAGCGAGACCGGCGGGCGGGTCGTGCCGATCGCGGCGGACACCACGTCCACCGCGTCCGTCCGCGCGATGGTGGACGAGGCCGTGGCGCGGCTCGGCCGGGTGGACGTCCTGGTGAACGGCGCCGCGGCCCCCGGCGGCCGGGTCCGCAACCCGGTCGAGGAGGCGGACCCGGAGGCGCTGCTCGACGACCTGAACACCAAGGTCGTCGGCTACTTCCGCTGCGCGCAGGCCGTCACCCCGCACATGCGCGCCACCGGCTACGGCCGGATCATCAACATCGGCGGGCTGACCGGACGCGCCAGCCACGCTCTGTCCGGCATGCGGAACCTGGCGGTGACGCACCTGACGAAGGCGCTGTCCGACCAGCTCGGCCCGGACGGCATCACCGTCAACGTGCTCCACCCGGGAGTGGTGGAGACCGAGCACATCCACGAGCTGTACGAGGCGGAGGCCGCCAAGCGCGGCACGACGGCCGCAGCGGTCGAGCAGAGCTACATCGACCGGACGCCGATCCGCCGGGTGCTGACCGTCGAGGAGGTCGCCGAGACGATCTGCTTCCTCGCGTCCCCGCGCGCGGCGGCGATCACCGGCGAGTCGATCGGCATCGACGGCGGCCTCACCCGCGGAATCTTCATCTAGGCGTCCAGACAGGCATCCGGACAGGAGGGAGCACCGGCATGGAAGGAACCATCCTCGTCGCCACGGCTGGCCAGGGCGTGCTGCGCAGCAATGACGACGGCGTCACCTGGGCGCGGCTCGGCGTCGGCATGGACCTGGAGTTCGACGCCGTCGTCCGCTGCCTCGCCGTCGACCCGGCGCGGCCCGAGACCGTGTACGCCGGGGCCGACATCGGCGTGGCCCGCAGCGACGACGCCGGGGCCACCTGGCGGCGCGTGGACGGGCCGATGAACGGCATGGCCGTCTGGTCGATGGCGATCGACCCGCACGACCCCCGCTGCATGATCGTCGGCACCGGGGCGCCGTCCCGGGCGGCGCTGTTCCGCACCGACGACGGCGGCGAGACCTGGCACCGGCTGCCGCCGGACATCCCCGAGTTCTGCGCCGGGGTGAACCGCCCCCGCATCCTGACCATCGCGTTCGACCCGGCCGTGCCGGGCGCGGCGTGGTTCGGGATCGAGGAGGGCGGGCTGTGGCGCAGCGACGACCGCGGCGACACCTGGTCCCGCGTCGACGGCACGCCGAAGAGCACGCCGGACGGGGTGACCAACTCCGACATCCACTGCGTCACGATCCTGGAGCCGGACGGCGACAAGCCCAAGACGATCATCGTCGCGGTGGTGAACGCGCTGTTCGTCAGCACCGACGACGGCAAGACCTGGACCCGCACCGACTCCCGCGCGGAGTTCGGCGTCTACTACACGCGCCTGGTCACCCGGCTGCCCGGCGGCGACGAGCTGCTGCTCGGCATCGGCGACGCCACCCCCGGCACGATGACGAAGATCCTGGTCTCCACCGACCGGGGCGCGTCCTGGACGGAGTCCGCGCTGGACGTCCCCGCGAACTCCACCACGTGGGCGTTCGGCGTCCACCCGGCCGACCCGTCGGTGGTGTTCGCGGGCACCAAGTACGGCCACCTGTTCCGCTCGGCGGACGCGGGCCGCACCTGGACGAAGGAATGGCGCGAGTTCAGCGAGATCACCGATGTCGCCTGGACGCCCGCGGTGGTCCAGGTGGAGGGAGGCCACTGATGAACATCGACCCGGACGAGACCGTCCTGCCGGACGGCGCCGAGCCCACCGCGCTGCCGCCCGTCGCCGGGCTCCGGCCGCGGGTCCGCCGCACCCACCTGTCGCTGTTCGTCCGGGACCCGGAGGCGTCCGCGGCCTGGTACGAGGACGTCCTCGGCATGGAGGTCACCGCCCGCACCCCCGACTGGGTGTTCATGTCGTTCGGCGTCAAGCACCACGACATCGCGCTGATCAAGGCGCCGGAGGGCGCCGCGCAGGGCGTCATCGGGCTCCAGCACTACGGCCTGGAGGTCGAGGGCGACTTCGACGAGTGGCGGCGCCTGTACGGGATGCTGCGCGCCAAGGGCGTCCCCGTCGTGAAGACCACCGACCACAAGGTCGGGTTCGGCCTGTACTTCACCGACCCGGACGGCAACCGCTTCGAGTTCTTCCACGAGACCGTCACCGACGACGAGGAGGGCAAGCGGATCCTCGGCAAGTACGGCGCGCCCAGCGACCCCTTCGACGTCGACCCCCTCTACGAGTAAGGACCGGCCATGGGCTACCACATCCGCAAGTGGTTCACGCAGGTCGAGGACACCCTCGCCAACGAGACCGGGCAGGCCGCCGACGGCCCGCCGGTCCGCAAGGTCGTGATCGGCGCCGCGATCCGCAACCCCTACGCGGGACGGTTCAGCGAGGACCTGTCCGAGATCGTGGACGACTCCGCCGGGCTCGGCGTGGAGTTCGGCCGCCGCGCCGTCGCGGCCGCCGGGGACCACATGATCGTGAGCTACGGCAAGGCGTGCCTGGTCGGGGTCGCCGGGGAGTACGAGCACGGCAACGCGTTCCTGACGCAGACGTTCGCGGACCCGGTGCGGGACGCGGTCGGCGGCGGGAAGTCGTGGGTGCCCTCCACCGGGAAGCGCGGCGGGCCTGGCACCGCGATCGACGTGCCGCTCGCCCACAAGGACGCCCTCTACGTCCGGTCCCACTACGACACGATCACCGCGATGTTCCCCGACTGCCCGTCCCCGGACGAGGTCGTGGTGATCTTCGCGTTCGCCACCCGCGGGCGGCTGCACGCGCGGCTCGGCGGGCTGCGCGCGTCCGAGATCGAAGGCGTCGACGGGCTGCGCTGATGGAGGACCGGTTCACCACCCTCGGCGGCCTTCGCGCCCACTACGTCGAATGGGGCGACCCCGCCGCCCCGCCTGTCGTCCTGCTGCACGGCCTGCGCAGCTACGCCCGCACGTGGGACGGCGTCGCCGCCGCGCTCGCCGCCGACCACCGGGTGCTCGCGCTCGACCATCGCGGCCGCGGCGACAGCGCCTGGGACCCGGCCCGCGACTACTACACCGGCGCCTACGTCCGCGACCTTGAGGAGTTCGCCGACCGGCTCGGGCTGGACCGGTTCGCGCTCGTCGGTCACTCCATGGGCGGCGCGAACGCGCTGGTGTACGCGTCCAGGCATCCGGACCGGGTCCGCCGGGCCGTGATCGAGGACATGGGCCCGGGCGCGTCCGCCGGAGGCGCGGGGGCCGAGCGCATCAAGCGCGAGCTGGCCGAGACGCCCCGCGCGTTCGCCGACCTGGACGAGGCCCGTGCGTACTGGCGGTCGGTGCGTCCGGCGGCGTCCGACGACGCGATCGAGTCGCGGGTGCGGCACACCGTCACCGGCGACGGCCGCGGCGCCCTCACCTGGAAGTTCGACCTGGACGGCATCGCCGCGGCCCGGCTGGACGCCGGCCCGTCCCGCCAGGTCGACCTGTGGCCGTGCGTCGAGCGGCTCGCCTGCCCGGCGCTCGTGCTGCGCGGCGGCGACTCCGACTACCTGAGCCGCGACGTCTGCCTGCGGATGGCCGCGCGGCAGCCGCTGCTGGAGTGGGCGGAGATCCCCGGCGCGGGCCACTACGTGCACGACGACGACCCGGCCGCCTTCGCAGCGGCCGTCACCGCCTTCCTTCGGGAGGACCGATGACCGAGGTGGACGTCGCGATCGTCGGGGCGGGCCCGGTCGGCCTCACCATCGCCAACTACCTGGGCATGTACGGGGTGGAGACGCTCGTCCTCGAACGCGGGCACGGGATCGTCGAGTACCCGCGCGCCATCGGCATGGACGACGAGGCGCTGCGCGCGTTCCAGGGCATCGGCCTGGCCGGGCCGCTGCTCGCCGACATGATCCAGAATGTCCCGCTGCGGTTCTTCGACGGGACCGGGCGCTGCTTCGCCGACATCCTGCCCGGCACCCGCGAGTTCGGCTGGTACCGGCGCAACATCTTCATGCAGCCACTCGCAGAGCGGACCCTGCGCGACGGGCTGGAGCGCTTCCCGAACGTCACGCTGCTGCCGGGGCACGACGTCGTCCGGCTCCGCCAGGACGGGGACGGCGTCGACCTCGACGTGCTGACCGACGACGGCGGGCACCATGTCGTCCGCGCCAAGTACGTCGTCGGGGCGGACGGGGGCCGCAGCACCGTCCGGGAACTGTCCGGGATCGTCCTGGAAGGCGACACCCATCCGCGCAAATGGGTCGTCATCGAATGCGACAACGACCCCGTGGACGCCCCTTTCACCGGCCTGCACTGCGACCCGGCGCGCCCCTACGTGTGCGCCCACCTGCCCTTTGACTACCGGCGCTGGGAGTTCATGCTGTTCCCCGGCGAGGACGGCGACACCATGCTCGCCCCGGAGAACGTACGGAAACTGCTCGCCCGGCATGTCCCGGATCCCGACTCGGTCAACGTCATTCGCGCCCGCGTCTACACCCACCATTCCCGGGTCGCGCAGCGGTTCGTCTCAGGCCGGGTCTGCCTCGCCGGGGACGCGGCGCATCTCATGCCGCCCTGGGCGGGTCAGGGGATGAACACCGGAATCCGCGACGCCGTCAACGTTTCCTGGAAACTGGCGGCGGCCGTCCAGGGGCGAGCCGCGCCGTCCATTCTGGACACCTACGACACCGAGCGCCGAGCCCATGCCCGCGCGATGGTGAACCTGTCCACGACGCTCGGCCGCGTCCTGTCGCCGACCGACCGGCGGGTGGCTTTTCTGCGCGACGCGTTCTTCCGCGCGGCGAACTGGACTCCCGGCGTCAAGGAATGGGTGCTGCAGATGCGGTTCAAGCCCATGCCGCGCTACCGGGACGGAATCGTCGTCCCCTCCGCACCGGCAGTGGGACGGATGTTCGTCCAGCCCGATGTGGAAACGCTCGACGGTGCCACCGTCCCGCTCGACGATGTGCTCGGAAAGGGCTTCGCGGTGCTCGGTTTCGAGACAGACCCCGCCGAGCATCTGGACGACGGCCACCGCACATTCCTGCACGGCCTGGGAACGACCTTCCTCAAGGTGGTGGAGTCGCGTCCGGGTTCGTCGCACCACCACGCCGCCCCGGACACCGTCGTCATCGAAGATCGGGACAACGGCCTGCGGCAATGGTTCGACGGACGCCCCGAACGCCTGGTCGTCCTCCGCCCCGACCGCTACGTGGCAGCCCTGACCGGCCCCACCGGACTGAACGGCGCCGTCGACGCCCTCCGGGAACGGCTCGGCGCGGCGGCCACCGTGTGACCGCCGCGCCGGGCGCCTTCAGGAAACGGTGACGGTCGGCTCGATCCCTTCCGCACCGACTACTTCGCACCAGGCTTCGAAACCGTGCTGGAATGCGACCACACCCGCCTCCGGAAGGGCGATCTCGATCGCCTCAAGGATCTCCCGCGGGTCGACGCCCAGCTCCAAGGCCACCCTGATGTGGCTCTGGATATGGCCCTTCCCGGCCCGCATCACGGTGAGGCTGACGATGAAGATCAGCTCTTTCGTGCGCCGGTCGAGACTGCGCTCCCGCAGATAAGCCGCCGACACCAGGCCGTTGGCCGCCTGCAAGACCTCGAAATCCTGCTTGGCCATGAGCTTGTGGTAGTCGAGCACGTATCCGCGCTTCCGGACCATCTCGTCGACGTACGCCTGCGGATCGCTGTCGCTCATTTCGTGCCTCCCGGTGCGGCTTCGGCGAGAATGCGGTTCTCCTGCGCGACCAGGAGGTCCCGGACGCGGCGCCGGAACGCCGCGAACCCCGGGTCCGCCGCGAGCGCGCCGCGCCGCTTCTCCCGGTCCCGCAGGCTCTCGTACCGCCACAGGTAGACGAGCGTGTTCAGCTCGCCGACCTCGGTCCGGTACACGCCGAGCGGCTCGCCCAGATGGGCGACCTGAGAGGCCCGCCCGCACTCCTCCCAGAGCCTGAGATACTCCGCAACGCCACCCGGAACCATCGTGTAGTTGCGCTCCTCGACGATCAAACCACGCCCCTCCCAGCCCGGCACGACAGCCGATTAATAGTTACGATAGTAACAATTAATACAATAAGTGTTACCCTGTCAAGCGCCCGGCACCAGACCGAGGAAGCCGTCCCAGATGCCGCGGTCGATCAAGCGTTCCCATCACGATCCGAGTCGTTCAGTTTCGTCGCCTTGGAGGCGATGGCGTTGCGGCCCGGACCGTCGTCGTTCCCGGGTTCGACGAGGACGTGGTCGGCAGCGCCGAGGAAACGTGCCTGGCCAAGACCGCTACCAGCGCCCGCGTCATCGCGCTGGACCGCACCACCGCCGCCGCCCTACGCGCTCACCGTGAGCGGCAGCGACGCGAACGCGAGCAGGGCGGGCCGAGCCACGGCGACGGCGGGTTCGTGTTCACCGGCCCCAACGGTGACCCGCTGAACCCCGACCGGCTGACCCGCCTGTTCCGCGATCTGATCGCCGAGCATGGGCCGCCACCGGTCCGGTTGCATGATCTTCGTCATGGTGCGGCGACTCTGGCGTTGGCGGGGGGGAGTTGAAGGTGGTGCGGGACAGGCTGGGTCATTCCAGCATGACCGGACCTCCTCGTCATCCACGGTCGCCGTCCCGCCGCCGGACGCCATCACCCCGGACGAGGTGACGAGAAGAGCGCCCGCGAGAGCCGGCGGGTTCACGCCCAGGTCAAGACGGTTACCGCCAAGGCCACTGCCGCGCCGACCCGCGAGAGCGTGCGCGCCAGGCTGGAATGGATCATGCCCGATCCGGCCACGGTGACCGAACTCCCGCGTGCTGAGGCGCGCCGCTGGCCAGGCGATGGCGCCAGGGACTGACACCGTCGGCGAGCGATCCAGGGCGGGTTCGGGGCGGTGGACGGTATCAGTCTGAGGTGAGTCGGTCTGGTGTGGTGAGCCAGCCGAGTCGTGCGGACATGGCGCGTGCGCAGGTGACGATGGTGGTGACGTGGTCGGAGTCGTCGTCGGCGCGCCACAGGACCGACCAGGGGTAGTAGGACGCCGGTTCGGTGAGCGGCCGCCACAGGGTGCCGGGGAGCGCGCTGATGCACGAGGACGGCACGCAATACAGGCAGCGCCCCTGGGCGACGAGGTCGGCGGCGGCCCGGATGCTCTCGACCGTCCCCGCGTACACCGTCGGTGTGAAACCGGCGGCCCGGCACATTTCGATGGTGAACTGGTTGAACTCCGGGGCCTGCGCCTCTTCGGCGAGCAGCAGCGGCTCTCGGGCCAGGTCGGCCACCGGCACCGCGTCCAGTCCGGCGAAACGGTGCTCGTGCGGGATCAGCACGCCGAGCGGGTCGTACCGGAACACCTGCGAGGCGATCTGGGGCGGGGCGAGCGCGGCGCGGCCGATGCCGACGTCGAGGCGGCCGTCGGTGAGCTGCTGGTACTGCTCGGGCACGCCCGCCTCGATCTGATGGACGACCAGGCCGGGGTGGCGTGCCTGCGCCTCCTGGAGGATCTGGGGCATCGAGTCGTAGCTGGCGTCGATGATCCCCACGCGCAGCGCGGGCGCCGCGCTGCCGGTGGTGCGGGCGACCGCGACGGCCCGGTCCACGTGCGCCAGGATCTGCCGCGCCTCGACCAGGAACGCCGCGCCGGCGGCGGTCAGCGCGACATGGTGCGTGCTGCGCTCCAGCAGGCGGACCCCCAGCTCACGCTCCAGCCGCTGGATCTGCTGGCTCAGCGCCGACTGCACGATGTGCTCCTGAGCCGCCGCGCGGCCGAAGTGCAGTTCCTCGGCGACGGTCACGAAGTAGCGCAGCTGGCGCAGCTCCACGACCGGTACCCCCGCACGACATCGCCGCCATCCGAGACGGGGACCGTTCCCGCCAGGTCGGGAACGCGACGCCGACGTCGGCGTCGAGCGGGAAGGGCCCCGCACGAGAGCATACGTTCGCGGCCGATCGGCCGGAACCTTCCCGCCGACACGCGCGGGTGTTATGTGCGCTGGTGATGAGTTCCGCTCGCCTTGGCGGTTTCCGGGACGACGCCGCCCGCGATTGACTCGGCAATGCCGTGTCCGGGATCCACTGACCGTACGCGGAGCTCGCTGGGAGGACGGGGAGAGGAGGACCTGCAATGGGCGCTGACCACGGCAGGCGGCTCCAGATCATGTCCGTCTTCCCGATCAGCCCGAATGGATTGGCACCGCGTTGCAGGCACCTCGACGGGTTGGCGCCGGTGACCCCGCTGTCGGACCGGTGCCTGGGCTGCCAAGCGCTCGGCGCCACCTGGACAAGGTTGCGGGTCTGCCTGAGCTGCGGCTGGGTGGCGTGCTCCGACGACTCGCCCCGCCAGCACGGGCGAGCGCACTACCAGGAGACCGACCATCCCGTCGTCGGTGCCCTGGAGCCCGGGTCCACGTGGAAGTGGTGCTACGTCCACGGGCGCGAGGTCTGACCTCGTCGGCGGATTAGCGGCCTCAGCCCTCGTCGATCAGGTCGTACCGGGCCGGTCGATTCCTCGCCCCGGGCAGTCGGCGCCAGGTGTGGATCGGGTGGTGGCGGAGCCGGGCCTGGCGGGGGAGGGCAGGGCATTGCCGCCGTCTCGCTGGGGCTTGGCTGGACGCGGCGATGACCGCGTTGACGGCGGCGCCGTCGGGCATCGGCCGTTTCCTCGCCTCCCAGAGGAGCTTGTCCAGGCCGGTGGCGTGCCGAGGGGTCAGGGGGTGGACCCGCGCCGCCCGCACCTCGTCCGGCGCCGGGACGAGAAGACCGCCGGGCGGTGGGGAGACCGTTCGGGAGCCGTGCGGGTGAGCCGCAGGCGACGCGGCGCGCCGGCCTTCCAAGGCAGCCGGGCTCAGCCGGGCCGAAGCGTCGCGACCTGCCGTGTCATGGGCTCCAAGGTCGTCGTTCGTACCGGTCACCAAGACGTGGCACGGCCCCGGCTCCGTCCTCCCCGGCCGACCGGGACGGCACCGCAGGCGACCAGCGCGATCGCCCCTTTAGGACCGCGTGGACATGCTGGAGCCCCGGCCCGGTCGGCCGCGGATGGTTCGGGGAGAAGGAGCGTCGTCATATCGGCGGCAGCGCTGACGGACGGCGCACGCGCAGCAGGTGAGGCGTCGGCGGCGTGATCGGCGATCAGGATGTCCTCCGATCCGAGACGGGACGGCTGATCCGGAAAGGGACGGCTGATCGCCAGGGCCGTCCGCCGCTGTGAGGGACTACTCACCGTGCATCGGACGGCCCCGGTCGATCAGTGCGGCCCCAGCAGGTACCGGCCACCGTCCAGCCAAACCCGGTGATGGCTTGGGGGACACAGGCGATCGGTGAACGGCTCATCACGATGGCTGATCGGCGGCACGACGGCCGCCGCCGAGCGCCGCGGGCCGCCCGAAGGGGGGCCAACGCGCGCGTACATTGCGGGCGCCCGGCAACGACGGCACCGCGCGCTCGCGGTAGACCCGCACAGTGAGCCTTCCTGGCATAGGCTCATCCAGATCTGAGCGAGCGCGACTGGAGGAGTAGCCGCCGATTTTCGGGGCCGTTGCCTATCGCGCAGCTTTCTGAAGCGCTTGTTTGGCCTGATGGCGATTGTCAACGCAGTTCCACCAAGGGTGGTCATTGAGTGCTTCCACCAGCCGCGAGACGGCAGCGGCGCCGCACTGACCGCGCGGTGCTGCCGGTGAGGTATGACGAAGCGGCCGGGGTGCACGGCCTCCTCTGTGGCGCTTCACCCGGCGCTTCGGCGCCACCCCTGGAGCAGGCGGCCTACGGCGGAGCTGGGGGATAGGCTCGCCATTGAGACTCTGTGTCTGCGCCGGTAGGGCGGTGATCACCGCGTGGTGATCAAGGATGAGAACCGAGGTGCCCGGGTCTGGGCACTGATCCACGGGGTCGCCGGGGCCGAGGCCGTGTCGGTGGCGCATGTGTGCCGGGCCGTCGGCCTGTCGGCGGGCACGGACGGCGCGTCCCTGTCGCTGGTCACCGGGTTGGATAGGCGGACGCTGCTGCACGCGACCGACGAGACCGCTCGCCGGGTGGACGCTCTGCAGTTCTTGCTGGGCGAGGGTCCGTGCATGGATGCGTGGACGCAGGGTGGCCCTGTGCTGGTGGCCGATCTGGATTCGGGTGTGTCGCGGACACGCTGGCCCTGGTTCGCGGCGTCGGCGCTCGAAGCGGGGGCGGGTGCGTTGTTCGCGTTCCCTTTGCAGGTCGGCGCCATCCGTCCAGGTGTTCTGGTCCTCTACCGGGCTGGGCCCGGGTCCTTGTCGGGGGAGCAGCTGGCCGACGCGCTGGTGTTCGCGCGTACCGCCCTGGCTGTCACCTTGGACACCGTCGGTCCGCTCGGCATGGGAGACCGATCATCGGCGGGGCCGGCGCCGGAGGCGGGTGCCGGTGGGCTGGGTGAGGACCGGGCGGAGGTGTATCAGGCCACCGGCATGGTCGCGGTCCAGTTGAGCGCGGGGCTGGACGAGGCGCTGGTTCGGTTGCGGGCGCACGCGTTCGCCAGCGGCGAGAGCCTGCCCGAGGTCGCTCAGCAGGTGCTGGACCGCGTCCTGCGCTTCGCGCCCGAGGGCGGAGGCGTCGGGTCCGGGGGCGGTGGAGGCGTCGGGTCCGATGAGTGAGACGGTCGCTACGGGCCGGTGTGAGGGGCCGATCAGAAGGAAGGGAGCACAATGGCGCGTGAGCAGTTGTTGACACGGGTGTTCGTGGAGTTGGCGGACACGCTGGTGGCCGATTTCGATGTGATCGAATTCCTGCATCTACTCACTGAGAGATGCGTGCAGTTGCTGGAGGTCGATCAGGCGGGCCTGGTTCTGACCGATCAGTCCGGTGGGCTGCGGTTGGTCGCCGCCTCGTCCGAGCAGGCCCGGTTGCTGGAGGTGTTCCAGCTCGAGCATGACGAGGGCCCCTGCCTGGAGTGTCATTCCACCGGCCGGCCGGTGGCCTCCGCCGATCTGGCGGCTGACCGTGACAGGTGGCCGGCGTTCGCCGAGGTTGCGCTGCGCCGGGGTTTCGCTTCCGTCCACTCGCTGCCGATGCGGCTGCGCGATCAGGTCATCGGCGCCCTGAACCTCTTCCAGAACACGCCCGGTGCCTTGGGGCCCGAAAGCGCCGCCTTGGGTCAGGGGTTCGCCGACATCGCCACGATCGGACTGATCGGTGAACGCGCGGCACGTGAGCAGGCGCTGCTGTCCCAGCAGCTGCAGTCGGCGTTGAACACCCGGATCATGATCGAACAGGCCAAGGGGATGATCGCCGAGCGCGCCCAGGTGTCGGTGGACCAGGCGTTCACCGTGATGCGCCGGTACGCCCGCGATCACAACCGCAAGCTCACCGATGTCGCCGTCGCGATCACGCAGGGCGACCTGCTGCTGAGCGGCCTTCCCGCCGCGCCAGGGCAGGCGCCGTGAGCCGGTGGACATCGCCGAGGCGGCGGCCAGGCCCGCTCGCCCCGGCATTGAACCGGTCACGGGATTAGACCGCAGGCCGTGGGCGGCTTATGCTGCGTGCGACGGCGGTAGCCGTCTGTCGGCCGCTCCAGACCCTGGCGGCGTAGCGTGCATACGCTCCAGGGAAGTGGCTGTCATGACGGCATTCGAACCCTCACCCCTACCCTTCGTTCCGCTGGCGGCGCGGACGTGGCAAAGTGACGCGACCGGCGACCGCGTACCGGGAGGATCGCGGGTCGGTCTCCGGCGGATGGACGTCGACTGCGGTGCCGAGTCGACGGCGACGCTGATAGCGCTCACCGGGGAGATCGACGCCTCCAACAGCGGTTGGCTGACCGCCCAGCTCACCGCCGTGATCGCCGGCGCCACCACCGTCCGCACCGGGGCCGCACCGAGCAGCGGTGTGGTCATCGACCTCACGCGCGTCAGGTTCTGCGACGCCACCGGCGTCACTGCCCTGGTGAAGGCATTCAAGCGTGCCCAGGACGAGCACCTGGTCCTGGAACTGGCCGGAGCCACGGGACGGGTCGACCGCATCCTCCGTCTCACCGGCATCGACGACGTCCTCACCCTGCATCCAGAGCCGGCGGACGCGTTGAGGGCGCTGAGCACCCGAACGTGACCACCACGCGGCCCGGCGCGCATCGCCGGGTCGCCGTGCCATCACACCGGTGGGTTGAGCCTCCGATGGCCGATCGCGCTCGGCAACGTCGGCGATTCAGGAAGAACCGCCGCGCGGCCTCCAAACGGTCGGCGCGTCATGGCTGTCTTACCGACAGCACCGGATCGACGCCAGTCGGGCTTGGAGTCCGGCCGGGTTCCTCATCGGAGGGCAGATGTTGAAACTGCAGCGAAATCACTTCAAATATTCACGGGTATCGGAAGTTCTTGGAGCTGAGTGAGATATCTGGCAATGACGAAAATGCCATCCTGTGGTTGACCCGTCTCGCCGGCTGACCCCTGATCGGGGGAGTGCCATGCCGAACGCGCATTTCACTGTCCCTCCCCGACGATCCCGTCCATCCCAGCGTGACCGATGAGGTCGCGAGCGCGCGGGCCTGCCGGACGAGCCGGGTCTGGGCCGCCTTCATCGCACTGGACCACGTGACAGGTCGGTTCCGTTGATGAACGAACCGCAGGATGCTGTCCGGCGGCACCGGTGTTCGCGTTGCACCTGCCGGTGGCGGCGATCCGATCAGCGATCGCCGCCTCATGCACGACCGGGGCCGTGGGTCCAGGGCCGTCCGGCCCGGGGAGGAGCGGACGGCCCTGGAGAACCGGTCAGCCTCCCCCAGGCGGTGACCGGCCACGTCTCCAGCCAAGCATGATCACCCGGCGATGGACACGGCCAATCCACGCACACGCCATCACTTGCGCTGATGACGTCGCCTCGACCGGAACCCGGTAGAAAGGGAACGGGGGTTTTCGTGCTCCGGTGCCGAGGCTCCCGAGATTGCGAACAACGCATATTCACAATTACTCGGGTAGGATCAAAAATATCCGGCAATCGACGAGCTCCCCGTTCTGAGGGGTTGATCCGTCACACCGGCTCGCCCCCGAGAGGGGGAGTCATGCCGACCTCGCACACGCCTCGCGTCAACGGACGAGCCCGGCGCACCGGCCAGACCGGTTCGGTATCCCAGCTCAGACCACCCGGCCGCAGAGTCCCCGATAGTTCCTGGTGAGCAACACCGGTGATGTACGGATCTCCTTCGCCGGGATGAGCGGCGTCCTGCCAATGGCGGTCGTGCTCATGGCCGCGATGGGCATCGGGATCGCGGTCACCCTGATCCTGGGAACCGCCCGCCTCACCCAGTTGCGCCCGCTGACCCGCAGGCGCCTCCGCTGAGAAAACCGACCCAGTGCACCGAGCGGAACCCGAGGAAGGCGCCTGCCATGTGGAACAGCGAAGAACGCCGCACCACGATCAGCCTGTCACCACCCTCGACTCCCCGGCTGCGGCTGCGCCCCGCGGCCCCTCCCGGCTCGGCGCGGACCGTGCTGGACGGCGCCTGGTGGCCCCGCTCAGCCGACCCGGTCGCCGAACTGCCGGGTTTGATCCTGGCCCTGCAAGACCACGGCCCCATCGACGACCAGCGTCCCATCACCCACGTCCTGCTCCGGGGGGACGACTGGGACAGCCGTCCCCGCAGGCTGCGCATCGACGGCCCTTCCGACACCCGGGTGGTGCGGCTGAGCTGGTTCGACTCCCTGCCCTCTGGGCTGCTCACCGCGATCCACGCCGACGGCCGGCGCGTGGACCTGTTCACCGTCCCGGCCGCCACGCCCCCGGACGAAGCCGAGGCGTCGCTGGACGGGGCGTCCCACCCGCATAACCTTCTGCACAGCCCTGGCCTGCTGGCCGCCCTCACCCCGCCACCCGGCCGGATGGACCAGGCCAGCACCCCGACGGCCTCGGAGAGCGTCCGGGAATCCGAGGGCGGGCGACCTCGGAAAGACCCCGCGGGACGCTGATCCGGCCGCAGCCCGGCCGGCCCGTCATCCGGCCGTCCGGGCCGGTGCTCCCGCCCACCTGTGATCGGAGACCACCATGACCACGCCCACCGCCACCAGGTCCGCCATCAGGTCCGCAGCCGCCGGCTTTTTACGGGCCCCCGACGAAGTGAGGACGTCCGCCCGCCGCGCCGCCAGGCCCGGCAGCACCGTACGCCTCGCCGACCCCGGCCCGCAGATTGCCGCACGGCACGGCGTCACCGGGCTCGGTCGCACGGCCAGCGCCCACCCCGGCCCCAGGCGCCCATGCCGAATTCGCCGTATGACCCTGGGACGCCTGGCACAAGAGGGTCAAGACAACCAGTCCGGAACGGTTCCGCGGCGCGGATCATACGGGTGCACAGGCCCGGGCCGGAGGGCGACCTCATGAACAAGTGACGGTGCCTGTCGAGTTCTGCTCACCCTCGCCGCACTGCCCGGCCCGATCGGCCTGAGGAACTGCCGGCCGGGCCCAGCTCGCGGCGTCCTCTACAGGGGTTCGCTGATCCAGTGCCAGACGCCCCCCTCGTGCCGCGCGCGGACGAGGTGCGCGCCGCTGGAATCGGCGAGCTCGGCGACCGCCCGGATCAGCTGACGATGGAAGTCATCGGGAGGATGGGAGCCGGACGAGCCTTCCAGAAGGGACACGCTGACCTTGGCGTCGTCGCGGAGCTGCGCGGTCAGCCGTCCGGTCTCATCCAGGCGGAGCATCACGATCGCATCAGCGCGGACGATGTCATGGCCGCTGTCGGCCGCGATCCAGACTCCGGGCACCGTCCCGCTCATGGCCCTCACCCCCGGCTCCGACAGTCCGCACGACCACCATCCAACATAAACGGTTCGACGTCACGCTCGTCAGAATCGCGGCAGTTCGACGCGGCGGGGCTGCCCACCAGCTCGAACGGCTCGGCACCAGACCGCGAGCACGTGGACGGGCCGGCGCCCGTCACTCCGCGATCGCGCGGCTGCCGGGCGTGCGAAGCGCACGGCGACTGGGGCGGGTGAGGCAAACCGCGGTGCTCACGATCTGAACGTTGCCGACTACATGGAGTTATTGAGGCGTCAGAGGGCATAGAGACGGCCGTGGGGGAACGGATCAGGCCTGAGAACGCGGTGGATCGAAGCGAGGGGTTCGGTGAGCGGCTGCTGGGCCAGTTGCTGGACCGGGCGCACGAGATGCCGCCGCAGCTCATCGCGCCGCTGGTGGCCGAGGAGGTGCACGCGATCGGCGGCCGGGACGTCTCGATCCTGCTGCAGGACTACGCGCAGCTCACACTGGTGGCCCTCCCGGGCCGGGGCCTCAAGCAGACCGAGCCGGTGCCTTTGGTGGGCTCCCTGGCCGGGCAGGCGTTCCTGACCGAGACCGCCGTGGAGCGTGCGCAGGCCGACGGGGTGCGGATGTTCCTGCCCCTGCTGGACGGCAGTGACGAGATCGGGGTGATGGCCCTCACCCTGGACGTCGTCGACGATGACGACCGCAGGCTGCTGTTGCGGCTGGCGGGTCTGGTCGCCGACATGCTGGTCACCAAGAACAGCTACACCGACCAGTTCTTCCAGGCGCGGCGGCGGGAACCGATGACCGTGTCCGCGGAGATCCAGTGGTCGCTGCTGCCCCCGCTGACCATGACGACCCCGCAGATCGCCGTCGCCGGGATCCTCGAACCCGCCTACGACGTCGCCGGCGACAGCCTGGACTACGCCCTCAACGACGACGTGCTGCACCTGGCCATGATCGACGCGATGGGCCACGGCCTGAACGCCGCCGTGCTGGCCACCGTCGCCGTGGGCGCCTACCGGCACGCCAGGCGCGCCGGCGCGGGCCTCGCCGAGTTGTACGCGTTCATGGACACCGCCATTGATGAGCAGTTCGGCCCGGACCACTTCGTCACCGCGCAGATGATGCGCCTGAACGTCGGGACGGGGCAGTTGGAATGGGTCAACGCGGGCCATCCGGCGCCGTTGCTGATCCGGGGCGACCGCGTCCTGCGCGCTCTGGAGGGTCCCGGGACGCTGCCCGTCGGCATCGGCGGGTCGACACCCCTGATCAACACCCATCGGCTCCGTCCCGGCGATCGGATCCTGGCCTACACCGACGGCCTTATCGAAGAGCACACCGCCGGCGGGGAACAGTTCGGCGAGGAACGCCTGATCGCCACCATCGAACGCGTCGGACCCGGCGCCGCGACCGTGCAGCAAATGGTCCGGGACCTCTCCCACACACTCAAACGGGAAAGAGGCGGGATCACCAGCGACGACGCCACGCTCTTCCTCATCGAGTGGCGCGGCGGCACCGCCGACCACCTGACCAGACCACTCCTGTGAGGCATCACTTCCGCGCCGCTCCCGCGACAGCCGTCGCGGTACGCGGAACCGTCGAGCCGCCTGGGTGGCGGGACCGGGCTGACCGAGACCGTGCCATGCCCGGCACCGCGGGCGAACTTCCCGTGCTGTCGCGCGTCTGGGCCGCCTCGGGCGCGTCACCTTGAACCGTCTGCAGACCCGAACACCCTCACCCGCACCATGGTCCGAGACACTGACGACCCACTGGTGGCCTAGGGCGTGCCTCAAAGTGGGATGAGCGGCATGTCCGGCGGTGGAAGTAGTGAGGCCTTCGGTACAGGAGTCATCGACCAAGAAGACCCTGGTGCCGCCCTCCGCGCGCTGTGGTCGAACTGGCACGTTATTGCGAATCTGGCGTGACGGTCGGGTGGGCTGGTCCTGCGCCAGTGTGTTCTCACTAGCGGACTGTGTGGCTGGTTCTGCGGGAGACTAGCGCTGTGTTGGTGGTGTTTGGTGGGTTGCCTGGGACGGGGAAGTCGACGCTGAGCCGAGCTGTCGCGCTGAGGTTGAGGGCGACTTGGCTGCGGGTGGATGCGATCGAGTCGGCGATGTGGCGCGCTGGTGTCGAGCGGGATCGACCGACCGGTCTTGCGGCGTATGTGGTCGCCAACACTGTGGCGGACGCGCAGCTCGGCCTGGGGGCGACCGTGGTGGCTGACGCGGTCAATCCCGTCGAGGCGGCTCGGGCGGGATGGCGGCAACTGGCCGAGTCGCATCGGGTGGCACTTCGGGTCATCGAGGTGACGTGCTCGGATCCTGAGGAGCATCGTCGACGAGTTGAAAGACGAGTTCCGGCGCGTGATCAGCCTTGCCCGCCAGGGTGGGAGCAGGTTCTCGCTCGCGACTACGAGGCGTGGGCCGAACCGCGGCTGGCCGTCGACACCATGGAAGGTGAAGGGGAGTGCCTGAAGCAGATCATGGAGTTTGTCCGGAGCTCCTGAGCAGAATTGCCACGGGTTGGCGTTACGCCATCCCCAAGATTTCCGGCTTGGCCCGGCGTGCGGCCGTCTGATTCCACGTACGGCTGGATCGTGGGCGTTCGACAAGCCGGCGCCGAGTCGAGATGCAGCGGTGGCATCGGCTAAGCGTCCGGGGCTACCGGGTCAGGACGCCCCCATATTCGTAGAGGTTTGAACCTTGGGCGCGGCCTTCGAAGGGGCTGAGGGCGAGGTCGACGGAGGGCAGCGGCGGCTGGTTGGGGTCGGGGCGCCATTCCTTGAGGTTCACCAGGCCGGGGTTCAGGGGGCTGAGGCCGTCCAGCAGGGTTGCGAACTCGGCGGGGGTCCGGGATTGCCAGGGGATACCGGCGGCGTCGATGGCGGAGCCGAACGCTCGGCCGCGGGCCGGATCGTCGCAAACGACTTGTGAGGCGGCGATGTGGCTGCCGGGTACGGCGTGGTCGATGACGGCGTGCAAGGTATCGCGTGCATCTGCCAGGCCGCCGCCTGGGTCGTCCTTGAGGTGGTGGCCCACGGAGAGGTACAGCACGGCCACCGGCTGAGTGAAGTCGATCAGGCGAACCAGATCCGGGTGCTGCAATATGGCCGGGTCGCGCATGTCGGCCTGGATGATGGTGGTGGATTCGTCTTCGGCGAGCAGGGCGCGGCCGTGTGTCAAAACGATCGGGTCGATGTCGGCGTAAACAACTCGGGCATCGGCGCTGAATCGCTTGGCGACCTGGTGCACGTTATCGCCGGTCGGCAGCCCGCAACCGAAGTCGATGAATTGGGAGATGCCGGCGCCACCCTGTTCGGGCGGAGCGGCCAGGTAGCTCACGACCCGATACAGGAACTGCCGGTTCTGACGGGCGATATCCAAGCACTCGGGGAAGTTCGGCAGCAGATTCAGCAAGAAGTCCCGGTCGGCGGGGAAGTTGTCCTTCAAGCCCAGCATCCACCCATAGGCGCGCGCGGAATGCGGGAGCGAGGTGTCGATCTCGGTTGGGGTCATGCGTCCGGGCCGATCCGCCCAACTGGTATCGCTGGCCACGTATTCGACTCCTCGGGGGGCGGTGTCCGCGACTGCACACCCCAGATCCTAACCGAGAATGCCCAGCCGCTCGGAAGACCGGCGTAGTCGGGGTCTGGTTGACATTTGGGCGTTGCCACGGCCGCCGCAATCGCAGTGCGTGTCATCGCCTCAGCGTGGGCAGCCGATGAGCGGTTGTTCTTGGCGGCGGGAAGTGTCAGGTTCGGCCGATGGCGTCGGCGCCGAGGAGGGCCTTGACGTCACCGTAGAACGCCGGTCCCGGTGAGACCCGGTAGGGGCGGAGGTCGAGCAGCACGGTTTTGGCGGCGTGACGGTGAACCAGCAGGTGGACGGGCGCCGGGCCGGGGTGGGTGATCAGGATCTGTTTGAACTCCCGGACGAGCCGCGGGTTCACCCGGGATTCCTGGATCGTGATCACCACGGGTGGTGTGGTGTCGGCGGAGGCGAGATCGAGGGGGGCGATCTCCTCGCCGTAGATGCTCATCGTCTCGTCTCGGATGTTGATCCGGCCTCGCATGGAGATCACGCGGTCCTCGGCGAGTGTTTCTCCGTAGAGGGCGTAGGTCTTGGGGAAGATCAGGCATTCGATGGCGCCGTCGTGGTCTTCGACGGTGACGATCGCCCATGGGCTGCCCTGCTTGGTGACCTTGCGTTGCAGGCCGGAGATGATCCCGGCGAGCCGAGCGGGGCCGTCGGTGCGGCCGGAGGCGAGCAGGTCGGCGATGGTGGTGTCGCGATTGGCGTCCAGGGTCGGCTCGGCACCGTCCAGCGGGTGGGATGAGACGTACAGCCCGAGCATCTCCCGCTCGAAGGCCAGTAGCGTGCTCTTGTCCCATTCAGTGGTGGGGATTTCGACCGAGAACGCGTCGCCGGAGCCGGTTTCGTCGAGTGCGCCGAAAAGGGAGTCCTGGCCCCGGGCCTGATTGCGTTTGGCGTCGATGACCGCGTCTATGGCCTGCTCGTGGACCGTGACGAGGGCCTTGCGCCGGTGGCCGAGGCCGTCGTAGGCGCCCGCCTTGGCCAGCGATTCGATGACGCGCTTGTTGCAGACGATCGGCGGGACCTTGGTCAGGAAGTCGTTGAAGCCGGTGTAGGCGCCTTTCTCGCGGCGGGTGTGCACGATCGCGTCGACGACGGACGCGCCGACGTTGCGGATCGCGCCGAGACCGAACCGGATGTCCTTTCCGACGGCGGTGAAGTTCAGTTCGCTTTCGTTGACGTCGGGGGGCAGCACCTTGATGCCGAGGCGGCGGCAGTCCGACAGGTAGACGGCCATCTTGTCCTTGTCGTCGCCGACGGAGGTGAGCAGCGCCGCAAGGTATTCGGCTGGATGGTTCGCCTTGAGGTAGGCCGTCCAGTAGGAGACGACGCCGTATCCGGCGGTGTGGGATTTGTTGAAGCCGTAGCCGGAGAAGGGGACCAGGACGTCCCACACGGCTTTGACGGCGTCGTCGGAGTAGCCGCGTTCTCTCATGCCGGCGGAGAACTTTCCCCACTCGGCGTCCAGGACGTCCTTCTTCTTCTTGCCCATCGCGCGGCGCAGCATGTCGGCGCCGCCTAGGGAGTACCCGGCGAGTTGCTGGGCGATCGCCATCACCTGTTCCTGGAAGACGACCAGGTGATAGGTGTCGCCGAGGATCGGTTCGAGCGCGTCCTCCAGTTCCGGGTGGATCGGCTCGACCTCCTGCTTTCCGGTTTTGCGGAGCGCGTAGTTGGTGTGGGCGTTCATTTCCATCGGCCCCGGCCGGTACAGGGCGTTGACCGCGGCGATGTCGGTGAACACCGTCGGCTGCATCAGCCGCAGCAGGACCCGCATGCCGGCGCTGTCGAGCTGGAACACCCCGAGCGTGTCGCCGCGCGCCAGCAGTTCGTAGGTCGCCGGGTCGTCGAGGGGGACGTCGCGGATGTCGATCTCGATGCCCCGGTTGGCCTTGATGTTGGAGATCGCGTCGTTGATGACGGTGAGGTTCCGCAGCCCGAGAAAGTCCATCTTGAGCAGGCCCATGTCCTCGGCCTGGGTGAAGGGGAACCCGGTGAGGATCGGGCCGTCCTGTTTCGGCTTCACCAGGGGGAGCACGTCGATCAGCGGCTCGGCGGAAAGGATCACGCCCGCGGCGTGGACGCCGGTGCCACGGGTCAGCCCTTCGACGCCCTTGGCGGTGTCCATGACGCGCTTGACCTCGGGCTCGTCCTCGTACAGCCTGCGCAGTTCGGCCGCCTCGCCGTGGCGGGGGTGATGCTCGTCGTGGACGGCCGACAGCGGGATCTCCTTGCCGCCGGCCGCGGCGGGGAAGGCCTTGGTGATCCGGTCTCCGAGCGCGTAGGGGTAGCCCAGCACGCGGCAGGCGTCCTTCACGGCGGCCTTCGCCTTGATCGTGCCGAAGGTGACGATCTGGCAGACCCGGTCACCGCCGTACGTGGCGGTGACGTAGTCGATCACCTCGTCCCTGCGGCGGTCGTCGAAGTCCAGGTCGACGTCCGGCATCGTGACGCGTTCGGGGTTGAGGAACCGCTCGAAGATCAGCTTGTGCTCGATCGGGTCGAGCTCGGTGATGCCGGTGCAGTAGGCGACCAACGACCCGGTCGCCGACCCGCGTCCCGGGCCGAGCCCGATGCCGTGCGCGCGGGCGTACCGGCAGATGTCGGCGACGACGAGGAAGTAGCCGGGGAAGCCCATGTCGTCGATCACCGACAGCTCGTAGTCCACGCGGTCCAGGACGTCCTGCGGCGGGTCGCCGCCGTAGCGATGCCGCGCCCCGGCCAGCGTCTCCTTCCGGAGCCAGGACGACTCGGTCTCGCCCGCCGGGACGGGGAATTTCGGCATCAGGTCCCGGTGCGCGAACACCTCGCCGTAGTCACCCACGCGCTCGGCGATCAACAGGGTGTTGTCGCACGCGCCGGGGACTTCGGCGTCCCACAGCGCCCGCATCTCCTCGGCGGTCTTGATGTGGTAGCCCGTCCCGGAGAACCGGAACCGGTTGGTGTCGCCGAGCTGCTTGCCGGTACCGATGCACAGCAGCGCGTCGTGCGCGTCCGCCTGGTTTTCGGTCACGTAGTGGGAGTCGTTGGTGGCCAGCGGCGGCAGGCCCAACTCCTTCCCCAATCTCATCAGGTCGTCGCGGACACGGCGTTCGATGGCCAGCCCGTGGTCCATCAGCTCCAGGAAGTAGTTCTCCTTCCCGAAGATGTCCCGGTACCTGGCGGCGATCTGCATGGCTTGGTCGTACTGGCCCAGCCGGAGGCGAGTCTGCACCGCGCCGGACGGGCAGCCGGTCGTGGCGATGATGCCTGCGCCGTGCGCGGCCAGCAGTTCGTCGTCCATCCGCGGGTACTTCTGGACGTGGCCTTCGAGCCAGGCCCGCGACTGGAGACGGAACAGATTGCGCAGGCCGCCGGCGTCAGCCGCCCACATCGTCATGTGCGTGTACAGTCCCCGCCCGGAGACGTCCCCGCCCGCGCCGGTGACCTCATCTGACCGGCGCAGCGCGGGGTCATCGCTGTAAAAGACCGGCCTACGGTGATGCCGCGAAGCCGGCGCCAGATAGCTCTCGATTCCGATGATCGGCTTGATCGCCGCCTTCCCGGCGGCCTGGTAGAACTCGTACGCGCCGTGCATGTTGCCGTGGTCGCTCATCGCCACGGCGGACATGCGCCGCCGGGCCACCTCGTCCATCAACAGGCCGACCTTGGCGGCGCCGTCCAGCATGCTGTACTCGGTGTGCACGTGGAGATGCACGAAGGACCGCGTCGGCAACCACGCCTCCTGGTTGTAGGCTCATTCGCGATGACGAGCATTCGAACCGAGGAATTGCACTGTTGTCCAACAAACAACACGCCCGAACGTCACAACCATCGGTTGTGCATCGAGGTGAAGCGGATCTGGACCTCGCCGCGGTCCGCGCCTTTGTCGCCATCACTGAGGACCGCTACTTCAGCGAAGCCGCGGCCAGGCTGGGAATCAGCCAGCAGGCCATCTCCAAGCGCATCGCCAAACTCGAATCCGTCCTCGGCGTGCCGCTGTTCGCCCGCAGGCACGGCGGGGCCGAGCTCACCAGCGACGGCGCCGCGTTCCTGACTCACGCGCGGGTGCTCGTCAACACCGCCGACCAGGCCGTGGAACTGTTGCGCAGCCGGCGCCGCGCGCTACGGGTCGACGTGCTGGACACCCGCGTGGCGCCGATCGACCTGATCCGGGCCTTCCACGAGACCGTACCGGACGTGAACATCGAGATCATCACCTCCGACGGACTCCGATCCGCCCGCGACGCGCTCGCCCGGGGATCCGTGGACGCCGCCTTCTGCAGGGTCGGCGGGACGCCGGGAGAGGAGCTGGTGTGCCTGCCGGCGCACCTGGAACCGGCGCATCTGCTGGTGGGTCGCGACCACCCCCTCGCCGGTCTACGACAGGTGGAGATCGCGCGGCTGGCGGGCCGCACCGTATGGATGCCCGGAAACGTCACCGGAAGCGAATGGGCCGAATACCACGACCTCCTCAGCTCCGAATTCGGCTTCCGGATCGACACCACCGGGCCCAACTTCGGCTACGAGCACTTCGTCTCCAAGATCGCCTCCGGTGAGCGTGCGACCAGCATCGTCGGCGAGAACGTCCGGATCCCCTGGCATCCGGACACCGTCCGGATCCCCCTGGTCGATCCCGTCCCCCTCTACCCATGGTCAATGCTCCACCACCGCCGCAACCACCACCCTGCCCTGGCGCTGCTCGCCCAGCACATCATCGGCCGCCACCGTCCGTTCGACCCCCGGCACCAATGGCTCCCGGCCCCCGATCGCGCCGCATTCACGGCCGACCCCAAACGCCACTGACACCGCCCGCTCCGATCGGGCGGGTGACCGGCGAACCCCCCGCGCAGCGGATCATCGAGGTCACCGGTGACGCGGGCACCGACCTGGTCATCGAAGGCTCAGGGGCGCCCGCTGGCCCAGAGACGGCCCGGCACGCGGCCAGACGCGGCGGCCCCATCGTCATGCTCGGCATCCAGGCGGCGCCCCGCCCCCTTCGCCCTCGCCGACATGACGGTAAGGGAGGTCGACGTCATCTCCACCAACGCCCATGTGTGTCCGATGGACCTGCCGGAGGCGCTGCAACTACTGCACACACCCGCGCTCTCCGAGACAAGCGAAAAAACGGGCTGCCTCAGCACTCGGCACTTTCATGGTGAAGACGGTGACAAGCCCAGGCGCATCGAGGCCTTCTAGAGATCTCCGCTCGGCTCCGATGCCGTCGGAGGAAAGCCTGAGAAGTCCGGACTCCCAGCCCGCGACCTCAGAGAAAGCTCATACCGATCGAGTCTTCAACCTGGCGTTCGACTTGATCGGCACGTGGCCGCCATCGGCAGCGCCGTCGTCGACATGGCGCGCCAGTCCGGCTACGCCCTGGGGGTCGCCGGGCTCGTGGCGATCCTCGGAAGCGAGACCGCCCGGCACACCGGCGACGCCTTCCGGGGGTGCTGGATCTTCGTTACCGCACTGGTGTTCATCAGTGCGGCGGGCGCGCTCCAGATCCGCGGGCGGCAGAGCATCCCGCGCGCCGAGGACGGTGACAATTGCCCACAAATCAGACCGCTCGCCGCACCGGTCGACCCGCTCGTCCGACACCGCTGGACCGTCCTCCTGACCGTCCGGCGTGATCGTGCGATGCTCCGCCCGACGGGTGGGCGACCCCACCGCCACCGGCCGGGAAGGAGTTGCGGCGATGCGCGCGAGACGGCGGATGACCTGGGCGAACGGACGGAGCCGCAGCTGGCGGCTGGCCCTCGGAGCGGCGGCGGTCGTGGTGGTACTGGGCGGCGTCGCCGCCGCGCCACCGGCCGAGGCGGCGCCGAAGGCGGAGGAGTGCGAGTTCAGCGTCCAGAAGGATGTTCCCGCCACCATGCGCGACGGGACGGTGCTGCGCAGCAACGTGTTCACGCCGAAGGGGGACGGTGAGTTCCCCGTCATCCTGATGCGGCTGCCCTACAACAAGGAGGGCGCCCTGAGTTTCGTCTACGGTGCCCCCGACCGTTATGCCAAGGCCTGCTACCTCGTCGTGGTGCAGGACGTCCGCGGCGAGTACAAGTCGGACGGCACTTTCTACCCGTACCGGAGTGAGGCCGAGGACGGCTACGACACCATCGAGTGGTCCGCCGCTCTGCCGCATTCCAACGGCAAGGTCGGCATGTACGGGTTCTCCTATCCGGGGCTCACGCAGTGGCTGCCCGCCACCCTCACGCCCCCGCACCTGGTCACGATCGCCCCGGCGTTCACGTCCTCCGACATCTACGACGGATGGACCTACGAGGGCGGCGCGCTGTACCAGGCGTTCATCCAGGACTGGCTGCTGAGCTTCCTCAACGGGGGCGTCATCAGCAAGCTCCCGGACGGCGCGAAGCTGCGGGCGGAGATGACCCAGGCGTCGCGGGACCTGCACGCCAAGTGGTACAAGCACCAGCCGCTGAACAACTTCCCGCCGCTGTACCCGGAGGACGACCGCATCGCGCCGTACTACTTCGACTGGATCGACCACCCGAGCGACGACGACTACTGGAAGCGCTGGAGCATCCGCACGAAGTATCCGCAGGTCAAGGTGCCGTCGCTGAATTTCGGCGGCTGGTCCGACATCTTCCTCAACGGGACGGTGGAGAACTTCGCCGGGATGCGCGCCAAGGGCGGGTCCGAGGTCGCCCGGCAGGGCACGCAGCTCCTCGTCGGGCCGTGGACGCACGGCGGCTCGGGCCGCAGGGTGGGCGCCGTCGACTTCGGCCCCGAGGCGGTTGTCGCGGTGGGTGATCTGCATCAGCGCTGGTTCGACCACTGGCTGAAGGGGATCGACAACGGCGTGGACGAGGATCCGCCGGTGAAGGTCTTCGTGATGGGCGCCAACAAGTGGCGCACGGCTGACTCCTGGCCGATCCCCGGCACCGCGAACACCACGTACTACCTGCACAGCAAGGGCGACGCGAACACGGCGAACGGCGGCGGCACGCTCGACACCACCGCGCCCGCGACGGACGAGAAGGCCGACCAGTACCAGTACGACCCGGCGAACCCGGTACCGAGCGTCGGCGGCCGCTTCCAGAGCTCGGTGCCCGGCGGCCCGCAGGACCAGCGGCCCGTCGAGCAGCGGCCGGACGTGCTGGTCTACAGCACCCCGCCGCTCACCAAGGACACCGAGGTCACCGGCCCGATCTCGGTCACGCTGTACGCCAGGTCCTCGGCGAAGGACACCGACTGGACGGCGAAGCTCACCGACGTCCAGCCGGACGGCACCTCGATGCTCGTCCGGGACGGCATCCAGCGTGCCCGGTACCGGGTCTCGCTGGAGAAGCCGGAGCTGATCACTCCCGGCGAGGTCTACAAGTACACGATCAAGCTGTGGCCGACCAGCAACCTGTTCAAGGCGGGCCACCGCATCCGGCTGGAGATCTCCAGCAGCAACTTCCCGATGTACGACCGGAATCCGAACACGGGCGGGAAATTCGGCGCGGACACGACCACGCAGCCCGCGTCGCAGACCGTCCTGCACGACCCCGAACACCCGTCCTCGATCACCCTGCCGATCATTCCGGCGCCCGTCCGCTGAGACACTTCTCGATGGCTTACTAAAAAGGGGGTCAGCTCGCCTTTCGGGCCCGGGAGAGAACCACGCCGCGCTGGCGCTTCACGACCATGCGCGCGTGGTTCTTCCGGGCGCGGGATGGGGGCGGTGTCCAGCGGGTGATCTCGGTGGTGGTGAGCGCGAGCAGGGCGCGCAGGAGCCTGGTGGCGTGGCGGGCGCCTAGGTGCCCGGACCTACGTCACCCGCGATGGTGAATTGTCGCTGCTGGTGCGCTGCGAGCCCAGGTTCATCTGCGCGACGCCCCGGCCTGCCCCGACGGCGACCACACACCGTCCTACCCGCTGGACGCGCCCCACCCAGGAACCTGGCAATTCCATTCCTGACCGCGCGTCCACACTTACAGTCCGGGCCCGATCAGCCGGGGGGACGCGCGAGACCTGACCGGTAGGCGATGACGACGAGCTGAGCGCGGTCGCGGGCGCCCAGCTTCATCTTGGCCCGCTGGACGTGGGTGCGCACGGTCAGCGGGCTGACGAACAGCTCCTTCGCGATCTCGGTGTCGGACTTCCCGTCCGCGACCAGGAGCGTCACCTCGCGCTCGCGAGCGGTCAGGACGGCCAGGTCCTCCGGGAGCACCGGCTCCGCGCCGGGCTCGGGGACGGCGAGGAAACGGCCGATGAGTGAGCGCGTGGCCGTGCTGGACAGGAGCGCGTCACCGGACGCCACGGTGCGGATGCCGTCGAGGAGCCCGTCGGCGGAGACGTTCTTGCCGAGGAACCCGCTCGCGCCGGCGCGCAGGGCCCGTGCGACGTGCTCGTCGGTCTGGAACGTGGTGAGGATGAGGACGCGGGTGGCCCCGAGGTCCGGGTCGGCGCAGATGGCCTCGGTCGCGGCGAGGCCGTCCGTGCCGGGCATCCGGATGTCCATGAGGGCGACGTCGGGACGGTCCGCGCGGGCGAGCTCGACGGCCTGCGCACCGTCGGCGGCCTCGCCGACCACCTCCATGTCCTCGCAGGAGTCGATCAGGATCCGGAACGTCGCCCGCAGCAGGGCCTGGTCGTCGGCGAGCAGAACACGTATGGTCATCAGGGCCTTCAGGTGTGGATGGGCAGTTCGGCGGTGACGGCGAAGCCGCCTTCGCGACGGTGACCCGCCCGAAGCCGTCCGCCCGCGGACTGTGCGCGTTCGCGCATTCCGATGAGGCCGAACCCGCCGCCGGCGGCCGGCGCGTGCGGGCCGGAGCCGCCGTCGTCGCTGATCGTGAGGGTCAGGGTGTCGCCCCCGTAGGCGAGCTTCACCTCCGCGGTGCTCGCACCGGCGTGCTTGGCGACGTTGGTGAGCGCCTCCTGCGCGATACGGAACGCGGCCAGGTCGACGCCGGGTGAGAGCGGCCGTGGCTCCCCGTCGACCGTCACGGTGGCGTGGAGCCCGGCGGAGCCGAACGCGGAGACCAGCTCGTCGAGCCGCCCCAGTCCGGGGGACGGCTCCAGCGACTCGGGGTCGTCCGTTCCGCGCAGGAGGCCGACGGCGGCCTCGAGCTCGCGTAGCGCCGCGGCGGTGGTCCGGCTCAGCTCCGTGAGGATCTCCGCGGCCTGCTCGGGGTCGGTGCGGACGATGTGCGCGGCGGTGCCCGCCTGGGCGTTGGCGAGGGCCATGTTGTGGGCGACGACGTCGTGCAGTTCCCGGGCGATGCGGACGCGCTCCTCCGCGACGCGGTGCCGGGCCTCCTCCTCGCGGGTGCGTTCGGCGTGCTCGGCGCGGGCGTGCGCGGCGTCCAGGTAGGCGCGTCTGCCCTGGACCGCCGCGCCCGAGACGAGTGCCACGATGATCCAGAACGCGGGGGCGAACATCGCCAGCTGCTGGTCCTCGTCCTCCGCGAGGGACACCTGTGCCGCGACGACGAACACCGCGATGGCGATCGCGCCGTACACGCGCGCTGTCCGCTCGGGAGTGCGGACGCCCAGCGCGTAGAACGCGACGACGAGCGGAATCATGTACTCGTGGCTGATCGGATAGCCCGCGCCGCCGGTGATGACGGTGCAGAGGACGACGAACGCGGCGACGGCGCCGGGGTGGCGGCCGCGCCACACCAGGGAGAGGCAGGCGGCGCTCGCGGGGAGGGTCCCGGGCCACCAGCCCGACTCGGTGTCGATGTACTGCGCGATGGTGATCACGGACAGCAGCAGCAGGAAGCCCGCCTCGACGATGCGGGGGTGGTCGTCGGCGAACCTCCGCCAAGCAGTGATCATGAGCTCCTCTCTTCCGGATGCCTGTACCCATGGTGGGGCACGGATCGTGGGGGCCGTCCCTGCGGCGCACGGACGGCCCCCACCGTCGCGGCAGGTCAGACGCGCGCCGTGTGCGGTTCGGCGGCGTCCGGCGCCGTCGCGAGCGGGGGCGGCGCCCGGTGGCGCAGGGACTCGCCCTCAACGTCGACGCGCGGCAGCAGCCGGTCCAGCCGGCGCGGCAGCCACCAGGCCCGCCCGCCGAGCAGGGCGAGGACGGCGGGCACGATCACCATGCGCACGATGACGGCGTCGAACAGCACCGCGACGGCCAGGCCGAAGCCGACCATCTTGATCATCATTCCGGCGCCGGTCATGAACCCGGCGAACACCGCCATCATGATCAGCGAAGCGGCCATCACGACCCGGCCGCTGTGCCGGAACCCGGTGACGACGGCCTGGCCCGGCGCCTCCCCGTGGACGTGCGCCTCGCGCACCCGGGAGACCAGGAAGACCTGGTAGTCCATGGCCAGGCCGAAGCTGATCCCCACCAGGAAGATCGGCAGGATGCTCATGATCGGCCCAGGCTGGTCGACGCCGAAGATCCCCGCTCCGTGGCCGTTCTGGAAGACCGTGACGAGCGCGCCGAACGCCGCGCCGATCGACAGCAGATAGCCGAGCGCGGCCTTGAGCGGCACCAGCACGGAACGGAACACCAGCAGCAGGAGCAGGAACGCCAGGCCCACGATGGTCGCGAGGTAGGGGATCAACGCCTTCTGCATCTTCACGCCGACGTCGATGTTCAGCGCGGTGGCGCCGGTGACCTCGAAGGTCGCGCCAGCAGCGGACTCGATCGCGGGACGCCCGTCGCGGATGTCCCGGACGAGGTCCTTCGTCCGCTCGCTGGTCGGCGCCGTGGACGGGGTCGCCGACAGCACCGCGGTCGTCCCCGCCTCGTCGAACTGGGGCGGGGAGACCGAGACCACGCCCTCGGTGCCGGCGATCTTCTTGGCGATCGTCTCGACCGCGGCCTTCGGGTCGCGGGCGTCGCCCGCGTCCACGACGAGGGTCAGCGGCCCGTTGAAACCGGGGCCGAAGCCCGTCGCGAGCGCGTCATAGGCGCGCCGCTCGCTGGTCGAAGTGGGCTTGGCCTCGTCGCCGGGCATGCCGAGCCGCATGTTGAGCGACGGGATCGCGACGGCGCCCAGGGCCGCGACCGCGACGAGCAGCACCGGCACCGGCCGCCGCAGGACGAACCGCGCCCAGCGGGCGCCCAGCCGGCCGCCTCTCGCGGCGCGCCTCTTGCGGGTACGGCGCGAAAGGACGGAGTTCGGCAGGAACCCGAGCAGCGCCGGGACCAGGGTCAGCGCGACCAGGACGCCGACGACGACCGCGCCGGCGGCGCCCATCCCCAGCCGCGTGAGCATCGGGACGCCGACCACCGACAGCCCGACCAGCGCGATGACGACGGTGAGCCCGGCGAACACGACCGCGGTGCCGGCGGTGCCTACGGCCAGCCCGACCGCCTCCCGGGGCTCGTGCCCCTCGCCTCGCTCCTCCCGGTAGCGGGAGACCACGAACAGGGCGTAGTCGATGGCGACCGCCACCCCGAGCATCAAGGCCAGCTCACCTGTCGAGGGGGACAGGTTGAAGACGTTCTGCAGCGCGGTGATCGACATGAGGCTGGTGAGCACCCCGATGATCGCGGTGACCAGCGACAGCCCGGCGGCGGCCAGCGACCCGAAGGTGATCAGCAGGACCACGGCGGCGACGCCGATGCCGACGATCTCGCCGACCCCGCCCGCCGGGTCGGTCTCCAGCGCGGACCCGCCGACCTCGACGGTCATCCCCGTCCCCTGCGCCTGCTCGATGGCGCCTCTCAACGCGTCCTTGCTCGCCTCGGTGAGGTCGTCGGTCGTGACCTTGTAGGTGACCGTGGCGAACGCCGTCGACCCGTCCTTGCTCACCGCCCCCGCCTCGAAGGGGCTCTCCACGTCGGCGACCTGCGCCCCCTTGGCCACCTGCGCCACCAGCGCGTCGATCGGGGCGCGGTTCTCCGGCGCGGTGATCTTCTGCCCGTTCGGGGCGATGAACACGACCCGGGCGTCGGCGCCGTCGGCCGCGGCGCCGGGAAACTTCTCGTTGACGTGGTCGAACGCCTTCTGGGACTCGATCCCCGGCATCGTGAACGAGTCGGACGGGGCCTTGCCCGCGTTCTGGGAGCCGAGGAAGGCGACGGCGAGGGCGGCGAGCCATAGCAGCGCCACCAGGTAGCGCCATCTGAATGCCCCGCGCCCCAACCGGTACAGGAAGGTGGCCATGGAAAGTCTCCGTATCTGCTGGTGGGAACCCCACAAGGCTCTCCGGGCGCGCACCCTCCCGTAATCGTGCGTGTCAAGGATTCGCGTACTGAAAAACGCGTACGCTCGAGCGCTCTCGCCCTGGGCCGGAAGGAGGAGAGGGCCCGCCTCAGAGGAGGACCGACTCGATCGGAAGGCTCGAGTCAGCAGGCAGTTCGAGGGTGGACGGGACCGCCCCGGAGACGACCAGCTCGGAGCCGAGCGCGGCGACCCTCGCCGCATGCGGCGGCCAAGTCGCGTGAGGGCCTCACCGGCACCATGACGGCCGTGACGCTCCTCTTGCTCAAGGATGCGCCGGGACGTCCGGACGCGTCGCTTCTGCGGGTGCTGCTGCGTCAATACGTCTTCGTCGCGGACGAGCGTCGTCCGGAGATGTCGCCTGATCTGGGCAGGGCGTTGCGGTGGCTGGAGACGGCGTCCATGCCGATCACGGCCCTGGACGAACCGCGGTTGGCGCGGAGTGCTCTAGAGGTCCTCGCGCTCCAGCTCGACGGACAGCCAGCGGCGGCCTCGACCTTTCGGGCACCTGAGCTGGTGACGATCCTCCGCGAACACCTCGCCGCGTTCGGCACGGCCGATGATGGGCGGCTGTTCGTCACCAGTAGCGGCGCGTCGTTCTCCGGCTCAGCCTACGCACAAGTCTGGAAGCGAGCTCGCGCCCTGGCGCTGACTCCTGATCAAGTCGAGTCACCCTTGGCGGCGCGTCCGTACGACCTGCGGCACGCGGCCGTCTCGCTGTGGCTGAACGCGGGCGTGCATGCGCCCGAAGCGGCCGAACGCGCTGGGCACGGGGTCGACGTGATGCTGCGTGTTTACGCTAAGTGCATAGACGGGCAACGGGACGTCGCCAACCAACGCATAGAGGACGCGTTGGCGGCATGACGAACGAGCGCGGTGGAGAGGCTTCGGAGCGTCCGGGGCCTCTCTTCGCTTGTGTGCTGACCTGGGCAAACGTGGGCGAGGTCATTCCGCGTATATTCCGTGAACGGTGCGCTGCGGCTGCCTCCGGTGGCACATGGCTGCATCCGGAGGAGCAAGATCAAGATGCATTCTTGCAGGTCAGAGCCAAGATGTGCTGGTGGGTGGGCGCGCCCGGCAGGATTCGAACCCGCGACCGTCGGATTAGAAGTCCGATGCTCTGTCCAGCTGAGCTACGGGCGCCCGGCGCCCGGCGGGACGCCGGGACACAGTGTAAGGGTGAGGGTCCTTCGGCTCCACATCTATAACGGCGTTACCACGGGTGGGCGGGCGGAGGTGGTGTATTGGGGGTCTTATCTTTGGTTGCTGTGGCGGTGAACTTTGAAGTGCCGCTCTCCGGCGGGGACGTGTCGGAGGGTGTGGTGCGGGTCGGCGAGACGGTGCGGAGGCCGTTGCGGGCGCATAGTCCGGCGGTGCACGGGTTGTTGCGGCATCTGGAGTCGGTGGGGTTCGACGGGGCGCCGCGGGTGCTCGGGGTGGATGGGCGGGGGCGGGAGGTGCTGAGCTGGGTGCCGGGGGAGGTGCCGTGCCAGCCGTTGCCCGGGTACGCGGTTTCGGAGGACGCGCTTAGGGGTGTGGGGCGGCTCTTGCGGCGGTATCACGAGGCGGTGGCGTCCTATGAGGCGCCTGACGGGGCTCCGTGGGACGGGGAGACGTCGAATCTGGACGGGGAGCCCGAGGTGATCGGGCATTGTGATGTGACGCCGGAGAACGTCGTTTTTCGGGATGGGTCGCCGGTGGCGTTGATTGACTTCGATCTGGCTCGTCCTACGACGCGGTTGTTCGATGTGGTGACGGCGTTGCGGCATTGGGGGCCGATCGCCGATCCGGCCGATCGGGACGCGGTGCTCTATCAGGTCGAGGTCGGGCCGAGGCTGCGGGTCTTCTGTGATGCGTACGGGTTGGAGCGGGGGTTGCGGAGGGACGTGCTGCCGGCGGCTCGGGTTCGGTTCGAGCGGTCTTATGAGGCCATGCGGGTTCGGGCCGAGGGTGGCGGTGGGTGGGCTCGGATGTGGCGGCGTGGGGCGGGGCAGCGGATACTTCGGGCGCAGGATTGGCTGGAGCGGAACTGGGATGAGCTTGATGCGTGTCTCTGGTGAGGGGCTTCTTCTCGGGGTGGCGTTGGACGCGCTTTTCGGTGATCCGAAGAGGTGGCATCCGGTTGCCGGGTTCGGGCGGGTTGCTTCGAGGGTGGAGCGGTCGGTGTATGGGGACTCTCGGTGGCGTGGGGTTGTTTTCGCCGGGGTTTTGGTGGGGGGCGCGGGCGCGGTGGGTCTTGTGCTTGAGCGGGTCGGGCGCGGGAGTGTTCTGGTAACTGCGGGGTGTACTTGGGCTGTGCTTGGGGGGACGTCCTTGGGGCGTGAGGGGCTTCTCATGGCGGGGTTGTTGGAGCGCGGGGATTTGGCTGCCGCCCGGGAGCGGCTTCCGCATTTGTGCGCGCGGGATCCGAGCGGGTTGGACGGGGAAGGGTTGGCGCGGGCCGTTGTGGAGTCGGTGGCTGAGAACACTTCTGATGCGGCGGTTGCGCCGCTGGTGTGGGGTGCGGTGGGGGGTATTCCGGGACTGCTCATGTACCGGGCCGTGAACACGCTGGACGCGATGGTCGGGTACCGGAATCCGAGGTACGAGCGGTTCGGGTGGGCTGCTGCGCGGCTGGACGATGTCGCCAATTGGGTTCCTGCACGGGTGACCGGCGGGCTGGTAGCGCTTTGTTCGGGGTCTGACGCGTGGCGGGTTCTGCGGAGGGACGGGATGAAGCATCCGAGTCCTAATGCGGGGCGGTGCGAGGCGGCGTTCGCGGGGGCGCTGGGCGTGCGGCTGGGGGGTGTGAACGAGTACGGGGGACAGGTCGAACGGCGTCCTGAAATGGGGGACGGAAGGGCTCCCGAAGTGCGGGACATCAGGAGGGCCGTGGGGCTTTCCGCCGTGGTGACGTTCGCGGCGGCGGCCGTGATCTGGAGTCTGCGGTGAGCGGGCTGCTCGTCGCCGGGACGACGTCCGACGCCGGAAAGAGCGTCGTCACCGCGGGGCTGTGCCGCTGGCTCGCGCGGCGCGGGGTGAAGGTCGCGCCTTTCAAGGCTCAGAACATGTCGCTGAATTCGATGGTGACGAGTGACGGGGCCGAGATCGGACGGGCGCAGTACATGCAGGCGCAGGCCGCGGGCGTGGAGCCTAGGGCCGTGATGAATCCGGTGCTGCTCAAGCCGGGCAGTGATCGGCGTAGCCAGGTCGTGGTTCTGGGACGTCCGGTGGCGGAGGTCGACGCGCTTCAGTACGGGGAGCGCAAGGAGTGGCTCAGCGGTGTTGTGCAGCAGAGTCTCGCGGAGCTTCGGGACGAGTACGACGTGGTGATCTGCGAAGGCGCGGGAAGTCCGGCCGAAATCAATCTGCGTGCGGGCGACATCGTGAACATGGGGCTCGCCAGGGCCGCCGAATTGCCCGTGGTCGTGGTCGGCGACATCGACCGGGGCGGTGTCTTCGCGTCGCTGTACGGGACGGTGGCCCTGCTGGAACCCGAAGACCAGGCCCTGATAGCGGGATTCGTCATCAACAAGTTCCGCGGCGCTCGGGAACTGCTGGAGCCCGGTCTTGACCAGCTTCGCAAGCTCACCGGACGCAACACGCTGGGCGTGCTGCCCTGGACGCTCGGCCTGTATCTGGATTCTGAGGACACGCTGGCATTGGACGCGCCCCGTCCCGACGCCAAAGGGCCGGTCGGGCGGGAGACGCTCAGGATCGTCGTAGTGCGGTTTCCGCGGATCTCCAACTTCACGGATCTGGACGCGCTGGCCTGCGAACCGGGTGTCGTCGTCCGCTATGCCGCCAGCGTCGGGGATCTGGCGGAGGCGGATCTGGTCGTCCTGCCGGGAACGCGGGCAACGGTGAACGATCTCGCCTGGCTTCGCGAGCGGGGAATGGCCGACGAAATCCTGAAGCGCGCCCGCGAAGGACGGCCCGTGCTCGGCATCTGCGGCGGCTATCAGATGCTCGCCAACGAAATCGTCGACCACGTCGAGTCGGGCGCCGGGCGGGTCGAAGGGCTCGGCCTGCTTCCCGCGAGAGTCGAATTCGGAAAAGAGAAGTCACTCGGGCGGCCGAGCGGCCGGGCGTACGGCGAGGACGTCCACGCCTATGAGATCCACCACGGCAAAGTAGAAGCCGAGGGTGAGCCGTTTCTCGACGGGTGCCGCCAAGGCGCCGTCTGGGGGACGACCTGGCACGGCGCAATGGAGAACGACGGCTTCAGGCGGGCCTTTCTCAGGGACGTCGCTCAGGAAAGCGGCCGCGATTTCACACCGGCGCCCGACGTGTCGTTCCAGGCGTTGCGGGAGGCGACCTTGGACGCTCTCGGCGACCTCGTCGAACAGCACCTCGACACCGACGCCGTGTGGCGGATCATCGAGGGCGGCGCGCCGCGCGGGCTTCCCGTCGTCCCGCCGGGCGGGGCGCCCGCCGCGACGGTAGGGTGATCCATTCAACCGCACCGGCCGCATCAGGAGGAGCGTTCCGTGACCGAGCCGCGGTCCAGTCTGATCGTCCCGCTGATGAAGGCGCGGGTGCCGGCCGAGGTCCAGCTGGAGTTCCCGCTGCCGCCGGACGAGGAGCCGATCCGCGACCCGTTCGCCGCCGACCTGTACATCGCCTACGCGCTGGAGATCGCCGACGAGGCCGTCCCGTCCGGGCGGCGGCACGAGCATGTGGCGCGGCGGCACTGCGCCGACCTCGGCGTGCGGCCCGAGGAGCTGCGCCGGCACGCGGTGCTCAACCTCCGTGACCGGCGTCCCGAGCTGAGCCTGAGCTGGTATCCGGACGTGCGCGCCGTGACCGTCTCCCTAAACGGAACGGCGGCCACCGCGACGACCGCGGCGGCGGGACGCGGGACCCTGGAGTCGAGCCTCCTCCTCGACGAGGGATTCCTCGACAAGCTCGCCCAGGACGTGGACGGCGACCTCGTCGTGGCCGTCCCGGCGCGGGACGTGTTCGTCGCGTCCGGAACCGGCCACCCGGACGGCGTCGGCAAGCTCCGCTGGACCGTCGCGCAGGTGTGGGCCGGGGACCGGAGCGACACCGGCGGCGACCCGGCCTGGGACGTGCCCGCCGGGAGCCTGCTCACCCACAACCTGCTGGTGCGGCGCCCGGCCACCGGCGACAACGCTAGCGGCATCGCCTGGGACGTCTTCCAGGACTGATCACGAAAGTCTCTTGAGGCGCGGCCACAGCTCCGGCCACGGGGCCCGCTGCCCCCGGCAGACCCAGATGGGCTTGCCCTGCGCCTGGTTGTCGAGATCGACGCCGTTGTCGACGCGGCTCACCGGGCGCACGTCCGTCCAGAACTGCCGCAGGTAGGACGCGCCCGCGACCGTTTCCGGGCCGACGACGACGGCGGGCCCGCCGGTGTCCGCCGGACGGCCGAAGTACCAGTAGCCGTTGTGGCCGCTGTAGGCGCGGGGAAGCCCGAGGTCCGGCCCGTACTTGTCGAGCGCTCCGGCCTCGCCGTAGTTGCTCACGACGATCGTCGCCTTCGACCGCTCGTCCGGCGGCAGCGCGCCGTAGACCCGCGCGACCTGGGCGGCGAAGCGCGGCCAGCCGACCGTCTCCGACGAGTCCCCGTTGACGGCCGGCTGCGGGGTGCCCGCGAGCTGCTTCACGGGATACACGGGCAGCGTCAGCAGGACGGTTGTGACCGCGGTGATCGCGTACACCGGGACGGACGCGAGCCATCCGAAGCCGCGCGGCGCGCCGTTCCGCTCGATCTCCACCGCGCCGGCCGCCCACAGCGCCGCCCAGAGCCCGCTGACGTAGTAGGGCTTGCCCGCCGTGATCAGGAACAGGACGGTCAGCAGCACGTACGCGTGCCCGACGAACCGGAACGTCCGCAGGTCGTCGGACCGGTACGTCCGCCACAGCCCGTAGATCCACAGCCAGGACGGGAAGATCCCGGTCAGCAGTATCTGGAACGGGATGAACCCGGGGCGTCCGCCGAAGTCGGCGTTGTCGGCGATGGCGCTCGCCATGTCGAGCTGCGGCCAGCCGTGGTCGGCCTGCCACAGCAGCCCCGGGACGGCCGCGGCGGCCGCGACCAGCGCCCCGGCGGCGAGCATCGGCCGCCGCAGGAACTCGCGCGGCCCGGACACCAGCAGCCCCGCGACGAGCGCGACCAGCAGGAACGGGGCCAGGTACTTGACGTTCAGCGCCAGTGCCGCCACGACGCCGACGGCGAGCAGCAGCCGCTGGTCGCGGGTCCGGACCCACCGGAGCGCGAGCCACACGATCGTCATCGACAGCAGCAGGTCGAGCGTCGCCGTGGAGAACAGGTGGCCGGCCGCGACGGCGAACGGGCACACCGCGTACGCGCCGACCGTCAGCAGCTGCGCCCGCCGCCCGCCGCCCATCTCCCGCGCCGTCAGCCCGGCGACCACCACGCTCGCGGCGGCGAACAGCGCGGACGGGACGCGCAGCGCGACGACCGAGTCGCCGAACACGGCCGTGACCGCGCGGGCGATCAGCGGCATCAGCGGCGGCTGGTCCGGATAACCCCAGGCCAGATGCCGTCCGGCCACGCGGAAGTACAGCTCGTCGCGGTGGTAGCCGTACCGCGCGCTGACGGCCAGCAACACGACGCCGAGCACGCCGGCGATCAGCAGCACCGGCCGCCAGGCGAACGCGGCGGACGCGGCGGGACGGGGGATCTCGACGGGACGACCGGACGCCGCGGAGGCAGGGGCGGACATGCGACGAACCTAATGCGGGCCCGCGCCCCGAGTCACGATCTTGAAACGGCCACCCCTGGACACGTCCGTCCAGGTGAGACCGCCCCGGCCGGCGCTACGGCGCGGCGGCGGCGCGGGGCGGCTCGTGCGGCCGAATATTCGGTGGGACGTGTCGGACGTGCTGCGTAAAGTCGCGGTCATGGTGTCGATAGATCAGATGCTGGCCTTCTCCGCGATGGCCTTCGCCATCATCATCATTCCCGGCCCGTCCGTGCTCTTCGTCGTCGGGCGCGCGCTCGCGCACGGCCGCCGCACCGCGCTCGCCGGCGTCATCGGCGGGGTGCTCGCCGCGCTCGTGCTGACCGTGGCCGTCGCGGTCGGCGTCGGCTCGATCGTGGAACGGTCCGCCGTCGTGTTCACGGCCCTGAAGATCGTGGGCGCCGTCTACATCGTCTACCTCGGGGTGCAGGCGATCCGGCACCGCCGGTCGCTGCAGGAGACGATCGGCGCGGACGAGCGGACGCAGGGCGGCGACCTGCGGGCCTTGGTCCAGGGCTTCGTGGTGGGCGTGACGAACCCGAAGACGACGGTGTTCTTCGCGGCCGTCCTCCCGCAGTTCGTCGTGCGGGAGCACGGGCACGTGGCGCTGCAGATGATCGTGTTCGGGCTGCTCTTCGCGGTGATCGCGCTGCTGAGCGACAGCGTCTGGGGCATCGCCGCCGGGACGGCCCGCGACTGGTTCGCCCGCTCGCCCCGCCGCCTCGCCGCGATCGGCGGCACCGGCGGGCTGATGATGATCGGCCTCGGCGTCACCGTCGCGACCACCGGCCGCAAGGACTGACCCCCGCCGGGGTCGGCGCCGGGGCCCGTCCTGGGTGAGGTCAGACCTCGCAGAGCGAGAAGTCGTCGAACTTCGCCTCGGGGTGGCCCGTGGAGCCGTCGGGACGGAACACGATGAGTCCGCTCGCGCCGTTCTCCTCGTCCGGGGCGGCGGCGGTGGTCTTCGCGACGGCCTGGCCGTTCACCCACAGGCCGAGGCTGACCTGCGAACCGTCCTCCACACACGCGGCCTGGATCCGGTTCTCGTTGTTGCGGAGCTCGGTGGCGGTTCCGGTCGCCAGCTCCGTCAGCCTGAGGTCGCCCAGCTTGGCGATGCGGGCGCGGCCGTCCTCGCGGAGGAGGAACGCGAAACCCGAGCTCTGCCCGTGGCAGTAGACCCCCGCCTCGCCGCCGTCGCCCTCGGACGACTCGACCTTCACGTCGATGAGCTGCGACTCGGGGACGTCGTTCACGGGCGCGTCCACGCGGGTCCGGTTCGTCACGGGGAGGACGTGCAGCTCGTACTTGCGGTCGCGGTAGGACGCGTCCCAGCTGGGGGTCGAGGCCTTCTTCCAGCCCGAGCCGTCGTCGCCGAAGTCGTCCTCGAAGACCTTCTCCTTCACCTCCGGCGGCTTCGCGCCGAAGCCGGAGCCGGAACCAGAGCCGGAGCCGGAATCGGAGGCCGTGGTGGCGTCGGAGTCGTTCGCCACACCGCGGGGGCCCGGAGCGAGCACGCCGGCCAGGATCGGGACGCCGATGGCCGCCACGGCGAAGGCCGCGATGAGCGGGCGGCGATGCTGCATCGCGCGCCGCGCCGCGGGACGCGCACGCGGAGGGGTCGGCGGCGCGTTCACCGGACGCGTCACCGGGACGGGCTGCCCGACCGGCCCCTGCGACGGCCGCGTCGAACCGCCGGATCCGGGCGAAGGAGCCGAACCGCCGCTGGGCTCCGGCGGGGGAGGGGGTGCGGCGTTCTGCGGGAGGACGAAGGTCGGTGGCGTCGCGGGCGGTTCGTCTTCGCCGGTCAGGGCCCGGATCAGCTGCTTGACCGCCGGACGTTCGGACGGCTCCTTCGCCAGCGACCGGGCGACGAGGTCGCGGACGGACGGTTCGAGGCCGTCGAGGTCGGGCTCGGCGGACGTCACCCGCTGGATGATCTCCGGGAGCGTGCCGCCGCCGAACGGGGCGCGTCCCGTGCCGGCGTAGGCGACGACGCAGCCCCAGGAGAACACGTCGGCCGCGGGCGTGACGTCCGCGCCGTGCATCAGCTCGGGCGCGATGTAGGCCGGGGTGCCGATGAACTGGCCGGTCCTGGTCGGGCCGTCGGAGGAGTCCAGCGCGCGGGCGATGCCGAAGTCGATCACGCGCGGGCCGGTCGGGGACAGCAGCACGTTGGACGGCTTGAGGTCGCGGTGCACGATCCCGGCGCCGTGGATCGCGCTCAGCGCCGTCGCGATGTTCACCGCGAGGGCCTCCAGGTCGCCGCCGCGCAGCGGCCCGCCCTCCTTGACGGCGTCGTCCAGCGACGGGCCGGCGACGTACTCGGTGACGATGTACACCGGCTCGCCGTCCAGCCGGGCGTCCAGCACCGCGGCCGTGCAGAACCGCCTGACCTGCCGCGCCGCGGTCACCTCACGCCGGAACCGCTCGTTGAACGCCTCGTCGTCGGCGAGCTCCGCATTGATGACCTTGACGGCGACCTGCCGGCCCGACTCGTCCTCGCCGAGGAAGACGGTGCCCATGCCGCCGCGGCCCAGCCTGCCGGTGAGACGGTACGGGCCGAGCCGCTGCGGGTCGCGGTCGCGAAGAGGGGCCTGCATGGCTCGGACTCCCGGGGGCCGGAGGGCTGTGTTGTGGTTCGGTCGGTCTTGCGGTTCAGTCTCTATGACGTTCGATCAAGGGGAATCAGTTCGCCCGACCTGGGAGGAAGCGTGGACGTGACGGCGGATGTGCTCGGCGCCGGGTACGAGGCGATCGAGCTGCCGATGGGCCGCGACGCCGAAGGCGAGGTCGTGGCGACGCTCGTGCGGCGGCGCGGCGCCGCTCCGTCCGGCCGGGCCGTGCTGTACCTGCACGGGTTCGTCGACTACTTCTTCCAGCGGCATCTGGCCGACTTCTACCTGGAGCTCGGCTTCGACTTCTATGCGCTCGACCTGCGGAAATACGGGCGGTCGCTGCGTCCGCACCAGACGCCGAACTTCATCGAGAGCCTGTCGGACTACTTCCCGGAGATCGACGAGGCCGTCCGGATCGTCCGGGACGTGGACGGGCACGGCACGCTCCTGCTGAACGGCCACTCGACCGGCGGCCTCATCGCGGCCCTGTGGGCGGACAGGGCGAAGGGGGAGGGCCTGGTCGACGCCGTGTTCCTGAACAGCCCGTTCCTCGACATCGCGGAGCCGCTGGTGATGCGCAAGCTCGGCGCGGGCCTGGCGCGGGCGCTGCGATCGCGGTTCCCGAAGGCGAAGCTGCCGGCGGGCGTGTCCGACCGGTATCCGCGGAGCATCCACCGCGACCACGAGGGCGAATGGGACTTCGACCTCGGCTGGAAGCCGATCCTCGGGTTCCCGGTGCGGGCGGGGTGGCTGGCGGCCGTCCGGCGCGGGCAGCTCCGCCTGCACCGGGGCCTGGACGTGGACGTGCCCGTGCTGGTCATGGCGTCGACGCGGAGCGTCCGTCCGACCCGCAAGGTGCTGGACGTGACCGGCGCCGACGCCGTCCTGGACGTCGAGCACATGGCGCGGTGGGCGCCCAGGATCGGGCGGCACGTCACGCTCGTCCGGATCGACGGCGGCCTGCACGACCTGGTGCTGTCGGCCGAGCCCGCCCGGTCGCAGGTCTTCGCGGAGCTGACCCGCTGGACGAACGCCTACCTGCCCGCCTGACCGGCGCCCCGGCGCCCGACCAGCCCGACCAGGCCGCCTAGCCGCGGATCTTCGACATGTCGAAGTCGTCGAACTGGACGCTCACCGGCTGGGCCGGGTTCCCGCCCCGCTGGATCTCCAGCCCGGTCCAGCCGTTGCCGAGCGGCTGGTCGGCGTCCGTCTCGTCGATGACCTGGTCGCCGTTCACCCAGAGCCGCAGCCGGACCTCCTTGCCGCCGTCGCGCCCCTCGCAGGCGATCTGGATCTTGTTCGCGCCCTTGGCCGAGTAGCCGGGCACCGAGTCGGGGGCGGCGAGCTCCTTGTTGCCCTGATCCCCGTTGACCTTGCGGAGCACCGCGCCCTTGCCGTCGTTGCGGATCAGGAACAGATACTGGGTGATCTTGCTGTCGGTGTTGTTCGCGCGGCACGTCGTCCCGAACAGCGCGTCGGGCGGGCCCTGCGCCACATCGGCGGTCACGGTCGTGAGGATCTGGTCGGGGATGGTCTTCACGTCGTCCGTGGGCACCCACCGGCCGACGGTCGCGGTCGAGTCGCTGGTCTGCATCCAGTACTTGCCGTCGCGGTAGCCGTAGTCGTCGCCGAAGCTCTCCCAGCCGGAGTCGTCGTTGGAGAAGTCGTCGCTGAACGTCGTCGCGAGGTTGTCGGGCGGCCCGCCCGCGCTCAGGACGGTGAACCCGACGACGGCGAACAGGGCCAGCGCGGCGGCTGCGGCTCCGGCGATGATCAGCGGACGGCGGCGGAGCCCGCCGGAGCCACGGCCGGACGGCCGGGCGTCGTTGCGCGTCGCGTCAGGCCCGAGCATCGCCGTCGGCTGCTGGAACCCGGCCTGACCAGGCGCCTGACCGGGCGGCTGACCGGGGACCTGGGCGTGCGTCGGCTGGCCCGGCGGGCCGGACCGCGCCTGGACGGTCGGGTCGGCCGCCGCGCCGTGCCAGCCCGCCTGGACGGTCTCGGCGAGCGTCGCCGGGTCGGTGGTGCCGTTCCCGACGAGCCGCGCGAGAAGCTCCTGGACGGACGGCCGGTTCCGCGGGTCCTTGTCGAGGGCGGCGCCGACCACGTCCCGGAGGTCCGCGTCGAGGCCGTCCAGCTTCGGCGCGTCGTGCACGACGCGGTAGAAGATCTCCGGGACGGTGTTGCCCGCGAACGGGGCGGTGGCCGTCCCGGCGTAGGCGACGACGCAGCCCCAGGAGAAAACGTCCGACGCGGGCGTGACCTGCTCGCCGCGCAGCAGCTCGGGCGGCAGGTAGTTCGGCGTCCCGACGAACTGGCCGGTGCGGGTGGGGCCGTCGGCGGCGTCGAGCGCGCGGGCGATGCCGAAGTCGATCACGCGGGGGCCGGTGGCCGACAGCAGCACGTTCGCGGGCTTCAGATCGCGGTGGACGATCCCCGCGCCGTGGATCGCGGCGAGCGCGGTGGCGACGCCGACCGCGACGCCCTCCAGGTCGGAGCCGGGCAGCGGGCCCCGGTCGGCGACGGCGCGTTCCAGGCTCGGGCCCTCGATGTACTCGGTGACGACGTACAGCGGGTCCTCGTCCAGCTCGGCGTCGATCACGGGGGCGGTGCAGAACCGGCGGACCTGCCGGGCGGCCGTCACCTCGCGCCGGAACCGGTCCCGGAACGCGGCCTCCCCGGCCAGCTCCCGGTTGATCACCTTGACGGCGACGCGGCGGCCGCCGCGGTCCTCGCCGAGATAGACCGTCCCCATGCCGCCGCGGCCGAGCCTGCCGACCAGTCTGTAGGGGCCGAGTTCCGCGGGGTCCTCGGGGCGCAGGGCCTCGCCGTTCTCTCCTGCGTGCGTGGTCATCGTGATCCTGAACTGGGATTAGGGAGTCGTTTCCGTAGAACCCTAGCGGGCTGTGCTAAATCGGATGCGCAAAGTGCTCAGCGCGTTCGCCGCACGCGAGGAAGAGTGCGGAAGGGCGGGAGCATCTCGCCGGTGAGGCCGAAGGCGTACGCCACGACCCGGGCGGACCAGCGCTGCCAGCCGACGACGAGCCCGTACAGGCGGCGCGGGTAGCGGCCGGTGAACGGGATGACCAGCCAGCTCAGCGCCATCACCACCACGAGCAGCGCGAACATGACCAACATCACGATCAGGTGCGGGAGCACCAGCACACCCCGCACTAACGTGAACCAGCGCCTCGGCCCCTGCCACTCCTCCGGGAACGGCAGGTCGACGACGACGGTCTTCTCGTCCGCGGCGGGCTCGCGGGGGATGGGGGACGCGGGCGCCCGCGCCGGCTCCTCGACGTCGGGGACGGGCCTCGGCCGCGGCGCCTCCGCCTCCGGAGCGCGCTCCGACGTAGGGGGCGGGCCCACCCAGGTCGTGGAGATCGCCTCCGCGGCGTGCTCCGGGCTCTCCTGGCCGACGAGCCGGGTGAGGATCTGCCGCGCGGTCGGGCGGCCGCGCGGGTCCTTGCCGAGCGCGGCCGTGACGACGTCGCGCAGCCGCGGGTCGAGGCCGTCGAGGTCGGGTTCGTCGTTGCCGATGCGGTGGAACGTCTCCGCGACCGTCTTGCCCAGGAACGGCGGGCGCCCCGTCCCGGCGTAGGCGACGACGCAGCCCCACGAGAACACGTCCGACGCCTGCTCGACCGGCTCGCCGCGCAGCACCTCCGGCGCGATGTAGGCGGGCGTCCCGACGAACTGGCCGGTGCGGGTGGGGCCGTCGGGGGCGTCGAGGGCGCGGGCGATGCCGAAGTCGATCACGCGCGGGCCGGTGGCCGACAGCAGCACGTTCGCCGGTTTCAGGTCGCGGTGGACGATCCCAGCGCCGTGGATCGCGGCGAGCGCGGTGGCGACGCCGACCGCGACGCCCTCCAGGTCGGAGCCCGGCAGCGGGCCCTTGCCGTCGACGGCCTTCTCCAGGCTCGGCCCGTCGATGTACTCGGTGACGATGTACGGCGGGTCCTGGTCGAGCCCGGCGTCCAGGACGGGCGCGGTGCAGAACCGGTGGACGCGCCGCGCCGCCGTCACCTCGCGCCGGAACCGCGCGAGGAACGCCGCCTCCCCGGCCAGCTCCCGGTTGACGACCTTCACCGCGACGCGGCGGCCGTCCGGCTCGGCGCCCAGGTAGACGGTTCCCATGCCGCCGCGGCCGAGGCGTCCGAGCAGGCGGTAGGGCCCGAGGACGCGCGGTTCGTCCTGCTCCAGCGGTTCGGCGGCATATGTGGTCATGGTGGGCGGGACTCCTCGAAGATCGTATATTCCCGGCCCAGCCTAAGGGAGCCGCCGTGCCCGGAATGGACGATCAAGGGATCAGCAGGAGCTTGCCCGTCGTCCGCCGCGCCTCCAGATCGGCGTGCGCGGCACTGGCCTCAGCAAGATCGTAGCGGTGCCCGACCCGGATCCGGACGGCGCCCGACTCCACCCAGCCGAGGACGTCGCCGGCCCGCTCCAGCAGCTCCTCGCGGGTCACGACGTGGTGGGCGAGCATCGGACGGGTGAGGAACAGCGAACCGGCCGGGTTCAGGCGCTGCGGGTCGAACGGCGGCACCTTCCCGCCCGCCGCCCCGTACAGCGCCATGACGCCGCGCAGCCGCAGGCTCGCCAGGCTCCCGTCGAACGTCGGCGCGCCGACGCCGTCGTACACGGCCGCGACGCCCTCCCCGCCGGTCAGCTCCCGGACCCGGTCGGCGAAGCCGTCGTACCCCATCGTGACGTCCGCGCCCGCCTCCTTCGCGAGCTTCTCCTTCTCCGGCGTGGACGCCGTCCCGATCACCCTGGCGCCGAGCGCCTTGGCCGCCTGGGTGAGCAGCAGCCCCATCCCTCCGGCGGCGGCGTGCACGAGGACGGTGTCGCCCTCCCTGATCGGGTACGTCGACCGCGTCAGGTAGTGCGCGGTCATGCCCTGCAGCATCGCGGCCGCCGCGTCCTCCAGGCCGACCCCGTCCGGGACGGGGACGAGCCTGTCCGCCGCGACCAGGGCCTTCGCTGCGTAGCCGCCCTTCACGTCGCTGGACGCGACGCGGTCGCCCACCGAGAACTCCCGGACGCCGTCGCCGACCGCCGCGACCGTCCCGGCCGCCTCGATGCCCGGCGTGTACGGGAGGTCCTGCGCGTACGCGCCCGTCCGGTAGTACACGTCGATGAAGTTGACGCCCGCCGCCGCCACGTCGATCAGCACCTCGCCGGGCCCCGGCTCCGGATCGGGGCGCTCCGCCGGCGCCAGGACCTCGGGGCCGCCGTTCTCGGTGATCACGATCGCGCGCATGCCGTGCTCTCCTGCCTCTCGGGTCGGGGATCCCCGGTCGGACGGGGATTGATCTCGGCAACCGGGCCTTCCCGCGGGCTATTCCACCGCCGGGAGGCTCAAACCCAGTCGCGCATCGTCCGGCCGACGAGCGCGACGGCCTCCTCCACGCGAGCCGCGACGGTCGCGGGCTCCCAGATGTCCAGCCGGGCGCAGTCCTCGAACGCGACCTTGGTCGCCGCCATGAAGAACGCGACGACGATCCTGGGCCGCAGGTCCTCGACGGGGTCCACGTCCTCGCGCCGCGCGATCTCGGCGGCCAGCGCCTCCGTCGCCGCCCCGTACCGCGCCATCTGCGCCGCCATCAGCGACGGCGTCGCCTCGATCACCTGCCGGACGCGGCGGAACCGGGCGCTGTCGGCCGGGTCGCCGTCCGCGATCGTCCGCAGCACGACGCGCAGCGACTCGTACAGCGCGGCGAACGGCCGCTCCCCGGGCGGGCGCGCGGCGAGGGCGTCGGCGAGGAGCTGGTCGTGCTCGCCGAGGAAGCTCGTGACGACGTCCTCCTTGGTGGCGAAGTAGCGGAAGAACGTCCGCTGCGACACCTCCACGGCCGCGACGATCTCGTCGATCGTCGTCGCCTCGTACCCCTGGGACACGAACAGCTCTAACGCCGCGTCGACGAGCGCGACGCGGGTCCGCTGCTTCTTGCGCTCGCGGAGCCCCGCCAGAGCGGGCGGGGGCGCGGGGGCCTCCGAGTCGGCGGGGGGCGACTCCGAGTTCGCGGGGCCGGGGTCTGCGGGGCCGGGGTCTGCGGGGCCGGGGTCTGCGGGGCCGGGGTCTGCGGGGCCGGGGTCTGTGGGGCCTGACGGGTCGCCGGCGGGGACGGCGCTCATCGGCTCGCTCCTTCTATGCGCTTACGCGGGCGGGTGGACGCCCGTCCTTTCAGAGGCTTCTATCACGGACGGGTACTCCGCACGGGCGACGGGGTTCCAACGTCCGGAACGGGCCTCGCGCGATTGGCGCATGCCGCCCCGGCGCGTCGCGGCGCTCCCTCCAGACCATCCCCGGCCGATCGGGAATCAGGCGTCCCACTCTCCGGAAATCCCCTGCGCAGCCCGCGGATTCGGGTCATGCTGAGGGCCGGTCACCAATTGTCGCCGGACGGTCGCCGAAGGTCATCGTCCGGCGCCTCGGACCAGGCTGAGGCAGGCTGATGTGTCAGTAGTCGGTGGGCGGGAGATCGCCGAGGTGCGCAGGCGCCACCTCGCGGCGCTAGCGCACGAGGTCGAGGCCCGGGGGCTCTCCTGGAGGCTCGCCGGTCCCGAGGAGTCCCTGCTGAGCGTGTCCGGCGCGCGGACGCGGCGCCAGATCATGGTCGTCGCGACCCCGTGCGGCGACGGCTGGTACTACCTGTGGCCAGGCGGCGGCATGGCCGAGGTCACCGAGGCCGCGACGGTCGCCGACCGCCTCGCCCGGCTCTGCTGACGGAATCCGGCTGAGGTCCTCCTCACCTTGCTCCCGCGCGGGCGGCTTCCCTAGACTCGGACGCGAACGTTTGTTCGAATTCCCGCATGCACTTCCCCCGTGCGGTGAGCGCGAGGGGGAGGCAGATGACACGCGTGTTCGGCGACCCGGTGGACGTCTGGGTGAGCGATGGACGTCCTGTCCGGTTCGTCTGGCGTGGCCGGCTCTACACCGTGCGGCGGGTGCTGGAGCACTGGGTCACGACCCGTGACTGGTGGCGGGAGCAGCATCCCGACGGCGAGGCCACCGGAGAGCGGGAGTTCTGGCGGGTCGAGGCGACCCCGGACAAGGAGATCGGCGTCTACGAGCTGCGTCTGGACGTCGCCGCCGACAGCTGGCTGCTTTCCCGGGTATGGGACTGACGTGCACATTCACGTCGCCTCGTGCTATTCGCTGCGGTACGGCGTCGCGCCGCCCGCGGCGCTGGCCGAGCGCGCGGCGGGCCTCGGCATGGAGACGCTCGCGCTGACCGACCGCGACGGGCTGTACGGCGCCGTCCGTCACGTCCGGTCATGTGCGGACGCGGGGATCGGGGCCGTCGTCGGCGCCGATCTCAGGGTCGCGTCCACGGGCGAGGAACGGATCGTGGTGCTCGCCGAGGGCCGGGCCGGGTGGCGGTCGCTGTGCCGGCTGGTGACGGCGGCGCACGCGGCGGGGGAGCGCGGGAACCCCGTGGTCACGCGGCAGCTGGTCGGCGCGCACGCGGAGGGCCTCGTCGTCCTGCTCGGCCCGGCGTCCGACGTCGGACGCGCGATCACCGGCCGCCGCCCGGACGTGGCGGCGGCGCGGCTGGCGGAATGGCGCGCGGCGGCCGAGACCGTGGTCGAGATCGTCGACCACCATGATCGCGGCGACGGGCACCGGGCGGCCCGGATGCTCGCGCTCGCCCGCGAGGCCGGGGTGCCCGCCGTGCTGGGCAACGCAGTCCGCTATCTGGAGCCGTCCGATCATCCGGTCGCGCAGGTCCTGGACGTGACGCGCCGCCTCGTCCCGCTCGACCGGCGGCACCTGGACGACCGCACCGGGCACGCCTACCTGAAGTCCGTCCCGGAGCTGCGCCGCGTCGCGGAGCTGAGCTGCGGCCCGGACGAGGCGGACGCGCTTCTCGCCGCCACCCGGCGGCTCTCCGAACGCTGCGTCCTCGACCCGGCCCACGACCTAGGCATGGACGACGTCCACCTCCCGGTCATCGAAGGCGACCCGTACGCCCGCCTCGCCGCCCGCTGCACGGACGGCCTGGCCCGCCGCAACCTCGAAGGATCACGAAAGGCCGCCGCGCGCCTGGACGACGAGCTCGGCGTGATCGCCAGGAAGGGCCTGGCGTCCTACTTCCTCACGGTCGCGGACGCCGCCGCGCTGATCAGGTCGCGCGGCATCCGCTGCGCCATCCGCGGCTCGGGCGCGGGCAGCCTGGTCAACTACCTGCTCGGCATCGGCGACCTCGACCCGCTGCGGCACGACCTCGTCATGGAGCGGTTCCTCGCCGACAGCCGCGACGGCCTCCCCGACATCGACCTGGACGTCGAGTCCGCGCGCCGCCTGGAGGCGTACGAGGCGCTGTTCGACCGGTTCGGCGCCGAGAGCACCGCCTGCGTGTCGATGATGGAGACCTACCGGGCGCGCAGCGCGCTCCGCGACGTCGGCAACGCCATCGGCCTCCCGCCGCTGGAGATCGACGCGATCGCGAAGGCGTTCCCGCAGATCAGGGCGAGCCAGATCCGTGCGGCCCTGGACGACCTGCCCGAGCTGCGGCAGAGCAACCTGGCGAGCGGGCGCCTGGAGGTCCTGTTCCGGATCGCCGAGCGCCTGGACGGCCTGCCCCGCCACATCGCCATGCACCCGTGCGGCGTCCTGCTGTCGAACCCGTCCCTGCGCGACCGGACGCCCGTCGAGCGGGCCGCGGCCGGGTTCCCGATGAGCCAGTTCGACAAGGACGACGTCGAGGCGATGGGCCTGCTGAAGCTCGACGTCATCGGCGTCCGGATGCAGTCGGCGATGGCGCACGCGGTCGCGGAGGCCGCCCGGCTCACCGGCCGGACGATCGCGCTGGAGGACGTCCCGCGCGACGACCCCGCGACGTACGAGCTGGTCCGCACGTCCCGGACGCTCGGCTGCTTCCAGATCGAGTCGCCAGGCCAGCGCGAGCTGATCGGCCGGCTCCAGCCCCGCGACCTGGACGATCTCGTCCTCGACATCTCGCTGTTCCGCCCCGGCCCGGTGAACTCCGACATGGTGACGCCGTTCCTGGACGCCCGCGCCGGGACCCGCGAGCCCGCCTACCCGCATCCCGATCTCGAACCGGTGCTGCGGGAGAGCCTCGGCGTGATCGTCTTCCACGAGCAGGTGCTCCGCGTCATCGACGTGATGACCGGCTGCGGCCTCTCCCGGGCGGAGGCCGCGCGCCGGAGCCTCAACCACGAGCGGGGCCAGGCCGTGGTGGGCGCGTGGTTCCGCAAGATGGCGCTGGCGCGCGGCTACGACGAGGCGTCCGTCGAGCGTGTTTGGCGGATGCTGACCGCGTTCGGCGCGTTCGGGTTCTGCAAGGCGCACGCCGCGTCGTTCGCGCTGCCCACCTACCAGTCGGCCTGGCTGAAGCGGCACCACACGGCCGCGTTCTACGCCGGTGTCCTCACCCACGACCCCGGTCTGTACCCCAAGCGCGTCATCCTGGACGACGCGCGGCATTTCGGCGTCCCGATCCTGCCGCTGGACGTCAACCGGTCGTCCGCCGAGTGGCATGCCGAGCCCGTCGCAGCGGGCGGCCCGGCCGGGATCCGGGTGGCGTTGAGCGAGGTCAAGGGCATCTCCGACGGCGAGGTCACCAAGATCGTGACGGCCCGGCCGTACGCGTCGCTGGGCGACTTCTGGCGGCGTGCCCGCGTGTCCCGTCCGACGACCGAGCGGCTGGTGCTGGCCGGTGGGTTCGACGCCGTCCACGACGTCCCGCGCCGCGACCTCCTCTGCCGCGTGGGCGCCCTGGAACGTGTGAACACCCGTCCCGCGCACGTCATGGAGGGGCAGATCTCCCTGGGACACGAGGACGGCACGCTGCCCGGCCTGGAGGAGGAGATCCCCGCGGGCGAGCTGCCCCTGATGACCCCCGCCGAGGTGGTCGAGGCCGAACTGGACATCCTCGGTATGGACGTCAGCCGCCACGTCATCACCTTCTACGACGGGCTGCTCGCCGGGCTCGGCGTCGTCCGCGCCGCCGACCTGCCCGGCCGCCCCGCCGGGAGCGAAGTGCTGGTCGCGGGCGTCAAGGTCGCCACGCAGACCCCGGCGGTCAGGTCCGGCCAGCGGGTGATCTTCGCCACGCTGGACGACGCGACCGGCCCCGTCGACCTCACGTTCTTCGAGTCCGTGCAGGACCGATGCGCCGCGACGATCTTCGGCTGCTGGCTCCTGGTCGCGCGCGGGCGCGTCCGCCGCGCCGGGGCCCGCGCCGTCTCGATCATCGCGGACGGCTGCTGGGACCTGAACGCCCTGCACGAGGAGTGGCGCCGCGGCGGCCCGGACGCCGCCCGCGCCGCGACGGCCGCCCCGTCCCCGCCGGCCCGTCCCGTCGGCCGCAGGATCGTCCAGCCGACCGGGTTCGCGATGTCCCCCTACTCCGACATCGGGCACGCGGGCGCGGCCGTCAAGCGTCCGCCCGCCGCCCGCCTGTGGCACAGGAGCCAGGGCAGCTCAGGGTCCTAGCGGACCCTCACGCGCCGGGGGCCTGGGCCGACGACGTCACCGACAGGCACTGGAGCCGGGTGATCTGGAAGACCGTGGCCATGCACAGGGTGGCGGCGAGCGCCTGGAACGCGGCCGCCGCGACGCCGACGTGGACGTCGAAGCGGGCGTCGGCGAGGGTGTCGACGCTGCCGTGGGTGAACGCGCGGCCGAGCAGCAGCCCGAGGAGGGCGCACACCCACCAGGCCGCGACGACGAGGCCCGCGGCCTGGCGTTCGGCCGTCCGGTACCGGCCACTGTTGACCCAGATGTCGTAGACCATCCGCGGCGGCAGCCACAGGTTGACGACGGGGCAGAGCCAGCCGAGCAGGACCCAGGCGCGGTGGTGCCGGTGCGGGCCCGGCGACTGCCGGTACGCGCGCCACAGCCAGGTCAGGTACAGCACCCCGGTGACGACGGCCATGATCGCGCTGATGGCGAACACGTCCGCGTAGGGGGCGAGGACCTTCCCGGTGGTGGCGGGGTCGTAGTTGTCGTGCGTGGCCCCGCGCAGCGGATGGGAGAGGCGGAGCAGGCTGATGCCGGAGCCGAGGGCGACGAAGGCGTTGAAGCCGAGCAGCATGAACACCGCCACGCCGACGGCGCGGAAGTCGCGGCGCCGCGCCCATGCTCCGCATGCCGGGCATCGGGTGACCTCGGCCGGGATGATGTCGCCGCACAGCGCACACGGCATGGGTTCACCTCCGACGGCCTTTGCGATTCGCTGCTTTGGATACTACGTACGTTTGACTTGCGCGTCCCGCCGCCGGTTCGGGCCGGAGGCGTGTGGATCTTCACACCCGCGTGCCGATCGTCACACTTGGAAGACGAGCCGCGCCGTGAGGTAGGTGGCGGCGGCGGTGAGGGCCGCCCAGGCGGCGAGACGTCCGAGGCCGCCGGTGCTGAGGAGCCGCTCGGGACGGAACCCGGTGACGAGCAGCAGCGCCCACCACTCGGCGGCCAGCGCGATCGTCGCGTACAACGACCCGAAGCCGATCAGCGAGCACGTCAGGACGACGCCCGGCGGCGTGATCGTGTGCGCGAAGAGGGTGGGGCCGCGGGCAGGACCGTGCACGCCGCCGCGCAGGCGGGCGAGGACGACGCACCATCCGGCCGCGCACAGCGCCCAGACGGCGACGACCGCCGTGGGCAGCCCGTTCAGCGACTCCGGTGCCAGCGCCCTGTCCTTTCCCGTCCGTCCCTCTCATGCCCACCGGTCCGTGTTCGCCGCGGCCGGGTCAGGCCATGAGGCCCGACTCCCACGCCCACGCGGCCGTCTCGACCCGGTTCCGGGTGGCGAGCTTGCGGTGGACGCTGCCGAGATGCGTCTTGACCGTGGACAGCGACACGTACAGCTCCGCCGCGATCTCGTCGTTCGTCCGGCCGCGGGCGACGAGGCGGACGACGTCCAGCTCCCGGTCGGTGAGGGGCTCGCGCGGCGGGGGCGGCGCGGCGGGCGGCTTCGCCAGGTGCTCCAGCAGCCGGACGGTGATGGACGGCGACACCAGCGACTCGCCGTTCGCCGCCGCGCGGACGGCCTCCAGCAGCAGCGCGGGCCCGCTGTCCTTCAGCAGGAACCCGACCGCGCCGCCGCGCAGCGCCCCGTACACGTACTCGTCCATGTCGAACGTCGTGACGATGACGATGCGGGGCGGGTCGGCGACGCCGGGCCCGGCGAGCACGCGGGTCGCCTCCAGGCCGTCCATCGCGGGCATCCGGATGTCGAACAGGCACACGTCGGGGCGGAGGCGGCGGGCCAGCGCGACGGCCTCGGCGCCGTCCGCGGCCTCCCCGACCACCTCCATGTCGGGCTGCGAGTCGACGATCATCCGGAACCCGGTCCGGACCATCTCCTGGTCGTCGGCGATCAGTACGCGGATGGCCACGGCGCCGATTCTGTCAGGTCATCCGTCCCCCGCGGGCAGGACGGCGACGACCTCCCAGCCGCCCTCGGGGCGCGGACCCGCGTGCAGCCGCCCGCCGAGCGCGCCGATCCGCTCGGCCAGGCCGGTCAGCCCGAACCCGCCGGACGGGAGGCGCCGCCCGCGTCCCCGCCCGTCGTCCCGGACGGCCACCTCGACCTCGCCGCCCACGCGCGCGAGCGTCACCCGGACGGACGCGGCGTCCGCGGCGTGCTTGCGGACATTGGTGAGCGCCTCCTGCACGACGCGGTGCGCGGACGCCGCCACCTCGGGCGGCAGCGTGCCGAGGCCGGGCGCGATCGTCAGCGCGGCCGGCGGGTGGGCGAACCCCTCGACGAGCTCCTGAAGCCGCGCGAGATCCCCGACCGGACGGCGGACGGCCCCGCGAGCGTCCCCGTCGGGCGCGTTGACGTGCTGCGCGTCGCGCAGCAGCCCGACCATGCGGCGCATCGAGGTGAGCGCCTCGGCGCCGGCCTTCTCGATCCCGCCGAACATGCCGTCCAGCTCCTCCGGGCCTGGCGGCGCCGCCCCGGACCGGGCCGCGAACCGCGCCGCCTGCGCCTGGACGACGATCCCCGTCACATGGTGGGCGACGAAGTCGTGCAGGTCGCGAGCCAGTTCCAGCCGCTCGTCCCGCCTCGCCGCGGCGAGGGACCGGGCGCGCCGGGCGTCCATCGCCCGCAGGTACAGCCCGGCCCCGGCGGCGATCGCCACGGTGATCCCGAGCGGCGCGGTGAACAGCACCGCCGCGATCGCCGACCAGCGCAGCGGCGTCGACAGGATCGCGACGGTGAGCAGCACGGCCATGGGGACGAGCGGACGCCGCGGCATCTTCCACGCCGTCCGGACGACGAGGATCAGCAGCGCGCCGATCTCCGCGAACAGGCTCGGCGCGCCGGGCTCGGCCCCCGGCTCCATCGCGAGGAGGAGGGTGGTGAGCGCCGACAGCGTCCCGGCGACGGCCGCCCAGGCGACGAAGCGCCGCCCGGAGATCGCGGCGGCGTTGGCCGCGGCCGCGACGAGCACCATCCACACGATGGCGGTGTCCCGGACGCCGACGGCGAGGCAGACCAGCAGGAACATCGCGGCGAACGCCGCGTAGGCGACGCGCGCCAGGCAGCCGCCCGCCGAGTGGATGCGGTCCAGCCGTGCCCCGATGTCGCTCACGCCCATGGAGCGTACGACCCGCGGCCGACCGGCGGATCGACCGTTCGGCCGATACTCCGCCGCCCGGAACCGGCCCCGCGTCCGATGCGGGGGGCGGGCCGCTCCGCGCACGCTGGAGTCATGTATCTGATCTATGTGCCGTTCGTCCTCGCGTTCGCCGCCTTCGTGATCTACGGCGGCATCGTGATGCCCGCGATGGAGATCGCCGAGTCGTTCCGCGGCCGCCGCTCCTGAGCCGCTCCCCGAGCCGGTCTCTGGGCCGGTTCCTGAGCCGGTCTCTGAGCCGGTCGAAAAGGGTTCGAGATTTGTCAGAGGTGACCCGTAGCGTTGACCTTGTGATTCGGGCGACACCTGGGAACAGATGTCGAACCGAGTGGCTTGTACAGGCGTACCAAGGGGTATGTGACTGACGGTGGTTTCCGCACAGGAGCGGCCCACCGGGCTTATGGAAGGGGTGTTGGCATGAGAGCGGCGACCGGCACGTTCCATCTCTCCCACCCGCGGCTTGACGGGCCCGCCGAGCGGACCGTCGTGCAGCCGTGGCTCACCGATCTTTCCCATGCGTCGCTGAACGCCTACGCCGAGACCCCGCCTGCGCTGGCCCCCGTCGAGGCGCTGCCCATGCGGGCCGCCCCGGCCCTGCGCCCCGCGCCCGCCCGCGTCGCCGTGGCGGCCTGACAGTCGAACGACGTCGAAGGGGACCGAGGATTCCTCGGTCCCCTTCGCTTTGCTCTGCTGTCTCAAATAGCAAGACAGAATTCTCAAAGTGTGAGAAAGAGTCGTAGGCTGAGGGCACGGCACAGAGAGGTGATCCGATGTCCCCCGAAGCGACCTACACCCACGGCCATCACGAGAGCGTCCTGAGCTCGCACACGTGGCGGACCGTCGAGAACTCGGCGGCCTACCTGGTCGGTCACCTGCGTCCCGGCGCGTCCGTCCTGGACGTCGGCTGCGGCCCCGGCACGATCACCGCCGGTCTCGCCGAACGCGTCGCCCCAGGCCGGGTCGTCGCCGCCGACTCCGCGCGGACCGTCCTGGACGAGGCGCGCAGAAACGCCGCCCTCGCCAACGCCGAATTCGCGGTCGCGGACGTCCACGCCCTGCCCTACGCCGACGACACGTTCGACGTCGTCCACGCCCACCAGGTCCTGCAGCACGTCGCGGACCCCGTCCAGGCCCTCCGCGAGATGCGCCGCGTCACCAGGCCCGGCGGCGTCGTCGCCGCCCGCGACGCCGACTTCGGCAGCATGGTCTGGCACCCGGACCCGCCCGGCATGGACGCCTGGATGCCGATCTACTACAGGGTCGCCCGCGGCAACGGCGGCGAGCCCGACGCCGGCCGCCGCCTCGTCTCCTGGGCCCGCGCCGCCGGACTCACCGAGATCACCGCCTCCGCCTCGGCCTGGTGCTACTCCACCCCCGAGGAACGCGAATGGTGGAGCGAGTCATGGGGCGGCCGCCTGCTCCGTTCGTCCGTCGCCGACCGCGCCGTAGCCGGCGGCCACGCCACCCGCGAAGAACTGCAACGCATCTACGAGGGCTGGAAGGCCTGGGCGGCCGCCGACGACGGCTGGTACTCCGTCACCCACGGCGAGATCCTTTGCCGCGCCTGACATCAGTCGGGCAGGTTCAGAATGGGTCGGTGAGTTCGCCCAGCTTGTCGGTGAGCTGCAGGTTGTGGGAGTAGTCGACCGGGACGGTGATCACGGAGACCGTGTCGTCGGCCAGGGCCTTGCGGAGGGTCGGGAGGAGTTCGCCGGCCGCCTCGACGCGGTAGCCGCGGGCGCCGAAGCTCTCCGCGTACTTCACGAAGTCGGGGTTGCCGAACTTGATGTTGGAGCTGGTGCCGAGGTCCAGGTCCATCTTCCACTCGATCAGGCCGTAGGCGGAGTCGTCCCAGATCAGGACCGTGATCGGGACGTTCTCGCGGACGGCCGTCTCCAGCTCCTGCGAGTTCATCAGGAACGCGCCGTCGCCCGTCGCGGCGAGGACCCTGCGTTCGGGGTGGGCGAGCTTCGCCGCGATCGCGCCCGGGACGGCGAAGCCCATGGACGACAGCCCGTTCGACACCAGCAGCGTGTTCGGCTCGTACGTCGGATACATGCGCGCCATCCACATCTTCACCGCGCCGGTGTCGGCGAGCACGATGTCGCTGCGGCCCATCGCCGCGCGGACGTCGGAGACGATGCGGCGGGGCGACAGCGGGTGCCCGTCCTCGGTCGCGCCCTCGGCCAGCTCCTCACGAAGCATCTGGCGGATTTGTCGGCCCGTTCCGTTGACGTCGAAGCGGCGGTGGACGGATTCGGCCAGGGCGTGGAGCGTCCGGGAGATGTCGCCCTGGATGCCGACCTCGACCGGGTAGTGGTCGTCCACCTCGGCGGGGAACTGGTGGATGTGGATGATCTTCTTGTCGGCGTTCGGGTTGATCTTGACCGGGTCGAACTCCTGCAGCTCGTAGCCGACGGCGATGAGGACGTCCGCCTCGTCGAAGCCGAAGTTGACGTAGTCGTGGCGCATGAAACCGACGGCGCCGAGCGCGTTGGGGTGGTCGTCCGGGAAGACGCCCTTGCCGTTGAACGTGGTCGCGACCGGCAGGCCGAGGTGCTCGGAGAAGTGCCGCAGCGCGTCGCCCGCGCCCGCGCGGGTCGCGCCGTGCCCGGCGAGGACGACGGGCCGGGCGGCGAGCGCGAGCACGTCGGCGGCGCGGGCGATCTGCGACGGCGAAGGCTCCTGCGTCCGGACGACGTTGACCGGCAGCGGCCCCAGCTCGGCGGAGACCTTCGCGGCCTCGACGTCCTCCGGGATCGCCAGGTAGACGGCGCCGGGACGTTCGGTCTGCGCCGTCTTGAACGCCTTGCGCACCATCTCGGGCAGCGCCTCGGCCCGCGGGGCCAGCTCCGACCACTTGGTGATCGGGCGGAACAGCGACACCAGGTCGACGATCTGGTGCGACTCCTTGTAGATGCGATCCAGGCCGACCTGCGCGGAGATCGCCACGACCGGGGTGCTGTTGGTGGTCGCGTCCGCCACGCCGAGCTGCAGGTTGATCGCGCCGGGGCCGAGCGTCGCGGACGCCACGCCCGCCTTGCCGGTGAGGCGGCCGTAGATCTCCGCCATGAACGCGGCGCCCTGCTCATGCCTGACGAGGACATAGCGAATGGACGAGTCGTTCAAGGCGTGGACGAAATGGATGTTCTCCTCGCCCGGAATTCCGAAGACGTATTCGACGCCCTCCGCCTCAAGGGCCCTGACGAGCAGCCGTGCGGCGTCCTCTTGAGCGGGGGCTTCTTGCGTGGACATCGTGTGTCCCATCTCCAGTCTGCTGATCGCTGGGTGCTGCCTCGTTCAGCATCCTGGGCCCTACCGCGATTCCGCCCGTCGATGTGCGATCGCTCTCAGAAATCCGCTCAGGAATCGGCGATGTTCTTGATCGCGCGGAGCGTCGGCTCGTCCCGCACGCCGGCGATCAGGACGGTGGTGACGGGGCTGTCGCGCCACAGCTGGAGCCGCTCCCTGATCCGTCCGATGGGGCCGAGGAGGGAGATCGCGTCGGCCAGCTCGTCGGGCACGGCGCGGATCGCCTCGTCGCGGCGTCCGTCCAGGAAGAGCTCCTGGACGCGGGCCGCCTGCTCCGCGTAGCCGAGCCGGCCGATCAGGTCGAGGTGGAAGTTGCGCTGCCGCGCGCCCATCCCGCCGATGTAGAACGCGACGGGGATCTTGGCGAACTCCAGCGCGGCCGGGAGGTCGTCGGTGACGATCGTGGCGACGGTGGCGGCGATCTCGAAGCCGTCCGGGCGGTTCGCCAGCGACGCCCCGAACACCGGCTCGATCTGCGCTGGGTCGACGAACAGCGGCAGCCAGCCCTGCGCGATCTCGGTGGACAGCGCGACGTTCTTCGGCCCCTCCGCGCCCAGGTAGACGGGGATGTCCGGCCGGACGGGATGGACGATCGACCGCAGCGGCTTGCCGAGACCGGCGCCGCCGGGCAGCGGCAGCGGGTAGTGCGGGCCCGCGCTGGTCACCGGGGCCTCGCGGCGCCAGACCTGCCGGACGATGTCGAGGTACTCGCGGGTGCGGGCGAGCGGCTTCGGGAACGGCTGCCCGTACCAGCCCTCGACGACCTGCGGGCCGGACGCGCCGAGCCCGAGGATGACCCGCCCGCCCGACAGCGCGTCCAGGGTCAGCGCGTGCATGGCGGTGGCGGCTGGGGTCCGCGCCGAGATCTGCGCGACGGCGGTGCCGAGCTTGATCCGGGACGTCCGGGCCGCGTACCAGGTCAGCGGGGTGAACGCGTCCGAGCCGTAGGCCTCCGCGGTGAACACCGAGTCGTAGCCGCAGCGCTCGGCCGCGAGGACGGTGTCGGTCTGGTCGTCGGCGTCGCGCTGCCAGTAGCCGACGTTGACGCCGAGCTTCAGTTCCGCGGTCACGGTGCACCCTCCGGTTATCGTCGCACCGCGATACTAGAACACGTTCTAGTTTCCGGGAAGGGGCCGGGAAGGGCCGGGCACGGCCGGGGGCCGCGGCGACGGCTCGCCGCGGCCCCCGGGTCCGTCGCTAGACCTCCTTGATCGCGCTCAGCATGCGCCGCCAGGCGGACGGCGTCAGCACCAGCGCCGGACCGGCGGGGTCCTTGGAGTCGCGGACCGCGCGAAGGTCGCTGGACAGGGAGGCCACCTCGACGCACTGGTCGCCGCTCCCGCTGTGGGACGACTTGCGCCAAGCGGCACCGGTGAGTTCGCGCTGCAGGTTGGTCACGGGCTGCTCCTTGCTGCCTCGGCTATGAGGTGCGCGGAATCCTCGGGGGACAGGGCGACCGCCTCGATCCGATCGAAGCGATCCCTATGTTTTGCTATTGCCTCCGCACTCTCAAGGTAAACGTCGCCCATGGTGCCCTCTACGTAGGCGATATCTGGGTCAGCGGGGTCTGGATACGACAATATGGTGAATCGTCCGTCCAGGCCCGCATGCTCCCTCGCCGTATACGGAAGTACCTGAATCGTGACGGATGGGCGGGTATCCACGGCGGTGGCGAGCGCCTCCAGCTGGTCGCGCATCACCTTCTCGCCGCCGATCGGACGGTGCAGCACCGCCTCGTCGAACACGACGTGCAGGCGCGGCGCGTCCGTCCGGTCCAGTAACGCCTGGCGGATCTTGCGGGCGGCGATGCGGCGCTCGATGTCCTCGGGACCCGGCAGCAGCCGGCCGGCGGTGATCACGGCCCGCGAGTACTGCTCGGTCTGCAGGAGCCCGTGGACGAGCTGCGGATCCCAGGTGCGGATGTGCGACGCCTCGTCCTCGAGCGCGACATAGCTGCCCGCGAAGACGTCCTGGTAGGCCGTCCACCAGCCGCGCTGACCGGCCTGCCGGGCGAGCGTGATGAGCGCGTCGCGGCCGGGGCTGGGCACTCCGTAGAGGTCGAGGATGTCGGCGATGTCCCCGGGTTTGGGGCGGGTCTGGCTGGTTTCGAGGCGGGAGACGGTGGCTCGCGACCAGTCGAGCCGATCGGCCACCTCCTGCAGGGTCAGGCCCTGCTCCTCTCGCAGCTTGCGCAGTTCCCGCGCCAGGCGGCGGCCACGGACGGTGGGGCGGTAGGTCATGGGAGTGGAGTCTTACCACTCTTGACGCGAGTCACAACGCGATTGACGAACCCGGCAGGAAGGGTAGAGCAATTCCGCGAAGGCTGTTGCGCCGGTGAGATTCTCACGACACGCTTGGGTCCGTAACCACCGGGGGACCGACAGTGACGAGCGGGCCGGCCGCGCGCCCGGGCACGAGGAACGCGGGAGGAACCCGTGAAGAGCACGACAGCCGGCCTGAGGGCCGAGACGACACCCGGTCTGACGGCCGACACGACGGCCGAGACGACTGCCGAGACGATGGCCGACGCGATGGCGGACGGCGACGGCGACCGCCGCGCCGCCGCCGGATCCATGCCCGGATGGGTCTGGGCCCTCCCGGGCGGGGCGGGATGCGCGGGCCACGCCCGCCGCGTCCTGCGCGACGCGCTCGCCTCGCTGGGCGTGCCGCGGGACGCGATCGCCGACGCCCAGCTCATGGTGAGCGAGCTGGCGACGAACGCCCACCAGCACGCCGGCGAGCACGGCCCGCACGAGCTGTGGCTGTATCTCGGCGAGAACGAGACGGGCGAGGACGCGGCGGACACGGCGGCGGAGGGCGACGGCGGCGATGACAGCGCCGACGGCGACGGCGAGGGCGCGGCGGGAGGTGACGCGGTGAGCGGCGAAGTGCGGTGCGCGGTCTTCGACGCGTTCCCCGACGCCGCGCTCCCCGGCTACTCGTGGACGTCCGGCGACTGCGGACGCGGGCTCAGCATCGTCCGGGAGCTGTCCGGCGGACGCTGGGGCATGCGGCGGACGCGATCACGGCTCGGGCCGTCCGTCCGCGGCAAGGCCGTCTGGTTCGCCGTGCCCGGCGCCACCGCGGGCCCCGGCCTCGGCTAGGGCGTGTCTGACAATTCGCGGAGCCAGAGGATGAGGCTGGCCAGCAGTAGTCCGGAGCGGTAGCGGCTGGCCAGCTTGTCGAAACGGGTGGCGATCGCGCGGAACTGCTTGAGCCGGTTG